>NZ_WSEM01000007.1:0-194790 GCF_009757995.1 Paenibacillus anseongensis
CAGGCCCATCTATAAGCCACAGATTGCTCCGTGTTTCATGATTCTCTCATGCGAGAAAATCAGTTATCCGGTCTTAGCTATCGTTTCCGATAGTTATCCCAGTCTTATAGGCAGGTTGCCTACGTGTTACTCACCCGTCCGCCGCTAAGCACCGAAGTGCTCCGCTCGACTTGCATGTATTAGGCACGCCGCCAGCGTTCGTCCTGAGCCAGGATCAAACTCTCCATAATAGAAAAGCTGAATAGCTCATTGACTTGCTAGCGAGATTTTACAATCTCATTTTGTCGATTGCTCGACTAATTTGCTGATTTACTTCATCTATTTGTTCAGTTTTCAAAGAGCTTTATTGCGTTACCGTTTAAAGCGTTAATGTGTCGCTCTTGCGGTGACAAGAACATATACTATCAGGTTTCAAAACGAATTGCAAGCATCTTTTTATATACAATATCTTACAGCTTGAAAAACCCTGAATTAGCACGATCTAGACGCCAAATCAGCTGCTTCCCTTGCAAATGAACACCACCGATCCAATCATCGATACCATTCAAAGCAATATGGTCTTCTTTGCCCGTGAGAACTAGTTTACCCGCATCTGTTAATCTTACTCGCCAATTCTCGAACTGAACAGGTAAGGGTTCACCGTATTGAGGAAGTCTGTCACCCCCGGTAAGAGAGATTAATGGATGATCACATAACCGGAGCTGCTCTAACATACCCCAGAATTGCAAATCACCTAAGCCAAAGTCACTGGCATTCTCGCTTACATATTGAAATAAGGAATAAAGAGAAACATCCGTTCGATCAATTTCCTCTAAAATGAGCTGCTCCAGGCTGCTCAAACCATTTTGCATAGAGGGATAGCGCCCTAAGTTAGCCTCTAGAGCCCTTTTTAGAAAAGGAAGCTCCGACAAGTCCTCCCCCATCAAAACTGCCAAAGACAGCGGTTCAGAGGCTGAATAGGCACTCCACACCTTAGCAGCAATGTTAAGCTGCCCTTCTGTTACTGGCGACATCTCGCTGTAGAGTTGAGGAATTTGATGTTCGAGCTTTTGATCATATTGGATAAGCGATAATCGCGTTTGACCACTATGCTGATTAGATAGTCGCGTTAATAAATAACAAAGCATCAACTGGTCAAAAAGATCCTGATCAAACCATAGGATAATTTCGCTTGCCTCATCTGAGAGCATATCCAATTGCTTTTCTTGATGAAGCGTGGTGGATGTAAACAGATCTTCCGCGATCCCATGCTTTCGAAACATATAGGAAGCCCTAATGGGTAAAAGGAGGCTATCTGACATTTGCATGCCGATAGGTCCTTCATATAGAGACTCGCGCCACACCAGAATTTCACCATCTATGCTCGACTTACGCAGTTTATCTCCAAAAGCGTCACCGTTCACAATATGCAGCTTTCCTGGCATGGCGCAACCCTCTTTTCAAAAAATTTAAATTAACCTTCACCCAGCAGCTGCAAAAGCTCCTGTTCGTCATCAATAATCCGAATGCCAAGCTCCTGTGCTTTGGTCAACTTACTACCGGCGCTCTCTCCTGCAATAACGATGTCCGTTTTCTTAGAAACACTGCCGGTAATTTTGGCTCCAAGCGCTTCCAGCTTCTTGGCGCATTCGTCGCGCCCCATGGTGGAAAGCGTACCCGTAAGCACAACCGTTTTGCCAAAAAACGGATTGTCCGGGCTAGCCAGCACGACGGCAGGCTCCTCGGCAATCGGGTTGACGCCGGCGGCCAACATGCGCTCAATACTGGAGACCATGACAGGGTCACGGAAAAATGAGTAGATGCTTTCGGCGACAATACCACCCACGTCTGGGAGCGCGATGAGCTCCTCCGGCGTTGCCGCCATGATTTTGGGCAGGCTGCGATAATAATCGGCCAGCACTTTGGTTGTCGTTTTGCCGGAGTTGGGAATGCCTAGTGCATATAGGAACGACGCGAGGTCGCGAGATTTACTTTTCTCCAAAGCGCCCAGTAAATTGTTGACCTTCTTCTCCCCGAACCGGTCAAGCTTCACCAAATCGTCGAACTTCAGCGTATAGAGATCCGCAGGATCGTTGACACCAAGCTCTTGGTGCAACTGCGAAGCCGTCATCTCGCTGAAGAACTCTATGTCCATCGCATCGCGCGAAGCAAAATGCGACATACGGCCAACGAGCTGCGGGCTGCAGCCAAGCCGATTCAAGCAGAACAGATGCGCACCACGCATCTCCAGCTCGCTGCCGCAAGAAGGACAATGCGTTGGAGCGATGATTTCCTCGCCGTCATTCTCCTCGGTCACTTTACCGAGAATTTCGGGAATGACGTCATTGGAGCGACGAATGTAGACAAGGCTGCCTAAGGCGTGCTTGAGGTTCTTACGCTCGATGTCGCCGACGTTATTCAACGTACAGTTCTGTACGGTAACGCCAGCGAGATCTACAGCTTCTACGCGAGCTAACGGCGTAATTTTGCCGGTGCGGCCTACTTCCCAAGATACACTTTGCAGGATCGTTGTTGCTTCTTCGGCTTCAAACTTGTACGCGATAGCCCAGCGAGGGAACTTCTCCGTATAGCCAAGCACTTCCCGCGTGCGCATATCCGTAAGCTTCACGACGCTACCATCGATGAGGAAATCAAAACCTAAACGCTCTTCGGCGATCCGCTCAAGCTCTGTGCTTACTTCTTCGATCGTATTGAAATACCGTGTACGGTTGCTAATTTTGAAATGGTTGTCCCGTAGGAACTGAACCATATCCGCATGGTTAGCAAATTGAATATTGTCCGAATAACCTACGTTATAGAAGAAAGCGTTCAGTTTGCGCTCTGCGGTTACTTTGGGATTCAGGTTACGCAGTGCTCCTGCGGCTGCATTTCGAGCGTTTTTGAGCGGCTCTGCGGCCGTCTGATTGTACGCTTCAAGGACAGACAGGAACATCATGCCTTCACCCTGCACCTCAATTGTCCCTCGATCATAAGGAATCTCGAGCGGGATAGATTTAATCGTCTTGATCTGTGCTAAAATTCCTTCTCCTACAGTACCATTTCCACGCGTGGAGGCCTGTTTAAGCTGACCCGCTTCATAGGTAAGATTGAGCGTAAGCCCATCAAACTTTAATTCCACAACATAGGTAGGGTCCGGCAAAGGAGTTTCCGGGTTCTTGCTGTTATAGTCGGCGATCAATTTAAGAACACGTGTATGCCAGGTTTGCAGATCTTCCGCATTTTGCGCTTTGTCCAAACTCCAAAGACGGGCTAGATGGCGATGTGGTTCGAAACCCTTCAGGATATCGGCGCCCACACGCTGGGTTGGGGAAGAAGGCAGGATGGTTCCCGTCTCCTTCTCCAGCGCTGTTAATCTATCATATAAAGCGTCCCACTCAGCATCCGAAATCGTTGGTTGATCGAGCGTGTAATAATTATGATTGTGCTTGTTAATTTCTTGGATGAGGGTTTTCATTGCCGCGATGGCATCTGTCATTACGGGCTCTTCCTCTCTAATGGGAAATGGGTAATCCAAGGTTGAAAAGTCCTGCCCCTACGCTTTGGTAATCGGGGCGAATTTCGCTAGCAGGCGCTTAAGTCCATTAGGCGCCGGAAAAGCAATTTGCAGCTCGGTGTCGTCTCCCGAACCTTTCACGGACACAACGGTGCCGACGCCCCACTTGCCATGCGACACTTTGTCGCCGGCTTTGTAGTCCGGCACCGGACCGCCCGCGGCAGGCTGCGGAGCCCGGAACGCAGGCGGCTTCACAGCCGCAGCAGGGCTCGGCGCAGCCGCGCCGGCACTTGGCCGTCCGAAGGAGGACGGCGTGCCCCAGGCAGACGAGCCGCCGGAACCGCGGCTCGTCGAGGAGGAGGCGGCGGCGCTGCCGCCACCGCTACTTCCCCACGAGCTGGCGCGGCCACCTCGTGAGAAGCCTCCGCCGATGGAACCTCCCATCGAGACTTTCTCCAGGAGTTCCGGCGGAATCTCCTGCAGGAATCGCGATGGCGCGTTAGCGGCGGTGCGGCCAAAGAGCGTGCGCATGCGCGCGCACGTGAGGAACAGCTCTTCCTCGGCGCGCGTGATGCCAACATAGGCCAAACGGCGCTCCTCTTCAAGCTCTTCGTTATCGGCAAAAGCCCGACTGTGCGGGAAGACGCCTTCTTCCATCCCGATGATGAAAACAACCGGGAATTCCAGACCTTTGGCGCTGTGCATCGTCATTAATACGACAGCGTCTTGTTCTTCCTCAGGTTGGTCTTTATCTAAGGTATCGATATCGGCGATAAGCGCCAAATCGGTCAAGAACGAAATGAGGGACTTGTCCTCGTTGCGTTTCTCAAAGTCCATCGTCACGGACAGGAACTCTTCAATATTTTCGAGACGAGCTTTGGATTCAATCGTATTTTCCCGCTGCATTTCCAAACGGTACTGAGATAGCTCCAGCACCTTCTCGGTAAGCTCCGTCACGGATAAGTATTCAACCATCCGGTTCAGATTATCGATCATCTCACGGAAATCAGCCAACGCGTGCTTCGCTTTGGCATTAATCTCCAGAACATCAATCTCCTCCAGCATGGCAAATAACGAAATTCCGCGGCGTCCCGCCATCTCCGCAACTTTATCCATTGTGGTACCACCGATACCCCGCTTCGGAACGTTGACGATCCGATTCAAGCTGATATCATCGTTGGGATTGGAAATGAGCCGCAAGTAAGCCAAAATATCCTTGATCTCTTTACGATCATAGAACTTCACGCCGCCAACAATCGTATACGGAATGTCGGATTTAATAAGAATCTCCTCTATTACCCGTGATTGCGCATTCGTCCGGTAGAGAATGGCATGATCGGCGAACTTTTTACCTTTGGACTTGTTTTTGTTAATTTCACCTGTTATGAAATAGCCTTCTTCATGTTCCGTGTCGGCTTGATACAGCTTGATGCCTGCGCCGCCTTCTTTGTCAGTCCACAAATTTTTGGGCTTACGGCCCGTATTGTTGGCGATGACTTTATTCGCCGCGTTCAAAATATTCGAGGTGGAGCGATAATTTTGCTCTAATAAAATGGACGTGGCATCCGGGTAATCATTTTCAAAATTAAGGATATTCGTAATGTCGGCTCCGCGCCAACGGTAAATGGACTGGTCGCTGTCTCCTACGACGCAAATGCGCTTATGTTTGGCAGCAATCATTTGACACAGCATATACTGCGCCCTATTCGTATCTTGATACTCATCGACGTGAATATATTGAAATTTGTTTTGATAGTAATCCAGAACTTCCGGCACTTCTTTAAACAAATGAATGGTAGCCATAATCAGGTCATCGAAATCCAGGGAGTTGTTGCTTCTCAGCTTTTTTTGGTAAAGCGTATAAATTTTTGAGGTCAGTCCGTCGAAGTAGTCACCGATTTTATCTTCAAATTGTTTAGGAGAAATAAGTTCATTTTTGGCTGTAGAGATCGCCGCTTGAAACGTCTTGGGTTCGTACTTCTTCGTATCGATGTTAAGTTCCTTACAGCAGGTTTTGATTACGGAGAGTTGGTCGCCTGAATCCAGAATCGTAAAATTCGAGGTGAAACCGATTCGCGAAATATCTCTGCGCAGCATACGCACACACATGGAGTGAAACGTGGAAACCCAGATATCGTTCCCGCTCCCGCCAACCAGTTTGCCTACACGATCCTGCATCTCACGTGCTGCTTTATTCGTAAAGGTTAACGCTAGAATGCTCCATGGCGCCGCTTTGCGTGTGCCGATCAGGTAAGCGATCCTATGCGTGAGCACCCGCGTCTTTCCGCTTCCCGCGCCAGCCATAATTAAAAGTGGACCGTCAACCGCTTCAACCGCTTTGCGCTGCTGGGGATTCAACCTTTTAATCGCATCTAAGATATTGACTGTCTCGTTCATTAAGTTACCTTCCTGTTCTATTAAAATTCACGTTCACTGTCTGAAGCGCCTGCTCCAGATCACTATAGATGATGTTGCCTACGACAATGGTATCTGCCACTTCCGCCGCTTGCTGCGCTTTGGCCAGGCTGTCGATGCCGCCCCCATAAAATAAACGGGCATTCTCCAGAACTTGCCGCGTCCTCCGCACCAGCTCCATATCGCCGAAGACACCGCTGTATTCCAAATATACAATTGGCATGTTAAATAACTTGTCCGCCATTCGCGCGTAAGCCGCAACGTCTTTGGCATCCAAGTTCGCACGAGCTTTCGTCAGCTTCGCCGCCGCAGCCTCGCTATTGAGAATCACATAACCTTCCGTTACAATCTCGTCCCAATTGAGCAGGGAACCATACTCCTTCAACGCCTCATGATGCTGCCCGACGATCCAATTCGGATCTTCCGCATTGAGCACCACAGGAATAAAATAGAGATCGAACCCGGGGACGATAGCCTCTTGGCTAGAAATTTCAAGTACACACGGCAATTCGTACTGGCGAATCCGGGCCATGAGATCTACGGTATTATCAAACGTAACACCCGTTGAACCTCCAACCATTATCGCATCCGTTCCCGACTGACAAATGAGGTCTAGCGCCTCATCGGATATATCACGATCAGGGTCCAGCTTAAAAACATGATTCCACTTCCGTATATCGACAATCAATTGTTTCCCTCCGATTAGGCGGCAATCCTGCCATACTATCAACAGTCTATGCTACCCATTCGGGTGTGTCAAATGACAAAAGACGGGCTATTTGCCCGTCTTTTCAAAGAATATGCTTGCAGCGTGTTCCGATCTTCACCCGAGCTTGTTTTCCGCCCGAATACGCACAAATGTTCCCACCTATTTCACTTCAATGTTAAGAATTTTCTCGACATTCAGGTCTTTGTGGTCATTTTGCTGAAGTTCAAGGCGAATCTCGTGTTTACCAGCAGCTAAATTGTTCAGCGTTAACGGACCTGTTTTGCCGATCATCGCTTTCTGCTTGCCGTCCACGTACAGATGCAGATGTCCTTGCCCCTGTACATTCGCTTTATCCATACTATCGGCAGATAGTTGGAAATTCGTTGTCTGGTACGTAATCGTTACATTTCTGCCATCCACTTTAGAAACTTGCGCATCAATAGCCGGTTTGGCGCCTGAAGCCACCGTTTTCACACTGCTTTCTGCTTGGCTGCCCGCCACCGTTGTCGCTACCTTAGGGCCTGCTCCGGTTGAACTAATGACTTCCTCTTTAGAACCGCATGCAGTTGTCACTGCTCCAAGTAACATTAAAGTCGCTGCGCCGTAAATCCATGTTTTTTTCATCAGCTCTACTCCCTTTTCCCATAAGTTTGGACATCCTTGTTCCTTATATATGTGTGACAAGCCGCTTCCATACCTTGATTATGAGAAAAGTGGGACAAAATTAAAAAATAGTTGGGACGTAGAACAAACAAAGACGCCCTAAGCTTATCGCTGCGGACGTCTAATTTGATTAAAAGCTATATTTACTGCCCTCATGCTGTTTGTTCATGTAGGAGTTCTCGCCAGTAACATTGGAAGTTTGGCAGGAAGCGATGCTTGAATTCGCCGATTTGCCGGCCATGCCAGCATTCTCTGCTGCTCCATAAGCGGATGATGCCCCGTAGCTTTGGGAATAGCCATAGCTCGTTTGGCCGTAACCTTGCCCTTGATTGTTATGCACAGCGTTCGGATATTGGGACGTATTGATGATTGGTTGAATTGGCGCCTGATGTTGATGCAGGCCCGCGATTGGATTGTGCTGTTGGCTTTGCGCCGGTTGGTGCTGAATTTGCGAGTACTGTTGCTGTTGTTGCGGCTGCTGCTGGGAAATCCCCATCGATTCCTGCTGTTGGTAGCTCATCGTCGTCGATGCCTGGCTCAAATTCTGGTGCACGAAAGACTGAAGCTGAGCTGCGGTCTGGCTTTGTTTCTGCAGCTCCTGTTGGATTTGCTGCTGCTCAGCGGGCTGTACCTCGTAGTATCCGAGCTTTTGAATCTCTTGAAATAATGTCGCATGACATTGAAGTGTCTTGGTCAATAAAGTTTGAAAGGTCTGTTTAATTTGGGGATTCACAGCCTCTGTGACCGCTGTTGTGTACTCCCCTGCACTGCGTTTCAACTCGGATAGAACTAAATTAGCAAGATCCTGCTCTTGCAAAAGCACTTGGTGTTGCTGCTGTTGTTGGTAAGGATTTTGTTGATACATGCTTCTTGCACCTCCTCTGTGTACGTGTTAGTGGGTCAAGCCTGATTGCTGCTGCAGCGTGTTGATGAGGATGCTGACGCTTTGGAGCCGTTCCTGGGAAAGCTGAGACATGGTTTGCTTCAATGATGGACTTTGGCTGCCAACAGAAGCGTGCACGCAAAGCTTTGCTAACAAATCTTCATTCTTCAACGTATCCGATAGGTACGAGAGCTCCTTGCCGGTAATGGTTTGGTTCCCTTGATTGTTGTACATGTGAATGTTACCCTCCTTTCCATTCCTTCTTTGTAGGTTTCCCAAAAATTGCCGTTTTATGTCGTTTGGTAAAAAAATCCTAAAAGATCGTCCAATGAAAAAAGCCCCGAACAGCATGTAGCTGTCAGGGCTTTCTTTCTATGAAGCAGGCTGCGCCGGCTTACCGGCATAAGCATCCGTTAATTTCTGTATGTCTGCCGCTGCAATTTGGAAGGACCATGTCCCACCCTGCTTAGCCAGCCAGACTTGGTCTTGGCTTACTTTACCTTCGTAAACTTCGGTAACATCTTTGCCATCTACAGACAAACCAAGCTCAATTTTGAGCTCGCCGCCTGCCGTCGGCTTCTGAGCAAGCGGCTGTGGCAGCTCCGCGCTATGCAGAAAGACCAGCTCATCCAGCAATGGACTCGCATCCGCGCCTTTCAGCTCCTTATCGCCAAGCTTCCAGTTCGCCTCAGCAGCCACTTTGTCCTTATCGGTTTTGGCAAGTGTCCAGGTCTGACCCTTCCACGTAACCTTCACCGATTGAACCTTGTCATTCTCGATCTTGAACGGGCTTGTTTCGGCAAAGTCAACCGGAGCCTTGTTCAGCGAAGACAAAGATTGATCACTGACTTGGTAAACAACCGGAGAACCTTCCACTTGAACGTAGGAGAAACCTTCGATTGGAAGAGCAGTTCCGACCAGAAGCCCCTTTTTAGAGCCATCTTTCATCGTGACTTCATAAGTACCAACTGGCTTATCTAAGCCATAATTGGCTAAATTACTCGCTTGTTCTTCCACAACTTTAGTCGAAGTCACTAAACCGATAGCATCCAGCCACGAATCAACCTGATTCGTATTCATTGGAGCCGCAGTCGGCGTTTTCATCTCCCAACCGATGTCCGTACGGTTCAAATCAATTTGCTGCTCTTCGGTTTTCACCGCAAGGGACTGCACGTCTTCTTGTTTTAGCGTGAGAAGGGTTTTCGGTTCTTCTTTTTTCTCTTGAAAGAAGTCTTTGCTCGATGCGTACCAGAAACCGCCGATACAAATAACGACTAACAGAATCGTAGGAATAAACCGTTTCATCCTCTTCTCCTCCTCCACCAGATCAAGCCGCCGATGACTAAGAACAAGAGCGGTAAGAACACGATCGTGACTAAGAAAATCGTATTCGCCTGGCTAGGCGTAATCATCGCTTGCTGGAAGGCATCTCCTTGACGCGGACGAATCGTAATTTGATCCTTTTGTTCCTGCAACCAACCGATACTGTTCATTGCAAAATCTTTATTTCCTTGGTTCTGAATATCTTGATCCAATACGAACGTCGAACCACCAAGAATAACAGCTTTAGGCTTATTATCTTTGTTCGAAATCGCATAACCCAAGTTCAACGGGCCTTTGACATCCGTCGCATCCTGTTTGGTTTTGGATTGTGCCAGCAGGTTAATGTCGGTTTCACCGTAAGCTTTGTCCGTCGTTTTCAAAAGCAGCGATTGCGTATAATCCGGCGCACTTTCATCTGCATTCAAGCTCACTGCAAGCGACAGCATCGTAACGAGATTATTGCTGGAAAGCTTGTTGGTAATGTCATGAGGACCGTAGTCCGGAATGATCGTTAACGGATCGTACAGCGACGTTTGTTTTGGCTCAATCGCGATTGCGTGCTGATCCTGGATACCATATGTTTTCATGATGGCATCGATATTTTTCCACTTGGTCGCCATATCTTTATCAAAGCCCAGCGCCATGTAGATTTTACCTTTATCCTTCAAATAAGCCTTAATCAGTTCAGCTTCTTTGTCATTCAAATCATTTTGCGGACCTAGCAGCATAAGCATCTGCGCATCGTCAGGTATTTTACCCTCAACGTACAGATTGAGATCCTTCACCGTGTAATTAGCGGCTTCCAGACTGCTTCTCAAAATCGTCATCGCCGTCAGCGGATACTCTTGATGACCGGAAAGCATGTACACCGTGTGTTTCTCCGTAGATGTTAAGCTCGTAAGGGCTTGCGTGAACTTCTCTTCCCCGGAAAACGTGTAAGATCCGTCCTGCTGACCCACGAACAACTCGTAGAAATTCACGTTTTGTTTCTTGGTGCCCATTTCAAAAACGAGCGTGCCGCCTTGATCGACGCCATATTGCTTAGCCATAGAAGGCTGTTTCAGCATATCGTATTCGTCATACGTAATTTTGCTGCTTTGCTTCTTGTACTCCTGGATCATATCCGTAACTTGACGCGTGACGAATTCATTGTTGTCGCCGCTATTTGTAAAAGCAATGACATGAATATCTTGATTTAGATTTTTAAGCGTGTTGACCGTTTGCTCCGAAAGCGTGAAATTTTTGTTTTTCGTCAAATCGACCTGAAAGCCTTTCAGCGAGTGAAGGAAAATGGTCAGAATGATGAAAATACCGATCACCGCGATGGATAAAACTGTCGCATTCGTTCCCCGTATCCACTTGTTCATCCCGCTCACCTCCAACGCTTTCTTTCAAGAACTTGTATGCTAAGAACGAGAAATACCGCTGTTAATGTGACATAAAAGAGGATGTCTCCGCCATGCAGAACACCTTTTTGCAGGTTCGTCAAATGGCTCGTCAATGAAAATTGACCGACATAATCCTTCAGTTTGCCTGTCATGCTGGAGCTCACCCAATCAAGCAGCCACAGCAGCAGCAAAATCACAAAACCGGTGATACCCGCAACCATCTGGTTATTAGAAAGGCTTGACGCGAACAAACCGATAGCCATCATCGCGCATCCTATCAGGAACATGCTCAAATAGGAAAGCCATAACACAGGCTTATCCATCTCTCCGAAAGCGGACATGATGAGCGGATAAATCAAGGAAATCGCCACCAGTCCCACCTGCACGATGAAAGCGGACAAATATTTGCCCATCACAATTTCACCAATGCCTGCAGGCGATGTAAGCAGCAGCTCATCCGTGCCTTGACGGAATTCATCCGCGATCAGACGCATCGTCAATAACGGGATGATAAACAGATAGATAAACGAAGTGTTGCCTACTACGGAACGCGCATCAATAATCGGCGGCTGACCGCTTACAAAATTGATATAGAAGAAGAAACTGGACAGCAGCACATAGAAAGCGAAGGCTACATAAGCAACTGGCGAAAAGAAATACATTTGCAGCTCTTTCGAGCAGATCGCCCAGATTTTACGCATCGTTGTCTTCCTCCTCTTCCGATTTGCTGTCCGCTTCGGCAGGCTCGTCCGTCGTCAGCTTGAGGAAAATATCCTCCAGGCTGAGGCTTTCGCGCTTCATCTCGAGAATCGGGTATCCTGCGCCGGCCAGGCGGAAGAACAGATCCTCCCGGATGTCGGAGCGATCCGCAGAAGTGACGAGCAGCTTCACGGACTCCTTGGCGGCCAGAGCTTCTTCAGCCGCAGGCTCTGCGGATGTTTCCTCTATCTGAGCTGGAGCATCAAGCTCCTTCACGTCAGCAACCGTGTCCAAGCTGCGAAGCTCGGTCAAAATCCGCTCGCGAGGTCCCTTGACCTCGAGCGACACTTCAAACGTCTCGCCCATCGTGCGGCCGAGATGCTCAGGACGCTCGTCGAGTACGACGCGGCCTTGGTTAATAATGAGAACGCGGTTACAAATCGCGTTGATTTCCGGCAAAATGTGCGTGCTCAGCAGCACTGTGTGATTCTCGCCCAGCTCATGAATCAGCTGGCGGATTTCGATGATCTGCTTCGGATCGAGGCCTGACGTAGGCTCGTCCAGAATTAGCAGATCCGGTTGGTGCAGAATCGCTTGCGCGAGGCCCAAGCGCTGTTTGTAGCCTTTGGATAGCGAGCGAATAATCTGCTTCTCGCGGCCTTGCAGACCGAGCTTGTCGATCGCTTCGCCGACGCGCAGCTTTTGCTCCCGTGCCGGTACATCGCGAAGATTCGCGATAAAGCGCAGGTACGATTGCACCGTCATTTCCGGATAAAGCGGCGGTGTCTCGGGCAAATAACCGATTTTGCGGCGCGCTTTCTTCGGATTGTCCGCCATGGAGTGGCCGTCCACCAGGATTTGACCGTGCGTCGGATTCAAGTAACCCGTGATCATGCGCATTGTCGTTGTTTTGCCAGCACCGTTAGGCCCTAAAAAGCCGACGATTTCGCCGCGCTGCATCGAAAAGTCGATGTTGTGTACGCCGCGATCATTTTCGTACAGCTTGCTGACTTGTTTGACCTCAAGCATCCAAGATCCCCCATTCATTCTTTCGTTCATAGTAACCATCATCACTATACGCGTGGAACAATAAACCAACCTTAAGCAAATCTGAAAAATACATTAAAAAGTTGTGTCTGAATTGTGAACAAAGTATGTAGTTTAAGCCTTAATTTCAGTCTAAACCAGCAAAAGTTAAGTTAAACACGGAGAATGAAATACTTCTGTGTCGTGGGTGTACCTAGGGAACTACAGGACCTCGTTTCCGCAAGAGACCCGTTACAAGCGAAAATGCCGAAATAGCGGAACCTGATGGCACTATTTGTGTACTCAGGGTGATTCCAGAGCTTTTCGGGGATCCGTAGGATTTTATTTCCATGAATCTGGCGGAAACTCAGCCAAATCCTTAGAAATAAGGGACCCCAGTTCCCCTTCGGCGCATATAGGGGCCGATTTCACAGTAGTTCCCCTAACACAACGTGGGAGGCAGGCGGGGGTAAATAAAAAATAGACCATAAACGGCAAGCGTTTATGATCTACTTTTCAATAATTTATTTCACCAATTGACCGCGAGTTACGCCCAACTGATTAGTAGCTTTCAGTGAACGCCACACTTGCGTCCCGCTGATTTCACCGTTAATCGCACGGCGGTACAAGCTTAGAATCTCATGTACCTTGTCCGGCGTCTCTTCAAGGAACTCCACGCGGAAAGAGCGAATGCCCAAATCCATGAAGTGGTTCAGATATTCAGCGCCAGATTGATCCACTGCATTATAAACCGTGTTGCGGCAGCCTTCATCGACGCGAACGGGATGTGACATCCCCACCCGGTCCTGCAAGGACACATGGTGATCTTCACATGGACGACCACAGTTCGTGAAGTCTGTGCCTTCGCTCAAGAACGTGCAGTACACGCAGTGCTCCGTATGGAACATCGGCATATGTTGATGGATGACGACTTCCAGCTTGGAAGTTTCAGCGCGGCCAAGCAGATCAACCATCTGCTGAATGTTTAAGTCGTAAGACGGTGTAACCTTCGACAAACCTGCATCCAAGAATAAGGAAGCTGTTTTGTGGTTAGCTATATTCAAAGAGAAATCACCAATAAGCTGCGGCTTAGGCCCATTCGGATGCTCCAGCTGATGCTTCAAGAAGAAGTAAGCGGCACCTGTATTCCGAATCAACACGGCATCAGGGTTCAGCTTCAAGATATTGTTAAAATAGCCCGTTTCCCCAGGCATATGAATTCTCGGCGTAGCCAAGGCAATTTTGCGCCCGGCCGCATGTACAGCTTCAACAGCCGCAGGGAACTGCTTAATAAATTCAAAATCAGCGTAAATCATTTGAACGTCGTCTTTTTCGAGCACAGCCTTCACTTGATCCAGGTTACGGCAAAGTGCTGTAAGGTGTACCCCGCTGCGATCTGCCAACGACAACGCAGGAGTAGGCACAGATGCTTGACGCTCAGCAGCAGACTGCGGCACATCGTCATAAACGCCGATTTCACGCTTCATGTACGCGCGCGGCTTCTGACGCTCGTCTTCCATGAGCTCTACCGCGCTGCGGCGCATAGCATTAAGCTCGCGCATAGGCACGATGAGTTCGCCGTCCAACTGAACATCCAGATCACTAAGCGCATAGATCGTACCGCCAAGACGGCCAAACTGATCAGCGAACAGCTGCTCATCCATCGGTCTTTTCTCTGCACGAACAAGTGGAAGTTCGGACTGTACGAAGACGGTATGGCCGCCTTGCACATCGGTCCACCAGCTTTTGAGCGGCTCGCCTTCAGCGCCGGTAATCTTGATGCTAACCGGGAATGTGCGGTAAGGCTTATCGGTCTCGAACGTCTGGCGAAGACGTTTGTCCAAATGCGGATCGTTCGTCTTCCAGATCCGATCCCCCACATGCAAGCGGCTCAGATCCACATCATTGCGTCCCGCAATGATTTCGATAATGCCACCCTCGGCTTCGCCTTCGATTTTCTCGCCTTTGCGGCGCAAATCGTAGATACGTCCGCCTTCTTCCTTCTTCGTCGGATCTCCGGCGTCGAATACAATCCCGTCTCCGCGCTTGATCGGCGCTTCAAGCTCACAAACCACACCATCGCGCAAAATCTGCTTCACGCGACCAACGAACACCCCGCGGCTCTTCGGAAACGTACCGTCGACGAGCTGTTTATTGTTGGTTCCGTTCAAGAAACCAACGGTAAAGCCACGCGAGAAGCTCTGTTGCAGCTCGCGAACTTCCTCTTTCGAAGGACGAGCATCTTTGCCTTCAAAATAACGATCAATTGCGCTGCGGTACTTGCTCACGACGTTAGCCACGTATTCAGGGGTTTTCAAACGCCCTTCAATTTTGAAGGAGCACACGCCCGCTTCGATCAACTCAGGCACAATTTCAATAGCCGCCAAATCTTTTGGCGACAGCAAATACGCCACGTCACCCATCGGCTTTTGCACACCATCAATCATCAAATCATAAGGCAAGCGGCAGGCTTGTGCACACTCACCGCGGTTAGCCGAACGGCCGCCCCACATTTCAGAGGTTAGACACTGACCCGAGTAGGACACGCAAAGCGCGCCATGCACGAACACTTCCATCGGAAGTTTCGCTTGGTCCCCGATTTGTTTA
The DNA here is from genome assembly GCF_009757995.1 of Paenibacillus anseongensis. NCBI lineage: Bacteria > Bacillati > Bacillota > Bacilli > Caryophanales > Paenibacillaceae > Paenibacillus > Paenibacillus anseongensis. The sequence continues at coordinate 15,207 of NZ_WSEM01000007.1, forward strand.
ATTTGTTTCAAATTATTTTCGCGTCCCAAAACGACCCGTTCAATATCGAAAGGTTTCGTAAATTCAACAGCTTCAGGAGATGTAATCGTCATCTGCGTGGAACCGTGAATCGGGAAATCCGGGGAAATTTCACGAATCATTTTCACAAGACCAAGATCTTGCACAATAACCGCATCCACACCTGCATCGACACAAGCTTCGATCAGTTGCTTAGCCTCGCTCAACTCTTCCTCAAATACTAGAATGTTAAAAGTCAGAAAACCCTTAACGCCATATAGATGAAGGAAAGACATAATATCGGGCAGTTCAGCCATCGTGAAATTATGCGCGCGCGCTCTAGCATTAAATTTCTCCACACCAAAAAACACGGCATCCGCCCCATTGGCAACAGCCGCTCTCAAACAATCCCAATCCCCCGCAGGGGCCAATAATTCTATATCTTCTCTGCGTATCGTACGCATGGCAGCAAATCCTTTCAATAATAGATCCTCAAGCGACCCTCAAAGTCTTCTCTTTAGTGTAACAGAAACGATAGGTAGGAATCTAGGGCACAACCATTTCCAAACCCAGTCAATATCCGACAGCCTCCGCAAATTCCCAAACCTTACCTGCATGCCGGGTAACCCTTTAAAAGTTAACAAACTTACCCATGAATGCTATAATGTCAAGGATAGTGACCATTTTAGTAATCGAGGGATCCTTTTGGTTTTGTCGAAAATACGCATTTTAAAAATTGTTATCGGACTAGCCCTCGGTTTCCTATTGGTAGTGGGCCTACTTCTATTTTTGCCAAAAATAGAGGAAACCAAGCTTCTCTACGCAACTAGTGGAGATTCGTATGATACGGCTGCTTATGGCAACTTTTCGCAGAGCTTGCAGGCGGGCATTTCCGTAGATAAGCAGAAGCTAGCAGCCCTATCAGCTAGAAAGCTGAAAACATACGATGCTATCTATCTGGATCCGGCGCTAGCCGAAGATCCCGCATGGACAGAGCAGACAACAAAGCTCATAAGCTATGTGAAGCAAGGCGGACATTTGCTAGTCGAAAATGGATTTGCCCCCCGATTGCCGCTTGATTTCCTTGGGGCATCAGAGCTTGTTAATTTGCAGAAGGTTTCGCTTACAGGATTAGGAGCGCCGCAATTGGCAGCAAATACGCCAAGCCTAAGCTATCCCAAGGTTTCTATGAATCTACAAGGCGTGCAGACAACCTTTCAATTGTTTAGCGACAGCTACCTCAAGCACCATACGATGGAGGACCTTCCAGGTTTTCATATGGGGTACGGCTTCGTTCCGTCGTCAGGACAGACCCTTGTCGCCATGAATGTGTCTGGCAAAGCTGTTTCGCTAGCTATGGAGAATCGTGTAGGGAAAGGCACCGTGCTGATCTCTAGCAACTTCTTACCTAACCGTTACTTTCCAACCGGTTACGACATGCAAAGCGGTGCTGACCTGAACCTGGGCTTCGCTCAACTGGCAGCCAAATATCAAGCCACAGGCAAATCAACGCCGGGGACGACTTACTTCAATAAAAGAGCTTTACCGATTGATCCATATTTCAATTTTGATTTCGCAGCGGCCAACATGCAGTATCGCAGTGAGCTGCTGTCGTATGTAGCCAAGGAGACGTTAGGTTACAGTGTTCGCAAAGTGCTCGGTCCTTACGGCAGACCTGCCATGGCTTTCCAAAATCACTTTGAGGCGATGCCGGCCATCCAGCACAAAGACGGCATCGCTTGGGCTGAGGAACTCAAAAAGTATAACGAGATTCCCTCGTTCACCCTCGTGCGCAATGCCTTCTACTGGGGGCAGTGGCGCGAGAGCTTAACGGTGCAGCTCAACACCGGAACGAACGCGCAGCCGACGTTCATCGGAGAGCTGCCAGGCTCGGGCTACGCAAGCGGTCTGCACGTGATTTCAGCCGGCAAGCCGCTGCGGCAGGCGCTGTTCCCGCAATATCGCGATCTGGCGAGCGCGATCGAACTACCCTACCGCGCGTACCCGGCCGCCGCGGATCTGAACGGCGACGGCAGCACCGACGTGCTGGCCGGCAGCGCAGATGGATTCGTGTACGTCTACACGAATCAAGGGCCTGATCCGGCGGCGTACACGAGTGAGCCGCCGCCTGCGGGAATGGCGCTGCCGGACACGTTCGGCGCGCCTGCGAAGCTGATGCTGGAGTCCGGCGTGCCGCTCCAGCTCAGCCCTTACAGTGCCGTTCACGCCGCAGACGTGAACGGGGACGGCCGCCCGGACCTCGTCGTCTCCGACGAGTCCGGGGCCCTGTATGAGCTGCCGCAGCTCGCTGGCGGCAGGTTCGCGAAGCCCGCGGCCGTGCGCGCGGGCGGGAAACCGCTGCAGCTGCCCGGAGGGGCTGCAGCGCCGTACGTCGCCGATATCGACGGCGACGGCAAGCTCGACCTCGTCCTAGGCGGAGCCGATGGACGAGTATGGCTCTACAAGGGCCGCAGCGCAGCGGCCCTCACTTTAGAGGCAGGCAGCGAGATTCTCACGCTGCCCAACAACGCCGCGTATGCTGCGCCGGCCGCACGCGATATGAACGGCGATGGCCGACTCGATCTTGTGGTCGGCAGCAGCGACGGGGACCTGCAAGTATATATCCAAAGCGCCTCTGGCGCTTGGACGAATACGGGTCCCCTGGAAGGCACAACCTTAAACCAGGTCGGCAATCGGGCATTGGTTGCCGGACATAACTCGGTTCCGCTATGGCTGGATCTCAACCACGACGGCAAAGACGATCTCATCGTCGGAGGCATCGAATTCGGATCCCCAGTGGCAATTGACGATCCGCAGTTCCCGTATCAAGTAGAACTGAAGGAATTCATTCAATATGCACGTGATAACCATCTAGACTTAGATCCGCACACTTTTGTACACAATTTCAAAAGCGCTGAACAGGAGCAAGCGGAGCTTGCCCTTCATAAACAAGCTTTCGCCAAGTTAGGCATTCCTTGGCTGCATCCTGGCACGAATCAGCACACATGGCGCATAAATAACGAAGATCATCAGCAAACGCTGCGAAGCGAGGAACAGGACGGAATGTGGTATAACTTCGGCTTCCTCCCTTCCGAATCGCCCGTTATTTCCCGGCCTGAATCGATATGGTCGCTGCCGTTCCTGCTGCAAGACAAACAAGGCAGTACGGACCGTACCATGCTGATACATACACCGACACCGGTACTGCGCACAGGCGACTATGCCACGACGGATGTGTTTGAATCGATGGTCAAGCTGGACATGCCGATTGATTATTTCGAGCACATCGAGTACCATTTTCCCGAACCAGCCAAAATCGCCGATTTGACGCAGTTCGCTGACTATTTTGACAAGCTTCGCACGAAGCATGATTATAATTTCATGACCGAGAAACAAATGGCCAAATCCTTCTTAACCGCTATGAAAAGCGAGGTTCGGATTAGCCAGTCATGGGCCTTCTATTTATGGGACAGGCTCAAGGATCGTTTAGCGGGCGGCAGTCCGCACTTCCATGCGACTCTGACAGCGAACGCGAAGGCAGTGCCTAGTTTGGCTGAAGAATATGCGGGAACGCTAGGTGTAGTCATAGAAAAAGGCGAGAAACTAGCCTTGTACTCCCTGCAAAGTGATTCAGATACCTATACGACGATTGACAACCGTTTCTATGTAGGATTGGCTCGGCCATCCGTCATCGGCATTGCGCCGGCCAAAGAACGGCTGCATATTGTGCGTGCTAACGTACCTTTTTCCCTGACAGAGCAGGGATCTACACGCAATTTAGAGCTCAAGGCAGCTGGCTTGCAGCAAGTGAAATTATTCTGCCCTACAGAGCTTGAATTCACAGGCGATGCCAAAATCGAGTATGACGCAGCAAACCATCTCTACACGATTACCCGATACGGAGATGTAACTACGCTTTCGTTCACAAGCAAAGCAAAGTGACCATGCACTTCCGCTGAACTACTCTCTACTTTTTTAAAAATAACCTTAAATTTCAATTAACCAGGAGGCTTTCCATCATGTCTAATGAAGACTTACTTACGCAGCTTGAGCAGCATATTCGCGAGCGTTATGAAATTGCCGAGGACGATGACGATTTTGGCGTTGATGTTCACTTGTTCGATTATGGGTTTATCGATTCCATCGGTGCTACGGCACTGATCGCCCACATTGAGAAGACGTATGGCATCCAAGTGACGAATCAAGATCTCATGCTGTACTCCATGAACACGGTAAGCGAAATTGCCGATTTTATTTCCAAGAAGACTGCGAGGTAACCCACTCATGTTGACATGTAAAATTTCTCTAGAAGGCTTAGCCGAAAGCCAGCACGGACAAGTCAAGTATGCTTCCGCCTTTGCGGATGAGCATATTCAAGATATCACGCTTGTTGATGGCCACATCATCATCACGCACAACTCGCCGAATGGCAACGAAGGAATTACGGAGCGAGTCGGGCGCCTGATCGAACGTTTCTCTCATGGCGATTTCGGTTTCAAAGAAAATATTTTATTCGAAAATAAAGTAGACACTCCTTATGAAGGCGATATTATCGCTGAATTAGTAGAGCGCAAAGCCATTAAAATTCTGGAACCCGGACTATTTATTTTCCGTGAGCCTTTCTCCAGCTTGATGCGCTTCCTGGATTACTCGTTTGTTACGAAAATCGCTAAACGCTTTGAGGGCATGCAAGAAGAGCAGTATCCTGCGGTTATTCATAGCCACACGTTGAACAAAACAAACCATTTCACGTCATTCCCGGAGCATATTCACTTCGTTACGCATTTACGCGAAGATTTGGACGTCATTGAATCGTTCTCACAATCCATTCGCGATGCCGGCGGTTGGAAGCAAGATGAGCCGTTAGAGCTTGATCCTAACATGGTGAAGCCTAATTTCATGATGAATCCTTCCACTTGCTACCATTGCTACGAGGGGTTAGAGAATGAGACGCTTGAGGGTGAAGGTATCGTGGTAACGGCAATTGCCAAGTGCCACCGCTTTGAGTCCAAAAACCACAGCGATTTCGGCCGTTTGCTCGACTTCTCCATGCGTGAAATTATTTTCGTCGGCAAACCAGACTTCGTCAAAGAAAATCGCTTGAAATCGATTGAATATCTCAAAGAATTAGCGGTTGAATGGAATGTAGATTCCATGTTGGAAATCGCGAATGATCCTTTCTTCACGAATGATTTCCAAGTGAAGGCCTCCTTCCAACGAAATCAAGAAATGAAATACGAGCTGCGTCTGACAATTCCGCATGTGAAGAAGTCGATTGCCTGCTCTTCTGTCAATTTCCACAGTAACACCTTCGGGAATGCTTTTAACATTAAAATGGGCAAACGCAACGCGGTTACAGGCTGTGTAGGTTTCGGTATTGAGCGTTGGGCTTTCGCATTCTTGGCGCAATACGGATTAGATGAGCAGCAGTGGCCAGCCACTTTCCGTGAGCAGTACCACGCTTGGCAGGAAAAGGCTCTGTAAGGAACCGTTAATCCCTTTTCATCAATTAATCGTCCTATTATTCTATTCAAATTTTTATCTGGGCCCACACGCCGACCTTTGATCATTGGAAGTCAGCTGTGGGCCCCATCCTAATCCAAGATAATGAGTGATTCCGTTGAAAGCAGCCACATTTCTTAAAAAGAATAGTTTCGTGCTCGGCCTGCTGCTAGCGATCGTCGTTTCGGACCTTCTCATCTCTTGGTGGAACCCGATGGTTAGCTCGCGCCGTTTCTACAAAAACGACTTTACTAAAACACTCTACCACCATAGCTGGTCCCAATCGGGTCCGGTTTTCTTCGGTAATTCGGCTGTAACAGGGGCTTACATCGAAGAGAAGTCTGATGCCCATTTGGTAGAGATGGGGCTTTCCTATGGGAAGATCACCGATCTTAAGGGGATCCTCCAGAATCATTTGTACCAGGTTCGTGATGAACTGGTGATTGGCATTGATGTTCATACGATGCTCGATCCCCTCGAAACCGATCCGACCTACCAATGGTTCAAACCATGGTATCAGCCCTATGTGTACACGTACCGTGACTACTTCCGTGATTCCGGCGAAGAATTCATCCGTAATTTAAGAAAAGGTAGCTTAGCCTACGAGCCGCGCTGGATAGATAAAGAGTTGTATCCTGGCCGTAAGGACGAAGCGTTCCTTCAGTCGAAATGGACCGAATATGACAAACGTTTCGGCGCTATGACCTTGAAAGATTTCCAAGACAATCTAGATGCGCTGCAGTGGGTCATCCGCTATGCTAAGGAACAGCAGCTTCCTTTGCGAGTGATCTGGATGCCTTGGAACAAAGGATATGCCGATCCGCCTTATGTGGCTTCCTTGAAAGAAGCGGTAAACGGCCAATTGAAAACCGCCGGTGTACCCGTGTTGGATTTGATGCATACATACGATCCCAAGTATTTTCATGATCTCGTACACTTAAACCGCGAAGAAGGCGCTCCGCTATTTACGAAGGAGGTAGACAAATGGTTAAAGTCCTTAGGAAAATAGCCGAAGTCCTCATCTATCTCGTGATGCTGTATCTGGTTTTCATTTATTTTACCGGTAAGGGCCTATTTATCTACGAGAAATTCTAATCGGGCTTTCCAAGCGAGGAGTTCTAAAGCTATGTTTTATATGCAAATGAACGCGATTATCGCTATGATAGGCATGGTTGCCGTTCTGATGCTCACCCGCAAGTGGGCCGACAACAAACGTATTCTGATGATTATTTTCAGTCTCTGCTTTTTACTGCTGTACAGTCAAAAGCTGCTTATTTTCTACGCTGCTTTTACTGTGATTAACTACGCTGGATTTGTGTATTTATGCCGCACGACCGTTTGGCGTAAAGCTACTTTTATCTTTGCGCTTGCCGCTAATATTATCGGCGTTTTTCTAGGTGTCCGGTTTTTCATCATGGGCGTTTTCCACAACTCGCTGTTCGATGCCGTCATCTACCTTGGACTCATTTATAATGTCTTGAAAGTGATCGATGCTTATTATTTTGCTTATTTCTTTGGAAAAGACGGCCAAGTGCCTGCCATTGATTATGCGAATTATCTGCTTTTTGTTCCAACGTTTACTTCAGGTCCGATCTTGAAATTTCGAGATTTTATGGCCGATAGCAAAAAGCCATACACGGTAGACGCCGCCCTCTTCGAAGACAGTGTCAAACGCATTATTTTGGGATTGTTTAAAAAAATCGTAATCGTCACTTGGATGACCAGCGTGTTCGATCAAGTGTTGAAACAGGACTTACACACGCATCAGTCACTATTTCTACTCGTATGGTTCTATGCGCTCATATACTTCGATTTCTCCGGCTATTCGGATATGGCCATCGGATTTGGGCGGTTAATGGGCTATACGATGCCTGAAAACTTCAAACGGCCGCTGCTCTCGCCTTCCATGACACAGTTCTGGCGCAACTGGCACGCGACGCTGGGCGATTTTTTCCGTGATCATATCTTCATGTTCTTCTCGCGTACCGTGCCTTCCCGCTGGGTTGCCTCCAGCTTGTCCATTTTAATTATGGTCCTAATGGGCCTATGGCATGGTTTTACCTGGCTTTACTTCTTCTATGGTCTCTACCACGGGATCATTCTCGCGATAGAGAACATTTTCAAAATTACAACGGTAAATAAAAAGAAAGTTTCTAAAACCTATTTTTATTTCCGCTGTTTCGTGACACAAGTTTTAGTGACGTTCTCCGTTATTATTTATAGCTCCAATTACGAGACGGTCCTGCGGATCTATAAAGGCTTGCTTCATTTTACGTGATGATAGTGTTATAATTTGTGTGGTTGTTTACCATTTATGGAGGTGTACCTAATGAAGTTAGGCGTTTTTATGGTTCTGTTTGGTGGAAAACCTTTAGAGGAAGCTCTTGATTATGTTGCTTCTAAGGGCTTAGAAGCTGTCGAAATTGGGACTGGGGGCTACCCTGGTAATGCGCACTGTAACCCAGTTGAGCTGCTTGCTGATGCTGGGAAGTTAAAAGCTTTTAAACATGCGGTAGAATCCCGCGGTCTGACGATTAGTGCTTTGAGCGTTCACGGAAACCCGCTTCACCCGCAAAAGCAAATTGCGAAAGAATTCCATGATGCTATTATACAAACGATTGATCTTGCTGAGCGCCTTGAAGTTCCTGTAGTTAACACGTTCTCAGGCTGCCCTGGTGACCACGAGGATGCCAAATATCCGAACTGGCCGGTAGCTCCATGGCCGAACGATTTCCAAGAGATTCTTGACTGGCAGTGGGGAAATAAAGTCATTCCTTACTGGACGGAAACAGGTAAATACGCCTCTGACCGCAATGTCAAAATCGGTTTGGAACTGCACGGTGGTTTCTCCGTACATACACCAGCTACCCTTCTCCGTCTGCGTGAAGCAGCAGGTGACGCGATTGGTGCCAACCTAGATCCGAGTCACATGTGGTGGCAAGGAATTGACCCTGTACAAGCCGTACAAATTCTCGGCCGCGCAGGAGCAATTCACCATTTCCACGCGAAAGACACATCCATGGATGTTAACAATGTAAACCGTTATGGCGTTACGGACATGCAGTCCTATGCAAACATGCTTGATCGTGCATGGCAGTTCCGCTCCGTTGGTTATGGTCATGACATGAAAGTATGGGCTGACATCATCAGCGCCCTGCGTCTTGTTGGCTACGACTACGTCGTGAGCATTGAGCACGAAGACGGATTGATGTCCGTTGAAGAAGGCTTCTCCAAAGCTGTTCAAAACCTTCAACAAGTTCTTATCAAAGAACCACTTGGAGAAATGTGGTGGGTATAAGCGGCTAGCCGCTTCCCCCCTTCCTAACCATCAAAAAAGCCCGCAGGCACCGATGATCTTACGATCTTGGTCCTGTGGGCTTTTATCTTGTAAAGCATGGGTTAGCTCTGAATTACCAGCCTGTGATCATGACATAATCCATGAGGCCGAATACGAGCAAGGAAACTACCGCGAATCCTAGGGCAAAATAGTTTTTTTTGGGGGACATCAATTGTCTGATAACTGCAATGGCAATAATCACTGTGAAAATCAAAACATAGATATCAAAGCTTGTATACGTACTTGTTGTTGCTGCTGCTTCTTCCGCGAATAACATGGTGAAACCCTCCTTCTAATAACTCGGTGCAAGGCACACGTCCTGCTATTTTAATTCTATGTTAGCTTGATTGGACACTAGATGCAAGTGATTAGGCGCATGTGTAACAAGTTTGTCACCTTTTGGTTAGATTAACCACCTTCTGCGGAAAATATTACACCTTTAAGATTACAATGCCCTTCTTTTTCCCGCTTTATTACAGCTCGTGTTCTTGTTCGTGTTCACCCATTATGGATAAAAAATTAAAGAACCCGAACGTCTCTGAAAGACACTCGGGCTTAGCTGACTATTTTATGTATAGAACTACTTCCTACGCCATTAATCCATAGGCTGAGAGTGTTTCTTTATGTTCCTCGATGGGTGTTGTTGGCTGATCCTTGAGCCCTATTTCTTTTTCCTGCCAGTTTAAAAAGCGAAATGGATCTATTCCTAATGCAGAAACAATCTCCTGTATGTCTAACGTCGGTTTCATAGCAATCCTCCATGAAGTAATAGATTTGTACAGCTTATATCTCTCGATCCTGAATAGTCAGCTAGGAATATCGTGTTGCAACTACTATCTTAATTATAGGACTATTCACTTATTTTTTGATAGAGGGTTAAATTGTCGAATCCAATTAAGTCTTAACAAAAGCCATGTTAAATAAGTCGGAATTATGAATATTCTGACGAATAAGATCGGATCACCCTCGTTTGTCGAAGATTAATAATCTGACGATGACATTCATCACGAGTCGTTTCCCTTCCATCCTCGCACGCAAAAAAGGCCCCACGGCATTCATCCGTGAGGCCTTGCTGCAATTCGGCCGCTTAACCGACCGATTCTTCCAACACTTCCAACCGCTTCGCATAGTTCTCCGAGCGTTCCCGATCCCTCTCGAGGATCGGTTTCAAGTACTGGCCGGTATAGGAACCGGCCACCTTCACAACATCTTCCGGCGTACCGGAAGCAACGATCTGACCACCTCGGCTACCGCCTTCGGGGCCTAGATCGATGAGGTGGTCCGCCGTCTTGATTACATCGAGGTTATGCTCGATGACAAGCACGGTTTCACCGCTCTCTACGAGGCGGTGAAGCACCTTCAGCAGACGATCGATATCGTGGATGTGGAGCCCTGTTGTAGGCTCATCCAAGATATAGATCGTCTTGCCTGTACTGCGGCGGTACAGCTCCGCCGCCAGCTTCACGCGCTGGGCTTCGCCCCCGGACAACGTCGTGGCCGGTTGGCCGAGTGTCATGTAGCCCAGCCCTACATCAAGAAGTGTAGTCAGCTTACGATGAATCCGCGGCAAGTTCTTGAAGAACTCGCAGCCGTCCTCGATCGTCATCTCAAGCACTTCCGAAATGCTTTTGCCTTTATATTTTACTTCCATGGTCTCACGGTTGTATCGTTTGCCTTTGCAAACTTCACAAGGCACGTAAACATCTGGCAAGAAATGCATTTCAATCTTAATGATGCCATCCCCACGGCAAGCCTCACAACGGCCGCCCTTCACGTTAAAACTGAAGCGTCCTTTTTTGTAGCCACGTACCTTTGCTTCATTCGTATTCGCGTACACATCACGGATGTCATCAAATACGCCTGTATAAGTCGCTGGATTCGAACGAGGTGTACGGCCGATTGGCGATTGGTCAATATCAATAACCTTGTCCACGTGCTCAAGCCCGATAATTTCTTTGTGTTCACCAGGACGAACTTTCGCTCCATTCAAATCGCGTGCCAGCGTTTTGAATAGGATTTCGTTAATTAATGTACTTTTGCCGGAGCCGGATACGCCTGTTACGCAAGTAAACACGCCTAATGGTACTTTAGCCGAAACGTTGCGCAAGTTGTTCTCTTTGGCCCCTTTGACTTCGATCCACTTGCCATTCGGTTTACGGCGCGCTGCCGGAATCGGAATGAACTTCTTGCCGCTAAGGTATTGACCGGTAAGTGAGTTCTCGTCCGCCATAAGCTCTGTAGGCGTACCTTGGGCAATGACTTGCCCCCCGTGAATACCGGCACCAGGTCCGATATCAATAATGTAATCCGCTGCCATCATCGTATCTTCATCATGCTCAACGACGATCAGCGTGTTACCCAGGTTCCGCATATGTTCAAGCGTCTGAATTAGACGCGTATTATCCCGCTGATGCAGCCCAATGCTAGGCTCATCCAAAATATAAAGAACGCCCATTAAGCTGGAGCCAATCTGCGTCGCAAGTCGAATCCGCTGTGCTTCTCCTCCTGACAATGTACCCGCTGCACGATGCATCGTTAAGTAGTCAAGACCGACATTCACTAGGAATCCAAGACGTGCTCTGATTTCTTTGAGAATCAGGTTTGCGATAGTGAGCTCTTTCTCGTTCAGATCCAGCGTTTTAAACCATTCCTCCGCATCTCCAATGGAAAGGGAGGTCGCGTGAGCAATGTTCTTGCCATTGATCGTCACGGCAAGTGTCTCTGGTTTCAGACGCTGCCCTTTACACTTCGGACATGGCTTCGTGCTCATGTAAGTCTGAATGTGCTCTCTGATGCCCTCAGAGAAGGTATCTTTAAATCTGCGTTCCAAGTTGCGGATAATTCCTTCAAATGGAACCAGCGCTTCTTTGGTCGCTCCCATATCATTCTCGTAGCGGAAGCGGATCTTCTCCCCGCCTGTCCCATAGAGAATGACCTTCATTTGCTCACTCGACAACTCGGATACAGGGACATTGCGAGGGATCGAATAGTGGTCACAAACTGCCGCAAGAAATTGCGGATAATAGTTGGACGTGCTGCCAGCCCAAGCTTCAAAAGCACCTTCTTCAATCGTCAGCTTCATATCAGGCACTAACAAATCAGGATCGACAATCATCTGGCTGCCGAGTCCATCGCATTCCGGGCAAGCCCCGAAAGGGGAGTTAAAGGAGAACATCCTTGGTGCCAGTTCCTCTACGCTAAAACCACATTCCGGGCATGCCAGATTCTGACTGAACATCAGCTCTTCTTTGTCGATAATGTCAACAATGACTCGTCCATTCGCGAGCTTGAGCGCTGTTTCAAGAGAATCAGCAAGTCGTGTTTGTACATCCTCTTTGATCACAATCCGGTCAACAACAACATCAATGGTGTGCTTCTTGTTCTTGTCGAGCTCGATCTTCTCGGAGAGATCCATCGTCTCTCCATTCACGCGTACCCTTACAAAACCTTGTTTCTGTACGTCGGTAAAAAGCTTGGTATGCTCACCTTTGCGTCCTGAAACAAGAGGAGCCAGAATCTGAAGTTTGGTGCGCTCCGGAAACTCCATGACCCGGTCTACCATTTGCTCCACGGTTTGCGATGTAATTTCAATGCCATGCGTTGGACAATGCGGACGTCCGATACGCGCGAATAGTAACCGCAAGTAGTCATAAATCTCCGTTACGGTCCCTACTGTGGAGCGCGGATTTCGACTTGTTGTCTTCTGATCAATAGAAATAGCCGGTGATAGTCCATCGATGGAATCTACGTCCGGCTTATCCATATTGCCTAGAAATTGTCTGGCATATGCAGATAATGACTCAACGTATCTGCGCTGACCCTCGGCATAAATCGTATCAAAGGCTAACGACGATTTGCCCGAGCCGCTTAAGCCTGTTAGAACTACGAACTTATCGCGCGGAATCGTGACATCGATATTTTTTAGATTATGAGCTCTGGCTCCTTTAATGACGATTTGATCTCTAGACACGGGTAACCTTCCTCTCCTATGTGAAACTGAAGCCCATTTAGGCTTCAGCTTTCATTTCCATAATAGCGTCACGAAGCTGTGCCGCCCGTTCGAACTGCAAATTCTTCGCAGCTTCTTTCATTTCGCCTTCCAAACGTTCGATCAAAGAAGCGCGGTCTTTCTTTGACATCTTTGCACCCTTCACATCGGTCAAGTAATCGGCTTTCTGTTCAGCTACCTTCGTAGCTTCAATGACATCGCGGATTTTCTTGGCAATCGTTTGTGGTGTGATTCCCATCTTCTCATTATGAGCTTCCTGAATGCTGCGGCGGCGACTCGTCTCACGAATGGCTTTCTCCATAGAGTCCGTAATCTTATCTCCATACATGATAACCCGGCCATCGGCATTACGCGCTGCGCGTCCAATGGTTTGAATCATCGAGCGTTCCGACCGCAGGAAACCCTCTTTGTCCGCATCCAGAATGGCGACAAGGGATACCTCTGGCAAATCAAGCCCTTCCCTGAGCAAGTTAATCCCAATTAGCACATGGAAGGTACCCAAACGTAAATCACGTAAGATTTGCATCCGCTCAAACGTCTTGATGTCCGAGTGCAAATAGCGGACTTTAATGCCGATTTCTTTGAAATAATCCGTCAAATCCTCTGACATCTTCTTCGTCAACGTCGTAACGAGCACCCGCTCGTCTTTCCGAATCCGATCTTGAATCTCCGCAATCAAATCATCGATTTGCCCTTTGGTCGGTCTCACTTCAATAATAGGATCCAATAAGCCCGTAGGACGAATGATCTGCTGTGTCATATAAGGGCAATGCTCTAACTCATAAGGTCCTGGTGTTGCTGATATATATAAAATCTGGTTAACTTTCTCCTCAAACTCCTCAAATCGCAATGGACGGTTATCCAGTGCAGAAGGCAAGCGGAAGCCGTGATCAACCAGCACTTCTTTTCTAGCTCTGTCCCCGTTATACATAGCGCGAATTTGCGGCAACGTCACGTGAGACTCATCGACCATAAATAACATGTCATCAGGGAAATAATCAATCAGCGTATATGGTGTTGCCCCGCGCTCACGGAATGTCAGCGGCCCTGAGTAATTCTCAATCCCGGAGCAGAAGCCCATCTCCTGCATCATTTCCATATCATAGCGCGTTCGTTGTTCCAATCGCTGTGCTTCAAGCAGTTTCCCCTGTTCTTTCAGCTCAACAAGACGTTCTTCCAACTCCCGCTCAATATTCACAAGCGCGCGTTTCATGGTATCTTCGTGCGTCACAAAGTGAGATGCCGGGAAAATCGCAATATGATCCCGCTCACCGACAATCTCGCCTGTCAGTACATTAATCTCCGTGATCCGCTCAATTTCGTCACCAAACAATTCAACCCTAACCGCTTGTTCACCATGCGAGGCCGGGAAAATCTCAACAACATCTCCGCGTACTCGAAATGTCCCGCGCACAAAGTTCAAATCATTGCGCTGATATTGAATGTCCACAAGCCTGTGCAAAATCTCATTGCGTGATTTCTCCATCCCTACGCGTAAAGAAAGCAGCAAATTGCCATATTCCATCGGCGAACCCAAGCCGTAAATACACGACACACTCGCAACGATAATAACGTCACGACGCTCAAATAAGGAGCTGGTCGCGGAATGGCGAAGCTTGTCGATCTCTTCATTGATGCTGGAATCTTTCTCGATGTAGGTGTCGGAGGAGGCAATGTAGGCTTCAGGCTGGTAGTAATCATAGTAACTAACGAAATAGGAGACGGCGTTGTGGGGGAAAAACTCTTTAAATTCGCTGCACAGCTGTGCGGCCAATGTTTTATTATGCGCAATAATCAAGGTAGGGCGGTTCAACTTTGCAATCACTTGCGCAGCAGTGAACGTTTTCCCTGTTCCTGTAGCTCCTAAGAGCGTCTGATGTCTGTTGCCATCTTGAATGCTTCGAACGATTTCTTCAATGGCTTGGGGCTGATCGCCTTGTGGAGCAAAATCAGAAACAAGCTCAAATTTCTTAGAGCTCTTAACAAGTTCACTCATCAATAATCACCTACACTTATTGGTAATAAATCGAACTTTTATCCTATTCATTTTCTTTTTGTAATTTCCGATAAAGAAGTTTATGGAACCTGTCGTACATATATGATGGTAACATTTGACACTCATCATAAGAATGTTTGTTCTGGTTTTTCCATTATACTCTTTTTAAATCTTTGATGCAAACGGCAATATCTGTTACGGCCTGAATCCTTCATCAAGAGACACCAACACACTTTCATCAGGCCACTTGTAGGGCCCCAATTCTTTTTACGCTAAATAGGAGTGGTAAAGTCATGGATTTGACAACAGTTTTAGGATTAGTCTTAGGTCTTGTAGGTTTGATTGGCGGTTACATGTGGGATGGCGGCCACATTAGTTCATTAATTATCCCAAGCGCAATGTTAATTGTTTTCGGCGGAACTTTTGGAGCGGTAGCAGTCAGCTTTCCTCTTTCTATTCTCGCGAAAATCCCTAAGGCTCTGGGCATTGCTTTCAAAGAAGTAAAGAGAGATCCAGCAGCTACAATTGAAGAACTAGTAGACATGGCTTCTATTGCACGAAGAGAAGGTGTACTTGCTCTCGAACAGCGCGCTCAGGAGCATACCAATCCTTTCCTGAAAGACGGTTTGCTTATGGTCGTAGATGGAACAGATCCCGAATTGACCAGACAAATTCTCGAGCTCGAAATGGATGCCATTGAGCACCAGGTTGATAATATGGCCAAAATATTCGAAGCTGGAGGCGGCTATGCGCCAACGATGGGGATTATCGGAACCGTTATGGGACTCATTCACGTTCTAGGCAATCTCGAAGATCCTTCCAGTCTTGGCCCAGCCATCGCTGTTGCCTTCACAGCTACTCTATATGGGGTTATGAGCGCCAACTTAATTTATTTGCCGCTTGCGACCAAAATTAAAGTTCGCGGTAAGGAAATGGTTGCCGAAATGGAGCTGATGCTTGAAGGCATTCTAGCTCTGCAAGCCGGCGAAAACCCGCAATTGATTAAGAAAAAACTGACCTCCTTCCTCCACGAGAAATCGTCCAAAAAAGCACCAATGGTAGAGGAGGAAGCCGATTATGGCGAGGAGAAGTAAGAAGCAAGAAGAGCACGTCAATCATGAAAGATGGCTCATTACTTATGCTGACTTAATCACCCTTCTGCTCGTTTTCTTCATCATTATGTATGCGATGAGTAAGGTCGATGTTCAAAAGTATGCCGTTCTGGCGCAAGTATTAAACCTGCAGTTCCAGAAAGCCGACTCAGTTTTGGACAAAGGAAGCGGCATTAGCGGCCAGATGACTCCGAAGCAAGGCGACTCCGACAGCAAGGACAAAGATTATACCAAGCAAAATATAAACGATCAGAAGGAAGAAAAAGATAAAGCAAAACCTGATGAGAATGAGAAAGAAAAGCGCGAGAAAGAACTTCAAGATCTTTTAAAACAAGTACAAGCTTACATTAAAGATCAAAATCTGGAGGCGCAAGTATCCGCAAGCGATACAGAGCGGGGTGTAGCGATTACACTGAATGATTTGTTCTTATTTGATTTAGGAAAAGCAGATCTCAAAGGCGGCTCGGCCCCTATTCTTCAAAAACTCGCTTCGCTCTTCCCGACGCTAAACAGTAAGGTGAGCATTGAAGGCCATACCGATGATTTGCCGCTCGCAACCGGCTCTCCATACAAAGATAACTGGGGACTCTCGTTCGCTCGATCCCTATCGGTGCTGCGCTATTTCAGTGATACGGCCAAGCTGGATGATAACAAATTCATTGCGACAGCCTACGCGGATACAATGCCAAAGGTTCCAAACGACAGCGATGAGAACCGCAGCAAAAACCGCCGCGTTGAAATCATTGTCCTGCGTGATGGACTGGCTCCAACCAGTGTACCGAAATAAACAAAAGACCCTACCTCCTAATTTTAGCGAGATAGGGTCTTCTTTTTTACATCGATTTCGTCGAGTCATTCTTCAGCAAACCCGTTAATTTCCCTCGCAAATAAGAAAATAGATGCACAGGTCTATGCTCTGTGAAGTACAAAGCCTCTTGGTCCGGAGCTAAAATAATGCCTAGTTGGTGATGATCGCCGTTAAAGATTGCCCGCTGCAGAAAGCGAACCTCGCCTTCCTCATTTAAGATTTCCAGTTTACAGAAAGCCGAGTTCAGCCCCATAGCTAAATGCAAATCAGACTTTGTCTTGATTTTGTACCCATTTACTTTATGAATGATTTCACCCGTTTGGATCCCTATTTCCTGCGCAGGGCTGTTGGGAACAACGGAAAGCACCATAAGTCCTCGTGTTGAATGGACATAGAAAGGAATTTGCTTCTCTTCCGTCCATTGGTTATAGCGAATCAATCCCTCATGCAGCACTATGCTTAGCAAAGCCCCTAACAGTACAATCGCCGACCAAAAATGCGCAGCAACCGCGGCAGCCAGCAAAATTATGCCGTATAAGTAGAGCAAATTCGCACTTGCACGCGCTTGCTTACGAGGCAGCTTCGAGATCGTTAATTCCGTGAATCCGATCATCGCCGGGAAAGCAAGCAAGGTCCATCCTGAGCCGAGATTAGCGCCGAACAAAGTTGTCCAAGGTAAGCTTATGTCGCTACCACCCGTCAAAGGCACCAGTAAAAATAACGGCACAGGCCAGAAGCCTTGCAGCTGCTGTCCTCCAATGATTTGGCCGCGTTTACCCTCGATAAATAACGGTGTCGCCATACGCGCTCCTTGGAAATGAGTAAGCATCCCCTCGAGCAGATGAAGAACAGCTACAATGGCCAACAAGGAAGGAATATCCGCATGCCTGACGATATCCAACATCGGCAATGTCTTATTTAGACTAGCCATATCCGGAATCCATGACAAAATCACTTGGGCAACTCCCAGGATGCCAACGGCGTAGGCCAAACAAAGGAATCTCACTCTGAGCAAGACTAGGATAACCGTGATAACCCATAATAAAATAACCACATCAAATTGAATGTTTACGCCTACAAACAGCAAAAGTACAGAGGCACACAGCCCCCCAATCCATCCCCAAAAGACCGTTCGCCACGTCTCATTGAGTAGAGAATGCAGGCGTGTATGAAATAACTTACGTTCCATTTGAATTTGCTTTCGATAATGCAGCACGATAAATAAAACACCTATATAGTAGAAAGGATTCGCAAACAGCTGCCCTACCGCGTGAAGCAGCCTCTCCAAGAGTTGAATCAGAACATCCATAACGATTCCGGTCTCCTCGATATAAAGAAAATAGGAAGGCTGCCGAAGCACCCTTCCTACTCTATTTCGACTGCGAGGGCTCATTTTCCTGCCTTGCGCTGCGAATTTCCAATATCTCACTAACAATTATTTCCCGAGTTGCTTTTGAATTTGCGCAATTGCGGCCTTCAACTGCAAATCGTTCTTAGGCTCGCGAATTTGCTCCAATAGCAGCTTCTCGATTTTGTTCGCGGTTTCCGTATCGACTTCACCGGTCATCGGCAAGCTGTTCGTCCGTTGGAAAGCTTTCACGGCTGTCGTTGTTTTCTCATTGAAATAACCGTCGGAACGTTCCGGGTTAAAACCAAGACCTGCCAGCATCAGCTGCAAATTTTTCACATCATCGCTCGTCATATCTTGTTTGAGCGCAGTTTTCTTGGAAAGCGGCGCCGCTTTGAAATAAGCCGGTTGTTCTACCGCGATATCCGGTTGAATACCTGTTTTGTGAATCCAATTACCGTTCGGTGTCAACCATTTGTAGACGGTCATCTTGATGTTGCTGCCATCGCCCATTTCCTTCTCAAAAGTGACTTGAACCGTCCCTTTACCGTAAGAAGTTTCACCGACAATTTTACTTCCGACCGCTTCTTGGAAAGCACCTGCCAAAATCTCCGAAGCACTGGCGCTGCCCTTATTGATCAATACCGTAACCGGATAATTCTTGCCTGTCCCTGTCGAAGGCGTCGGCTCCCGCTTGCCATCCCGATTTTCCACTTGAACAATCGGTTTGCCGCTTTTCACAAAAGGATTCACGATGTCGACAACGACGTTCAAAAGACCGCCTGGGTCATTACGAACATCGATAACAAGTCCCTTCATCCCTTTGGCTTCAAGGTTTTTCAGCTCTTCAGCAAAACGTACAGCCGTATTAGAAGAGAATTGGCGAATCTCAATTTTCCCTATTTGATCCTGCATCATTTCTCCGTAGACGGTTTCCACATCAATATTATCGCGGACGACGATCACTTGAACCGGATCACCCGCTCCTTGACGAAGAAGATCAAGCTTCGCTTGCGTTCCTTTCGGACCACGAATCTTCATGACCGCTTGGTTAAGCGTCAAACCATCCAACTTTTCTCCGTTCACCGAGAGGATGACATCTTTGGCTTGAATGCCTGCTTTCTCTGCTGGAGAGCCCTTAATTGGGGAAACGATGACGAACTTGCCTTCCTCAATTGACACTTCAGCCCCTATTCCTTGAAAAGAGGACGTAATACTTTCATCGAACTGCTTCGCTTCCTTCTGATCCATATATACAGTGAACGGATCTTCCAGAGATTCTAGCATGCCGTTGATCGCGCCGTTAACGAGCTTATCATGATCTGGCTGTTTCAAATATTTACTTTCGATCAGTTGAAAGGTTGTAGAAATTTTACTCAAGTCCTTGCTCGACAGTCCTGCCGAAGATCCTGTTGAGTCGGCTGCACTGCCCGCTGGCTGCTCACTCCGCCCCCATGTGAAGGATGGATCCACTACCGTCAATGTCACAATACTACTTGCAAACATAGCTAACAATACAAAAACAATGACCGTGCGCCCTTTGAATTGCAAAGCGTGATTCACCACCTTTTTCCTAAAACCCATTTGGGTTCGCTTGTTTGTAGTATATGACAAGCTCTTCCCGTTTTATAACCAAGTTGTCCTATCGTAAGAA
Source organism: Paenibacillus anseongensis (assembly GCF_009757995.1). Taxonomy (NCBI): domain Bacteria; kingdom Bacillati; phylum Bacillota; class Bacilli; order Caryophanales; family Paenibacillaceae; genus Paenibacillus; species Paenibacillus anseongensis. Next base: position 34,970 of record NZ_WSEM01000007.1, read on the forward strand.
CGGTTTAGGATCGGTAGGAGTTTCGTTCAGCCTAACCTCGAAATGCAGATGGTTTCCTGTCGATTGTCCTGTCGAGCCAACTCCGGCAATCTTCTGCCCACGTTTGACTGTATCTCCGACTTTGACATAGATGCCATCGTTCATAATATGACCGTACAGTGTCCATAATCCATTGCCGTGATCGACGATAACGCAGTTCCCGTAACCGTTCATCCACGAAGCATAAATGACAGAGCCGTTCTCCGCAGCAAGAATGCTTGTCCCTTTTGGAGCGCCTAGATCGATGCCCTTATGATTCTCTGCCTTACCTGTAACGGGATTAATCCGGTTAACAAAATCCGACGTAAGCGGCGCTTGCGCTGCCAGAGGGTAACCTAACTTGCCTCCAGCGTAAGTGAAAGGAGACTTCGCTTTGGTCGCAGCACGTTTCTTCGCTTGAAGATCCGCCTCTTGCTTCGCCAATTGCGTAATTAACTTGTCGCTCTCTTCGGAAATATCTTCAAGCGTCTTCTCCTGCTTCGTAAGCGAAGCAATTTTGACTTCTTTCGCTTTCTCTTTCGCCTGCAGATCATCTCTTAATGCATCCGCATCTGCGTAGAGCTTTTTGACCTTTTCGAGCTGCTGCTCCGTCTCTTCCTTCTTCTTAGCAACAATCTCTTTATCTTTCTTATTTGCTTCTAGTACGACTTTATCTTGATTTACAATAGATTTCAAAGCCTCAATCCGGTTCAAGAAATCAGAAAAGCTAGTAGCGCTCAGAACCACGTCCATATAGGAAACAAAACCGTTCATATACATCAAACGCACGCGGGATTTCAGCATTTGGTCGCGACTTTCTACTCGTGCTATCGCCTCATCCAGCTGTTTCCCGTTTTCCTCTAACGTATCGGTCACTTGATCGATTTGCTCATTCAACAGCGTAAGCTTTTTACTGGCTTCATTGACTTGTTGGACAAGCGTATTCATATCCTTGGTGGCCTGGTCTTTCTCAGAATGCACTTTATCTATCTGATTCTCGGCGTCCTTCGCCTTCTGCTGCGCTTCTGCCTTCTGTTTCTTAAGTTGAGTCAACTGCTGATCGATCTTATCCGTTGTGGATGCGGCATAACCTGCATATGGCACCGCTAGTGAAGCGGCAATCCCAAATGACATCACCAAGGGTAGAATCTTCTTCTTCAAGCACGTAGCCTCCTCATCATCAAAAACATGATGCTTTTTTTGGACTTCCTCTCAAATCTCTTATTCTCTTATCTTTGAATCTTTGAAAATGTTTTAATAGAAATAAAAGCTAAAAAAACCGGCTTTCAGAACCGAGAAGGTTGGATGAAAGCGAGGGCAGGTGGATCGGAGTGTAGCAAGCTACATGAGTACCGCATTGCCCCAGTTTCATTCAAGATTCGACGCCGAGTAAGCTATAGAGAATAACTTCGTTATCAAAGTCGGCTTTTAAAGCCTCCTTATTAGACGCGGAGGAATTTGCGGACGGAGATTAGAGATCCCCAGATACCGATGACGATGCCAATACCTAGCAACAAAGCAATCATCGTAGGAGCAATTTTTCCGAAAGGCGTCAGCTCAATCATCAATAAATTTAAGTTCAAAGAACTTAAGTTCAGCAACTTCCAATATCCGCCGAGAATGACCACAGCGGGAATGATAGAACCCACAAATCCAAGTAAAGCACCTTCTATAAAAAACGGCCAACGAATAAATGAATTCGTCGCTCCAACCATTTTCATAATTGAAATTTCTTTGCGACGGGCTAAAATCGTAATTTTAATCGTGTTGGCAATCAAGAACACCGCCGTAAAGGAGAGCAAAATCACAATCCCAAAGCCGACCCAACGAACAATTTGCGTTACTTTGAATAAAGCTTCAACAGTCCCTTTGCCATAATTCACTTTATAAATAGGCTTCGGATCCTTATCTGCGTTAAGTGCGCTGATCTGATCCGCAACCACGGCTACATTTCGGGGATCATCCACTTCGACCGTGAATGCATCATTCAGCGGATTGTTTTCTCCTTCAAAACCATCCAGCAAAGCTTTGCCGCTTTCCCCTAACTTTTGACGCAAATAGACAAGTCCTTCTTCTTTCGAAACGAACTTGATCGTTTTGACTCCCTGTAAACCTTGAATTTGGGTCTGGAGCTCTGTGATTTGATCCTGAGGGGTGTTAACCTCCAGGTACACGTTAATCTCAACTTGATCCTCAATTTGACTAGCGATATCATTGACATTCAATGTTATTAGTACGAATATTCCTAAAATGAACAACGAGATTGCGATTGAACTGATCGATGCAAACGTCATCCATCCGTTCCTGACAACATTCCGCGTACCTTCCCGCAAGTGCCGGGAGAATGTACTAATCTTCATAGCCGTATTCCCCCCGTAACTGGTCACGAGCAATAAGGCCATTCTCGATTGCAATGACTCTTTTACGCATCGTATTTACGATTTCCTTGTTATGCGTAGCCATGACGATTGTCGTACCACGGAAGTTAATTTCCTCCATCAGTTTCATAATCCCCCACGATGTCTCAGGGTCGAGATTTCCTGTCGGTTCATCGGCGATAATGACGGAAGGATTGTTGATTATTGCCCGGGCAATGGCGACACGCTGCTGCTCACCGCCGGATAGTTGTGAGGGAAGCGAATTGGCTTTGTCCTTCAGCCTCACCAGCTCAAGCACTTCCATCGTACGTTTCTTGATTTGTTTCTTCGGTGCTTCAATTACTTCCATAGCAAAGGCTACATTGTCGAAAATAGACAGCTTCGGCAGCAATCGATAATCTTGGAAAATAACTCCGATATTTCGACGTAAAAAAGGTATTTTACGCTGTTTCAGCTTTTCTAAATTGAATCCATTCACGAAAATTTGGCCCTTGGTCGGTCTTTCTTCTCTATACATCAATTTCATAAATGTCGATTTACCAGCCCCGGAAGGTCCGACAACATAGACAAACTCGTTGCGGTCTACTTTTACATTAATCCCTCTCAATGCATGAGTACCGTTGGAGTACGTTTTCCATACGTCCTGCATTTCGATCACAATATCACATCCTAATATAGGGGTCCTTAAGCGAAGCCTAAAGTCTCTCTGCTGTACAGACAGCTTTAAGGAGTTCGACACGAAGTCGGAAATTCCTTCTAAAATCGTTCAAAATTCCTGTTGTTTACTGTCACTATATCATGATTTGTACACATTTAAGGGTCGCAAGGTTTTAGTAATAAATTGTTCGGAAAGAAGATACATATGGTAGTACAGGCCTTTCACTCATTCGTATGTAAAGGAGCCGCTGTACATGCCACCCCTCATTAGAAAAGCAACCTTCTATGCGACGATCACCATAGGACTGCTAAGCTCTATAAGTATCGGTCTATACCTGTATGGTTCTCAGAGCACACTGCCTCCGAAATTTACGGTTGCCGGCTGGCGCGTCGGCGGCATGCCTTATGATACGTTCCAGCAGCAATATGAGGAGAGGCTTGAGCTGCTAAACGCTTTTCCTGTCCAATTGCAAACCTCCTATCCGGACATCGCCAATCGGCAATTGACCATTGGACAGTTAGGCGTTGAATATCATGATGAGGCCCTCACGCAATCTATCGCCCAATTGTTCGAAGCTTCACCCTTGCAGCGGATAAAAGCCCGCTGGGAGCTTCGTCATGCCGATATCCCGATTGAGGTCACTGTGAACGAAGATCAGCTAAACGCAGCGTTGAAAGAGGCATGGAAAGACCTTTATAGCCAGCAGCCTGCGCCGGCGAAGCGGATCGTGACCGCTCAGGACTCGCTAAATTATGAACCGGAACACAGGGTACTACGCATTGACACCGTACATTTGGGGGAACACCTGCAAGAAGTCGCTCCCTCCATTTCGTATATTCACAACGCCGCACCCGTTCGATTGACGCTGCCCTTGTACGAGCAGAGTCCCGCCGTAACTGTAGAAACATTGAAGCAGCAGGGCATCGACCGCAAAATATCCGAGTTTACGACAACGTTTCCCGCTTCCGGTGAAGGACGAATTCACAATATTCGTTCTACCGCCGCGTCCATTCAAGATTATCTCATGGCACCAGGAGAGACGTTCGACTATAGCAAAATCATTGCACAGACAGAAACCACCTTCGGCTATAAGGAAGCGCCGGTTATCCTTAACGGCAAGCTGGTTCCCGGTATCGGCGGAGGCATATGCCAAGTATCGACAACACTGTACAATGCTGTATTGCGCAGTGGGCTCGCTATTGTTGAGCGCCGTAACCACTCCTTGCCTGTCAGCTACGTCACGCTTGGACAAGATGCGACTTTTGCCAACGGCTACATCAATTTCAAATTTCGCAACAATACCGATGCCTATCTATTGATTCGGACCGTCACAACGGATCGGGATGTCACCGTCAAGCTGTTTGGACACATGTCTCCTTCGATTACATATGACATCGAATCAAATGTCACAGAGACGATCCAACCTCCCGTTAAATACTTGCATAATACAACGCTAGCTCCAGGAGCCACTCGACCCATCAGTACAGGTAAAGCAGGTTTCAAAGTTGAAACCTATCGGATTAAAAGGGAAAACGGCGTTTTCGTCAGCAAAGAACTCATCTCGAAGGATCAGTACTCTCCGGTGCCGACCTTGGTCGCCTCTAACCGGGGCGATATCAAACCTGAATTAGGGGGCGCACCGGAGCCGCAACCCATTTTGGAAGACGGCGTCAAAGGACCTTCCTTCCGGTAATCTTTGTGACTATTTTAAGCCATAAAAAGGGTCAAACATCTAAAGGTCATGTGACTGTAGTTACTAGGTCACTATGACTTTTTTTTATTATGATAAGAGTACGCAATATGAGATAAGGAGGATGAACGATGAGCAAGATTGATTATTTCAAAGAACTCAACTATCGACTGCGCGGACTTCCAGAGAAGGAGCGCCAAAATATATTGTCTGTCTACGAGGAATTGTTCCAAAAAGCCATTGAGAACGGTAAACACGAGGATGAGGTGGCACAATCGCTAGGTTATCCGCGAATTCCTAACTGGGACGCACAGAAAGATGCCTCAACGGTCAGCCAACCGGAGTCTGCAAAAAGTGCAAAACAGGAGTCAATTCCTCAAGCTCCTATAACACCTAATGCACCTCAAACGCCTCCAACGGCTAAAGCAACTCAAGCGCATCAAGCGCATCAAGCTCCTCAAGCACCAAAAGCTCCACCGCTTGAGAAAATATATACGAAACCCGAGTCAGCGGCACCAAAGCAGGCACCAGAAGCCGGGGGCTATACACCTCCGTCCTATACGCCGCCGCCTTATGAGAATCCTTATTACGCGCAGCAACCTCCTTACCCTTATCCGGCTAAGCAGGAAACAGGGCTGAAGGCGATTATCGTCAGCATTGCGCTCGGCTTTTTCAACCTCCTGTTCGTTGTTGGCCCATGGTTCGGTATCTTGGCAGCGTTAATTGCGTTATTCGCTTCGGGCTTTGCACTAATCGTCGCTCCGATCGCCGGTATGCTTGGCAGCTTTATGGAGCACGTCGGCAGCGATCTGCAGTTCATTGGATTTGCCATGTTGGCATGCTTCGGGTTAGGCGTCATTCTCACTACGCTCAGCACTTGGCTGTTCCAACTATTTTTCAAAATCACACGGGCGTACATCCAGTTCAATGCCAAATTAATTAAGGGGGCTTAAGCCGTGAAAAGCAGATATAAATTTTTCTTAATAACCGGCTTTACCTGCCTGGCCGTTGGACTCATCGGTGCGGCTGTTTCGTTCAAAACCTTAGACTTGAATGCAGGCGTCTCCAACATTAATATCGAGAAGAAGATCGCTGCGGCAAATATCGACACCCTCATCCTTCAAAACAATGACTCGAGCATCACTTTCGTCCCAACAAACAGCGATGAAATTAAAGTGCGCCTAGTCGGTACGGTGCGGGAATCTAACGCGAATGAATGCACGATTGACGCAGCCACAGAACGAAGCAATGTATGGCGGGTTGATGTTTGCACGAAAGAAAAAGATCGCATCAATTTTGGTTTTGACATCACCGAACTCAAAAATTTGATTGCCGGCCGCGGCTTTGGGCTCAAAACCGAAGTCTCCCTACCGGATAAAATGTACAAAGCCATCACCGTGACTTCCGATACAGGTAATATCAACTTCAATGATCTCAAATCTGAGAAGCTAACAGCCAACACGGATACAGGCAACATTTCACTTGACCGCTATGAAGGCAAACAATTGAATCTCCAAGCAGATACGGGGAATATTCACATTCAAGAAGGACAAGGCGAGGTCAAGATCAAGACAGATACAGGTGGTATCACGGCAAAATTAAGTGATATCGGTGATTCGGTCTCCCTTGAATCCGACACTGGCAGTGTTAGGCTTACACTTGAGCCAACGCCTAAAAATGTGAGCTTCGATCTAAGCGCCGATACAGGCAGCGCCAATTTGGAAGTGCCTGGTCTTGCTGTAGACCGGGAAGATCATCACTCTGCCAAAGGTACCCTCGGGGATGGCAGCAAAAAAGTGAAAGTTCGCGTCGACACCGGGTATATCTCGGTTACGGGCAGATAAACGAGAGATATACAGCAAAAAGCCTTCAATATCATCCATTCGGATGACGTTGAAGGCTTTTTATATCTTATTTGCTCTTCTCCAAATATGTTTGCAACCACTCATTGGATTGCGCCAACACTTGTTCGGCGCGGGCAATAGCTTCCGACACTTGATTGCTTGCCGTTCCGCCGTATACATTACGTGCATTCACGACTTGTTCCGGCTGCAGCACGGCATAAATATCGGACTCAAACAGCGTTGAGAACGTTTTGAACTCCTCGATGCTCATATCGAGTAAGTATTTTTTGTTCTGGATGCAATACAGCACCGTTTTGCCGATAACTTCGTGAGCTTGACGGAATGGCAGTCCCTTGTTAACAAGGTAATCGGCGATGTCCGTAGCATTCGAGAAATCCTGGTTCACGGCTTGTCTCATGCGATCCGTGTTCACTTTCATGGTAGCGACCATTGGAGCGAACAGTTGAAGCGCGCCTTGCAGCGTACGAACCGTATCGAACATGCCTTCCTTATCTTCCTGCATGTCCTTGTTATACGCCAGCGGCAGCGACTTCAGCACGGTCATCAGACCGAACAAGTTGCCGTAGACGCGGCCTGTTTTGCCGCGGACGAGCTCCGCCACGTCCGGGTTTTTCTTCTGCGGCATGATCGAGCTGCCGGTGCAGAAAGCATCATCGAGTTCAACGAACGCGAACTCGGTGGAAGACCAGAGCACCATTTCCTCGCTGAAGCGAGAAAGGTGCATCATGATCATGGACGCGTTAGAGAGGAACTCCAGGATGAAATCGCGGTCGCTGACCGCATCCAGGGAGTTCTCGTACACGCGTCCGAACCCGAGCTGCTCCGCCACGAAATGGCGGTCGATCGGGAACGTCGTGCCGGCTAGCGCGCCAGCGCCTAGCGGCAGGATGTCTACGCGCTTGTAGCTGTCCTGCAAGCGCTCAAGGTCACGCTGGAACATGCTGACATAAGCCATCATGTGATGGGCGAACAGAATTGGCTGCGCACGCTGAAGATGCGTATATCCCGGGATAATCGTATCGATGTTTTTCTTCGCTTGATTAAGAAGAGCTTCCTGCAGCTTGATGAGGTGGCCAACGAACTCTACCACCCGTTTGCGCAGGTACAGATGCATGTCCGTCGCCACCTGATCGTTACGGCTACGTCCCGTATGCAGCTTGCCGCCAACAGGACCGATCAAATCGATCAGCGTTTTTTCGATATTCATGTGAATATCTTCATTCTGAATCGTGTACTCCAACTCGCCGCGGCGAATCATGCCTTGAACTGCGTACAAACCATCCTTGATTTTCTCGACATCATCCGCAGGAAGAATGCCACATTTGCCAAGCATCGTCACGTGCGCCAAGCTGCCTTGAATATCTTCCTCGGCCAGCTCTTTATCAAACATAATTGATGCTGTATATTCTTCAACCAATTGGTCGGTTTGCTTCGTAAATCGTCCACCCCATAGTTTTGACACGTGCATCCACTCCTCTCTATTTTACAGCCCAAAGGCTTTCCACGAGGGAAAGCCCGGATTCACAGCCTATGTTGATTACTTCTTAGCGTTTTGCTCAACACCCGAAGATACTTTCAAACGAAGGGCATTCAAGTGAATGAAGCCTGTCGCATCACCTTGATCGTAAGCTTTCGTCGGATCAGCTTCCATCGTCGCAATATCCGGATTGTACAAGGATACCGGACTTTTCACGCCAGCTCCGATAACGTTGCCTTTGTACAATTTCAAGCGAACTGTACCGGATACGTTCTTTTGGCTTTCTGTAACAAGCGCTTGAATTGCCAAACGCTCTGGAGCAAACCAGAAGCCGTTGTATACAAGGCTTGCATATTTGGAGATCAGGGAGTCACGAAGGTGCATGACATCGCGGTCCATCGTCAAGGACTCCATTTTGCGGTGAGCGGTGAACAGGATCGTACCGCCTGGAGTTTCGTACACACCGCGGCTCTTCATGCCGACGAAGCGGTTCTCTACCATGTCGACACGGCCGATACCGTGCTTGCCGCCGACTTCGTTCAGCGTTTCCATCACTTGAAGTGGCGTCAATTTCGCACCGTTAACTGCTACGCAGTCGCCTTTTTCAAACTCAAGTTCAATGTATTCGGCTTGGTCTGGCGCATCCTCAGGGTCAACGCTCAGCACGAACATGTCTTTGTTGGATGTAGCGGATGGATCAAACCAAGGATCCTCCAGCATGCCGCTCTCGAAGGAGATGTGCAGCAAGTTGCGGTCTGTCGAATATGGCTTCGCAGCGGATGCCGTTACCGGAATGCCGTGTTTCTCGGCATACGCGATCATTTCAGCGCGGCCCGGGAACTGCTCGCGGAATTCTTCCAAACGCCAAGGCGCGATCACTGAAATCTCAGGAGCAAGCGCCGCAGCTGTTAGCTCGAAGCGCACTTGGTCGTTTCCTTTGCCGGTTGCACCGTGTGCAATCGCTGTTGCGCCTTCTGCGCGCGCGATTTCAACCATGCGCTTCGCGATCAAAGGACGCGCAATGCTCGTGCCGAGCAGGTATTGGCCTTCATAAAGCGCAGCCGCTTGGAACATCGGGTTGATGAAGTCCTTCGCGAACTCGTCGCGCAGATCGTCAATGTAGATTTTGGAGGCGCCGGTTGCGAGCGCTTTTTCTTCCAGACCGTCGAGCTCATCTTTCTGCCCGATGTCTGCCGTGAAAGCGATGATTTCAGCGTCGTAAGTCTCTTTAAGCCATTTCAAAATTACCGAAGTATCCAACCCGCCGGAATAGGCGAGCACGATTTTTTCCTTAGCCATGTCTACTAATCTCTCCGTTTCCTCTATCTATTTATTATATCATGGTCGCGGCCATAATAGCCTTTTGCGCATGAAGACGATTCTCTGCTTGGTCGAAAATAATGGAATGCGCGCCGTCAATGACGCCTTCGCTCACTTCTTCCCCGCGGTGTGCAGGCAAGCAGTGCATGAACAAGTAATCCGATTTGGCGTACTTCACCAGATCTTCGTTGATTTGGTAGTTTTTAAAAGCAATCTCCCGCTCCTGCTGCTCAGCCTCGAAGCCCATGCTCGCCCATACATCTGTGTAGACGATATCCGCATTCTCAATCGCTTCGCGAGGGTCGCGTGTCAGAAGTACGCTGCCGCCGTAATGCGCAGCATTTTCCTTGGAATTCTGAATTACTTCCTGGTCAGGATCATAGCCCTCAGGAGAAGCAATTGCGAAGTCCATCCCCAATTTGCTTGCTCCCACCATTAAGGAATGCACCATGTTGTTGCCGTCGCCGATGTAAGCTACTTTAATGCCTTTGAGACGGCCCTTTTTCTCAAGAACAGTCTGATAATCCGCCATGACTTGGCAAGGATGCGCATAATCCGTCAGGCCGTTAATAACGGGAACCGTCGCTCCGCGCGCAAGATCGATCACCTTACGGTGTTCATACGTACGAATCATAATGCCATCGAGGTAACGGGACAGCGTTTGTGCCGTATCCCAAACCGTTTCACCGCGTCCAAGCTGCAGGTCGTTTTTGCTCAAAAATAAAGCCTGACCTCCCAGTTGGTACATCCCCACTTCAAAGGAAACGCGCGTACGCGTCGAGGATTTCTCGAAAATCATCCCGAGTGTCTTGCCGGCAAGCACAGCATGAGGCTCTCTAGCCTTTTGCTTACGCTTAAGCTCGATCCCGTAGTGAATTAAGTATTCGATTTCTTCCGGTGTATAGTCAGCCAAAGCAAGGAAATCTTTGCCCTTCAATTGGGCAGCCATTTCTTCTTGTAAGGTAATATTCATTTCATTCAACCTCTCTCCTGTTACTTCCCTAGATGCTGCTGATCGTAGATGCCTTCTCTGCAAGGACCGCGCACAGCACATCCAGCCCTTGATCCAAATCTTCTTGCGGTATATTTAAGGCCGGCACTAAACGAATAACGTTAGGCCCAGCTGGAATAACGAGCACGCCTTTTTTATGAATTTCACTAATAATTTCACCTGAAGGTTGCGTGCACTCAATCCCGATCAAAAGCCCGATACCGCGAATTTTCGCGATTAACGGATTGCCGGCAAGCTTGCTTTCCAGCTTCTTGATCGTGTACTCCCCTAACTCTGCTGCGCGTTCCGGCAGCTTTTGGGCAAGAATCGTATCCACAGCCGCAAAGCCTGCAGCCGTCGCAATCGGCGTTCCGCCAAATGTCGAACCATGACTGCCAGCGCTAAAACCTTCAGCAAGGAAAGCTTTCCCCAGCATAGCCCCAATCGGGAATCCGCCGCCCAGTCCTTTGGCCAATGTGAAGATGTCAGGCTCAACACCATAGTGTTCATAGGCAAAAAGCTTGCCTGTACGCCCTACACCCGTTTGGATTTCATCCGCTATCAAAAGCAGGCCTTCCTGTTTGCACAGCTCTGCTAGTTGTTTCACGAATTCCGGATCAGCCGGCAATACGCCGCCTTCCCCTTGTACCATTTCCAACATGATTGCACATGTTTTGTCATTCACAAGGCTGCGAACAGCCTCGATATCGTTATAAGCCGCATACACGAAACCTTCAGGAAGCGGATGGAAGCCTTCCTTCACTTTGTCTTGACCTGTAGCGGTCAAGGTCGCCAATGTCCGTCCGTGGAACGACATGTTGAACGTAATAATCTCGTACCGACCGTTGTTCAGCACCTTTTGGTTGTAGCGACGCGCCAACTTAATAGCGGCCTCATTCGCTTCTGCTCCTGTGGAACAGAAAAATACAGCATCCGCACAACTGTTATCCGTAAGTAAGGAAGCTAATTTTTCCTGGTTCGGAATATGAAAAAGATTGCTGACATGCCATAGCTGATCAAGCTGCTGAACAAGCTGCTCCTTCACTTCTTTAGGCGCATGCCCGAGGCTCGCTACCGCAATTCCGCTCATCAAATCGATGTACTCCTTGCCTGTATCGTCCCATAGTCGGCTGCCCTCCCCCTTCACCAGCGTAATTGGATATCTGGCGTACGTTGGAAAGAGCGAGCTTTTACCCGTTTCACTCATGTACATTCCCTCCTTATAGTGTTATCGTACAATTCTTGTACCGATTCCCGTGCCCTTCAGCACTTTGCTAAGCACATTCGGCTCCGCTCCATTCACAATCACAACTTCCTGCACCTTGCCTTGAATGCAAGCGATCGCTGCGCGAACTTTCGGAATCATACCGCCGTAAATGTCTCCACTTGCAATCATTTCTTCGATCTCAGCAACACTCACAACCGGCAGCACCTGTTTCTCACCGTCTACGGTCTTCATGATGCCAGGTACGTCTGTCACGACAACCATTTGTTCCACGCCAAGGTGGGAGGCCACCGCGCCAGCTGCCGTATCCGCATTAATATTGTAACGCTGTCCGCCATCTTCACCAAGCCCAACCGGCGCAATAACCGGAATGTAGCCCAGGTTCACGATGCCTTGGATCAGCTCCGCGTTCACCTTCGTCACATCGCCGACTAAACCGACCTCGTGGCTGTTCGCCACCGGCTTAGCTTCAATTAAATGTCCATCCACACCGGACAAACCTAGCGCTGCTGCGCCTGTCAATTGAATACGGCGTACGATCTCTTTGTTGATCTGGCCGGAAAGCACCATCTCTACAACGTCGAGCACCGCTTCGTTCGTCACACGCAGGCCGTTCACGAAACCGGACTCAATGCCCAACTTCCCGAGCGTTTCCGAAATGGCAGGGCCGCCGCCGTGAACGATAACCGTTACGATGCCTTCCTCCTGAAGTTGACGCATATCTTCAAAAAAGCTGGCAGGCAGCGCCGCAAGCGTGCTGCCTCCGCATTTCATCACAAAGCAATTGTTCTTCACTGCGTTCGGTCCCCTTCTTATGTGCGGTAAGCCGCGTTAATGCGCACGTAATCATATGTCAAATCGCAGCCCCAGCCCGTTGCCTTGCCAGTGCCCATATGTAAATTCACATGAATTTGAATGGTATCTGTTTTCAAATAAGCAAGCGCCGCTTCCTCATCGAACTTCACCGGACGCGATTGCTCCAGCACTGCGATATCGCCTAAGCGAATATCGACCGTGTTCACATTCACCGGTTGTCCCGAGTAACCGACAGCCGCAATGATTCGACCCCAGTTCGCGTCAGCGCCGTACACAGCGGACTTCACAAGGCTCGATCCGATGATCGACTTCACGATCTTGCGAGCTGCTTCGTCACTCTCAGCGCCGATAACCGTCGTCTCAATCAGCTTCGTTGCGCCCTCGCCGTCACGTGCAATCGCTTTGGCCAAATACTCGCCAACGTATTGGAAACCTGCTGCGAATGCTTCCCAATCCGGATGCTCCGGAGTCAGTGTCTCGCCGCCAGCCAAACCGCTAGCCATCACCACGACCATGTCGTTGGTGGATGTATCGCCGTCAACAGTAATCATGTTGAAGGTGTTATCTGTGATCCTGCTAAGCAGCTGCTGCAGGTATTCGCTTTCGATCGGTGCGTCGGTTGTCATGAAACCGAGCATCGTTGCCATGTTCGGGTGAATCATCCCCGAACCTTTGGCTGCACCGGCAATGTGAACCTCTTTGCCGCCCACAACAAGACGGACACACGTCATCTTCTGCACAAGATCCGTTGTCAGGATCGCCTGGCAGAAGTCTTCGCCTCCGTCTAGCTTAATGCGCTGCGGCAGCTGCTCGATGCCTGCCAGCACTTTGCCCATCGGCAGAAGCTCGCCGATTACGCCAGTGCTCGTCACGCCGACTTGATGCTCAGCTACGCCTAGCGCCCTCGCGCTGGCTGCGCGCATCGCGTACGCGTCGTCTTCGCCTTGCTGGCCTGTGCACGCGTTGGCGTTGCCGCTGTTCACGATCATGGCCTGCAGCTTGCCGCCTTGGGCAATGCTTTCTTGCGTCACGCGCAGCGGTGCCGCTTGAAACGCGTTCAGCGTGTACACGCCTGCCGCTGCCGCCGGCACATCACATACGATCGCGCCTAGGTCAAAGCGCTCCGTCTTTTTTAATCCACAGTGCAGGCCGCCTGCACGAAAGCCTTTCGGTGTCGTTACTGTGCCCTCAGGCACCACCGTGAAACTAACTGTATCCAACATCCTCGTCTCCTCACATGTTCCGCTTCTTATGGATATACCGGTGCGAAAAGCAATCCGGTCGTTTCTTCCCAACCGTACATCAAATTCAAGTTTTGAATGGCCTGCCCGGCAGCGCCTTTCACGACATTATCAATAACAGAAACGATCGTCACGCGACCCGTCCGCTCATCCACGGAAAAACCAATATCACAATAATTAGAACCGTATACTTCCTTCGTGGAAGGGAACTTGCCTTCTTGACGAATCCGTACAAACTTCCGGCCCTCATAGAATTGACGATAAAGTTCAATAAAATCAGCAGCTGTATGCTCACCATTGACGGTAGCGTACATCGTGGACATAATTCCACGCGTCATTGGCACAAGATGTGTCGTGAATGTCGTCACAACCGGCTTACCCGCTACACGGCTGAGCGCTTGCTCAATTTCCGGAATATGCTGGTGTTTATTCACTTTATACACATTCAAATTCTCATTGACTTCCGCGTAGTGCACACCCAGATTAACGCCGCGCCCTGCGCCGGATACACCCGATTTGGCATCAATGATGATCGTAGACGGATCAATCCAACCTGCTTTCACAGCAGGGATTAGCCCCAGAAGCGTTGCTGTCGGATAACAGCCAGGATTGGCGATCAAATCGCTGCCTTTGACTTCGTCCCCGAATACTTCGGACAAAGCATAGATCGACTTCGCCAACATATCCTCGGAAGCCGGCTTCTTTTTGTACCATTTTTCATAATCGCTGCTTGATTTCAATCTCAAATCCCCGGAAATATCAATAACCTTCAGGCCGGCAGCCAAAAGTTTCGGTGAAAGCTCTGCACTTACGCCCGCTGGTGTTGCCAGGAACACGACATCGGATTTACTAGCAATAAGATCAACATCGAGTTGATCCAAAATATCAACAACCACTTCCTGCAAATGTGGAAAATGATCAGCAAGCGGAGCTCCCGCATTCGAGGTCGAGATGACCGAAGTGATTTTCACAAGAGGATGCGCCTGCAAAAGGCGAATAACCTCCGCGCCACCGTACCCTGTAGCTCCAATAATAGCCGCTCTAACGATATGACTCATATGAATTCCCCCGTTACTCCGAAAATATATGTATGATTATACAGTCATATACATAATAATTCAATGAATTTTTTTCACCAGTTTTCTCCGTTTTCATCCGTTTGGATCCGATATGAATCAAGGGTTTCCCCGCTTTTTCAACAAAAATCTTGCATTGAGTTTCTCGCAGTCATTTGGACGAAAAAAATTCATAATATGCATAGACATTTTGTTCAATCATGAACAGTTATATTATCCCAAATTAATCAATGGACAAGCAACATTTTTTTATGGCCGTCTGTGACTCTTTTCGGGAGAATGTTGAAGCTGTGTCAGGATATTTTCGGTCATTGCATCAGTGATTAGGGATCATTCTATGTTGTACTTTATACATCATTATCGCTACATTTGAGGCCTAGTCTTCCCCCTCGTTGTACTTTGTGCAACTATTTTAGCTAAAAGGGCCTGATTACAGTGCTTTTTAACCGAAGTGATTGCACTTTGTACAAGATAGGACTGGGCTTTATCCAGAAGTCGTTGCCATGTTGCACAAAATACAATCAAGTTGCCTTATCGATATCCATGCGCCGTATTCCATTCACACAAAAAAGACGTGCACTAAGCACGTCTTCATGTAATATGGCCAGCTGCAAGGCTTCTAAGCATGCCGCTTAAAGCCCTCACCTAGCACCTCATTCGTTTCGCTCAAAATGACAAACGCCTGCGGGTCCACCGACTGGACCAGCGTTTTCAACCGACTGACCTCGTTCTGCTTCACGACGACCATCATCACATTCCGCGACTCCCCGGTAAAACCGCCGGATCCGTTAAGCTCGGTCAGCCCGCGATCCAAATCAAACAAAATGGCTTTGCGAATCGCATCCGAATGGTCCGAGATAATGAAAGCTACTTTTGCGTAGTTGAAGCCAACTTGCACGATATCAATCGTTTTGGTCGTCACAAATAAGCCGATCATTCCGTACAACGCATTCTCCGGCGTGAACACTAGCGCTGACGAGATGATCACCAGACCATCAAATACCGCAACAGAGAAGCCTAAACTTAATCCTGTGTACTTATGTAAAATTTGCGCGGCCAACCCAAGCCCGCCTGTCGATCCACGTCCGCGAAAAACAATCCCTAGTCCAAGCCCGACGCCAATTCCGCCATAAACGGCAGCGAGCAAAGGATTGTGCGTCGGCACGCCTATATGGCTGGTCACCAGGACGCATAGCGGAAATATGACCGAACCGACAGCTGCCTTCACACCGAAGTGTCCCCCCAGCAACCATAAGGCTAAAAGGAAAATTGGAATGTTCAGCGCCCATTGGGTGATAGCGGGATTCAAACCTGAAAGGTGTTGAATGATGGTCGAAATGCCCGAAACCCCGCCGGTCGCAATTTGGTTCGGGTTCAAAAAGCAGTTAAAGCTTGCTGCCATGACCAACGAGCCTATAACTAGCAAGGAATATTCAAATACGGTATGTGCAGGACTTCCTATCCGTATCAGTGGTTCTCTTCTGGCCACGATAGGCCTCCTCTCACAAAAAATCCTACACCTGTTAGGTGTAGGATGATCGTCAATTGCTTCTGTTATGCGTTTCACTTTGCCACCAAGGACAAAACATCAACTATTCCGCGTTGTCCGGCTTGCGAATCTGATGACGCAGGTAGGCGTCAATGAACATATCCAGATCCCCGTCCATCACAGCGCCGACGTTCCCGGTCTCAGCCGATGTCCTGTGGTCTTTCACCATGCTGTACGGATGAAAAACATAAGAACGAATTTGGCTTCCCCAGCCAATTTCGGACTGTTCGCCGCGAATTTCAGCCAAATGCTTCATTTGCGCTTCGATTTTCTTCTCATACAGCTTGGAACGCAGCATTTTCATTGCTTTCTCGCGGTTCTTGATCTGCGAACGCTCCTGCTGACAGCTTACCACGACCCCAGTCGGTATGTGCGTAATCCGCACGGCCGAATCCGTGGTGTTGATGTGCTGACCGCCGGCGCCGCTCGCCCGATACGTATCGATTTTGAGATCCTCTGTGCGGATCTCAACTTCCGTATCGTCCTCGATCTCCGGCATGATGTCGCACGACACGAAGGACGTGTGGCGTCTGCCTGAGGCATCAAACGGCGAAATCCGCACGAGCCGGTGCACGCCCTTTTCCGCCTTCAAGTAGCCGTAGGCGTTGAAGCCCGTGATCTGCAGCGTGACACTCTTCACGCCAGCTTCGTCGCCGGGCAAATAGTCGAGCACCTCGACTTTGTAGCCCTGCTTCTCCGCCCAACGGCGATACATGCGCAGCAGCATCTCCGCCCAGTCCTGCGACTCCGTGCCGCCGGCCCCCGGATGCAGCTCTAGAATCGCATTCAGCCTGTCATACGGCTGATTCAGTAACAGGCCAAGCTCGAAACTTTCGAGCTTGGTCTTTAAGGCCGCGATGCCTTTCTCAATGTCAGCCACCAGGCCAGCATCGCTTTCCTCTTCCTCGAGCTCGACCATGACCTGCAGGTCGTCAAACTCGTTCGTGAAGCCCTGAAACTGATCCACAACGCTTTTGATCGCGTTGAGCTCGGAGATGGTCTTCTGGGCGCGTTCGTTATCGTCCCAGAAGTCCGGTGCCCCCATTTTTTCCTCAAAATCGCCGATCGCTTCCAGCTTATGATCTAAGTCAAAGAGACCCCCGTAATTCGGTTAGTCGCTTTGCTGTTTCTCTTAAATCCTGTTTCACTTCTGGTTCCAGCATGTCTTACACCTCTTTATTCTCTTGTGCCTTTGCTAACCGGATCGCGTCAGCTTCGCTTAGCTGCCTTGTCCGTGGCACTGTTTGAACTTTTTACCACTGCCGCACGGGCAAGGATCGTTACGTCCGATACGCTGTTCTTCGTCGCGTACGACCGGCTTCTTGCCGCCAGCTTCGTTCTTCGTATCAACCGCTTGCCCTTCGGCTACGGCTTGACGCTCCAGGTTGCTTTGAACATGAGCTTTCATGATATACATCGCCACTTCTTCACGAATGTTATCAATCATCTCCTGGAACATCTCGAAACCTTCGAACTGGTATTCACGAAGCGGATCCGTACCGCCGTATGCGCGTAAGTGGATACCTTGACGCAGTTGATCCATCGCATCAATATGATCCATCCATTTGCTGTCTACTGCACGAAGCGCAACAACCTTCTCGAATTCACGCATGAATTCAGGTCCGATCTCTTCTTCACGCTCGTCATAACGTTTGCTGACAAGTTCTTTGATCAGATCAATGATCTCTTCTTGCTCTTTGCCCCAAATCGTTTGATCGCTAATATGCGCATCTTCCTGTAGGAAGTTGTTGTTCACGAAATTCGCGACCTCTGTAAGCTCCCACTCCTCCGGAATTTGCTCCTCCGGACAGTGAGCTTTCACGACGCGCTCGATCACTGCGTTAATCATACCCTCGATAACTTCGCGGATATTTTCGGATTCCAGCAGTTCGCGGCGCTGTTTATAAATAATTTCACGTTGTTGGTTCATCACATCGTCATACTGAAGGACTACTTTACGAACGTCGAAGTTGTTTCCTTCCACGCGTTTTTGAGCCGATTCAACCGCACGTGAGATCAACTTGCTCTCGATCGGCTGGTCTTCTTCCATTCCCAGACGGTCCATCATGGCCATAATATTTTCAGCGCCAAAACGTTTCATCAATTCATCCTCTAGAGAGAGGTAGAACTGTGAAGAACCAGGGTCACCTTGACGGCCTGCACGACCGCGCAGCTGGTTATCGATTCGTCTGCTTTCATGACGTTCTGTACCTATAATATGCAATCCACCGATATCATGTACGCCTTGGCCAAGCATAATGTCGGTACCGCGGCCCGCCATATTCGTAGCAATCGTCACTGATCCCGGTTGACCTGCACGTGATACAATTTCAGCTTCTTCCGCATGGTATTTGGCGTTGAGGACCTTGTGCTGTACGCCTTTCTTTTTGAGCATCTCAGAAAGTCTTTCGGAGTTCTCGATCGAAACCGTACCGACAAGAACCGGTTGATTCAGCTTGTGTTTCTCCACAATTTGCTCAACAACCGCTCTGAACTTACCATTTTCCGACTTGTACACGACATCCGGCATATCTTTACGAATCATCGGACGGTTCGTTGGAACAATGATAACTTCAAGCCCATAAATTTTCTTGAGCTCTTCTTCTTCCGTCTTCGCCGTACCAGTCATACCCGCTAGCTTGCGGTACATCCGGAAATAGTTCTGGAACGTAATCGTCGCCAGCGTCATACTCTCATTCTGAACCTGCAGCTGCTCTTTGGCCTCAATGGCTTGGTGCAACCCATCACTATAGCGACGGCCTGTCATAATACGGCCTGTAAATTCATCAACAATCATAACCTCGTCGTCTTGTACGACGTAGTCTACATCACGTTTCATGATGAAACGCGCTTTAAGGGCTTGAGTCACATGGTGGTTAATGTTCACATTCTGATGATCAAATAAGTTCTCAATGCCGAATGCGCGCTCTGCTTTCGCAACCCCTTCTTCCGTAAGAGCTACGGAACGCACTTTAATATCGATCGTGTAATCCTCTTCTATTTTCAAATTGGACACAAAACGGTCCGCCGAATAATACAAATCCGTTGATTTGGCAGCTTGTCCCGAAATAATAAGAGGCGTTCTAGCTTCATCGACCAGAATGGAGTCAACTTCATCGATAACCGCGTAATAAAGCGGACGCTGTACCATCTGCTCTTTGTAGAGCACCATGTTATCTCTCAGGTAGTCGAACCCGTATTCATTGTTCGTTCCATACGTAATATCGCAAGCATAAGCTGCTTGCTTTTCCTCATGGGAAAGTTCATGCAGATTGACCCCGACCGTCAGACCAAGGAATTCATAAATCTGGCCCATTTCGCCGCTATCACGTTGTGCCAAATAGTCATTGACCGTTACCACGTGCACGCCTTTACCCAGCAAGGCATTCAAATAGACAGGAAGTGTTCCAACTAACGTTTTCCCTTCCCCTGTTCTCATCTCAGCGATACGGCCTTCGTGCAGCACCATACCCCCAATAAGTTGAACGTCGTAATGACGTTTACCCAATACACGTTTGGCTGCCTCTCTGACTACGGCAAAAGCTTCAGGAAGCAAATCATCCAGTTCCTCGCCCTTTTCCAAGCGATTACGGAACTCCACAGTCTTGCCTCTTAGCTCTTCATCAGATAATGGCTCAATGCCTGCTTCAAGCTCGTTGATATAATCAACGGCTTTCAACATCCGTTTAACTTCCCGTTCATTGGAATCACCAAAAATCTTCTTCACTAGTCCTAGCATCGGTGAACCCCTTTCTATTGCATTCGTATCCTTAAATTGTACCATCATTGACTGCTCTGCCGCAACAAACCCTCGGCCTACATTCATATAAACTGCTTATGGCCTTCAAAAGTTTCACGTTTTAGCTTATTTCTATAGTATTGAATCGTTATCGAAAATGCATGCATGCAAAATAAACGTATCTACAATGCTGTATCAATAGAAAAGAGCCCAATTCGACCGAATCGAATCAAGCTCTTTGTAAGTATTTATTTTATTTGTAAATAGCCGGTTCAATCAATCCGTACTTGCCATCATTACGTTTATAAACTACGTTGACAGAATCTGTGTCCATATTGGAGAAAACAAAGAAACTGTGACCCACCAAATTCATTTGCAAAATCGCTTCCTCCACATCCATCGGCTTCAAATCGAAGCGTTTGTTGCGGACCAATTCAAAGTCTTCTTCCTCTTCCACGAAAGTGACAGGTGATGTTTCCATTTTAAACAAATCACGCTTGCCGCCTTCTTCGCGAATTTTGCGGTTGGTTCTCGTTTTATGCTTGCGAATTTGGCGCTCTAACTTGTCCACAACCAAATCAATCGAAGCATACATATCAGAGTTGCGTTCCTCTGCTCTAAGCAGCACGCCAGTTAAAGGAATGGCGACCTCGATGGTTTGTAAATCTTTGACCACACTTAGCTTTACTTGTACATCGGATGTAAGGGGAGCTTCAAAATACCTATCTAGTCTGTTTAATTTTTTCTCGACATAGTCCCTGAGGGCCTCAGTTACTTCAAGGTGTTCTCCGCGAATGCTAATCATCATAGTTAAACATCTCCCTTCCTACTTACAGTATACTACATTCCACCCCATCTTCATAATTCCTTTAAATTCCGACCATAATATGTATACCAAGGATAAATGACTTCGTCGTCCTTTTAGGACGAGCGCGTTGGTCAAGGTAGATGCGAAGCTAAAGTACGCAACTTATACTTTATAATCTACGCAAAAAAACACCCCGGGATGACTCCCAAGGTGTGCATGTTCGTAGGTGTATACTAGCGGCACCGATCGTGCCGGATGATTATAGTCTGCTAACGTTAGCTGCTTGCGGACCGCGTGCGCCTTCTACGATGTCAAACTCTACTGCTTGACCTTCGTCCAGCGTTTTGAATCCTTCGGATTGAATAGCTGAGAAATGCACGAATACATCTCCACCATCTTCACGCTCAATGAAACCATAGCCTTTCTCTGCGTTGAACCATTTCACTTTACCTTGCATAACGTACACATTCCCTTCGTTTTAAAAAATGTAATAATCATAAGCAAATGAATAATGTAAGCCCTTACTTTTTGACTATAACACCCGTCTGCTTGACCTGTCAATTTGAAACTTGCCAATCAAGTAAATTTTTTGAAAATTCGGGTATATACAAACCGTGGATAACTGCAAAATTTGTAGAATATTGTCGCGGCGCGGGTTTATCCACTTTATTAACAGAGTTATGCACAGGTTTGTGCACATTATCCACAGGCGTGTTTTCATCCCATTGAGGATAACTAGAAATTATTTTAGTTATGGGGTTTACACAGTCTCGCTTTTTGACGATATAAATGATAGGCTTCACAATTGAAGGGAGATACCACCCATGAGTCACATTGAAAGTATGGAAGAACCGAGAAAACCTAGGATAAAAATATGCATGATCAAGAGCTCAAACTCCGGTTCGAATAGCAATGTTCTTTATAAACAAATGCCTTCCTATATAAAAGAAAAATATGATGTAACTTTAGTTCAAAATCGAACTTTCACTGTTGAAGATAAAGATATTCATTCAAGCGACGTGTTCATTACTACACACGGGGAATATCCAACGTTAAATGATAAAATTAATATTGAACTATGGCATGGATTCCCACTAAAAGGGATGGCTAACATGGACCCAGGCGAACAGACATCTTCTGAAGCAATTTCGCGTCATTGGTCTCATATCGATCTGATCGCGTCCTATTCTCCTTTATATAACACACTTTACAATGCATGCATGGGGAACCGAATCAATCATTATCGCATAACCGGCATGCCCCGCAATGATATGTTATTCAAACAAAACAGTGAGATAAAATTACGGCAATTTTTCCAGAATAAGATTCCGCAAGATCACAAAATCATTTTCTTTATGCCTACTTTTCGCAAAGCCCCTTACAGCTTAGATCGTGTTGAAGGCCATAAAAATTGGGCTAATATGTTTGGCTATGACGAGTTTGATTATGAAACATTCGGTTCATTCCTCTCCGCAAACAAGCTTACCTTCGTGGTAAAGCTTCATCCGTATGAAGAAAAGCGTGTAAAGGAATACGTAGATAAGCTAGAAAGCAAGGGTATTTACTTATTAACAAATGGGATGCTCGAAGCAAATGATTCGGATCTGTACGAAGTCTTAGGATCAAGTCATTTGTTAATTACGGACTATTCATCGGTCTTCTTCGATTATTTATTAATAGATAAACCTATCGTTTTTACTCCTGCTGATGTCGAAGAATATCGGCAATCACGTAATTTCCTGCTTGAACCATATGATTTTTGGACACCAGGCCCTAAAACATACAACCAAGCCGAACTAGAACTTGAGATCATTCGTTCTTTGCAAGAAGTTAATTATTATGCCCAAGAACGACAGTTAATTAAATCTATGGTTCATACGCATCATGATAATCTGGCCAGTGCACGGTTATGGCAAATCATTGACGAATATGTGGACCAACACTATGCGGAGAAAGAACATTCACATAAAAAGCAATTTGAGTTTGAACAGCTTAAGGTTATGCTTAAAAAGCACATCAGCGACTTCATTGAATCTGGCGAAGTCAACAAAGCACAAGAAACAATCGACGAATATGTGAAAATAGCCGGCGATGGCGACGTAGAGATTATGTGCATGCAATCCGTTATCGACTATATTGAAGGACGATCTATTTTGGCAATTGAAACTCTTACACTGGCTCATATGATTCAAAAGGACAATGTAGATGTTCTATATAATCTTGCTTTTATATATGAAGGTATGGGGAATAGTCAATCAGCTACCCACTATTACCAACAAACTTTAAGATACTGTAAGGATCCGCAGCTCGTTGCATCCATACAATCAAGTTTAGCCAAACTACAAAATAACCAGATAAGCAGGTAAATAACAATGAAAAAGATCATTACCTATGGAACTTTTGATTTGCTGCATCATGGTCATATACTTTTATTGCGGCGGGCAAGGGAACTAGGCGATCATCTTACCGTAGCATTATCTACCGATGAATTTAATGCAGGCAAAGGCAAACAGTCTTTTTTCCCATACGAGCAACGCGAACTGATTTTGCAAGCAATTCGGTATGTAGATGAGATTATTCCTGAGTATTCCTGGGAACAAAAAACAGAGGACATCATTCGCCTTGGAATCGACACCTTTGTCATCGGGAACGATTGGATTGGGAAATTCGACTTCTTGAAAGCACATTGTAACGTCGTTTATCTTGAACGTACGAATAATATTTCATCCAGTCATATTCGTCAGCACTACCAACAAACAAGCATGCCCACTTAACTAACCGCTTTATTTGGAGGCTTTATGGAAAAACTACTTTCACTTTGCATGATCGTCAAAAATGAAGAAAAGGTCCTTGAGCGTTGTTTAGATAGCGTCAGGGATTTAGTCGATGAAATTATTATCGTAGATACAGGTTCAACAGATTCAACCAAAGAAATTGCACGAAAATACACGGATCATATTTATGATTTTGTTTGGATCAATGATTTCTCCGCAGCCCGAAATAAAGGAATAGCAAAAGCAACGGGAAAGTGGATTCTTATCATGGATGCAGATGAATATATCGAACAAGCAGACGTTCATAACTTGAGAGAAATGCTTATTAATGAAGAGCCCAGGGCAGATGTTGTTCTTAACATAAAAATTATTAGCTTCACTGGCGACTCACTAGCAGAAAGTAATATTCTTGAATCCACAACGGATCGTATTTTTCCTAATCATATGGGAATTCTTTTCAACCGTCCCATTCATGAGCAACTTGTTTCCATACACAGCACTGCACTCAACAGATATCCGATATCATTTCGAATCTATCATACAGGCTACTTAAAAGAAGTCCTGCTGGAAAAAAATAAAACTGAGCGAAATATGGCTATCTTTGATCAGATGAAAAAAGAGGGGAAATTCACGGCATATGATTACTTTACATTAGCCAATGAATATCATTCCCAAAAAGACTTTAAAAAATCAGCTTATTATTATCAACGTGGCTTTAGTGGTTGCAATCCAAATTTTCAATGGTATATCCATTGTCTTGCCGGACTCATTAGTTCTTTATTTAACTCTGGAAGCATTAAAGAGGCGTGGGACCTTGTTGAGAGTAAACTCTCTCAATACATTAACTACCCTGAGTACCACTGTATACGTGCCATTTTCTATGAATATTTTGGACTGTTTAGTGAAGCTAAAAGTGAATATGAAGAAGCACTGTTGTGTTCAGAACGGCTAGCTGATTTGAACAAAGACGCTTGGATTATCAGTCCCGATTATGGTTCAAAACTTCCTCAGATACGTCTCAAGGATTTACATTACCGCGAACGAGATATCGAGAAAACAGTTTATTATTTAACAAAACTACTAATGAATGATTCAAACGATATGCAGTCGCTTATCAAATTATGTGAACTGTTAGCATTAAACGAAACTACCGAGTCCATAGCAGGCTTTTTGAATAAAGTTTATTCAGACGATAATCCGCGGCATATTTCGATTCGGTTACAAACGTTCTTAGCTATTGGACATCTTCAATTAACTGAATTATATATAGAAAAAGCAAGAGCCTTAAAGCTTGTACAACCCTTGGACGAAATGCGTCTATCCCTATTAATTAATGATCGGGCTGCTTTTGATTTGTATTTAAAGGAAATTCCTCTAGAGAAAAAAGATTCTGATAAATTTGTAAAGCATCTTCTTCTAGCATCATTGATTTGGGAAACGACTGCTTATATCGAGCAGCTTGAATTAGCTGAGAACCATACTTACTATAATGAAAAGCAACTCTTAATCGCGCTACTCCAACATTTAACATATAGTCAAAAGGATAGTAGTACAGATGTATCAAGTAAGTTACTTCTCCTATTGACAGACTTATTCACGCTGCAGCAGTTCGAAGCCTATGACCGTCTAGTTAATCAGATTGGTACTCCAGCTTTAGTTAATCAGTTGGCAAATTATTTCTATAATAAAAATCAAATTGACCTATCGATGAACTATTACTCATTACTCTTGGATCAAAATGAGTTAAATGGATTGAGTGCTGAAAACTTAGCCTATTATCATATAAATCAGCGGTTATATGAGGACGCAGTAGAATTCTTGAAGTATGGTGTTGAAAAAGAACCACAGAAGGTATATTTGCATGTATTATTGTGTAAATACTGTACAATTGCAGAGGAAAGATCGAGGTACAAACAAAACTTCGAAGATAGTTTTCCTAAAGATAAGATGCTTCCGTTTATTCAAAGTTTGTGACTGGTTGATACAAAGTCTTATTAGGACGTTAATACAAAGGAATCCCTGTTGAAAGAAACGGGGATTCCTTTGTTTATCCGTACCCTTGTAAACTCTTATAAAATCAATTCAACTTTGGTTTCACTATTCCAAGTTCTTTTCTTAAGTAATGTTGATCACCCACAACGTGTGTGAAAACATCTGGGATCCCGATTCTTTTAAATTGTACTGGTTTTCCATACTCTGCAATAACTTCCGCTACCGTAGTTCCTAATCCCCCAATGACTGTGTGCTCCTCCAAGGTAAAGATTGGTATACTTAAATCAATTAGCTCAATAATTTTTTTGTTATCGAACGGTTTTATCGTAGGCATGCTAACTAACATAACGTTAATGCCTTCTTCATTCTTCCATTGATCAACCCACTCTAGAGCTAAGTGAAATGTATTGCTCGTTGTTATTAGCACTGCTTCAGAATCACCATAATCTCTTACTGTTACTGCTTGTCCAAGTTCAATATGCTGATTCTCATCGTGTATGCATGTTTCACCATTTTTGCCTAATCTTATATACATTGGACCTTCATGAGTAAAACTGCTTCGGACAAGATCTCTCACTTCAATTGGATCACCAGGACAACATACTGTCATATTAGGCAGACTTCTCATTAATGAAATATCCTCCAAGGCATGATGTGTCGCTCCTGCTGGACCATAGCTTAGTCCTGCCCCAACACCAACTAAACGAACATTTGCATTTAAGTATGCAACATCCACTCTTATTTGTTCATAACACCTCATAGTCACAAAGGGAATAATGCTGTATACATACACAACCATTCCAGAAAGTGCCAAACCAGAAGCTATTCCTATAGCATTTTGTTCTGCTATGCCAGCATTAATTAAACGGTTTGGGAACTTTTTACCAAATGGCTCTAACACCGAGAATCCTAGATCGGGTGTAATAATCATTATACGGTTATCAATTTCAGCTTGCTCCATCAATATTTTAATAAAGGTATTTCTCACTGAAAATCACCCAATTCTATTAATGCTCTATTTAGCTGCTCCTCATTTGGCGATTTATAATGCCATTCTAATTTATTTTCCATGAATGAAATACCTTTACCCTTAATCGTATGAGCAATAATAGCTTTTGGAGCTAACTGTTTCTTGTTTAAAGCCGTATAGATTTCTTTTGATTCGTGGCCATTTATTTCGTATGTTTCCCATCCAAAGGCTTGCCAACGATTAATAATTGATTTCTGATTTACTACCTCATTGGTTTCTCCAAACCCTTGGAGTTTATTATAATCAATTATAACAGTCAGATTGTCCAATAAATGATGGGATGAAAACATTGCAGCTTCCCATATGCTCCCCTCATTACACTCCCCATCACCTACTAATACAAAAACTCTAGCTTCTGATTTCGCTAATTTATTTGCTATCGCCATGCCAGCACCAATCGAGAGCCCATGTCCTAAAGATCCACTTGATACTTCAATACCAGGAACAGCACTCATGTCCAAGTGACCTGGTAATCGACCACCATTTACATAGAATTCATCCAAATATTTTTTTGAAAAAAAACCTCTTTCTGCTAAAGTTGCATAAAGCGCTGCACTTCCATGTCCTTTGCTTAAAATAAATTTATCTCTAGCAGGATCTATTGGAGAATCCGGATCGACTCTAAGTACTTTAAAATAAAGAACATATAAAATTTCCACTATAGATAAACAAGAACCAATGTGAGATGACTTTGAGTAATGCATCATATTCAATATAGATTTTCTAATTGAATATAGCTTTTCAATTTCATTCATTCAAAAGCACCTCATATTTTAAAGAAACAATTTCTCCATTGAATCCATATTCTTGTCTTAATAACTCTATAATTTCATTTTCATATGAGGTTGCAAATATGACAATCGCATCAGGATGTTCGTTCTTATTTAGGCGATCAACTGGGTATACAGATGCGTTTAAACCTAATAATTTTTTATTATGCAAAAAAGTATTATTGTCATATAATATCGGTACTTCTATACTAGACAATTTAGCATTTGCCATGAGTAGAAACGTGCGATGTGAAGCTCCAAAACCATGAACTATTTTATTAGAATCGATTAGTTTTTCAATTTCCCTCTTAATTGCATTGAAATATTTCATCGCATTATTCGAAAACAAGTTTATTTTTAAAAGATCAATATTATGTGATTCAGATATGCTTGTATCGCTGCCATTCTTAAGATACAGTAAAATAGAACCACCGTGGATATTAACTCTCTCTGTATAATCTATACTAAAATTATGCCTACTTAACAGACTACTAATAGATTCAATAGTGAAATAATTCAGGTGTTCGTGAAAAATATTTGAAAATAAGTTAAATTTTAAAGTGGCATCAAAATCCGGTACTTCTACAACTAATAAACCCTCAGGCTTTAATACGAACTTTAAGCAATTAATCATTTCTTCTAAATTATCAATGTGTTCTAACACATGCCGTACGATAACCAAATCATACTTTCCTATTTCACTTTGATTCAAGAACTCCTTATTAAAAAAGTTATTAATCATTGGAATCCCTTTTTCTCTAGAAAAAACACATAATTGTGTCGAAGGCTCAACGCCTAACACATCATTATGTCCATAACTCTTCAAATGTTGAAGAAAAGTTCCATCACCTGCGCCTACTTCCAAAACTTTTTTATTATTAGTTCCTTTTTGTTCAACCAGATGTTTTGCCAAGTCAGATAGATAATTCTTGTATGTAGGAGTCGTGCTTCCAGCAAAACTGTAATTACTATAAATCTCTGGATTCACAGTCTCTTTTAGTTGAACTAAATTACAGTTTTCACAAAGAATAAGTGTAATTGGTATATTAATACCCTCTGTAAAATCATCTATATTTGCGTACATTCCTGCGACAGGAATAGGATCAACCTGATAGATCTCCCTGAATGTTTCATTCCCGCAAGATCTACAGTTATCTATCGAATGGAACTCATTATTCATAAATATAATCACATCATTTCATCTGGATTTTGATACCATGATATTGTCCTAGCTATACCTACTTCAATATCAGTAGAAAATAACTTACCAAGTTCGGATGTTTTTTTCATATCAGGACATGATATCTGAGGACTTGTTTTTAAATATTCTGGGAGCTCGTTTTTCACGTAAACACTCACGCTCCTTGAACAAGATGCAGCAACTACATTAGCAAGATCTTTTATCGATATATGATGACTATTCCCGATATTGTATGCCTCTCCTGGTCTACCATAAACTAATACATTTATCATTTGTAAGATGGCATCAGATATATAACAAAATCCCCTACGTGGAGTTCCATCTCCAAGAATTTCAATGTGATTTTCTTTTGTAGCTTTTATAATGAAATCAGCCCAAACCCTACTATCATTTTCTTTGAATCCAGGACCATAAACATGAATAGGCCTTACCATCGTTACCGGGATATTAAAAGTACGGTAATAATTATAACAAATAGTTTCAGCAAATTTTTTTGATTCCACATAACAAGATCTTAATGAAAGATGATCTGTCTCTCCGATGTAAGTTTCCCGTGTAGGCACATTCTCTAACGAAGGATTCCCATATATCTCGCCAGAGCTAATATATAGAAAGGACTTAAGATAAACACTGTCCTTAAGCTGATCAAGAATATACTCTGTTGCTCGAATATTTGCATTGATTGTCCCTATAGGATCAGATATATAAGACTGGGGGGCTGCATTGGAAGCAGTATGGATAACAAAGTCTACAAATTTTAATTCAGGGAGGTCAAATTCAGTTCCAACATCTATTTTTTTAAAATTAATTAATTTATCACTATATATTTCTTTTAGTATTGGATGAAATGCATTTAGCTCATTTCGATAAGTTGCTATTATTGACAGTGAATGATTAAGAAACTCTTTATTAAACCATGAAAGAAAAGATACTAAGTATGATCCAATCATACCAGTTGATCCTGTTATTACCCATTTGGTATTTTTAAATTGGTCTTTGTTTTTGATATGTTTACTAATTTCGAGAAAATCATTTGCAAGTATTCTGTTCATTTGCTCACACTCTCATCGATTGCTTATCTTTTACAAAAGTAATAATTGAGTCAATCATATAATTTATCATTTCAATAGTTAAACCAGGATAAACTCCTAACCAGAGAGATTGATTCATAATTAAATCAGTATTAGTAAGGTTACCTACAACTCTATAGCCCTCTCCTAAGCTACGCATTTCGTCAAAACACGGATGTTTAATAAGATTCCCGGCAAAAAACATTCTCGTTTGAATCTCCCTACCTTCTAAAAACTGAACTAACTCATCTCTCGAAAAGGGGGCATCCGCTTTAACGGTTAGTGTGAAACCGAACCAACTCGGGTCAGAATTAGGAGTTGCTTCTGGTAAAATGAACACATCTGTAAAATCTTTCAAAGAATTTTTAATTTTCGCCCAATTATTCTTTCTGGATTCAATAAATATAGGTAGTTTTTCTATTTGAGCGACACCTATAGCTGCTTGCATATCAGTGACTTTTAGATTATAACCAAAATGTGAATATACATATTTGTGATCATATCCAAAGGGAAGTTCACCAAATGACTGATTAAATCTTCTACAGCAAGTATTATCCTTACCTGACGGGCACCAACAATCCCTACCCCAATCTCTAAAAGATTCAATTATCATTTTTAGTTGAGGATCATTGGTATACACCGCCCCACCTTCACCCATTGTCATGTGATGAGGTGGATAGAAACTGGATGTTCCAATATGGCCAATTGTTCCAGTATACTTCCATTCATTATTTATTTTATATTTTGAACCCAGTGCGTCACAGTTGTCCTCAATTAGCCATAGGTTATATTTATCACAAAAATCTTTAATAGTCTGAAGGTCAAATGGGTTTCCTAATGAATGAGCAATCATGACCGCTTTCGTCTTCTCTGATAGTGCTTTCTCCAAGAAGGTAACATCCATATTATAAGTAGGAATATCAATATCCAAAAAAACAGGGATAGCGCCGTATTGAATAGCTGGTGCAACAGTTGTCGGAAAACTTGCAGCAACTGTAATTACTTCATCACCTCTTTTTATGCGGCGCTCTCCTAATTTGGGAGAAGTTAAGGCCATAAAGGCTAAAAGGTTTGCAGAGGATCCTGAATTTGTTAATGAACAAAAGCGAACACCCAGAAATTCCGCAAAATTCTTCTCAAATTGTTTTGAATATCTACCTGTGGTTAGCCAAAAATCTAAAGAGGAATCTATTAGATTGGTCATTTCTTTTTCATCAAATACTCGACCGGCGTATGAAATATGATCACCTGGAGTATATTTTTCGTTTTTATTTTTGTGAACCGCTTCATAATAACGTACTGCAGCTTGAATTACTTGTTCTCTAAGATCAATTTCTTGCCCCTGTAATTCCTTCATTTGTGCCTCCGTTTATACATGTTAATAATATTCTTTTATTTGATTTTGACTAACCTTGAACATATCTTCTCCATTTATAAAAGCTTGTGTCCACTCTACAACCTTTTGTATTGTAGAATCTATGTTCCATTTCGGGTGCCATTGTAATAAGGTCCTTGCTCTTGAACAATCAAGTTTAAGATATGTAGCTTCGTGGACATTCGAATTCGAAGTAACCTTATACTCAGCTGGACTATTCCACTTTTCTATAAGCATTTTTACAACATACTCTACTTCCAGAGCGTTGTGTTCATCTGGGCCAAAATTCCAACCTTCAGCTACTGTAGTGCCTTCCGAAAATAACTTCTCTGCCAAAATCAGATACCCATGTAGAGGTTCTATTACATGTTGCCAAGGTCGAATCGATTTAGGATTTCTAATCTCAATTTTATTATTTGCGATCAGCGAACTAATACAATCTGGTACTAACCTATGTTCAGACCAGTCGCCTCCACCAATAACATTCCCTGCTCGAACAGTAGCAACCGCTTTTTGATGTACTACATAATTGCTAGAGTTGAAAAAAGAATTTCGATAAGATGCAGTTAATATTTCCGCACAACCTTTACTAGAGCTATAAGGGTCATATCCCCCCATTGGATCATTTTCCCTATAGCCCCATATTTGCTCTTTATTTTCGTAGCATTTATCAGAGGTAACAATAATTCCTGCCCTTATGGTGTCACTCTCTCTAATAGCTTCTAATAAATGAAGAGTTCCCATAACATTTGTTTCATATGTGTAAACTGGATCTTGGTATGAATGTAAAACTAACGGCTGAGCAGCTAAGTGAAATACAATATCAGGCTTATGTTGTTTAATCTCGTTCTTTAATCGATTCAAGTCACGTACATCTGCGCGAATATCTACGATATGTTTGTCAAGTTTTGCAACATTAAAAATATCATTTTCATTCTTTGGTTTTAACCCGTAACCGATTACCTCCGCACCAAGCATTTGTAACCAGATAGCCAACCATGAGCCTTTAAAGCCAGTGTGACCAGTCAAAAATACTTTCTTTCCCTTCCAAAATGATCTGTTAATCATATCCATAATTTCCATGGGGCTCGTTCGGCTTTCCACAGTTCCTCCAAATAATTTTTATCTCTAAGTGTATCCATAGGCTGCCAGAAATCATAATGTTTATAAGCTGACAACTCACCTTTTTTCGAAAGTTTCTCTAGAGGTTCTCTTTCCAAAACCGTTTCATCATTATCTAAATAATCGAAAATATCTGGCTCCATTATAAAGAAGCCCCCGTTAATCCAGTGACCATCACCTTTTGGCTTTTCTTGAAAACCAACTACCTCATTATTTGTATTTAATTCTAGTGCACCAAACCGCCCCCCTGGCTGTACACTGGTAACAGTTGCTATTTTTCCATGTAGCTTGTGATGCCTGATCAAGTCATGAATATTTACATTAGCAACACCATCACCATAAGTGAGCATAAATGGTTCATCATTAATGTATTTCTTCACCTTTTTCACTCTACCACCAGTCATTGTATCAAGACCGGTATTTACTAAAGTAACTTTCCAAGGCTCGGCTGAATGATAATGAATTGAGGTTTGATTATCATTTCTGAAGTCAAAGGTAACATCCGATTCATGCATAAAGTAATGAGCAAAGTATTCTTTAATACTATACCCTTTATACCCAAGACAAATAATAAAATCATTAAATCCGTAATGAGAGTATATTTTCATAATATGCCAGAGAATTGGCCTTTCTCCTATTTCAATCATCGGCTTTGGCTTAAGATATGATTCTTCACTTATTCGCGTTCCATATCCACCTGCTAATATTACAACCTTCATGTATTATTCACCTCAATTTTTACCTTCGTATTTAAGTTTTATTTTGTATAAACGTCTCAATTTTTGACTTTGCTTGGTTGTAATAGGGTTCATCAGAATAATTTTCCTCAAAAATCCTGTTGAAACTACTCGGATCTAATTGGTCCCATTCATTAAGTATCATATTAGTGTAAGAAGGAATAACCCATGCATCCAACATGAATTTCTTTTCAAATGCAATACTAGAGCTTTGTAATCCTTTATCATTGAAATAGTTGAGTATCTTTAAATAGTTTTCAATGAAAACTTTTGCAAAGCTATATCCTCCATTAACATTGTGAGCATAAGTGTATATTCTCCCATTAATTACACCAAAAAATGGATTATTTTCCAATATCGAAAATTGTATATAGACTTGATTAATGAAAGTTCCCAAGAACCGATCAATCGTTTCAATTTTATTGATTTCAACCCTTTTTAAGATAAGAGAAGAAATAAAAGTGCAATAATTTGATGTGGCTCTCAAATATTGATTCATACCTTCGCCGAGATATACATTATTGTTATCCCTTCTAACATCCAGGAAAAACATCCCACATTGTTTATGTTGATTAACTTGATTATATATATGATAGAGTGTTCCCTCTTTAAAGTAATCATCATCACCATGAATCATACAGAAGGTCCCTTTTGCGAGAGATATTGTTTTCAATATATTTTTTTCTGATCCTATATTTTCTTCATTCTTATGGTATTTAATGTTTGAATATCTATTTATATATTTCTTTACTATTTCATCTGTAGAGTCCACTGAGTTATTATTAGAAACAATTACTTCAAAATTATTGTCGTCGCCAATTTGATTGAATATCGTACGAAGACACTGATCTAGACATGCTGATCTATTATATGTAGGAATGCAAATTGAAATTAATGGTTCACACTCCAGACGATTTTCCAACACTCTAGCTATTTCTTCTTTGGTTTTAACTCTTAACCATTCTCCACTTTTCTTATCAAACATTTTTATCACTTTTGCAGGATTTCCTGCTACTAATGAATAATCTGGAACATCATCCACAACTGTAGAATTTGACGCAACAACACAACCCTTACCAATATCTACGTTACCTACGATGATTGCATTGAATCCAATCCAAGAACCTTCTCCAATTCTAACTTTATTCGTAAGTGAATCAACACCCTGGTGTTTAATAGGAATTCCAATATTCCGATATTCATGGTTATGGTCAGAAACATGTACATTCGGAGCGAATATAACATTCTTTTCAACAATAACTTTATTTACTGCGGAAATATTATTTCTGGGACCAAAAGTCACGCTATCTTCAATAAATATTCTGGGGCCATCCTTGTAATTTCGATACGGGAGAAGAAACCAGGAGCTTTCAGGTATAGTGACATTATCTCCAACTGACATACCCTCTGTACACGTGAGTGTCGCTCCGGCCTCAACTCTGGAGTTTTTACCAAATTTATAGAATGTAAAACTATTAATAATGCGTCCAATTCCATATTCATTTGTAAAAATTATCTTATACTTCTCATATTCACTGTCTAAAAAAAGCTCCCCACAATCATGAATTATCCATGGTTCTTTCTGATGAGGAATCGCAATCTCGTATCCAGCTTGAGTAAACTCCATACATTGTGAGATATCGTAGAAATGCCACCCAGTAAATATGTCTTCTCTCCAAGGGATATCAACTTGTGTAATCATGATTAGGCCATCAATGGCTTCAACTTTTTCAATGTTAGATTCAACTTCTGAGTATGATAGCATTCTCATTTGTCCAGTGCTATTCTCAAAGACTTTTCCGTATTTTTTACTGGCATTCCACCAAACTAAATGGTGAGGTATCTTAGCGGCTCCTATTACACCTAACATCCCCAAATTTGGTTGTTTAGTAAAGACCTCTATAATTTCATGCATGAAATTTTTATTAATAATAAATACATCTTGATGCATATATACTTTGTACTTAGCATTTGATTGTTTCATTGCTATGTTATAGCCGGAAGTAATGCTCACTGCATCATTTATTGAAATAATCTCAATCTCAAAACCATCGGGAATTGATAAGGAGTTCACATACCTAACGGATTCTTCATACAATACCGGATTATTAGTGCAATAAATAAAACTAATTTTTTTATCATCCATGCTTTATTTTCTCCTCGATCTGGGAAATCAAGACATTAAGTCCTTCATCTTTTTCTACATTTGCAAGGATATTCAAGGCTTCTTCATATAATTGAAAACTGAACAAGGTATATCCAATATTATAATAAGTATCTTTATTATCTTTATTATAATCTAACGATTTTTCTAATATAGGAATTACTTTTTCAAATTGACCGGTTTCAAAGCAACTCACAGCAATATGATTTAACAACTCATCTTTCTTCATGATATCATTTTCAACAACGCGAAAGATTTGGCTCATACTTATTACTTTTTCATCAAGATGAATAATTAATTGTTTTGTCGTCTCGTCTTTTTCTATATTATTTTCTATCCTACGCATCATGAACTTTAATAGGTATTTTTCATAATTGTCGCTTATTATCTCTCGATGAATATCTACAATTTTCTTATTTATTACTCCGTCATTATTAAAATCAGACTCCAATAGCGTCTCAAGCCATTGCACAGCGAGCTCTTTATTTCCCAATTTATACATTACTTCCGAAAAATTAAGTGCTGTTTCAGAATTTGAGTTGCTATATTCGTAGGCCTTATTAAGGAATGGAAAAACGCAGTCCATTCTTCCGCAATCAAAGCAGTGCATCGCAAGTTTATTTAACAACTCGATTTTAGAAAAATCACTATCAGATATTATCTCAATTAATCGCACTTGATCAAATATCAGTACTTCGTTTAACAAATTATTCGAATTTTCTGCCACCTGTATTTCTCTAAGCAGATTCTCAATCTTAGCATCAAGTGATGTTTTCCGTGCATTAACTATAAAATGGGTAACATCTAGAAATTGCTTTTCTTCGTTTGAACAAAATCCCTCGAAATTCTCTATTAATTCCAAACTTTTACCCGAATCCTTCTCTCTCAAATAATCAAAATCAATCTCAGCAAATCCAGCCTTTTCGAAAAGAGTAGTTATTTCATCAAGCGTCCATCCAGAGGGAATATCTGTGTTTATTTTTTCTGAAATTACTTCTTGTATTGAAACGTGATATAAAGAATTGAGAAATTTAATTAATATTTCTCCATCCGATTTAAGGCACCGTTTTATTTTTAGGAGTGCATCGACAGGTTCATCTGTATTGAAAATATCAGGCCCTATAATAATATAGTCAAATGTGTCACTCTCAAAGTTCTCAAGTACCTTTTCAATATTATCGCTATACACTTTGGTAACATGTTTTGCAGTATTAGCCATCAAAGGACTCGACTCAACACCTACGGCTTCAGCTAGCGGAAATCTATCTTTTACTTTAGCTAGTGTCCCGCCAAACCCACATCCAACATCTAAGATTTTAAAATGCTCGTCTATTCTTCTATTTATCTTTTCAATTAAATCAACTTCAATATTTATTTGATGCTCCTTTATAGGAGAATCTTCTTGATGTTGAAGTACTATAACGGTACTGTAGGATGCTATTTGGAGTCCTTGAACCACTGCTTGATCAAATCCGGCATCAATATCGTTAAATATAATACGCAAATCTGTTTGTTCAGCTAACCACTCTCTTGTTCCATCCATTGAGCAATTATCAACTACAATTATTTCATATTTTTCTGTTGCATTTTTTGTTCTTAGCATTGCTATAGTCTTCACAACATATCCAAGCTCATTATGAGTAATAATTACATAACTTTTTCTACCACTAAGCACCATCAAACTCTGACCCCTTTTTCTATTACTCAAGATTGGTTGTGATAAGAATTGATTTCTCTAGTTATATTTATTATTAAGCCGATTGTCTCTGCATCCTTCATCTTTATCAGTTCCAAAAAACCCAGAGCTTTCTCATAAGCTCCAATCTTGTATAAAATAAATCCGTAATTAAATAGTGTATCAGTATCTTCTGGATTAATTAGTAGTGATTCATTTAATAAAGGAATAATGCTTTCAAATAAACTTTCAGCAAAGAAATTATTCGCCAGTACGTTAAGCACATATTGCTTTTGTTTCAGACCTCTATTGACTGCTTTAATAATACCTTCTGTGTCAATAAGACCTTGCCTAACTAAGTTAGCAATTTCTTTCAATGATGTTTCTTTAGTTTTTCCTTGCTCTACATTAACCAATAACTCATCAATAATACAATTAGGTTGGGTATGACTGGCGACTAGAGTGTACTGATATGTCTTAAATTGATAATCGTTCTGCGAATCTACTAATGCAGATAGTTGTTCGACCCATCTTTTGTCAGTCTCTGACAACGAGGTTGTAATTGACCCGTACTTAATGTTATTGAAACCAACTGCTCCGAATAACTTCATAAGTTCTTCCAAGGTGAAAAAGCGAAGGTTATGCTTACTAAGAATTCCCGATTCCGTATAAGTCCACCTACCATTAATCAAACCACGCAAAACTGTATGATGCATAGCATTAGGGATAACTGCAAGTACTTTGCCGTCTTGTTTTAAAAACCTCTTTAACCTTCGTAATACAGTTTCC
Organism: Paenibacillus anseongensis; assembly: GCF_009757995.1. Lineage (NCBI taxonomy): Bacteria > Bacillati > Bacillota > Bacilli > Caryophanales > Paenibacillaceae > Paenibacillus > Paenibacillus anseongensis. The sequence goes on from NZ_WSEM01000007.1 coordinate 72,520, forward strand.
GGTTCACGCAATTGTTCTAATATATTCCCCAAGAAAATGTAATCGAAAAAATCAGATGGATATTCTAACTCTTCTTCAACATCGGTATTTTCAATTTTTGCAAACCTAGCTGCAACAGCCGCCGCGTAACAATTTTTTTCTATGCCGTATAATTCAGCATTTTTGTATCTATTACTTACTTCTAATAACGTTCCACCGCATGCGCAACCCACATCTAGCACACGTATAGGGTCATTAATTAGATGTTTATCCATCAATGCTATGAGTTCATGTCTAATTTCCGTTGAAGTTGCTGTATGGAAGCCCCACTTAGTGAGGAACTTTTGGCGATTCGAGGCTAGTAAATTTTTCGCTCCTTCAGGCATTTCACCAAAGGAAGTATTACCAAAGTGATGTATAAAAACATTTTTGCATAATAGAAGCTCATAACCCGCCTCAAGCAGACGGAAAGAATAGTCACTATCTTCACACATACCTGGGGAAAAGATTTCATCTAGTAAACCAATTCGGTCAATAGCATCCTTTTTAATAATCATACAAAAACCAATAAGTTTTAATCTCCGCTCCCACTGTCTTGAATCGTGGCGATTATGGTTTCGAGCGAACTGCAACATCTCGTCTAGATTATTGTAACTTACAGGTATCTCTTGATACCCGTAGGCACTATTTGTAACAGGTCCAACTGCCCCTATCTTGTCACTGCTATATAAAGCTTCAATCATAGGAGGCAACCAGTTTTCAGTTACAATAATATCGTTGTTAAGCAACATGATGTTATCTCCAGATGCCACTTCTATACCTTGATTGCATCCTTTTGGAAAACCGACGTTTTCTGAATTAAATATGGTTAGAATGTCTGTCTGTTCCGCTAACCATTCACGTGTTCCATCCGTAGAATTATTATCGACTATAATAATCTCAAAGTTACCTCTTTGGGTGAATTTACGGATACTTTCAATACAAGCTTGTGTATATTCTAATTTATTATATGTTAGTATAACTATGCTTGTTTTAGTAAATTTTTCAACTACCATCTTGGTTTTGCTCCTTTTGGTGGTACTCAAATTATAATTATCCGTACGGTGTATTGTGTTTCTATATCTCCATCTTATATCGGCATTTATATAAGCGTACTTTACTAGTATATTTTTCCCAGTGGTTGCATAATAAAAATGAGGCTGCTAATTGCATAGCAGCCTCATTTTTTTAATTTTTCTTGTCTATAAAATAACTATCTGTTACCGTATAATATTCGTAGCTTTTTTTCTGCAATTTAGCTTGATTAATTTGCTTTATTTTCAGAAGCGCTTCATCTCGAAGTTGTTGCATTCTTTCCCTGAGCACTTCATCATGGGTAAAAATCCTATTAATTTCAGCTTGCTGCCTTTTATCTAATCCATTATCTATATAAGGTATGATCTGATCAACAATTAGGCCACGCTCGTCCACAAACTTCTCTAGATCTTCATAACTAGCCTCATGGATTCGACTAACCATCTCCACCGTTACTTTATCAAGAGCACTTATTAACTCATCCATGATTCAACACACCGGTTTTATCGGATGAAACAATTTTTGCAGCCTGTACCCAGGCCTCCTTTAGATCTAATAAATGATCCAGGACAATTTTAGCAGATGTGCTGTTTTTCTTTAGGTTAGCTTGAATTAACTGATATAACATAAACTCATATATTCTTGATAAATCCTTAGATAAAACATAATCAAAATTAAGTGATGCAATAAGTTCATTAATTACCGCTTGCGCTTTAAGAAGCCCTTTGTGTGCTTTTTCAACATCCATCTGCTCAATACCATCGATAGCCATTTTGGTGAATCGTATGGCACCATCATAAAGCATGATAACCAATTGTGGGCCAGTAGCCGTTTGAACAGAGGTCTGTTGGTATTTTTGTAATTGAGATGGATTCATATTGTTCTATCCCTTCTATATACCCTAGCTAAAATTGCTAGCTTGTGAGTTCAACTTACTAATAGCACTTTCCATTGCAGTAAATTTTGCATAATACGCGGTTTCCAATCGATTAAGCCTGTCTTGCATAGTAGCTATGCGATCATCAATTCCTCTTACTTGACTACCCAACGTGCTGTTATTATCCAAGGTTTGATCAAGTTCCACACTATACTTAGAGGTTCCTGCTTTTTCCGCCAGACCATCCAATCCCGTTTTCAATACCGAATACATTCTATTAAATACACCATTATTAGCGGTTATTGGATTGCTGGTACTTGTAACAGAACTGTCCTTACCTGTAAATAGTGCCACTACTTGATCCGGATTAGCTTCTATGGCCTTTCGAAGCTTGGTCTCATCTAGATAAAGTTTTCCGCCTTCGGACCATGTTCCCGTCGTTATGCCAATTTCGGTAATATTCATAGAGCTAGTAGTTGAGCCAGATGGCACATTTACCGAGGAAATAGCCGATAATCGGAGATTAGAGACTAAGCTAGTCAGTGTAGAATCTCGTCTAATTAATCCACTCTTAGCTTTAGCTTCCCAAGCTGTAATTTGACCATCAGTCATTGCCGACTTTTCATCACTAGTTAAAGGTCCATAGGATGAATATCGTGCTTCGTCCAGCTTATTATTTACAAGTGATAGTACGTTATTATAATCACTAATAAAAGATTTAATAGTGTTTACAATTGCATCCGTATCACTGGAAACTGTTACGGTAGACCCATCTACAGATGTCGAAACGGCATTAAATGTCAACTTCACATCATTTAATGTGTAAGAGTTACTATCCTGTTCTATATCTAGACCATTGACCGTTAGTTTTGCATTTGTACCTGGCTTAAGAGTGTCCAACTTAAACGCAGTTTTTAAATCATTTGAAACCGTTACACTCGAAGCCAAACCCGTCGTTTTACTTGTTAACGAAAGCTTGCCGGATGTTGAATCAAACACGGCAACAACGTTGGCACTGCTGTTTTTATTGATTTTAGAAACAAAACTAGAGATTGTATCTGTTGAATTGAAGGATATTGATTGTCCATTTATTTGAATCGTCGACGCGTTGGTAATTCCAATATCCGCTAAAGTTGTTGTTGCAGTTGTCGCTCCAATTCCGGTCCCTGACACTAAAGCTCCGCCCGTGGCTAACTGATTAACCTTTACAGTAAAGCTACCTGAAGCATCTGAACTTAGTGCAGTAGCTGTAAATGCATTCGTATCCCCTGTTACTGTGGTCTTCTTAGCCGACATTGCTGACATTGTATTATAGCTAAATAATTTATTATTGCGGAAGTCAACCAGCTTCGTGCTCACTTCCTTGTAGCTGTCCCTTGTCCATTCGATGAGTTGTTTGCTTTTATTCAACTTATCTAGAGGTGCTTGTTCCGCTTTCATTAACTTAGTCACAACTGCCTCAATATCGAGACCTGACGAGCCCGCCCCACTAATTCTATTAACCATATTGTTCCCTCCTCTTACACTCTTTGGTCAATAAGCACTCCGGACATTTCCATGAACTTTTGAATCATTTCTATCATTTTTTCTGACGGTATCTCCCGAATAACATCGCCCGTATCTTTGTTTATGACCTTTACTATGAGGTCATTCGTTTCTTTATGCACAGAGATTTCGAGTTGCGTATTAACTCCTTGAGCAGCTTTAATTGCTTTATTAATTATTTTATTTAATTGTTCTTCACCGACTGATTTTATTTCTCCCTTTTCACCAACTGGCTGATCTATCTTATTTTCCGTCGTTGCAATATTATTCTGGTTCCTTGCAAATCCGCTTTCTGTCGAGGGGCTTGTCATACTCCCTGCATAATCTTTCCCATTAACTGAAAAGTCCAAATCTACACCACCCTCAAAATATAATTGTTACTATATTTATCGGCTCTGCCGACATAGGTTTTAATAGTAATCTACAATTTATTCACTTTGAGGAACTCTTAGCTTAGCTGGATGGTAATTGTATCCAGCAGACTTTCTATAGCAATTTAGGGCTTTTTCCGACTGTCCTGTAACTTCATAAAAAACGCCTAGATTATAATATGCCGCAAAGCTTCCCGTACCAATTACACTGTCATATTCCTTAGTCTCACCCAGTTCAATGCAAGCTTTATAAGCTTGCTCAATTTGTGGGAGTAGATACATATAGGTTGTTGGGTCACTGATCATGGTTTCCAGATAGTAGACCCCCTTTAAAAAATGAAAGTCAGGAAATTTGCGTAAATAGCTATCTTCGACCTCAATTATTGAAAGCCCCTCCACCAAGTTGCCACCTGACATTATACAGTATAGGTAGTCGACAACAGCATTAGGTGCATAATTTTCTTTTTTAGTTAATAGTGAGTATGCTTTAGCGAAGTTTTGAAGCGCTAAATCTATACATCCCATTCCTTTAAACTCCCGAGCAATTTGAAAATAATAGTATGGATTGTTGGGATTATTCACAATTTCCAACTCTAGTAACGGAATGTTGCGTTCGGATCTGCTACCTCGAATATAGCCATCATGCTGAACTTCTACAGGTAAAATCACCCTAGGTAGATCAGTTTCAATCTGCTCGTGAATCTTACCTTTATAATACAAACCTTTTGGAAAAACTCTTGAAGTAATACTTTGCGAATAACTCAAAGTCTCTTGCTCCATAAAAGCATTAACTATTTTCACTCTGCCGATCGCATGTTTGGTGTTAATAAACTCTTTTAAAGTAACAAAGCAATCGTTAGAGATATACTCATCAGCATCTAGCACTAAATTCCAATCGCCGGTAGACTTCATCAATGCAAAGTTTCTTGCATCTGAGAAGTTATTTGTCCATACAAAATCATATACCATTGCTCCATATTCTAGTGCAATCTGCTTAGTAGAATCTGTCGATCCTGTATCTACTATTATGATCTCATTGACTAAATTTTTTACACTTTCTAGACATCGCCTAAGACATTTTTCCTCATTTAATGCAATCATTACTAGGGATATGGTTTTCACTAATACGGCCTCTTCTTTTCTTTAATAAAAAAATAGAGACCCTAGAAGGTCTAAGGTCTCTAAATTTTTGTTTATTATCTGAGCAAAGATAGAACGCCTTGAGGCGCGGAATTTGCTTGAGAAAGCATGGATTGGGAAGCTTGAAGAAGGATATTGTTTTTAGTCAATTTAACCATCTCAGCAGCGATGTCTGTATCACGGATACGAGACTCGGAAGCAGTCAAGTTCTCAACTACAGTACCCAAGTTGTTGGAAGTATACTCAAGGCGGTTTTGTTTAGCCCCCAGTTTAGCACGTTCTGTTGCAACATTTGTGATTGCTGTTTCAATACCAGACAAGGAAGTGCTTGCTGTTAGACCTACGAAACCAGTTGTAGTGATAGCGCCGATAGCAATTGTCGCACCTTTATCGTCAGTAACGATGTCAGCACCTTTAGTAATGCTAATACCGTTAAACGTAGTTTTAGTCATAATTGCGTCGATTTGTGAACCCAGTTCACCCAACTCTTGGTCAATGTTAGCCGTGTCATTAGAGGAGTACGTGCCGTTCGATTTTTGAACATTCAGTTCTTTCATACGAGTCAGCATGGCACTTACTTCATTCATTGCACCCTCTGCTGTTTGTACGTAAGAGATACCATCTTGCGTGTTGCGTTGAGCTTGCTCAAGTCCGCGAATTTGACCTCTCATTGTTTCGGAAATCGAAAGACCTGCAGCATCGTCAGCAGCGCGGTTAATGCGAAGACCGGAAGACAATTTTTCCATGCTTTTGCTTGAAGCATCGTTGTTCAAAGTCATATTGCGGTGCGTGTTTAATGCAGAAATGTTGTGATTAATTCTCATTGTAATGTTCCTCCCTGAATTTGAGTAATGTTGTCCACATCCATGTGGTATACTGTTGCCAAGTCGGCCGCCTTGGATCAGCTATATTCATTATATCGACACTAACTTACGTAAAGTTTATAGCTAGCTTCAGCTTTTTTTCAGCTTTTTTATTTTCTTGGAAAATTCAGAGAAATCTAGTTGATTTTCTACTGCTTCAACATTTGATTCTTTAATCGCCTGGTACAATTCTTTTCGTAGAATGTCAATTTCTTTTGGCGCAGTAATTCCGATTCGCACAGTATCTGCATCAACCGAGACGAGAGTAATCTCAATATGATCGCCAATAATAATAGACTCTCCTTTTTTGCGTGACAGTACCAGCATATTATTCAGCTCCTTCTTTTAGTTTCATCCCCAGCAAATGCTTCGTCGTATATGTTGTTTTAGTTAGAACAACTTGTTTTCCCAGCTTATGCAAATGATTAATAACTAAGGGAGCAACTAGATTTGTCGTTGCATTATCCCAATTGTCTTTAACAGACACAATACTTCGAACTGTAATTTGCTCTAGAGAGTCTATTTCGAGCTCTTCCTTTGCGGATGCAGGAAGTTCAAATTCGTAATCAGGATATAGCGTAAATGGATCTACGACAGCGAAAGCGAGACCCGCTTCTTCCACGGATTGAAGGAAAGAGAATGGCCCCTGCTCCATTTCTAATACAATATATTTGGTCCTTTCCTCGAACCCTGGGATCCCTTGCTTAAAAGTTATAATATCATTATCATCAATTTCGATTTGATTAAACCGAGTCGTTTGTATAAACATGGTTTCACTCTCCCTATAAAAATAAAAAGGCTATAGATAGCTAATTACCAGCTCGTCCTATAGCCTAAACTATACCAATTAAATTGTTTTAACCAAATTATTGAGGTTCAAGCTACCCATAGATTTCGCTACCTCAAAAAGTCAATAAGACTTGGTGAAATAATTTTAGACCCCGCCGATAGTGATGCCTCATAAATATTTTCATTAATTTTCTGAAGCATAACCGCTTTGGCGTAATCAACATCTTCGGTCTTGGATTGAAGATCAGTTAGATTAACTTCCAGGGTGCTTAGCCGGTCTTGCATTAATTCCACACGATTCGTTTTTGCTCCCATCTCTGCTCTAGCTGTGGCTATTTTTTCAAGTCTAGTATCAATATTCGGCAACTCATTATTTATACCTGAAAAGTCACCATTCTTTAGTGCGGTTGAAAGACGTTCTAGCAAAGCAAATGCCTGATCAGATTCTCCCGGTTTACCAAAAACTTGATTACCCGTTACATTGACATCCAGAGTGACCCCTGTTCCTACCTCATAAGTCACACCGCCATCATTAGTTGGTATACTAGATGCAGTTGCACTCTCGTAGGGCTTCTCATCATACTTTTGACCATTGAAAACATATTTCCCATTTAATTTACTATTTCCATTTTGGACCAGTTGTTCCTTAAGCTGATCGATTTCCAACTTAATACTGTCCAATGCCGATTGCGGATTTGTTTCTGCCCCCGCCTGAACAGCCAATTCCTTGGTGCGCTGTAAAACTTTTGTAGATTCATCCATTAAAGCATCAGAGTAATCCATCCAAGAATGAGCCGCATCTACATTAGTTGTATATTGCTCGTTAGAGGATAATTCACTTCGATATCTAAGCGCATAAGTGATTCCTACAGGATCATCTGATGGCTTATTAATTTTACGTCCAGTTGCAAGTTGTGTCTGCAATTTATCTGAATTTATCATGTTTTTGTTTATATTGCTGATCAGTTGATTTTGTATCATACTCTGTGTGACCCGTAATGACATCTTTTTCCCTCCCATCTAACCATTAATCTATCTGCCTACCGTACCCATACCATTAATCAATTTGTCCAACATCTCGTCAAAGGTTGTCATTACACGCGCCGCGGCTGAGTAAGCGTGTTGAAATTTAATCATATTAGACATTTCTTCATCAAGGGAAACGCCGCTAACGGATGATTTTCGGGAATCAACCTGATCAACTAATGCTTGCTGATTTGTAAGCTGGCGCTGAGCATCACTGGATTGAATACCCAACTGTCCTACTACAGCACTAAAAAAGTCATTCACAGTAGCTTGCGTGCTCGTTCCATCTAAATTCACAAAGGTAAAGTCTGAATCTTTGAGCTGGCTTGTTAATAATGCCAATGTGTTATTTCCTTGGATTGCTTTTGGTGGATTTCCACTCACAGCCATAGAAGAAGCGATTCGGGTTGGGTCGTTTTGAATAATTGGATTTACTTGAAAATTAGCTGCCGTTATTGTTGTACTTCCATCCTTAGAAGTAAAGAAATCCACGCCCGTCCCCACTGGTGTATTCAAGTTATACCCGAGCTTCTGTAAGCCATTTATTCCCTGTACAGTAACGGTAAGATCACTGTTTAAAGTCCGATTGCCAGCTGCGTCTGAGTAAGTTGTCCCGTTCAAAACTGTCCCTTCGGGGAGAACAGAACCGCTAGGGATAGTAATCGTTACATTACCGTTAGCGATCGTGTTTGCCAACACGTCAAGTTGATTCTGATAATCTTTTACGTATTGATCTCGTGAAACAATCATACCGTATACTTCGCCATCAGTTAGAGAACCCGGTACAGATGAATTTAGAATATCACCAGTCATTGTTGTGCTTGCATCAGCATTTACCAGAGCTGTTGCACCCATATTAATGGTATAACCTTGCGGCGTATCCTGCACGGATATATTCACAATTTTGGATAGCTTGTCCGTTAGTAAGTCTCTTTGATCTCTCAGATCGTTAGCGTCGTCTCCCAAACCTTCAATTCGTTGTATCTCGACATTTAACTTTGCAATATTTGAAGTGATGGAATTCATTTCATCCGCTTTGACATTAATGTTTTTGGTTAAATCTGAGCTCAGTTCACTTAGCTTTGAACTTGTATAGTTCAGCGCATCTCCTAGAGCCATAGCATTCTCTTTTACAATTTTTCGTCCTGTGACATTATTAGGATCTTTACTGAAATCAGACCACGCTGACCAAAATTTACTTAACACGGCTTGCAAACCCGTATCCGAAGGTTCCGTCACAACGGCTTCTAGTTTATCCAATGTATCTGCTTGAATTGTTGCATTTCCAAGCGATTTATTTTCATTCCTAAACTGCTCATCGAGGAATTTTTCACGTATCCGCGTAATACTCGTAAATTCTACACCTGTACCCATTTGGCCTGGAATAGTTGAACGATTTAAACTAAGAGGCTCCAGAGATTGTGATGCAGTCATGTTTACTATTTGTCTAGAATATCCTTCTGTATTAGCGTTTGCTATATTATGACCAGTCGTCTGCAAGGCTGCTTGCTGAGTAAATAATGAACGCTTTGCAGTTTCTAATCCCATGAATGTAGATCTCAAATAGATCCCCCTCTACGCTTTGGTATCAAATAAACTCCTCTTATTGAGAGTACTCTGTTGTTTAGAGTTATGATAGATAATGTCATCATCAGATCCGCCGATCAAGTCGAGTGAATAATCAATAAATTGTAAAGACTGACTAATGAGTTGCTGATTCAATTCATTAATTTCTTTTAGTCTTAATAATAGCTCTGATAGTTGCCCACTTGCAGCAATCAATGATTGTTTATCATTAATATTTGTTACAATCTTCGCTAATTCGCTCACTGTTATGTGCGGATTTAACTTTAAGCCTCGCTCTAGCAGTATGTAGTTCGTTGCGTGAATACGCTGCTTTTCAATCTCTGCGATTTCTTTGATCAGACGTGACTCTGTATTGGCGCATTTCATCAATGCATCTATATCATTTTTTATAATGTATTTCTTCTTCTGCTCTCCGAGTTCTAAAAGTCTACTATGAATGACACTAAGTGCATCTAAGGTTTGAATTAATTTTTGAACGGACATCGCATCCACCTATTAATTAAGACTTATTACTTTAAGTATGGCAAAAGCTTCTCCGCTATCTTTTTGGCATCTACATGGTAAGTTCCGCTAGACACATGCTGTTTCAATAATTGGATCTTCTCAGACTTCATTGAAGCTTCGCTACTTTGTTGTGCATCCAATAGCTCTTTAGCTTCTTCAGATATTTGAACTTGATCAGTTTGTCGTTGTTTACCGCCTATAGAATTTGTTCGCATTTCATTTTTACGGTAAGGATTCGTACCGCTAATGCGTCCGGTCTCATTAATTTTCATGGGAATTCCCTCCAGACTACAACTTTAAAAATAAAAACCGATAATCATTATACATGTTATCGGCATCTTAAATATGAAACTTTATATTCCCTCAGACCTATTTCAATATTTAGTGACGCTTTTCTAATCGTTCCTGTATTTTATAGCTAGCTTTAGGTTCAATTTTCTTTAATTGTTCCTTTAGTTCTTCCTTACGCCGTTCATCCTCGGTATTGTTCCTAACATCCTTTACTAACTTGTTCCTGCAAAGGTCACACATTTTATTTTCTCGAATCAACGTTCCGCACACCTCGCATGGATACGACATGTTAGGAGCATTGACCAAAGATATTCTACCTTCGCGGATGAACTTTGTTATTTGTTTAATGGAAACTTCAGTTACTTCGCTTAATTCTTGTATCGCCGCACCTTTATTCTCACGAAGGTACTTCAAGCATCTCTCATATTGTTGATCAATATCTTTCACACATACGGGACATACCTCAGCAAAACCCTTAACAAAAATCTTCCCACAGCGTGGACAATTAGCAACGTTCATGCCCATTATATGGCCCCCTTCTATTGTTCCCTTAACCTAAATATTTAATTCCAGTTTACCGCAATCCGACAGCGTTTGCATATCTCTATTTTTCGAAAGCCTAGCTGGAGCCCCTATCGCGCCCATGTAATACCGAACACTTTCGCCGGAAGGGATTCACCTAAAACCCTTGCACACTGATTCATAGTACTCCCTGTGGTGTATACATCATCTACGATGTATATGACGTAGGAAGCTGCCTGGCAACCTGTCAGCTGTTTAATCAGCAACTCGTTGATCTCAAAAACATGTACCAAATCGTCCAGACGCTCACTCCTATTCTTAAAGCTTTGTTTATCTGTATGTTTCGAGCGATTAAGCAGTGGGAAGACAGGGAGTCCGACTTTTCTCCCTAATTCAATAGCCATTTGTTCGGCTTGGTTAAAACCGCGCTCCAGCAATCTACGTTCACTAACAGGTACGAATGTGATAACCCTCTTAGCTGAAGACGGATCCGTGTCGAATTCTCTCATTTCCTCTTGCAATAAGAAATACGCATGAACAAGCATATGACCAATTACAGCCTTTAGTCGCTCATCTCCTCGATATTTATAACGAGCTAATAGTTCTTTCATCATTTCATCGTATCTCACAGCACTGCGGCTTTTTGAGAAATAAGCGTATCCCCTTCTTTGACAGTCATAACACACCTCGCCTCGCCCGCATATAGCACAAAGTGCCGTTCGAATCCATGGTATTCTCATATAACATGAACGACAAAGTCCCAGCTGCTTAACGCGATCAGAACTAACTTGTTTACACAGCAAACACTCTTCCTTTAATGGACTGAGCAGTGATAAGAAAGTTCCTCTCATTGCACCTAGCCAATTTTTCCAATCACTCATTCACTTCCCCCTTTCAAAATAACCCCGTTTACGCGCTATGCGATTCATTTTCTCGATTTGTCGAATAGCCTCCTTTTGTGATCTTGTGATTTCTTTGGCTGCAAAATAAACCATTCCAGCTGGGTCGTCCTTTGATCTACCTGCCCGCCCCGCCATCTGAACAAGCGCTGCTTCATCAAATAATTTAGAATCAGCATCTAGGATAAAAACATCCGATTTAGGTACAGTGACTCCCCGTTCCAAAATCGTCGTTGTCACCAAAACTCGTATGTCCCTGTTACGAAAACGATGAACCCTCTCAGTTCGGTCAGGGTCCTTTGACGAGGTCCCCTCTATGCACAACATATTACCCCCTTGTAACTTTACCCTTAGTAGGTCTACCGTGGGCTCCACCAGGCGAATGTTTGGAACAAAAACAAACAACTGTGCACCTCGCTCCACTGAAGCTACCAGCTTAGCAAATAACGAATTAGGCAGAGCTCGAGTATTTATCGATTTATTTAGGGATGGAGCGGCTATGAGCTCCGGTACTGGCAAGGGATTTTTATGAAAACGCACCGGTACCCGAACATGTGGTAAATGGCCTCGTTCAGCCGCTTGCCTGACGCCTTTCGGCGGTGTAGCCGATAGCAATATATTCACACCACTTCGTTTGCAAACTTTAGCTGCAGCATAAGCAAGCATTGGATTGTTATGGTATGGAAATGCATCAATTTCATCAATGATGACAAGATCAAATGCCTCATTAAAACGCATGAGTTGATGTGTCGTGGCAATTGTAATTTGCCCTTGCTCCCATCGCTGCTCGCTACCACCATAAAGTGTAACGACACTATAGTCTGAGAAAGCTCGCGATATTCTTGGTTGAAGCTCTAATACAACGTCTTTTCGTGGAGTTGCAATCAACACTCGCCCTCCGTTGGCCACTGTTATGTGAACGAAAGGGAATATCATTTCCGTCTTTCCCGCACCGGTAACCGCCCAGATTAAAAACTTTCGAGGCTCTTTGGCTAGCAGTCCGTGTCTATCCTTTCCCCTCTCGCCCGTAATAAATTGCAGCCCCTCCAGAGACGCTCTAGTTTGAGCTTCACTAAGTCCCCATGGCTTGATGTAGTTTTCAAGATGCCCAAACGACTGTCTAGCGTCTTCCACCATTAACCTTCCATTATCAGCTGTCCCTCCCGATAAAAGCAACGAGCAGAACCTTACCCGCCCCATCGTCAAGCAAGCCTCACAGTAGGGACATTCTTGTCCGCAAAAATGGCAGGCTGACCAATACAAACTCTCCTCACCGCTTCCGCACCGTTTACAGGAGTAAATCGTCCTTTTTTGGTAACCTCGGCGCCATTCCCGATACTCCTTTATATTAAGTCCATTCTCTAATTTTATATCTCTGTTTAGATGAGCCAGTTGCAGATAACTCATCCACGCTTCCCCTGCGCCTAGTTCTAAATTCGCTGCTTTTAACAGCTGCTCAAATTCCTCTACAAGCAATGTCCTACCGCTGCAAGCTAATACAACCTTTGTATAAATCCCATAATCTAAAATCATTCTAGGGAATAATCCTTGTTCTCTAAATGTTATTTTCTTCATTGCAATTTTGTCGCAATTTAGCACACCGCAATCTTTGGCCGCCTGGCGGAACTGCCTCAGCATACTCTCATCGTTCTGAATCTCTTGTTTTAAATTTGAAGATTTTAGTTTGCCAAGCAGGCGCACACCTTGCCCAAACGAAATAAAAGGTTCGAACAGTACGAGGCCGGCGTCGGCTGCGTATTGCTCGAACCAATATTGAATGTCTGTCATAGGGTGAATAGTCAAATGCCAATTCCACTCTTTATTTAAACAAACGGCGTAAAGTTGAACCTTCATTGCTCACCTTACTCTCTTTTTAAGTACCACCTGTAAGTAAGCGATTACTACTATCCCACAGGTATTTTCACAAGATCTTCCCTATTGCTAAGATGAACAACAACAACAGGTTCCCCTTCATGCTGGCTCCTAAATTGATCAACTGCATCAAAATCCATTTGATATCTCAAATCAAGTAAATGGGTATGGGATAGTCGCTCAATAATTTGCCTTGTGTCGTCAGAAGATCCTTCATCGTAGATTGTTGCCGTAACTTCGTAGCCTTTTAATCCAGAGAAAAAAAATAAAGAGCGAATATACCATTCAATTTGATTTTGGTTATTTTTGGTGACAAGCAGAACTTTTGCAGGCTTCTTCTTTCTACCCTTGCGGGTTCCGAACAATAGATGAAGCACTGCGATGCTGATTCCGTAGCAACCCAAGATCCAAAGTAACCCAATCCACATAGCGGATCCCTCCCTTAATTGCAGTGTATGCCACAAAAAGTAGAGGGGTTCCAACAACGGGAGTCTTACAGGGTTACCCAACCATTCTTAATCGCAATGATAACCGCTTGTGTACGGTCATCAACTTCCATCTTTTGAAGAATGGAGCTGACATGGTTCTTCACCGTTTTTTCGCTGATGTAGAGGAACTCTCCGATCAGTTTATTGCTTTTGCCTTCTGCCATTAAACGAAGAACTTCCGCTTCCCGTTTGGTAAGTGGACTGTTGGTATTATGTATGTACTTAAGCGCAGAATCCTTAGCGCCCTGTCCTGATCCAACCACACCGACGTCATCTAAATACGTCATGCGTCTTAGTTGGTTAATTAGCTTTCCTGTAACTTTGGGGTGAATGTACGCGTGACCAGCCACCACAGAACGAATCGCATTGATAAGCGACTCCGCTTCCATATCCTTAAGCAAGTAACCCGAAGCTCCCTTGCGAAGGGTCTCAAATACATAGCTCTCATCATCATGTAGCGAAAGAATGATAACCTTAATATCAGGGAAAATAAGCTTTAAGCGCTCAGTCGCGACTACACCATTCTCAAGTGGCATGTTGATGTCCATGAGAACAATATCTGGCGTGATTTGATTACACAGCTCGATAACCTGGATCCCATCGCCACACTCTCCAATGACTTCCATATCATCTTCCATATTGATAATCCGTTTAACACCTTCGCGAAACAGCTGGTGATCGTCCGCAATAACAATTCGCACATTGCGTTTATGACTCGCCGTGTTGTCCATTTTGATTTTCCTCCTTGTTCTCTGCACCGCCGCCAATAGGGATTAGCATTGTAATTTTGGTTCCGGAATCTTTGGCGGAATCAATGATCATTGTGCCTTCCAGAAGCTCAACACGCTCACGCATGCCTAATAAACCAAAATTATTTCCCTTAGCTATTTTCTGCTCTGTTTGCGGCACATCGAAGCCGACCCCATTATCTACGACGTAGATTTGTACTTGATCAGGTTCCAGTGTTAGCTCAACAGATAAGAAAGTTGCTTTCGCATGTTTTATTACATTAGATAGAGCTTCTTGCACCAGTCGGAAAATCGCAATTTCAAGTCCTGATGGAATGCGAGTCTGCTTGCCTACGAGATTGAATTGCGTACGAATACGATATTTCTCTTCGCAATCTTGAACATATTTACGCAGAGTCGGTACGATACCTAGATCGTCGAGTGCCATCGGGCGGAGGTTGAAGATGATCTTACGAACTTCTTCAAGCCCCCCTCTGACTTGTCCCTTCAAATCCACTAGTTCTTCCTTAACCGCGGGGATATCTTCTTTAATAAGCATGCGTTGAGCAATTTCTGTTCGCAACACAACATTTGCCAAGGTCTGAGCCATACCATCATGAATTTCACGCGCAATACGCTTTCGCTCTTCCTCTTGCGCCAGAATAATCTTTAAACCAAGCAGTTGCCTGTTTTTAGCCGATTCTAATATGCGAGTGACCTGATTGAGATCTCCGGATAAGTATTCTAAAACTACATTCATCTGAGAAACGATCGTTTCAGCCCGTTCCACCTGCTTGTCCACATTCTTAGTTCGCACTTGCAGGTCATTGCGTCTGGTCTTCAGATTATTTTCTTTTTCTCTAGCAATAGTGAGTTGTAATTGAAAGGCAATAGCCGCTTCATAAGCAACCTTAATATCTTCCTCACGGTACTTATTAAAGTCACGACTGACTTCCGTGAGTCGAATGCGGGAGCGCTTGTAGTCCTTCTCTAACTTGTCGACTAAATCAATCGTGATGCTTGTTTCATGCTTAATTTCTTCAAGTTCACGAGTAAGCGATTCTTTCTCCAAGCGAGAAGCTTCAGCGATCTCGAACATCTGATACTTGCTGCTCTCCATGACGTTAATTGCGTTTTTTATGACACGATCTATAGCGTCTGGCTGCAAATGAAACATGCTCCTTTTTAATAACAATATTAGAAATTAGTCTACCCCATATTGTAACATAGTTCTTACAATTTGAAGTGAACTTCTAGCACTATTTATTCAATGGTTATCCCATAATTTTGGGGATCCCAGCCTACTTTAAACCCTAATTTCTCAGAAATTACACGAAGTGGAACCATAGTTACATTATTCATAATTTTTGGCGCTACTTCCGCTGTGATACGATCCCCATTTGCCAGTAGATCTGCATTATCAATCCATAAATCGATTAGCTTATCCCCGCGAATAACGGTAACCTTCCGTTCTTTATCATCCCATTTCACATTACCGCCGAGAGCTTCTGTAACAAATCGAATTGGGATAAGTGTATTATCATTTACAATCGTTGGCGCTTGTTCTAAAGTCATAGCTTTTAAGTTTACAGTTACCTGCTTCCTGTTTACTGTAAGTTTTACTGAATTTTTCGGTAAAGCCGGCAACTGTCCTTTATAAATAAAAGAGATGTCATCTATACTAATTTTCCCTTTCGAAGCTCTTTCATCCTGTCCATTCGCCGGATTAGCTACATAAACGCTCTTAAGCTTAATGGGGAATTTAAGATCGGAGACATCAGCCGTTAGTTTGCGCCAGCCTGTCCAGTTCGTATTTTCTGTGAAGCTGACATAGTTCAATTTGCCATCAGCATCAACAATTTCAGCACGCACCCAGTTAAAACTTCCATCTCCGAGAACCTTAGCTGTAATGAACTCAGGTTCGCCTGCAATTTGCACACCATTCGTACCATCAAATCGGGCATATGCGGCTTTCGTACCTGTACCTTTTGTAAAATCGTAAGTAATCGCTAAATTCTTATTTCCATTCGCTTGTTCAATATTTACAGAAGAAACAACCTCAGCAGGATATTTATCACCAGTAGTTATAACCGCAGACTTATCAAGATCGTACCATACCTTTTCTTGTCCTACTGGAAGAGTAACCATGGTGCTATAACCATCATACCTTGCGATAACCTGAGCAGCTTGAGAACCTGAAGCACTATCTACATGTAAAATACCATCTTTCAAGCTCCCTTTTACTCCGCTAAGTTCCCATGTTGCTGATGCCGCGGGCAGTTCTCTTGTTGCACCGCTTTTGGTTGTCACCATAATAGGCAGCTTAAAATCCCCACCCTCGGTCAATGAAAAAGCACCTGAATTGAATTTCATCGAAGTAATTTGGTCCCGACCGATAACCTCGACATCCATAGATGCAGAACCTTTCCCTGACTTCGCAGTAATCTGCGTTTTACCCGGTATTGTAGGTGTAAATACACTATCCTTAAAGCCGCCATTTGCTGTCGAACTACTCCATTGTGGAACGATACCATCCACTGAAATCGGGTTAAAATAATCGTCATATGCCTTGAATTGATAAGTGCTGGATTCATTCATGAATAAAATATTTTGACCTTTTAAAATAAGACCTTTCAACTCACCTTTAGGCGCCGTTGAATATACACCTAAACCATTTGCAACGGAACGTTGGTTGCCATTCTCCGTTTTATTAACCAATTTAGGGTCAAAATCACCTAGAGGTCTGGAAACCATTTGTGTGGAACCACCACCATCAAGCACTAAACCTTTCCAAACTCCAGCACTAATCATAAACTGCTGCAGCTCTGGAAGTGTCATACCCGCGCTACCTGCACTACGATCAGAGGTAATAATGTACGCTGTTTTCATATCTTTTGAATAACCTAATGCTGTTCGTGAGCGCGGACTGTAACCGCTGAAATCATTAATATTCCGTGTGAAGTAACTCGGCTTCGCATCGTCAACTAGCAGCGTGCTTCCCCCGATAAGCATTTTGAAGTTTTTCCAATCATATGTTTGGGAAGCATCATGCGGAACCATATCATATTTGGTGGTGATTTTATCTCCGACTTTGAGATGATTTACGATGAACTCCCTAGCTAAGCCTGAACCTCTAAGTATGTAGCCGTCCGCGGGAGCAATCATTTTAATATTCGTATCTACCGCAATTTCCTTGACGATATCATTTTGAATAAGGGCCTCAGTTGGAACGTGCGTACCATCTACTGCTCTTTGTGTCATTGCCCAAGCACTTGTATATAGGAAAAGTCCATCAGCAATCATCGCGACATTGTTATCATCCCAATAATACGTTTTATTCACACCGCCAAGTTCAAAAGATGTTCCATCTTTCGCTGTTACCTTGCCCTCAAAGTCAAGAATATCAATAATAGGTTGATTGTTCTTCGTAATTGCAAAAGAATATAATCCCGATATTTTTGCTGGCGTCGCCATCACTGTTCCATTTGTAATTTGAGCGCCCTCCGGGACACCTTCAGCCTGTGTATTGAAGAAATCTCCATTCACACCTGCAACTGCGCCGCTATCCTTCACCATGCCCAAAACGCTTTGGTTCTTCGTAAACTGCGTATTCGTTCCTGCCATTGCGTCTATCTTTACGTTCGGATTCGTCAAGTCGACCTCGATCACATTGGCGTTTACCGAAACATCCTTATTGCTTCTAATTGTTGTCCACACATAATTCTTCATGATTGCGCCTGATGTAATTGTTTCCTGTGAACTAAGCGTCAACGTTGAACCTGCCGCACTTACCGTAGTCCCAGCTGCCAATTGCCACACCAGTGCGCAAGCCAGCGCACCAATCCATACTTGCTTCTGTACCGTCATGTTGCTTTTCCACACTCCTCTTTCAGTCTAAGTCTATTATCTATCATTTTCACGATACTTATATAGACTCTTAAACTATGGAAAAAGTTACGATAGGGCTGCAGTTGTATTTATACACCAAAGAAACACAAAAAAGAGAGTCATCCCTTATGGGGCCTGCTCTCTGCCTGAGATACAAAACCTGTAAAATTTACAGAATACGTTTTATTTTAGCTTCATGCTCAATAGACCGAGCAGACAAAAGTTCAATAATGGAATGCTGCTGTTCTTGTATGAGTTCAATCCGTTTAACAGTTGCATTAGTTTCTAAAACAGCTTGTTTAACTTGAGTTTGTTCTATTTCGATCTTGTCTAGGCGGTTGTCGATACCATCAAGACGTGTATCAATACCATCCAAGCGTCTGTCGATCCCAGTCAGACGGTTTTCAATTCCATCCATACGTCTATCCATTAAATCTATCTTATCATACATCGGCAAAAATTCGGCCTTCAGCAGCGCTGATAGAGCCTCTTTCAACTCATTATCCATTTCCATCACTCCCCGATCCATCCATAATAGATGCTTATAATCGTAATTACAGTATAACATACGAAGTTCTCGTGATGAAAAGTCATTTAGTATATGTATATATTACCAATTTTTATATCATTAGTCAAACATATGTTCTCTTTTACTGAAAAGTAAAAAGCCATCCATAATAGGATGGCTTATCTAACTATATTAAACTAATGCTTGAGCTTTCAAAAGCTCAGCTTTGTCTGTACGCTCCCAAGGGACATCCAGGTCATTACGGCCAAAGTGACCATATGCAGCCGTTTGACGGTAAATTGGACGGCGCAAGTCAAGCTCTTTAATGATACCTGCTGGGCGAAGGTCAAAGTTGTTGTGAATCAGCTCAACCAACTTCTCTTCGCTTACTTTTGCTGTACCGAATGTATCCACAGAAATGGATACAGGACGTGCTACACCGATTGCGTAAGCCAATTGAACTTCACATTTCTCAGCAAGTCCAGCAGCTACGATGTTTTTCGCAACATAACGTGCTGCGTATGCACCAGAACGGTCAACTTTTGTTGGATCCTTACCGGAGAAAGCACCGCCGCCGTGACGTGCGTATCCGCCATACGTATCTACGATGATTTTACGACCAGTCAAACCAGCATCCCCTTGAGGTCCGCCGATTACGAAACGGCCAGTTGGGTTGATGAAATAGTTTGTGTTTTCGTCCAACAAATGTGCTGGTACGATAGGAGCAATAACATGCTCTTTAATATCTTTTTGGATTTGCTCTAAAGTAACTTCTTCGCTATGCTGTGTAGATACTACAATCGCATCAACACGCACTGGTTTGTCATCCATATACTCAACTGTTACTTGTGTTTTACCGTCAGGACGCAGGTATGGAAGCGTTCCATTTTTACGAACTTCTGTTAAACGGCGAGCCAATTGGTGAGAAATCGAAATCGGAAGCGGCATAAGTTCTGGCGTTTCATTAACTGCAAATCCGAACATCAGACCTTGGTCACCGGCACCAATAGCTTCAATTTCTTCTTCAGACATAGAGCCTTCTCTAGCTTCAAGAGCTTTGTTAACACCTTGTGCGATGTCAGGAGATTGTTCATTCAAAGAAACAAGAACCGCACTAGTTTGGTAGTCAAAACCGTACTTCGCACGTGTGTACCCGATCTCTTTGATCGTTTGTCTTGCAATTGCTTGAATATCAACATATTCAGAGCTAGAAGTAATCTCACCGATTACCAATACCAAACCAGTTGCTACAGATACCTCACATGCTACACGAGCATTCGGATCATTAGCAAGAAATGCATCCAATACCGAGTCAGAAATTTGGTCACAAATTTTATCCGGATGACCTTCTGTTACGGATTCGGATGTAAATAAACGACGTCCACGTACTTGCGCCATATCATTCATCCTCCTAATATCATTTAGTATGTTTGAAAAGCTTCTACTCGATGCCTCTATATGAAAAAAAGTGGGCCCGGCTTTAGCGGCAGCTTTTCACGCCAAACGGAATCCCTCTTTTGCGCTCTGCGCTGACAAGAACTTTGAATTCCGCACTGCTAAAATTTAAAACATGAATAAAGACAACAAAAAAATGAACCTTTCCCGATTGGAAAAGGTTAAATTAAACATTGACCTTCAATAAATTATCTTACTTTATTTGTCGTCTAGTGTCAATGAATGTACTCGTGAATAAATTATGAATAATTTCTAACCTTAAAGAGAAAACAAAGCTTCTTCAGCGCGTTGGATCAGCCTTTTTGTTATTGTACCCCCAACAGCCCCGGTATCTCTTGAAGAGATGTGTCCCCAATAATCCTCTTTAACCGAAGAAGATGGAATAGAGCCTAACTCCGTAGCAAATTCCGTATCTGCATTTGCCGACATTTGCTTACCCACAGGCAATCCTAGCTCAGCTGCAATCTCGTATTTGAGTGCATCCAGCGCCTTTTTTGATTGAGGAACCAACTTGCTGTTACTTCTAGCCATAATAAACGCCTCCTTAGAGTTTTTATTATTAAAACCAAGCTCCGTAAACAGTTGACCCAAGTGGGGACACCTTTATTATGGCTAGATTCCCGATCTCAAACCTCATAAGAAGTTGTCATTAAGGGTAAAATTGTGGAGAAGAAACTATTTCGCAACCGTGCTTCCATCTGCATTCAACAACAAATAGCTGCCGCGCACCATGACAAAAATGTCCGCTGTATTTTTCGGAGACGGTTTTATACCACGGCCCTCTGTTGGAAAAACCAAAAGATGATTCAGCGCAGGTTCTGTCCCCGCTGGAAGATCTTTGCCTCCCGTTACATCCGGGATGCCATTATCATCGTTGCTCACGGTGAGAACTCTGCCGCTTCGCACGATAAATTCGGCGCCAGCACCAGCATAAAGTGTTTGTCCATTTGCCAATTGGACAACCTTCATAGCCGCTGACGTCGGGTTAGTGCCCGTGCCTCCGTTGCTTCCATTGCCAGGCTGACTTCCGCCAGCACTAGCAGCGATCGCGGAGGCAACGATCTCCTTCACCTTGGCTTCGCTTAACGTGTTCTGATCAAAATAGCTCTTTGTGATCACCGGATCGGTGGACGAGCCTGGGGTTGGAGCTTCAGCTTGGGAAACTGAAAGAGATGTAGATAATAGTAAAATTGCACCGCCTGTTGCCAAGATCATTTTTTTCATATTCATTCGCTATTAACTCTCCTGTCTTAATAATCTGTAAAATTAAAGGATATCTTACTTCTTTTGTCGAATTATTTACGATTAAATAATTTAGCAAACGGAGTGATTCTATGAAAAAATTACTAACTGTCACTATGATTTTATTCTTTATCACCAGCAGCGTCAACGCTTCCTCCACCCGCGGAGATTTTGAGGGTAATCCCATTGTAAGCGTAAAAACGAATGGAAGTGAACTTAAAGTAGAGGATGTCCCAGCTATCAATTATAACGGAAGAACGATGGTGCCGATTTATATGTTAAAGCAACTTGGTGCAGATGTTGCTTGGGATGATTCGACGTATAGTGTCAATGTTACTTTGAAGAATGAACAGACTCAAAATAACGTTAAAGAAACGTCTATAATGAATGCTTATAATTGGCTAAGTGATACGGACATGCAAATTTATATGTTTGCTAGTAAATTGCAGCAGTACATGGATTTAGATCAAGTACCTAACCTTAAAGATTTACTTGATCGCGACTATTTGGAATTAACAGATGAGTACAATAAATCTTTGGAGTATGCTACTTCCGTTTATAAACAGTACGGTGCAGAAACTGGCATCAATGAAATACTAGCTAGCCAATCAAAGATACTTGAATCGGTTGGGCAAACGAAAGAATTGCTTAAAATCTGGATGACTCGTAAAAGCGACGCACAGATCAGTTCTAGCCTTCAAATGAGCGTTTTCAACAGCATAGAAAATAGCCAAAAGAACATTATAAATACCAATAAATATGCACATACTACTTTTGTACAAAAATAAAAAGAAGGCCATTAGGCCTTCTTTTTATTTAGCATTACGCTAATTATGGAGCTGGAACGAATTTAGGACCTTTTACTGTTACTGAAACTACATCGGACTTACCACTTGGAGATGTAATTGTCAGATCAAATGCTCCATCAAGAGCATCAGTTTTAGTTACAACAATGTTACCATTGGAATAGATAGTTACAGCACTAATGTTGCTAGAGTAGCTGTTAGCAGAGAATGTTACACCAAGTACTCCGTTAGCTTTTTGAGCAACATCTTGCTCATACTCTTTACCATAGTTATCTGTAACAATTAGATCTGGAGTAATAAATGCGTTACCATCAGCTGCTCCAGAGGTAGTTACGTTAACTGTCATGTCACTATCAGCAGCAATTTTGTCAACTGATAGAGCATCATTTTTAGAAGTAACAGCTACTGTTGTTTGCTTAACTTCGCCTTTAACAGTTTTGTAAGTCACGTTCAATGTAGCAGAACCTACTTTGTTACCAAGAACGTAAGCTTTACCACCAACAAGAGCTACTTTTGCAACTGCGTTGTTGGAAGTTTTAATATCAGTAATTGTACCTGCTGGAAGCTTAACTACATCGCCAGAAGCATTCTTAGCGGAAAGTTTAACTTCACGTGCGAATACTGTAGATTTCGTTACATCCTTAAGGTCATCAGCACTGATAGTGTTGATAGTTGTAGGGTCAGCAATTGTGCTGTAAGTTGATCCAACAACAGTACCGCTATCGCTCAAGTTGAACAATGTAGGAACAGCATTCACTGAGTAAGTAAGATCATCAGTAGCTTTTGCAACAGTTAATGTTTTAGTCGTCTTGGAGATCTCAACACCGTTTTTAGTGATTTTTGCAATGAAGTCAACCTTGGAACCACCTACAGCACTTCCTGTAGTGAACAATGTGAATTCATCATTGAAAGCTTCGAAGTCATTTTTAACAACTGTTCCATTAGTTTTAGTTCTAGTTCTGTCTTTACCAAACGTAGTAGTAGTAGGAAGCACATCTCCGTCTGGTGCTTTAAGACCAACTGTACCATCAGTCAATACGCCACCATTAGCGTTGTATGTGTTTGCTGTTACAGTTACTAGATACTCGTTAGTGCTTGCACTATCAATATCGTTACCTTGACTATCTGTGTAGTGAGCATCATCAAGTGTTTTACCGTATTGGTCGATAACTGCAAATTCAATTGCAGCTGTACCACCAGCAACTGCACCTTTAGCTGGGTCTGTAACTACTTTGAAGTGATCAGGTACACGAGCATCAGCAATAGTAAATGTTTTTGTTGAAGTGCTGCTTGCATTTGCTTCTGCAATGATTGCAGTAACAGAAACTGCACCTTTGGAGTTTTTGCTGATTTGATCCAATTTAATGCTTCCTTTGTGCTCTCCGGAATCAAGGATTGTAGCAACAGATTGGGAACCAGCGCCAGAAACGTTAACTTTGATACGTTTTGTGTTTTGGTCACTAGTCAGATCTTCAAGGCTAAGTTGGTTACCTGATGCATCGTAAGCAACGATTGGAATGTATACTTCTTTGTCGCCAGCAGCGATTACATCATTAAGATCACCAATCTCAACTTTGTTAGCAACTTTAGAGGATTTCACAGAGATTTTACCAGTTGCTGTTGCAGCTTGGTTGAACACTGTGAAGTTATAGTCACCAGCTTTATCAAGATCTTTGTTCAGAGAGATCTTAACTTGTGGGATATCATTTCCATTATCTTCGAATTCTGTTTTCACATCATCAGTTGAAATGTAATCATTCCAGATGATTGTAGTATCTCCAAACAATTTAGTAGTGCTAGTGTTATCTTTGCTATATGTTTTAGCATTGATCAAAGAATCATAGGAAATTGTACCGCCGTATTGGTCAAACAAGTTAAGGTCGAATTTAACGTTTTCACCTTTACCGTTAAGAGCGTCACCTACGGAGTAACGAGCTGCACCAAGCTCAAGTTTCGTCAAGATTGGTTGTGTACCCAATTTGAAGTTTTTCGTAGCTGTAATGTGGAAATCGTTGTTAACGATTGTTACAGGAATTACAGAAACACCTTGAGTTGTGTTTTCATTTGCTGTATCCAAAGTCACCAACAAAGTACCGTCAGTATCTTTAGTGATTTTTGTGAATGATGCAGCAGATGTGTAAACGTTGTAGGAACCAGCGTTTGTAGTAGCGTTCTCACCGTATTGGTTGGAAGCTTTTACTTTAACGATAGTTTTGTCAGCGTAAGCAATTGTGTCGCCAGCGTTTACGAAGTCGATTTTTGTAAGAACTTCGTCTTCACCAGTGAAAGAAGCAGTAGTTTTGTCAACAGAAGCCTCATCCAAACCGGAAACAGTTACTGTGTACTCACCTTTGCTAACTTTAACGTCAGTCAATGTCAAAACTGCGGATTTTTTGTCATCAGCAAATTTAACAGTTGTAGCAACTTCGGAAGTACCTTTTTTCAAAGCCAATTTAGCTTTGTCAGTGTCAACTGCTTTGTTGAAAGTAACTGTTACTTGTTGAGCGCCAGTTGCTTTTGCACCTGTAACGGATACTTTACCAGGAGCTACGTATTGAGCTTTCGCTTCGTATGCACCAGTAAGAAGTAGGTCACGAGTTGCGTTGGATTGGCCACCAAATTTACCGCCGTCGCCAGCAGGAAGAAGTTTCAACTCAAGAGCAAGTGCTACATAGCCTTGTGCCCAGTCGGAAACAGTTGTGTCAGTACCAGTTTTACCTTTAGCATCAGCATCTTTGTTCAGTACGCGAACCAAGAAAGTAGCCAATTGCTCTTTTGTTACTTTACCAGCTGGGTTGTATTGACCTTCAGCATAGCCGTCAGTAATACCAGCAGTTTTCAAAGCTTCGATGTAAGGAAGAGCGTAGCCGTTAGCAGCGTCGTCAACTTTAACATCGGAGAAGCTGGAAGTTTTAAGGTCTTTGTTTACTTCGATACCAGTGATCAAAGCTGCAACTTTTGCGAATTGAGCACGGTTCATTTCGTCTTTAAGACCAAATGTAGTGTCGCTCACTCCATCAAAAATACCTGCGCTGATCATTGCATCAAATTTTGCTTTTGTAGCTGCGTCAAGATCTTTAAGATCTGTGAAATCAGCAGAGGATTTAGCTGCGAAAGCTAGGGACGAAAACATGGATAATGCCATTGCTGTAGAAAGAACTACGGATAAACTTTTCTTCATAACCTTTTTTTCTCCTCCTTGAATATCTTTGGTTTTATTTTTTAGGTTAAAGCTAGTATTATTTGAGCTCGATTTACTCATAGTTTGGTTCACCCCCTTTCCAGAGTTAGAGCATTATATAACTAAGTTCGCGTGCAGCTCTAGTAGCTGCATTGGAAACTAGTAAACGTAAAGTTGGAAGAAAGACACCCACACCAATTTACATTATACATTGGTCGAATAGCGTCGTAAAGAGTTATTTTGTGATATCTGTATGGCTAGCTATAATCTGGTTAACTCTTTATTATTTGCTTGCTTTCAAAGTATTAAACGCACAGGTTTCGAAAAAGTTGCGATTATTCAAAAAAACTTTTTTTATTTTTTGAAAGAACAACAGATCCATCCCAACATAAATACGAATGAATTTGTGCATAGTACATCTGTAAAAACAAAAAAAGAAGGCCAATTGGCCTTCTTTTTTTAATCGTTAATCTTAGTTGTTATTAGCTGCACCAGTTACAGTGACTGCAACAACATCGGATTTACCACTTGGAGATGTAATTGTCAGATCAAAGGATCCTGCATCACCATTTGTTTTTGTTACTTTAATGTTACCATTAGCATCGATCGATACGCCAGTAACGTTTGCGGAGTAGCTGCTAGCTGAGAATGTTACGCCCAGAACGCCGTTAGCTTTTTGAGCATCTTCTTGCTCATACTCAACGCCATAGTTATCTGTAACAATTAGATCTGGGTTAAGGAATGCATTGCCGCCAGTTGTAGCAACTGTCATTGTGCTATCTGCTTCAACTTTATCAACTGCAAGTGCATCATTTTTAGATGTTACTGCAACAGTAGCTGTTTTAATTTCGCCTTTAATCGTTTTGTAAGATACGTTCAATGTAGCAGTACCTGTTTTGTTACCAAGAACATATGCTTTACCACCAACAAGCGCTACTTTTGCAACAGCATTGTTCGATGTTGTAATGCCTGTGATTGTACCAGTTGGAAGTTTTACAGTGTCGCCAGAAGCATTTTTAGCTGTAAGTTTAACTTCACGAGCAAATACTTGAGATTTCGTTACATCTTTCAGATCATCAGCAGAGATCTCTTTACCATCAGTACCATAAGTAGATTTAACAACTACGCCGCTATCAGTAAAGTTGAACAATGTTGGAACAGCGTTCACAGAGTAAGTCAGATCGTCAGTTTCGCTAGCAACTGTGATTGTTCTTGTTAATTTGGAGATCTCAGTACCGTTTTTCGTGATTGTTGCTGTGTAGTCAGCTTTTGCACCTTCTTTAGCATCCTCTGTTGTGAAGAGTGTGAACTCATCATTGAATGCTTCGAAGTCACCATCTGCTTCATTTTTACCGAATGTAGCAGAAGTGATTACTTTTTCACCTGGGTTTTTCAAACCAAACGTACTAGCATCAGTACCTGTAGCTGTTACTTTAACATTTACTTGATATTTGTTGTTCGAACCATCTACAAACGTTGGAGCATTGTTGCCTTGGCTATCTGTGAAGTTCGCATCGTCAAGTACTTGGCCGTATTGGTCAATTACCGCTAGCTCAACTGCAGATGTTCCGCCTTTAACGATAGATTTCGCAGGATCTGTAACTACTTTGAAGTGATCAGGTACACGAGCGTCAGAAACTGTAAATGTTTTTGTAGAAGTGCTGCTTGCATTCGCTGTTGCGATGATCGCTGTAATGGATACCGCACCTTTTGTGTTGTTATTGATTTGGTTCAATTTAATGGAGCCTTTGTGCTCACCAGAATCAAGGATGGTTGCTGTTGTTTGACCTTCAACACCAGAAACGTTCACTTGGATACGTTTGATGTTTTCGTCGCTAGTCAGGTCATCCATGCTTAATTGGTTACCAGCTGCATCATAAGCTACGATTGGTACATAAACTTCTTTGTCGCCGGCCGCGATCACATCGTTCATTTCGCCAATTTCAACCTTGTTTGCAAGTTTCGAAGATTGAACGGAAATTTTACCGCTTGCTGTAGCCGCTTGGTTGAACACAGTGAAGCCGTAATCGCCAGCTTTATCAAGATCTTTATTCAAGGAGATCTTAACTTGCGGGATATCGTTACCGTTATCTTCAATCTCTGTTTTCACATCTCCAGCTGGGATGTAATCGTTCCAGATCACAGTTGTGTCACCGAACAATTTAGTCGTGCTTGTATTGTCTTTGCTGTATACTGTCGCATTCATCAAAGAGTCATAAGAAATTGTACCGCCGTATTGGTCAAACAAGTTAAGGTCGAATTTCACGTTTTCGCCTTTACCATTTAGTGCTGTACCTACGGAATAGCGAGCATCACCTAGCTCAAGTTTCGTCAAGATTGGTTGTGTACCCAATTTGAAGTTTTTCGTAGCTGTGATGTGGCTGTCGTTGTTAACAACAGTTACTGGAACAACAGATACACCTTGTGTTGTGTTTTCGTTAGCTGTATCCAAAGTGATCAACAAAGTACCATCTGTATCTTTTGTGATTTTAGTGAATGTTGCAGCAGAAGTGTACACGTTGTAAGAACCAGCGTTTGTTGTTGCATTCTCACCATATTGGTTAGAAGCTTTAACTTTTACGATCGTTTTATCTGCATAAGCGATAGTGTCGCCAGCATTTACGAAATCAATTTTTGTAAGAACTTCATCTTCACCTGTGAAAGTTGCGGATGTTTTATCAATTGAAGCTTCATCCAAACCAGATACAGTTACTGTGTATTCACCTTTGCTTACTTTCACATCAGACAATGTAAGAACCGCGGATTTCTTGTCATCAGCAAATTTCGCTGTTGTAACAACTTCGCTAGATCCTTTTTTCAATGTCAGTTTCGCTTTTTCAACGTCAACTGGTTTGTTGAATGTAACTGTTACTTGTTGCGCACCTGTTGCTTTTGCTCCTGTTACTGAAACTTTACCAGCTGGTACGTATTGTTGTTTTGCTTCATAAGCACCTGTCAAAAGTAGATCGCGAGTTGCGTTAGCCATACCGCCGAATGTACCATCTTCACCATTAGAAAGAAGCTTCAATTCAAGCGCTAATGCTACATAACCTTGTGCCCAACCGGATACTGTTGCATCTGTACCAGTTTTGCCTTTAGCTGCTTCATCTTGACCAAGAACACGAACCAAGAAAGTAGCCAATTGTTCTTTCGTTACTTTACCAGCTGGGTTGTATTGACCTTCTGCATAACCATCCGTTACGCCAGCTGTTTTCAAAGCTTCGATGTAAGGAAGTGCATAACCGTTAGCTGCATCGTCAATACTAACGTCAGTGAAGCTGGAAGTTTTCAAATCTTTGTTGACGTCAAGACCCATGATCAATGCAGCAACTTTTGCAAATTGTGCACGGTTCATTTCGTCTTTCAGACCAAATGTTGTTTCGGATACGCCGTCGAAGATACCAGCGGAGATCATAGCATCAAATTTCGCTTTTGTAGCAGCATCCAGGTCTTTCAAATCTGTAAAATCAGCAGATGATTTCGCTGCGAATGCAAGAGACGAAAACATGGAAAGAGCCATAGCGGATGTAAGGACTACGGATAGAGTTTTCTTCATAAGGGTTTGTTTCCTCCTAATATTTTAAAGTTTTTTGTTATAAAAACTTATAACCGACGGGACAACGGGACGACATCGAAGTAGCTTGCTATCAATTTCGTATAGCTTTTTTTCTATCACCTCGTCTACATGAATTAGTATACTATTATCTCACCATTAATTCATTGACAAGTATTTTCCAAGTAGATAGCTAGATTAGTCTGTGCTCGCACTAGGAAAATGCAAAAAAAGAAGACCCCGAAGGGCCTTCTTCTCCTCCAAAATAATTACTTCACAATTACCGACGTTACAGTCGACTTGCCATTTGGCGAAGTGATGATCAAATCAAATGTTGTGCCACTATCAGCTTTGATTGTTCCGTCAGCACTAATCTCCACTTTTCCTTTAACTTGATCCGCGGAGAATGCCAGACCCATCAAATAGTTGTATGCCGGTGCTTGATCTTTGTCGTACTCAACACCATAGTTATCCGTAACAGTCAGATCTGCTACCGTATAAGCATTAGCACCTGTAGAAATCGTTGCTTCCGATTCCCCAGCTTCCAACTTGTCTACAGCAACCATATCGCTTTTTACCGTTACAGGTACACTTGCTTGTTTAACATTACCGTCAACCGTTTGATAAGTCACACTCAATGTTGCAGTGCCTTCTTTATTCCCCATTACAAAAGCTTTACCTGCATCCTCTCCAGTACCCATCGCAACCTGTGCCACGCTAGGGTTTGAAGTTGTAATTTGTGTAGCCACGGCCGGAAGCTCAACGGATTCACCTGCAGCGTTTTTAGCTGTAATTTTTACTTCGCGGGACAATTTGCTTGTTGCAATTGCCAATTCACTGTCATTCACTACGTCACTGTCCATAGCATTGAACAATGGTGCTACTGTTCCAAGACTATAAGTTAAATCTGCATTTTTACCAACAACAGTAAGTGTTCTTTCTACTTTGGAAATCTCTTGATCGCCTTTAAGAATTTGAGCTGTGAACTTAACGTAAGTCCCCTCTTTTGCTGCGCTTGTTGTTTCAAAAGTGAACTCATCATTGAAAGCTTTGTAGTCGTTAGTACCTTTTTCGTACGTATTTTTAGTCAATACGTCGCCATTTGGAGTAAGAACATGCGCAGTAGTATTGTCAATAACATTACCATTTACATCATAAGTTACTGCTGTTGCGACGACGCTATATTTCGTATTGCCTTCTGCCGTCGGAACCACAGAACCATTGCTATTTACATAGTTGGAATCATCCAACACTTGACCATATTGGTCAATCACGCTGAACTCAAAATCAGAAGTTGCTCCTGCTACAGCATTTTTAGCTGGCACTGTTACTTCTTTCAAATGGTCCGCAATACGTGCATCGTGAACAGTGTACGTTTTAGTTGCTGTGCTGCTAGCATTCGCAGTTGCAATAACTGCTGTTACAGATACTGCTCCGTTAGAACCTGCATCAATTTTATCTAATTTAATCATACCCTTGTGCTCACCCGAAGTTGCAATTGTGCTGCTACCCGTTGCCCCAGAGATTGAAACTCTAATACGCTCAGCGTTCGCATCGCTTGCCAAATCGTCTGCACTCAGTTGTTTGCCATTTGCATCATAAGCCATCAATGGAACATATACATCCGTGTCTCCGGATGCAATCACATCATTCATATCGCCAATTTCTATTTTAGTCGCTACTTTTGCGGATTGAATGCTCACTTTACCTGTTGCAGTTGCCGCTTGGTTAAATACAGTGAAGCCGAAATCTCCGGATTTATCAATATCTTTAAGCAAGGAGATTTTCACTTGTGGAATGTCGTTGCCGTTATCTTCCATTACATAGCTAACATCTTCGCTCGCAAGATAATCATTCCAGATTAAGCTAGTATCTTTAAGCTTGTCTTCACTGGATAGTGTTTCATAGGACATAACAGAACCATATTGGTCATATAAGTTCAAATCAAACTTAACATTTTCGCCTTTCGCATTCAGAGCAGTACCCACAGAATAACGCGGTTGGCCAAGCTCAAGTTTCGTCAAGATTGGTTGCGTACCAAGCTTGAAGTTTTTTGTTACAGTGATATGGCTGTCATTATTCACAATTGTTACTGGAATCACAGTCACACCTTGCGTCGTGTCATTTGTGTTAGTATCCAATGTGATCAACAGAGTGCCGTCATTGTCTTTTGTTATTTTCGTAAATGTTGCAGCTGATGTGTACACATCGTAAGAACCTGCATTTGTAGAAGCAGCTTCACCATATTGATTTACAGCTTTAGCTTTAACAATAACTTTATCTGCATAAGCAATCGTGTCATTTGCGGATACGAATTCGATGTTTTTCATTACTTCGTCTTCGCCTTTAAAAGTAGCAGTCGTTTTATCAACAGCAGCTTCATCAAGACCGCTCATATTTACTGTGTACTCACCATTGCTGATTTTAACATCTGTTAGTGTTAAAACCGCAGATTTTTTATCAGCCGCGAAAGCGGTAGTTGTTACAACATCAGCGTTACCTTTTTTCAAGGACAACTTGGTTTTTTCTACATCAACAGGCTTGTTAAAGGTAACTTCAACTTTTTGAACTCCAGTTGCTTTCGCACCAGTAACCGAAACTTTACCAGCCGGTACATATTGTTGTTTTGCTTCATAAGCACCAGTTAATAAAAGATCCCGAGTTGCGTTAGCTTGGCCGCCAAATGTACCATCTTCGCCATTAGTTAGAAGTTTCAATTCAAGTGCTAAAGCAACATAACCTTGTGCCCAATCGGAGACTGTTTTGTCCGTGCCTGTTTTACCTTTAGCAACTTCGTCTTGTCCAAGAACGCGTACCAGGAAAGTAGCCAACTGTTCTTTTGTTACTTTACCTGCCGGGTTGTATTGACCTTCCGCATAACCGTCAGTTACACCAGCTGTTTTCAAAGCTTCGATATAAGGAAGTGCATAACCGTTGGCTGAATCGTCAACACTAACGTCAGTGAAGCTCGATGTTTTCAAATCTTGATTTACGTCAAGACCCATAATTAATGCAGCAACTTTTGCAAATTGTGCGCGGTTCATTTCATCTTTCAAACCAAAGGTTGTTTCAGATACGCCATCGAAAATACCTGCAGAGATCATCGCATCGAATTTTGCTTTTGTAGCGGCATCCAAATCCTTCAAATCTGTGAAGTCAGCAGAGGATTTCGCTGCGAATGCCAAGGATGAGAACATGGAAAGAGCCATAGCGGAAGTAAGAACTACGGAAAGTGTTTTTTTCATAAAGGTTTGTTTCCTCCTAATATTTGAAGTTTTTTTGTTATAAAACCTTAGGATTAGCTTTTTAAGTGAATCGCAGTGACTTGCAATCAATTTCGTATATCATCTTGTATATCATCTCGTCTACAAACTTAGTATACTATCGACTAATGATAAAATCATTGATAACTATTTACCATGGTCATTTATGCAAAGCACATAAATAAAAAAGAAGGCCAATTGGCCTTCTTTCTTGTAATGGTGAATCTTATTTGTTATTAGCTGCACCAGTTACAGTTACTGCGACAACATCGGATTTACCACTTGGAGATGTGATTGTTAAATCAAAGGATCCATCAGCATCAGATGTTTTCGTTACTTGAATTTTACCATTCGCATCGATGGATACTGCAGAAATGTTAGCGGAGTAGCCGTTAGCAGAGAATGTTACGCCGAGTACACCGTTAGCTTTTTGTGCATCTTCTTGCTCATACTCAACACCGTAGTTATCAGTAACAATTAGATCTGGATTGATGAATGCATTGCCACCAGTTGTAGCAACTGTCATTGTGCTGTCTGCTTCAACTTTATCGACTGCAAGTGCATCATTTTTCGATGTTACTGCAACAGTAGCTGATTTAATTTCACCTTTAATTGTTCTGTACGTTACGTTCAATGTAGCTGTACCTGTTTTGTTACCAAGAACATACGCTTTACCATCAACAAGCGCTACTTTTGCAACTGCATTGTTCGATGTCTTAATGTCTGTGATTGTACCAGCTGGAAGTTTTACAGTGTCGCCAGAAGCGTTTTTAGCTGTAAGTTTAACTTCTTGTGCAAATACTTGAGATTTCGTTACATCTTTCAGATCATCAGCAGAGATTGCTGTACCATCAGTACCATAAGTCGATCCAACTACTACGCCACTATCGCTAAAGTTGAACAATGTTGGAACGGCGTTCACGGAGTAAGTTAGGTCGTCTGTTGCGCTAGCAACTGTGATCGTTCTTGTCAATTTGGAAATCTCAGTGCCGTTTTTCGTGATTGTTGCAGTGTAGTCTGCTTTTGCACCTTCAGTAGCACCTTCTGTTGTGAAGAGTGTGTACTCATCATTGAATGCTTCGAAGTCACCAGCAGTTTCACCTTTACCAAAGATGGCGGAAGTAATTGCATTGTTGTTATCGTCACCTTTTTTCAGGCCGATTGTACCAGCTGCAGTACCTGTAGCTGTTACTTCAACTTTTACTTGGTACTTGTTGTTCGAACCGTCAACGAACGTTGGAGCATTGTTGCCTTGGCTATCAGTGAAGTGTGCATCGTCAAGTACTTGGCCGTATTGGTCAATGACCGCAAGCTCAATATCAGATTCTCCACCTTTTACAACGGATTTCGCAGGATCTGTTACTACTTTGAAGTGATCAGGTACACGAGCGTCAGCAACTGTAAATGTTTTTGTGGAAGTGCTGCTTGCATTCGCTGTTGCAATGATCGCTGTAATCGATACTGCACCTTTAGTGTTGTTGCTAATTTGGTTCAGTTTAATCGAACCTTTGTGCTCACCGGAATCAAGGATGCTTGCAGTTGTTTGACCTTCGACACCAGAAACGTTCACTTGGATGCGTTTGATGTTTTCATCGCTAGTCAGGTCATCCATGCTTAATTGGTTACCAGCTGCATCATAAGCTACGACAGGAATATAAACTTCTGTGTCACCAGCCGCGATCACATCGTTCATTTCGCCAATTTCAACTTTGTTTGCAAGTTTCGAAGATTGAACAGAAATTTTACCGCTTGCTGTAGCCGCTTGGTTGAACACGGTGAAGTTATAGTCACCAGCTTTATCAACATCATTGATCAACGAGATTTTAACTTCTGGGATGTCATTGCCGTTATCTTCTACTTCTGTTTTCACATCTTCAGCTGGGATGTAATCGTTCCAGATCACAGTTGTTTCACCGAATAATTTAGATGTGCTTGTGTTACCGTTGCTGTATACTGTCGCATTCATCAAAGAGTCATAAGAGATTGTACCGCCGTATTGGTCAAACAGGTTAAGGTCGAATTTCACGTTTTCGCCTTTACCGTTAAGTGCTGTGCCTACGGAGTAGCGAGCATCACCAAGCTCAAGTTTTGTCAAGATTGGTTGTGTACCCAATTTGAAGTTTTTCGTAGCTGTGATATGGCTGTCATTGTTTACAACAGTTACTGGGATTACAGATACACCTTGGGTTGTGCTTTCGTTAGCTGTATCCAAAGTGATCAACAAAGTACCATCTGTATCTTTCGTGATTTTAGTGAATGTTGCAGCAGATGTGTACACGTTGTAAGAACCAGCGTTTGTTGTTGCATTCTCACCGTATTGGTTAGAAGCTTTAACTTTTACGATCGTTTTATCTGCATAAGCGATAGTGTCGCCAGCATTTACGAAGTCGATTTTTGTAAGAACTTCATCTTCACCTGTGAAAGTTGCGGATGTTTTATCAACTGTAGCTGCATCCAAACCGGAAACAGTTACTGTGTATTCGCCATTGCTTACTTTCACATCAGTCAATGTTAGAACCGCGGATTTCTTGTCATCAGAGAATTTTGTAGTTGTAACAACATCGCTAGATCCTTTTTTCAAGCTCACAGTAGCTTTATCTGTATCAACCGGTTTGTTGAAAGTTACAGTTACTTGTTGCGCGCCCGTTGCTTTCGCTCCTGTTACGGAGACTTTACCAGCTGGTACGTATTGTTGTTTCGCTTCATAAGCACCTGTCAAAAGAAGGTCACGAGTTGCGTTAGCTTGGCCACCGAAAGTACCATCTTCACCGTTAGAAAGAAGTTTCAATTCAAGTGCTAGAGCTACATAACCTTGTGCCCAGCCGGATACTGTTGTATCAGTACCTGTTTTACCTTTAGCTGCATCGTCTTGACCAAGAACACGAACCAAGAAAGTAGCCAGTTGTTCTTTTGTTACTTTACCAGCTGGGTTGTATTGACCTTCTGCATAACCATCAGTTACACCAGCAGTTTTCAAAGCTTCGATGTAAGGAAGTGCATAACCGTTAGCTGCATCGTCAACACTAACGTCAGTGAAGCTGGAAGTTTTCAAATCTTTATTTACGTCAAGACCCATGATCAATGCAGCAACTTTTGCAAATTGTGCACGGTTCATTTCGTCTTTCAGACCAAATGTTGTTTCGGATACGCCGTCGAAGATACCAGCGGAGATCATCGCATCAAATTTTGCTTTCGTAGCAGCATCCAAATCTTTCAGATCTGTGAAATCTTCAGACGATTTTGCTGCGAATGCTAGAGATGAAAACATGGAAAGAGCCATAGCAGATGTAAGGACTACGGATAGAGTTTTCTTCATAAGGGTTTGTTTCCTCCTAATATTTTAAAGTTTTTTGTTATAAAAACTTATAACCAACGGGACGACAGTTTGAATCATTTTTTCAGCCGTTCTATGTAGCTCCGCGGCTATCATCTCGGCTACACGACTTAGTATACGTGAGTATATACTAAATTTCATTGATAAGTATTTTCCAGTAGGCTCTATTTACTAGAGAAATAATTATCGGTTTGTGCATGTATCACTCACATTTACAATTTACATGTTAATTGTGAACTAAATAAGTAGAGAAGCTGAATTTAACCTAAAAGTTAGCTTAAGATAAGCTGAAACGATTTTTTGACCATAAGAAAAGCAAAAGACTGCATCCGATTATATCGGAGCAGTCTTTGTTCACTTCAATTCAAGATTTAAGGAATTTTCTTCTGTTGCTTAAGAACGCGGTTAGCAATCGCCGCAGCTTGCGCTCTGGTCATATTGCCCTTTGGATCAAAGCTGTAGGTTGGCTTCTTCTGTCCTTGAACAGGCGCGTTTTCAATGCCATCCATCAGTCCTGCTTTAATAACTGCTTCTATAGAAGCTAGTGCATAGGTATCCATGTCACCTGCATCTGTGAATTGCTTTTTAAGATTAGCAAGTGATTTGACTGAATCCGCGCTGGTTTTCATGTTTGCTGCTCTTTCGATCATAACAGCGGCGTCTTGACGGCTAATCGAATTGGTCGGAAGGAACAAGCCGTTAGAGTTACCTCTGACGATACCCGCCCGTGCTCCGGCTTCAATATGCATGAAGTCATACAAACTGCTGCTATTCGGCAATCCAAGGCCTCTGCGCACATCCGCGAAAGTACCCTGGAAGTTAGGGTTGGTCGGATCGTTAGTATGATAGGTTGTATCTTCATTTACTAATGGGATATTAAAAATGTTAACCAACATCGTTACAAACTCACCGCGAGTAATAGCGTCATTCGGCAAGAACTGTCCCGGTGTCTTGTTATTCATAATCCCTTTGGAATAAAGAATATCCAGGTAATCGCGGGCCCAGTCATGATTCGTTACATCATTAAAGCTGTTATCCATATACATGACTTGGAAATAGCCGAAATTTTCAACCGGTACTTTGATCGTATGGGATTTGGCATCTACAACGCCGCCAATATTCTTCCATCCTACGTATTGGTTCCCGGTTCCGCTTGGATCCAAGAACGTACCGAATTGGTACACAGTGAGATACTTCCAAGAGTCATTACGAATCTCTTCATCGTATTTCAACGTTAACGTTCCACGTTCCGTAGGTATAACTAGATTTTTAATGTAACGGGAGTAAAACGCCGTCTCCCCAGGTCCAGGTAGCGATGGAGATGGTAGGTTACCACTGCCTTGTAGAGCGTCTTTAAGCGTCGCATTTGTACTTGCTGCACTACTATCAATCGAACCGCCATCAATCCAGAACAGTTTACTGGCAGCTCTGAATCGTCCTGTCGGCTCTTGAAGGAAGCGCATGCCGGCTTGAGTCTCAGAAGCCTTATCTACACGCCCGTCATCTTGATTGGCAATCCCAAACACTAATTTACGATCAGATGTGATGAATTGTTCCGTTTGTGTACGGTCATTTCTCATCAACTTCGTGTCTTTCGGGAAAGTTAATGTAAGATCCCCATCGAACAGGCTCATTTTAGCTGCAATATTCGTACGATACTGCGCACCTTCAATTGGTGTATTCAGATTATTGAGAATAAAGGTACCTTTTGATTTAGCACTGCCTCGAATAACTTCAAAGCTAACTGTATTTTTGCCTGCTTTCAAGTTCGGTACATCCAAACGGAAAATACCTGGCGCAGTAAGTTTAGCTTCTGTTTTATTATAGACAATGGAGTCTGCTCCATCAGCTTGAATCACGACAGTTTGGAAATTTGTATTTACATTGGCCTGATCAATCTTATCTGCATTTTTAACGAAATTCGTTGGTTGAAGAAGCAGATAATCTACAGGCTGTTTTGTAACAGTAATCATTTTGCTTGTCGTACGGCCAGTCTTATTCTTAGCCACCAGTTCTAACACATAATCTCCATAAGCATCCAAACTTAAAGGAGTCGATATTTTGAATTTA
Source organism: Paenibacillus anseongensis (assembly GCF_009757995.1). Lineage (NCBI taxonomy): Bacteria > Bacillati > Bacillota > Bacilli > Caryophanales > Paenibacillaceae > Paenibacillus > Paenibacillus anseongensis. The sequence goes on from NZ_WSEM01000007.1 coordinate 110,375, forward strand.
GTCGTAATTTGATTACCATCCAGTGGATTGGTCACTTGAGAGATTTGGGCTAGTAGCGGCGTAGTACCAACAGTAAGAGTGGAACCATTAGGAACACTTCTTACATATAAAATAGCTGTTGAAGTAGCATCTGCTGAATTTAATTTTGCGTTTAACACTGTACCAGAGAGCTGCAGCTTATCAGACGTCGTCAGGAAAGCTCCAGGCACTGAACTAGGTGTAAAAGGCGTGATAGCTGGATCAAGGGCTAGTTCTTCAACTAGCGGTGCGAAATCGCTTAAAACGAAGATCTCATAAATCGTTTGTGTAACAAGCACTTTTACGCCTGCAGGCTTCAAGTACAGTGAGAATTTAATCGTTTTCTTACCATCTGCATCAAAAAGGGGATTCAATGCAGAAGCAGGGATATTGAAAGTTCCAGTTACCGTGTCAATTGCTCCAGCTGGAATATTAATATTTGTGTCATTCACAGTTAATTCAATATCGCCATAGCTTGATGCAGGCAGATTGACAATTTTACCTGTAATACAAGGTGCCGCTCCGCTCGCACAAGTGATTTGAGCCGGATTACTGACTACTTTCCCATTATAGAGACTGTTCACAATGACGTAAGGAGCACTTGAGATATTCAACTGATACACTTTGGCACCAGCTTGGTTATATCCTGTTGTCGTGTTCCAAGGGACCAAAGTCAGCTTGGTAGCGCCATCCGGTATATCATGAAGATCAATCTCCGCTACACCCGCAGTAACGTTCACATCACCATTGCCTGCAAATCCGGGGATCGTTACTTTCACTTTATCGGCATTGCCATTCACATGGAATTTAAGTTTAGCAGGGAATTCATTGATTTGATTCGTTCCTTGCTCAGTAAGCTTAACTTCATAACCTGCTCCAACTCCAGTAGGTGGAGCAAAGTATTGCGCAGTGTAATCAATGTAAGGCAAAGTAGGGTTAATGTAATTAAAATTATATCTAGTTGTATATTCTCCACCTAGACTTGTTACGAATTTAACGTCGATTTCCTGTGAAGTCGTTGTACCGCTGAGTGGTAGGTTTGCTTCAATATGATGAACATCGTAAGCTGTTCCACCTGTTACAGTCGCAGGATTAACCAGGCTAGGAGCCGTTCCACTAGGAACATTAGGGTTAACATTCAAGTAACCGCCAATAGGGGTTGTCGAATTTGTTGCAAATGTATAACGGAGAGTTGTCCCACTTCCCGCAACGCTGATATCCGCGTATAAGTAATCTGGGCTACCTGCCGTAATGTTTCCTTTACTGTTCTTTAAATCAGCTGTAAAAACAATGTTATTATCCGTTGAACTCACCAAATTAGGGATATTGACCAATGCTTGGTCTGAGTTCCCTGCTGCTGCCTCTTTAAAACGAACTTTACCATTATAAGCAAAGCCTAAGCCATTGTTATAAATAAAGTTTCTTGACGTTGTATAATAGTTTGTCGGGTTCTTGGCAACGAAAGTGATTAGATTGTCCCCTGGCGTTAAGGTGAGATCCGAAGCCCTTCCCGTGTTTGTTAAGAATGTAAAAATACCGCCAGAAAAATTAGTTGCTTCATAAGTAGTTCCCGATACCGTAGCATTTACTTGATAAGCATTATTAGAATTACCTGTAATTGTAAGATTCGTATAAGGACCTGTTGCTGGGTACATACCACCATCTGCGAAATCAACATCATTGATTTTCAAATTTGTGATGTTGGATACCGGTGTGAAGTACACCCAAGCCGGCTTAGAATCAACCGTTGAAGTGCTTCCGTATTTAACAACAATTTTATTTAAACCTTCCGTTAATTGAATATTCTCAAAGGTGATTTGGTTGCTGTTATTAGGATTTTTGATGGCGCGATTTGTTTTGTTTGGTGTCGTAATACCTGTGGTCATATTTTTGATTTCATAGAAAACGTTCGTAATCTGATCATCTGAAATACCCCCAATGTCTGCACTTAGCGTAATTGGGTTTGCCGTAATCCTTGGAATCAATGCATCAAGGAATTGCTCAGGATCCTGAACCACAGTAGTATCATTAGGGTCAGTATGTACGTAGTAATTCGTAATATTAATTACAGGCGCGGCCGAAGCCCCGAGTGGCGGAAGCAAGGCCAACAACATGGCAACCATGAGGCTAATGCTAATCCACTTATTTCTTTGCTTGGTCTTCAAAGCTAGTTCCTCCTTATGTCCTCTAAATTCCATTCATTTGACATAGCAATGCTGCTAACCGTCGGTTAGACAAACTTACTTTCGACAATCCCTCCCAAATCCTTCTATCATTCTTCATGATTTGACGCGGCATACCGCCAAAAGTTCTTGTACCTTTCTTATCGGTCAAAACCTCTCAATTGTTTAGAGAAAGAAGGAAGTTCACAAAATAGAAAAAAAATCCAACCCGAAGGTTGGATTGGAGTGAAACAGGTATAAGTGCTGATTATTTGCCCATGCGGTCGCTCTGCACAGTCTTACCTACAAGTCTTTGCAGGAAGTTAAGAACCGGCTTGCGGCTTTTACTAATGATGCCGATTGCTTCTGCTCCGACGAGCATCACTAGGAATAGAGCAACAATGATCATGATTAGTCCCCAAGTCGAATCCTGGGAAATGAAGACGGAGCAGATAACCGCGCTGCCGCCGAATACAGAAGCAATACCGTAAATGATCAGTACGCTTGTACGATGGCTGAAGCCAAGCTGCAGCAAGCAGTGATGAAGATGGCTTTTGTCCGGTGCCGAAATCGGCAATTTATTCACGTAACGGCGCATAATCGCGAAGAAGGTATCCGATAACGGTACGCCTAGGATCATAATCGGGATTAGAAGCGAGACAACGGCTGCTTGTTTAAAGCCTAGGATCGAGAGTGTCGCAAGTGCGAAGCCTAGGAACAAGGCGCCCGAGTCGCCCATAAAAATTTTGGCCGGATGGAAGTTATAGAACATGAATCCGACGATACTTCCAAGTAAGATCACAGCCAACAGAATAACTGTTACATTATTCATCATAAGCGCTAAAACAAGAATCGTAGTAGTAGCAATACCAGATACGCCCGCAGACAGGCCATCAAGACCGTCAATTAGGTTAATGGCATTGGATACGCCGACAATCCATAATATCGTAATCGGGATACTCAACCAACCGATAGGCAGGTTCGTCTCTCCGAAAGGAATGTTAACGAGATCGATTTTGAGGCCAAAGGAAACGACGATACACGCAGCAATCAGCTGCCCAAGAAGCTTCCATTTAGGGGATAGTTGAAAACGGTCATCCAAAGCCCCTGTGATGACGATAACTAACCCGCCGAGCAGCAAACCGAACGCTGCATTGGAGTTAACGGCATCAAGCGCTGGAGAGACGACGAAATAAGCTCCGACGAAGGCAAGGAAGATAGCTAGGCCCCCGAGACGCGGCATAATTCGCGTATGAACTTTTCGATGGTTGGGGGCATCTACAGCTCCAACCCAGAAGGCAAACTTTTTGACCAGGGGTGTCAGCAGCACTGCAATAATGCAGGCAGCGATGAACCCAATCGCGTATAATCCATACATGTCTTCTTCACAGCTCCTCTTGTCTTGGGTGGCAGGTGATCCGCCGAAGAGAATTATACTCCCATTTGTCCACAAATACTACTGCTAAATTTGTCTGAAATGACCGTTTTCAGCCAATTTTCATAAAAATTTTCATGGTTTTGTGACTTTCTCTTTGTCACGCATCACTTTCATCGCGAATTTAGGGAGTAATAACATTCTTTTGTAGCGCCACGGCTCCTGTAACAGGCGGTAAAACCATTCAAGACGTAGTTTTTGGAATACAACCGGTGCTCTTTTTAGCTTGCCCGAAAGAACATCAAAACTTCCCCCGACTCCCATCATAACCGGAACGCCGATCTGCCCTTTGTATTTGCCGATCCAAGGCTCCTGATTCGCTGCCGCTCTCCCTACAAATAGAAGGTCCGGTGCGGCATCTACAATGGATTGAATCACTTCGGCATCCTGCTCATCTTTGAAGTAACCGTCACGCACACCAACGAGCTTGATTCCAGGATAATTCTTGCGTATTTTGTCCGCTGCCGCTTGAATCACTTCATTAGAAGCACCGAGCAGATAGACTTTCCAACCCTTCGATTCTCCGGCCTTCATCAGCTCATTTAACAAATCGTAACCTGGGACCCGCTCTGCGACAGGCTCTCCAACATAATTGGCGGCCCAGACTACTCCTGTTCCATCAGGAACGATAAGCTCGGCGCGCTGCATCATGCTCATATAGGTGGGATCATCCAGCGCCGACATCACCATAATCGGGTTTGCGGTTATGATTTGATGAGGCTGTCTTTGTTCAATTGCCTTGGATAGGTAGGCAACTGTTTGGTTCATGCTCATCTTGGAGACAGGAACCCCATATATGCTTACTTTCGGTATAGCTTGGGCAGAAACAACTCCAGCTGTCGTTGTCGATGTTGAGCTCATAGATATCTCTTCCTTTATGTGACGTTGGCTTTCACGTTTTGGTTGATTTTTTTATTTATTAAAAAAGGAAACGATGCTTTTCGCAGGGAACTGGGCCTGCGCCTTAAGCTCCTCGATGGCGGCGCGCTTGGACGCCGCCCAAGCTTCTCGGCCATCCAGGAGAGACGCAGCCTCCTGGGCCAAGGCATCCGCATCGAAACGAGACGTCGATGCGGCAGCTTTCATGCCAAGCCTATGGAGAAACTGGTCGATCTTCGGATCGTACGAGATGCCGACCATAGGCACATACTGCGAGGCTGCATAAATCAAGGAATGCAGCCTCATCCCGATCAGCAGGTCGCAACCCGCGACCTGCGCGAGCATATCCTGCGGATGGACGATGCCCGGCACCATATCCACCCGCGACCCGTGATCGCCCAACCGGTCGATCACGAACTGCGAGGCCACCTCGTCCGAAGGGAGGTGGAAGGGCAAGAACCGCAGCCGCACGCTAGAATCGGCGGCGAGCAGCTTTGCCAGGGACCGCGAGAGAGCTTCCAGCTCCGAGCGGTCCTCGTTCCAGAAGCGGACGGACACGCCCACCGTCCGCGCGCCCTCAGCCGACCCGCCAGCACCAGCCTCGCCGCGAAGCGGCAGGCCCATGACCGGGTCGGGCACGACGGCGATGCGCTCCCGCGGGAGGCGCATCTTCCCAAGCAGCTCCGCGGACTCCGTATCGCGGACGGAGATGTATGCGCATCGTTTGAACACGCCGCGGATCCAACCATCGAACATCCGGCGGTTCACCGGGCCGATGCCTTGAGAGTATATAAACGTAGGCTTCCCAAGCCACTGTGCGATTTTCAAAACGGCTAAGTAATACGGAATCGTCTTGGAGCTTGTAGCATCCTGCAATAAGCTCCCACCGCCGCTGATCAAACCGTCTGCTTCCCGCAGAGCGCTGAGAAGTGGGCCTGGTCTCATACGGTGATAGGATTGGACACCGTACATCGCTGACGTCTTTTCCGGATTCGCGGAAAGTACAATCGGCTCAATACGAATGCCCTGCTCTCGGCCTTGCTCCTCCAAAGCGAACAAAATCGATTGAAGCACAGCCTCATCCCCGCTATTATCGAAACCGTAGTAGCCCGATAGCGCTATTTTGACAACCTTGGCACCCATCGTTTCCAACTCCTTGTGATGATTTCCCAAGCTGCGATAAGAACGAGGCCAATAATCGCGCCAAAACCGATACCGTAGGATATACGGATGAGAGAAATATGAAGCGGTGTATGCAAGTGAGCAAAGGTATCAACAATGGAAAGCTGCCCAATTACACCTATGAAAATCAAGTAGACAGCATGTCTATAGCGTATAGATAAGTATGCGCCGAGAACGAATAAAGGATGAGCCACCAAGAACTCTTTCGTACGCGGGCGTACACCAAGTGTGTTCTCCAAGAACGAACGGAATAGTTTTTCCACCGTTGAAGCTTGTCCTTCGTTACCCGTGCGAGACAAGTAATAGAAAACAGCAGCCAGGGCAACTCCCGCAATAACGATCCACAATACGCTAATGAAGGATGTAAGGATACGACGAACATGCATAATTTTATCGCTATAGGTATTGCTCTCGCTAAAGAACAGCAAGTACACACCTGCGATTGCTATTGGCAGTAGATGCAGCGCACCTACACCACGGAATTGCTGTAAAACAAGCGAATACGTAATGTGATTCAGAAGCGCAACCTCGTAGACGACACCAAGAAGTGAGATCGCCGATGTCTTGATGAGCGTCCATATTGCAAACGCAAGACCTGATTTCCACTTCGCTGCAGCCCCCGATCGAACCGTTCGAATCGCCAGCATAATCGCAATACTTGGAGCGGAAATCGCTGCTCCCAAGGCAAGTCCTTGTGCATACAAATTAGCTGACAAGGTATGTAAACCGACCAGACCGAGCAGTCCAAGCACAAAAAACACAAGTGTAGCTTCTGGAATGAAGAAAGAAATCATAAGCACAATGATGCTTAAACCGCCAATCAACATAAAGACGCTAGCGATTTTTTGCCATCCTGTTGTATGCACTTCGAATGTCTGCGCTGAACCAAGCGTAAAGCCGGCTTTCTCAATGCGCGGAATCGCTCCGTCCTTGCCCTGCAAGCTCTCGTACAAGGCGGACAGAGGGTCTACTAATTTGCCTTTATCCAGACTCTTCAGCGGTTTGGCATTTAAGAAAACCATCCGGATGTTGCGATCTTTCACCGCAAGCACGAAGCGATCCGCAACGCCTTGAATGCGGTCTTCCAGCTCGGCCTTTTTCAGCGGCTCCATGAGTTTCTCTCCATCTTTCTCCGTGAAAGAATGCAGCCGGACGACATTATAGTTCGTCTGTTTCGCTAACGTATTGAAACCCTTCTGAGGCTCTTTCAGTAATTCGATTGCGGCTAAACCGATGCCATTCTTATTCAGCAAATCCGCCATTTTATTAAGGCTAACTTCCGTATCTTCTTCCGTATAACCTGGAACTTCATTGCCATCGACAATGATTCTTTTCACGCCCATATCATGCAGCTGCTTCAGGAACTTATCCATCTCATTCGTGACGAAAGGTCGGCGATTAGATAGGCGTACTACAATGTGGAAACCTTGATCCTTCAGCATTTGCAGCGTAATCGGGTCAGGATCCATTCCCTTAATTGAAGCATCGTCCATGCTCATTTGAATGATGAGCCCGTTACGGTTTTTGAAGCTCCATGGTTTAATGCCAACGTTTAGGTCAGCAAATGTTTTCTGAATTAATGGCTCCAGCTTTTGCTGGGTCGCACTGTCCTTGAACAACACATAGGTGAAATTCTCATTAGGATCACCAAAGGTTTGCGTAAGCGCGGCGGCGTCCCTCGAGTTATACATCTCAATGTGGCGGCTTTCTTTGAACTCGCCTAGCGTGCTTTCATACACGGCCATTGATCCAATGCCAGCGGCCTTCATATTTTTCAGCTGCTGCGCGATGAAGCTCTGCGGGTTTGTTTGTAAATCCGAAATATCCAATAAGTCACGATAGTCAAAAACGAACTCGACGTTCTTCGTCGAAGTTTCCGTCAGGTGACGCGTGTAAGCTAGCGGAAGCGAGCCTAACATGCCGATAATGACAAGCCACCATAATACATTTTTGAGCGGGTTATTCCAAGTTTTATACCAATTCACCAATTGTCCACTCCTTAGAGCATTTACTTTCTAGTCCCATATACATTCGAAAACCCCTTCAGCTCCTAAACTCGAGGAAATAGGCCCAATGAATACGGATTTATTCCATCTATTCATTAGACGACCTACCCCTGACTTAGGTTCTGAAGAGGTTCAATTGATCCTATTTCATTATCCGTCTACACGGCTAAGTACATTTTGAATGATGCGATCCAACTGTTCTGCCGCTTCTGCGCCTGAAGATCCTTTTACCGCAAAATAGAATTTAATTTTGGGTTCAGTACCCGACGGACGCAAACAGAACCAGGAACCGTCCTCCAGTTTGAATTTCAGCACGTTCTCAAGCGGAAGTCCATTTACCCCTTTGGCGTAATCTTCCATAGCGGTAACCGGCGTACCGGCAATCTCTGTTGGAGGGTTCGTTCTCCACGCTTCTACCATACGTCCAATTTGTTCTACGCCGTCTTTCCCTTTGAGCGTCCTTGATTCCAGTTTTTCCAAAAAGTAACCAAAGGATTCGTACAGCTCTTGCAGGACCTCATATAATGTCTTGCCTTGTTTCTTATAATAAGCTGCCGCTTCTGCGATAAGCATAGCTGCGATGACAGCATCTTTATCGCGCGCGTAGTCGCCAGCCAAATAACCATAGCTCTCTTCGTAGCCAAATAAGAAAGTATGCTCGCCCGTTTGCTCGAACTGGGTCATTTTTTCCCCGATATATTTAAAACCGGTTAACGTATTTAACGTTGGAATTCCATAATGATCCGCTATGACTGCACCCATCTCGCTCGTTACGATCGTTTTGACAACTACGCCGTTGGCAGGAAGTGTTCCACGCTCTTTCAAGCTCGATAATAAGTAATTAACAATAATGGCTCCCGACTGGTTGCCTGTAAGAACAAAATACTCCCCGTTCTGATCCTTCACGACTGCGCCCATACGGTCTGCATCCGGATCGGTCCCGATAATGATATCAGCATCCCATTCCTTAGCTTGTGCGATAGCGAGTGTAAAAGCTTCACGTTCTTCCGGATTCGGAGACTTTACGGTAGAGAACTGTGCATCCGGCAGCTCTTGCTCAGCAACAACACGGACTTGTCCAAAACCGAGAGTTTGTAATACAGCTCTGACTGGCACATTACCCGCACCATGCAGCGGTGTGAAGATGACACGGAAATCATCGCTAATTTCCTTAATCACATCCGGATTCTGGCTAATCGCGGTTACTGCCTTTATGTATGCTTGATCGACATCCTCGCCAAGCCATGTAAGAAGTCCCTGTGTTTCTGCTTCCTCTTGACTAAGCTTCTTCACTTTATCAAAAGAGTCAATGCTCTGAACTTCGGCGATCACTTGCTCCGCAAACTGAGGAACTAGTTGTCCACCGTCTGCGCCATATACTTTATATCCATTATATTCAGGTGGATTATGGCTTGCTGTCACGACAACGCCTGCTGTCGCGCCTAAGTATCTCACGGCAAAAGACAGCTGTGGTGTAGCATGTAATGTTTTGAATAGATAGGCCTTAACGCCGTTTCCTGCAAAAACCAGGGCAGCCTCTAGAGCGAACTCCGGCGACATATGACGTGAATCGTAAGCCAGTACAATAGAAGGGCTTTGTACGCCTGTGCTATTCACATATTGTGCAAGACCTTGGCTTGCACGACCAACGGTGTAGACATTGATGCGGTTCGTTCCGGCGCCAATAACGCCACGAAGCCCACCTGTGCCGAATTCAAGATCTTTGTAAAAGCGATCCTCAATTTCTTTCTCGTCTTCCCGAATTGCAAGCAGTTCCTTTTTCGTTTCTGCATCCACTGCTGGATCGTTCAGCCATAATTGATACTCTGTTTGTACGCGCGTCATAGTAGTCAGGTTCATCTCCTTTTTATCTATGGGGTTATTTATTAGCAAGGGCGAACATAAGTTCACCTTCGACTACCACTTTCTCGCCTACTTTCGCCACAGCTTGGCCTTTAACAATTGTTCCTTTAACTCGTGTAATCGTCATTTCTAATGTCAGTGTATCACCAGGCACCACTTGTTGACGCCAGCGAATGCCATCTGCACCAGCGAATAAACCAATTTTACCTTTATACTCAGGCATGGAAAGGACAGCTACAGCGCCCACTTGTGCCAAAGCTTCAATAATCAGCACACCCGGCATAACCGGATACCCTGGGAAATGACCTGCAAAGAAAGGTTCATTGATGGTAACATTCTTAATCCCTACCGCTTTCACGCCTTGCTCTACTTCCAAAATGCGGTCAACAAGCAGAAAAGGGGGGCGATGTGGAATAATTTCTTGAATCTGGTTAATATCTAGCATAACGGGAAATGCTCCTTTCAATTTCTTGTATAAAATACAAGGTAATCACTTACAATACTGGTGTCCCTTCATTAACTGCAGAAGTGAAGGTTCATATAGGGGGAGCTTATGTAAAGAGGTGTGTGCACAGCCCTCACATAGGCTCTTTTTACGTTATGGTCTATTTGGCTTTGGCCCTCCGATTTAAAAGCAAGAATTGAAAAATATAAATGAAGGAAGTTAAAAAGGAGATCCCGATCACGAACCACAAATAGGTAATGGCGAAATCTAAATGAAATACAATGAAGAGAATGGCGAGATAGTAAAGTACTGTTGTTAATTTCCCCATCACATTGGCGGGAACGGTTAATTTTCCCCTGAAGTGGACGAAAGCAGAGCCCATGATCATGCCCAGATCACGAATAAAAATTGCTGCCGCCGCCTGCCATGGTATCATCCCTGTAAGGAGTAGAGAGAGAATGACCGCAATCATCATGCACTTATCCGCAAGGGGGTCCAGCATAACACCAACAGGTGTCACCAAACCTCGAGTTCTGGCAATATAACCGTCTAAGATATCTGTAAGCCCTGCTGCCAGCAAGATCAGAAAGGCTATCTGGATATGGCCGCTGAAAAAAATGATGAGGTACACAGGGATAAGAACAAACCTGCTGATGGTGAGCATGTTCGGAATATTCAAAGTACCCCTCCTGCGCCTTTTATCTGGTCTCTGACGATTAGCCTTCATTCATTATACATTTGCTAACACAAAAATAAAACTCCCAATAAGGGAGTTTGAATTAATTCGCAAATACCAAATCGTATAAATGCCGCCAAGTGCTCATATGGAAGATTTCCGCCGATGGCTGATGGCCCAGCTTGGAGTATCCGACCCATAGCCCGATATAAACGGCTAACACACAAAGAACGGGAATACGTATGATTTTGAAAATAAGCCATATGATGTTTAGCCATTTCGGCCTAGGTGCCTTTTTCTTCTTTGGAGTAGGCTTGTTAGGCTTGTCAGACATCGAGCCCTATCCCTCCCTTTCTACGATCAGGCGCGCAAATTATTCGCGATATTCATCATCTGATCGGCAGATGTAATCGCCCGGGAATTGAGTTGAAGCGCTCTTTGCACCATCACAAGATCCGTCATTTCGTCGGAAAGCGTCACATTGGATTGCTCCAAAAACCCCTGCATTAATGTAACCCGATTATTGGTTGTATCCAGCCCCGGATCCACATTTTGCAAAATGTTCGCCTTCTCGGCCTCCGTAATTCCCGTAGGAAGTGCGTACAGGTTATCTCCAACATCTTGGAGCAACTGTGGGCGCACAACGCGAACCAGCTTGATCTGACCCAGATTAAGCGGCTCAGCAGTCGGGTCCAGCTCACTGTATCCATTGATAATGCCGTTTGGTTGAACAACAGGTCTGAAGCCAGCAGGTATACGAATGGGGTTACCGTCTGTTCCTGTAACAAAATGGCCCTCTTTAGTGGTAAGAACCGTATCGCCATTGGCATCAGGTGTCAAATTGAAAGACCCATTACGCGTCCATGCCGGTTGAAACACTTGGTTTCCGTTCCCATCCACCTTGCTGACGGACACTTCAAACAACCCGTCTCCCTGAATTGCAAAATCCGTAATACCGCCTGTGGACTGAATTGGCCCTTGCGCAAGATTTGTTTGGATTTGCACCAACTTTGATCCCCACCCTTGGTTGAAACCAAGAGGAGAGAATCTGCCTTGCTGACGGAATCCTTCCGGCTGTGACTTCACATTGGTCAGAACATCCTCAAAGGAAGCATCCTTTTTCTTAAAACCCGTCGTATTGAGGTTCGCTATGTTATTGGACAAGATATCCAGCTTCTGCTGTAAGCTGTGCATGGATACCGATGAGTTAATCATGGAATTGTTCATGTGTGGCTCCTTCGCAAGCTAGATTAGACGCGTCCGACTTCGTTCGCTGCCTTGTCCATACTTTTATCATAAGATTGAATGACTTTCTGATTGGCTTCATAGGCGCGCAGTGCCGACATCATATCGACCATAGACTGCGCAGAATCCACGTTGGAGCGCTCGATAAAACCTTGGCGAACTTCGACTTGATCCCCAACGGCAACCTGTGTAACTGTTGCTTCGTCGCCTGGATTGATCCGCAACAAACCGTTCCCTTCACGCAACAGCAGATTGGGATCCTCTGCACGCGAAAGCATTAATCCTACAGGTTGTCCAGCTTGATTCAACAGCGGTTGGCCGTTTCCGTCAAGGAACTCCCCTTTGTCTGTTACCTTAAAGGACCGAATCGGCTGACCCGCTCCATCAACAAGCAGCAAGGGTTGTCCATCGCGACCCAACACTTGATTGCCATTGGCGTTCACGAGCTGTCCTGTCGGATCGACGGTGAACTTACCATTCAAGGAATACCGGAGTTCTCCATTCGCATTCATGACGGTGAATAGTGCCTGTGGCTGGAACGTGCGCTCCCCGTCCGCATTCACGTATTTCCCCGAAGCATCAAAAGCCATGCCAGGCACTTGGATGTCCGACACGAGGGCAAAATCAAATGGATTTTGCGTTTCCTGCAGGTCGCCTTGTGCGTGGACGGAGATATTCTCCTCTGAAAACACACCCAGACTCATCTTCCCAAGCGGTGCCGTTGAGGCGCCTTGTCCACCGCGAATTGTAGAAATAAGCATCTCCGGAAACGAACGCGACAAGGCATTGCCTTGTTTAAAACCCGGGGAATTAATATTAGCAATATTGTTCGTAATGGTATCGTGTCTGCGCTGCTCGGAGATCATTCCTGCCGCCGCGGTATACAGTCCTCTTAGCATCTCTTCACCTCTTGGATAAACTTGTCTAGTTAAATTTACGCTTGGAAACTTTATCTAGATTATCGAGCATGATCCCTGTTCCTTTAACTACGCAAGACATAGGATCTTCCGCAATTAATACCGGAACCTTCAGCTCGTCTGCTAACAACTGATCCAGGCCGTGCAGCAAAGCTCCGCCGCCTGTCAGGATAACGCCACGGTCAATAATGTCTGCGGAAAGTTCAGGTGGCGTACGCTCCAAAACGCTCTTCGCAGCCGTTACGATCGATGAAACCGGATCCCATAGAGCTTCCTGGACCTCACTGGAGTGAATCGTAATCGTAAGCGGCAATCCGGATACCATATCTCTACCGCGAATATCCATCTCTTGATCTCTGCCGTGTGGATATACCGTTCCGATTTTCAACTTAATATCTTCGCTCGTCCGCTCACCAATCAGCAGCTTGTACTTATTTTTGATATACTTCGTGATAGCAATATCGAACTTGTCGCCAGCGATTTTGATGGAGGAGGAGGTGACGATGTCGCCCATGGATAACACGGCCACATCCGTCGTCCCTCCGCCAATATCTACAACCATGTTGCCGCTAGGTTGGAAAATGTCCATACCGGCGCCAATTGCCGCTGCTTTCGGTTCTTCTTCCATGAATACCTCTCGGGCACCGCTGCGCTCAGCCGCTTCGCGGATCGCCTTCTGCTCAACCGAGGTGATGTTGGTAGGGGCGCAGATCAAGATACGCGGATGCGAATACCAGTTCTTGCCCCCTACTTTTGCAATAAAATGCTTTAACATCATTTCTGTAATATCGAAGTCCGCAATAACCCCATCTTTCAATGGACGAATCGCGATAATATTGCCTGGAGTTCTACCGACCATGCGGAAAGCTTCTTCTCCAACAGCAAGCACGCGTTTCGTATCGCTTTCAATCGCTACTACAGATGGCTCATCGAGCACAACGCCGCGTCCTTTCACATGAATGAGCACATTTGCCGTGCCGAGATCTATTCCAATATCCTTGCTTAACATTTCAAGTTAATCCTCCCTAAATCTACCGTCCATCCCGTGAAGAATCGGCGCTCTTATAGATAGTTCTAATTATAAGCTAAATTCGCTGTAAATGCATTAATTCCTCTTTTTCCGTGAAATTTCGACATGTCCAGTTCCAGGAAACCGTCGGGATGAAGGTATTTTTAGGATTTGACCGTGACTAAGTTCTCGGAGTGCTTCGGGCTTCGTGTCTTTCGATACTTGATTTTCGTCGCTTCTCCTCCCCTTAGATGTCTAATGGACTTGTGATACTCCAAAATGTGCTTCACCTGGTTGGCCAGGTCCGGGTTGATTTCCGGCAGTCTTTCCGTCAAATCCTTATGCACCGTGCTCTTGGAAACACCGAATTCCTTCGCAATGGTGCGAACCGTATTCTTGGTCTCGACGATACAGGTACCAATCTTAATGGTTCGCTCTTTGATGTAATCGTGCACTCCCCTCGCCTCCCTACTCGAGATAGTTTGGTAAAGTATATGAGGGGCATGACTAGATATTCTACGTAACCAAGCCTGACAAGCCCATTTCCCATATTTATTTTCAAAAAAATCAGGAAATAAGGGCTTATGCGGTCTTTTTTGGCAAGGACAAGTCTGTTGTGTACCTGATGGAGGGCAAGCCGTGGAGTGAATCCCCTAGGTTTCAAAGCAAAAAAGCAGCAGGATATACCCGCTGCCCTCATTCTATGTAGGCTGGTTGGTGAAGAAGCCACCTGCTTGCCTTTTCATGATAACCGATTACTGTTTAGCGTTTAGAATCGTTTCCGGATTCAGAGCGGCATTATCGCTAACTTGACGCACTTCAAAGTGCAGGTGCACGCCGTCTTCCTTCTCGAAATCATTACGTCCCGCTTTGGCGATGACGTCGCCTTTTTTCACTTCAGCGCCTTTGGTTACTTTGACCTCAGCTAAGCTTTGGTACACGCTGATCAAGCCATTGCTGTGCGTAATTTCGACAAGATTGCCGACAACCGGATTTTGCTCAACTGCCGTAACCTTACCGCTCATAGCGGCCAATACATCAAATGCTGCGCCATCTTTGGCTTTCAAATCGATTGCGGTATGCGGCGTCAATTGATCGTTATACTGAATCATTGCCGCCTGTTTAACTTCATTGGTTGCATTGGTGTCATAGAACGGAATGGATACGTCTAGAGCCGCTCTGTCTTTCACAGGCCATTGCATAGCTTCTGCTGGTGCGTTGACGGCAACCGCTCCATCTTTGGAATTGTCAGGTGCTTGATCGTCGCTGCTTACCTTAATGCCCAGATCGTCTTGGCTGACTGTTTTCGTACCTGTGTCCTGGTACACCCACATTAAGGTTAAGATAATTGCCGCTGCTGCTACATACGTTGCTGGGAATACCCACTTCTTAGCAAGCAACCTCTTCCATGCGGATGGACTTCCTTGTGCCCCTTGAACAGTTTTAGGAGCTTCTTCTTTTTGAAAACCTTTGTTTTGATCACTCATGGTTAATCACCTCATCAACCATTCTTGACACATTTAAAGGTTTTATACTTGAAGAAAGATATTTTTATAGAAACGTTATAAACTAAGATTTCTGGATAAAAGGGGTCGCTTTTTCAATAGAGATGCCTGTGTAATAGTAGGTTACAATCTGCGCTGCAGTCTTGCCTTCCTTGGCCATTCCATTAGCGCCATATTGGCTTAAGCCAACACCATGACCGTATCCGTAAGTCGTAAACGTAATTTTGGAACCGGACCATTTCCAGGCAAATTGGGAGGATGCTAATCCTAGCTTCTCTCTTACTTCTCGACCAGAGAAGGTTTTTCCTCCGATCGTCATCTTCTTGATTCGATGCCCCATGGACCACTCTAGCACTTTCATACTCTTTGTTCCTGTACCGGTGGTGGCTATACTCGTAACGCCCAGTTTCTGCAGCATACTCTTGTACGTAATATCTACGGTTTCTTGGTAGCGAGAAGACAGCTTCACATCCCACGGGCTTGGCACGCTGCGTAAATAGGGACTCATAAACGGCCAGTAATCTTCTGAGTTTTCCGTATACCCATTGCTCGTTGAGAAAAAAGTTGCATTGATAGGCTTGTGCTCATAAGTTAAAATCAAATCTTTCGTTTCATTCACAGCTCTATCGATTTTGGCCATATTCGTTTCATACGTCCCTTTGGTCCACTTCTCTCTTAACTCTTGATCGGTCAGATAGGCTTGATGTGCCGTCGTGTCTGTTACAAGCGCATCATTTACAGGAACATTACTATAATCTTTCTCTAGCACCCTGCGTATGACGTATGTTCTAGCTGCCATTGCTTGTGCTTTGAGCGCTTCCAGTTCGAACTCTACTGGCATTTCTGCAGCGAGCACACCCTTCACATACTGCTCCAAGGGCACCGTTTCGATTTCATCTTTTTTGGTCAAATAGACAGGGATCATCAACCCTTGAGCGGTCACCGTTTCCTGATGAGAGCCATCAATCGCTAGCTGTACAGGGGGCGGATCTTCGCCCCCCGGAATCTTCTTGACTAGCAATCCAGGAACAAGAAGGATGACGCAGAGCATAGAAGACAAACAAACAGCCATCCATAGGATGGCCCCGCGGCCAGGAACACGTTTTTTCTTCAACATCGTCTCAGCAGCCTCCATAAGCGCGTTTACTAGCAGGTATTTTGGTATGACTTAGCTTATGAGAGGCGCTGATAGATTAGAACATGTTGCAATTTGAGATTTACAGACCTATAACTTGAGCAGGCGTATAATGGTCAGTTCTTGTGCCGTCTCCAAGTTGGTAAAAATAGTTATGGCCCCATGCCCATACCGTTCCGTCTGACTTTTGTGCCACCGTGAAAGTTGCACTCGTAGACACAGCCGTCACCCCGCTTAGACCCGCTACCTGAACTGGGCTTAAATAGGTCGAACCAACCGTACCGTCCCCAAGTTGCCCAGTTGAGTTATAACCCCAAGCCCATAGCGTTCCGTCATTTTTAATCGCCATGCTATGGTGCCAATCCGCTTCTACTACTTTTACGTTACTCAAACCTGAAATCTGAACCGGAGTCGTTTGACTCGTCGTCGTACCATCTCCGAATTGGCCAGTTGAATTATTGCCCCATGCCCATACTGTTCCATCCGACTTTATAGCAAGACTGTGGGTGGAACCGGCTGATATGTAGGATACATTACTGAGACCGGACACTTGTACCGGAGTTACCCGAGTCGTCGTTGTTCCGTCTCCCAGTTGACCATCCGTATTATAACCCCAAGACCAAACCGTTCCATCCGATTTTATGGCAAGGCTATGATAGTTTTTCGCTGAGATGGCTACGATATTGGTTAAGCCAGATACCTGAACTGGCGTTGACCGATTTGTAGTTGTTCCATCCCCCAACTCACCGAAAACATTACTCCCCCATGCCCATACCGTTCCGTCGGACTTTAACGCTAAACTATGGTAGAATCCAGCTTCTACATCGATTACATCTGTTAAATTATTCACTTGCACGGGGCTGTTGCGATTTATGACTGTCGTGCCATCTCCCAGTTGGCCAACAGAATTAGTTCCCCACGCGAATACAATTCCGTCGTTGCGTAATGCCAAACTGTGGTTCTCATCACCTGCCGCAACATCGACAATGTCTTGAAGAAGTGGACTTTGAACGGCAGATGAGCTGCTCGTACCTAAACCGTTACCTAATTGTCCTAAATTCCCATCGCCCCAAGCCCATAGGGTAGCATCTGTTTTCAAAAATAACGAATGACCCCATCCTGTTGCAAGGACCGTCTTCAATTGAGGTGGATTCGTTGGATTTCCCTGCGCCGATGCAGGCACGATCATCATGGCGAGTAACATGAAAGTAAGCATTGAAATAAATCCTTTTCTTCTCATCAACATTAATATTCTCTCCTTCGCTTGATAAATTGGTTACCTGACTGACTGGTCGATCGGAATCATAGATTCCAAATAACCTATCTAAACTTACCCTCCTTTCTATTAGTGTAAAAATATGGAATTAGATACATAATTAATAATACTATCTTGTGAGATTAAAGCAATAGTAAACTTTTACAATATTTGTATAAAGCATTGTAAGCTTGCATTAAGGCATAGAGGACAAATAGCCGGCTATTTGTAGGCAAAAAAGGGGAATTTGGCCGAATATCAATTGGCACAAATCCCCCTGAGAACTCTTATTTAACTGGTTAGTTTCTTTTTTCCAAAACATAACGTTTTAACTCTGCGAACTGATCTTTGTTCTCGGAAGCCCATGCCTTTTTATCTAAAATGTCCGCTGTAGCGGCTGAATTTCTCGTTAAAACATTGAATGCTGAGAGTAACCCCTCATCACCTAGCTCTATTTCATCTAGAATGAATGGCACCGCAGGGGTGCCCAACTTAATAAGTTGTTTTACTCTTTCTTCCTGCGAAAGATTAGCATCCTTTGAAATTTCATCTACATGTGATGGAATTGTTTCTAAATATCGAGACCACATCTGAATAAAACCGTTAGGTGTATCCCAAAATGTAGATTGGCTTTGCTTCAGGTCTACACCAGCAATTTGTTCAATAGCAACCGCTAGATAATACTCCTTAAGTCCATTTTCATCACTCATTGATAACTTATTATGAAGTGCAGGTAATGCTTCGCTGCCAAGGGATACAATGTTTTCAAAAGCTTCGTTATCTGTAATGTAGTCGTAAGGGTTAGAACTCACTCCTGGTCCTATGGAAATATTGTTTAAATTATGATCAATTTCTTGATCAACTGTCCTAAAATCTCTATTTACTAGTAATGTGGAGACAAGTAAAAAACAGACCAACAATACAATAAAAATCGGCAACTTCATCCTCATAGCATCACTCCTTATATCATTAGACACTAATATAAGAGAAATAATTCCAAAATTAGAAATAATTATTTTATGAGGTTACTTTGAATCCAACAAAAGCTCAATTAAAGGAACTAGAGTCCTCTATACTCGTGAAAACAAGCTATTTCCACACTGAGCGGAACTACAGGGTCTTAATTGTCCACAATAGTGCGCTTTCTGATAATATCGACAAAATAGCGGATCGTAGTTCCTCTTCCACATGGAAATACCGCTATTTCAGAAAAATAGCGGACTCCAGTTCCCATTACAGATGCCTATGGACATAAAAAAACCGCCGGATCTCTCTCCGACGGTTCTTACTATCCTACGCTAACGTTGGCTGGATATTGAAAAAACCCAGCTCCGCCGCTTCTTGCTCCACTTGTTGCGGCACCGACCGATAAATATCGGCGCCAAGCCCGCGCAATACGTCGGTAATATCGACATATCCGCGATCAATATGGTGAACGCCTGTAATCTCGGTCTCACCTTCCGCTGCCAACGCTGCCAAAATCAGCGCCGCGCCGGCACGCAAGTCGGTTGCACACACTTTTGCACCGCGCAGCTTCGCATTACCGCTGACGATTGCCGTGCGGCCATCGACTTTAATATGAGCATTCATGTTCGCGAATTCTTCCACGTGCATGAACCGATTCTCGAACACCGTCTCGGTCACAAGACTTGTGCCATCCGCTACCATTAGCAGCGCCATCATTTGCGACTGCATATCGGTTGGGAAGCCCGGATACGGCAATGTCTTCACGTCAACCGCGCGCAGCGGTCCCGTGGCACGAACGCGAATACCGTTTTCGTCTTCTTCGATGACAACGCCCATCTCCTGCATTTTAGAAATGACAGGACGCAGGTGATCCCCGATAGCATTTTCCATGTACAGTTCACTGCCGGTAATAGCAGCAGCAATCATATATGTGCCCGCTTCTACGCGATCCGGTATAACCGTATGTACGGCCCCACAAAGTTTCTCTACGCCTTCTATGCGAATAACGCCTGTTCCTGCGCCGCGGATAATTGCCCCCATCGCATTCAGATAGTTCGCCAAATCGACAATTTCCGGCTCTTTAGCTGCATTCTCAATGATGGTTGTGCCTTCCGCAAGCGTAGCCGCCATCATAATATTCTCGGTTGCGCCAACGCTGGCAACATCCAAATAAATTTTAGCACCCTTCAGGCGCCCCTTCACT
The DNA here is from genome assembly GCF_009757995.1 of Paenibacillus anseongensis. Classification (NCBI taxonomy): domain Bacteria; kingdom Bacillati; phylum Bacillota; class Bacilli; order Caryophanales; family Paenibacillaceae; genus Paenibacillus; species Paenibacillus anseongensis. Next base: position 130,277 of record NZ_WSEM01000007.1, read on the forward strand.
CTGGCTTCAATATACCCTTGGCCCAATTCAATATCGGCACCCATCGCTTCAAAGCCTTTGAGATGCTGATCAATTGGCCGCGTGCCAATCGCACAACCGCCTGGGAGTGAAATTCTTGCTTGCCCCCGTCTTGCTAACAATGGCCCCATAACAAGGAAAGAGGCTCTCATTTTACGGACTAGATCATAGGATGCTTCGCATGTGTCAATGCGTTCCGCACGAACACGAATAACCTGTCGGTCATAGGCGACTTCAATACCTAAGCTTTGCAATACTTTATTAATGACTAGTACATCGTCAAGGGGAGGCGCATCGTGGATGACGCTTTCACCTTCCGACCCCAGAATGGAAGCTGCAATAATCGGCAGTACCGCATTTTTCGCTCCGTTGATTTTCACATTGCCAGCTAACTTTCGGCCACCGCGGACGATAATTTTGCTCATCATGGTCCCTCCGCGCACTTATTTTAATTACAAGGTTTTGCACATTTCCTAAGTTTATCATCACAAGCCACATAGTTACAACTGTGTTCTTTTGGTATTCTGAAACACCTACATAGAGTTCGAATAGGATCTCCATTTTCGATCCGTTCTACTATCCATTGTTGACAACAATTTAAATCATTATTCGAAAAAGGGAATTAAAACATCTTTCCGAAGCCCATGGAGAACCCTAAATATTGAATAAAAAAACTGGCGACTAAGTGACCGAGCCCAATAGAAAGTAGAATTTGTAGCATAATGGCTTGCGCGCCCTTAGGATTCTTAAGCAGCACATCAAAGCGAAATGCTTGCAGCGCCCACCACGCGAGGCCGATACACAAAATATAAACCACGATATCGACCATGTTCATTACCGAAGCATACTTCGCGGCTTCATTCCATTTATCCGCTTCTCCCATAGGTCACCCCTTCTCGGTTCTACCGATTCATTACTTTCACCAGCATAGAGACGAATTCAGCGCGTGTGGCTTGCTCATCAGGATGGAAAGAGCCATCGGAATAGCCGGTGATCCAGCCGTCTGCCCACATTTGTTTCAAAATACCCAAGCCCCAGTAAGACTCATCTACATCGTTAAAAGGTGAATTCCCCCGCTTCTTCCCTGTCATATTCATGCTGCGGGCAAGCATTTGTGTCATTTCCATTCGCGTAAGCGTACGATCAGGTCCGAAGGTTCCGTCAGGATAACCGGCAACAATATCTGCTTGCAGCGCTTTGGCGACATAATCATAGGCCCAGTGTGAAGAAGGCATATCGGAGAACTTCAGCTCTTTACGCTTCGTCAGCTTCAAAGCTCGAGTCAAAACCGTCGCTGCTTCTGCTCGGGTAATCGACTGATTCGGAGCAAAACGGTAATTCCCATAACCGCTGATCACGCCTTGCTCCGTAAGCTTGCTTATCGCATCTTGAGCCCAATGCCCTTCAATATCGGCAAACCCGCTTACCAGTGTGTAACTGCCAATTTTCAACCTGTACATTTGACTCATGAACCATTGGTTGGCTTGCAGCTTAATATAATAGGTGCCTGCATTCAACGTTTTCTCAACAAAAAGTTGATCAGAACCGTACTCATTTCTATAAAAACCTTGTTCCTTCAATGTGCTGTCATATAGCGTTGCGTACATCGTCCTTGAAGTAGGGATGTTGGTCAACCGTATTTGCGCCAGACCATTTTGGCCCATTCGGAATTCGAACCAATCCACATCGTCATTGTTGTTAAATAAACCTTCGTACACCGAATTCATCGCTGCAAAAGTCGCCTGATACGACTTATCATTAGGTTCATTCGGATCAATTAACTTCGGCGTATATTCAATTTCCAGCGTATATTCACCTGTGATCGGTTCTGTATAATCCTTCGTATTACTGACTCGAATATAGTATTGCCCCGGAAATACATCTATGAGCGAGCTGATTTCAATTCCGCCATCTCCACCTTGATCTATAGTGATCGACTTTTCTCCTTCCTTCTGGAAAAGAATCATCGGATCTATACGACCCGTATCGACGGAGAGTTTCAATCTTATTGAACCCGAATGCTCCAGAGGTAAGACAAACCAATCGACATCCCCTTTCTGGTGAAAGGTTCCGCGAATCGTTTGGCTGCGTTCAGGAAGCGCAAATGCTTTGTACTGTTTATCATTATCTTCAAAAGGGTCCGTGTAGATGATAAAATCCGTTTGCAAACTGTAACTAATTCCTGTTTTCCGTTCGCGATCTACGGTTTGAAGCTGCACATACGTGCGCCCTTTTGTCACTTTTACCTTAAAAGGCTGAGTTCCATCTGAGGAACTATTGGAAATAAAAGTTTCCCCGGAATCAAAACGCACACGAATACCCGCACTATCGGTGTTCTGCAACCATAGCTCAATATATCCGTCATAAGCCGCATCAATCGCGTACCAATCCTCATCCAGCACGGAGGATAGCGCTGCTTTCACAGAGGTATGTATAGGCAGCTTAGCTGCTTGACTCTGTCGATCATTTGGCTCGAATCGATCCTCTTTATAAGGCTTAGTCAGCGCCATATCCACACGCAGCAGCCCATATCCGGTTTTGGCATCCCACCCGGTTTCCCCCAGATCATCCGCCGTCTGCTCCAGTTGGGATCTCACTTCATACGCGCTCATCGTTGGAAATTTGCTCCATACTAGTGCCGCTGCCCCAGCAACCTGTGGCGCGGACATCGAGCTGCCGTCTTGATACTGATAGCCGCCGCCTAGAGCTGTGGTATACACATCCCAGGGAGCAACCAAATCCAGCTCCGGTCCGAAATTCGAACGAGGGTCTGCCTGCTTATCAGCCGTCACGCCTCCTACAGCTAGAACCGTTGGATACGCCGCAGGGTATTTCACGCTCATACTTTCATTGCCGACAGCTGCCACAAGCAGGACATTGTGATCCTCTGCATACTTTACTACGCCTGCCATGTAATCGGAGTACTTATTCAGTCCCAGGGAGAGCACGACGATCTTCGCTCCATGGTCCACAGCATATTTGATGCCTTCGCCAAGCTTTGCTTCGCCGCCAGTTCCATCTGACTCCAATGCTTTAATCGGCATGATTTTAGCGATTGGAGCTATGCCTGCAATGCCTTTATCGTTATTAATCGAAGCTGCAATGATGCCAGCTACGTTCGTTCCATGTCCATTATCATCAATTGGCTTTTTTGAGGGCTGAAGCAAATTCACGCCTTCCACCAAATTACCTACCAAATCAGGATGTGTAAGATCAACGCCGGTGTCAACCACAGCAACTACAATGGATGCACGCGAATCTCCAGCCGCAGCCCACGCTTCATTGATGTGGATCATATCCAGATAGGTCTGTTTCACCCTCATGGGATCCGTCGAAACGGGATAAGCTGCTTCTGTTTTTGTAACCATCACTGTAAGTTCCACAACAAGTATCATCAGGACGATGAACCATAAGTGTCGAATAAATTTCATGAAATCACAGTTCCTTTATCTCGTAATGGTCTTATGCCTTCTCTATCTATACCACATTACCCGTCTTCTCGATACATATAACGGTTTTTCTTCGCAAAAAGTTCAGAACTTTTGAAAAAATTTGAGATGAACACCACAGAGTGGCTTTTATAGTCCAATATTTAAGAAGAAGTCATGATTAAAGAAACAAAAAAACAATCCTCACCCATAAATTATACCATGAGGTGTAAGGATTGTTACTTGTGGATTTTGTCAAAAATAAAGTTAAAATATGGGTAATGGCAAACTTTTAGTTTATTAAACTAATCTCATCAGCAACCAACATGACACCACTATCATAATTATAAATATAAACCCAAAAGTCAATAATATCGCCTTTTTTTAGTGTTTGAGAGTCAATTTCTGTTTTAGTATCGGCTTCAACTTTAAAGATCTTTGTTTTGTTATCAATAACAATGAATCCATTCGTACCTGGGTTGGAATTATTGGCGTTGAACCTCTCAAATTCTTCTCCTATGGGATGGAATTCAGTTAAAGAGACGGTATACATCATTCTTATTCCTTCTGCATTCTTCCCCTTCTGATTAACTGTACTAAAAATTTTTGATTGAAAATGATGATATTTAATCGGAGTTTCTACCGTTTTTTTTGTACATCCTGATATTGCAATACATATAATGAATGACAGTATAATTATCGTTTTTTTAATAGCCACTAAATTCAACTCCTTTATGCACTTTTAAGTGAAATATTAAAAAACCCTCGTGCAGATAATCCTGACTAGGGTTTTTAATTCTAATGATTAATGTGTTACATACCAGTTTGTACCTGTAAAGTTATTATCATAATGGTAATATTTTAAACCAGGAATCACATTAGGTACAGACCACTTAATTGAATGTGAATTTTTATAACTAGTTGTCACCCCACCTGTAAAAGTCCCCCCTGGCGTTGGTACTGAAAATGCACCTCCAAGAGTCCTTTCTGCTGAGTATGATTTTGTTGCCGTCGCACTTACACTACCGTCATTATAAATTGAAAAGTACGCCCCGTAGGAGCCTCCAGTAACTGAGGAAGGTGAAATTCCATTCAAAGATGAAGTATACCAATTATATGTAGATGAAGGCCCAATTAAATACAACGCTGTAGATGAGTAATCCGACCATTGATAAGATCCGAAATATTTTATATCTCTTTTTATAGATCTGTACATGTAGTTAGCATACAAATCCACACCAGCATCACAGTAAGTTCCATTGTTATAAATACACTGTCCGTTTACAGTGTAATCAATTGCGGTGCCTGTGTCAGTTGATAATGTTGTATTACCACTAACAGTCCATGAACCTGACCCCTGCTTGAATCCAGAATCTATCTTCACAGAAGCAGAGGATGCCATACTTACTGATGCAGATTCATTACTACCCAAATTTACAGATATTATTTTGGTTGGTTGTTGAGCATCATTTTGATAAGTTGTACAAACTGTATATCCATTCCCTCCGCCAAAAGGAACGCAATCACCAACAGCTAGTGTTGATACTTCATCTCCATTTTTTTTAAGCTGTGGTTTTTGTCCTTTAAATTTAGTTGATATTGTTTTAACTCTATCTCTTTCCAATGCTATTCGATCATCCCTTGTTAATTGACTACTATTTTTAAGATGCGGAACAGAAAAAACTTGGTGTGACATTTCGCCTTCTGGAGAAAGAGCATAAACTTCGTAAGCTGCTACTGCAATCGGACTTTTTTGCTTTGCTTTTTCTTCATCCGATAATGTTGATTTAAGTATATATTTTCCGTCTTTATCGGTTTTACCATTAAAGACCACTTTGTTGTTATCCTCCGTTAGTGAAAAGATTAATACATCCGCGCTATTTACATGGGCTTCATTCTTGTCAAGCACTTCAATTGTTATTTCCGGATTTAGTTGCAACTCCGTTAATAACCCTTGTGACGATTCTGCATTTGCTGGTAGAACTAGACTCGCAAATAATGCAAACGAAAATAAAGCAGCACAATACTTTTTCATTAAACAACCTCCATATATTTTATAATTTCTTACATATTATACCATTTAATTATAGCCTAATATTTAAACGATGTTACAATTTGATAAATTTTTGGTTAATTATTACAACTAATATATTCAATGTCACCACCGCTAACTTTTAATTAAATTTTAAAATCCCAAAAATCACTTAAATAAGTAAATAAAAAAAGCCTTTCCCCGCTTATGCAGGGAAAGGCTTTTCAAACAATATCCTATTTACATCAAGATAAAATCCTTCGTAAGCATGAAGATAGATTCAATCCATTTGAGCACCAGATGCGGCACCAAACCTAGAACTACGCTGATAATAGCACATGCCCATACTGTTATGCCCAAAGCAATAGGCACCTTGACCTCAGCCGACTCATAATCGCTACGCATAAACATTTGGCGAACGACACCAAAATAGTAGTAGAAAGATACAACGCTTGTCGCGATCATTAGGGAGCCGAGCCAGTATTGATGGGTTTGCATCGTACCGAATATGATGTACAGCTTACCGAAGAATCCGCCAGATATCGGGATTCCTGTTAAGGACAATACGATTAGCACCATGGCAGCAGCTGTAAAAGGAGCACGGTAATACAGGCCTCCGAAGCCCTTGGCTTCGGTATGCCCCTCTGCCTGCTCAATAATCATCAGCACCGCGAAAGCACCGATGTTCATGAACAAGTACGCGATCAGATAGAAAATAAATTCAGAGAAATTCGCGTAGTGGACACCAGAGAAGTATGTCGCAATTGGAACAAGCAAATATCCCGCATTGGCAATTCCCGAGTAAGCTAATAGCCTTTTCATGTTCGTTTGCTTCAGGGCGATGAAATTACCGACTACCATGGCGATCGCAGCCATAACGGAGATGGCCAGGAACACATCGGATTGGAATTTCGATTCCTCGAAAGAACTAAACCCGAACAAAACGTAGAAAACTCGGAAAAGGATGGCGAATCCGGCACCTTTGGACACGACAGCCAAGAAAGCCGTCACAGGTGTCGGTGCCCCTTCGTAGACATCCGGCGCCCAGCTGTGGAAAGGGGCGGCGGCTATTTTGAAGCCGAATCCGGCAAGCAGCATAAAAAATGATACATAAAGCAGCGGCTCATAGGAACCAATGAGCGATGGGAGCGCAGCACCAATCTGTGCAAGATTGCTCGATCCGACCATCCCATATAGGAAGGACATGCCATACAAGATGATGGCAGAGGATACACCGCCCATCACTAAGTATTTAAAGGCTCCTTCATTGGACTTGCTATCTTTCTTCTTCATCGCCACAAGTAAGTACGAGGTAATACTAAGCAGTTCCAGCCCTACGTACAGCGTAATTAAGTCACCCGAGGATGACATAATCATTGCGCCGAGCGCTGCAGGCAGATAGAAGTAATAGTACTCGCCTACATGCGGGATCGTATCTTCCTTCACGACACTTAGACTCATCAGCACGACGAGACCAGTGCCAACCAAGGTGAACAATTTCAGCAGATTGGAGAAATCATCCACCCTATAGCTTTGATTGAGCAGTTGAATCGCCTCATCCGGGTTCAACTGAAGCAAGACAAACACGCCGGAAATCACAAGGCCGACCAAGGTTAACCATCCAATTACGGAACGACTTAACCTGCTTGGCAGGATCAAATCCAAGAGAGATAGGATGATCGCGGTGGCAACCAGCGAAAGTTCAGGGAGCAGATGCGCTAAATCGGCGACTTGGAGTCGAAGCTGTTCCACCGGACTAACCTCCTATCTTCCCGGCTACGCTTTGGATCAATTGATCCAAGCTGCCTATCGTTTGCTGAAGCGGCTGGCTCAGCACGCTTGGGTACACCCCGAGCAAGAGGATGAACGCCACTAAGGTAATCATCGGCACCGCCTCGATTAATCGTGCGTCGCGTATCCCTTGCAGGACCAGGTTTGGCTGCTTAGGGCCAAACGTGATGTTCAACACCCCGCGCAGCACATACACCGCTGCGAGAATGATCCCCAGTGTACCGATAATCGCGTACACCCGGTGTGTCTCGAAGAGTCCGAGGAACGCGAGGAACTCACTGATGAAGCCGGATAAGCCCGGCAATCCGAGTGAAGCCATCCCCGCAATCAGCAGAATCCCGCTGATGAAGGGAACCGACGAGGCGAGACCGCCTAAGCGATCGAGCTCGGTCGTGTTCGTCCGCTCGTAGATGCTGCCGACGAGCAGGAACATCAGGGCCGAGATCAGACCGTGTGAGATCAGTTGGAACACGGCTCCCTGGAGGCCCGACACGTTAAATGCGGCGAGTCCGAGCAGGACGATGCCCATATGGCTGATACTCGAGTAAGCCAACACGAGTTTGAAGTCTTTTTGCACCATCGCGAGAATGGCGCCGTACACGATGTTGATAACACCTAGGAGCGCTAGCATCCAGGCCCACTGCTTCGCCTCCGCCGGAAAGAACAGAATGCCGAAGCGGATAAGGCCGTAAGCCCCCATTTTGAGCAAAATACCGGAGTGAATCATAACAACAGCAGGCGGAGCCTCTGTATGTACTTTTAGCATCCACGTATGGAACGGGAAGATCGGCAGCTTAATGCCGAAGGCGACCAGCAGCATAATGAACACGGTCCATTTCATGGCTGGGCTTAGGAAGAACGGCGCTCCCTCTTGGTTCACATAAGCGGCGGGATCTTGCAGCAAATTATGCGCAATGGTATGAATATCTCCGCTGTAGTAAATGATAGCCTCTGTCTGCGACGGATCTTGGTTGAAGCCTGCCGTGCTCACAAGGATAAGGAACGCGATCAGCATAATCGCTGAACCGAGCCCGTTGTAGAGAAGGAAGCGGTTCGCCGCCTGCTCTCTCTTCATATAGCCCCATATTCCGATCAAGAAGAACATCGGCACCAGCGTAATTTCGAAGAACAGGAAGAACAAGAACAGGTCCTGGGCCATAAAAACGCCGAACATACCGGTTTCCAGCAGCAGGAATAAAATAAAGTACGTTTTCCACCGTTTCTTGATGTACACCGAGGCTAGAGCAGCCATGGATGACACAAGAGCGGTTAAAAATACAAGCGGCAATGAAATTCCATCAACAGCAACACTGTATTTGAATTCAAAGAAATACGATGTGATTTGTTGAATCCCCTCATGGTTCAGCGGAACTTTGATCCAGTCGAGTTGTTCTTTGTATTGAATCGGATCACCTTGAAAATTGTAATCAGCATACAACCATGCCGCCAAAATAAGCGGAATCAATGTCGTGACAATACCGATCGTTTTAATTAAACGGCCGCGATCACTTCGAATGAAGAACAGGACCAGCACACCGAGCAAAGGTGAGAAAGCGATTAGACTAAGTATAGGTAGATTAGCCGGCATGGATGAACCTCCTTCCTGCGATGGCGAGCGCCAAGATCAGCATCCCTAGAATCATGATGACGCCGTAGGTCTGCATCTGGCCATTCTGAAGACGGGAGCCCAAACGCCCAAGACTGACGACAGTAAAGGCGACCAAACGCACGATACCATCAATGATGTACACATCAATCAGTTCAAGAATCCATCCTAAACCTCGCAGTGGCTTGACGATAAGACTGTCATAGATTTCATCCACGAAATATTTACGGTTGAGCAGTGTGTACAACCAAGGCAACTTACCGGATACGACATCCCGCGGAATCGTGCGTTTCAGGTAGATTAGGTACCCTAGACCAATACCAAGCAACCCGGCGAGTGTGGATAAAATAATAACGATCCAATTGGCTTTCTCGTCATGTTCTTGACCCGTTAACCAGTGGCCCAGCCACTCGTTGAACGGCGTATTCACAAACCCCGCAACCACAGCAAGTACAGCCAAAATGATCAGCGGTATCGTCATCGTGGAAGGCGATTCATGCGGCTCATGGGCATGATCGTCGTGCCCGTGCGCTTTCCCTCTAGGCGAGCCAAGGAAAACCAGGAAGAACAGTCGGGACATATAAAAGGCGGTGAAGAAAGCCGCAATCACACCAACCCAGAACAACAGCTGGTTATGTTCATACGCTTCTGTCAAAATCATATCCTTCGACCAGAACCCTGCGAATGGGAAAATTCCCGAGAGCGCCAAGGTTCCGATGGCGAATGTCCAAGTCGTTATTTTCATTTTGCGGGATAAGCCGCCCATTTCATTGATATCCTGCGTATGCACGGCGTGAATCACGCTGCCTGCGCCCAAGAAGAGCAAGGCTTTGAAGAAAGCATGCGTGAATAAATGAAACATCCCTGACGTATACGACACGCCAATGCCGAGCGCCATCATCATATAGCCGAGCTGACTTACCGTTGAATAAGCGAGAATGCGCTTGATATCGTTCTGCGCGATTCCGATCGTCGCTGCGAAGATGGCCGTAAAGCCCCCCACATAAGCAACAACCAGTAAGGCATCCGGCGAAGCATGGAAAATGTCAAACGTACGCGCCACTAAGTACACCCCTGCGGCGACCATTGTTGCTGCGTGGATCAGCGCACTGATTGGGGTCGGACCTTCCATGGCGTCAGGCAACCAGGTGTGCAGCGGGAACTGGCCTGATTTCCCTATCGCCCCGATAAAGATCAGAACGGCAATCCAAGTGACGATAGTCGGATCAATTTTGCCCGTAGTGAAGGCATTATGTATAGAGGTAAAATCAAGTGCATGCCCCGGCATGTACCAGAACAGCAGCAGGATGCCAAGGAACAGGCCTACGTCCCCGATACGGGTAACGATGAAGGCTTTTTTCGCTGCAGCCTTAGCCTCAGGCTTGAAGTACCAGAAACCTACAAGCAAGAAGGAACATACCCCTACAAGCTCCCAGAAAATGTAGAGTTCTAACATATTTTCCGAAATAACCAGACCTAACATGGAGAAAGAGAACAAAGCGATATAACCAAAAAACACATGGATTCGCTCGTCGCCTTTCATATAACCTCTAGAGTAAATATTAACGAGGAGAGAGACCAACGTGACGATGACCAGCATCAAGGCGTTCAAATTGGTAACCTCAAACCCCATACTCAAGGTAAAATCGCCAACCTGCAGCCAATTCAGCTTATCCCACGTATAATCCTCAACTTTGCCGCCGATACGTTCAACAAATATCAGCACAGCGACGATAAATGAGGCGAACATCGCAAAAATACTGATATAAATGCCCAAATCCTTTAATTGACGTCCCATAGCCGTAAGCGCTAGAAAAGCAATCAACGGAAACAACGGAATGAGCCAGGCGTACTGTGAATAGTCCGATACCATATCCTTGTTAGCCTCCTAGCGCTTCATAGAATCCAAATCCGTTACATCTACTGTTCCTCTATTTCGGTAAATCGTAATAAGAATCGCTATCCCGACAGCTGCTTCTGCAGCTGCAATCGTAATGTTGAAGAGTGAGAAAATTTGACCTGTGAGCGCTGGATGATCCCCGAGTTTGGAGAAAGCGATCAAATTTAAGTTCACCGCATTGAGCATCAACTCAATTGACAATAACACGATGACCCCATTTTTTTTCGTTAAAGCGCCGTACAGACCGATACAGAACAGGATTGCAGCCAGCGTGAGATAGGGAGTAATAATGTTGCCCATAGCTAATCCTCCTCTCTCTTCGCTACGATAATAGCGCCGATGAAAGCGACTGTCAGCAGCACAGACATGATTTCGAATGGAATCACGTGCTGGTTATACAACAGCTTGCCGATTTCTAATGTATTGTCTTTGCCGGTATCTAAAGAGCCTTGTGAGACGAAGGTCGTTTTTTGAATCGCATAAAATAACACCCCGAACAAGCCCAAAGCGCCAACGATCGCCAAACCTTCGTGCCAAGGACGCCTTGGCTCCTCCTCTTCCCCTTGTCTGTGTTTCGTCATCATAATGCCGAAAATCATGAGGATCGAGATGGCTCCTGCATAGATCAACACCTGTACGAAAGCAACAAACTCGGCTTCAAGGATAATATACAGCCCTGCTAAGCTAATGAACGTAAGCGCAACGGCAATGACCATATGAACAACTTTGGTAAAAGAAATCATAAAGATCGCTCCGCCGATGGCCAGAAGGGCGAAAATGAAGAAAGCCCAGCTTGAACCGCTTGAGAGGAAATCACCAATTCCGCTAAACATCTTTTTTGGCCCCCCCTTTTGGCATGGCCGAGTTATTCTCCTGACGAATGTTTTGGTTATTGTCATTCAACCATTGCAAATTTTTGAAAAGATCATCGCGACTATAGGAACTTAGCTCGAAATTATTTGTCATGACAATTGCTTCCGTCGGACACACCTCTGTGCAAAGATCGCACAAAATACAAATTTCGAAGTTGATATCATACGTATCAATGACCTTACCCTTTTTCTCGGGGTCCGGATTCGCTTTACCCGTCAGAGTAATGCACTCGGTTGGGCAAATACGCGCACATTGATTGCACACGATGCACTTCTCTGGGTCAAAATGTTGAATACCGCGAAAACGATCCGGCATTTTGATCGGGACCTCAGGGTATGCGTACGTGATTTTTTTCTGTGTCATGCTTTTCAACGTTACGCCTAAGCCTTTGATTATGCCCTTCATTTGGTTCACTCCTTAGAGTTTTGCTTTAGCAAAACTGACATCGTAAGCATCAGCTTAGAGTTTCCGTAGGAAACTTGCATCGTAAGCATGGACTAAGTTCTGCTTCAGCAAAACTGACATCGTATGCGTAGGCTTTGTTAAAAGATCGTCATAATGATCGCCGTTACCAGCATATTGACAAGCGCCAAGGGCAGCAGCACTTTCCAGCCAAATCCCATGAGCTGATCAATTCGTACGCGAGGCAACGTCGCCCGCAACCAGAACAAGACGAATACAACGAGGGAGAATTTCAGCAGGAACCAGATGATCCCCGGAATAAAATCAAGGAATGGGAACGGCGCATGCCATCCGCCTAAGAAGATCAGGCTCGTTAAAGAAGCAATGATAAACACGTAAACGTATTCCGATAGCATGAAAAAAGCAAAGCGGAAGCCGCTGTATTCCACGTGATAGCCTGCTACAAGCTCAGACTCTGCTTCCGGCAAGTCAAAAGGCGTCCGGTTAAGCTCCGATACACCGGCAATGGCGAAGATGATGAAACCTAGAATTTGAGGAATAAAGTTCCAATGCCAGAAGCCACCCGCTTGATGGTCAACGATGGTATGCAGATTTAAACTGCCTGTCATCATAATGACACCAATGACGGAAATGACGAGCGGTACCTCATAACTGATCATTTGCGCTGCTGAACGCATACCGCCTAGCAAGGCATATTTGTTATTTGATGCCCAGCCCCCAAGAATAATCCCAATCGTAGAAATCCCTGTAAGCGCCACGTAATAAAGCAGACCGGCATTCAAGTTCGCATTAAACATACGATCCGAGAAAGGGATCGCCGCAATAATTGTAAACGAAGGAATGAACGTAATGATAGGCGCCAAAATGAACAGCTCACGTTCCGCCTTTTTGGGAATGGTATCTTCTTTAATGAGCAGTTTGAATACGTCCGCGACGCTCTGCAGAAGCCCTAGCGGCCCTGTTCGGTTTGGTCCGATCCGCAGCTGCATCCAGCCAATGACCTTCCGCTCAAAGTAGATCGCATAGGTAACGAAGCCAAGAACCAACAGCAGCATAACGATGCCCCAGAAAAGGAAAACGAAGAAGTTCGTCCAGGTTAGACTCTCTTCCAGCAAATTTACCATTAGGCATCCACCTCCCCAACGACAATATCGATGCCGCCCAATATCGTAATCAGGTTGGTCATCGATTCACCGACCAGGAGCTTGGGCAATATTTGTAGATTTACGAAGGACGGTCTGCGGAATTTCAGACGGAATGGCTCTTGCTTGCCTCGGGAAATAATATAGCAGCCGATTTCTCCACGAGGAGACTCGATAGCCGCATACACTTCACCTTCAGGAGGACGAATCACCCTAGGCACCTTGCCCATGGTTTCCCCTTGTTCAGGGAATTGTGCCACAGCTTGCTCCAAAATACGCAGGGACTGTTTTACTTCTTCCATGCGCACTAGATAGCGATCATAACAATCGCCGCCGCTTCGTACAGGCACATCGAATTGAAAGCGATTGTAAAGGCTGTATGGCTGCGTTTTGCGGATATCCCAGTCAACACCCGTACATCTCAAATTAGCACCGCTAAGCCCATAAGCAATGGCTGTATCAGCGTCATATTTACCTACTCCCTTAATCCTGGACAGGAAAATCTCATTTCCGGATACAAGGGTATGATATTCTTCCAATTTGCCGTACATATACGGGATAAACTTCTTAACTTTATCGATCCAACCGTCTGGAGCGTCCCATTTTACCCCGCCTACACGCATGTAGTTGTAAGTCAAACGAGCTCCGCAGAGTTCATTGAAGAGGTCAATGATAATTTCCCGATCACGGAAAGCGAATAAGAACGGACTCATCGCTCCGATATCTAGCAAATAAGTTCCCCACCACACCATATGGGAAGCAATCCGCTGAAGTTCCATCACGATCAAACGAAGGAATTCCGCACGTTCCGGAACTTCCAGTCCCATCATTTTCTCAACAGCATGAACGAGAACATAGTTCGTCGTCATGGCAGAGACGTAATCCATACGGTCTGTGTAAGGAATAATTTGTGTGTAGCTCAGATTCTCAGCCAGCTTCTCTGTTCCTCTATGTAGATAGCCCATAACGGGTATAGCTTCTTTGATGATCTCTCCATCCAGCTTCACAATCACGCGGAAAACGCCATGCGTACTAGGATGCTGAGGACCAACGTTTAGCAGGAGCTCTTCTGTCCGTAACAAATGCTACACCTCCGGGTCAAGCGGTTCGTAATCTTTGCGCAGTGGATGGCCGACCCAATCGTCAGGCATCATGATTCTTACCAGGTTGGGATGCCCGGGGAAGTCAATTCCCAGCAGGTCATACACTTCCCGCTCATTCCAATTCGCGGTTGGCCACACAGGAGCGACAGATGGGATGCTTGGCTGATCCCGGTCTGTTTTCACCTTCACACAATACTCGCGCTTGTGCGTGAGGGAAAGCAGATGATACGCCACTTCCAGATGCGTCTCTTGATCCACACCGGAGAGATTGCGCAAGTAATCGCAGCGCAGCTCTTCGTGATCCCGCAGCGTCAGCGCAGCCTCCGGCCAGCGGGAGCTGTGAATGACAACGTAAGGACGGTGTCCGTCCCTTTCGTTAATGAAGCTATCGACGACGGCCTCTTCGCCGGCGCTTTCTTTCAAGATCGCCACCAACCTATCCAGCAGGGGCTGGTTCGGCGAAGGCTCTTTCGGCGCGGCAGGCTCCGCAGCATCGGTTTTCGCTCCGCGCGCGCTGGCTCGCGCGGCGCGTGCTTCTGCGGCGGCCTGCGCTTTGGCCGCCTTCTCGTCATCCCCTGCAGCAGCAGGGGATGGTGGTGCTGCCGACGCGGGTTCGCCCGTCGGCTCAGCGGCCGCCGCCTTCGCCGCTAGGCGGGCGGCTCTCGCCGCGGCGCGCTCCGCGGCCTTCTCTTCGGCGGTCTTCTCCGCCGCATCAGCCGCGGGTGCTTCGCTCGCCGGTTTTACCTCAGAAGCAGGTGTCGACTGCTCTGTATTTCCTTCAGCCTTGGTCTCTTCCGCAGAGGCTGTCTGCCCGACCTCGACCTTCTCCTCCGGCTTCTTATCCTCACTCATCGGTTGATCACCTGCTTACCGGTCTTCGCCTCATAGCGAATCTTCTCTTGAAGCTTGTTGATTCCGTAGATAAGTGCCGCTGGATTCGGCGGACAACCAGGTATGTACACATCAACCGGAACGATCTGATCTACACCTTTGACAACGGAGTACGATTTCACATACGGTCCACCGGCAGTCGCGCAAGAACCCATAGCGATAACCCATTTCGGCTCCGGCATTTGCTCATAAAGACGGCGCAGCAAAGGAGCCATTTTCTTCGTAACTGTCCCTGCTACAATCATGACATCGGATTGCCTAGGGGACGTACGGAAGATGACTCCAAAACGGTCTAAATCATAATGCGATCCGCCCGTACCCATCATTTCGATAGCACAGCAAGCAAGACCAAACGTTAAAGGCCAAAGTGAATTACTGCGAGCCCAAGCTTTCACCTGCTCCAGTGTTGTCATAAATACGTTGCGGTTTAACTCTTCGCGTTCTTCTGGGGAGATCGACTCTAGACTGAAGTCCATTGCAGCACCTTCTTCTTCCAAGCGTATATTAATCCTATGGCTAGCAAGGCTACAAAAATGCACATTTCCACTAAAGCAAAAAGTCCTAGCTGATTAAAAGCAACAGCCCAAGGATACAGGAACACGGTCTCTACATCAAAGATGACAAACATCAACGCAAACAAATAATATCGAATGTTAAACCGGATTTGCCCTTCACCAACAGGCTCGTTCCCACTCTCATACGTCGTATACTTCTCCACAACGGGTTTGCTCGGTCTTAACCATTTGCCTATCGTAAGCGCTGCCACCGGGAGGAAAATACCTAACCCAAGAAAAATCGCTACGATTACATAGTTATTTGTGTACATCATCTGAATGTAACCGCCTCCATTCTTATTTACTTTCTCAAATCATTGATTCAAATTGGTAATAATCACCTTCAATATTATACCAAAAGAGCTCAGGGGAGTCGATGACTAATTCCAAGCCCTCATTTTTTCATACTTTGTGAGTAGAATTTCCATAACTTTCAAGAATAATCCGTTTATAAGAAAAAAGCGACGGAACCTGAGTCCCATCGCTTCTTTGATCTATTATTTGCCGGACACGCTGATCCGGTTCAATGCTCTTTGCAAAGAGGCTTCCGCACGTTTGAAATCAACGTTATCTTGCTTCGAATCCGCAAGACGTTTCTCCGCACGTTCTTTCGCTGCTCTCGCACGATCTACATCGATTTGTTCTGGCAGCTCGGCGCTTTCCGCCAGTATGACCACTTTGTCCTTACGCACTTCCATAAATCCGCCGTTCACTGCGATGATCTCGTCTTTGGAGCCCTGCTTCTTCACAGTAATCGAGCTAATTTTCAATGGAGTCACGAGTGGAATGTGGTTCGGCAGAATTCCAAGCTCCCCTTCGACACCCTTTGCGACTAACATGTTCACTTGTTCAGCGTACACTTTGCGCTCAGGAGTAACAATTTCAAGTAGGAATGTACTCACTTGGATTCTCCTTCCTCAGCTAACGCGAAGTTTACCAAAGGTAACCTTACAGCGTTTTCGCTTTCTCGATTGCGTCCTCAATCGTACCTACGTTGTGGAACGCTACTTCAGGAAGGTTGTCGTGCTTACCTTCAAGAACTTCTTTGAAGCTGCGCACAGTTTCTTTCAATGGTACATACAAGCCTGGGAAACCGTTGAACGGCTCAGCAACGTGAAGCGGCTGAGACAAGAACAGACGGAGACGACGCGCACGAGTAACGACCAGTTTATCCTCATCGGACAACTCATCCATACCCAAGATCGCGATGATATCCAGAAGCTCTTTGTAACGTTGAAGAACTTGTTTAACACCTTGTGCTACTTTATAGTGCTCTTCGCCTAGAATTTCTGGCGTCAAGATACGGGAAGAGGAAGCAAGTGGATCTACCGCTGGGAAAATACCCGCAGCCGCGATGCTACGCTCCAAGTTCGTTGTCGCATCTAAGTGAGCGAACGCTGTAGCTGGAGCTGGATCCGTATAGTCATCCGCAGGAACGTAAATCGCTTGAATCGACGTTACGGACCCTTTTTTCGTGGATGTAATACGCTCTTGCAATTGACCCATTTCTGTAGCCAAAGTCGGTTGGTAACCTACCGCAGATGGCATACGTCCAAGCAAAGCCGAAACCTCGGAACCTGCTTGTGTGAAACGGAAGATGTTATCTACGAACAGAAGAACGTCTCTGCCTTCAACATCACGGAAATACTCAGCCATTGTCAAACCTGTCAAAGCTACGCGAAGACGCGCGCCAGGAGGCTCGTTCATTTGACCGAATACCATCGCTGTTTTCTCGATAACGCCGGAGTCTTTCATCTCGTGGTAAAGGTCATTACCTTCACGAGTACGCTCACCAACGCCTGCGAAAACGGAGATACCACCGTGCTCTTGGGCAATGTTGTGAATCAACTCTTGCATCGTTACGGTTTTACCTACACCCGCACCACCGAAGAGACCGATTTTACCACCTTTTGCGTAAGGAGCCATAAGGTCAATAACTTTAATTCCTGTTTCAAGAACTTCCGATTTCGTGGACAAGTTCTCGAATGCAGGAGCTTCTTTATGAATTGGACTAGTCAACGTGCGATCAACGTTTTCGATACCATCGATAGGATCTCCAACTACGTTGAATACGCGACCTAGTGTTGCAGCACCTACAGGTACTGTGATTGGAACTCCTGTGTCCGTAGCTTCAGCGCCACGTACAAGTCCGTCTGTGGAAGACATCGCTACGCAACGAACGAGGTTGTCACCGAGGTGAACCGCCGCTTCAACCGTAATCGTAACCGTTTGACCGGCTTCCGTTTTTTCAATCTTGATTGCATTCAGAATTTCAGGGAGTTGTCCGCGTCCGAACTCAATGTCGACGACAGGCCCTGTAATATTCACAACGCGCCCTTTGCTCATGGTTTCCCTCCTAAGAAAAGCTTCGCCTCTAAGCGAGGCGTTTTATCAATTAAGCGTTCGCGTTCGCGCCGCTGACGATTTCCGCAATTTCTTGCGTAATGGCAGCTTGACGTGCACGGTTGTATGCTAATGTGTAGCTGCTGATCATCTTCGTTGCATTTTTCGTTGCGGAGTTCATCGCTGTCATTCTCGCGCCGAACTCACTTGCTTTACCTTCCAATACCGCGCTGTAAATAATTGTTTCCGCATATTTAGGCAGCAATACTTCTAGAACGCCTTCCGCAGACGGCTCATACTCGTAGCTAGCCGTTGACGCGCCTTTTACTTCCTCCATAGGAAGCAAGCGAACCATGGTTGGTATCTGACTGATTGCATTTTGGAATTTGTTGTACACCAAGAACAATTGGTCGTACGCGCCCTTCTCAAAATTGGAAACAGCAGAAGCTGCAATCGATTTAATATCCGAGAACTTCGGAGAATCCGGAAGTCCTGTAACTTCTTGAACGATCTCAACATTACGTTTTTTGAAGAAGTTGCTACCTTTACGTCCGATTACGAAAACAGCATATTCCGAAGGGGATTGATGTTTTTCGCGAATCTCCGTCATCGCTTTCCGCAATACGTTCGCGTTGTAGCCTCCAGCCAAACCACGATCCGAAGTGATAACCAAGTAAGCGGTTTTCTTCACTTCGCGCGTTTGCAGCATTGGATGTTTCACACCTTTGGAGCCTGCAGCGATGCTAGCTACTACTTCTTTCAGCTTATCCGAATAAGGACGAGCCGCTTCAGCAGCTTGCTGAGCACGACGCAAGTTCGCAGCTGCAACCATCTCCATCGCACGCGTAATTTGCTTCGTGTTTTGTGTCGATTTGATTTGGCGCTTAATCTCGCGCATTCCTTTTGCCATACCTGTCACCTCTCTTTTGAGGCTTTGGAAAGCCTTCATTCGAAGGCCTGATCTCAGGCAGCTTACACCCAATCTCAGGCATATACGGAGTACCTGGCTTTTCACGAAGAAAAGCGCAGGTATTCAAATTTTATTCAGAAACTGCGAAGCTCTTTTTGAACGTGTTGATAGCATCAACCAGCGCTTTGTCGTTATCCGCAGTAATATCTTTGGTATCACGAATGCTGTTCAAAATTTCGGAGCGATTGGATTCCAGGTAAGCCAAGAATTGCGCTTCAAAACGAGTAACGTCTTGTACTGGAATATCATCTAAGTGGCCTTTAACAACCGTGTACAGGGAGCAAACTTGTTTCTCTAGGGAAAGCGGCTGATGCACGCCTTGCTTCAAGATTTCAAGTGTACGAACCCCACGATCAAGGCGGGCTTTTGTTGCTTTATCAAGATCAGATCCGAACGCTGCGAAGGCAGCAAGCTCACGGTATTGAGCCAAGTCTACACGCAGTGTACCGGCAACTTTTTTCATTGCTTTCGTTTGAGCGGAGCCCCCTACACGGGATACAGAGTTACCAACGTTAACCGCTGGACGCTGACCGGAGTAGAACAGGTCGGACTCAAGGAAGATTTGACCGTCCGTAATGGAAATTACGTTCGTCGGAATGTAAGCAGAGATATCGCCTGCTTGTGTCTCGATGAAAGGAAGTGCCGTAATCGAACCGCCACCAAGCTCATCGTTCAATTTCGCAGCGCGCTCCAGCAAACGGGAGTGCAAGTAGAATACGTCACCTGGGTATGCTTCGCGACCTGGTGGACGACGTAGCAAGAGGGACAACTCACGGTATGCAGCCGCTTGTTTGGACAAGTCATCGTATACGATCAATACGTGCTCGCCTTTGTACATGAAGTACTCACCCATTGCGCAGCCTGAGTATGGAGCCAACCAAAGCATTGGTGAAGGCTCGGAAGCAGATGCTGTTACAACGATTGTGTATTCCAAAGCGCCAGCAGCACGAAGTTTTTCAACAACGCCTACGACTGTGGATTGTTTTTGACCGATTGCAACGTAGATACATTTAACGCCGTTGCCTTTTTGGTTCAGGATCGCATCGATCGCAATCGCTGTTTTACCTGTTTGACGGTCACCGATGATCAACTCACGTTGACCACGGCCAACTGGAACCATCGCGTCAATCGCTTTGATACCTGTTTGCATTGGCTCATGAACGGATTTACGAGCCATAACGCCTGGAGCCATGTTCTCAACAGGGCGGAATTCAGTTGTAGCAATAGGTCCTTGACCATCGACTGGTTGACCCAAGGAGTTAACGACACGGCCGAGAAGGGCTTCCCCAACAGGAACCTCCATGATACGTCCTGTACGTTTTACTGGATCGCCTTCACGGATATCTTTGTAAGGTCCGAGAATAACGATACCTACGTTGCTTTCTTCAAGGTTAAACGCGTAGCCCAGAACGCCATTTGAAAACTCAAGCAGTTCGCCTGCCATTACGTTTTCCAAACCATGAGCACGAGCGATACCGTCCCCTACTTGAATGACTGTACCAACATCAACCACTTGCATATCGGATTTATAGTTTTCAATCTGTTGTTTAATCAATGAGCTGATTTCTTCAGGTTTGATACTCAACGAACGTCACCCCTATTCTTACAGTGCTTGTTATTAAACCAAAGCTTTGGATAGGCGGTCTAGCTTGCCTGCCAAACTTCCATCATATAAACGGTCACCAATGCGCACTTGGATGCCGCCGAGCAGCTTAGGCTCAACAACAGTCGCAACACGAATTGTTTTTCCCGTAACTTTGCTGAAATGTGATGCAATTTCCGCTTGTTGAGCTTCTGTCAGTGTAAAAGCGGAATAAATCGTTGCACTCGCTTGTCCAAGCGCTTCATTCGCAATCTTCACATAATCGCCTACAAGAACGGATAAAATCGCTTGTCTTCCTTTATCAATCAAGACCAGCAGCGTGTTCCACACCGGTTCGGAAACTTTGCCTTCAAAAATCTGCTTCAGCAGGTCCGTTTTGACGGTGTTCCCGATGTTCGGATGGTTCAGGAACTTCTGCAAGTCTGCATTGTCCCTAATCGCACTAGCTACAGATTTCAGCTCTTCTTCGACTTGGGAAATAATCCCCTTATCTTTGGCTACTTCAAAAAGAGCTCTGGCATAACGCTTCGCTACGACGATGTCACTCATACGTTGCCTCCTACCTCTTTGAGGTAATGCTCAACCAATTGCTCTTGTGACTTTTCGTCGATTTGCTTTTCAATAATTTTGGAGGCAATCAGAACGGACATCGCGCCAACTTGGCTGCGAAGAGCGGCAACCGCTTTGTTCTTCTCGTTCTCGATATCTTTCAAAGCTTCATCTTTCAGACGAGCTGCTTCTGCTCCAGCTGCACGAACAATATCATCAGCTTGTTTGGAACCTGTTTGTTTCGCTTGCTCGATGATATCGTAAGCTTCCTTACGCATTTGTTGCAGTGCTTGTTTTTGTTCCTCTAACAGTTGATCAGCTTGCTTGCGGCTCGCTTCAGCTGTTTGAATTTGATCTTTAACTAACTGTCTGCGTTTCTCCATCATGCCGAACAAAGGGCCGAACGCAAACTTGGAAAGTAGCACGTATAAAATTAAGAACGCGATAAGTTGAATCCAAAATGTGGACCATTCAATATGCAAGTAACGTCACTCCCTTCTGATAACGTGGGCAAAACGAAGGCGTGGTGGCGACTACGGCCATCCCCGCCAAACGGTTTCTTAAGCTTTCCCCATAAAGATGAACGCAAGTACCAATGCAACGACCGGCATTGCCTCTACTAGACCTACCCCGATGAACATAGTTGTTTGAAGCGTACCACGTAGTTCTGGTTGACGGGAAATACCTTCCAAAGCGCGACCTACGATCAAACCGTTACCAATACCTGCACCTAGTGCTCCTAAACCGAATACGATACCTGCTGCTACTAATGCTATTGCTCCCATTGATAAAATCCTCCCTTAAACTCTTAGGTTTGTTTTGTGTATAAGTGACTCGAGACTACCCGAGGTAAGTCTTACTCTTAATGTTCTTCATGGATTAACGTTTGTGAGATGTAAACCATTGTCAGCATTGTAAATACGAAGGCTTGAATAGCACCTACGAACACACTGAAGCCCTGCCATACGAAGAGAGGCGCAATTCCAAACCAACCAGCTCCGATGATGACAGATATCATAATTTCACCTGCATAAATGTTACCGTAAAGACGGAAAGCGAGCGTAAGCGGCTTTGATACAACTTCAATCAAATGAAGGATCAACATTGCCCCTTTGTACTCAAAGTAATGCGCGAAGTAATGCTTCGTGTTACGTGTTATGCCCAAGTAGTGACTTAGTACGATAACGATAACCGTCAGTGCTCCTGTTACAGCGATATCAGCTGTCGGTGATTTCCACCAAGACACATGATCTTCCGTCACGATCGAAAAAGGAAGGCCGAGCATGTTGCCGATAAAGATGTACATAATGAGCGTAAGACCAAGCGCGATAAAACCTTTGCCATGCTTAGAACCAATCGTACTTCCAATGATGCCTTCTACAAACTCAATCGTCCATTCCATGAAGTTTTGAATTTTTGAAGGATTCGTCACAGATGCACGGCTAGCCCCTGCGATTGCAAGAATAAGCACGATAATGGTGGTAATTCCGATCATCATAAGAGCTGATGCGTCGAAGTGAATACCTAACCACTCAAATTCTGGTACCTTATGTTCCATATTTCCCATTTTCACCCCTTTCATCGAATGGAATTACTTCTTAGACTTCCTAATAGAAAGAATACCCAGTACGAGTGTTGCCAATTGAGCAAAAAAGTATCCAACAATCGTCGTGGTTAAAGCGACATGTTCCGGATACCGAACGGCAACCAAACCTGCGAAGCCAGCAATTGCTGCTCTTGTCAGAAAACCTAGGGTCACCTTGCGCCCTTTCTGCTCTATCGCAGCTGCTGCCAACTTGTTAATTTTCCAGGCCAGAAACCTTGCATTGATCATGCTCGCCATAGATCCAAGCATAATGCCGGCAAAGTAAACCCGGTAATCGACAAGAAGCGCCCATGCAGCCAAACAAAAGGATAAAAAGAAAAGAAACACATTTTGAACCGTTTTCAGAGTGGCTGAAAATTCATCCATCATAGCCCTCCGTACCGCTTTATCATGAAGTAAATGCTAATGATTCCGGTTACAAGCCCGAGCAAAAATCCGCCTAACAACCAGAATTGTCCCCCTAGTACGCGAGTTAGCCAATCGCCGAACAAATATCCGGCTCCTAAACAAACTACAAGGTCAATGCCAATTGCACTAGTTAACGCTACTGCCCGCCACGGATTATCATTGGGATTTTGCCGTTTCATCGCATCCCTCCTGAAGGCTTTCCGCTGAGGAAAACCTGTTTCGTAGACATAGTGCTACGAATCCTCATTTATTGTATCGAAGCAGTGCGAGGTTTGTCAATTGACGAAACTTAACAGTCCTCGCAGCCCGAAAGCCCTCAGAGCCTTGCGGCTCTAAGGTTTGCGAGTTTCCAAACCAAACAGTCGAACTGTACGCTGTAGCGTTTGTCATGATTTTGTCACGGTTAGAATGTTTCAGGGCGCTCCGAGACCTTGCCAAAGTGATGCAGAATCGCTTGAACGATTCTTTGGGATGCTTTGCCATCCCCGTAAGGGTTGGCAGCTTGGCTCATTTTGTTGTATAAAACTGGATCTGTCAGCAGCGCGCGAGCACGCTCGTAGACCTTCTCCTCGTCTGTTCCAACCAGCTCCAATGTGCCCGCTTGGATGCCTTCCGGACGCTCTGTCGTATCACGGAGCACAAGTACCGGCACACCAAAGGAAGGCGCTTCCTCTTGAAGACCACCAGAGTCTGTCAGAATCATATGTGTCTTCGGATAGAAGTTATGGAATTCACTTGCGTCGAATGGCTCTACTAACTTAATGCGTGGGTGGTTGCCCAAAATTTCGTGCGCAGGCTCTTTGACAGCCGGGCTCGGATGCACCGGATATACGATTGCGATATCTTCAAATTCATCAGCGATACGCTTCACAGCACGGAAAATTTGACGGTGCGGCTCACCTTGAGCTTCACGGCGATGAGCTGTCATCAAGATCAGCCTGCGGCCTGCAGCCCACTCCAAAACCGGGTGCTCGAAAGATTCTTGCACGGTATATTGAAAGACATCCGTAACGGTATTCCCTGTTACATAGATTTGAGATTCCGATTTATTTTCTTTGCGCAGATTATCAGCCGATTGCTGGGTTGGCGCAAAATGCAGATCCGCCAAAACGCCTGTCAACTGACGATTCATTTCTTCCGGATATGGCGACATTTTGTTCCACGTACGAAGCCCCGCTTCGACATGTCCAACCTGGATTTGCTGCATAAATGCCGCATAGCTCGCAAGGAAAGTTGTCAGCGTATCGCCGTGCACGAGAATCAGATCCGGTTTTGCCTCTTGGAAGACCGGCTCCAAGCCTTGCAGCACGCGCATAGTAATTTCATTCAGCGTCTGACGATCCTTCATAACGTTAAGGTCATAATCCGGTGTGATTTTAAAAATATCAAGCACCTGATCCAACATCTGGCGATGCTGAGCCGTTACGCAAACGAGAGACTCGATATGTTCTGGATGCTTCTCCAGCTCCTTAATCAGCGGAGCCATTTTAATCGCTTCAGGTCTAGTACCGAAGATCGTAATGACTTTCAAACGTTTCATTGGTTCTTCTCCCCCATCGTCATAAGTCTATTATTTCGTGCCGAACAGACGATCTCCCGCATCTCCCAAGCCAGGTACGATATAGCCATGATCATTCAAGTAGTCATCCACGGCCGCCACGTAAATATCAACATCCGGATGCTCTTGTTGAACCGCTTTAATTCCTTCCGGCGCAGCAATTAAACACATCAGCTTCATTTGTGTACAGCCTCTGCGTTTCAATACTTCAATTGCTGCATTCGCTGAACCGCCTGTTGCGAGCATCGGGTCGATCACAATGAGCTCCCGCTCCAAGACATCCGTCGGCAGCTTCACATAATATTCGACAGGCTGCAGCGTGTCAGGATCACGGTATAGACCAACATGTCCTACTTTTGCAGCCGGGATCAGTTTAAGCACACCGTCAACCATTCCTAAGCCTGCGCGCAAAATAGGGATAAGGCCCAGCATTCTGCCGGAAATAATGCGGCAATCTGCCGTTGTAACAGGCGTTTTCACCTGAACATGCTCAAGCGGAATATCTCTCGTGATCTCGTAGGCCATCAAAGTCGCTACTTCGTCTACGAGCTCCCGAAAATCTTTTGTTTTCGTATTCTCATCCCGAATAAAGGTCAGCTTATGCTGAATTAACGGATGATCACAAATAAATAACTTCCCCATAATATCCTCCTAAAAAACCACAATGTTATATGTATTTTACCCATTTTAGCGTCAAGGTACGACAAACCTCGTTCATTATATCATATGTTATCCAACTTATCCTCCGAAAAACCAAACCTACCATGAATATCCTTATTTGCGTAAAAAACCGCCCGAGAGCATCTCCCAAGCGGCTTTGCATCCTATCTGTTTTAATCTTCCACTGGCCCCGGGTGGTACCAAATGTTTTTGAAGTCAAACCATCCCAGCGTGTTGAACGTTATGCCTTGTAAATGAGGGCTGTACACCAATTGCTGCGTCGTATGCAAGAGGAATAGGACGGCGAAATTTTTCGACACTAAATCTTGCATACCTCGAATTCGTTCCAGGCGCGCCTGTCTGTCGGGCTCATTTTCGATAGCCGCAATAGTCTCATCAAAAACTCGCCGCTGCTCATCCGTCGCACAAACACGTACCGCTAAATTTCCCACTTTATACATCTCGATTAGGCAGCGTGCCTCATCATCATCCGCAACAACTCCGCCTATGATAACATCGGCCTCTAACAGCAACGGTACCTTTGTCATTTGTTCAAACGTATAAAGCTTCAGAATAACTGGGATACCTACTTCCTGACAGCGAGCATGAATCCATTCGGCTTGAGGCTGATTCTTGAGCGTAAATGTCATGGTAATGGGTTCGCCATTATAACCGCATTCTCTAAGCAGCTCCCTTGCCCGCTCCGGCTGGTGATCCTCAGGTCCTTGCCCCGGCGAGTCCGTTGGCAAGAAATCGGCAGCTGGCCTTGCATGATAAAGGCCTAACTCCTTTATTAACCCACAGCGGTTCAAAATAAGCTGAATAGCCTGGCGAAATTCAAGGGCTTGCTGTGGCCCGTTTTTGCGAAGATTAAAAACAACCGTGCTAGACCCCAGCATCATCACTTCTTTTTTACACCAGTGTGCAGGGGCAGGCTGTTTATAATGGTTGAGTTTCCCCATTTGAAAGTTTAACTGCTGCCATCTTCGATCGCTGACGTTATCCGGAACATAAAGCAGCTCGATGCGATCCAAATGGGCGCCTTCCTTGTAGTACTCCTCGAAAGCCTCTAACGTCACACCACCCGCATCATGCCTCGTAATGCGGAAAGGACCCGTTCCAACGGGGAGCATGCTGGCGTCCGCTACCTTAGTTGCACTGTAAACATCTGCTGGGACAATCGCTGCCTGGTAGGAGCTAACATAATGCGGCAGCATATAATTCGGCGCAGCAAGTTCCATGCGAACCGTCAGCCTGTCGACGGCGCGAATATCCTTGACGGAATTCAACAGCCACCGATTCGGCGAATCCTCTGTGCCCAGTGAGCGCAGCCGGTTGAATGAAAACACAACATCGTCCGCCGTCAGCTCCCGGCCATGATGGAATCTCACTCTTTTCCGCAAATAGAAAGTCCATACCGTCGCATCCGCATTGCATTCCCACTCATGAGCCAAGCCAGGCTCCAGGCTGCCGCAAAGCGGATTGAAATAGAGCAGCGTGTCAAAGGCTTGCTTCACAAAATGCAGGTCCCGCGAGAACAGCACATCGACAGGGTCAAGCGTCAGCACGCGAATCTGCATCGGCAGCCTCAGCGTTTCAGGATTTCCGGAATCGCAATTGCCTTTATATCCGAAATAACTGCCGAGCCAGGCCAAGAACCGATCCATGACACTCCCGTCCAAACCTTCCATTTGAAACAAACTCATCGCATGGTTCAAGTTTCCTTGTTCAACATGGATCTTCGCTTCCGCCATCAGCACATCTTCCGCTGGAACCAGAAATCGAATCATCGAGCGGTGTCCACGGCCTCGTCCCGGCGTCCAGACGATCCAACCCATTTCGCTCATTTTGCGAATCAAAATTTTTACATTGCGCTCCGTACAATACAGGTAACCGGCAATTTCTTCTACGGAGACTGGCACGTCCATATACGTGTGGGGGATCTGTAAAACACGCGTTACTGATGTTTTCAACTGCGCATATTGTAAGGCAAGCTGCATGAAAGTCCCCTCCTTTACACGAATTACCAAAGAGTATAGTTGCGCCTTGCCATTTCGTCAACAGCCTGCAGGAGGGATAAAAGGTGAAAGTTTTCCAAAGCTCTGTACACTTTTTAACTCATTGTCATTTGTTATGATGGGGGAACAGAAATTGACGACACTAGGAAACAGGTGATGGCGCATGACATTCTTTCAATTCCATCCTAATGTGCGACTGCGCATTGCTCTAAGCTTTCTGACCAACATCCTCAGCAATATGGTTATTCCATTCATGTCGATTTACTTTGCACGTACACTCGGCACAACCATCGCCGGCACAGCGACAACTATCTCCATTGCTGTGGCTCTAATCAGCGCCACGATCGGTGGTCATTACGCAGACCGGGTCGGCCGCAAAAAAATGATGCTTATCGGGGAAGGCGTTGCCCTTCTGGCTTATACGATCATGACCTTCGCTAATTCGCCAATCTGGCATTCCGCAGCACTGACGCTCATCATGACAGTGATCAGTACGGCCTCTTGGGGCCTAAGCAAACCTGCTGTTGAGGCCATGCTGATTGATGTATCAGGACCTGATACCCGTAAAGCCATCTATCGGATAAATTATTGGTCCAATAACCTGGCCATTTCCGTTGCAGGGATGATCGGCGGTTTCTTCTTTAGCGACTATCTCTTTGAGCTTTTGTTCGTTGCTAGCGGAATGTCACTTGTTGCGCTGCTGGTGACCGCCTTTTTCATGACAGAAACGATGCCGGCCGAGGTGACTAGCGGGGAGGAAGAAGCGCACCCTTCTAAACGTATCTCGATGTATCACCGTTATAAAGAGGTGCTGAGCGACCGCAGATTCCTCATTTATCTAATCTCGAGTGTGCTCATCGTATCCGTAGAAATGAATTTAAACGGGTATATCGGCATCCGGCTCGCTCAAGATATTCATCACACGCCTTGGTTTCCCGGTATGTCCGCCACCATCGACGGTCTGCCTCTCGTTGGCGTTCTACGCACAGAGAATACACTCGCCGTCGTGCTGCTCTCCCTCTTTGTTGGGCGGCTGCTCAAGGGAAACTCCGACACCAGGATGATGCTGTTCGCCATGTTTCTGAACGTAGCCGGCTATACATATCTCGTATTCGGTAGTCAACCGATCATGCTCATGCTGCTAATGCTTGTTGCCACCATAGGTGAGCTGACCTATGTGCCTATAAAACAAGCGCTGCTTGTACAGCTTGTTCCCGATCACGCCCGCAGCTCCTATATGGCGCTCAGCAGCATGACGAACCGCGTTGCCATTATGCTTAGCGGACTAAACATGATCATCGGCGGTTTTCTGCCATCCGGGGCCATGGCGCTGTTTATTCTGCTAACCGGCGTCGCGGGCATTGGCTTGATGGCGACCATTCTGCCGAGCCTGAAGGAAGCAGAGCAGAAGGTACATCATGCGGCAGTATAAAAAAAGGGCTGTACCAAGAGGTCTTAGACGACCTTCTGGTACAGCCCTTTCTATTTTGATTAGTAAGTTAAACCTGCGTACAACGGATATTGCGCCGTCAAATCTTTCACCATGCCGCGAGCTTTCTCAAGAACAGCCTCATCTTTCGGGCTTTTCAATGTAATTGCAATCACTTTCGCGATTGTTTGCATCGCTTCTACGCCCATGCCGCGGGATGTTACAGCCGGTGTGCCCAAACGGATACCGCTTGTGATGAACGGGCTTGTTGGGTCGAAAGGAATCGCGTTTTTGTTCGCTGTGATACCAATCTCGTCAAGTACGTGCTCAGCATCTTTACCTGTGATGTTCAGGTTGCGCAGATCAACCAGCATCAAGTGGTTATCCGTACCGCCGGAAACAAGGTTAATGCCTTCAGCTGTCAATGCAGTCGCCAATGCTTGCGCGTTGTCGATGACGTTTTGACCGTAAGTTTTGAATTCCGGTTGCAGAGCTTCACCGAAGGAAACGGCTTTTGCAGCAATCGTATGCATCAAAGGACCGCCTTGGGAACCAGGGAATACAGCTTTATCAATCGCAGCTGCCCAAGCTTTGCGCGTAAGAATCATACCGCCGCGAGGACCGCGAAGCGTTTTGTGCGTTGTAGTTGTAACGAAATGTGCATGCGGCACTGGGTTCGGGTGCAAGCCAGCAGCAACTAGACCGGCAATATGCGCCATGTCAACGAAGAACAATGCGCCTACATCGTTAGCGATGGATGCTAGTGCTTCGAAATCAATCGTGCGCGGGTAAGCACTTGCGCCAGCAACTAACATGCGAGGCTTATGTTTGAAAGCCGCTTTACGAACATCGTCGTAGTCGATGCGGAAATCTTTTTCACTTACACCGTAAGCCACGAAGTTGTAAAGAATACCGGAAGCATTAACAGGGCTGCCATGTGTTAAGTGACCGCCGTGTGCCAGGTTCATACCCAGAACAGTGTCGCCAGGGTTAAGAGCTGCCAAGTATACAGCCATATTCGCTTGTGCACCAGAGTGCGGTTGAACGTTCGCATGTTCAGCTCCGAAAAGCTCTTTCGCGCGGTCGCGAGCGATATCTTCTACGATATCTACGTATTCGCAGCCGCCGTAGTATCTTTTGCCTGGGTAACCTTCTGCGTATTTGTTAGTCAGTACTGTACCCATCGCTTCAAGCACAGCTTGGCTAACGATGTTTTCAGAAGCGATAAGCTCAATTTTGTCGCGTTGACGACCAAGTTCTAGGTTCATAGCTTCTACGATTTTTGGATCTTGTTTACTTAGAAAGTTTGTCATATGGAATTCCTCCTAAAAGATAATTTATATCTATAAGTTAACCTAGCAATCCGCATCTGGCGCGGCTTGCTGATAGAGCTGCTCGGCAGCCTCAGGTGTGTAGACAGCTCTTGTTCCGCCAATCAATTTAGGCCGTGTAAAAGCCATGGTCACATAGGCATGACCCATATTCCGCACGGGCGGCCGTGCTGGCACAGCAACCCGCCGCAAATGCATCCCGATCAGCGTACTGCCAATATCGATCCCGGCATGCGCTTGGATCGTCTCGACAACTATGGGCTTTGTGAAGTGGCGGTAGGCGTAGGAGGCCATAGAACCGCCGGCTTTTGGCACGGGAATCACCGACACAGGCTCAAGCTGAGGGGAAATCGCGAAGAGATCTTCCTCGATGACAAGCGCGCGGTTCAAATGTTCGCAGCACTGAAAAGCCAAGTGCAAACCGAACTCGCGGCTAATGCGCTGCGCCGTTTCAAAAATCGGCCGCGCTGCATCCAACGTCCCCGACGTCCCAATCCGATGACCGAGAATCTCACTCGTGCTTGTACCAATGACCAGAATGTGACCTGGCCGTAGATTGCCCACCTTTACCAACTCGCGAAGATTTGCTTCCAAATCTTCTGCAATCGTGTGAAGTATGGAATTTGTCATGGTGGCCACCCTTATGGATGAATCGCGAAGCGATCTTCGATGCTTTGCACCTTGTTAATGCGGTTCTGGTGACGGACACCTTGGGAAAACTCTGTTTCCAGCCAAATTTTCACGATTTCCTCGGCAACACCCGGTCCGATGACACGCTCGCCTAAAGCAAGTACATTCGTATCATTGTGCTCCCGTGTGGCTTTAGCAGAAAATAGATCATGAACCAGCGCGCAACGGATGCCTGGAACCTTATTCGCAGCGATCGACATCCCGATGCCTGTTCCACAGATCAGAATTCCTTTGTCTGCTTCCCCGGAAACCACATCTTCACAAACCTTCAGCGCATAATCCGGATAATCAACGGAATCTGCACAGCTGCATCCATAATCTATGACCTGATGGCCCAAGGATTCAATAAAAGGAATAATAACATCTTTCAAACGATAGCCTGCATGATCCGCACCTAACGCAATTTTCATGGATAGAACGCTCCTTTGCTTGTTCGAATTCGACCCTTCTATTATATCCCAAAGTCCACCAGAAAACGAAAAAAAGAGCGGACACGCTGAAATAGCGCGTTGCTCTTTTGCCCAGGCGACCGGCCGTATAGCTCAATGCTCCATTGTGGTTACTCCCACTCGTCGCCAGTTACATTGAGTCTTGCTTGATAAATCCATCTTATCGCATTATGCACGAGGTGTAAAGATGTCTTTCGCAAATCATTTCCCAGACTGCGAATCCTCTTTCCGCTCGCGCAGCTTTTTAACCAATTTATCTAAACTCCCGCTGATTTCATTCGCTGTTTGCCGGTAAACCTCTATAGGGCCTCCGAACGGGTCAGAAATATCGTAATCCGGAATGGCATCTTCCAACAGATAAATCCGATTTCGTTCTTCAACGGTTACTGTTTGTGAAAGAGCCTGCTTAAGCTGAAGCTCCGTGACCAACTTCTCTCTCTCCTCAATCGCTTGAAGGATACGCTGATCGTCCTCTACATATTCTTTGAGTGTAAAAATCTTATCAATGGCGCCCGGATACCGCTGAATAACTGAACGTTTATGCCCCATCGTCATTGTCAAAATGAGATCAGCCCACTTCACCTCAGACTCCTGAATCGCTAGTGAACGAATGGGCTCTTTGAACCCTGCCTCCTGCAGCAGTGTCGCACTATTTCGGGAGATCGAAGCGCCCGTCATCGCGGATACGCCAGCTGAACGAACTTCTGCCGCAAGTCCTTCTTGGTGCACCCTGATACGCAGCAAACCTTCGGCTAATGGACTGCGGCACGTATTTCCTGTACAGACAAATAGAATTCGCAACATGAGACCCTCCTCAGAGTTTTGCATAGCAAAACTTTCTTCGTAAGCGTAGGCTGAGTTTTGTGGTAACAAAACTTTCTTCGTAAACATAGGCAGAGCCTGCTCCGCCTCTATTGTATCATAGCAAAAACTTGATCCCAAACGCGAGCAGAATTAGCCCGCCAAACGCTTCGCCATATTCGCCAACCCAGCCGTTCACCCGTCTGCCAACCAATAAACCAGCTACAGAGAGTAGCGCTCCGAACAAACCAAATACAAGCACGGTTAACAGGATATCCGTCGCAAACATGCCTAAGGATACACCTACTGAGAACGAATCTATACTTACACTAAGCGCAAAAATCGTAAGCCCCCATAAAGATCTATGATCAAAAGAGGTTGCTTCCTCTCCACGGATCGAACTATACACCATATGGGAGCCCAAAAGAATGAGCAAACATCCGCCGGCGGCAGTAGCCACATTGCCAAGCAGAAGCGAGACATATTGTCCCATAAATATGCCCATTAACGGCATTATGATATGAAAAATACCGATCACCATGCTTATTTTAAAAATATCCAATAAGCGAATCCCCTTCATGCCGATACCGATCCCTAAGGAAAAAGCATCCAAACCCAAAGCTATCGCCATGATGAAGATAGTGATGAGCTGCCCAAATTCAACACCAGTTACGAGCATAAGTGCTGTCCCCCTTGTCCGCTTTCTTAACCAAGATATGCGGACAAACTGGGAATCATGCTAGCTAAACACGTACAAGCCGGTGACCGGCTGCCTTGCGCAGGCGGTTCATAATGGCCTGACCAATCCCCGTTTCCGGGCAGCCTTCTGCAGCAATATATTCAATCCCTTGCTGATCAAATCGCCTTAATGCAGCGTAAAGCTCCTGAGCAATCTTCTCTGGTTCTGCTAACGAGCCGCAGGCAATGACCAAATCAGCTTCAAACAGAAAAACCCTTTCCTCAAAAGTAAGAATTCCCGTTGATTCCCCTCGTTCTTTAGCGGCTTGAATGTCACGCTGAATCCAAGCGGCCACTGCTTCAGCATTGTCTCCGTATACA
This sequence comes from Paenibacillus anseongensis, assembly GCF_009757995.1. NCBI lineage: Bacteria > Bacillati > Bacillota > Bacilli > Caryophanales > Paenibacillaceae > Paenibacillus > Paenibacillus anseongensis. The sequence continues at coordinate 163,512 of NZ_WSEM01000007.1, forward strand.
ATATGCATGTATCCCTTCGGCGCATAATGTGTGTACTTCATCCCCGGAGCACGAGGCGTTTCTGAAACCTGCACATCTTCCCGCTCAGGCTCATGAATTCGAATAGCCGGCAGGGCGGACTGCAGCTGCTCTGCCGTAACGCCGCCTGGACGCAAAATATACAGCTCACCATCAACAAGCTGAATCACCGTCGACTCAACACCGACCCCCGTGCCGCCGCCATCCACAATACCACCGATTCGACCGTCCAGATCTTCTTCAACATGTGACGCCAGCGTTGGACTCGGTCGGCCAGAACTGTTGGCGCTTGGGGCTGCGATAGGAAGTGCTGCTTTCCGGAGCAGCTCCAGAGCAACAGGATGATCAGGTATACGAATGCCTACCGTCTTAAGACCGGCAGTCACCAACGGCGAAATGCCGCCTGTTTTCACAGGCAGCACGATGGTAAGAGGCCCAGGCCAGAAAGCTTCCATAAGCCTACGATGATCAGGCGTGACACTATCAGGTTCAATGAGAGCTGAGAGCTGCCCCGCATCCGCTATGTGGACGATCAATGGATTATCCGACGGCCGTCCTTTTGCTGAGAAAATACGCTCTACCGCAGAGGTATTCGTAGCATCAGCACCAAGCCCGTATACCGTTTCTGTAGGGAAAGCTACGGTATCCCCGTCCCGCAAAAGCGCTGCGGCATCTGATAATTCTTCCCCCCTGCTACCTACCGTATCCGGGTCTACTTTCCAGTACTTTGTCACGATCTATCATCCTTACTTCCAAAATGAATTCAAGTTAACTAAACCATGATACGATTTTTTTAGTCATTTCCCAGATGAAAAACTTCACTTTAGGCTGCGAGTCTTCAGTCGCATCAGCAAGGACAGGCTGCGCTTGCGCTTCCATACTTGCTTTCTGCTTAACCGTTGGCTGGGCTGCTTTACTGTCTTTTGCTGCAGGTGCAGGTGTAGACGAAGTTTTCAATTTGTCTTGGCCTTCTGTTTTCGCTACAACAGCGGCGGTTGCCACCGCTTCTCCTGAAACAGAATCTACAAAGCAAAGCGGTGGAAACAACACGCACCACCAATTCTGACCTTCCCCGCTGCCAATCGTTACACGAAGCGCCTCATAGTCACCCGCAGGGTAAACTTCATTTCCATACATTTTTGTAGGAAAAGGGACTTTGCCAAGTTCAACCGTATGAGTATAACTGTAGCCACGAGCTTCAATCATTTGTCCAACAAGTTCATCGAACTCCGGCAAATGAGCCAATACTACCGCTCTTGCTTCATCCAAGGAATGCGGGCCAACAACCCAACCCTGCATACGCTCAATAATCGCATCGCGAATTTCGCGTTTCAGTGCTTGATCCTGCGCCGAATCCGAGTTTGCTAGAATACGCAGGCGAATAGATTCTTCCGGTATAGTAGGCGAAATTACCGCCGCATTCGTACGATTGGATTCCCAACTAGTTATCATAACAATAAGTGCAAAAGCCACGAATAATAAGTGCTTGAATGAATGGCGATCCGTTCTTTTTACCATGAGGAAAAGCCCCTTTCCCTTCGCTTCTACTAGCCAGTATAGGCAAAAAGAGGAGAGGCTAAACCTAGCAATCTATTTAAATTTGGTAGATTTGATAGAGTTGGGATTCAGTTAACTGCCAATTAACAAAATCCCTGTCAGGTCCTATCTTTAGCGGAACCAGAGAACGCTATTTCGGGAAAAATGGGCTGTTCCTTCTCTGAACCGAACTACAGGGTCTTATTTAATCCCCATAGAGCGTCAATCGAGCGAAACTGGCAAAATAGCGAACTGTAGTTCCTGTACCAGGTGGAAAATACAATTTTAAAGGAGAATAGCGGACCATTGTTCCCTTCCCCATGATCAAGATTAACGCCACTACTGGATAAAAAAACAAGCCCCTACTGTTCCCGCGGCCGGATCGCGATCACGTGGCGATCAATCCCTTGGAGATCCGGCACGAACCGGATCTCCTCCCAATCCGCGGCGGCGCGCAGCATCGCCGCCACTGCCTCCGCCTGCCCGATGCCGACCTCGAACCCGACTACGGTCGGGATTCGCGGCAGCAGCGGCAGCTGCGCAACCATCCGGCGGTACAGGTCGAGTCCCTCGACACCGCCGAACAAAGCCGTGTGCGGCTCGAACAGCCGCACCTCCGGCATCAGCGCCGGGAGCTCGCCATCAGGGATATACGGTGGGTTAGACACCAGTATATCCGGAGCGATCCGGCGCTCAATATAAGGCTCGAGGAGGTCGCCCTCGAGCCACTCCACCCGCGCAGCCACGCCGTGGCGCTGCGCGTTCGAGCGGGCCATCTCCAGCGCTGCCGCGGAGATGTCGCTGGCCGCCACGCGCCAGTCTGGGCGCGCGTGAGCTACCGTCACCGGGATGATGCCGCTCCCGGTGCCCACATCCGCAAGCAGCGGAGCGCCTTGCGGGAACAGACGCGAGCCCTCGCGGAGCAAAGCCTCCACGAGCAGCTCCGTCTCCGGCCGTGGAATCAACACCGCCGGGCTAACGGCAAACGTAAGGCCGTAGAAATCCTGCTCGCCGATTACATACTGTACCGGCTCACCCGCGGCCTTCCTCTCTACCAGCTGGCGCCAAGCGCTCTCCAGCTCGGCAGGAAACTGTTCCTGGAAACGGAACAGCAGCTCAGTCCGGCTGCAGCCCAAAAGATGCTGCAGCAAAAGCTCCACACAGGAAGCCGCCTCCGCTACGCCCAGCTTCCCTAAAAAAGAAGAAGCCTCTACATAGGCTTCTCTAATCGTCTTCGAGGCAGTCGGCATCACATTGCCTGCTCCCCATTATCCAAAGCATCCGACTGCGCGGCAATCGTTAGCGCCGACACGATTTCTCCCATGTCGCCGTTAAGCACTGTATCTAGTCGGTGAAGCGTCAAACCAATCCGGTGATCCGTAATCCGGCTTTGCGGGAAGTTATACGTGCGAATGCGCTCCGAACGGTCACCTGTACCGACTTTGCTTTTACGCTCGCCTGAGTATTTCGCTTCCTCTTCCTCACGAATCTTATCGGAAATTCGTGCACGCAGTACGCGAAGCGCTTGCTCCTTATTGGAGTTTTGCGATTTGCCATCCTGACATGTTGCCACAATGCCCGTAGGCACGTGCGTCACGCGAACCGCTGATTTCGTCGTATTAACGGACTGGCCGCCCGCTCCGCTCGAACAGAATGTATCTACGCGAATATCCGCGTCATTAATAACAATCTCAACTTCTTCCGCTTCAGGCATAACAACAACCGTCGAAGTGGAAGTATGAATACGTCCACCTGATTCTGTTACTGGAATACGCTGCACACGGTGCGCCCCGCTCTCAAACTTCAGCTTACTAAAAGCGCCTTTTCCTGTGATCATGAAAATAATCTCTTTGAATCCGCCCAAATCGTTCACGGAAGCATCGAGAATTTCCGTTCTCCATCCTTGCGCGTCCGCATAGCGGGTATACATACGATAAAGATCGCCTGCGAATAACGCAGCTTCATCGCCGCCTGCTGCTCCACGAATTTCAACGATGACGTTCTTGTCGTCATTCGGGTCTTTTGGCATCATGAGGATTCTGAGTTGTTCTTCCAGGTTAGCCGATTGCTCGCTAAGCTCTTCGATCTCCATTTTCACCATTTCACGCATTTCATCATCCAGCTTCTCGTTCTGCATCGCTTTCGCGTCTGCCAGCTGCTCGCTCACGCTCTTATATTCATTATAAGCATCGTAAGCTTCCTGAAGATCGGATTGTTCCTTCGAATACTCTCTAAGCTTCTTCGTGTCACTCGTCACATCCGGGTCACACAGCAGCTCACTTAATTTATCATAGCGGTCCACAATGGACTGAAGTCGATCCAACATAACGGATCACTCCTTTCTTTATTTTTTATTCATTAAACATTAAATCTGAAATGCATAACGTCGCCGTCATTCACTACGTACTCTTTACCTTCCAGACGCACTTGCCCTTTTTCCTTCGCGCCGTTCATGGAACCCGCCGTTACCAAATCCGTATAAGACACAACCTCGGCGCGAATAAATCCACGCTCGAAATCAGTATGAATTACGCCAGCCGCTTGAGGAGCTTTCGTTCCTTTGCGGATCGTCCAAGCTCTTACTTCCTGCACCCCAGCTGTAAAATACGTATACAAGCCAAGTTTGCGATAAGCTGCTTTAATCAATCTATTCAAGCCGGACTCTTGAAGTCCCAACTCTTCGAGGAACATTGCTTTTTCTTCATCTTCTAGCTCAGCAATCTCGGATTCCACCTTCGCGCTGATCGAAACAACTTCGTTGTTTTCTTTCGTAGCGTATTCCTGAACGATTTTAACAAATGGATTCTCATCCGCAGTTGATACTTCGTCTTCGCTCACATTGGCCGCATAAAGAACCGGCTTCATGGTCAACAAGTGAAGGTCGCGAACAAGCAGCTTCTCATCGTCGCTCAAATCGATGCTACGCGCTGGCAGATCGTTATAAAGAGCTTCCTTGATGCGTTCCAAACACTCAACCTCAGCAACAACTTTCTTGTCGCCGCCTTTCAGGTTTTTGCGGGAACGCTCGATTTTTTTCTCAACCGACTCAATGTCAGCCAAAATCAATTCGAGATTAATCGTCTCGATATCGCCAATCGGATCAACTTTACCGGAGACGTGGGTAATATTATCATCCTCAAAACAACGGACAACATGCACAATGGCATCCACTTCACGAATGTGTGCCAAAAATTTATTTCCAAGCCCTTCGCCTTTGCTCGCGCCCTTCACCAAACCCGCAATATCAACGAATTCGAAGGCTGTCGGAACAATGCTCTTAGGGACAATCATCTCTACCAGCTTGTGCAATCTCTCGTCCGGTACTTCAACTACCCCAACATTCGGATCTATCGTACAGAACGGATAGTTTGCAGATTCTGCCCCCGCCTGTGTAATTGCATTAAACAATGTCGATTTTCCTACGTTCGGTAGACCGACGATACCTGCTTTCAAAGCCATCGTAGTTACAACTCCTTAATTTTCGAAAATCATCCTTCTTATTATATAGTACTTGGAACGCAAAAAAAAGCCTGTAGGCTACTGATTAGCCGCAGACTTTTTTTCCAGTGCTTTTTTTGTTTCATTTTCCCGCTTCTGGACGAAGTACGTTTCAATCTGATTTTTTAAAATAAATCCGCGCAGCGCGTTCGTTTTCTCATCCGGGATGCTGACAAAACTAGCACCATAATAGTAGCCGTCATTTGTTTTTTCTTGCCGAACAATTTCCATTGTACAAGGCACCAAAAAGCCCAAAATTAACTCCACTTCCAGTTGAGAGTTCTTTTGAATAACTTTTTCAAGCATAGCATTTTCACTGATCGTAAATCCTAAACCATTAATAGATAGATTTTTGATAGAGAATCGAATCGGTGTATCAAAATGATGTTTGAGCTTCTTGTTTCTATCCTGGAGCGCGAAAAGAAGCCCTTCATTCTTCACATCTACGCGAGGGAACTCCCGCTTTTCCGTGAACTTCCTGCGATTTTCAGGAGGATTCAGAACTATCAACGAACCCTGCTCCTTGGCCACAACCACCGTATCCATAACAAACAGCCCGGATTTCGTATACACTGTCATTTTACACTTATCTCCCAGTGCAAAAACATGGTACTCCGGCAGCTCCACTTCAATAATGTCACCTAGTGCATAGGTCAACACGCCAGTGGCTACGAAATCTTCCTTGCTCAGCATCGCTTTGCTGTCAATCATTACATCAGCGTCGTACCCTTCCTTGCTGCCGTAAAACTTAGCAGATTTTTGTTTGCTGTTGCTAACCACTTTGTTGATCACCCCTCCCCGCGTTCCATATAAAAAAATAGACTGCCCCTGCTTTGGGGACAGCCTATTACCTCAATCTGAAAAAGCATCGATTTTCGGTAACCAGGCTGTCGTAGTTCCATAGGAACCGTAGACCCTCGGCTTTGCGTCCTTACCTTTCGGTAAGTTTGCCATTATCGAACCTGCAAATGATTTGTCATGCTTTGTCGTACAATATCGTGATTTATGGTCTAAAAGACCTACGTTATCTTTCATTATACGGATGGATTTCCCTATTATCAACTAATTCTCTTGCATACATCTGGTATTTGTTGTATGAATGTTAGAAGAATTAAATATCCACAACTTTTTGAGTTATACACATTGTTATCCACAGGTTGTTAACAACGAATGCTTGTTCGATCCTTTGTTCACATGTGGATAAGATTATTTTTAGTGAGGTGTCCCCCTGTGGATGAATATAGTGAACATATCCCCTGGATGAAAGCGGCCATAGAGGAAGCGCGTAAAGCCGAAGCCATTCGAGAGGTGCCGATTGGTGCCGTTGTTGTCTATCAAGGGGAAATTATCGGCCGCGGCTACAATCTTCGCGAAACGACGCTGGATCCGCTCGCTCACGCTGAGATGATCGCTATTAAGCAGGCCAGCGAGCATCTGCAAGCGTGGCGCTTGCTTGACTGCAAGCTCTACGTTACGCTGGAGCCTTGCCCGATGTGTGCAGGCGCGATTGTTCAAGCGCGCGTTCCGCAGGTGATCTACGGCACAACCGATCCCAAGGCCGGCTGCGCGGGAACGTTGATGAACTTGCTGCAGGAGGACCGGTTCAATCACCGGGTCGATGTGATCAGCGGCGTGCTGCAAGAGGAGTGCGCGACGATGCTGACGCAGTTTTTCCGCAAGCTGCGCGGGAAGGAATAGCGCGTTGGCCCTGGCTTTAGCTTTTTGGCTTTTGGCTTTTGGCTTTTGGCTTTGGACTTTGCCGTTGGGGTTGGCCGCTAGGCTGAGTGCGAGCTAGTTTCGCAAGCGGTCGCCTCGCATTGATACGCGAAAGGGAACTAAGATCCCTTATTCGCCGGATCTTAAGTACTTCCACGAGGAAGAGGGAACTGAGATCCGCTATTTTAGCACTTCTAGCCGAAATCTTGGCTAATTAGGCGAAATAAAGCCCTGTAGTTCCGTCTGAACCTTTGAAGTGTGCGGTTTTACTCAAATAGCGCCTTGTAGTTCCCCATCGCACGATGCAGTTAGCGAATTTCAACTACAAGTTAAATCTTGCCACTCAAAGGTTGCGCCATATAAGGCTTCGTGCTATCATAATCTTTGCCAAGCGCCCGTAGCTCAGCAGGATAGAGCAACAGTTTCCTAAACTGTAGGCCGGATGTTCGAATCATCTCGGGCGCGTATACAACATAACGCCAGTTAACGGTATAAGCCGTTAGCTGGCGTTTTTTTCAATCCACAGGACAGTTAAATTCTTTTAAAGCTTTTTTCATATTTTCTTTTAGTTTATCTACATATCCAGTAAGATCACCAGAATGATTGCTAAGATTTGCGTTGTATTGATTGACTTCATTGTTTATCTGCTCTGTGTAAAGAACAGCGATCTCGTGACATCTTGGACCTGTGATTGCCGAATTTGACACGGGCAGCGGTGTAGGCGTTGGTTGAGGTTTATTCGGAACAGATACATCCGTTGTATTATCTACACGCTGAGAGTTCCAAGTCTTCATAAAATGGTATTCTGCTAGGTTGTCCTTACTGCTCTTACTATACTCCTCAGCATTTGATCGTTTGACGGTAACAAAGTTTGTAACCGAGTTATTATGAATAATGCTTACTATCATTGAATCTACAGGTGAATTAACCAAAAAATCGGAGAGCGCAATGGTATGATCTTTATCTGCGCTACTATCATTTGACATTTCTAAATCTACTTTTAAATAAGCGCCATACTCATTATAGATAAGCTGGACATTTTTACCCTGATATTCTTTGGCTTTCTCATTTAATGACGGAATAGTAGCTGCAAAATCTTTCATTGCGTTATCTTCTTTTACTTGAGGAAATGCAAGATCAACGGTGTACTTCTCAGCATCCCATGTTACCGATGCCCCGGCTTGTTTCAACAGGTACAACGGCACAACGGTTCTGCCATCTTGTATCGTAGCAGGCACATCCTCGGCTTGAAGCTCTTTCCCCCCAAATAAAACCTTCACGATTGGAGCCCCCTTGTAGTCCCCATGAAGGCCCGCTGCATGAACGACACCAGCCAAACAGAAAAACGATAGCATAAACACCATTACTTTCTTTTTTTTCATAAAAACTTTCTCCCCCACCCAAATAAGCTTGTTAATTGCCACCTGTAACATTTCTAATATTTCTAGAAAATTCCTGCAAAAATTCAACTTTTTCTACCTATCCACATGTTAATAGACTTCCTGCCCGCTAAGAAAAAAAATCAGCGTTATCAACATCAGCACAAGTACGAGGTTTTTGAAACGTTATTAACAACGAAAAAGAGGGAGGTTATCCCCAATTGGGTAGGTAAGGGCACCAAAAAGTAGTACTTAGGAAAAAGCATGCACTGTGTTGTACTTTTTACAACAAAAAGACGGAGGATCGGCCTCAAATTGCAGTTTCGTTGTACTTTGTGCAACACTTCGGAGAGGGAGGGACGGTATTAACCCCATACAGGCCAAAATGAGTGTAGATCATGCAATGAAGATGACGATTCCAGGTTAAAACCGCCTTCAGTATTGTATAAAGTACAACATAGGGCGGGGCGGCATCTCTGCGCAAAAAAAAGAGCCCACCGCATCAAAAAGCGGCAGGCCCTCCCTACTTCATCCGGTCCCGATACTGTCCCGGCGTCATATTTTCATATTTTCGAAAAAGACGTATAAAATACGATGGCTGATACCCGATCTGCTCCGCAATCTCGTTGACCTTTAAATCAGACTCGACCAGCAGCTTCTTGGCTTTATCCATCCGCAGGGTGATCAAATAGTCGATGAAATTCACGCCATTGATTTGCTTGAATGCTTTACTTAGCGCATAGGTCGTTGTATTAAAAGCATCCGCACATTCCTCTAAGGAGATGTCACTGCTCATAAAACGCTCCTGAATCCGATCCGTAACGCGCTCCACCAGACGCTTCATGTGGATGTCCTGGTATTCATTCAGCCCTTCAATATAAGGTGAGATCACCTTCGTCTGGAAAAAGCGGACCATCTGCTCAGGCTCCCGAAGCTGATTCAACTGTTCGTACAAGTTGTAGCCCTCGAAGAAATGATGCGGATTAAAGCCGGACTCCAGCATAGTATGCAGCATACTGCCCAGAACCTGCATGGCTCCTTCCTGGAGGATCTTCTCTTTGCTCGACTGGCGCACAAGCTCATGAACGAAGCTCTCGATCAAGCTCAGCGACTGCTCGCTTTGGCCCATTCGAATGGCTTGCATCAGCTCTTTCTCCAAGGCAAATGGATAATGCACATCGTCGTTGGTGCTCGGCAGCATCTCTTCCAAATCAAGCACTTGATGATCAGCTTTCAAATCCCGATAGCGGATAGAGCTGCGCAAAAATACTAAAAGCTGCGGCAGATCCTGCACGTTCGCGGTTAAACGGCCCATGCACACGGTGGTCTGCATTTTAAGAAGGGAGCTAATGGTTTGTGCCAAATCATTCGCTAACAGATACAGCTCATCCTTGGCCTGCTGTTTCGTCCGATCCATGGGATAAGAGAGCAGAATACCTACGGTCATATCCTGGAAGTTCATAATCTCCGCATTTGGGGTTTGCGTATTTACGATCTCTTGCGCGATATTCGCTGCCGCGAAGGTTGCCAGTTGTTCCTCATTTTCCAGGAACCGGCCATCTTCTTTGGCAAATCCGCTAATCTTCACCAGCAGCAGAACGAACCACTGGGACTCCGTCTGCCAGTCGAAGCTCTCCATCCGCCCTCTTAGCTCTGTCTCGCTTAGGGAGTAAAAGTGTCCTTGGACCAACTGCAGGAGGAACGCCGACCTTAGGGCAGGATAGGCCTTATCTAGCTTGGATTCCAGCACTCTGCTCTCCTGACTTAAATGCCGCCACTCCTGCTCAATGAAGGCAAGCTCATCCCCTTGGCTCTCCTGTGTGGGCTTATAATCCTTAATCACATTCACGAGCCGCATAATCGGTTGATATATTCGCTTGGAGGCCACCCACGAAAGCAGCACAGCCAAGAGAAGCCCTATTCCCCCTATACTGAGCATACTTCTAGACATAAACTCCACAGGGGCCGTCAATTGCGATAAGGAAGTTGCCGTTACGAACTTCCACAATGTTCCGGAACGGGAGAACTGGCCGAAAGCAACGGAATAGGACTGCCCGTTCCGGTCCAGGATGTAAGAGCCTATTTCTTCCGACCGTCCGATGACACTTTCTCTGACCGCAGCTTCTAATTGGGCATGTTCTTCATTTCCATTGCTTGGAGAGACGATTATATGCCCATCCTTGCTCATAAGAAACGCGGCGCCATTGGGGTCTGTAGCCATTTCTTCAACCATCTCTACCAACTTATCGCGATTCAAATACAGAATAAGGGCCCCGTACGGCTCTCCTACACTTGGCAGCTTCTCGATTAGCGCAATGGAAGTGGACTCAGGCTTCCCGTTTCCCTTAGGCAAGGATTCCCACCAGAACACCCCTCGCTCTTGCTTCATTAACGTGTGGAAAATATCCCGCTCCAGCTCATTACGGATCGGAACAATCCCCTCGCTATCCGAAATAATGACGGGATCTTCTCGGTCCAAATATAGCTGCGCCTGGTCAATTAAAGGGTACGCTCCCTTCATGAGACCCAGGAAACGATATAGATTTTGCGTTGTGTTGTATTCATCCTTGAGATTCATATCCGCAATTCTGGCATCCATCCTGCTATCCAGAGACCACTGCGTAGCGGCCAGCTCGAGCTGAGCCAGGTTATCATTCATACGATCCATCGTTTTCTTCAACAGAGTATCATGGTTGCGCATAATCTCTTTCTCAATATGAGCGCGTCCCGTAATATACGAAGTGTACCCGATGATGGCTGTAGGCAAGCTGGTAATGCACAACACCAAGATCAAGCTTCTGCGATAAAAATTCCCCCTGCCGGAACGTTGTGTCCACCAATACCAGCTCTGCCTCCATCGACTCCACATCATCTGTCCCTCTTTCATCCAATGCCGAAATCCCCCGCGACTGCCGCAATTTTTTGGCGTCGGGGGGGCGGTATTTATTTATTTCGCGCTATTGCGTTTTTGATAAGCAGCGTTCATTTCTTCTGTGATTTTGACCATATCCGGATCTGTCTTCAACTTAGCTACATAGCTGTCCCATGCGCTGAGCGATTCTTTCCCCATAATGACCTTCGTCTTCATGTCTTGAATTTTCTTTCTTAGCTCCGTACCGACCTTTTGGTTCGTATCGGAATTTAGACCTAACGAAGGGTCGCCCGTACTGATTTTCACTTTTTCATCAATGATTTTTCTGTTGCGTTCCAAGTAATCATTCGGCATACCTGTACGGTAAGCACGCAGGTACTTGTCATATTTCAAGAAAATTTGACCTAGTGCTTGTTGAGCGACAATATCTTTCTTTGCTTGCTCTGTCGGTGTCTTGATGCCGTCTTTCTCAGTGTAGTGGACATCTTTCTGACCAAAGCTTGCCAGATCATAACCTTCTTGCGTAGCGCCGTAATCCATGAATTTCAACAATTGCTTCACTTTCGCTTCTGGCACAGATTTCGGAATCGCGTACATACCGAAGAATCCGCTGTCTTTGTTCGAATAGCCATTTAACGAAACTAGTGGGATAAAGTCTGCTTTCGGGTTCGTTTTACGCAGTTCTTCCGTCGGTTCCCATGCAGCTTCAGCTGTATCCTGGAAGCCGCCGCCACGGTTTGCTTTCAGCAAATCTTTGGCCTGTGTATTTTTGAGCACGGCGATGTCCTCAGGAATTAACTTCTCCTGGTAGGCACGATTCATCCAAGTAAGTGCGTCTTTCATTTCAGGCAGCACGTTTACGTTGACCAATTTGCCGTCTACAAGCTTCCAATCGCCATTGACTTTTGTGAAGCTGTTCTGTAATTGACCCATGTAAGACATACCATTTTGGTCGACAAAGCCAACGTAACCAATGGTGTCATTCTTCCCGTTGCCATCTGGATCTTTCTCAACAAAAGCTTTTAATACTGTGTAGAGCTCGTCCGTTGTTTTCGGAATTTCTAAATGTAACGTATCCAGCCAATCCTTACGCAGGTAAGGGAATCCACCGCCATCCGTAGGACGGGCACGCGGGATACCGTACGTTTTACCGTCAGCTTGCTTGGTATTTTCCCATGATTCCTTCGGATATTCCATCAAGTTCGGATAGTCCTTCAGCATCGGTGTAAGTTCCCAGAATGCGCCTTGAGCGACCATGCCGCGTACTTGCGCACTGAATGGATCATCCAGCAAGATCAAATCAGGAATATCGCCTGAAGCTAATGTTACGTTGATTTTATCGCCATAGTTGTTTGGTGAAACCCAAGTAATTTTGAGCTTTGTGTTCGTTTTCTTTTCGATTTCTTTGACGATAACATTGTCCGGCCCTGGAGGCTCCGGCGTGTAATACATTGTCATGATGCTAATCTCTGTTGGCTTGCCAGACGCTGCTTGTCCCGCACTGGCAGCCGGTGCGCTCTCTTTGCTTCCACATGCAGCTAGCACAGAGGAAACGAGAAGGGTGGATGCTACTACGCTTATTGCTTTCTTGTTCATAACCATTATTGTACAACCTCCCCAAATGTTCATCAATTATCTATTCTTTAACCGAACCTACCATTGCGCCTTTGGCAAAATGTTTTTGCAGGAACGGGTACACCAACAAAATCGGGATGGTCGCAATAACAACTGCCGCCATCTTAAGCGTTTCCGGAGGAATCCGCTGCTCGGACATCATTTCAGCTGCGGCGCCGCCGCCTGCTGCCGTTGACGCGTCAATCAACATATTTTGGAGCAAAACTTGAAGCGGCTGCTTCGTGAAATCATTGATATAGAGAAGAGCTGTGAAGAAGGTGTTCCAGTATGCTACCGCGTAAAACAGCCCGAAAGCAGCAAGTGAAGGCAGCGACAGCGGCAAAATAATACGGTACCAGACGCTGATATCATTACAGCCATCGATACGCGCCGATTCCTCCAGACTAGCCGGAATGCTGTCGAAGAAACCTTTCATCAGCAGCACATACCAGCCGCTTGTTAGAACCGGCAGGATGAGCGACCACGTGCTGTTAATCATGTGCAGGTCTCTCACCAACAAATAAGGGGGAATAATCCCCGGATTAAACAGGGTCGTTAACAGAATGAGCAGCATGATGAACTTGCGGCCCTGAAGCCTTTTACGAGAAATCGCATAAGAAAGACAGGATGTTACCAGCAAGCTAAGCGCTGTTCCAACTACAGCTAGGAACACGCTGTTTCCTATAGCATGTAGAAAGGCATCGGTCGACATCAGATATTTGTAAGAAGCCAAACTCCATTTAGCAGGAAGCAATTTGAATTCACTGGAAATGTAGCTGGACGGATCACTAAACGAAACAACAAACACGTAATAGAGTGGAAAGAAAGTAATAATTCCTAGTATCCCTAGCAGGATGGCGTTCACCGCGTTAAAGACGCGATCGCCTTTGGAAGCAATATTGGTAGATACATGTTCAGCTGACATCAAGGATTCCTCCTTCCCTTTCTAGTAAACGCCGTCTTCGCCAAATTTCTTGGCCAATTTATTGGCTCCAATGACCAGCAGCAAGCCGACAACTGATTTGAACAATCCAACTGCGGTACTGTAACTGAATTGACCTTGTTTCACGCCAAGCCTGTACACATACGTATCGAATACGTCCGCAACCTCGGATACCGCCCCATTCATCATCAAGAAGACCTGCTCGAAGCCGACATCCATGATATGGCCGATCCGCAGAATGAGAAGAATGATAATAACGGAACGAATACCTGGCAAGGTGATGTGCCACATTTGGCGGAACCGGCCGGCGCCGTCCATCTTGCCCGCTTCATATAATTGAGGATCAATGCTCGCCATCGACGCAAGGAAGATGATTGTACCCCACCCGGCATCTTTCCAGATGGACTGCGCCGTCAGCATGCCCCAGAAATAGTTTTTATTCGTTAAGAAGTCGATTTTACCAAAGCCCAGGGCAACCAGCATTTGATTGATAGCCCCATCTCCCGTCGAGAACAGCAGGAAGGTGATCCCTACGATAATGACCCACGATAAAAAGTGAGGCAAATAGACAATCGATTGAATGATTTTCTTATAGACCATATGGCGCACTTCATTCAGCATTAGGGATAATAGAATCGGCAGCGGAAAGAAGAGCACTAAGGATAAGACGTTAATTGCCAGCGTATTTCGGAAGAGTGTGAAGAAATCCGGATTGGAGAAGAACCTTTGAAAGTGCTCCAGTCCCACCCACGGGCTCCCCGACATGCCTTGATAGGGTGAATAGTTCTGAAAGGATATGACGATTCCCCACATAGGCACATATTTGAAAATAAGGAAGTAGAGCAGCCCCGGAAGCGCCAACACATATAAAAATTTGTCCCGAGCGATGCCTGACCAGACTTGTTTCAATCGACTCGCGCCCACTTGTATTCCTCCATTCTCGTTGTAATGATTTCAGCAGGCAGCTACTTGCCAGCGACAAGATTCAATGTACAGGGTGCTCCCGTTTCCTACAATCATCCATTTTTGTGCCCTTGATATAGCAGGAAATCTAGGTTTTTCTAAGCAATTTCCACCGGTTGCTTTATTTTGCAAACAACCAATCATAGCCTTGCCCTAGTCGATGTTCTATAATAAAACAGTAATTAGATCAGGTTTGAAAGGAGCTATCCCCGTGTCGATTAACAAAATCCCAAGCTCTTATCGCATTCCATTGTTTTGCGCAGTCACCTTGTTGTTCTGGATGTCCATGTATACGAGCGTTCCCATCATGGCGCCTTATGTGGAATTCCTTGGCGGGAATCACCAACTGGCGGGATGGATCGTTGGCATGTATGGGATTTCCCAAATGCTGCTGCGCATACCGGTAGGCATCATGTCGGATCGCTTTCATAAACGAAAACTTTTTATTACGTTTGGGCTGTTTTTTACAGCCATTGGGGGACTTGGACTCTGGATTACCCACGATTTCACTTGGATTCTAATTCTCCGAGCGCTAGCGGGGGCGGCCGCGGCAACGTGGGTCGACTTCACGGTCTTATTTACGAGCTACTATAAGCATGAAGAGTCGACGAAAGCGATCGGAACGATCTCTTTTTTCAACTCCTTAGGGCAAGTGCTCGGTATTCTTTCCGCGGGATGGGCGGCAGATTCGCTCGGCTGGGAGGCTGCTTTTATTCTAGGAGCGCTGCTGGGGGTGCTCGGGTTCATCGGTTCTTTCTTTTTGATCGAAAAAATAGAGCCTGATGCACCTAAAATCACGATGCGTGCCATCGGAAATGTGGCGGCAGATCGTACGCTTCTCTTCGTATCTTTACTGGCTATTTTGTCGCAGGTGCTCATCTTCGCAACCGTTTTCGGGTTCACTCCCGTTTATGCCACTTCACTTGGCGCTGATAAATTCTCTTTATCGCTCCTCTCTTTATTTGCCAATGTGCCGGTTGCGCTAGCTTCTTTATTTGGTGGGCGGAAATGGGCAGCGAAATATGGCGAGAAGCGAATGGTTGTTTGGGGATTCATCCTCATGGGGATTTTTACATTTACTATCCCTTTTACGCATCATTTATGGGTGCTTATGGTTACCCAGGCTTTCGCCGGTTTTGGTCGAGGGCTTTCCTTCACCCTGTTGATGGGAATGAGCATTAAACATATGCCTGCGGAGAAGCGGGCAACGGCAATGGGATTTTTCCAAGCGATCTATGGATTAGGCATGTTCGTTGGCCCTGTGCTGATGGGTGTTATCGGCGATTGGTTCTCCTTGAATCAGGGCTTTATCGTCCTTGGTATCCTTGGTGTATTCAGTGCCCTTCTATCTCAATGGTTCGTAAGAGCCACGCCTAAGATTCCAGCCGTTCAATCAAGCGGATCTACCGCGGCGCTTTAACCGATAATAAGCGAATCTACTCGATTCGCTCTTTTTTTTTGAGTGAAGTGCAGGGTTATCCTGGGCGCCTTCGTCTATTTATGCGGAGAGGAGGAGAAGCACATTCAGGAACAAGAGCTTGTAACACGCATATTGAATGGTGATGAGGCGGCGTTCCGAGAGCTTGTTGCGACTTATCGTCAATACTTGTTCCAGACGATCTACGCCATTGTACGCCATACGAAAGATGCCGAGGATTTATCGCAGGACGTCTGGTCCCGAATTTATTTCTCCCTCCCTCAGTACCAGATGAAAGGACTCAAAACGTGGATGACCCGCATAGCGGTGAATCGGGCCATTGACTTTAAACGGTCGGCTAGCAGGCGAAGGGAAGAAATGACGTCAGAGATGGAAATTCCGATGCAAGCGGTCCAAACCGCAGGAACCTTATCTTTCTCTTCAAATGGCGTGGAACATGAAGTGTTGATGAAGGAGACCACAGAGCTGGTCCGTCAGAAGCTCCACCAAATCCCCGCCAATTACCATGAAGTACTAACGGCCTATTATATTCAACATCAGTCTTATCAAGATATAGCGAATGCCCACGGGGTAACGGTCAAAACGATTGAGTCGAAGCTGTATAGGGCCAAGCAGTGGCTCCGTAACAACTGGAAGGAGGAGGATTTCATGTGAAACACTACGATGAACATGCTTGGGGGCTATATATCAATCAGCAGCTGCCACCCCATGGAATCAGCGAAATGGAGCATCACTTATACCGATGCGATGAATGTTTGGATCGGTATATGATCTGTATGGAGCAAATGACCATAATACTGCCCGTATTGGAAGCGGATGAACGAACATTCGTAGATGCCGTGCTAGCACGAACGTTGGGAACCAAGCGCTCCTGGTACCACTCCACGATACTGCATTATGGAATTGCCGCGGCTGCTACACTCATTTTAGTGGCTACGGGCTTTTTCCACGGATTATCACAGGAATTGGGGCCTCGAGGCGCACTTCAGCCTGCTCCTCCTCCAGAAATGAAAATGGATCAACCGATATCGGACCGATTGCTCAATAAAACATTAATCTGGCTGGATACACTGCAAAATAAATAAGCCACAAGGAGGTCTATACACTTCATGCCTAACAAAAGCAGCATCGTCGCATTCCTGTTGTCCTTCATCCCCGGAGCGGGTCATCTCTATATGAATCGAGTCGTACGTGCAATTTTATATGGAGCAGGATTTTTTGGCCCCTTATTTCTCATGTTCGTTGGTGCAGCGTTCTTTCACATGCGTGATGATGATATACTCATTCCGCTTTTCCTGTTCGCATTATTCGTTGCTGTCATCAATATGATTGATATGATCGTCTACCTGCTGCGCTACCAACCCTATCCCGGTCCACAATACGGGCCGCAATATGGACCACATGGGTCACCCTACGGAGCTGAACCGCCTTATGACCACGCGCCAGCATGGGAGCCTAATCCTTACGCTGTTCACGCTGCCTCGCAGCAAGAAAGAACGAGAGTTATGCTGCTTTCCTTCATCCCCGGGCTAGGTCATTTCCAGTTGGGTCTTATGCAGCGCGGTTTAACCGCTATGGTTTCGTTCTTCGGGGTTGCTGTTCTCGTCTTTTTCATCACAATGATGACCAATAACGATAGCTTCGTTGCTTTTCTGCTAGCTATGCCCGTCTTGTGGTTTTACACCATGTTCGATGCATTGAAACAGCAAGAGCGTAAGCAAGATGGCCTGCCGCTTATTGATCGCAGCCTTTTTGATGACTTTCACTTCGGCGATGATTCTGGGCGCAAGAACCGAACATTGGCAACGATTATCGCTATTTTTCCAGGTGCAGCTCACTTGTATCTCTCCATGAATAAACGGGGCATTCAATTGATGGCGATCTTCTTGTTCTCCATTTATGTGCTGGATGTGCTGCGCTTGTCCCTTTTCTTCTTTTTGATTCCGATTCTGTGGTTCTTCAGCTTCTTCGATGGCTTACAAAGTATCTCCAAATATGAGAACGGTACACTGGTAGATAAACCTATCGTTGAAAACTGGTCAGCATATCACCGCTCCATCGGATTCGTACTTATCCTTCTTGGAGGCTACTATGTATTCAAAGAAGTCATTGTCCAGTTCCTGTATCAGGTATTCCCCCATGCGAATTACATGTACTGGCTGAACAACTTCGGTCAAACGTTAATCGTAGCTGTGATTCTGATCGGCGGCGGCATTAAATTATTGCTGTATCGAAAAACGCGGCCTGTACATTCTAAAGAGCAGCATACGGACTCAGATCCTTCACAGGTTTACTTAGAAATAAACGAAAAAAAGAACCCTTTTTAAGGGGTTCTTTTTTTGTCGGTGTTTTTTTGATTTCTTTTAAACTTGTTACACGTAAACCTTTAGGAAAATCTGCTTATAAAACACGGTAAGTGTCTTTGGCACATCCCCTCCAGCCTGATTATAACAGGTATGAAAGTCCTCTATGCAACGGTTTTTGTTTCGCGGAATGCTCCAACGGAACCACACCTCTCTGCTCACCGACAAATATAGTATGTCCGGTTTATCGAACTTTAATCATGGTTATTTAAAAAGATTAATGACCGTGGCCGGCGCCTTCCCCATGACCATTATTTCTGGAATGGTTACGGTTTTTCACCTTTTTCGACCCTGAAAGGGGCTCTTGTTGTTTTTGTCGTTGGCTGTTGCCGCTCGACTGATTCTGGGATGTATCCGTTACACCATAGGCATCTGATTTCATAGAGATCATTCCCTCCTAGTTAATCTGCAATTTATTCTTGATGATTCAATGCATCTTGATGTCTGCGATCATTCACTTGCTGCTGCTGTTGCTGCCTATTGTGGCTGTTTACAGCATCGGTTCGGAAATCTTTGTCTACATTTTGCAAATTTTTATCCCGCGTTTTTTGCTTCGTCATGAGTGAACTCCCCTCCCCATTTTAATGGTGTGTGACTCTATGGAGCGCTTGTGCGCATTCATGAATGTGACGAACATAGTCGTCCACTAGATTTTGCACAACATCACCTGTTTCATCGATATGCATGGTGCCTTGTTGGACATCCATCAGCTCCACTTTAACCTCTCTAGCATCCACGTAGTTGACTTTAAAATCGAAATTGTAGCCCGTATGTCCACCCGCCTCAATATGAACCCTAACGGTCTGAGGATCGGCTTCATCGGCCCATACACGCGCCTGATCTGTAGGCTGCAGGGTAGTAGGCAGGACATTACTCCACTCTTGTACCAATTCCGTTTGATCAATTGTCAGCTTATCATAGCTCATAGGTAACACCTCCACATGTTTAAAATGCGGAAGCCGACCGGCTTTTATCCATGTAAAAAAACAACAACTCCCCTAAGTTGTTGCCGAAGGGGAGTTGTGTGAATCCACTGTTTATTTCGCCGTCAGTTGCATAAGAATCGCCAGCATCTTAGCTGCTTCTTGGCGTGTTGCTGTGTCTTGCGGCGCGAAGAGATTGCCGGACTTGCCGGAAATGATTCCAGCTTGCTGCAGAGATTTCGCTGCCTCTGCCGCATAAGCAGGAACAGTTGCTTGATCGGCAAAATCCGTCGCCTGCGTCGCTTTAGGCAGCGTATAGCCCATGAACGAAGCGAAGCGGGTAATCATAGCTGCCATTTGGCCGCGAGTAATATTCGCCTGAGGATCGAATTCACCTGCGCGTACGCCGCTTGTAATTCCTTTCTCAGCCGCCCATTGTACAGCTTTTGCATAGTAACTATCGGCTTTGACATCCGCAAAGCCAGTGCCTGTATAAGCGCTTAGATCAGCATTAGCCATGCGAGCCAGAATCAACGTGAAGTCGGCTCTGGTGATATCCGCTTCCGGAGCGAACGCATCATCATTGACACCATTCAGAATGTCTCTTGCTGACAGGTACGTAATGTAATCTTTAGCGAAGCTCGAAGCTGTATCCTTGAAGTTTGCTTTCTGATAACCAACAGCATACTTCGAGAAATGCTTAACGTTAAAGCTTAATGTTCCTGTGACAGGATCAAAGTGGCTATTCGTTACCTTGGTAATCTCACCGTTTTCTGCGATGTAAAAAGCTACAATAGCGTTAATATCCTCATTTGCAGCCGGTTGATATGGAATCGCGACTTGAGCCGATCCTCCATTGAAGCTGGATACTGTTTTGCCACCTGCAGTGACTGTGAAATCGAAGATCGGACGATCTTTGACAGCCTCTTGGATCGCTTCTTTGGCCGTTGCATCCATGTTCTTCGTAATGTCATTCACATCTGCTTTGCGAATGGAGATAGTGACCTCACCTGTTGACGCGGCAGAGGAGATGCTGGAGACCGCTTGTTTGTCGAAAGATACTTGTCCAATGCCAGCAGCAATTTTAATTCCTGTCGTTTCGCTGCTCGCAATCTTGCTCATTGCTTCTGCTGGCAGCTTAACGTCTACTTGGTTCGATGCTGCATCTGTACTTGCTTTGATCTCAAGAACCGTCGATTTACTTGTCGATTCCGTCATATCTTTTAAGGCTTGCGTGACTTGAGCGACTGAAACATTAGCTACGGAAGTACCTTTGCTGTCTTTTTCTACAGTAGGAGTAATGGTTGCTTTATCACCGCTAGTACTAGGTGTAGTTGGTACTGTAGATGGAGACGTTGGCCCAGAAGACGCTGGCGTACCACCATTTCCTTTATCATCGTAACTCGTGGAATATACGGATACGCTAGCTTCCGCTGCTCCATACCCATCCGGGCTAAAAGCAGTAATCACTGCGCTACCGTTTGCAACGAAAGATACTACCCCTTCTGCATTAACCGTTGCAACGGAAGGGTTAGATGATTTCCATTGTACCGTACCTGAAGTGACGCCATTTCCTTGGGAATCCGTTACCGTTGCTGTCAGTTTTGTTGGCGCTGTGCCTGCCGGTACAGATAATACTGTCTTATCCAAAGCAACTTTTTGAACATTCAGCTGATAGACCGCTACGGTTCCGCCAACCTCATTAGCCACCAGCAGGAGCGGGTTGCCATTTGGACTAACAGAAGCAGGGATAAACTCAATGCCTTCAGGACCGGTATCCGTGTTCAAGTTATCTTTAGGAGTAAATACACGCGAGTTCGTATAGTTAACAAATTTCGCATTGGCTGGATCTGTAACATCATAAGTCATAATTCCACCAATACGCTCTAATCCAACAAAAGCCAGAACCTTGCTGCCGACTTTGCTAACTTTAACATCTTCAGGTTCAGGACCTTTTTTCGAACTGCGATCGTCCATTGCTGTTTTACTATTGCTTGCATTGAAATTGTTAGGTAAACGCTGCGCCGTCACTTTCTCAAAATCATTGCCGCTGTCATAAACTTGAGACATTGTGTTAGCTTGCCAGATGGAGAAGGAACGTCCACCATAGAGATAAATGCTGTCATGGCCCATATCACCAGCAACCTCAACACCGTCATAAGCGGTTTTCCCCGCCAAGAAGATTGCTGCCGCCGAACCAGGTACCAAACTACCCTTCATAGCGCCAATCGTGCTTCCATTGGTTCTGACGCCCGGCCATTCTGTAACATCCCCCTCATTGGCTGTGAAGATGTACGGAACTCCATCGATCGTTTGTGTGGAAATACCATCTGGCATATACATGCCGTAAAAAGGCACATTCTCAAACTTAATCGCATTGTCTTTGACAAGATCTAAGGAGTTGTTTGGAAGACTCAAATCTTTGAAGCCCAATCCTTTTACAGATAAAAGCGTTTTGGAACCGATATCGACAGTTCCTATTGCGTTGTTTTCTTGGAACGATACATAAGCTTTGGTGTTATCTTCAGAAATCGCGATGTATTCCGGCTCCAAATCAAACACGGCATCTGCTTTCTGTCCTTCGCCCGTAACAGCACCGGTTGATGGATCAGACGCACCGCGAATGTGGACCTTATCATCAATAACGGAGACATTGTTGAATCTAACATGAGATACCGTATCATTAGTTGTATCAACAATGGTGATGCTTCCTTCCGGATCTGCTCCGCTAGTGCGCGGCTCATTTTCATTGGCAGTCAGAATATATCGGCCATCGGAGGTCGTTTTGATCATATCGGGCTGCACACCGGCTTCATAAGATTTCAGAACATTACCATCGTAATCCATGACAAGGATTTTCCCTGGCTTCTTAGAATCCAGCTCTTGAACAGATAAGGAAACGCGTTTGGTTTTCGTATTGACATCTACACTCGTCAGGTCTCCATATAAGAAACCATCCTTTTCAACGAGATCTTTCATCGTGACTGTTTTCTCTTTGACTAAACCTTGCACAAGGTCTAAACGAACGATTTCCAAACTAGGTGGATTCCCCGAACCATTTACTAAATAAAACTTATTATTATCTTTGTTGTACTTAACAATTTCAGCTACACCGCCGTCTTTATTCGTAACGCCGACAGCAAATTGTCCAATTTTGGAGATACTCAAAGCGTCATTAACAGCTTGTGGAGCCAAGACCGTTAAGGATAGATTTTGACCGTACTGTGCAAGCAAACTGTCTGTTACTTTCACGTAAACGTTAGTAGTGACAGATGTTCCTTGTGCAGGCGCACCATACACTTCCCCTGTGGCCGAATTGATCGATAAGCCGTTTGGAAGACCCGTAGCTGAGAACGTGTACGGTGGTTTCCCGCCATAAACGCTCATCGTTACGGAGTAAGCCATTTGTTCATATGCATTTGGCAAACTTGTGTTCGTATATCCTAATGGAAGAAACCATTCCCCATAAGCCCCGTATTTGGGACCTTTCAAAGCTCTATCTTGGTCGGTTGTTGTAGAACCCGTGATATCGAACTGTGCGAAGTCAGCTTTGTTATTATCTGTATCTGCTAATGCTTTGCGACGAATGGACTTCTGTTTCGACGTACCTTCCGTGGATCCCTTCGGATAGTCAAACTCATAGCCATCTATATCCGTCTGAATATCCGTATTGTCACCGTCATTGCTTCCCGTTCCCACCATATCTACATAACCAGCAGGCTTTGGATTATTAGCAAATGGATTTTTATTCGCAACATCCAGCTTTGTCTGATTGCTCATAAGCGCAACCTTCAAGCCTTTGTTATTGATCCAGCGTCCTGTCCATAACTGGTCATATGTAGCTGACAAATTAAATTTAGGAGATCCTGACCCTGTAGCTTGTCCAAGAACAAGGAATGAGGATTTGGCTTTAATCGTTCCAACTAGGTCTAGCTTCTGCCAATCACCTGTAGGGCCTGTCTTAGCCGACGATCCGCGATCCGCGTATTGCAAGGACCACCCGTTGAGGACGACGTCGTGATCTGTAGGGTTGTATAACTCAATAAAACCATGGGATGAGGCCGTATTGCTAGAATCTGTAGTTAATCCCCCGCCGTAAACTTGGTTAATAAACACGTGCGGTACATTAACATCATAAGTACCGTTCGCTTGATACGGAGTCCCCGGAATTACAATAGCATCTGCAGCTGCGGTTGAAACGATGGAGCCAAACGAAGATACACTTACAGCCGCTGATAACAGAACGGGCATTAATCTCTTCCTGACAGTCTTCAACTGTTGTTCACTCTCCTTAGCATGGAATATCTTGTCTATTATAAAAAATGAGAATCCTGCTAAATACACACTTTGTGTTAATTTATTTTTAATTATTTGTAAATTGCTACATAAAAAAGAAATAACAAAAAAAGCCACACGATTCATTAAGAATCGCATGACTTTTTGGTTGGGGTATTACCATGGTTACGGAGAGGGTGGGATTCGAACCCACGGAGGCTTGCACCTCGGCGGTTTTCAAGACCGCTGCCTTAAACCACTCGACCACCTCTCCACGATAGCTGTCCCCTCTAGAGGAGACAACCTTGTGCAGTGACAAAAAGCATTGTATCACATAACCTTGCAAAGAAGCAAGTGCTATTTTTTCGTAATTACTTTTACGTTGTTCATGTACGGAACAAGAACCTCAGGCACGATAATTGAACCGTCCGCCTGTTGGTAATTTTCAAGGATTGCCGCCACCGTACGTCCAAGAGCTAGTCCTGAACCATTCAGTGTATGTACGAATTCCGGTTTCGCCTTAGAATCTCTGCGGAAGCGAATGTTCGCTCGGCGCGCTTGGAAATCTTCGAAGTTACTGCAGGAAGAGATCTCGCGGTACGCCCCGCTATTTGGAAGCCAGACTTCCAAGTCATACGTCTTCGCTGAGGTGAAGCCGATATCCCCTGTGCACAGGGATAGCACACGGTATGGCAGCTTCAACAGCTGTAGAACGCGCTCAGCGTGCCCTGTGAGCTTCTCCAGCTCATCGTAGGAGTCTTCGGGTTTAACTAGCTTAACAAGCTCAATTTTGTTGAATTGGTGCTGTCTGATCAAGCCGCGTGTGTCTCTTCCAGCCGAACCGGCCTCCGAGCGGAAGCAAGCGCTGAATGCAACAAAATTAACAGGCAGCTGCTCTGTTGTCAAAATATCTTCCCGGTGATAGTTCGTAACCGGTACCTCTGCCGTTGGAATTAGGAAATACTCCGAATTCTCAACTTTGAAGACATCTTCCTCAAACTTCGGAAGTTGACCTGTACCTGTTAAGCTATCGCGGTTAACGATATATGGCGGCAGCATTTCTTCATAACCATGCTCATCGCTGTGCAGGTCCATCATGAAGTTGATCAATGCGCGCTCTAATCTTGCGCCAAGCCCTTTATAGAACACAAAACGGGAACCTGTTACCTTCGCCGCCGCTTCGAAATCCAGAATGCCCAGCTCTTGCGCCACTTCCCAGTGCGGCTTCACTTCAAAGTCGAATTGTGGAATCTCGCCAACGCGGCGCATCTCCACATTCTCTTCTTCGGAGCGGCCCACAGGGACGCTAGGATGAGGCATATTCGGGATGGAGAGGAGAACTTGCTGTAAGGACTCGTCCAATACGCGAATCTCGTCATCAAGCTCTTTAATGCGGTCTCCGACAACC
This sequence comes from Paenibacillus anseongensis, assembly GCF_009757995.1. Classification (NCBI taxonomy): domain Bacteria; kingdom Bacillati; phylum Bacillota; class Bacilli; order Caryophanales; family Paenibacillaceae; genus Paenibacillus; species Paenibacillus anseongensis. The sequence goes on from NZ_WSEM01000007.1 coordinate 188,458, forward strand.
TTCATTTCCTGAATCAGTTCGTCCGCGTTCTCGCCGGATCTTTTACGCCCAGCCACCTCTTGAGAAACGGTGTTGCGGCGATTTTTGAGCTGCTCTGTTTCTTGCAGAAGCTCTCTACGTTTTAAATCTAATGCTGTAAAACCGTTCAGCTCTTCAATCTGCTTCCCACGGTTTTGCATGGCTGCTTGCACGGCAGCCAAATCGTTTCGAAGTAACTTTACATCAAACAAGGAGATTCCTCCGTTAGCGCAAAATGGTTGTATATGGAAGCAAGCACCCTTACCGGAGTATCCGGTGATATCAAGGTGCTTGTACCATCAATTATGCTTGACTTTGTTTTACCATATCTAAGAAATAGCTGTGCAGACGGAAATCGTCTGTCAGCTCAGGGTGGAACGATGCTGCAAGGAGATGTCCTTGCTGCGCCGCAACGATCTGGCCGTCATACGTTGCCAGAACTTCCACACCCGGGCCCACTTTCTCGATCAGTGGAGCACGAATGAAAACAGCGCGAACATTCTCGTCGATGCCTTTGATCGGCAGATCCGTCTCAAAGCTTTCGCGCTGACGCCCGAACGCGTTGCGAGCCACCGTAATATCCATCAGCTCAAGGTGAGCTTCCGGCTGTCCGGTGATCTCTTTCGCGATAACAATCAACCCTGCGCAGGTGCCGAAGATCGGCTTTCCTGCCGCAGAAAATTCTCTCAGCGCATCGATGAAACCATAGGTGCGCATAAGCTTACCAATTGTCGTACTTTCTCCGCCTGGTAGAATGATGCCATCAAGCTCAGCCAGCTGCTCTGTACGTTTAACTACAACGCCCTCGGCGCCTGCTTTCTCGATGCCACGAATATGCTCTGCTACCGCGCCCTGAAGCGCGAGAACCCCAATTTTCGTCATTACCAGCCGCGCTCCTGCATACGCTCGGAAGCTTGCAGCTTGGAGATTTCGATTCCCTTCATAGGGCTGCCTAGGTTTTTGGAGATTTCTGCAATCAATTTAAAGTCTGTATAGTGTGTTACAGCTTCTACAATCGCTTTTGCGAATTTCTCAGGGTTGTCCGATTTGAAGATACCGGAACCTACGAATACCCCATCGGAACCCAAATGCATCATTAGAGCAGCATCCGCCGGAGTCGCTACACCGCCTGCAGCGAAGTTAACAACTGGCAATTTGCCTGTTTCATGTACTTGCAGCATCAGTTCATAAGGAGCTCCAAGTGTTTTCGCTTCAAACATCAACTCATCCTTGGACATGCCTTGAACTTTGCGAATTTGACCTTGAATCATGCGCATGTGACGAACAGCTTCAACAATGTTGCCTGTTCCAGGCTCACCTTTGGTACGAAGCATGGAAGCTCCTTCACCAATACGGCGCAAAGCTTCGCCTAAATCACGGCAACCACACACGAAAGGAACCGTGAAATCACGCTTGTTGATGTGATACACTTCATCCGCAGGTGTCAAAACTTCACTCTCATCGATATAATCAACGCCCAGAGATTCCAGGACTTTTGCTTCTACAAAGTGCCCAATTCTTGCTTTCGCCATAACCGGAATGGATACGACTTTCATAACGTCTTCAACGATAGTTGGATCAGCCATGCGGGATACTCCGCCAGCTGCACGAATGTCAGCAGGTACGCGCTCTAGCGCCATAACAGCGGAGGCACCAGCTGCTTCTGCGATCTTTGCTTGCTCGGCGTTCATAACGTCCATAATTACGCCGCCTTTTTGCATTTCGGCCATACCTGTTTTAACGCGGGATGTTCCTGTTTCCATTCTTTATTTCCTCCTATACCTTCGTACGAATTTATACAGTTTCCTACACGATTCGATAGTAAACTTCTAAACAATTATTTTACATGAAGGAGGGGCATTATACAACCCATTATCTGGTCTAGGAACCGCCCTTGATCCCTTTAAACATATCGCCAAAGAAGTTTTTGATGGAGCGGAACAACAGCCGGATCCAACTTCCTTTTTCGACATCCTCATTGGCAATTAGATCTGCCGTTTTCTCTTGTCCATTGTAGCTAACTTTCACTTTACCAAGCGTATCGCCTTTGGCAATTGGAGCTACCAATTTGCTTTCTTCAAGCGGCTCTGCCGTGATTTTAAAATCAGTATCCTTCGCGCCCTTTTTCGTAACGAAAGTTAGACCCGTTTTAGTTACTAGAGGCACTTGCGTTTGAACGCCTTTCTTAATGTTTACGATTTTCAAAGAATCTATTTCTTGTTTCGCATTTAGGAAAGGTTTAATCTCGAAATTATTAAAACCATAATCAAGCAGCTTCCTTGTTTCATTAAAACGCTCAGGTTCTGTTTTCGTTCCCATCACAACCGTGATAAGACGCATGCCGTTTCTTTCGGCAGTTCCCGTAAAGCAATAACCAGCGTCATCTGTGGAACCTGTTTTCAAACCGTCCAGGCCTGTATACGCATATTTTTTAAAATTAGCATTTGTCGAATTGCCTTCGAGCATCCAGTTCCAATTGATCATAGGCGTTTTATCGGTTGGTCTCAGCTTTAACGAAGGAATTTTCGTGAATTCGAGAACTTCCTTGTGATCCTTGAGGATGTTGTAGGCAAGAATAGCCGCGTCCCGCGCTGTCATTTTCGTTTCGCCTTCAATGGATTGTGGAGGATTCTTCAAATCGGCACGAGAAAGACCTGTAGCGCTGATAAAATGAGCCTGGTCGGACATGCCTAATTGCTTAGCCTTCTCATTCATCATTTTCGCGAAATTTTCCTCTGATCCCCCACCCAGAAGTTCAGCGAAAGCTACAGAGGCATCATTGGCGGAATAGATGGACATCGCACTGAACATATCTTTGAAAGATAACGTTTCATTCTCTGCGATCAACTGGCCGGAACCAATGACATCAGCTGCATTTTTCGAAGCCGTGACTTGGGAGTCCCACTTGAATTTACCTTCTTTGATACTTTCCATCGCTAAGTACTCTGTCATCATCTTCGCCATACTCGCGGGTGGAAGCGCCTCATCAGCATTCATTTCATAAAGAACAGCGCCTGTGCTTGCTTCCATAATAATTGCCGATTTGGCATTGACCTTCAACTCGCCCCCTGTAGGTGCAGTAGTCGTCGTAGGAGCTGTCGTTGCGGCTGGTGTTTTGGTATCTGCGGCAAACGCCGGTTGTATATGTAAAAGTACGGATTGAGCGATTAAACTAACACCTAACACCAAAGCAATCTTTTTCCTTGTAAAACTAAAAAATCTCACAACTTCACTCTCCCTAGTAATTTTTATAACATTTTATATTGTAACACACCCTATTAGACAAAAAAAAGAAGACACAGGTTCAAATCCTGCGCCTCCAATTATAGCCAAATTGTTACAATTATAAGGAGTAGTTAGGAGCTTCTTTCGTAATTTGAATATCATGAGGGTGACTTTCCTTCAATCCAGCCCCTGTAATCCGAATAAATTGCGTATCATGAATCAATTCTTGAATGTTTTTTGCTCCGCAATAACCCATGCCGGAACGGAGACCGCCAACAAGTTGATATACCGTATCAGCTAATGGCCCTTTATACGCTACGCGTCCCTCAATACCTTCAGGAACAAGTTTGCTCTCGTTCTCTTGGAAGTAACGGTCTTTACTGCCTTCTTTCATGGCGCCTAAAGAACCCATCCCGCGGTAAACCTTGAACTTACGTCCTTGGAAAATCTCAGACTCTCCCGGGCTTTCATCTGTCCCAGCAAAAAGACTACCAATCATCACGGCACTCGCCCCAGCCGCAATCGCTTTGACCACATCACCGGAGTACTTAATACCGCCATCGGCGATAACGGGAACACCAAATTCAGCAGCCGCTTGCGCGCAATCATAGATAGCAGTAATTTGCGGAACACCGATACCTGCAATGACGCGAGTCGTACAGATCGACCCTGGTCCAATCCCAACCTTCACCATAGATGCTCCAGCTTTGATAAGATCACGTGTTCCGTCACCTGTCGCTACATTCCCTGCAATGATAGGAAGTTCTGGATACTGAGCTCTTATCTTCTTCACAGTTTCAGCAATGTTAATGTGATGGCCATGTGCGGAGTCTACTACAATTACGTCAATGCCTGCTTTGACAAGCGCAGCAGCTCTCTCCATAACATCCTTAGAAACGCCTACAGCTGCCCCTACAAGTAAACGGCCTTGTGCGTCCTTCGCTGAGTTAGGGAATTGAATCGCCTTCTCGATATCTTTGATCGTAATTAATCCCTTCAGACCGAAATTATCATCGACCAAAGGAAGCTTTTCAATTTTATGCTTTTGAAGAATGCCTTCCGCTTGTTGCAGCGTAGTTCCCACTGGAGCTGTAACAAGGCCCTCTTTCGTCATTACTTCTTTAATTTTAATGGAGTAGTCATGAACAAAACGCAAATCGCGGTTCGTCAAAATACCAACAAGCTTGTTCGTCTCATCTACAATCGGCACGCCTGATATCCGGTACTTCGCCATCAGCTCTTCTGCGTCATAAACATGGTGTTCTGGCGTTAAAGAGAATGGGTTTGTGATAACCCCGCTCTCTGAGCGCTTAACACGGTCTACATGCTCAGCTTGCAGCTCGATTGGCATATTCTTATGGATAATTCCAATACCGCCTTCTCTGGCCATTGCAATCGCTAGGGCAGATTCCGTAACAGTATCCATCGCAGAGCTGATGAACGGGATAGTCAATTTCACATGAGGAGCAAGAACTGTTGAAACGTCGATCTCCTTACCGAACACTTCAGACTTCCTTGGCACCAGCAACACATCATCAAACGTTAAACCTTCTTTACCAAACTTGTCTTCCCTCACAACACATATTCCTCCTTAGATCTTTTCTCTTCAAAAACTTCGACATAAGCATCCTGCTCACCGTATATGATTGCAATCTTAACAAAAGCCCATTTTTCGTGTCAAGGAAAAGGACCCCTCTAGAGATCGACAGCCATCCGAATAAGAACATTCGGTTAACGATAGGAATATGTGCTGTTCGAATTCCATAACAAAAATTGTTCCACGCCCTGTTCTCTAGCCGCTTTTATTTGCTCTTTCACATCTACATTTCCGTATTTCTTATGAGGTTTTACCCAAGTTGCCGTAAAGTCTTGGTACCATGGCCTGATTTCCGCCGTTGGGGCACTTACTCGCATCAGATTCGAGTTTTTCCCATTGGCATCGCTAATGGCTTTGTGAATCACCGCGTAAGGTTGCAGATCGGGATACTTAATCCCGTACATCCCATTCGAATAATGGGAAGGGTACAGCATTGGCGAGATATAGTGAACCTGCTTACTTATCATTGACCAGTCCTGCCCTATGCCCATGTCATTGTCGGAGGAGGTCGTTAAACCAAATACGTCAGCGGATATATAAACCTCGTTCCCCAGACGCTCCTTCGCCTTACCGAGAAAAGACTCAATGACCTGTGCTTTTGTCCATTTCCTTGGGTTATCGAATTTGACTTCCGCGTCAACGCGCTTGCTGTTCTCAGGGAATCGCACATAGTCGAATTGAACCTCGTCAAACCCTAGCTGGGCTGCTTCCTTGGCAATTTGAAGATTATACTCCCACACTTCTTCCTTGTAAGGATCCACCCAAGCTATTCCCTTATTATCCTGCCAAACGCCGCCTTGATAAGTCTTCATCGCATAATTGCTTTTCTTCTTACTCAAATAGGGGTCTTTAAAAACAACAACACGCGCTATTGTATATATATGCTTGTCCTTTAACCTCTTCAGCGTCCCTTTCAGATCGCGAATGATAACATGGCTATTGGCTCCTATCTCATTCACCATAGGTACGGCCGAGGTATATGTAACTTGCCCGGAATCGTTCTTCACATCAATCACCATTGCGTTTAAATCGGTTTGATCCACCAAATCAATCAGTTGCTCCAGTTTATTGCCTACCGCAGACCAGGCTGATACATAAATCCCTTTGACGACCTGCTTAGCAGGCATCTGGCGCTGAGCGGATACCTTTACTGGAGGAGCTGCTTGTTTGGATGCTGCTTCTAGTTTAGGTGTAGGTTCTGTATCCGCCGAATGCTTTAAGGATTGGAGCGGAGCCAGTTCCTCTTTCACGGCGTCCATCTTCACCGAGCACCCCTGTAAAACCAAAAGACAAGTGATTAAAATCCCCACCCATTTGCTCACAAAAAATACTTTCATACTAATCCCTCCTTATAGGGCTAGTATGGTTTTTTACGCTATTTTGTACTGATGTAAAAAAAAGAGTCTTCTTGGAATTTCTTCCAAAAAGACTCTTTCATTGTGCTTGGCAACGTTCTACTCTCCCAGAACCCTGCGGTTCAAGTACCATCGACG
>NZ_WSEM01000008.1:0-918241 GCF_009757995.1 Paenibacillus anseongensis
GACGCATGCACCAAAACCTTGGTAAACGATCCCCAGCTGCATTCATGCAGTGGGCAAGTACCCACCCGGATCAGTTAGCCGAGTACATTCGAGCCGTCTAAAAGAAGAAAACGAACGAAAAAAAGAGAGAAACAAAGGATTTCTAAGAGCAACGTTACTTTCGCTAACAACTCTCCGGAATTAGGGGGTCTGACCGTTCGGCGAGGAAAAGGGCGCTTTTCGCAGAAATAGCACCCTACAGTTCCCTCCCGCGGGAAGGTGGAAGCGGTAGTGAAAATCTTAGGGGGAGTTTGCAGCCTCCCCCTGGTTTTAGCTTGTTCAAGAGCACGGTATCAGCGAATTTTCATGGGGATGCACGCGTAACGCCGCTGAGAATTCAGCGTTACTGAGGAGTTTGGTGGGGAGATGCAACCTCACCACCATCAAGTTGGCTGCCCAGCCAACTTGGAGGAACTACAGTCCGCTATTCCGACGAATAGCGGAAAACGGACCACCCGAGGGGAACTACAAGGCCCTATTTCTCCATATTGGGCTGAATCACAGCCAAACAGAACGAAATAGCAGCCCCTAGTTCCCCTTCAACAAAGAAAAAGGCGCTATTCAAAGAAATAGCGCCCTACCCTTCGCCGAAACGAAGGGTCAAACCAATCCAATCTGCCCGTAATCCCGGCAGACGGACCTTAACTGCTTCGCGTCCAGCACAAGGCCGAAGCCCGGCGATTCGCTGCGCAGGTTGACCTGGCTGTCAGCCGTCCTTGAGGTAACCTGAGCTACGACACAGGTTTCGAAGGCGTCCGACTCGCCCGGCTTCTCCAGCGCCTCGACCCAATCGGCCGACAGGCCGATCGCGAGCTGCTGCCAGACCGTGCAAGCTGGGCCGACCAAGCTGTCGTCACCAATCATGAGTCTGGCGCCAAAACTTTGGATCTTGCGAGCCAGCTCTACCGCATGAATGAGAGAACCCGCACAGCCTGGGTGGATGTTGTAGATGCCGCCCATCCCCGCCGTTACCGTACGCGCAGCCTCAACCGCCGGGCGGAGAGGCGCGTCTGGCAGCAGCTGCAGCGTAGCAACCTGACGCTGCAGCTCAATCCACTGCGGCATGGTCAAGCTCGCCGGGTCTTCGCAGGCATTCAGGCCAGCTTCTTCCAGAATGCGCAGTGAAGCAGCGATGCCGTCTAGGTCATCTTCACTCTTCTTCGGCCGATAACCGTCGTTCACATCGCCGACGATGAACGTCTCCGGCCCCATGATGTCACGGGCAGCTTCGACGATCTTTTTATCCAGAGCGATGTCCCCGAACAACTTGACCTTGAGGTGGGTGCGGTACCCTTGGTCCCAGGACTCTTGCGCCCTCACGCGTACCTTCTCCGGGTCATTTTCCAAGATACAGAATAGCCCTGGGACAGGCTCCATGCCATTCAACCCCAACAGATCAAGGGCGGACTGACCGAGCAGATGCCCCGCAAGATCCAGCAGTGCTGTCTCCACCATCTCGGCACGCTTGGAGCCTAGCTCCGTAAGCCGGCTCATCACTGTGCGAACCGCTTCCCCAATAGACATCCCGATCAGATCTTGCAACGGGCTGAGCCATTCGTTCAAATCCAGCTCCTCGCGGTTGACAGCCATAATATTTTCTCCCCAGCCGCTCTGATTCCCCGCTGAAATGCGGATAAATCCGTGGATACGGTTGGTCCATGCCCCATGACTGAATGTCCGCTGCACGTTCACGTCATACCGGTAAAGCTCAATGGAGCGTATAGGCTCCGTTACCTGACTCAGTCGTTCCATTATCATGTTGACTTCTACTCCCTTCTTATCTCAAGGTCTACAGTTTATTGTGTTCGCGAAAATCCTTAGGCGTCATGCCCTCCATCTTTTTGAAAATCCGGTTAAAATACGTCGGTTGATAGCCGACCTTTACGGCAATCTCCTGCATTTTCAGCTCGGTGCCGATAAGCAGCTCTTTGGCCTGATCCAGCCTTGTCTTGGTCAAGTAATCAACGAAATACATGCCGGTCACTTGCAGGAAAAGCTTGCTCAGACCCGAAGAGGAGATGCCGAGGCGGTCAGCGCACAAGTCTAACGAAATATCCGTTTGATATTCGGAACGAATCATCCCAACTGTACGCTCAACCAAGTCGCGAGCTCTGTCGTTCTGATGATGCATAAGCTCCGCCATCAACGGTTCTACGATTCGAGCGGCATACCAAACCTGCATCTCGTCACTGTCCTTAAGTGCCAACAGCTCCGCATAGAGCTGGCCCCAATCGAACAGGGACCCGGCCTGCATCACGTCCGATTGCATCAAAGCCCCCTGCACAGCTCCCAAAAGCTTAAGACTGCCCTGCTGCAAAAGCAGTTCCCGCTTCGCATGCGCCTTCAACTCTTGGAAAAATAAACCTAACAACCGATGGCTTTCCTCGCCCAGGCCACTCACCATCGAATGAACCAGGTCTTGCTCCAACGCGAAAGGATATCTTGAATCTGCGTGCTCGCTCATCGGTTCGTTTAAGTCAATAATCTGGTTCGGCACATCCAGCTTTCTGTGCCGCAGCGCCTGCTGCACCTCTTCCCAAGCGATCGGAACGCGGCTGATGGCGGATACAGGCTGGCCTAGGCCGATGACCGTATCCATTTTCAAAATGCGGTGCAAACTGTGGCCAATCTCCGAAGCCATTCGCTTCAGCCGTTCAGCCACCTCAGCAGGAGATACCTCACAGGAAAACATCATGAACAGGCCGACGGATAAGTCATGCAAGTTCATGACGGATACATTGTCGTTGCCTGTCAGCTCTTCAATAATATTTACCGCTGCGAATGTCACGAGCGGCTGTTCATCCTCGCGGAAAGAGCCCTGCAGCCGATGGAAACCCAATAATTGCACGACCATCACAACAAATTGCTGGCCTTCCGGTTCCCAGCCGTACTGCTCCATGCGCTGCGTAATCTCCTGCTCCTGCAATAGCTGAAGATGGCCTTGCACCAATTGCAGCAAGAACCCCGTCCGCAGCGAGGAGTGCTGCCCTTCCAGCCGGGACTGCAGCAGATGACTTTCTCTGCTCAAATTCCGCCATTGTTCCTCGATGTACTGGATCTCGTCTTTTGGAACGAGCAGCGGCTCCGGCCCTGCCGGGGTAATCAGCGTACGGAGAAGCCGATGAAGCGGTTGGACCAGCCGGACGGATGCGTACCACGAGCTGAGCAGAACAAATAACAAACTAATCAGCCCCACCGCCATAATGAGCCGTGAAACGAGCACGATCGGTTTCAGAAATTCAGACATCGGCACGGTCGAAACCAGCTCCCAACCGGTAATCGGTATAGTCGCCGTCGATACAACGTACAGCTCATTCCCCCAACTCCAACGGAAGGAAGAGGATTTCTCCTGCTTCACGCTTATCTCCTTAACAAGTGCCTCGTTCATCTCTTTAACGGTAGGCGAAAACAAATCTCGTGACAGCAGCGTTCCTTCTCGATTAAGAATGAAAACAGTACCGCCCAATCCTGCATCAAAGCCCGCCAAATTTAAAAGCTGCTTCTCGTTAATTCGGGCCATGATTACGCCAAAGGGCTCGCCGATAACCGGCAGCTTGTGAATGACGAACAGCCCATCGAGCGCGGGTGCCTGGAGCATGCGCCAAAACAAGCGCTCCCTGACGGCAAGCAGTTCGTGGTAGGGCTTAGCTCCACTTTCTTCCAACTTGTGGATACCTTGGCTGTCCGAGATAAGGCGTGGTGGGTTCTCAAGGTACACAAAGGACTGATCAATTAGCGCACTGCTGTTATTCAAAACAGTCAGAGATTCGAAAAATTCCTTGCTAAACGCATAATTATCCTTAAAATCAATGCCTCTTAGTTTATCGCTCATCGGATTCAGCGTCCACTGGTTCATACCGACTTGCAGATGCCCAAGTGCATCGCTCACTTGCTTGACCGTGTAATCAAGCTGTAGTTTATGCGTCCGTTCAACCTCGCGCTCTATGTAGCTGACACCGATATAATAACTGCTGACTGCAATCAGCAAGGTGGGAATGGTCGTGACAATCAGAATGAGCAGCAAGCTCCGCCGGAATGCGTGTCCCCGATATAATAGCAATCCTTTTCCTAGCCGCTTCTTCATGCCCATCCATCCCATCTTTTATGCTCATACAGGAAGCGCGCTCTTGAGCAAATGCCCAAAAAGCCGCTTCCTGTTGATTTTAAAGTCTTTTATTTACCCGCTGTCCGCTTCTGATACGAATCGTTGACTTCCTTGATAATGGCCTGGAAGTTTTGGTCCTTGGACAGATTGTTCACGAAATCATCCCACGCGCTGATCGGTTCCTTGCCCATGATGACTTTGACCCGCAAATCATCTACCTTCTTATCGATCTCCGCTCCGAATTTGCTCGCCGTTTCCGAGTATAATCCGTTGCCAATATCGCCGACCAGATACGGTTCCCGTGCGTCTACGATTTTCTTGTTACGTTCAAAGACATCGGCAGGCATCCCCGTCCGGTAAGCCCAGAGGTACCTCTCGTCGCGACTGAATATTTTACCCAGTGCACTTTGAGAAACAATATCCTTTTTAGCCTGTTCCGTGGCCAGCTTTATGCCGTCCTTCTCTGTATAGTGAACATCTTTAAAGCCATACCAAGCCAGATCCGTGCCTTCCGTCGATGAACCATAGTCCATTAATTGTAAAATTGTTTTCAGCTTCGCCTCGGATACCTTCTTAGGAATCAGGAAGATACCATTGAAGCCACGCCATTGATACGCCATCTTTTTGCCTTCGGGACTAACCAAATAGGTCATTGGCAAGAAATCCGCATTTGGATTCGTTTTCCGCAGTTCTTCTGTCGGACGCCAGGAGGCTTCAACCGTATCAACCCACATGCCCGCTTTATTAGACTTGGCCATATCCTCGAACTGGCTCAGTTTGAGCACCGCAAAGTCTTCGGGAATGACCTTCTCGTCGTACAGCTTCTTTTGATACAAAATGGCATCACGGGTTTGCGGCTCCAGATAAATATGCGCCAGTTTACCATCTTTCAGTTTCCACTTGCCCTGCGTCGAGTTAAAAAGCGGCTCAAATAGGAAGGAACCTTGATTACCAGCCAGTCCAAATGTGTCCTGCTTGCCATTGCCATCTGGATCTTTATATGTAAAAGCCTTCATTGTTTCGAATAATTCATCCATCGTCTCTGGCATTTTCATACCAAGCTTATCCAACCAGTCTTTCCGAATATTGATAAAAGACCACCCGCCCATTGGGCGAACCGCAGGAATACCATAGTTTTTGCCATCCTGCATCTTGGAGCTTTGCCAAACAGCTGACGGGTAAGCCGCCAAATTCGGGTAAGCCTTCACCAGATCAGGCGTAAGCTCCCAGAACGCGCCTTCCTTTGCCATCTGCATGACAAGCGGGTCGAATGGATCCAGAACGAACATCAGATCCGGGATATCGCCGGAAGCCAGCGTCACCTTCGTTTTTTCCGCATAGTTATTGGACGAAACCCATTGAATATTTAACTTCGTATTCGTACGCTTGCCGATTTCCTGGACGATCACATTGTCGGCGCCCGGCGGTTCCGGTGTGCTGAAGTTCGTCATGATCGAAATCTCGGTCACTTTCTGGGAAGATTTTGCAGCATCGCCACCACCGCAGGCCGTTAAGGCTAAAGCGAGCGCCGTCAAAATCGTTGCACTTTTTACTATACCATGTTTACGTTGTAACAAATGAAAAACCCCCTGATCCATAGTCGGATATTTGCCTCATTACCCTTTGATTGAACCTACCATGACACCCTTGGCAAAATGTTTCTGCAAAAACGGATAAACAAATAAAATCGGGACTGTCGCAATGACGACAGCAGCCATCTTCAAAGTCTCCGGAGGAATGGACTGCTCGTTCATCAGCTCCTGTGCAGCGCCTCCTCCTGCCGCCGTAGACGAATCGATCAACATGTTCTGCAGCAGAACTTGCAGCGGCCATTTCGAAGCATCGGTCATGTATAACACAGCCGAGAAAAAGGTGTTCCAGTAGCTGACCGCATAGAAAAGCCCAAACGCCGCTAACGATGGCAGCGATAATGGTAAAATAATTCGGAACCAGATCCCGATATCATTGCAGCCATCCATCTGGGCCGCTTCCTCAAGGCTATCCGGAATGCTGTCGAAGAAACCCTTCATCAGAATGACATACCAGCCGCTCGTCAGCACCGGGATGATCAATGCCCAAATGCTGTTGATCAAGTGCAAATCGCGTATGAGCAAATACGGTGGAATCATCCCCGGGTTGAAGAGCGTCGTCAGCAGAATTAACAACAGAATCGCCCGACGTGCCGGCATTCTTCTTCGCGAAAGTGCATACGAAAGCGCCGCCGTAATGACCAAGCTGCAGAAGGTGCCGACAATCGCCAAGAAACCACTAATCATCGAGGCGTTCAGGAAAGACTTTGTCGACAGCAAATATTTGTAGGAAGCCAGCGACCACGTAGAGGGAAACAGCCGGAGCCCTCCCTTCAAGTATTCCGATGGATCCATAAATGACACGACGACGACATAATAAAGCGGGAACAACGTCACTAGCCCAATAAGAGCCAACACCGTGTAGTTAACAATCGGAAAGAGGTCCTTCGTGCTCTTTCTCATTCTTCATCCTCCTTCCTTTAATACACGCCTTCTTCGCCGAACCGTTTGGCAAGCTTGTTGGCGATAACGACCAGCACCAGCCCCACGACTGACTTAAAAAGCCCAACAGCCGTACTGAAGCTGAACTGACCTTGTTGAATACCGAGCCGGTACACATACGTATCGAAAACCTCGCCTACGGTCGATACCGCCCCGTTCCCCATAAGGAATACTTGTTCAAAACCAACATCCATAATATTTCCTATTCGTAAAATGAGTAAGATGAGAATCACACTGCGGATTCCTGGTAGCGTAATGTGCCAAATCTGTCGCAATCGCTTAGCTCCGTCGATTTTGGCTGCCTCGTATAACTGTGTATCCAACCCGGCAATAGCCGCCAGGAAAATGATCGTGCCCCAGCCCGCTTCCTTCCAGATCGATTGCACCGTAAGCAAGATCCAGAACAATTTCGGGTTTGTCAAAAAATCAATTTTGGAAAAACCGAAATAGACCAGCAGGTTGTTGATCGATCCATCTGTTCGCGTCAACATCAGAATCGTGATTCCTACAATGATGACCCAGGACAAAAAGTGCGGCAAATAAACGATGGATTGGACCACCTTCTTGAAGGGCTTGCTCATGACCTCATTCAGCAGCAAAGCAATGATGATCGGCAGCGGAAAATAAAACACCAAATTCATGAGATTGATCGCCATCGTGTTGCGGAACAACATCATAAAATCAGGGTTGGAAAAAAAACGGATAAAGTGCTCCAGCCCCACCCAATCACTTCCAAGTACACCTCTGTACGGAGAATAATTTTGAAATGCAATAATGATGCCCCACATCGGTACATACTTGAACAAGATCATAAACAGAATGCCCGGCAGCGCCAACATATACAAAAATTTATCGCGTTTCATAATAGCCCAAATCCGGGATCGCTGCTTGGTTGCAGGTGACCCAAGTTCCGACGGTAAGTGTTGACTGAGTTCACTGTTCATTCTTTTATTGTACACCTCCTCTCGCTTCTCTTGGTGTTCGAATTGATACTCACAGCCTACGAGAATAGCGTTCTTGCCGCAATTAGACTTTTTTTCTCAGGGAAATTCCGCGTCATGACTGGCTTTTCGCTCGCTACAATGAAAAAGAAGAACAAGTCGCTTATCTTTAAAGATAGCAGCCTGTTCTTCTTTTTTATCACTACGGTTTAAACACCATTAGCAGAATGACGATGAATGCAGCAAGATTTGCAATTAAATCCAACCTGGCAGATCGCCTGCGACTTTGCCGGTACGCATCAGGAAGATCATCACCCGGCGTCTGTTGGAGCAGTGTAAGCTGCTGCTTAATGCCCGCTGGAATGAGTCCGGCAAAAATGACGAGAATGACAAGGAAGATGGCAATCGAGAGCACATACCACAGCTCTTTGAACAAAGAAACCTCCAGGAAGCCAAGGGCCAGACCTGTAAGCAGCAGCAGTGTGCCACCTAGCTTCGGGAGGATCGCCGCCTTCTCCAACAGTGCGAGCGCGAACTTGGCTTGACCTGTTGTTCTGGCGCTGCTCATAATTAAAGGGTAGCAGATGACTGCAGCCATGGCTATTACGGCGGAAATGATATGGACGAACAACAGGTAAATATACATGTACGGCCCCCTATTTTTGATTTAAGCTTCTAATGAGGATATTGTTTGAATAGTTGCGGTTTTCGTATTTATCGTTGTTTCCGTATTCGCGATCCGGGCATGCTGCTCTTCTCGATACAGCATCCAACCTACGACAAGTCCGTATACGGCGGTAACAATATGGATCCAAGAAGGCGTTTTATCTACGGCATTTGTTATCACCAATATGGCATCGATGACAGGCATTATGATCGAAGTTAGCATCACAACGAGCATTGCTTTTCTCATTCGAAGTACCATCAAGGCTAGCAGAAAGATACCAATAAACAAATCACGATCTGCTTTAATATGAACAAGATATTTATCCGTAACGTCATGCAGAGGCAGGCCAAAATCCCGAATTGCTGCTTCCGGTGTCATAAAACCTTTTGCTCCTAAAAACAGCATCAACAGCGTAACAACCCCCACTAACCAAAACGATACTGACTTTAATCCCCAATTTGATGTACTCATTTTTTTGTCTCCTTTTTCCAATTTATTTGATTGACTTTATTGTATAGCGGGACTATCATTCTGTTAAGAACGCACTTTAAAGTACGCCACATACTTAAAAGTAAGGGTGTGATTTATCAATGATTCATCAGCGCGAATGTCCCATCGAGACGGTCATTCATGTTTTAGGTGGAAAGTGGAAACCGACGATTTTATGGAATTTGGTGGAATCCACCAAGCGGTATAGCGATCTGGAAAAGCTAATACCTGATGTCTCGCAAAAAATGCTCACACAACATCTTCGTGATCTAGAACAAGAAGGCGTGATCCAAAGAACGGTATACCCTACCGTCCCTCCAAAAGTAGAATATTCACTTAGTGAATATGGCCGAACATTGGTCCCTGTAGCAGAAATCATGTGTGCTTGGGGAGAAAAACATAATGAACGCAAACAAAAAGAACCAGCGTCTTAAAGCTGGTTCTTTTTGTTTGCGTTCAAGTCATCTTCCTGAACCCAAGTCCACATAGCCGCAAAAATAGGCTGCAGTTTCCACCCGCGCTCCGTTAGCTCATATTCTACATGTAGGGGAACCCCGGGATACAGCGTGCGCGTAATAATGCCTTTGTCCTCTAGTACCCTCAGTCGATCTGTTAATGTCTTCGGACTTATCGGGTGCAACCTTCGCCGCAACTCTCCGAATCGCCTGGTGCCGACGAACAACTCCAACAAAAGAGGAAGTGTCCATTTACCATCCAAGATTTCGAGCAAAGGATCAATGGCTTCGATACAAGAACGATCCAACATGCACATTTCCTCCATAGTTCATTTTATGAAACTATTGCACCTTATTGTAACTACTTTTCAAATGTACCACAGTACTGTAGTCTTATTGAAGAGCAGGAAAATAAGATTCCACTTCGTATCGATATTAACCCCTGCGTGGTGCGCGCAACCAGGGCGATTAAGCGATAGGATCAGGGTTTCGTATCATAATAAAAATCTGAATATTCAGCCATTTTATCTATAAAATTTATAATTTGCCCGAAAGGCTGATTGGAGGCACATATGCAAAGACCATTTGATGTAGATCCATCGGAGTATCCGTTCAAGGACAACTGGATGCCGTATCGCGATGGCATGATTCATTACGTTGACGAGGGGCAAGGCCCCGTCATTCTTCTTCTACACGGAAATCCCACCTGGTCCTATCTTTACCGGAATGTCATCAAAGAGTTGAGTGGTGAATGTCGGCTTATTGCACTGGATTACCCAGGACTCGGGATGTCACGGGCTCCTTCCGGCTATGGCTACACACCTCAGGAGCATTCGGAGGCGGTCTCCGAATTCATCCGACGCTTAGATCTCAGAGACTTCGTCCTAGTCGTGCAAGATTGGGGAGGTCCGATCGGTTTCAATTATGCTGTCAAACACCATGAGAATTTGCGCGGAATTGTCGTTATGAATACATGGGCATGGCCGGCAACACTCCCCGCGATGAAGCTATTCTCATTAGCAATGGGAGGGTGGCCAATCGGCTATTGGCTGCAAACAAGGCAAAACTTTTTCGCTAAGAAAATTGTTCCACATGGGATCTATCATACCGAGAAAATCACGGATGCCTTGAGAAAAGCCTATACCGATCCATTCCCAACACCAAAATCACGGAAACCTACATGGATATTCCCGAGGCAGATCCGTAAGGCACGTCCTTGGCTTGAGGAGATCGAGAAGAAACTACCGGTTCTAGCCAATTTGCCAGCTCAAATTCTGTGGGGAATGAAGGATAGCGCTGGCTTTCCACTCGAAGAGATGTCGAAATGGCAGAGTTATTTGAACTTGAATGAAACCGAATCGTTAGTCGATGCCTCCCACTATGTACAGGAAGATCGACCAGACCGGGTGACTGCATCTATCCGCAGAGTCCTTGAACGGACAACGCAACAATCTAAGGAGGTTATATGATGAAGACAATTTTATGGGCAACCTTAACAGGAAATGGAAACTACGCACAATCGGGTCCGAATAACCCGCCGAAGCAGGAAGCGCTCACCGATTTTGCAGCACATGCCCAGGCAGCAGGTAATTTCATTGTAGGAAGACGTACATTTGAAGGGATGCAGGCAAGCGGCAGTGGTGGCTCTTTTGCCAATATGGATATCGTCGTAGTATCGGGAAGCGTAAAAGAAATTCCCGGTGTGACGGTTGTTGGCTCGCCGAGCGATGCCCTAAGCTACCTGCGGGATAAAGGCTATCTGACTGCCCTCATTTCGGGAGGTGCGGACCTTCACAATGCTTTCCTGAGTCAAGGGCTTGTTGATGAACTCATATTCAATATCGCGCCAGTACTTGAAGGCAAAGGGCTCAATTTATTAATTGATACAGAGAAATACCGATACAAGGAAGTGGAATTATTGAACTTCAAGTCGCTCGGCAGCGGCGTCGTTCAAGTGCACTATGCGATTGATCATCATATGTAAGGGATGAACACGAAAACCGCGCCTTTTAGGACGCGGTTCTTGTGTGTTAATCAACTACACTTTCACTGCTTTTGTTTAAACTAAACTTAACTTAATCGACGACTATCCGGTCGCCCTTGCTTATTGGTTGCGAAATGACTAGAAATTCAACGTCCTCATTGGATTTATTAAACATTTGATGAGGGACTAATGGAGGAACTTCGACTCCTTCTTGTGGATGGAGGACAATCTCTTTTCCCTCCATTTCCATAGTTCCAATGCCCGACAGAACGAAGAAAAATTGACGGGATTGCTGATGATAATGTTTTACCTCCGCTGTATTTGCCGGCATCCTCTCATGAATGACGCTTAACTCATTCTTTTTAACTAAATGCCATCCGTCACAGCGATCTCCCCACATATAATGTTCCGCATTTTGCTTGCTTATTATCATCTCGATATGCTCCTTCTCCGTTACTTTAATAGAGAATTATTATACATGAAGATGAATAAAAATTCAAAACAATGTTTTTTCTCCGAGATGGCTTCGGCAACGGGTTTTGTCTTAAAACTTTTGAGCTAACTCACGAGCGTATTGAATGGACTTCTCTTTAATGGCTGGCGCTTGATCAGCCTTTGCAGCAACGCCCTCTATAAAGATGCCTTCAAACGAAGGGACCGCAAAAAATTCCATAATCATTTTTAAATGACGATGACCGATTTCAAACTCTGCAAATGGCCCCCCTTGCGCATAAAAATTGCCGCTTGCCTGAATATGTACAGCCTTTTTATCGCTTAACATCCCAATAGGACCATTGCTCGTGTATTTAAATGTTTTCCCAGCAACACAAATCGAATCAATGTAAGCTTTCATAACGGGTGGGAATGAAAAATTCCACATGGGATTGACGAACACATATTTATCCGCCTCAACAAATTGATCCACCAATTCGCCCATCCGATTTAATTTGTTTTGTTCTTCTTTTTTCAATTGATTAAAAGGGGTACCAGAACTTAATTTTCCCCAGCCGTTGCAGACATCCGAATCAATTTGTGGAATGTTCATTTGGTAGAGATCAAGATACAACACTTCATCATGGGGATTTGCTTCTCTATATGCCTTAATAAATTCATCTCCGACGGATAAACTGTAGGAATTTTGATGATCAGGATGAGCTGTAATATATAATACCTTCGCCATTTTACTTGATCTCCTTTTTGTTTGCTTCATAAACACTAGTAAGACAACTGGGAGATTCAAAATGTGACATCCCTTTTTGAAGCTGAAATGTCATCTTGTAAAGAAACCTTTACTTGCGGAATCTTCTTTTCATCGCATATGATACATGGTAGACACGCGGGTCCACCCCAAAACATCGTGCGAGAGGACTAGCAAGCATATGGCTTCCGTATCCTTGATTCAAACTGCCTATGATTATATTCATAGACAAATCATGCTGGGAGAGTTCATGCCCGGCACGCTCTTATCTGAAAATGAACTGGCCGATTCCCTCAACATGAGCCGAACGCCGGTGCGCAGCGCGATTACCCAACTGGAACACGACGGACTGGTCGTTTCTCTGAAGAAGCGCGGCGTCCTAGTCAAGGAGCCCTCCCTGAAAGAAGCCATGGATATCATGGAGATTCTGTATGCGTTTCAGCAGCTGGCCTTGGAGCATATTGAAACTCACGGCGAGGTGCCGGACCTCAAGAAGCTCAAGGAATGCCTCGATCTGCAATTGGAAGCGACAGAGCAAGGTGCTTACTACCTCTATGTCAAATACACGTTGCAATTTGCGTATAATTTCATCAGCATTCTGAACAATAGCGCCATGCTCAAGATGATGGAGCTTTATATAGATAAAATCGTGCTCTATGCGACCATTAATTTTAAAATCACGCCGCATGAACCACACTATTCCGGCAATCGTGTGAATCAAGCGCTCTATGACGCCATTGCCGCCAAGGATTGGACGGAAATGCGTCGAATTATCAAAGCTTCTCATGACTATAACCGTGAACGTATGGTCCGGTTAGGCCGCATATAACGCCAAAAAGCGTAAAGGACATGGTGCGTCCCTTACGCTTTTTCATAATATCGCTGCAATTTAGCGGCAGATTCATTCTTCTGTCTTTATATCAAGTCTAGAAAGTCTAGATTCAATTGAGGCAAGAAGCTTTTTAATCTCCAACAACTCGCCATTAAACTGTTCTAACGTATTTAAATCATCTTCCTCCATACGGTGCAGATGTTTTTGAATATCATCAATTTCCTGCTCTGCTTTATAATTAATGGCGAAATCGATAACCGACTCGTGTTTATCTCTGGCACTTTGTCGATTCTGGCTCATCATAATAATAGGCGCTTGAAAAGCTGCAAGAAAAGATAAGCACAGGTTCAACAGGATAAAGGGAGGCTCGTCAAAGTGAAGAGGTTTGATGAAAGGAAGCGTATTCCAAATCATCCATACGACCAGCACTGCACCAAAGCAACCGATGAAAGTCCAGCTACCACCAAACTTGGCAATGCTGTCGGCAAGCCGGTCGGAGATCGTTGTATTTTCCGAGTACTCTTCATCCACCCGATTTAGAATGCTTTTTTCATACTCGTCAACCAATCTGTCTATACGCAGCGCGTTCGATTCACTAAGCTCAATATCGAACCCCTGAATGACAGAAGCCTCATCAAAAAAGTCATCGTTTTCCATATTCTTTTTGTTCATTTCTCGAATTCCATCCTTGTACACGATTAGTGCATGATTCCACCAAATTTATTTTTAACCTAATCGTGGGTTGTTATTCGAGGAATTCCCGTGAGAATCCTATTGTTCTTGTCATACGCTGTTAATCTTAATTCATTCATTTCAACTAAACTGTAAAATACTCTCTTCCAGTTCGTTTGAATGATCGTTCCCGTTATCACTTGATTGTACTTATCTATGATATCTATCTTACTAATTTCGGGATCATCGATGTAACCGTAAATGAAATATCTTCTAACATTATCTTTAAAATTGATTCCTTGTGCATCTACTAGAAATTTACTTCCATCAGACATGGCGTTACTACTGTTAAGATTCCAACCTTCATCATCACTGCCATCAAAAACAGCCAAACCAATGCCCTCATTACCATTATCAAAAAGAGCCCTGTAGAGAATAAAGGGCTTCTCCGCAACTGAGCCTCGATAAACGATTTCGCGACTTTCTTTTTTATGATTTTTATAAAATGCTTCTTCTACTGTCTTGCTTTTACATCCAGAAACACTCATACCGATTAGAATAAGCATAAAATGGTTTTGAATAGTTGCAATTTTCCCCTCCGTGTTAATTGGGTTATGCTACTGCAAAGCTTTTTCAACAAGTTCCTTAATAGGCGTCTGACCCCCAATCAACTGTTGCAGATCATCGGTCGTTCGCTCCATTTGTCCTTCTGCAATGGTACGATAAATAAAAGCCGTTGTTTCCGCAAAAGATTTCGGTAGCCCGGCCTGAACAAGCAAGCTCTTCTCCTCTTCATAAGACACGGACTGATGAGTCACGCTTTTACCAGATATGTCTGAAAGGATGTCAGCCAAATCATCAAAACTCCACGGAGTGTTGGACACGAGGTTATATGACTTATTTTCATGGCCTTCCTCTGTCAGAACGGTTGCTGCAGCCAAAGCCAAATCAATGCGACTAACCGAATTTATTTTGCCATTATTGGTATTAGTGAAAATGGTACCGCTCTTTATATAGGTTTTAAGTGACGCGTTAATAAAAAATTCCGTATACCCTCCGTTACGCAAAAAAGTGTAAGGAATCCGAGTCGTATGAATCGCATTCTCCGTAGCGAGATGAACACGAGCAAATGGATTGTCTTCAGCAAAAGCGAAGCTTGTATACGCAATATGTTGTATTTTTTGATCTCTGGCTGCTTTCACGACATTGGCATGTTGAACGACGCGCAGCGTATCATCGGATTCTGAACTTGAAATGAACAGCAGCTTCGTTCCAAGTCTAAAAGCATTTTGCAGAGATTCAGGGACATTATAGTCCGCCAGGCGAACTTCAATGCCAAGAGCTGCAAGAGCAGCCGCTTTTTCCAGGTTGCGAACAACCGCGATAATATGACTTGCAGGTACTTTTTTAAGCAGATGCTGTATAACGAGATTGCCCAGCTGACCTGTCGCTCCTGTGACAATAATCTTCATCAACCGATCTTCCTCTCTATTCGTTCGTGGCGAGCTATACTTTTAAAATAGCTTTTGCCGAAGCGATCCACAAGTGAGTTAATCCTTATAATTAAACTTTACTGCCACACGATGCGTCCTTTTCTCAGCTTGGCTATGTACACAATTTGCCCTGTATGATAATGAATTTCTCTTTTAGTCCATCTCACTTAGCATCTTGTCCGCCGATTTGCTGAGCTGGCTGAATATAAACTTCGGCGCGATTCGATTCATAAGCTTCAAAGCGTTGCTTTGCCCAGGGCGGATTTCGAAGTTATCCTGCTCCATCCCGCGAATAGCGGCCCCCACCATGGTGGAGACATTCATCGCTTTCGATCCCGCCAGATCCGCCGGGTCGAACGAGTCTACGAGCGGAGTATCCGTCAAAGGAGGCGCTAGTTCGAACACCTTTACCCTTGTATTTTTGAGCTGTACTCTCAGCGACTGAGTAAAGGAGTGAATTCCTGCTTTGGCTGCGCAATACACCGGAGAAATCGGCAGCGGGACGAAGGCGAGGCCCGACGATACGTTCAGGATCGCAGCCGACTCTTGCATTTTCAAATGCGAAAGAAATTGCTTCACCATCCGGATCGGACCGCTCAAATTCGTCTCGATCTCGCGGTTTAGATCCTCCAGATCAACATCCTGATCATGTAGATTAAGCCTGCGCATGAATCCTGCGTTGTTGATTAGCACATTAAGCTCGGGAAATTGCTTCACAACCGTTTCAAACAAAGCTGCAATTGCCTTAGGATCCCCAGCATCACTTTGTATCGTATGTACCGTTGGCAGCTTTATCTTCGCTGCATCCAGCCTCGCTTGATCCCGCCCCGTTATGATGACGGTATTCCCCTGCTTCATCAGCTGCACGGCAAATTCGAAGCCAATGCCGGATGACCCTCCTGTGATAAGTACCGTATTCCCGCTCATTTTCATGCGATCTCGACCTTCCTTTCATTTTTTACTATCCTATTCTGAAGAAAATTTAAATAGTCTATTTCACTCGCTCCGCGTGTAAGAGGCTGCACGCGGCAGCCTCCGGTTTGATATTTTACTAACGTTCCTCGATTATTCATTGTGACTTCTATACTTAAAAATCTCGTCAACAGCTTGCCGGTACCCCCCTGATTGCCGAAGGGATTCCCTCGTATTTGCTACAGCAATCTTGTAAGAGGGTTCGCTTAACACATGGTCAACGGCTTCCCGCAGTTGATTTGCTGTCAAGCTTTGCATTTGCAATTGCATGCCTGCCCCGATAGAGGCGACTTGCGCGGCAACCATCGGCTGATCGGCGCTTTGTGGGATGACAATTAGCGGAACCCCGTAATAGAGACCTTCATGGGCACTATTCATTCCACCATGTGTAATAAATAATTTGGTATAGGGCAGCAACTGTGTTTGTGGAACATAATTTTTCACGATGAAATTTGGAGGGATCTCCCCTAAATCAGCCATTTGCGCTCTATTCCCAATAGACATGACAACCGTATGATCCGTGTTCCCAAATGCCTCAAAACAAAGCTTATAGAAATCTATGGCTTGGTTAAAAACAGTCCCCAGTGAAATGTAAATGGGTTCCTTCCCTACAATTGCTGCAAGGTCAAAGTTCTCTTGCGTCACCCGCGAAGCGATCGACGGACCTACAAATTTAAAAGTAGGGTCAAACGCTGCGCCATTAGGCTGAAACTCCCTGGTTGTATAAACGATTGTAAGAGGCGCAGGATTACAAAACACTTCATAACGTGAAGGGATCTCCACCGCATATTGTTCCTTCAATTTTGACGTTAAGCTTTGAAACTTATCATCTATGGATTTAAGTGTTTCTGTAGGGATTCTCGTAGAAATTTGTTCCACTAATTGATCAAATGAACCTTTCGTCTGTGCAAAAGAAGTACAAGAGTTGATTGCAGGAAGCTTAAGAATTTGCGCAAGCAAATGGCCGCAACCAAACATCGAATCATGAATGATGTAATCAAAATGCTCATTTTCAATCTGCTCAAGAACACTAGGAATCACAATATCTGCCGTAAGCAAAAGACCGTTGATTCTCTCAAGCAAATAATCTCGCCCGCCGGAGATAAAAGCTTTGATAAATTTCTGATCGTCAAATGTTCGTACGGAAGCTCCCGTCTTTTCTATGCGCTCCCGATAAGCCTCGATACAAAAATACACAACCTCTTCCCCACGAGAAATCAGTTCCTGCACCACGCCAATAGTTGGATTGATATGTCCCTCTGAGCCGCCATTAATAAATAACACACGCGCCATTTCCATCACTCCTTAACCTATATTTTACCACAAAAAAAAGGAACTATGACGGGATCATAGTTCCTGAACGAGAGTGCAGTTATCTATTTCTATTCTAGCTTCATGTAATAAAGATTCGTAACGTCTTCCTTAGTAATGGTATGTGCGCCAGGCGCAAGCGATACGCTGACAGTGCCATTTGCAATCGCATAGCTTGTTCCGTCTATTTTGATTTTTGTTCCGTCTGCCGTATTAAAAACTAATGTCAATGTTGCAGCTGTTGTTGAAGTAAACCCAATACTCGTGGCAGACTCCATTTTTAAACATTGCGTTAATGTTAAGCCGTTATATACCACGGTTCCCTTGGAAGTGGAGAGGTTTCCTTGGATATTGAAAAAGCTGCTTGTTTTTCCATCTGTCGTGAAGTTATGGACAATTGTCGATGCAGGCGGTGGTGTTTGTACCGGCGGTGTTGGCGTTGATGTCGGAGGCGTAGGTGTTGGTGTTGCCGTTGGTGGTGTTGGTGTTGGCGTCGGTGTTGAATCTGTTGAATTACCGCCCACAGACACCAGCTGGGTCGTATAACTTTGTATTTTAGACATCAGTGCTGTATTCAGGATAGAGGACGTGTCATCAACGGAATCATTGAACTCCCATGTAAAATCTCCACTACCAAGGCGGCCGGCTTCTGTCGTAACAACTTGCTCAACAGCGCCTACAGCATCAATGTTAGAGGCAATCACACCCGTATCAATTGTAGTATCAAAATTATTATAAGCTGTACCGCCTGATACTGTTTTGAAGGTGTTTGGAACGGTTTGATTTCTTGTTGAAGCTAAGTAAGCATCGAATTGTGTAGCACTTGCCGGGGCTGTTCCACTATCGGAATTCGCATAAATGATACTGCCAGGATCAAGGATAAGGTTGTTGTAGGCTTTAATCATACCTCCAGGTTCCCCGGAGAATGTGCCTTCCCCATCATGCATATCCGTTCCTTGTAAGGAAATGAGCATTGGATTTTTGGTATGCCTAAAATAATTGGATTCTACAAATGCAGAGCTGCCTGTTGTAGCGCCAACACCGTATTTGGAGACGCCGTCAAAAAAGTTATTGTAAATATGAATCGTTCCCGTTCTGATCCGCGGATGGCGAGAGTCTGAATGATCAAACCAGTTATGGTGGAAGGTTACAAAAAACTCGGACGACTCACTCAAACCGACAAGAGCAGCTTTGCCAGAATCCCAGTAATGATTATAAGCGACTGTAATATACGTTGTTCCTTTTTTCAGATCCGTGGAGCCATCGCCTTTTGCCTGGTCAGCGTCTCCACCTGCTGTTCCATAGAAAATATCATTATTATGCAGCCATACATTGGCATTACCTGTATCAAGTGAAAGACCATCGTCAGGGAATAACATGATGCCTAGGTTTCTAACTTCTACATTGCCGACGTATCTAAGCAGCATTCCCCATCCATACGCATAGGCATCTTTTCCGATACCTTCTAATGTGATGTTCATTTCGGAATAATTGGATTTCCCTTTTACTTCAAGGAATCCACTGCTGTTTAGTTGTCCACTCATGTCAGCGGCTGTAACTTTTCCAATAAATCGGATTGCGAGCGGTGTTTTATCATAGCCTTTTTGTCTGAGGGCCAGAATTGAACCTAGTCCAACACCTGTTTGTAAATCGCCAGCGCTATTGATTTTCACACCAAGGGTTACCGTTTTCGCAGTTGTAGATGTGACATACAGAACTTGAGCACCATTCTTAAGTGTACCATCCTCATTATAAGCACCTGAACCCGTACCAAACGGAGAGTTATTTGCAAAAGCAAAACCGGATCTGTCGTGCGGCGCTACGGATATCGCATTTGAAACAATGCTTTCTTTGGAACCATCTGACAGGACGACTTCCACTTTCATGATATAATTTCCAGCTGCAAGCCCTACCGCATCAGCTCGCCAATAAGCAGCGTACTTACGGATTAGTTGCGTATCAATTTGTTTATATTGCGAATCTGCTGCAGCTGCCGGCTTAACAAACACATTATATCCTTGAGCATTGCTTACAGGTGACCATTCAACGAAAGCCGTCTCATTCCACCCTCCGCTATTCGTGATCGAAATACTGGAGGCTTGCGCTACCTTCGTTACTAATCCGGTTCCGATTAGAGAGATTACAAGAGCAAACAATAGAACGTAATTCGATACCTTCGCAACACTTTTTCTCAAATGAATTCCTCCCGCGATGAAATGTATGAAGCACGCTTGCAATCGCTTACAATTAGCTCTATCCCCCCTCACATACTCGAACTTATTTGGATTATTTTGGAACCTCCACAGCTTATCAGTTATGAATGAGGTTCCGAAACAATCATTTGATCATATCACCCGTTAATCTGAGCTAATGATTATTGTGAGTGTTAATGATACTTCCTGACTCTGGATACACGGGTGCTCCCTTAAAAATGGAAAAACTACCGCTAATCGAAGCAAATCCGGTGCAAGGAAAGAGATAGCTGGAGAAACTCCATCTAAATCGTTGCTGACGGTCGAAAATCGACGGATTTGCTGAAATTAGCGGTAGAAAGTCCAGTTAGCTCTGCAAAAGTGGATCGGACGCGTAAAATAACAGGAGTAATCGGCGGAATCTACTAAGTAATTTTATCTATCCACGAGGCTTGGAATGATGCTCTATGAGATCCTCATAATGCGTAAGCTTAAAATTCATGACAGACAGAGCTTCTTGCATTTCATTAATCTGCGCCTCAATCTTGCGTTGATGCTCCTTGAGTATGTGGTGGCAACTCTCATATTCATGATTGGCTGCCAGGGTCATATACCTTTCAATTTCCTTAAGGGGCATGTTAGTTCTTTTTAGCTTCGTCACGAAAATAATTCGGCTCAAATCTTCCTGATCATATTCCCTCTGCCCGGTTTTACCACGTTTAATCGTAGGCATTAATCCAATTTTCTCATAATAACGAATCGTATCATAACTGAGTCCGGTCTTATCGGAGATGTCAGCAATTGAAAAAGTTGGCTCCATTCTTCTCCTTCTTTCCAAATCATTGCATGCCCCCTAAGCTCAGGCCATGAACTTAATATGGGTCATCTCCTCACTAACCTGCCATAGCCGCTCGGCCAAATCCGGATCGATCGCCCAAGGAAATACGCCTTCGATGACTTGGCTCAGCCCTTGCGGAGCGTTGGCCGGAACAACTTCGGCGATATCGACATCCAGGCAATAGACGCCGCCTTTCCCGTTCAGTTGTGTACTAGTCGCACACCATACACTCGTAGCGGCTCCTTGCTCGGCCGTTTTGAATACCCCATTTGCAGCGACCTTCTCCTCGTCTGACATAAACCGAACCAAATCCGTCATGATTCTGCCGGGATGCACAGAGAAAGCACGAACTCCGTAGGCCTTCCCCCGCTTGTCCAGCGCAACGGCAAAAAGCGCATTCGCCGACTTGGACTGGCCGTATGCTTTCCATTTATCGTACTCTTGCCCCTTGAAATGAATATCGTCAAAATTAACGCCTCCGAAGCGAACACCGGTTGAAGAAACGGAGACGACCCGCGCGCTTCCCGCCTGTTTCAAGGCCGGCCAAAGTCGCAGCGACAGCTGAAAATGCCCCAAATGGTTGGTTGCGAATTGGGATTCGTAGCCGCGTTTGTCAAGCACATATGGAGGAGCCATGATACCTGCGTTGTTGATCAGAATATCCAGCGGACGGCCAGAGTCCAGAAACTGCTGGGCAAACGCGTCTATCGATGCAGGATCTATCAAATCCAACTCCGCCAGTTCAACCCGAGGGATGCCGGCAACGGATACGCGAGCTTTCTCCGGAGTACGTGCCGGAACAATGACGGTCGCACCCGCTTCAGCTAGCGCGCGGGTAGTTTCAAGTCCGACGCCTGAGTACCCGCCGGTCACGATGGCGATCTTCCCGCCTAGATCTCGTCCTTCCAATACCTCCCGGGCTGTTGATTGCGCGCCAAATCCAGAATGGATCGGTTGTTGAGGTGTCACTTGATCTTTATTTTCAGTAGTCATGTTCATCTTCCTCCCTAAACTCATTCGTGCTTCTTGTACCACCTTTGCATTGTAAAGCATGGAGTAAACTCCAGCGCAAGCGGATTTCTACCCGGATGCCCTGCTCTAACAACAACAAACCGGAACCCCTAAGAGTCCCGGTTTGTCCTTGCTTATTCAAATCAGCTACGCACAGCGGTCTGATTATGTTTCGTATAGCGGTTTTCCGGTATCGGTAACCCTAGGTTGCCCCTTAGCGTATCCGCTTCATACTCCTCGCGGAACAAACCGCGTTCCTGCAGAATGGGGACGACAAGCTCAACGAAGTCCTCGAGACCTTGAGGTGTGGAGCTGCCCACAATGAAGCCATCGGCTCCGCCTTCTTCAAACCATGCCTGCAGTTTATCAGCGATAACCTCCGGCGTTCCCAGGAAGGTTGGCTTAGGCGTGGCCACTTGAAGGGCAACCTGGCGAAGCGTTAATCCTTCAGCTTTCGCCCATGCTTTCATTTTGTCCGTTGCGCTCTGGAAGCTATTGCGGCCAAGATCGCCAAGCTCCGGGAACGGCTCATCCAGCGGATATTGCGAGAAATCGTGATGCTCGTAGAAGCGGCCGAGAAAATCAAGTGCTTTGTCAATTGACGTGAGACTGGCAATTTCCTGATATTTACGCTCCGCTTCTTCCTGAGTTCGGCCCACGATTGGCCCTATGCCCGGAAGAATGACGATTTCATCGGGATTGCGACCCAACGCTTTCGCACGTCCTTTTACATCCGCATAATACTTTTGGGCATCCTCCAAAGTCTCCTGACCCGTGAAAATAGCATTTGCCACTTTCGCAGCGAAATTCTTACCGTCTTCCGATGCACCCGCTTGGAAAATAACCGGCTGCCCTTGCTTGGAGCGTGCGACATTAAGCGGACCTTTGACGGAGAAAAACTCGCCCTTATGATTCAAAGTGTGCAACTTCGATGGATCGAAGAATACGCCTTTTTCTTTGTCTCTCACAAAAGCATCATCTTCCCAGGAATCCCATAGTCCCGTTGTGACTTCCAAATACTCATTTGCAATCCGATACCGCTCGGCGTGAGCCGGATGCTGGTCTTCCCGCTTGCCATAGTTAAGCGCAGAACCTTCCAAGGGAGACGTCACAACATTCCAGCCCGCTCTGCCGCCGCTAATCACATCCAGGGAGCCGAATTGCCGGGCAACTGTAAAAGGTTCACTGTAAGAGGTTGACAATGTCCCAACTAGACCAATTTTGGAGCTAATGCCGGCCAAAGCGCTCAGAATAGTAATGGGTTCAAACCGATTTAGAAAATGAGGAATGGATTTCTCCGTAATATACAAACCGTCTGCAATGAAGACGAAGTCAAACTTGCCTTCTTCCGCTTTCAGCGTCCATTTTTTATAGAGTTCAAAATTCACACTGGCATCTGTAATGGCATCCGGGTGTCTCCATCCCGATATATTTCCTCCAACACCGTGAAGAATGGCACCTAACTTTATTTTTTTCTTGCTCATGTCTCTTCCTCCTAAGATTTAATGTGATTAAAACGTGACAGTGAAAAAGTACTCAGATCCACGGTGGTTGGCACTTGTTGAACAAGATCAGCGAGCAGCGAACCGACCGCACTGGCAAATTTGAACCCATGCCCTGAAAACCCTCCTGCCAGATAAACATTGGCATAAAGCGGATGTCGGTCAATGATGAAATGCTCATCAGGAGTTAACTCGTATTTGCAGACTGCACTTTGCAGCAGCTCCCCTGCTGACTGCGGCAGGAAAGCGGATAAAGTGCGGCGCAAATCGCTTTCGTCCTCTTCAAGATGACCAAATGGCGCAGCCTGTTCCCCCGGAGACCAAGGTAATCCCCCGTCATGGCGGCCGATTTTGATACCCGCGCCGTTAATGTTCGGAAAGCCGTAATAACCTCCCTCTTGCGTTTCGAGCGTAAATCCCGGAAAAATGCCTGCGTCGTAAACATGTGGCTCCGTTCGAAACCACCCCACCGTTTTGCGAACAGCCCGAATCGGCAATGTCACGAATGGTTCTAAATGCTTGAACCAGGCCCCGGCGGTTATAATCAATTGATCCGCTGAAAATTCCCCGGCCCGTGTACGTACACGGACACCTGCGCCATCCGCCTGAATATGCTGAACCGGATTATAGGGCAGCAGCATGGCGCCTTCGGCCAAAGCCAACTTGCGATAAGCGGCAATACACTGCTCGCTGAATAAATATCCGGCATTCGGTTCATACATCGCTTCATAAGATTCAGGCAGAGTAATGCCTGCATAGCGCCGGTGAACCTCTGCCGCATCCAGCATTTCCACTTGAACGCCTGCCTCTGCGCAGCCAGCTAATCTGGGGATGAATTTGCCGAATGATCGATCGGCCATATTGAGCACACCGGAGCGAGCAAGCAGCTTTTGCCCGCTGGCATCCTCGAGTTCCCTCCATAAGCGGTCGGCGTCCAACGCCAAATTGATATAGGACTTCCCCCCGCTATAGGCATGGCGGATTAACCTCGGCTCTCCATGATGGCTTCCATTTTCGTGCGGGGGATCATACGAATCGATCATCAAGGTGCGAACACCCCGCCTGGCCAGATAATATCCTGCGCTCATGCCCATGGATCCGGCTCCGACAACGATCACTTCAAACGAATTTTTCATGCCTGACCTCCTCCAAGGCCTCCAGGGCCTACCCCTCCGCGGCGAACCGGTTCAGCTCATCGACTGCCAATTCGGTAAAAAACAAGGCCGAAACGGACAAAGCCCGTTCATCGATATCAAAAGCAGGATGGTGCCATTCCTGAGGTCCGGAAGTTCCCATAAAGGCAAAAAATCCCGGTATATCCTGCTGGTAAAAAGCAAAATCTTCACCGGCCGGGGAAGGCGTTGGTGTTGTGACCTCAAAACCAAGCCGCTTAGCCACCTTGCCAGCCGCTTCGGCAAGCGCTGCATCGTTGTGCACGGACGGTGGTCCCTGCAGCCAGCGCAGCGATGCTTTGACCCCATAAGCCGAAGCGATGCCTGTCACAATCTCACTGAAGCGCTGCTTAACTCGGGTGCGGACCTCGGCGTCGAACGTACGCACCGTACCGTCCAAGATCGCTTTCTCCGGTATGATGTTCCAGGCGGTCCCCGTATGCAATCGCGTTACACTGACAACCGCGCTCTCCAGGGGACTTACATTGCGGCTGACAATTGACTGGAGAGCCGTGACCAGATAAGCCGCCGCTACGACCGGATCTACGCTAGCTTCTGGCATAGCAGCATGCGAGCCAACGCCTTCCAGCTCGACGAGAAAACCGTCAGCAGCAGCCATCAGCGCTCCCGAGCGAATACCAATCGTGCCTACAGGGAGATCCGGCTTATTGTGCATGCCGTAGATCGCACGAACGCCTTTCAGCGCGCCGGTTCTGATCACCTTTTGAGCACCCGCAGCTTTTTCTTCCGCCGGTTGAAAGACCAACCGAACGCTCCCAGCGAGCTCGTGTTCTCTCTCTTTTAGAAGTAATGCTGCGCCTATTAAAGCGGCGGTGTGAAAATCATGGCCGCAGGCATGCATTTTGCCCCCATATTTAGAAGCGAAGCTGAGTCCTGTCTCCTCTTGAATCGGCAGCGCATCGATATCGGCACGCAGCGCGAGGATTGGCCCCCCGTGCAGTCCGCCTACCTCGGCAATCAAGCCCGTTTCCAGATTGAATTCGGAGGCAATCCGGATATCGGCGGCCTCCAGCGTCGTTCGGATAAACGCCGTTGTCTCGAACTCCTCATGGGACAGCTCCGGAAACTGATGAAGGTGACGCCGGATATCCACCAGTTTTTGTTGAAATAGATGTGGTTTGTTGATGCTAACTTCCGCCATGGTGTTTCCTCCTGATTTTTTATCTTTCGTGCCCGCTTCGATTCGCCAGAAAAAACTGCAAAATTTCCGACTGCTCGCCATTCAAACTGATCAAATTCGTCTGCAGAGCGACACTCGCTACCCCAGCTAAATCTACGGGATGCAGAAGCTGCTCGCGCACTTCCTTCTCGACGCATAGACCCGGGAGGAAACAGAGGCCTGCCTTGTTCAAAACAAGCTTCTTGGCTGTCTCTGCATTATCAGTCTGGATTTCGATGGCCGGAGGTTTATCCAAACTTTGAAACAGCCTGTGAATTCGCAGCCAATCGAGCGATCCGCATTCGAAAAACACGAAGGGATGGTCGAGGATCAAATCAAGAGGCACCTCTTTTTGACCTACCAGCGGATGGTCCGCATAAGCATATAACCGGATTGGATCTTCGTAAAATTTGACCGAATGCAAATTAGGATGGCTAATATTCCGGACGAAACCGATATCCAACTCTTTATTCAGAACTTTAGACATGATTTCGTCGGTCCCCGCTGTTGTTAATTTGATTTGAAGTCCCGGAAACTGACGTTTCAGCTTAGGCAGCAATTCCGGCAGCATATAGTTGGAGGCAGACACGGTGCAGCCCAATCGAAGCTCCTGCGGATCCGTCCGCTGGCGCTGGATGTGCTGCTTGCCTTTCTGATACACTTGCAGCAGCTGCTGGGCATAAGGCAAAAACTGCCTGCCTTTCTCCGTGAGCTGCACTTGCTTGCCCAACCGGTCGAACAGCCGAATGTCCAGCTCGCGTTCGAGCGATTGAATGCGGGCAGTAACCGAGGGTTGCGACAAGAACAAAACTTCCGCTACTTTATTAAAACTGCCGTAGTGATACACATAAACAAATGCCTCAATGTTTTCAATATTCATACGCGGTACCCCAGATCAAATAGAATAAGATAAGTCAGCATCCAAGCACAAAAAGACCTCCGAGCACTTCATCTGACAAACATACAGATCAAGGCTTCACAGGTCTCCGGCTGCCCGGTTGACAGCTATTGAATTATTCTATACTTTACCGATAAATACCAAGTATGTCAATCGGAATTTACACATTTATAACAATGGATCGTGGCAGGCCACGTAATGTTCTTGGCTTATTTCGCGAAACAACGGTTCTTCCGCAGCACATCTTGCCGTCGCCGCAGGGCACCTCGTGCGGAACCTGCAGCCTGACGGGGGACTGGCCGGTGACGGAATTTCCCCTTCAATGGCCTTGAACGAGCGCTGCCGAAGCGGATCGGGAGCCGGGATGGAAGCCACCAGCGCTCTTG
This sequence comes from Paenibacillus anseongensis, assembly GCF_009757995.1. Classification (NCBI taxonomy): domain Bacteria; kingdom Bacillati; phylum Bacillota; class Bacilli; order Caryophanales; family Paenibacillaceae; genus Paenibacillus; species Paenibacillus anseongensis. The sequence goes on from NZ_WSEM01000008.1 coordinate 26,869, forward strand.
TGTAGGGATGTGCCGGATGGCGGAACAATTGCTCGCTTGGCGCAATTTCAATCAGCTTGCCTAAATACATGACGCCGATACGGTCAGAGACATAACGGACAACATGCAGGCCATGGCCGATAAACAGCATCGTAAGGTCAAGCTGCTTACGCAGTTGCTGCAGCAGATTAATAATCTGCGCTTGCACAGACACATCAAGGGCCGAAACCGCTTCGTCCGCCAATAAGAATTTAGGCTCCAAAGCAATCGCTCTCGCAATGCCGATGCGCTGGCGTTGTCCGCCGGAGAACTCATGCGGATAGCGGTCATAAGCACTTGCATCAAGTCCCACAAGGTGCAGCAATGACTCTACGGATTCTCTTCTTTCCTTCCCCTTCCGCACACCATGAACCGCGAACGGTTCGCCGATAATATCCCCTACCTTCCAGCGGGGGTCGACGGAGCCATGCGGATCTTGGAAGATCATCTGCATATTCTTCCGTTGTTGGCGTAATTTGGAGCCTGACAATGCGCCCAAGTCCTGATCTTCAAATAAGACGGTACCGGAGGTAGGCTTCTCCAAATGAAGCAGCATCCGCCCCAGCGTCGACTTGCCACTGCCCGATTCGCCGACCAGACCGAATGTTTCGCCTTTTCGAATCGTGAAGGATACATCATCGACAGCTTGAATCCATCGCCGCTCCCTTGAAAGGAGAGAGCTCTTCACGGGATAATGTTTCGTAACATGGCGCAGCTCGATGAGCGGTACATCCTTCGGTACAGCATCCTGCTTCGAGCTCATTTCAATCCGCATAGAGCGCTCGCGAACTTCAAGCTCAGAAACCCGCTCAGGCACCCGGGCATCTCGCAGTTCCGGCAGCTGATCAGCATGCCAGCAAGCGGATTGACGGCCGTCTCGATCTTCCAACGCCGGCGCCTCACGGGCGCACAACTCTGTCGCATAGGCGCAGCGAGGATGAAAACGGCATCCCGTTGGAAGATTGTTCATACCGGGTATCGAACCGGGGATGGCATAAAGCGGCTGAGCGCGATCACTGTCTAGTGTTGTAATCGAGCGTAATAACCCTAACGTATACGGATGCCGTGGCTGAGTGAATAGATCCACGGCTGTCGATTGCTCGACGATTTGACCGGCATACATGACAATGATTCGGTCTGCCATCTCTGCTGCAACCCCAAGATCGTGGGTGATCAGCAGGATGGACATATTGAACTCGCTCCTCAGCTCTTGCAGGAGCTGCAGAATCTGCGCCTGTATCGTGACGTCCAGAGCGGTTGTCGGCTCGTCTGCGATCAGCAGTTCCGGTTTGCCGCTTAGAGCCATCGCGATCATGGCCCGTTGGAGCATCCCTCCGGACAGCTCGCCTGGATACTGCTTAAGTCGAAGCTTCGGCTCTGGAATGCCTACTCGCTGAAGCAGCCGAACAGCCTCGTCCTCTGCCTCTCGGACCGTGATATGACGATCATGGCGCCTCATTGTCTCGATGATTTGGCTCCCAATCGTAAAAACAGGATCAAATGCCGCCATCGGTTCTTGAAAAACCATGGCAATTCTCTTCCCCCGCAAAGAACGCAGTTTTTGCTGCGAAAGCGAAGTGACATCGACATCGCCAAGCTTGATCGTGCCTGACGTAATCGACCCGTTCTCATGTTCAATTAAGCGCATGATCGCTTTGGAAGTAACGGACTTACCACTGCCGGATTCGCCGACCAGACAAACAATCTCGCCCGGCTGAATGGAAAAACTGATATCGCTGATAGCCTGCATCACATTCCGGTTTACAGCAAATTCTACGCCAAGTTGATCTACAGATAACCATGCACTCATCCCTGTTCCCTCCTATGATGGCCGTTTCTTGGGATCAAGCGTATCGCGCAGTTCATCGCCGAGGACATTGATAGACAATACGAACAAAGTAATGGCCAATCCCGGAAACGTACATATCCACCAAGCTACGGTTAAATAACCCCTGCCTTGGGAAAGCAGAGCGCCCCAATCCGGTATTTCTTTGAGCACGCCAAGCCCCAGAAAACTGAGACCGGATCCGGTCAAAATCGAGGTTCCCACACCTATAGCCGCCATAACCAACAGCGGTGATAACGAATTCGGCAGCACATGCTTCATGAATAAGGAAAGCTGTGTCGCCCCGATGGATCGGGAAGCGGTAATGAACGGACGATTTTTCACACTCAGGATCTGCCCCCGCATGACACGCGCATAGTTAGGAACTGCGGCTAATGCTACAGCGAGAACAATATTCCAAAGCCCAGGGCCAAGCGCCGCAGCAATCGCTAGCGCCAACAACACGCTGGGAACAGTCATGACGATATCGTTAAGCCGCATCAGCACACGGTCCGTCCATCCTCCAAAATATCCCGCATAAGCGCCGATTAGCCCTCCCAGCAGCCCGCCTACAATAACAGAGGCAAAACCGATAAACAGAGACTCCCTGGCGCCGTACACAATAAGACTGAACACATCCCGGCCAAAATAATCCGTCCCTAACACATGGACGCCACCCGGAGGAAGCAAGATTTGATCCGCTTGCATGTCGGTCGGCACATAAGGTGCAATCCACCCGGGTACAACAGCGCAAATGATGAGAAAGACAACGACAACCGTTGACGCATATAAAATGAAACGTGAAGGGCTCAGATTCAGATTCTTACGGTGAAGGGTCAGACCGGTTCGTTTGACCCGCCATAAGGGCTTCGCGTTAACTACTTCCCTCATCCTGGGCATCCTCCTTAAGTTTTCGTTAGAAAACTGACTTCGTAAGCATTAGCTTAATTTTGAAAACGTCTAACCCGTGGGTCAATATAGGCATAGGAGATATCGACGAGAAGATTCACCAAGATGTAAATCATCGCGGAGAATAAAATAACCCCCTGCACGACCGGCAAATCCTTGGCCATAATGGCATCCGCAATAATTCTTCCAATGCCCTGACGCGAGAACACCGTCTCAATGACAACCGTGCCGGCCAACATCTCGCCAAGAAGAATCCCAAGCATTGTAACGGCAGGAATCAAGGCGTTGCGCAGCGCATGACGGTACATGACCGAGCGCTCGAGCAAGCCCTTGGCGCGAAGCGTTGTAATGAAGGCTTCTCCAAGCACTTCCAGCATGGCATTTCTCACCATACGAACAATAAAACCCGCTCCCAGCATGCCCAAAGTCACGGCCGGCAGAACCAGCGTTTGCCAGCCGTTGGAGCCGAGCGCAGGCAGCCAACCAAGAGACACGGAAAAGATGAGAATAAGCAAAATCCCTGACCAGAAAGTCGGCATGGAAATACCGAACAACCCGACAATTCTGGCGATAATATCAATGGGTTTATTGCGATGAATCGCCGATAAGACCCCCAGTACAAGCCCAACTGTAACAGAGACCAGCGAAGCTGCGGCTGTTAGTGCCAGTGTCGCCGGAAAATGCATCATGATTTTGGGCAGAACAGGCTCTGAGTTTACCAGGGATTTACCAAAATCTCCGACCAGTACATGGCTGAAATAGGTCGTAAACTGCTCCAAAAACGGCCGATCTACCCCAAGCTGATGGCGTAAATTCGCAATCGCTTCAGGACTCATCGTACTCGGATCAATGATGTTCATCACGACATCGCCAGGCAGCACATACAGAACACAAAACACCAAAACCGAAGAACCCACAATAACGCCTAAAGAGCTGATGAATCTTACGATGATTGCGTTAACCATCTGAACGGCCTCCTTACTTTTTGAGGATAGACGCGTCATTGAAAAGTGGGTAGCCTAATGAATCGAATTTGATGCCACTTACATTTTTTGAGACAGCAACGGTGTATGGGAAAATGTAAACCGGAATAATGACCGCATTGTCAATGATATACTTCTGTACATTTTTGTAAATTTCCTTACGCTTAGCCTCATCCGCTTCCACAACGCCTTGTTCGAGCAGCTTATCTATAGCTGGATCCGATAAATGAGAAAGGGATGGGCGGGCATTCGGCGCAGTTGTATGGTAGAACGAATTCAAGGCTACTGGATCTGAATTGACTTGGCTGTTGCCATAGAGGTCATAGGCTTGAGCGGTATAAATGACACTCTGAACATCCTTCGTAATTTCAACTTCAACGGCTACGCCGACTTTCTTAAGCTGCTGCTGGATGATGGCCGCAATATCATTACGCTTCTCCCGATTCGGCGAACCGTCTACATAATGCAGCGTCAGCTTTTTGCCGTCTTTCTCGCGTACGCCGTCTGTCCCTTTCACCCAGCCCAATTCATCAAACAGGCGGTTCGCTTTGTCCAGATCCGGTTTTATCTTGTTTTCAAGCGAAGCATCGTAACCGAAAATCGTAGGTGTCAAAGGCGACCACGCACGTTGATAGGTGCCCAGGTATAACGTTTTGACAATGGAATCAACATCAATGGCCGATTGCACAGCCTGACGTGCCTTCACATCATTCCAAGGAGCTCTGCTTTGGTTAAAAAAGAGCGTGTACGGCAAGCCGCTTGTATTCACTTGCAGAAGCTGAAGCTTGGCATCATTTTTCAGCGCCACGATATTTTGCGGTGGCACCGTTTCTGCCGCCGTGACCTGTCCGCTCTGCACACTGCCTAGCCGTGTCGCTTCTTCGGGAATTATTTTGAACGTAATCGCGTCCAGATAAGCCTTGCCTTTATTTTCAACCAGCGCAGGAGCCCAGTTATAATCCGGATTGCGCTCGACTTTAATTTCGGAATTGTCATCCCATTTGACGAATTTAAATGGCCCGGTTCCAACGGGATTTTTACCGAATTGGTCGCCGTATTTCTTGGCTGCTGTTGGAGATACGATGCCTAGCATCGCCTGGCTCAAATTACCGAGAAAAGCGACGGATGGCGACTCCAGATTGATCTTAATCGTATACTCGTCAATGACTTCCGACGATTTGTAAGGCTTAAGCAAAGCGGAAGCATTAGCTGCTTTCGTGGCTGGATCCAGAATACGATCATAGCTGTACTTCACGGCTTCTGCATTAAAAGGCGTCCCGTCCTGAAACTTCACATCTTTGCGCAGCTTGAAGGTGTAGCTTTTACCATCCGGCGAAATGGACCATTCCGTTGCCAGCCATGGTTTAATCGTGTTGTCCGGCAGCTGTACAACCAGACTGTCATAGATCGTCCGGAATACTCGAACGGCAACGGCTAAACCGCTGCGATGCGGATCAAGCGTATCCGGCGAGGTTGCCAGAGCAAATGAAATCTCACCTCCGCTCGTCGCCTGCCCGTTCCCTGCAGCTTGAGCCGAGCTTGCAGGTGAGGCCGCCGGACTTCCTGTGCCCCCGGCTCCTGCGCAAGCCGACATCACTGTCATGGCAGCTGCCAGCAGTAACGTGACTGGTATATAACGTAACTTCCTCATCTTGTGCACACCCCTATGTCAAATAAATAGATTTAAGCGGACCAAATTTAAGCAGACCAAACACTGCTTGTAATCTCCCTGCGAAGCACTGGCATAACCTCAGAAGCAAACCATGCCATCTGCTCTCGCTGCTCCGCTTCCGTCAGGCCGTCTACACTTATCGACATGACCTGATGGCCGTAAGCAGCCTGATAGGTCAATATTTTCTCAATAACACGCTCAGGACTGCCCACCAGCAGAGGCCCGTTTGCTAAGTTATCCTCCAGAGAAGTAAAAGGCGACTGGTTATGCTTAGCGGAATCTGTAGAATGAAACGCCTCATAATACGGACGATAACGCCGAATCGCTTCCTCTGTTGTTTTAGCCAAATATAAGGTACCTGCCCCTGCTCCAACTACAGCATGCTTAGGATCATGTCCGTAATAAGCCCATCTCTCCCGGTAGTGATCAATCAACGCTTTGTACTTCGGTAATGGATGAAACGTATTGGACGAAAAAATCGGTTCGCCATATTGGGCGGCCAGCTCCGTGGAGAGCGGCGACGAGGCGCTGCCATGCCAAATCGGAATTGAAGCTTGAAGCGGTCTGGGCAAAATGGTAACTTCCCGTAATGGAGGCCGATATTTGCCATCCCAACTGACATTCTCTTCGCTCCATAATCGTTTGAGCAGGGCATATCTCTCAGCAAGCGAATCCCACTGCTCTTCCTCTTTGATGCCAAATAGCGGATAATGCCGTGGGTCATTGCCTTTCCCGATAATCAACTCCAATCGGCCTCCCGATAGATGATCCAACGTGGCATAATCTTCGGCGACGCGAACGGGATCGAGCACACTAAGCACTGCGACCGTCGTCAGCAGGCGAATGCGCGAAGTGTGCGCAGCAATAGCCGTCAGTAGCACAGCCGGTGAGGAAGAAAGAAACGGAGGCCCGTGTCTTTCCCCGATCCCATAGGCGTCAAATCCAAGCTTTTCGGCATAAATGGCCTGTTGCAGTATGTTCTGGAACTTCTCTTGCGTTGTCAGCGTTTCACCCGTAACCGCATTGCGGATATTCATCACTAAGCTGAATAAAGCGAATTTCATCATTGACCTCCTTGGCGGCGCCGGCGAATGATCTCAGCATGCAAGGGAGGGTTCACGATTTTACGCAGCAAATACATCGTGCCGTCGCCATTGCCCCGGTCAATAGCATCAATGCGTTCGTAGCCTTTTCGTTCGTACATATCGAGCAGCCATGGATGTTTCTCCGCTGTGGCAAGGGTGACAGCTGATTCACCCAGTTCATCGCGAATAATGGCTTCTTCCACCCAAGCCAGCAGCTTCGTGCCAAGTCCGCCGCCTTGTGCATCGGGATGGACCGCGAACCATTTGAGAAACGGATACTCTCTGTTCCACTTGTTGCCAGACTCCTTGGATAACGTTAGCGTAGCGGCAATCTGTCCGTCCTTTTCCAAGACGTAACAGGCATTCTTTGCGATATTTTCTTCGATTAATGCTATATCAGCATGTGCAGCGGGCCATTGCAGCTTCAGCTCGCGTATCGTAATATACGCATCGTAGATGATTTCCAGCAGCCTTTTGGCATCACTGGGCTCAGCAAGACGATAGGTTTCGCTCATGACGAGCTCACCTCTGGCTGGTTTGCGCTTGCGTAAGAGCGTTTAATGCGATCGATTTGGGAAAGATGGTTATTCACATGCTTCGTAAATCCTTGAATAATATTCGTAATACTTACGGTATCGCCTTTGGCATTAATGCCGGTCTTTTGCCAATCCTCATCGTTTAAACGTTCAAATAACAAGCTGTTATATCGCAGCAATTGATGAAAGATCGTCAAATTATCGGCAGCAGCGCCGTCATTGGCCTTTTGTCCGCTAACCCAAGCGTCTTGGTTAAAAGCAGGCAGTCGAACCGTCGTCCCCGCTAAAATGTCGCGAATACGGAAAGAAATGACAAGGCTGTGATCGGCCAGGTGGGTCAAAACCTCCGTTACGCTCCACGAAGCAGGGGCCTCTTTCCAGCTTAATTGTTCCTGGCTTAACCCTTCTACAGCGCCAAGTAACTGGTTATACGTATCCAAATAGGGTTGAATGTCAGAATGGCTCATCGTTTATCCTCCTAAAAAATGAATAGTTCATTTACTGTGCAGTGCTACGCAATTGTTTCTACGTCGTTTAATGCTTCCGCAAGTCTTTCGTAAGAACGAACTCTTTCTGCGAAATCCTCGATTCTAGCTGTCACGATGAATTCTTCTACGCCTGTAAGCCGCTGTAAATCTACCAGCTGTTCACGAACTGTTTCTTTGGAACCGCGGGTGACCTCCGTCGTTTTCTCTTCAATGGTATAGGGCTCATTCGCCTGTCTGCCGAATTCCTCCGCTTGCTCTAGCGTACCTACAGTCGCCTTCTTACCGCTGGCCAAATACACTTTGTAGTGCTTCTGCTCGAAGGCAAGCTCATGGGCAGCTTGATCTGTGTCGGCCACAATGACGGACAAAGCAAGTATTGCCTGCGGTGATCGATTGGATGTTCGCTGAAAGTTTGATTTATACACCTGTATAGCTTCAATTGCGGCTGATCTGTCCCCGTTAATCGATAAGGAGAAGACATAGGGAAGGCCTAACGAAGCAGCAAGCTGTGCGCTGTCGAGGCTCGCTCCAAGCAAGTAAATATCGGCTGGAATGCCGGCAACAGGCGATACTTTAATCCCATGCAGCGGATGACTCTCCGGAACTTGGTTGTTCACGTAAGCTTCAAGCTCTACGAGCTTTTCCGTCAGCGTCTGGGGTTCCGTCACGCCACGCTGCAGCGCCTGTGTGCTGCGAGGCAAGCCGCCCGGCGCTCTCCCGACGCCCAAATCGACTCTTCCCGGTGCAAGGGAAGCCAACACATTGAAATTCTCAGCAACTTTATAAGGGCTGTAGTGCTGCAGCATGATGCCGCCAGATCCGATGCGGATTCGCTCTGTTTTAGCTAACAAGTGTGAAATCAGCACTTCCGGCGAAGATCCGGCGAGAGTTTCGGAATCATGATGCTCCGACACCCAAAATCGTTGGAAGCCGAGCTCCTCCGCTTTTTGAGCTAACCGAATGGTTTGGGCAAGCGCCTCAGACGCTGTACTCCCGGGGTAGATCGGACTTTGATCCAAAATGCCTATTGATATCGTCATAGGGGTGCCTCCTAGATGGAATATGAGAGTTCTGGACGAATGCGGCTCAGAAACTGTTTGGTCCGCTCTTCTTTGGGACGGTTAAACAGCTCGTTCGGCTTCCCTTCCTCAACAATGGCGCCTTCGTCCATAAAAACCACGTGAGAAGCGACATCCTGCGCAAACGTCATTTCATGGGTAACAATAATCATCGTAATGCCTTCTTTGGCAATCTTCCGGATAACAGCGAGCACTTCGCCAACAAGTTCAGGATCTAGTGCCGACGTCGGCTCATCGAATAAAATAACTTCGGGATTTAGCGCCAACGCTCTTGCTATGCCGACTCGCTGCTGCTGTCCGCCGGACAGTTGAGAAGGATAAGCATCCAGCTTCTCCCCGAGACCGACCCTCTGCAGGAGTTCGACGCTGATTCTCCGAGCTTCTTCTTTGGGAACCTTTTTGACAATGAGCAATCCTTCCATCACGTTCTCAAGCGCTGTCTTGTGGCGGAACAAATTGTATTGTTGAAACACCATCGCCGTCTTAAGGCGCAGCTGATGAATGTCCTTTTTGGTTGCTTTTTTGCAGTCCACGCTAAAATTATCAATCATGATCGCGCCGTCATTCGGCTTTTCCAAATAATTCAAGCAACGAAGCAGTGTCGTTTTCCCTGAACCGCTCGGCCCCAAGATGGCGACGACTTCGCCTTTGTTAACCGTAAGATTGATCCCTTTGAGCACCTGGTTGCGACCGAACGATTTGGTAATATTGGATAAATGAATCATGAGGGGCCTCCTTTCTCTGCGCGATCTCTTTTAAACATATAATTCCGATGTAATTACTAAGAATTTAATCTGATCTAACCTTATCATCCTCGTTATGCATTCGTCTAATAGAGTTCTTCTATACATCGATTCAACAATTCAATACACCTTTTCGAAATGCCGGGATATTGCTTAGGCGACACCACTGCGATTGTAGGTATTCAAACGTTTTTCCAATAAAGTGGAGATATTTTCGGCCAAAATGGTTAAAATCCAGTAAATCACAGCCGCTGCGATGTAAGCTTCAAGGTATTTCCAATTCCTCATCGCTACGATGTGCGCAGTGCCGTTCAACTCCTGCAGCGATATCATAAAAGCAAGCGAAGAGCCATGCAGCAAGCCGATGAATTTGCTCAGCAGGTTCGGCAGGCTTACGTGAAGCGCTTGCGGAAGGACAATACGTCTCATCCCCTGCCAGGTTGTCATGCCAACCGAGTAGCCGGCTTCGAGCTGGCCTTTGGAAACGGACAAAATGCCCGAGCGGATGGTTTCCGACATATAGGCGCCGATGTTCAACGTGAACGCCACGAAAATGAACAGGATGAGCGGGATCACGCTCGAGCGAACACTCCAGCCATATCGGACTGCGAGGTAATCAAAGATCATGGGAATAGCAAAATAAACAAGCATAATATGCAGCAGAAGCGGTGTGCCTCTGAAGAAGGAAACATAAAACTGCGCCACGCGGTGAATATATTTGATTCTGTACATCCGAATAAAAGCGACAAGCACTCCGACAATGAACCCCGAAAACAAGGGGACAATTGAGATAACCAGCGTTAGCGGCAATGCCTTCAACATGGCTCTAAAAGCTTCAAACATAAACGTGAAATCGATGTGAATGGTCGCCTCCTCCTTTTCCTCTAATCAAAAGCCGTGACGGCTTGTTCAAAACGTTGGACCCTTCGCTCGAAACGATGGTACAAAAATTCCATGAATAGGACCACGGTATAGTAAATAATCGACAATGCAATCCAAATTTCAAGGAAATGATAGGTGGTGCCAAGCATCTCCGCACGCCCCACCAGATCCATAACGCCCAGTGTATAAGCAAGTGAGGTATCCTTCAATGTGCCGATCGTCAGATTGGCCACATTTGGCAGTGCTACTCTCCACGCCTGAGGCAAAACGATTCTCGTCAGCACGGCGTAGCCGCTCATGCCGATCGAATAGCCGGCTTCCGCCTGACCGCGATCTATGGCGTTGACCGAAGAGCGGACAATTTCAGAGAAATAGGCTGCGAAATGAAGCGCATAAGTGAGGATGACAAAGACCAAGGGCTGAACATCGGTTACGTCAATTCCGACAGCTTTCAGCAGTTCCGGCACACCGTAATAGACAAGAAATAGCTGAATCAGTATAGGCGTGCCTCTAGTATAAGAAATATAAATAATCACGAGCCGATTAAGGAAGGGGATCCGGTATAGCCTTGGCAGTGCAATGACGAGACCAAGCAGTACGCCGCATACAACGGAGGCCAGTACAATGAACAACGTGACATGCAAGTAAGACAGCAGCTTCGGCAAGTACACCCAAATCAGTGAAAAATCAAACGGTTTTCCCATTATTGTGTCACGGTGAAATCTTCACCTAACCATTTTTTGCTGAGGCTTGCTAATGTTCCATCTTTTTTGATTTCTTTTATAGCCTCGTCGATCTTACTTTTCAGATCCGTTTCGTCTTTGCGCAGCACATAATAAATCTTGGAGGTGTAAAGGACAGGGCCAACGACCTTTTGCTGCGCATCCGCATCCTTATTGCGGCCTGCTACTTGAAACGGTGTCGATATGGTTGCATCTACACGGCCTGTTTTTATCTGATTAATCACATCATTCGTTCCGCCGCTGCCGGAGAAGACCAGTTCAAAGGGGTTTCCTTTGCTCTTATTGTAATCCTGCAGCCAAACGGCGCCATTGCTCCCCGGAGAGGTGATCACTTTTTTACCCTTAAGGTCTTCAATCGAATTGACCGTGTTGTTGTCTTTGTTCACAACGACTTTGCTCGGCCATACGTTATAGGCTTCGTCGTTGAACAGAAACTTGGCTTGCCGTTCGCTGTTCACTTCATATTGATTTACGGCCAGATCGACTTTACCAGCTTCCAGGCTCAGAAGGATATTGGCGAACTCCATCGTTTTAAATTCAAACTCATAGTCAGGCAGACGCTTATCAATCTCCTTCGTCAACTCGATATCATAGCCGGTTAAAACGCCCTTATCATCGAGGAAAGTCACGTCTTTAAAGGTGCCGCTCGTACCGACCACGATTTTTTTCACCTTCTGTGGCGCTGCGGCGGCTGGTGCTGCTGCTGGTGAGACTGCTGGTGAAGCCCCGCCCGCTGCTGGAGAAGCTGCCTTTTCTTCTTTAGCTCCACAACCTGCGAATAGCAACGCGGAAGCCAGGATAAAGCTCGTCGATTTCAATAATTTCATAGATACATCCTCCTATTTATTTATGAAGTTTGGACTGTAACCAGCGCCAAACGATAGGCTTCAACCACCGTCGTTTGGTCAGCTGCAAAGAAATCGTACCGGGGCTCGCGCTCGAATCCCAGGCTTAGATAAAGCCGTACGGCGTCGGGCATGCGGCTCGACGTGTGCAAGCCAAGATAAGAGTACCCGCCTTGCTTGGCACGCCGGGCACATTCTGCGAGCAGCGAGGTAGCAACGCCTTTGCTTCTTGCAGAAGGATGTACGCCGAGCAGGCGGATTTCCGGATACGGAATCGTCTCACTCAGCTTCTCATACAAACCCTCTTGAGGCGGGTATAGAAGCGCCGCCCCTACGAGATTATCCTCCTGCTCGGCGACAAGACGCCAAGTAGGTTCCGTGCGCTCCCACTGCGCTTTTATATTGCTTATGTACTGTTCCCAGAACGCGGGACCAAAGCCTGGCTCATACTGGCGGTATGCCTCCACAGTTAAAGCAACAGCCTTCTCCCGCTCATCCGGTCTGGCCTCCCTTACCGATACATCGATCGCGGTTGACATGTTAGTTCCCCCTTACCGCTTCAGCCTGCCGGATGTAACGGTTCACGGGAACATTCAACCCCAAGTTGCCCCGCAGCGTGTCACTTTCATATTCCTTACGGAATATTCCGCGCTCCTGCAGCACTGGCACAACCAAATCTACAAAATCAGCGAGTCCGTTCGGTACGACCGTTCGAATGTTAAAGCCATCGGCAGCCCCTCCCTCGAACCATTGCTGGATGAGATCAGCCACCTTCTCCGGGGTCCCGATGAAATTGCTTCTCGGCGTGGATGCCCGCAGCGCAACCTGGCGAAGTGTGAGTCCCTGCTCCTTGGCTTCCTGCTTAATGCGGTCTGTCGTACTGCGGAAGCTGTTGCTGCCGAAATCGCCGAGTTCCGGAAACGGCTCATCCAATGCATGCTGCGAGAAGTCATAATGCTCAAAATAACGCCCCAAATAATTTAATGCTTGATCGATTGTGACAAGTTCAGCAATTTCCTGATATTTGCGCTCGGCTTCCTCTTCCGTTCTGCCGACAATCGGGCCGATACCCGGGAAAATCAGAATATCATCCGGCTGGCGACCATAAGCGGTTGCTCGGCCTTTTACATCCTGATAAAAAGCTCGCGCTTGCTCGAATGTTTCGTGTCCCGTGTAGACGGCATCAGCCGACTTGGCTGCAAGATCTTTGCCGGAATCCGAGGATCCCGCTTGGAACACGACGGGGTATCCTTGTTTGGAACGTGCGACATTCAGCGGACCTTGAACCGCAAAGTGTTTGCCTTTATGATTCAGAGTGTGAAGCTTGGCGGAATCGAAGAATACCCCGCTAGCTTTGTCTCGGACGAACGCATCGTCCTCCCAGGAGTCCCAAAGTCCTTTTACAACCTCCAGATGCTCCTCAGCAATCTCGTAACGCAGCGAATGATGCGGGTGTTCGCCTTTGCCGAAGTTAAGCGCCGAACCCTCCAAAGGTGATGTCACAACATTCCAGCCCGCTCGCCCCCCGCTAAGGTGGTCAATAGAAGCAAACTGTCTAGCAACTGTGAATGGCTCACTATAGGACGTAGATAAAGTTGCAACCAGCCCGATATGGCTAGTCGCTTCACTTAAGGCTGACAGCAGTGTCAGTGGCTCAAAACGGTTCAGAAAGTGCGGATTAGACTTTTCGTTAATGAATAAGCCATCGGCGATAAACAAGAGGTCGAATTTCCCCTGTTCCGCTTTGCGAGCCTGTTCTTTATAGAACGCCAAATTGACGCTCGCATTGGTTGGCACTTCGGGATGCCGCCAGAAGGATATACTGTTTCCGACTCCGTTCAAATTAGCTCCCAGCTTAAGTTGTCTCTTGGACATTGAAGTCACTCCCCTTTTAACCATTAATACCGATGCGTATAATCGGATTTAATTTCTTAGGATTACTATATCCCAACAGATGGCTGCAGTGTATATCGCATTCTTCTATTCATCTATTTAAAAGTTCTATAGGAGAGAAAAAAAACCGTCAGATTTAATGATCTGACGGTTTTACTTGCCAAGGGAACTGGAGTCCCCCTCATTTCCTTTTATAGGAGTAGGCAGAGCCATTACCGAATTGTTCTTCCCATTCGGGCGCAGCAATACCCGCTACTTCTCCATGAAGAAGCGGATCCTTCGTGGCAGCCATCCAACCATCCACTCTCGCCCGAAGCTCTTCAAGAACTTCCTTATAGGCTGGGATCCCCACCAAATTGCAAGTTTCAAGCGGATCCTTTTCCAAATCATACAATTCCTCCGGAACGTTAGGTACGTAATACTCTTCCCTCACGGCGCCCCCCGAAAGACTGCGGTGAATATCGAGCGGTAAATAAACCGAAGGACCGTCCTCAAAATTACGGATATATTTGTACTTCTCCGTGCGTATGCTCCTCATCGGGTGATACAGGTCGTGCCAAGTGAGCTCCGAGAAGAAATGATCGCGGGTTGGCTGCTTCGTCTCCGTATCATCCAAAATAGGTAAAAAACTGCGGCCATCAATGCCTTCCGGTGAATCCGCTCCAACAAAGTCAAGGAGAGTCGGCATCAAATCGATGTTACATAACAGTTGATCTACCACTTTACCGCCTTCTATGCGGCCGGGGTAGTACATGATTAAACCCGTTTCCAAACCTGCATCCATCAAGGTGCCCTTAGCTCGAGGGAAAGCAATACCATGATCGGTTGTATAGATAACCAGCGTATTTTTGTCCAACCCGGTTTCTTTTAAACTTTTTATAATATGACCTATACTTTGATCCAGTACTTTCACCGAACCGTGCAGCAGCGCGAAATCCTCCCGAACTTTCGGCGTATCCGGCAAATAAGGTGGAGGAATGACTTGGTCTATCGGATCGGCAATCGCTTCGTATTCATCGAAATCGCGATGAGTCTCAAAAAAGCCCACGGAGGCAAAAAATGGCCCGCTATCCGCAGCCGCTGCTTTCTCCTCTAAATATTGCACAACTTTCCTCGCAACATCAGGCCCTCGATCACCTGCCACTGGTAATACATGTTCGTAGCCTAATTTATATGTCGAGGAAGTAAGTCTGCTATCCGGCTCATCAATCGTTTCATGGCTAAATCCAATTAAGGAGGTTTCGTATCCATGCTTTTGAAGTTCTTTCGGCAGCGTAGCCACATCCGGATTCATAGAAAATCCAAGGTGTGCCAAGCCAATCATGCCGTGGTTATGCGGGTATAAGCCCGTAATTATACTTCCTCTGCTAGGACTGCATTGAGGCGCCGGGCAAAAATACTGGTCAAAACGCACGCCTTTTGCAGCCAGATTATCTAGATTAGGCGTCTCTACCTGCTTGCCATAACTACCTAAGTATCTGCCTGTATCATGCGAAATCATAAAAAGAATATTGGGTTTGTCCATGGTAGACTCCTTCGGTGTTTAGATGTTTTATGTGTACGCTATTCTTTTACAGCGCCAGATGTCAATCCTGAAATAATGCGTCTCTGAAACAAAAGAACCATGAAAACAATAGGTACAGTTACGATGATAGCAGCTGCCGATATTTCTCCCCACGGAGAAACGTGAATTCGCCTTGAAACATCGCGATACCTACCGGTACTGTCATCATATTTTCTTTCGTGTTGATTGTTAGCGAAAAGAAAAATTCGTGCCAGGCATCCACAAAAACAATGATTGCTGTTGTAAATAGTCCAGGCGAAGCCAAAGGCAGCAATACTTTCCAAAAAGTTTGCAGAACGGACGCTCCGTCCATTTTAGCCGCTTCATCAAGTTCATATGGAATTTTCGTAAAAAAGGATGTCATGTACCAAATAGATAACGGCAGAGCAAATGTCGTATAAGGGATAATTAAGCCTAAATACGAGTTGCGTAAGCCCGTAGCTTGCATAAATAAGAAAATAGGCGATATGGTTGCAATCTGAGGAAACATGGAAACGGCAAGCAACACGCCTAAAAACACAGATTTCCCCCAAAAATGAAGCCGTGCAATCGCATATGCGGCAAAAGAAGCAACGATTAAGCTGAACATCATGCTCAGCCCCGCAACAGCAAAGCTGTTCATTAAAAATCGTCCAAAAGGATGATTGGCAAAGACGCTGATATAGTTGTCTAACGTATAACCAGGCACAAACACATCAAATGCATGCACCCCATATAAATATTGAGGTTGTTTCAACGAAGCTATAAATACCCATAGAAATGGAAAAATGACGACTGCTACAAAAACCGTTAAGCCGGCGTAAAAAGGCAGGCTCGCTTTCCTAACCATATCGCTCTACCCCCCGCGTTTACTGATCACGTCGCCGCCTAATATTTTCACGTAGATCGTACAAATAATAGCAATACATATAAAGACAATGACTGCCAGTGCCGAACCAGCACCAAAGTCTAGTTCAGAGAACATCGTTTTGTAGGCGTAAATCGACAAGGATTCCGTGGAGTTGGCCGGCCCCCCTCCAGTTAAGACGTAGATAAGATCAAAAACACGGAACGCGTCCAATGTACGGAACATAAGGGCTACGAGGAACGTCGTTTTGAGAGATGGCAAAGTAATATGTATAAACTGCTTCCACTTATTGGCTCCATCCATTTGTGCAGCTTCGTATAATGAACTTGAAATCGTCTGAAGACCCGCTAGCAAAAGCAGCGCAACAAATGGCGCCGTTTTCCATGTATCTGCCAAAACGATAGAGAACAGAGCTCCCTGCTTGGTCGATAGCAGCGTGCTCATATCGGAAATGAGACCGATTTCTGCAAAAAACTTGGCAACCACGCCATTTTGTCCATCATAGAGGAAATGCCAAATCATCGCCGATATGGCTGTTGGCGTCGCCCAAGGGATTAATACGGCTGCACGCACGAGACCTCTGCCACGGAATGTACGATTGATCAGAATCGCAATCAGCAGGCCGAGGAGCATCTCCATCGTTACGGCATATATCGTGAACAGCGAGGTATTTCCAAGAGAATGCCATAAACGGGCATCCGTCATGAACCGCTTATAATGTCCCAAACCAACAAAATTCGGTTTAATAAAAGAATCTTGAAGCGCTTTGGTTAAGCCGATCGCATCATCCGGCCGTTGTAAAACTCCGGTTTCCTTTAGTTGAAGTAAACTTTTCCGCATCTCGTCCAGACTCGTTTGAACACGTTCAGCCTTTTGATTGTTTAATGGCATGTATTTCAATTCATCTGGAACCGGTTTGAAATCATACAGAAGCTTGGCGATCTCTTCGTATCTGGCATTTAGAGAAGCATCGCTCTCCATCTCTTTCTTTATCTGATTCGCCTGCTCTTTGAGCGGTTGCAGCTTCGTTTTCAATTCCTCATTGGCTGAAGCCTCTTTATCGAATGTTCGCAGCAATATGGGTAAATTCTGCGTATATCTCTCCATATCCAAGGCATAGGTCGAATGAATTTCACTACGCATTGGGTCGTTCAAACGGACATCATATAAACTGATCCACATGGAGCGGAGTACAGGCCATATAGCAATTGCGGCAATCAAGATGGCAGCGGGCAAAATAAATAGATAGGCAAGCTTAGCTTCTCTGGTCAATTTGCTTCGTTTGTTGCGATTAAACATCCGGGATATCACCTGCCTTAGTCACATCATGAGCGAATAAAAGCAAAAGAAGGGTCACACCATGGTCGGAAGACCCCTCTCTACTGGTTCTTACTTACTGACAGCTTGCTTGATCTGATTTTCCAAATTGGCAAGCGTCTGTTCCGGCGTCTGCTCGCCAGCTATCGCCTTGGAAACTTCCACCTGAATGACACTGGAAATCTTAGCGTATTGAGGTGTAATCGTACGTGGAATAGCACTTCCCAGACTGTTTACAAAATCACGGCTAGCGAATAATGGGCTTGCCTTTTGAACATCTGCGTCATCAAACAATGGTAAATAGGTTGGCGTTTGTGTGCTGTTCACGGCAATTATTTTTTCCCCTTCAGCACTTACCGCGAATTTCAAGAATTCCCATGCTTCCTTCGGATGCTTCGAATATTTATTGATTGCTGCCAACCAACCACCTAGCGCTGCAGCTGAGCGGGCATCTCCCGCCGGTAGAGGAGCAATACCTACATTACCTACGACTTTTGATACCTTTGGATCGTTGGCTTGTGCATAGAGTGCCGGCCAATGACGGGCGAATACGGCGCTGCCTTCGATAAAGGCATTCAATGTTTCTTTTTCAGTAAAGGTATTCAGGTTCGACGGAACGGCCGATGACTTCGAAATTTGAATGAGTTTTTTCAATCCTTTCAGAGCCTCGGGACTATTGACTACGACATTCCCCTTGTCATCGATGATATTCCCACCGTAAGAAGCGACAAGTTCCGTGAAGCTCACAGCCAAACCTTCATATTGCTTAGCCTGAGTGACGAAGCCGTATTTCGTACCGCCTTGGCCTTTCAATTGTTCAGCTTGTTTGAGCAGATCATCCCATGTTTTCGGTACTTCTTTCACCAAATCTTTCCGGTAGTATAATAGCCCCGCGTTATTGTAACGAGGAAGTGCCCATTGCTGACCGTTAAAGTAACCAGCGTCAATGCCACCTTTTAAATATTTGCTTGTTTCAATCTTATCTCCCTCAATGAAACGGTCAAGGGGCAGCAGAAACCCAGCTTGCGCAAATTCAGCAGGCCAAACGACATCAAGGTTGACAACATCTATTTCAGCAGATTTTCCGCCCAAAATCGTGACAAGCTGATCATGCATTTGCGATGAATCGTTAGGAAATTCGCGTACTTCAACCTCAATGTTTGGATGCTTGGCTTGAAAAGCAGCGATCAACTTCTTCGTTCCCTCTGTTTGATCCGCTCCTTGGCTAAAAACAATTTTCACCTTTTCATTGGATGGTGATTGAGATTCGGCTGCCTTGGCGGTTTCTTTGGGCTGATCTTTCGAAGGCTCCGATTGGTTCCCGGAAGTGCTGCTTCCGCACGCGCTCAGTGCCATAATTAATGATAGTAACAGTGCCGTATTCGTTGCTGCTTTTTTCAACATATGTATAACCTCCTGATGTTGTTTTTTATAATAATTCATCTGACTTGAATTTCTGAAAAGCTTTTCAGAGAATACCGGGAAACAGATCAACCGAATCCCTTTCCCACGAGATACCCTTTTATTGCTTTAAGTTATACACGGTCTCTCGCTCTTCAATCCAATGAGTCATATAGGTCCTCAGCTCTTCCAATGGCTCGCCATTAATCATACGATCCAGCTTCCGAATGACCAATTGCCCCATTTCATACAAGGGCTGAGCGACTGTTGTCAGTTTAGGAAAACACATTCCCGCCATCCTTGTATTGTCAAAGCCGATGACTGATATGTCATCTGGCACTTTAATGTTGTTTTCATGCAGATAGGATATGCACCCGAGTGCTCTTTCATCGCTTGTCGCAAAAACCGCCGTCATGTCCGGAAATTTCTTATGCAGTCTTTTGACAGCCTCGTACCCGTCACTAAAATGATAATTCCCATACTCGATACATGTATCGGGATTAAGATCAATGCCATGTGTTCTTAATGCTCGAAGAAACCCTTGAATTCTTGGCAGCCCTGAGATTGGATCGAGCATAGAGCCGCTAATCATCCCAATGTGGCGATGCCCTTGGCGGATCAAGTATTCGGTTGCATCAAATGCAGCCTGCTCGTCATTCACTTTTACGGAAGGAATCTCATACTCCAGGCTATGAGTGGCTGCAAGTACAATAGGTACTCCCAGTTGCTTAAAAAGTTCATAGCTGTCTGGAAAAACAGGCTCACTCGTAAAAATAATGCCATCGATTTGTTTTTCACTTAATACTTTAAAGCTGGCATTCCTTTGGTTCTGATTGTTATCTGTGTTACAGATAATTAAATTATTGCCACTCTCTCTCGCAGCATCTTCCATCCCTTTAATCAATTCCGCATAAAATAAGTTGGAGATATCCGGGATAAGAACGCCTAACGTCTGGGTGCGCTTGTGAATTAATCCGCGTGCTAGCGCATTGGGCGTATAATTCAACTCTTTGATCGCTTCCAAGATCTTATCACGCTTGTCCTTAGCTACAATCTCAGGGTTATTTAGTACTCGTGAAACTGTACTTATGGAAACATTGGCTTTTTTGGCCACATCTTTAATCGTCGATTTCATCTTAATCACCTGTAAGTTGTTGTGAAAAGCTTTTCATTTATCATATCAAAGCTATCCGGATTGTTCCACAACATATTTTCAGCGGATATCAGATAAACACTCAACTATTATACTTGGTTTAATAAGAATATCAATAGGTTATACGAATTTCATGAAAACGGAGCCTGCAAAATAAGCGCGGCTCCGTTTATCCGATTGAAACTTGCATTTTATCATGCGCTGTACCACTTCGTTTCATTCCTAGAATGCGAGGTTTCCGCAAACTGACTGCTCGGATACGGAAGCTCGTAGTGATCACGAAGGGTTGTACCCGTATACTCCGTTCGGAACAGTCCTCTGCGCTGCAGCTCGGGAACGACGAGGTCCAAGAAATCCTCCAGCCCGCCTGCCATCAGCTGCGGCATAATATTGAAGCCGTCGGCAGCACCATTCTGGAACCAATGCTCCATCACATCGGCAATTTGCTGAGGCGTGCCGGTTATTGTCCGATGACCGCGCCCTCCGGCCAGGCGTTCCAACACCTGGCGCAGCGTCAGATTCTCGCGATGAGCCATCTCGACAATCAAGCTGGTGCGGCTTTGATGGCCTCTCACTTCTTCAACCGGAAGCTGTGGCATCGGGCCGTCCAATGGATAACCCGTCAGATCAAAGCCGATTCGATTGGATAGCATCAACAAGCTGTGAGCCGGGTTAGAGAGCTCCACGAGCTTAGCTTCCTTCTCTTTGGCTTCCTCCTCGGTGCGCCCGATAATCGGGCAAATTCCCGGCAGGATGACGATATGTTCCGGCAACCGATTCAGCTGAACCGCCCGCTGCTTCATATCTCTGTAGAACGACTCCGCTTCTTCAAAAGTTTGCTGAGCCGTGAAAATCGCCTCCGCATACTCCGCAGCGAAATGTCTGCCATTCTGCGAAGAACCGGCTTGGACGAGCAGCGGCCGCCCCTGTGGTCCACGAGATATGTTCAGCGGCCCCTTCACGGAAAAGTGATCCCCTTTATGGTTAAGCTCATGAACCTTGGAACTATCGGCAAAAACGCCTGCTTCCTTGTCTCTTACAAGGGCATCGTCTTCCCAGCTATCCCACAACTTCGTAGCTACGTCCAAAAACTCCCTCGCTCGCTCATAACGCGCAGCATGTTCCGGGATTTGCTCATAATTGAAATTTTGCGCTTCCGCATCCGTTCCGGATGTAATGATGTTCCAACCGGCGCGGCCGCGGCTAAGATGGTCGAGTGAGGCAAACCTCCGAGCCAGATTAAACGGCTCGTTGAAGCTCGTGGACACAGTCGCGATCAGCCCGATTCGCTGCGTGACCACGGCAAGTGCCGACAGAAGCGTCAGCGGTTCATACCCGCCGATCGCCCCATACTTGGCCGCGTTTGGACTGGTCGCGACCCGGTCCGCAAAAAACAGCGAATCCAGCTTCGCTGCTTCCGCTTTTGCAGCCAGGCGCTGGTACAAGGAGAAATCAAGCAGCTGATCGAGGTTCGACTGCGGATGCCGCCAAGCAGCCTCATGGTGTCCCATCGGGGAAACGAACAAGTTCAGATGAAGTTGACGTTGTTTTTTGCTCATAACGATACCACCTTATGTGTGAAATTAGAAAAAGCTCCCGACTAAGGACAACCGCACATGGAACTTGTACGGAGACCTTATGTTAGGGAGCCTTTGGTTAACCAATTGGCTGATAACGATAATTCTCATAATTTTACAACAGTTAATCCGATTATACAAGTGGGATAAATGAGTTTTGGTTTGGGCATATAAATAGGGGAATAGTAAATTAGTCGTACAGATCTCATACAAGCAATTAAATTAAGAAGGCTAGGTGTAATAGGTGGAAAATAAAAAGTGGGACCTTGTATCAATTGCTTCTATACCACTTATTATGACACTAGGAAATTCAATGCTTATCCCTGTGCTGCCCTCCATTCGCAGCAAATTAGGAATAACGTCTCTCCAGGTGAGCTTATTGATAACGATCTACTCCGCCGTAGCCATCCTACTTATCCCTGTTGCCGGTTACCTCTCCGATCGCTTTGGCAGGAAGATCATTATTATCCCGAGTCTGATCGTTACTGGAATTGGCGGGCTAATTTGTGGTTTAGGCGCTTGGTGGATCGAAAATCCTTACTTGGTTATCATGTTAGGCCGATTCTTGCAAGGCATAGGTGCAGCAGGTGCTTTTCCAATCGTGCTGCCGCTTGTTGGCGATATTTTCAAAAAAGAAAGTGATGTAAGCAGCAGTCTGGGCGTCGTGGAGACCGCGAATACCTTTGGCAAAGTTCTTAGCCCCATACTGGGATCTGCCCTTGCCTTAATGGTATGGTTTGCTCCCTTTCTTGCCATTCCGGTTCTTTGTGTGATTTCCGCTATATTAGTAGCCTTTCTGGTCAAATCGCCTGGTAAAAAGAAAGACGAAAAGGTCACCTTTGCCCAATTTCGAACCCATTTGAAACAAATTTTCATCGATAACGGGAAATGGTTATTGGCCATTTTTGCTATCGGATGTATATGTATGCTCGCTATCTTCGGAACGTTGTTTTACCTGTCTGACACGCTTGAGGATGAATACCATGCGAAAGGGATCATTAAAGGCTGTATTCTAGCAATCCCATCGGCTGCCTTGTGCATAGCCTCATTCATTACCGGTAAACGAATTGGTAAAAATAAAATGCTGATGAAATGGATCACATTTGGCGGAATCACCTTAGCTGCCGCTAGTTTTATCATAAGTGGTATGCTGCATGGCATCTCTTGGCTAATAGGTTTAATTAGTGTGGGAGGAATCGGAATCGGCGTAACCTTGCCATGTATGGATGCTATGATCACGGAAGGCATTGATAAGAGTGAGCGCGGAACCATCACTTCGATTTATAGCTCCATGCGATTTATTGGTGTGGCGATTGGTCCTCCTCTTGCTGCCATCCTGGTGAAAATCTCACCTCACTTTATGTTCTATACGATTACCGGGTTTTGTGTGCTTGCGGCTGTTTTGGCTTTATTTACGATAAAGCCTGATCCGGATGGGAGCGCGGCTTAATTGAAAAAGGCAGCCGATTTATCGTCGACTGCCTTCCTGTTTTAATTAAACTGCCAGCAGCTTAAGCTCAAATTGCCATACTGATAGCTGCGATGAAGCAGCTTCGCCTGACGATTGGAGTCCCCGGTTCCCATCGCGAGAAGCAACGGGATAAAGTGTTCGCTCGTCGGCACGGCTTCCTGGGCGAAAGGCGCAAGTTCGCGATACTGAAACAACGCTTCCGTGTCCCATGCCTCAAGCTTGTTTTGGAGCCAGCTGTCGAACTGCTCTGCCCACTCATCAATACCACCAGACCGCCAATTCAATTTTCTCAAATTGTGGACGGTGCCGCCGCTGCCGATAATGAGAACATCCTGCTCTCTGAGCGCTGCCAATGCTTTACCAATTTGATATTGCTGTTCGTTAGGCAAATTCCGGTTCACGGATAAAGCGACGACCGGAATGTCCGCATCAGGATACAGCAGCTTCAATACAGCCCAAGCCCCGTGGTCGAGTCCTCGCTGCTCGTTTCGAACATTTTGAATGCCTTGCTGCTCAAACAGCTTTTGAATCTGTTCTACCAGAGAGCGGTCACTTTTGGCCGGATACGTCATTTGATAAAGTTCATCCTGGAACCCGCCAAAATCATAAATGGTTTCATACGTTTCAGCAGCACTTACACTCTGCACCGTTTCCTCCCAATGAGCGGAAAAAAGGACAATCGCTTTAGGTTTAGGTGTATGCTCCTTAAAGTGCTTTAACAGTTGTGTATATGCGTTATCCTCAAGCACAATCGACGGCGCGCCATGCGCGAAAAAATAGGAAGGCATCATGCCTCTTCACACTCCTTTGTAGTCATTTTTAAGCCAATTTAGAAAATCAAGCTGGTTTTCTTCCGATACGCCATGGTCCGTAGGATATAAATGAAACGTTAAGCGCGGCGTCTGATCTTGGAAATACGCTGCAGACTCATGGCCAATCCGAACAGGAAAAATGGAGTCGTACTCGCCATGCGAGAGAAATACGGATACTTCCTTCACGCTTTTCAAAGCATACTCAGTCTTCACAAAATCAGGAATGTACCCGTTCAGCGCAACGATCCCCTTCAACTGATCACCCATCGTAAGCGCAAGCGACATCGATAAGATCGCACCTTGGCTAAAGCCCAGCAAATAACGTTTGCTCCGGTCGATCGGATACTTTTCTGTTGCATATTGAATGAATGCTTCAAGGTTTTTTATCGCTTCGTCAAACATCTCCCGAATGGGATTTCCTAAACTTTTCAAACTATAGTACTGATAACCCGAGCCAAGAGGTAAATTGCCGCGAATGCCGATAATAATGAAGTCGTCAGCTAGCGGAGCGACCAGGCTAAACATATTTTTCTCGTTGGAGCCTTTGCCATGCAAAGTAAAAATGACAGGGTATTTTTTGCCTGGGTCTATATTCGCTGGTACATGCACATCATATGGATACACCGGATTCATCATAATCCTCCTTTGTTGTATGTTACGCGCTATGTTTTCTCATAATAAACCTGTCGACTGAAAGTGGAGACATGTCTGCGACAACTAAGTATAACGAAATCAACAGAAAGCCGAGATCAAGCTCGTAGCCTGGCGATTGTGCATTGCCAAGAAGTCCAACGGAAAGCTTCGCGGTAATAATCGCGCCGATTAGCATCAATACGAACAAACCTGATACATAACGTGTAAACAATCCCACAAGGAGCATAATTCCGCCCACAAGCTCAAGCCCCGCAACCGCATAGGCCATAAATCCAGGAATACCGATAGAACTGAACCATCCTTCTACATTGCTTAGTCCCATTTGAAACTTGGCAATTCCGTGGGAGATAAAAATAATTCCCATTAACACACGCATAATCATCGAAACAAATGCTGTTTTTGTCATTCTAATTATCCTCTCCTTAAAATATAAGTAATATAAAATTAAAGTTTATATGAGTAATTTAATATACTACACCCTAGCATGTCAACAGAAATTTTGCTAATATGTAATTAAGTTTTGTATTACTAATATTTAATGCGAGGTGCTGTCGGGATGGACATCGGCTCAACGATACGGGCTATTCGAAAGCGCAAGAATATTACGATTGCCCAAATTTGTGAAGAAACCGGCTTATCACAAGGCTTCATGAGCCAGCTTGAAACGAACAAAACTTCCCCCTCCATTTCTACACTTGAAAATATCGCACAGGTTCTAAAGGTACCTTTGGCTTATTTGCTCTTGAAGAAAGAGGATCGCATGCATATTGTCCGCAAGGATGAGCGAAGAATTACGACAAGTGGTTCTGACCATTTGAAGGTGGAGCATTTGAGCTCTACAAAAAATGTCAGGATGATGTTGGTCGAATTTCCTGTGGGTGCCTCAACGGGAGAGTTGCCTCATGCTCACGAAGGTGAGGAGGTTCATGTCGTTATCAAAGGAAGAGTGCATGCGGAGCAGGGTGAAGATGCGGCAGAATTCGGAGAAGGCGATTCGTTCAGTTGGAACGCCTGCACGCCTCATGTGGTGAGAAACATAGGAGATGACATCGCAATCGTGCTGATCTCTATTTATACAGAGACTGACGGTGGACGAGAGTTTATTTAAAAAAGCCCTCAAACCTAGCTTACAGCCAGGTTTGGGGGCTTTCTTTTTCATTAGACCAATGCCGCTAATACTGCTTTCGGCAATTTGCAGACTACACTGTAAGCGGGGTTGAACATGTTCGCAATTTCATATTCAACGGCTTGCCCCATCAACAAGCTGGCTTCCGAAGAGGTTAAGCCGCAATCTTCCTGCAGCAGCCGTAACATCTCGGTCGTTGCATGTTGAAGCGCCTGATCAAGCGGCCGTGCGTTGCCGATACAAAACCAAAACGTGTCGGTTTCGCCCCGCGGCCAGCTGATCGTTTTACCCTTTTGAACGCTGACTGTGAACCTAACATCCATGGATATTTCGAGACCTGTGCCGATGATTTCTCCATCACCTTGCAAAGCATGACCATCACCCAAATAAAACAACGCGCCTTCAGCCGACACTGGAAAATAGACGGTAGTGCCTGCGACCAGACCTTTGTAGTCCATGTTTCCGCCGTATTCGCCACTTGTAGCCGTTGAGATGAACTGCCCTTTGGAGGGGGCAACACCAAAACAACCTAAAAAAGGCCGCAGAGGCAGCTTCAATTGGGCCAGTCCCGGCGTTGGCTCCTTCAAATATGCAACTCCCTGAGCGACATCCACCGTCCAATGCACGATTTCCGATGCCGGCAATGTAGCCGCAACAGCTGGATCAATAACGGCTGGAGCAAGCATATTGGTTGTCCATGCCCACTCTCGGTTCGGTGTTATGGACTCGAATCGAATCGCTAGCGTATCGCCGGGCATCGCCCCTTCGACATAGAAAGGACCTGTCATCGGATTCCCGCGATCTGCTGCACTTTCACCATTTTGGTCCCAGCCTCTCGCATCAACTGTTGAGGTAATGACCGTATCCCCATCATGCACCGTCAATACAGGGGGATGACTGCCCATTGTATGATAATAAAGCTGAGGGTTGAACGTATGAATCATGGCTACTCCTCCATCTCGATAGGATCAACTATTGATTCGACAGTTGTTATAATTTTCCTACTCGGTGCGCCACAATTAGGGGAACTCGGTTCCCTTATTTCAGACAAAACGCGGCATATCAGGGCCTCAGGGGAACTACAGGGTCCTATTTCGTCTCAAACGTGCTGCTTTCCTCCAGAGAACAGCAAAATAGCGTCTCTTAGTTCCCTTTCCCTGATCCAAGTGGCGGATTTAGTTTAAATAGTGCCCCGTAGTTCCCCTCCCTCGCCAACGACACACCCTTGAGGAACGACCGTCCCCGCCAGATGCACCAAAGTCAGCTACCCACCAACGTTTTAGCTTCTAACAAATGCCATAACAAGCTCTTTTGAACATGCATTCTATTCTCAGCCTGCTGATAAATAATAGAGTGCTCCGACTCAATCAAATCCTCTTCGATTTCATAGCCGGGATGAATGGGCATATCGTGCATGATGTAAGGAGAATATCCGCTTAAATTTTGCTTATTAATTTGAAATGGCATCATGGTGCGAATCCTTCTATTTTTCTCCTCCTGATAGTCGGCATCATAAAAATGCTCCATATCAACCCAAGTGTCGGTATAAATAAAATCCGTTCTGCTAATAGCCTCAGACATACTGCTCAAAGTTTCAACGCATCCACTTGCATAAGCCGTACGCATCAGTTCTTCATCCCATGATGCTTCATTCACGATCGGAGTTATTAAGAGCAGTTTAATGCCTAACGTCACACAACCTGCTACCAGGGAATTTGCAACATTATTATGGATCCCTACATAGGTTAAAGTTACGCCATCAAAGCTGCCTTTTACTTCGTAGATCGTCATCAAATCAGCTAATGCCTGACACGGGTGGTATTTATCACAGCATCCATTAATGACAGGGACACTCGAATATTTCGCTAACTCCAGTAAATCAGCATGCTTCTTTAAACGAGCCATGATAACATCACAGTTTCTTGAGGCATAACGAACTTCATACTGAATTGGGGATAGGCTAAAATTACTCGAATCCCAATCCATGGTTACAGCGTAACCGCCCATTTGGTTTATGCCAGACTGGAAGGATAAATTGGTTCGGGTCGAAGTTTTCTGAAAAAGCATGAATAGCCCTTTTCTTTCGCATGAGTGGTAAAAATCAGTTGGATTGCGCTTGATTTCAATCCCCTTTTGAATAATGGCTGACAAGGTTTCCTTGTCGAGTTCTTTTAAAGACAATAAATGAGGAGTCACGCGATCACCGTCCTGTATATTAATACATAAAAATGAATATAAATTCATTCTATTGCAGGAATAAACCGGTGTCAACGGTTGGATCATTACATTTCAACCCTATTCATTCCCGTCATCGGCGACTGCAAATGAAATCAACATCCCGCAGTCTCAAAAATCACCGGCTGATCCCCCCGCTTCATTTTAACCGAATAGTAGTTCTCCCCTAGTGGAGACCTCACAACGTGCCCACCAGTAACTGTGCTGGTGCGCACCCAATCCGGCAGCTTGATGACGGTATCCGTCTCCCCGTCTGCAATCAGCTCCGCTCGGAACATCCCTGACTCGGTGTCCCACTCCATAGCGACTTTGCCCGTATGAAATCTCCAACGGGATAATTTCCCTCGCTTCAATCTTCCGGGCAGCGCAGGCAGCAGCTTGATAATTCCCGGCGATACCTGGAGCAGCATCTCTTGAATGGCGTTCACCCAACCCAGATTGGCATCGAGCTGCACGGGCGCCGTCGGCATGTTCATCGACAGCCCCATCCCCCGCCAATCATTATGCAGCGTGAACAAGTTGGGCAGCAGGCTGGCTCTCGACATCATATCCAGGCAGTCCAGCGAGCCGTCACCATCGCCAAAACGAGCATAAATCGCGGCCATGTGCGCGAATGACCAACCGGTTTGCGCCCCAATTTCACGTTTTCTCACTGCCGTCTCAAAAGCTTGAAACAGGGCGGAATCCGTCTCCCTGGTCACTTCGTGCCCTGGAAATACAGGGTACAGATGTGACAAATGCCTGTGAGCATACCGGTCCTCGAAGTCTGTATGCACCCACTCGCTCACCGCTCCGTCACCGTTCACCCGATAAGCAGGCAGACGATCCAACATCTCCTGCCATTCCTCAACTTCC
This sequence comes from Paenibacillus anseongensis, assembly GCF_009757995.1. Taxonomy (NCBI): domain Bacteria; kingdom Bacillati; phylum Bacillota; class Bacilli; order Caryophanales; family Paenibacillaceae; genus Paenibacillus; species Paenibacillus anseongensis. The sequence continues at coordinate 55,582 of NZ_WSEM01000008.1, forward strand.
TTCCGGTCATCCCCAACCGCTTGAACCGCCTCTATCAAATGCCGCAACAATTCCTTCAAAATGGCGATATCCATCGTCGCATTTATCGCTGTAGGCATCGGATGCGCCAGCGGCTTGCCGTCCTTCGGCATGTAATTGAGCGGTGTATTTTCCGGTGATACAGAAGGGTAAATCTTGTATTGGCCACTTTCGTCAAGGACAAGGAAATCTTTATAAAATTGCAGGGCTTCTCTCATGAACGGCAGCGCTCGCTCTTCCAGGAAGCCGGCTTCTTGCGTAAACTTAGCGTACTCAACATAATGTTGTGCCAACCATCCAGCCGCTCCCGTCCAGTTTAAAATAACCGGTACGATTTGACTGGGAACTCCTACGCCTGCTGTCGTGCCTGCTGGTATGTAGATTCCCCGGCAGCGGTACAGCTTGCGGGCATTATCGCGGAAATCCTCAATCAGCGACTCGTAATACCGGAATAGCGAGGGAACCAGCTCGCTTAATCCACCGACATGCGCATGCCAATACATCATCTGGATGTTCTCGTTAGCCATGTTATGGCTCCAGACCAGACGATAGTCTCCTCCCCATAATCCATACAAACCGAAGGGCTCAGCTTCCTCCGCCGTTGAGGTGCCACTAAGGAATAGATACCTGCCGTAAGCCCACATTTTTCGGATGAGGGTCTCAGAAGCTTCTCCTTCATAGGCATCCAGCAGCAACCGCTCGTTCGAGCGCGAGTCCGGCTCTTCATCACCCAGAACAAGCTGCGCCGAGCGATAAAGCGGTCGATGCAGCGCGACATGCCGTTCCAGCAAGCTTTCATAAACAGCGCCAGCGCCCATTTCCTCATCACGAAGCAGATCGGCAAGCTCCAACTTCAAACGAGGCCAATCTTCCGCTCGCTTCCCATGTGTAAAAACTTTAACCAGCACAAGCACTCGGCTTGCTCCCGTGAAACGGATTGCGCCATCTGCTCCATCTGTTTGTCCGCCTTCCTGCACAACCCTCAGCACAGCGCCAAAATCGGTTCCATCATCGTTAGCTGCCGAATACCACGCATAAACTTCATCCGCCCCTGTTTCCACGGAGCTCTCCAGCTCCTTGAACTCCGGCGCATCCGCCCAGCGGTCGCTTGGATGAAGCTGCAGACCGATTTCTCCGGTTATGCCGCTCCCCCCTATTCCGTCAATCGCATATACGATGCAATTATCGGCACGGGAAACGAACAGCATCCGCTTATATCGGCAGTCCCCGTCCTTCCAAGCCACCGTTATTTCGCCGCTATCCATATCAAGCGTACGGCTGTATCCGCGAAAAGCCTGCTTGCTAGGCATCGTCAGACGGATGGCGGCCAGTGGAAATCGGGAGGCCAGCTTCGTCCCGTATCCCTGCTCTTTCAGGGCATTCGCCAGCTGCCAACTCGCTTCCTGATAGCGCCCCTCATCCATTAACTTCCGCGTCCGCTCAAGCGTGAAGCTGACATCGGGAAGCTCATCTCGCTGTCCCCAGTGCCACAACTTCGCATGGTTGAGTAGCACCGTCTCCTCCTGAACACCACCGAATACGGACGCGCCAAGCACGCCGTTGCCGGCAGGCAGTGCCTCGCGCCACATATTCCGCCACCAGGAGGCCGGGTAGCTCATCGTCAGCTGATCTTCGTTGCGATTTTCCAGTTGATCCGGCATCTCATTCCGCACACGACTCACGCAGCTGCTCCATCTCAAGCGTGGCAAGCAGCAGCGGAGCAACCCCCATCAACACATCGCTTACGATCGCTTCGCTCAAATAATACGCGTAAGAGCCGTCCCGGTATTTACGGCCGCCAAGGCCCGCACCATGACAAATCTGATGCAGATGCACACCCTGCTCATCTTCCGTCACAAAACGCTGCAGGATACCTTCATAAGCCCGTTCTACAACACTCCGGTCGATTTCCGCCAAATAGTGCAGCCTAATTCCCTTCGCAATCGCATAAGTCAGCATGCAGGAACCCGACGACTCCAGATAGTTCCCTTGCTGGCCATTGCAATCCATGACCTGGTACCAAACTCCGCTTTCTTGATCCTGCGCACGTACAACGCTATTGACCATCCTTTCAAAAATGCCCATGAGCTGTCCGCGTTTCGGGTGCCCGATTGGAAAATACTCAAGCGCATCCACCAGCGCCATGGCATACCAGCCCATGGCCCGACCCCATACATGTCTCGATTGGCCTGTTCCATTAGCGCACCACCGCTGCTCTTGGGTTTCGTCCCAGGCATGATGCAGCAAACCCGTTTGCGGATTGCGCGTATGCCGCTCGACCAGCAGCAACTGATGAGCGACCTCATCGAACCAGCTGTTGTCTTGGAAGGTGTGGGCATATTCAGCCATAAAGGGCGAAGACATATATAAGCCGTCCAACCACATTTGGAAGGGATATATTTTTTTATGCCAAAATCCACCTTCACTCGTACGGGGTTGACCGACAAGCTGAGTAATCAGCAAACGCGCCGCAGCCTCATATTTTGCTTCGCCTGTTTCCCTCCATAAACGGAAAAGGTTTTTTCCTTTATTAATATGATCAAGGTTGTAATCGTTAAGCTTGTAACCACGTATCGAGCCATCTTCTTGAATAAACACGTCCATATGCCGCTTGACGAAATCATGATATTTCGCATCGCCAGTCCAATCCCCCAGCTTATCGATGGCTGCTAGCGCCATTCCTGCGACATATCCCCATTGGTTGGCCATTTTCGGGTGGTAACCGTCTTGACTGTGCGACAAAATCGCTTCGCCGACCTTGACGGACATTCGTTCGATTTTCGTATTCAGCATGGAAGCCTTCATGGCTTATGCCCCCTCTCGCTTCATTTGTTATGGCGTGAATAACGGCAATACGGTAAAATCTTCCGGAACATGAACCAAATACAAATTTCCATATCCGTTCTTGTCGCTCGTAAATAGCACACGCTTGCCTTGCGCATCAAAACGCGGATGAGCATGCACTTTCTGCGAATGAAAGCTGCAGCGCAGCTCGCACAGCATACGAGGTCCGTCGTAAACGCCGTCCTGTTTTCGCCAAATGCTCAGCGTCTTCACCGCACTTTTGCCGTCAACGATCGCTTGCCCCAAACCGTCTGCATAACCATGCCACGTATCAAAATGAAATTCCGTTTCTTCCAGCTCTGTATTGTCATACCGGATGCTGCCAAAGAAATTCGTTCCGTTTGTACGGAACCCATGGTAGCCAATCGTTACGCCGTCGGGATAAAAAAATTCATGGCCGACCTTCTCCTCCGGCTCAAAACGCTCACGAATTTTCCACGCTTCGCCAGTGCGTAAATCCAGTCCCCAAATGCGATGATCAACCAAGTGCCAAGGTCCCTCATGACAAAAGGTCATCAGCCAAGGCTCCTTGGGAGACGCATTGATATGCGTAATAAAGCGATGTGCTTCATAAATGGTTTCAGCGCCGCCATTCACTGCGTCAATGCGTATGATCATGCTGTGGGGAGCCGCTTCCATGAGTTCTCGATGCCCCACATAACCGTTGCCGAGATCCAGTCGAATCCGGTGCGACAAGTCTTCTTGGACACAAGTACAGACATGCTGTCCATCAGCGCTGGCGCTTACATTACCGAGGTGATATCCCTGTGGCGCTTCATAAACGACTTTTTCATCAAAATCTCCGAGTAAATCAAGGCGAATAATCCGCGTTCCGAGCTTAATATATACAGCGCTCCCATCCGGCAGCAAACAAGCATCGATATGATCATTTCCCGGGTAATTAGTCAGCTGGGTAATCTCTCCGCTCTCCACATGCATGCTGTACAAATTCGTACTGTTGCCACGATCCGAGACGAAAATAAGACGCTGTTCCTCGTCATACCAACCACTTTCCGTAAAATATAAATGATGGCTGTGTGACTTGTAATCCGTCAGCTGTATCACTTCAAGGCCAGTGAACCGGTCCGTTGCCGATTTGCGTTCCGAGGGCCATATTGTTCCTTTTCCCATGCGTTCTCCTCCTGATTATCCATTTCGTTCAACCTGCAAGTTGACCTACAACCAAGGTTTCAATCCTTCCCATTTCACGTTCCAGCTGCCATCTTGCGGAAAACCCGGGTTATTCAAGTTCGAGCCACCTTCCCAGCCGGCAGCCATCATTGCAACAGCTGTCAGTAGCCCTCCGTTACCTGGCAAATACGCTGATAAACCAGGCCTCTGATAGTTGTGGCCATTGGTTAAATACGTATTTTTGGCAGCATCCAGCAACAGGAAGTCGACTGCGAGATCCGGTTCACCAAGCCTTGCTGCCGTCATGGCGCACATCGGGAAGTCCCATCCCCAGGCGGAGCCCCATTTCCACACCTCTTTCACCTTCAACAGGGTGTTAAGCATCACTTCACGATCAATCATCGTACCAGGTAAAACGCCAAGCGCACCGAGCATGGATGGATGATCATGATTCTTAGCTGTAAAAGTATCCGGACACAGCTCATGGGCCAGATATACCCCCTCAGCCTGTGGAGGATTGGCCATCATTCCGGCAACCTGCACCCACTTCGCATGAGGCGTTTCCTGCAAAAGCTCCGCCCAACGAATCGCAATCTTCAGGCCATATTTCCAGTACTCGAGCTCGTACGGAGGATTTTTACTGCCTGCAAGCGAGTGACACTCCTGCGCCGGGATTAATGGCGGGCCTAGATCGTAAACTTGCTTTGCTTCGTCCCAATGCGCATAAGAGACCATAAAATCCGCCGATTCATAAACAATATCGCGGAAACGCTCCAGCAGCTCTCTTGTCGGCTGAGCTTTGTAACATAGCTCCGCGAGCGTCATCGGGTGCGGCTGCTGCCAGATCAACCCTGGCGCGACAGGCGAAGGGCACGGTTTTCCTTCAAAGTCCACCATTTTGGGCCAGCGGGCGCCTTCGTATCCTTGCGATTGAGCGAGCTCGCGAGCAACCGGTAAAATCCGGCTGTACCAATCCATGCTTTTCAGCAAAATATGTTCCCGTCCCCACAATGGAAAATGCGCGCCATGCCACCAATGCATCTCCAAGTGGGATTTGCCGAACCAGCTGTTGTACATAAGTCCCGTCTCTTGCGGTGGCAAGGAGCCGCCACTGTGCATAGCGCACAGAAACTGCGACAGAACAACGCGTCGTTCAAGCTCGTAGGCTCTGGGATCCGAGCTCCCAGAGAAATCGATTGCCGCCCCGCCGAGCCAAAATTGCTCCCAGTGGAGCTTGCTTGCTGCCATCGTCTCTTCGAATGACGGCGCAATTTGTGCCGATTCCGGAGCAAAAGTTGCAGAAAATTCAAAAAATTCAACTTGCTCTGATGGAGGGAGCAGTGTGAACTCATGCGCTCCTGTCCGCGTAAGGCTGCCGGCACTCCAAGCCCAGCGCACCTCGTATTTATCTTCGTCCATCGTACGTTCCAACAAGGCTTCGTTGCCGCTGCCTTCGCGCAGTTCCGTCCTGTGCCTATCATCGTTGTCCCAGTCGGCAAATACAGCCTTCGCCCAGCCTGTATTCGTCATATCAGGCGCCGGGAAACGCATGAACACCTGCAGCCGGCCTTGTGCAATTAAACCTGATTCCACTCGCACTGCAATCGCATCAATGGAAGGATGACAAGCCGTGGTAACATGAACTGGGACGCCTTGAATGGCATACACGCTAGTCAACACGCCCGACCAGAGATCGAGCTGCTGGCTGATCGGCGCCACATCTGCCGCTTCTGCCACTTCACCCGATTCCAGCAGGAAGCGAAAAGAAACTCGGCCTAATTGCAGGCGATGCGGGTTCATCCTCAGCCAGTGATAAGCCTCCGCTGTACTCCCGGGTTTCATCGGGTAACCGACCAGTCTGCCGTGCGTTTCGAACATTTGGTATTCAACATCCTGATCCGTAAATCGGTTTCGACCGCCCGTATAGTGCCATCCCCAATTGGACTGTGTGCCAAGCGGTACTTCATATTGATCCGGGAATGACTGTAGTCCAGTGATGTCCGCACTAAAGGCGAATTCACCGTTCCCCACGGAAAATGGGGACAAAGGGTCCCATTTGTTCAACTCGGGATTATGCCGTTGTACGATCTGTCGTCTGTCCATAGTTCCTCCTAGGTTCGCTTATCCAATCCGACTGACGCCGCTTATCTATTCCAGCATCGCGTCCGTACGGGTTCTCATCATATCCCGGTATTTGCCCGGGGTTATATTCTTGAATTTGCGGAAGCTTCGAATGAAGCTGTTCTCATGCTGGTAGCCAACCATGACCGCAATGTCCGAAATCTTGTTTTCGGTCTTCAGCAGCAGGTCCGCCGCACGTTCCAAACGTAAGCGCGTTAAATAGTTATAGATCGTTTCTCCCGTTTCTTGCTTGAAAATCTGACTTGCCAAGCTGCTGCTAATTCCCACATCGTCAGCAATCTCCGGGATCCCGATGGTCTCGCTCAAATGCTGCTTCATATACTCAATCATGCGGTGGCATGTAATAAAATCCTTGCTTTGAATAAGTTTGTGGAAGCGCTGAACCAACGGCTGAACCCGCTTACAGAGATCCTCTTGGATATCCCCTAGATGAAAGGTATAGTAACTCTCAAACGCGCTGCCCTCCGCACATTGGTCATCAGCCTGCCATAATTGCTCGATACGTTCAAGCACGGCCCGTAAAAACGTTAAAGCCGCTGATGGATACCCGTATTGGCTTCGAACATCGGAGATTAGACGTTCAATCGCTTCCAGCGATCCGGTTTCGTCTCCCGATTCTATCAATTGCGAAAGCTCTTCCAGCTTTCCTTCATCCACGACCGTCTCTCTAACTTCATGCCCCGATACTTCATGAAACGGGATGATCTGCCCATACCCTTGATACAGCCGGTAATTCAGCGCATTCTCCGCTTCCAGCATCGCCTGGCGCAGCCGGGCAACTTCCGTTTGAGGGGTACTTACCCCCACCGAAACGCTGAACTTGAGCAGTCTGGAAACAATCTCAGCAGCTTCCTCCAGCTTGCGCTCAAGCACGGTTCCCGCTTCAAGCGGTTGTAACAATATCGCCATCTTGTCTTTGCCAAAATCGGCGCAAACGACCCGCCACCTTTGCTCAAACAGCTCAGCGACGATATTCGCCATGGCGAACTTTAATAACGATTGATCGTCGCCCGTGTACTTCCGCGACCAATCCTCATATCGATCGATTGAAATGACCGCTACCGTCACTGGCTCTGATGACCATTCACCAAAGTAACGATGCCACTTTTCCTCAATATCCCGCTTGCCGGTCAAGTTCCCCGTGTACATATCGTAAAGCAGCTTGGACGACGCCTCCGACATTGTCTCTCTGACGAGCTGAGACAGATGGGCATGGTTGCTAAGCAATTCGCCGGCCAATTTCTCCAAATCGATGCCTTCGGGATTCATGGACTTGCGGTCGTAGTTACTGAACAGCTGCATCAGCCTGCGAGCCGGTCGGAAAGCAGCGGCATTAATATAAAAAATCGTCGCGCAACCGAGAGCCAGTGCAGCCACGGAAACGGTCAACACGACATTGCGTACTTTCTTGGACTTGGCCAGCAAACTGTCCTGAACGACAATGGATACGTATTTCCAGCCTGTTACTGGCGAAACAAGCTGATTAACCAGCAGTTTTCGGTTCTGATGGGTAATGTCACTGCTGCCATCTTCCCGCAGTTGAGCCAACGCCTGCCGAATTGACTCCTGATCGAACTCATAGTTGGAAACCGCGTACAGGATCTCATCGTGCTCGTCGATGATATAACGCATCCGATTTAAATTATTGAGGACGGGAGGATTCAGCTTAGCAAACAATTCCTCATCCTTGAGATTGACAGTGACAATCCCCTTAAACTGACCTGAAATCATAATTTTGCGAAACAGCGTAACTTCGGAGCCCTTTCTACCCGCGCCTTCCGGCACCTGCCGTTTTTTGATGACCGTCATCCCGTCACCGAACTCGTCCACCACGTTAATCCAATCCGAATCGTCAAAGTTCAGCTTGCTCGAGCTGTAGCCTTGCGGAATTGCAATGAAGCTCCCTTTTGTCATGTCATACACATAGATGCTCTTGATATATTTAGAATTGCCTATCAGAGTTGACAACAATTGATAAATGTCTGATACGTTGGCGTATGAATTCTGCACCTCACTGGTCAGGAACTTATAAATATTAGCGTTCAAAGCAACCTGAATAGCGGCTTTATCACTCTCTTTGATAGCGTCATCAATGACGTTCATATTTAACTGAAGCATTTGGCGCTGCGGCTCGCTGAGTTCTTCCTGCAGGACTGACTTTGACGTATAGTAGGATGTCAGGCTGACGGCCAGAATAATGAGAAACACCGATATGGTTAAAATTAGTACGAGCCGGGTCTGCGTATGGGCTAAATTGTATTTCAGCCACTTCTTCAAGGATTGCGTCACGTTAGGATTCCCACCTTATTAGGAGATCTTACTATTATAACGCGATCTGTTCCCTCGCGACACGATCCTTTCTGGCGGTTCCCTCCCATTCTCACTCTGGAACCCCTCAGCTTTTCATACCTAAGCTGTTCATCATGGCGTTCGCTTCAATGCCGGCCAAAAGCACAATGCCAATCCCGTGTGTGTCATTCAAGTTCCAGCCAAGCTCATGCTTATAATAAGCGTTCGAGTAGGACCAGCTGGAGCCTTTGCATACGCCGTACAAGTTCCCGTGCTTATCGATGACGCGAGCGCATAAGCCATTCCAGCCGGACATCACCGCCCGAGTGAATGCTTGCGGCTCCAGCAACCAACCGTGCCGCACGCCGAGTGCGAAACCGTACATGAACATGGATGTACACGATGCTTCCTCATATGACTCAGGATCTGTCAGTACCTGATGCCACAGGCCGTTTTTGCCCTGCAGACGGAGATACCCTTCCGCCAACTCCCGGTAAAAGCGGAGGATCTCCTTGTAGCTGGAATGCCCTTTCGGCAGCGCTTGCAATAGCACGGAGAGCGAGAAAAAGACCCAGCCGTTCCCCCGCCCCCAAGTCGTCAATGACGGCTTGCCGCTGCTTACGTCATACACATGAGACATGATTTGCTGCTCAGGCATATATAAATACTTTTTATACAAAAGCAGTTGGCGGGAAGCTTCCTCTACATATCGCAAATCCCCGGATAGCTCGCTATAACGGCATAGGAACGGCACACTCATGTACATATCATCGCACCACATCGTATTATGCATGCTCGGGGATACGCCGATACGGCGATAAAGGGTACCATCTTCCAGACGGTCCTGTACATTCATGATGTAATGGGCGATGTCATCTGAAACCGCACGCGCTCCCTTCAACTGCCGTAACCTGTTCGCTAGAATAGCAAGTGCTCCGAAGGACCCACAATCATCCAAGCTGTCTATATGCGATAACTGATTATTTAATCCTGCCGCTCCAAACTGCTTCCGATCCCAGAGGGAATACGCATAGGTTGACGTCGCAAATTCCACGTGACGAGTTACGTAATCCGTCATGTCGCTGCGCGCTAGCAAACGGCTTGTCTCTAGCAACCCGAACAAGGTTACGCCAAGCGGGTAGTTCCAACGGCCAAAGAGCTCGTTCTCCAGAAAGGGTCTAACGAAAGCTTCAGGCTCATTCGTTGTCCAGAACACCTCACCTGAAGAGCCGGCTGCAACCGTATCCATCTTCATATAGTCATTAGCTCGCAGCTCGACGTCAGCAGCGAAAGGCCCCAGATGCAGCCATTTGCCTGCATAGCCATGGACTTTGACCGGCGAGTGCAGTACGGCATTCGTCAAATTCTCATGCAGCTGAAACCCCCAACTCTCCTCACTGCACGTGCTGTATGCCACGAGGCTTCCGCTTCGCCGGCACGATTCTAAATTAAAACTGAACGAGCCTTCTCCAGCAGCTTCATAAACCTTATGTCCATTCCAAATGAAGGTGACAGGGCCATAGGCGATCCCCGATACAGTTACAGGACCGGTCATCGCCGGGTCGACTCGGACGGATGTCCAAGAGATAGCCTTTAAACCCGGAGACAAACCGTAGAGTTGTTCCAACCGGCCCTGCCAGTCACTGGTGTCTGCGCGCTTCGGCAGCCAAGACGCCGCACCACTTACTACCTGCTCACTCATCGTCGCAGCTGGTATTTGTGGAAGCGGACTATCCATCGGAGACGTATAGATCCAGCCCTCTTCCCCCTGACGCTCTAGTGAAGGTGCAAGAAAGGTATAAGGCTTATTCTTGCGATTGCCAGAGCCAAATTCCGCTCCGCATCGTCCATCTGCACGTTGGCCAAGCTCCAAAACAAAATGGTTCCAGCCCCGCACCAGCCCAATCTTCAGTTTCAGCGGAGGTGCCCCTTCCGCTTCCTCCTCAGGGGCAGAGCCAAAACGCTGCTCCCCATTGTGGTACAATCGGACAGGCCCGAGACATCGAAGCAGAAAGATAAACTCTTGCGGCTCCTCGATCCACAGTTTCGCCCAGGCATATACCCGCTGTCCCGCATGCATCTCCGGAAAAATACGTCCAATCGGAAACGAATACGTGTGATTTTCCAACTTGCGGATATCACTACCGCGAGTCACTCTGTACACCGGACCGTGGGGCGGATGCTCACCGATGTAACGCTGAGCCATGACAGTCAGAACATGGGGAATGTTGGTTCCGTCCGTTTGGGCGGCCATACTTTCCTCTGGATCTATATAGCGGGTTAAAGATGTCGTCATTGTCCTGCCACTCCTTTCCCGCTTAAACTGAGAGCCTTCTCAGAGAATCCACCGCTGAGCACTTCCTCGATGGTAACCGGACGGTGTTCCTTCACAGAGCGCCATACAGCTTCCCCAGTCGCCACGGAGAACGCGCCATCCACAGCTCCGGATAAAATCCGATAAGGCCTCCGGCGATCTTCACCCATAAATAAATCTTCAAGCAATAGCGGGTCCCCGCCTCCATGTCCGCCTTCTCGGTGCACGACATGGATCGTTTCCTTAGAGCCAAACAACGGGAAATAATCGATGGTCTGCACAGGTGTCGGAAATGGAGTGCGGCTCGGCATATGATACTCCACCGACTCAAGCCTCCCCTTCGTGCCGTTAATGGCCAATCGATACCCCTCGTACGGCAAAGAGAAGTTAACCGAATAACTGAGGAGTGCGCCACCGTTATATTTGACCGTTGCTGCATAGGTATCCTCAATATCAATTTGGGAATCGAAGATACATTGATCAGGCCGATAGTCCGAGTAAGGAAACTTGCTTTTCACTGCACCAAGCGAACCGAGATGATCGTCCTGCACTTGAATATTTTTGCTCCGAGTGTTCCAACGTGAGTAGTAGTCGCATTCCGACGTTAGCTCACAGGTCGTGCAGAAACGGCCATCCTCCTTCTTGGGGTTCGCTTCCCCTTCAGCTCCGTAATAATTCAAGGCGCCATATGCGAACACCTCGACAGGCTGCTGCCCAATCCACCAATTCACCAGATCGAAATGATGCGTGCATTTATGGATAGACAACCCTCCGGACAACTCTCTAACCCGATTCCAACGTTTAAAATAACTTGAACCATGATAGGTGTCGAGATACCAATTCAAGTCAATCGAGGTAATCCTGCCAAGCTTGCCTTCCAGTAGCATTTCCTTAATTTTCGTATGAATGGGCGCATATCGGTAATTGAAAGTGACGGTGACCGTCCCTTTACTTGTTGACTCCGCCTCCATTACACGCCTTGCGTCCTCTCCTGTTGTCACCATCGGCTTCTCCGTGATCACGTCTAAATCATGCTCCAGGGCCGCTATAATATATTTGGCATGTGTGTCGTCACGCCCAGCGACAATGATAACGTCCGGGCGCGTCTCTTCCACCATCCGGTCAAATTCATGCTCGCCGTAAGTACGGACTTCCTGCTGCTCTGGAAATCTCGTTCGAAACAGCTCAAAGCGAGCTTGGTCGCGATCCAGTAAGCCGACGAGCTCGCTTCTAGCGGAGAATGTCGACGTAATGGGCTTGGCGAACATGCCGAGCGCCCGACCGCTTACCCCGCAGATTGCATATCGCTTTTTCATGAGCTACATTCCCTTCTATGGCTGCTGTCATTTATCTTCTCAGCGCGTTCTGGCCCGCAGGAGGCTAAACCGTCTCTGCGGGCGCACCATACGCCGGATACGTTGTTACTTCTTCACTTTTGCGTACCATTCTTGGGCGCGCTGCGTGACCTTGTCGCCTCCCGATTTGTTCCAACGGTCCACAAACTCATCGAATTTCGCCATCGGCCACTCACCGATCACGATTTTGGTCAAATATTCTTGGAAAAGCTTATGTGATTGAATATCCGGGAAACCTTCGTATACCGTGTTTGGCAGTCCGTCTCCTGCGATTCGGCGGGCATCCGCTGTATTGACGGTGAAAATATCCTGCACCATCTTCTGCATGTTCTCTGGAATGGTTTCCTTGATCCGGATATCCATATCTTCTTTAGTCGTCAGGTTACGCATGCCGAGAGCAAGAGGGCGGCTGTCCTCCGGTGGCAGCAGGACCTTTTTGCCATTTACGACTTGATGCTGAAGTCCTTCAATCCCAAACCGGATGAACTCATCGTTGCTTGTATCATAGAAGAAGTCGAGCAGCTTCAGGGATGCTTCGGCTTTGTTTTTTGCTGCTGCAGGAATGATCCATTCCGGCTCCCCCATCGTTTTCATCGTAACAAAACCTTGGAAACCATCTACTTTAGGCACCGGCATGCCAACGATATAAGCATCAGGAGCTCCCTTCAGCATCGCTGTATAGCGATCGCGCACACTTGCCGGGAGGTGGTACCAGCTGCCAACCAGATTATTGTTGATTTTGGCTTGCCATACATCGCCTTTGTTAAGGAATGTCTCGTTATCGAGCAGTTTCTCTGCATACAACTCGCGGATATATCCGATGGCCGCCTTCATATTAGGGGTAACGCCCGCATACTGAATTTTACCGTCATACAGATCCCACTCCGGACTCCCTTCCCACATGGCGACGCCGTACATGCCAAACAGGTGATCCATCCATTTGCCGAATTCCCGGCCTGAGGTCGGCAGTTCGTCCTTTAAACCGTTGCCGTTTGGATCCTTATCACGGAAAGCCTTCAGTACTTCCTTATAATCAGCTGCTGTCTTCGGCATAGGCAATCCGACCTTATCCAGCCAATCCTTACGAATCATCGGTGCACGTTCAGGGACGAGAAACACCTTCGGCACATAATAAATATGGCCATCGGACGAGGCCGAACGAACGACATCCCACGCCTCCTTAGGAATGTTTTTCCATACATTAGGTGCATACTTCGGAAGAAGATCTTCCAACGGCAGCGCTCCGCCTTGTTTGATCAACGTCTGCTCAATGCCGCCAATCGGGCGAAGGATGTCCGGCAAATCGTTCGAAGCAATCATCAGATTGAGAAACTCTGTCGGTTCTGAGCCTGGAGGTGTGGTTGTCAGTTGATATTCTACACCTGTTTTCTCAGCTACATATTTGACGTGCGCGTTATTCGCATCCGGAATGGTACCTACGCCCATATGGCTTTTGAACACCTTTACCTGTACAAGCTTATCGTTCTGGGCGCCGCCTTCTGCGACAGGGGTTTTGTCACTGGTTTGCGCACAACCCGCAAGGACTGTAACCGCAAGCAGCGAAACCGCCGCCGTAATCGCTCCCTTTTTCCCGAATAAACGTTTCTTCATGCATGTATCCTCCCTTTTTATAGCACATCATATGATGCAGCCAGCCGTATTGCGGTACTTACTCCTTCAGCGAGCCTAGCATGGAACCCTTTACAAAATACTTCTGCAAGTACGGGTAAACTAAAATAATCGGCACTGTTGCGAACAGTATTGTTGCCGCTTTCAATGTTGTCGTATTGAAATCGTAATCGCCAAGGAACAGATTCACAGCAGCCAGTTCCTCCGGTGACTGCAAGTAAGCGCGCAGCTTCATTTGCAGCGGCCATTTGTTGGGATCACGGATAAACAGCACGGCCCTCTGGAAGGTATTCCAATACCCAACGGCATAAAATAAGCTGACCGTCGCGAGCACCGGCTTGGATAAAGGCAGGTAGATCCGGAACAAAATGCCTGCATCGGTGCAGCCGTCCATTCGCGCTGAATCATCGAGTTCCGCCGGAATCCCCATAAAAAACGTTCGAATAATAATCATGTTAAACGTTCCAATTAATCCTGGCAAAATAAGCGACCACAGGGAATTCATCATGCCCAGCTCACGAACGGTCAGGAAAAAGGGGATCATCGGCGCATTAAAAATCATCGTAATGATCACAGCCAGCATAAACGGCTTTCGAATAAGAAATTCCTTGCGGGACAGCGGAAACGCTGTCAATACGGAGAACAGCATGCTCAGCAGCGTCCCAACTACCGTGATGTATAGCGTTACGCCGAATGCGCTCCATAACCCCTTATTTTGCAGGATATGCCCCCACGATGCCCAGGTAAATTCTACCGGTAGTAAGAATACTGTTTTCGAATCAGCCGCAAGGGGTGAACTGAGCGACACCGCCAACAGATGAACAAGCGGCATCAACATCGTGCCTGCAGCGGCGGCCAGGAACAAATAGTTGACTACTTGAAAAACCTTTTCTCCATACGTCTGTTTCATCACCACAACCCCTGTTCTGTCTTTCTGGCCATTCGGTTAAAGATCCACAGCAGCGCGAAACCAATGACGGACTGGAATAATCCAATAGCTGTCGTAACGCTGTACTGGCCCTGCAAAACCCCTGCCCGGTACACATACGTCTCGATGATATCACCCACGGAATACGTCATAGGCGTCAACAGATTATAAATCTGGTCAAAACCGAGCTCAAGGAAATTGCCGATGTTCAGTAGGAATAACACCAGAATTGTAGGAAACAGGATCGGCAGCGTAATATGAAGCGTCTGCTTCCAGCGGTTCGCCCCATCCATCACAGCCGCCTCATACAAGTTCGGATTGATGCCGGTAATTGCGGCAAGGTAAATAATCGTGCCCCATCCGACTTCCTTCCAAATGCCCGACAAGACGACAATCGTGCGAAAATAACTCTGCTGCTGCATGAACAAGATCGGCTCGAAACCGAACCATCCCCGGACCATGTTCGCCACACCTTGCGTGGACAGTAGTTCAAAGACGATGCCTCCGACAACGACCCACGATAAGAAGTGCGGAAGATAGAACATGCTCTGTACGACCCGTTTGAACAGCATCAGCCTCACTTCATTGAATAGAAGCGCTAGAATAATTGGTGCAGGAAATCCGAACACGAGGTGATACGTGGCGATCGTCGCCGTGTTTCTTAAAACATGATAGAAATCTTGATACGTGAAGATGAATTTGAAATTATCCCATCCTACCCAAGAGCTCCCCAGCATGCCTTTGAAAATTTGATAATTCTGAAAGGCGATGACACTTCCCATGAGCGGCACGTATTTAAAAATAAGGTAATACACGAGCCCCGGGATGATCATGAGATAAAGCATCCAATGCTTTCGCATATTTAGGAGATATCGATTTTGCGCTAACCTCGCATGCTTCACATCGCTGTTTGTGATTCCGGGCTTAGCCTCCGTATACATCTTTGCCACTGTCGCAAGCCTCCTTCACGTCTAGTACCGCAATCTTACCTGCTAGGGAGATGCCATGACAATCGTTCAATCCTCTATGGGATGAACCGATCCGCGATTTTTACATTTTTCCAGGATTTGAGAGCGGGAACAAGAAAGTGTTAATGCAAGAATGTCTCAATTCGAGGAATTGTGCATGCTTTGGAGCATCGGTTCATTGCTAACGAATCCTGCTAACACGTGAAAAAGGAGCTATTTCTATGAAATAGTGCCCTGTAGGCTTGCTGCGGAGGAAGGGACCGTTGGAGGAGTTCACTTCTCCTCCGTCGTTTAGCTTGTTAAGAGCCTAGTAGGAGCGAATTTTGGGGGTGGAGAAAACCCAGCGCCGCTAAAAATTCAGCGTCACTGAGACATTTGGCGAAGGGGGGGGAGGAACCTCATACTAGCGTTAGGTTGGTCAACGATGCATCCTTGAGGAACTACAGGGCGCTAATCTAGCAAATTCAGCCCGTTTCCGCGTTTGAGCGGAACTACAGGGCGTTATTTGATCGCCTGATCCCGTTCTCTTTAAGAAAACGGACAAATAGAGGCCCACAGTTCCCTTCCGCGCGAAAATGAGCTTATTTCGATGAAATAACGCCCTGTAGTTCCCCCTCGCTGGGGGAATCGCCCGCGCGATGGCAGCAAATGTCATGGGTTGGTGTGCAGGTAAGCTTCACTTACCCTAGAACAAAGTCAATAAAGCCGCCGGATGATTCCGGCAGCTTTTGTTTTTGAGTATACGTTGATTCTATCTTCCTATCACCTTATTTAAACACATTAATTCTTCTAAGAATCTTATACATATCATCATAAATGATAATGTTACCTTTTGGATCGATGATAAATCTTTGCGGAGCAAGGCCAATTACGATCCGTTTGGGCTCAAATCTCTCCAAATCAACATCTTCAGGACGAGTAGGAAGAGAATAATAATACGGAGTTGGCGTAGGGTCAAACGTATCGGTCTTGAAGTTATACACACCCTTATGGAACACGGCCTCATCTAAATTAGCGTACACTTCCAGTTTCCCTTTCACATCAACACGGTAGAATTTATTACCCGCCACTAAGTAGAAATTACCTTCATGCGCTATTGCGGTTTTGATTTCGCCTACATTAAGGGTTGCCACACTGCTCGCTCCTACACCAGGAGTTACCAATTGGATCGTTTTGTTTTCCTGATCAAGCACATACAACTGACCTTTATCCATAAGTGAAGTTAGGTGGTGCGTACGTATACCATCAACACTAGTATGATTTGACAGAGCTTCTCCTTCATGTGCTGTATAGATACTACCTTTAAACGAGCTGCTAATATAATAGGTTTGTCCATCATCTGACGGCTGAATGAAATCAAACTTGCTTTTCAAGTTGATATACCTATCGTAGGCAATCATTTTTACATTAGGATAAACTTGATAAAATACTGTTATTTCCTGGAGAAGGTCGCTTCCCATAACAAAGATTTTATCCGAATTCCGATCGTAATATAAAGAGCTTGGAATGAACTCATTATAGCGAAAATTCTGTGAGAAACCCTGAGCATCCTTATATTTAAAATTGAAATCTTCTTTACTAAAAGTCAACAACAATTCTGTTTCTAATTCATTGCCTTTACTTAAGGACATTTTCTTAATGGTAAAATCTTGTGGGGAACTTTCAGCTAAAAAGTACAAATTGTTTTTACCATCTGTGGTCATAACTACGCCTTCAGAATAAGCCCCTCTAAATACATACTTGGAGTGATCAGCGAACTGAGGAATTTTTATCATGGTTTCGTTCGTCAAATTATCAACCGTCGGCTTTTCCAGACGCTCTGCAGCTGGCTTTACGTTATCCGGGATTGTTGTAACCGCGGGTACGTTCGTAATACTAATCTCATGTGTTTGATCATCGAAAGAAACGGACTGATGGAAATTTTCTGCAATAAACCGAATTGGCACTAATGTCGTATCATTTTCAATGACCGGCGGTTGTTCCAAATTGATAGAAGCATCATTAACTTTTGCTGATGTGCTTCCGATTTTCATGATAATGTGTTGTGAAGCAAGCGTTAATTGCACACTCTGCATGTTTCCATCCCATATAACCTCTGCGCCTAAAGCCTCCGTTACAATTCTCAGCGGAACCATTGTCGTGTTATTCAGCAAGTGAGGAGCCATTCCAAGTACAACCGACTTGCTGTTAACTGAAGCTTGGATGTCATCTAATTTAAGCTTGATGACGGTTTTGTCATTCGATACCGAAGCCATAGTCGTTAAAGTGCCATAGTTCCAAGCAACTACAGAAATTAAAGCAATCAAAATCATTTTTCGCAAGTAGATCAGCATGTTGTTCTTCCCCCAGATTCCACCATCCAATAAATTACCATAATTATCTATTGAATCTAGTAAAAAGACAATAGATTTACAAAGTCTTTTATTACGTCCGTCTCTGTTTCTCCAAATACTTCAAATAAAACATAACTCCCGCTCTGTCTATACTGGAAAATTGATGGGGATCATCCTTCATTAGTTGTCTTAATTCATCAACGGCAATCCATCTTGGGTTCTTAGTTTCATCACCTGATTTCACTAACTCCCCATGCACTTTACAACGGAAGTAGACGCCAACCGAATCAAAAGGTCCGTTAAGGGTCTGATAAACCCCGAAGGGTTTTACACACTCCACTTCAAAACTCGGATCGATACCAATGGTATCAATTTTTGTATCCTCACCTTCAATTTCTACAGCATCAAGGCCAGTCTCTTCCTTTACTTCTCTAATAAGCGCTGCTATTAACGATTCGTATTGCTCTATTCTCCCACCAGGTAGTTCGATCCGCTGAGGTTCACCAGGTTTATTTCGTGTCTGAACCACAATTTCGATTGTTCCATCTTGCATTCTTTCAATGATCGCACGAGAATTAACGAAGAACATTCGCCATCACAGCACCTTTCTTTACTTTTCCTCCATACTAATTTCTGGATTTCCCCTAATAATCCCTTCAATTCACAAAGCCCCAGCATCTCTTGCTGTATAAAACGAGGGGTAATTTGGACGATAATTTAATTCTTCCCTAATACGTGTTGTATCCACAATCATGTCCCATGGGTTAAAATGCTGCTGTGCAGCTTCTCCCTCTAATCGGTCAGACTGATGATAGAGTTGAAACAGCTCATATGCTGTAATCGGGGAATCATCGGCAACGTTATAGATGCGGCCATCTATGCCAGGAGTAGAAGCAGCAAGCAATAATGCCTGACTTACATCCGCATGATGAATCATATGAAGACGTTTCGCCGGTTGCCATTTACTCATCATCGGCATGTATTCGGTAATATGAGGATCATTTTCTCCATAGACAAAAGCAAACCGTAAAATACGAAGTCCCAGTCCTTTCTCGCGATGAAGCTGGAATAAAGCTTCTTCAGCTATTTTTTTGGTCTGAGGATATGTGAACGCAGGTTGCAAAAGATCATTTTCTTGGCTCGGTCCGCTAGTATTCCCGCTGCCATACACGAGATTCGTACTGGCAAACACAAACCGTGGAACATCCGCCCTCAAGGCAGCCTCTGCTAAAAGGATGCTTGCGTCGATGTTTGACTTTTGCGCAGTTTCTTGATTTACACCGCGAAATTGAGCCGCTAGATGGATAACAACATCATTACCTCTCAACGTAGAAGCAAAACTCTCCGGTTGCAAAAGGTCACCTTCAACAACCCTTGCACCATGCTGATCTAGCATACCCGCTTTCGCCCTGTTTCGTAACAAGACGCTAACGTTATGCCCCCGCTGTAGTAAGCGCGGTACGAAACGGCTTCCTATTTTTCCAGATGCTCCAGTTACAAATATATTCATGTTCGTTTACCTCCTGAGTTTTGTTGATGCTATACTTGCAGTATGACAAATACGGCAGTCTTTTGCCTTCCTGCTCTTATCGTAGGTTTGGCAGTGTCAGGATAAGGAGAATTGCTAATGAGAGAGATTTCTTCCAGCCTTACGCTGGGCGAATTTTTGCGAGCACGCCGAGAGCGTCTTACGCCGGAGGAAGTGGGGTTGCCGTCATATGGGCGGCGTCGAACGCCTGGACTGAGGCGTGAAGAAGTAGCTCATCTTGCTCATATTGGTACTTCTTGGTACACCTCCTTAGAGCAGGACAGAGAGGTGAACCCATCAACTCAGGTGCTCGATAGCATCGCCGAAGCGCTAAAATTATCCGTCGATGAGCAGCGTCATCTTCACATGCTAGCAAGGATAGGAGTAGCGAAGGAAACGGAACAAGCTCAAGAGGTAAGCCTGGGTTTGGAACGAATGTTAAAAGCTCTTGAACCGAATCCTGCTTTTATTTTGGGGCGAAACTGGGATATGCTGATGTGGAATCAAGCGGCGGAAATTGTGTTTCACCTGCCGGCGCTTACAATGGCACCAGGGCAGAGACCAAACTGGCTGCGAAGGTTTTTGACAGATGCGTCCCTTCAGACGAATAATCCGGATTGGGAAGCCAAAGCGCAGGTCATGATGGCACGTTTTCGTGCAGATTACGCACACTTTCCGCATGACGAAAGGTTTCGGCTATTAATAGAGGAGTTTATGGAAATCAGCGAATTGTTTCGTTCTTATTGGCCACTTCACGACGTTCAAATAGCTGTTGATTGTCACAAACGATGGATAGATCCTTCCATTGGCAAGATGGAATTCGAACATCTAACTTTAGAGACACCACAAAACCCTTATATGAAAACAATGATTTATATGGCTTCACCCGCTACCTGCGAGCGGCTAAAGTATTTACTGAGCGTAAACAGCTTACCCATGCATGAAGTGGCTGTTCCTCGGTCATTGGATGACTTTTAACAGCCTCTTTTTTATGTAGCCGCATCGGCTGCGCTCCTTCGTGGACTCAAACATGTCATGCCAAAAAAAATACGACCTGCCACCCGCAGTTCCAAAGGAACACGCAGATTCACAGGCCGTGCACTTTTTGGTGGTAGCCGTCAGGCCATTCCAAAACGTTCTAACCCCCAGTTCGCATGCGCTTCAACTCACGCATTACCTTCCCCACTGGGCCGGAAGGTACTCCAAACGCCTCATGCATCGCACGATACTGCGCGTATAACCTGTCGTAAGCAGCCTTGTGCTCACGATTCGGACGGATAGACTGCTCCTTCGTTTGCCCCATCGCCCGAATACCGTCGCTCAGGCTGTCGTAGCCGCTTGCTTGGCTGCCCGCTGCTGCCGCTCCGCAGATGGCTGCGCCAAGCGCGACAGGTTGGGTCGACTTCGCCACCTTGATGTCCATCCCCAGAACATCGGCAAAAATTTGCATCAGCAGCTTATTTTTTTGCGGCAGTCCGCCGCATGCATACAGAGAAACTATCTGCACTCCGCTCTCTTCGAAGGTTTCGATGATCCGTCTTGTACCGAAAGCTGCCGACTCCAGCAACGCGCGGTAGATCTCAGCGGGTGTTGTACTCAACGTCAGCCCGACAAGCAGTCCGGATAACGCTTCGTCCAGGATGGGCGAACGGCCTCCATTCCACCAATCGAGCGCGAGCAGACCAGACTGCCCGGGACTTAACTGGCCGGCTTCACGCTCCAACCAGTTATGAACGCCAATTCCCTCGGCGGCAGCCTGACGCGCTATCTCTTCGGATACCGATGTGTTGACGAACCATGCAAACATGTCACCAACGGCCGGCTGACCAGCTTCATAACCGAACATGCCGGGCACAATGCCGTCCTCTACCACACCGTTAACCCCTTGAATGAGATGTTCTTCATCCCCGAGAACCATGTGGCAGAGTGAAGTTCCCATAGCCAGAACCATACTGCCCGGCTCAGTTACACCGCAGCCGAGTACGGCGGCATGTGCATCAATGATGGCAGTGGAAACAGCTGTACCTGGGAGCAATCCGAGCTCTTTGGCCATCCGCGGTTCCAATCCCCCTGCACGGGAGCCAACGGGCACTACAGAACCAGCCAGCTTGGTTTGGTACAAACTTTCAAACCGCGGATCCAGTTGCTTCAGGAACTCCGTGGATGGGTAACCTTCCAGCTTGTGCCAGATTCCTTTGTAGCCCGCACAGCAGCTGCTCCTGGCCAGCTCACCGCAAAGCTGCCACACAACCCAGTCCGCCGCCTCCACGAAGCGATCCGCCGCTTCGAATACAGCCGGTGACTGTTCGGCTGTCTCCAGCAGCTTGGGCAGAAGCCATTCCGAAGAGATGCTGCCGCCGTAACGGGGAAGGAAATCTTCGCCCCTCTCTTTGGCCAAATGGTTTATACGTTCCGCTTGCGGAGCCGCCGCATGATGCTTCCAAAGCTTGGTCCAACTGTGTGGATCGTTCCGATACTCCTCGAAGAAGCATAATGGAACGCCATCCGCATTCACGGGCAGCACCGTGCAAGCGGTGAAGTCAATACCGATGCCGATCACAGACTCCGGCGGAATTCCTGCTTGCTGAAGCACTGCAGGGACCGATTGGCGAAGCACGTCCAGATAATCCCCTGGATGCTGCAGAGCCCAATCCATCGCAAGTGTCACTTCCGAACCCGGCAGCTGACGATCGATTACACCGTGTGCATAAACCGTTACATGTGCCGCTATTTCCTCACCGGTCTGCACATCCACCAACACTGCCCGGCCGCTTTCCGTACCATAATCAACGCCAATAGCATAGTTTTTGCCTCCAGTCTCCACCATGATTTCCCCCTCGTCCAATAAATACTTTTAAAGCATAATAAGTTAAATTATGGATTTATTATCAGTACTTAAACGTTTCTCAACATTTCCATTGCAACAGAAACACCTGCATAATCCCCAACCTGTTCCCCCAACCCGGCAGGCACGATCTCGCAAACATCTAAGGAGAACGATAGTGCCTCCTGCCTTAATGTTGCCATTACCAGGGGCTCGAGCAGCTTATGCTGCCGTCCATAGATACTGCCAATTACAATTTTCTCCGGATTAAGCACATCAATTAACATAGCAATTCCTTGCCCCAAGCGGCGGCCTACCGTCTTATACACTTCAATCGCCATGGAATCCCCTGCTTCCGCAGCTTTTCCTACCGTTTCCGCAGTCAAGCTGCTCAGATCGTTCATTGTTTGGCAATAAGAAGGTGGTTTGCCCTCCTGAATGGCTTGAAGCGACATCGTGCGAGCCAGCTTCGCGATACCGCCGCCACTGCAAAAGCCCTCAAATGAACCCGCCTTGCCATATCCCCAGGGGCCGTCGGCTTCCAAACGAACATGCCCTACTTCACCTGCCATATCATTCTTACCTATATATAGCTGGCCATTAAGGATCAGTCCCGCTCCCATTCCTGTACCGAATGTAAGGAAGACCATATGGCGACAGCCTTTTCCCGCTCCAAAACGCCATTCGGCTAAGGCACAAGCATTCGCATCATTCTGTAATCCGACTGGAACACCGTAACGTACATGCAGAGGAGATACGACATCAACATGATCCCAGCCGGGAAGATTCGGAGGCGAGAGAATAACGCCAGCTTGACTGTTAAGCGGACCTCCACAACTGATACCAATGGCTTCAGGTGTCCGATCTGGATGACGCATTAACATCGTATCAAGAGATGCGCAGATTTCATCCATTGCCATTTCCGGCCCAGATGGGGTCGAAAAGCTTATTTTATCCACGAATACGACGTTATCCTTTTCTACAATGGCCAAACTCACTGCGCACTTTGTTCCACCAATATCGACTGCAGCAACAAGGGTCATTTTGGGAAAAACGCCTCCTCCAACATCAGGCATAACGCATGATAGATAGGCAGATGCCTCTCTTGAATATCGAGGGTTTTCTCCCAAGGCACACATATCGTCACATCACATAAAGACTTCAATTTCCCGCCGCTATCCCCCGTAAAACCAATGGTTTTCAACCCTTGCACCTTAGCGACCTGCAAAGCCCGCAAGATATTCGTAGAGTTGCCTGATGTGCTGAATGCAATCAATACATCCCCTGAACGGCCGTAACCATACACTTGCTGGGCAAAAATCATTTCTGGATCAACATCATTGGCATAAGCACTTATCAAAGCTGAGTGACTTACGAGTGAAATCGCCGGCAGCGCCCCTTGGAGCTTAACAGCAAGATCCAACCCTTCTCCCGGAAATTCACGTTCAAAACGATCGCTTGCGGATGCGGACAAAGGCCTTTTCGAGATAAATCCCTTCATCAGTTCGCCTACAACATGATCACAATCTGCGGCACTTCCACCGTTACCACATAATAACAGCTTGTTTCCTTGATGAAACGAATGGTTTAGCAGCTCAAACCCCAATTCGATATCTGGTAAACAGCCTATTAATTCTGGATAACGTGTCGTCATTGAACTCAAAATAGCGTTCATTCCGTAGTACCCCCTTAATCAAGTTACTTTATTACTCGTGCAAGTGCTGTATTGTAAATCGTTTCAATCTCCGTTGCCCCTTTGTCTTTACATTGCTTGATAAAAGTATCCCAATCGTTCAATGCCCCTTCACTGACAATGAATTTGTCCATATTTTGAGTTAAATAGGCATCCAATTGTGTGCGGAGTTGTTTAAGCCGATCTCGTTCTTGTTTATTAAATGGAGGATCATTAATCTCCCGGTAATTAATCCCGTCAGCCAGATCCTGGGTTGCCTTCTCAGACCATTTAATTAGTTCCGGTGCAGAAGATAATAGGATCGGATGGTCGTCAGATTGAAACGCTAAGCCAAGATAGCCGGTACCAAGGGCAGATTGCATCGAGCGGAAGGGATCTTGTTTATCTTTGAACTTCAGCTTCGTTGCATCCGATATCTGATATTCGCCTCCAACCAGCGTGTAATCCACATTTTCTACTCCGAAACTGGTTAGATTCGTCCCCTCTTCCCCATACATCCAGTCTATGAGCTTAATCACTTCTTCAGGATTCTTAACCTTAGCGCTTATTGCGTACATTTCACCAAGGTGATCAAGTTGATAAATGGTATTGCGCTTAACTCCTTTATTACTCGCCAGAGCAGGTAACAATTCGAACTTGGCTTCCGGTTCTTTCGCCTGAAGTGCTTTATTAAAATTCGCTCCGAAACCATTGTTATCTTGAAAAAAGAATGATTTTCCTGAGCTTAATTTCTCCTGCCATATTTGGGAGGTTGCTACGGCATAATCTGGATCAAGCAGTTTTTCTTTGTAAAGTTTATGAAGATAGGCAATAGCCTCTTTGAATTCAGGGGCAAAAGGACCAAATTTATATTGCTGCGTCAGCGGTTCATAGTAAATTTTAGTACCCGTAATATTCGTATAGCCACTTCCAAAGCCGAAAGCAATAGGATTGATCAAATTTTCTGTTCCTGTTTTACCATTCGCCGCTCTACTCGTAAAAGGATAAGATGCCGGATAAGCTTCTTTAAACTTTTTGAGTACCTGATATAGCTCTTCGTACGTCGTTGGCGCTTTTAAATGAAGTTTCGCTAACATATCTGTGCGCATCATCGGCAGCAGACCAGATTGAACGCTCCATTTCGTTACTAAAGGGAAACCGTACAGCTTGCCATCCACTTTCGTTTTATTGATTTCCGGCTTTTGCGCAATGAGTTTATGGAAATTCGGCATTTTATCCAAATACGGAGTGAGATCCAGAAAAATGCGGGTATCCGCGAAATCCGTAAGATCATTTTGATTGACCATCATGACATCGGGAATCGAATTTGTAGCCATCAAGGTTTTCTTTTTGTCCTCATAGTTACTCTGTGGAACGCTTTGTAAGGCAATCTTGACGTTTTTTCTTTTTTGAATTTCTTGAACAACGACCGAATTAGCATCTAACGCTTGGGAAGAATGCTCGTATCTCATCCAAGAAAGCGTCATCGGATTGTCCGACGGTAAAGAGCTTACTCTCGCCGATGGCTTGACTGTACGATTTGGTATGTGATCACACCCCGCTACTAAACTCCCTACTACAACCAGCGAACAGCAGGCAGTTAACAATCTCCTGTTTCTGAAATCCATGGTGGTCCCCCTCCATAACCTGGATTTGTTCTGGCCATTTTTATTGTATAAGCGACTTGCCTCGCTTTAAAAGAACCAAATCAGCCTAAGATGAACCATTCTTCCACTTGGGTCTCCATGATTCATTCTTCTACCTGCCTGAATCGTCCATTTTCAAGCTATTTCTGCTTACCGCCGTGTATCTGCCGATATTCATTGGGTGAAATGCCTTCATGTTTTTTGAATAAACGCAAGAAGGTGGTGCGGCTGAAAATGCCGATCTGATCTGCAATATCACTAATCTTTATATCCGTATGGGCTAACAGTTCTTTCGCTTTTGCAATCCGAATCAGGCTGATGTAGTCCGAGATATTCGTCCCTGTCGTCTCTTTGAACATCCTGGACACATACTTGGCGGACAGACCGATCTCGTTTGCAATGACCTCCAGATATAAATCCTTTTCATAATGCTTCTCAATATAAGCCGTAATAAGCGATACGACCGTACCTGATTTGCTTTCGGGTTTATACAACGTTTCGGTGATCATCTTATCGTAAAACTCAAAAATCATTTTCAACCTTGC
Organism: Paenibacillus anseongensis; assembly: GCF_009757995.1. Classification (NCBI taxonomy): domain Bacteria; kingdom Bacillati; phylum Bacillota; class Bacilli; order Caryophanales; family Paenibacillaceae; genus Paenibacillus; species Paenibacillus anseongensis. Next base: position 81,748 of record NZ_WSEM01000008.1, read on the forward strand.
ATCAAACTCTGTCGGTAAAAGCTCCTTTTGGCTTAAAAAATCATGCTCATTTGCCTCAAGAAAGTCATGCATACGAAGTCCTTTTTCCGTTAAATAACGGTTGCCTGTATGGAAAAACTCCACGAGCAAAGCCCCAAGAAAGTGATAAGAAACCCCTCTTGCTTTATTCAAAGCAATAATTCCTTCCAGCTCTCCTCGTAAGCCATCCCGATCGCCTGATTTCAGCTTATTGACGATTTTGGTCTCATCCAGGAAAGAATAATAGTAGTTCTGATCGATATCCAGATGCGCTGCATCGACGATGACCGTCTTGGATGAATCTGTCCGCTTATCTATAGCCGTAATAGCATCACTATAAGATTTGGAATAGTCCTCAATCTTGTCGTATCTTTTTCCTAAGCCAATAACTAATTCACAATACATGGTGTCGTAAGCAAAGGTCATTTTAATCATTTCCAAAGCTTGTTCCAGCTGTTCACGATCTGCCTCACTCTTCAAATTGACCATGCAAACATATAAGTAGGGCTCATATTCCACCAAATAACAATTCACGTATTTTTTCATAATGCCCCATAGCACATTCTTCATCTTCTCGAAAATCAATAAGCGGTCCGCTTCCAGAATGTCATGATAGAATTGATCCCTGAACATAAACACAAAACAGCAGCATAAATAGGTACCTGTATGAAAATCAATTTCTTTTAGAATCTGGTTAACCGCATACGGCTGTCCCCCACGAACCCCTTTAATTAAATTCGTGAAAAACTGCTCGAGAATTTCCTCTGAGAAGGTATGAATTTTCATATTCGCATCCTTATGCTGCTGGACCAATTGGCTGACGCTATTCCCAATCCGTTGAAGTTCGCCGCTCCGTGGGGTTTCTTGGTTGCCTTCTTCTATTCGTTCGGTTTTTTGTAAAATATCTCTGATATTTTTGATCGGGTTATACAGCCGAACGCTGAATATGGCAGAAAAGGCGATGCCAATGATGATTAAACTGATACAAATCCAGATGATCAAGCTAAAAATGCTCGAAGACTCCTGGTTAAAAGAGCTCACCGGTGTAATGGAATAATACTTCCATCCATATTCGGAGGTGGTTTGAACAATCCAATTCTGATCTTGACCGATTTTAAGCGCTCCGTTACTTGCTTTTTCCTTCGAAAAACCAGCAACAATTTGCTCCACGTCTTTGGCTTCTAAACCGCCGCTTTGCAAAATGATCTGATTATCTTTATCCATAACAATATAGTGGGTGGTCGAGAAAATGGAGTTGTTTTGCAGCGTAGCTGCGATTGTTGGGATAGAAATGGTCGTCACCATCGTTGCCAAATGACCATTCAAATATTGGGTCGTGACACTCGGAATGACATCACGATTCGTATTCATATTCGGGTTTGCCACTCTCGTTGGCGTTAGCAATTCGAACAGGCTGCTTTCGTGTAATTGTTGTCGCCAGAAATCTTTATTGTAACCATCAAATTTGTAGAAAGTGTCAAAGAAAACATCAAAGTCAACCATGCCATCACTAAAATAAACACGCTGATCATCCACAAATAGAAAGATATTGTCGACAAAGTGGCTTATCGTATTACGATTCCCCGCAATGGATCTCACAATCGAAGGCAACTTAATTTTCTCTTCATCCGTAAGTAATGGATACGGTCGTAAATATTGTTGAATGGTATCACTGAGCAGCAAGCTGTTGTTGGTTGACTGTGCCATACCTAAATAGATATCAATGGTTTTGGAGGATGCAACCAAATTGTCCGTAAGCTTTCCGGAGGCATCCTTCTTAATTAATTGATCCGCATTCAAATAGGCAATGACTCCGAGGATGACAATCGGGATCAGCAAAGAAAGGAAATAAAGCAGGATCTTAAAAAACAATCTATTTTTATTCAACGTTTGCTGCAAGTGTCTCCAATTCAAGTTTACTCCCCCATTATGAATGCTCTACCTTTAATAGTAAGCGGTTACAAATACTATTATTCTAATCTTTCTACATGAATCCTTCTTCTAAAAGGAAAATAAAAGGATAAGCAGGAAGCACGATAGTGTGCTTCCTGCTTATCTGTTAATGCTGGAATGAAAATTGCTGCGATAACTTCTTGGAGAGACGGTATAACTCATCCACTTCGAGTTTATTCGTGGCTGTGAACTCGTCATGATTTCTCGCGCGCGAGTGATAATTCGAACTGATGCCTTCCTTCATTTGATAATATTTCGCGTTAATCGGATATAACTGCCGCTCAATAAATGAAGCTACACTCAGCAAGTCGCTCAAATGCTGCGCTTCTTCAGGCTGCTCCTTCCAATGCTGCAGAAGCCATGCATATAGATCCGGATGAAAGTTGGCCATAACCCCGCTGTAACCGTCAACACCCAGCTTCAATGTTTCCAAAAGCGTAGCGGTGTTGGCATTGAATAGCTTTAATGAAGTTCCTTTGATCACTTCCAGCTTTTCTTTGATCATCTCCACATCGCAAGAAGTATCCTTTAAGAAGAAAAACCTTCCGGTATCCGCGCACCACTTCAATGTCGATGGCGTCAATAGCCGCTTATAAGGAAATGGACATTCATAGATCCCAAGCGCAATATGCTCCGGCAGTTGTTCGATCAGCTTCTGAGCATTAAGCTTCCACACTTCATCCGACTCATCTTCGTCCGCCAATCGGTTCGAGATCAAGATAACAGCCTCAACGCCTGTTTCTGACATCGCCGTCACTTCTCGAACTTGATCTTCAATCGAGTCAGCGGTGTGTCCCGACGCAATGACGGGAACCCTTCCCGCAGCCTTCTCCACGACAAAAGCGGCAAGCTTCACGCGCTCTTCCAAGCTCAAGAAAAACATTTCGCTGGACTGGCAGACAGCAAATAATCCGTCAACTTTGTTATGAATAAACCATTCAACCATACGTCCCATCGCATCAAAATCTATCTCGCCTGACTCCTTGTACAAAGTGATCATTGTCGGCCATACGCCGTTGGGGTTGTTAATCTTCATTGGATCTCGCTCTCCTCCGTATGTTTCATTTCTATAAAATTCACTTCCTCAATCGGCTCATGCGGCTTGGAAGGCAGGAAGAACGTTTTGATCTCACATTTTCCAAACGTGCTCCGCCAGCTGCGATTCAAGGAAGGTAAGCTCAGTTCCGTCTCTACTTCCCTTCCATAAATCTCTTGGCAGCGGAGAATCCATCCATTCCTGTCCTCGGCCGGTTTAAAGGCTACTGCAATCACATGCTCTGACGATATGGAAATTCCCTCCGAAATCTGCGGCAAATCCCCCTCGTGATACGTTTCCCACACTTGGAGAAGCGGATTATGCAATTCGTAGGCTTTACGTACAACTCCGCTATTTTGCCAAGAACCGCTATGAGCTGAAAGGACATACGAAAATTCCTGTACGCCTTGATCCATAAATTCCACTTCTTCGTCGCGTTCGCCGAAATGGTCGGCATAGATCGGACTTCGTACCACTGTCATCCTCAGCTCATTGCCTTGCACATCGTATCCGTATTTTGCATTATTGATCAGAGAAAGACCGAATGTAGCGGACTCCGTATTGTCCGATGTACCTGGCTTACTGCCGGAAAGATTCACCCACATTTGTCCAGGCACCTCATATCCATTAGCAGGACGTTCGATATATCCATACGGGATTTCAAACACGGCTTTAGGCTGCTCCACGTTAACAGGGAAAGCCAGCTTCAGCATCTTATGCTGTTCTCTCCAGTCCAGCCTTACCTTCACATGCACATCAGAGCTGTCAGGCTGTAAACTGATATCCTGGCGAAGTACGGAATTTCCATAATAGCTGGTTACTCTGATCGTCGCTCGCAGCGGTCCATGCTCCATCACCTTTAATTCAGCGCCTCCGAATTGTCCGAGCTCATCACGATAGTGTGTAAGACCATGTCCCCAGGTATCGCTGTGACTCTCATCCAAGACAATTGGCACCGCTCCGTCGCCGGCTAGTACTTCTCTGCCGCCATTCCGCTTGTCAATCCAACGACGGATATACCCCGTAGCCGGATCAAGCTCAAGGCATACTTGACTATTTTCCAGCAAACACCCCTCTGCCCTGACGGCATCCGCTCTCTGTACAACGTCAAAAGCTTTATCCCGATAGACCCAAAAGACTTGATAGCCAAAAGCCGGAACTTTCCCCTTAATGAAGGTATCCCATTTATCACTAGTATTAGTCCGAGAGGCCCTGACCGTTTGAAACGGCAGAGGAATGCCAGCAGCATCTGTCACACCGGCCACCTTCTTATTTATGACAATGGGTGCCTCCACCTCCCATGATAAGGGGTTAAACACCACAAGCGGCGACCCTAGATCATCTTGCTCCCAGAGCTGCCAGTCCTTCTCTTTGCTTAATGATTTTATACCCGGTTTCATCGTATGAATGGACCAAGATATCTTTTGAAAAGCGGCGTTTATTGCTTTTGCTCCTATACTGGATGCTTCACCGTAAAAATCCCGAACATCGTCAAAAGCTTCCTTAATACTGCAGCCGCCCATAATATCGTGAAAATGATTAAACATCACGTTTTCCCACGCGCGATTAAGCGCTTCCATTGGATACGGCAAACCTCGCATCAAAGTAGCCAAAGAAGATATTTTCTCAGCCGTAAGCATCTGGTGCTCGACTCTGCGGTTCGCGGCTTTGGATTCCGAGTGTGTGGAATAACAGCCGACGGCATGCATCTGCATTTCATCCTTAATGACGGGAATATCCGGATTCATCTGCTTCATTTCTGAGAAATATCGATTCGGAGAACTTAACTGAATGCCGTCCATGTCAGGCCGTTCTTGGAGCTGGTGGATGAGCTCGAGATTCTGGATGGTCGGTCCTCCCCCATGATTACCAACTCCGTAGAAGGACATGAACGCATGCCCTCCTGCAACTGCCATAGCTCTGTGGCTACGAATCTTATCTTCCATGCCATTGCTCGCCCAATTGCCGTAACTGTCGGCTAGCCTGAACGTCATCACGCGGCTGCCATCTTCCGATTCCCACCAAAATAAATCGTGCGGCAGCGTTTTCTCATGGGCACCTGGACGCATAAATACATAGGAATCCATTCCACCTAGCTTCAAAAGCTGCGGCATCATGCCGTGGTGACCGAATGAATCCACATTGTATCCGACTCGCGCCATCACGCCGAATTTCTCCATAAAATAGCGTTGTCCGTATAAACTGTGCCGCGCGAACGATTCGCCTGACGGTAAATTGCAGTCCGGTTGGATCCACCACCCGCCTGTAATGACCCATCTTCCTTCGGCAACACGCAGCTTAATTTCGGCAAACATCCCAGGGGCGTTCTCTTCCACCCATTTGTAGTACGCCGCGCAAGCACATGTAAATACAAAATCAGGATACTCATTCAATCGATCCAACGCAGAGCGAAAAGTCGCCTTGATTTCCGCATATCCCTCTTGCCAGCGCCATAGCCAAACCGGGTCCAAATGAGCGTTTCCTATTAAATGAAGCTTCGTTTCGGCAGCCATGTTATCCCCCTAAATGAGTAGACTTTAACCTTTTACAGAACCAAGCATTGCTCCTTGTACAAAGTATTTTTGCACAAACGGGTATATGACAAGCACAGGCAAAATCGCAACGAACACGCAGGCATACTTAATATTTTCCGTCATGACCGCCATCCCAGCCTCTGCTGCTCCAAGCTGTGCGGATTGTGTAGCCATATCTCCCGATATGACGATATTGCGCAAGATAATTTGCATCGGGTACAAACTTTTCTCATTTAAATAAATAAGGGCAGGAAAAAAGCTGTTCCAGTGCGCCACCGCGTAAAAAAGAAACATAGTGGCCATAACGGGCAAAGAAAGCGGAAGCACAATTTTGGTGAAAACTCGGAACTCTCCTGCGCCGTCCATGATGGCAGACTCGTGCAGCGCTTCTGGAATATCTTCAAAAAATGTTCTCATAAGAATCATATTGAAAACATTGATCGCAGTCGGAATTAATATCGCCCATACCGTATTGACCATTCCTAACGCATGAACCACCATATACCGCGGGATAAGTCCACCGTCGAAGAACATGGTGAATACCACGAACAAGGCAAGAACAGAACGTCCATACATATGCTTACGGGACAAAGGATAGGCGCAAAGAGCCGTCATCGCCAAATTAATAAGCACCCCGGCAGCCGTGTAAAAAATGGTATTTCCGTAGGAGCGCACAATCGCAGGATCATTAAAAATAACATTGTAGGCTTTGAAATTAATCTCTATAGGTCGCCAAAAAACTTCGCCGCTGCTAACAGATGACCCTGAACTAATGGAAATTATTCCCATGTAGTAAAGTGGATAAAGTGTAATAAAGATCATAGCCAACATAAAAGCTAAATTAATCGTATCAAAAACAGAAAAGTTACGAAGTCGCATCTCAATTCCTCCTGCTAGAACAACCGGGATCCATTCAATTTTTTGGATATTTGATTCGCTGATATGACAAGCGCAAAAGCCAATACCGATTGGAAAATACCTACGGCTGCAGCGAAGCTAAAGTCACTGTCGATTAACCCACGGCGATAAACAAATGTTTGGATAACGTCGGCCGTCTCATACGTGGGACCACTGTACAGTAATAAAATTTTCTCGAATCCGACGGAAAGCATTTTGCCCAACGTTAAAAGCAGCATGATCGTAACAACCGTTGAAATACCAGGCAGTGTAATGTGCAGCAATTTCCGCCATCGGTTTGCACCATCCATCGTTGCCGCCTCATAGAGTTGTGGATCGATTGTAGTCAATGCCGCCAAATAAATAATGGAGTTCCAGCCGATCCCTTGCCAGATTTCAGAGCCTACATAAATCGTTCGGAACCATTGCGGCATAGACATGTAGGTCTTCGCTTCCCCTCCAAAAAGCTTCACGACTTCATTAATAAGTCCGTCGATGGAGAGAAAGTTAACCAGCATACCTACGACTACGACAGTCGATAAAAAATGCGGAATATACGTGATGCTTTGAATAAACTTCTTGAAAACCTTTTGCTGCAGCTCGTTTAACAATAAAGCGAATATGAGCGATGACGGGAAATAAAAAATGAGAGAATACAAATTGATAAGCACGGTATTGCGCACCACTTGCCAAAAATACGGATCCGTCAGAAATTGGCGGAAATATTTCGTCCCTGCCCATGGGCTATGAAAGAAGCCTTTGACAATCGAATAATCTTCGAATGCCATGAGATTCCCAACCATCGGTGCATAATGAAAAATGACAAAATAGGCAAACGGTAATACAAACATGAGATATAATGGCATGCTCTTGCGGATATTCTTTTTAATCTCAACAGCTGGTGTCAATCATTTCACTCCTTCCTGAAAAAGAAAGGGACAGGCCGCCAGGTATGCCTTAGCAACCTGCCCTCTCACGATATGAATTGAACTTTGAGCTTATTTCACGCGTGCCAAGGCATCGTTGTAGATTTTGACAATATCGTCTGCACCCTTGGATTTGAGTTGTTTCACGAAGTTATCCCAATCCTTGAGCGCTCCATCTGTCACAATGAACTTATCCATGTTTTGAGCCAGGTAAGCGTCGAGCTGCGTACGGATTTGCTTCAGTTTCTCACGTTCATCTTTGGTAAATGGCGGGTCATTTACGAATTGCACATTTTCGCCTGCAGCCAAACCTTTGGATGCTTTGTTGTTCCAATCTACCCATTCCTTCGTATTGAACGGCAATCCGGCATGATCGTCATTGTTCAAACCAAGTCCCAGGTAGCCTGTGCCATACTCCGATTGCAGCGCATAGAATGCGCTCGGCTGTCTGTCCTTGTATTTATTCACGACAGCGTCCGTCAATTTGTAATCGCCATTTTCGCCGGTAAAATCTTCCCCTTTGACACCGAAGTTGGTAACTTCGATTCCCTCTTGGGAATAGAACCAATCCATGAATTGAACAACCTGTTCCGGATTCTTAACTTTCGCATTAATAACGTAGGATTCCGATAAGTGGCCAAGTGCGTAGATCAGGTTCCGTTTTGCACCGCTTGGCGTCGTCATAGTATCCAACATATCAAACTTCGCATTCGGATCCTTCTTCTGCAGATTGATGTTAAATGTGCTGGCGAAACCATTATTATCTTGGAAATAGAAGGATTTGCCCGAGTTTAGCTTTTCTTGCCAAATTTGTGATGTAGCCGTAGCATAATCCGGATCTAAAAGCTTTTCCTTGTACAATTTATTCAACCAGGTAATAGCCTCTTTGAACTCTGGCATCGCCGGACCGAATTTGTAAGTTTTATCTTTTGGCTCGTAGTATACCTTCGTACCGTTAAACGTTGTGTATCCGCTACCAAATGCGAACGAAATGGGATTGATTAAATTTTCTGTACCTGTAAGTCCATTGGCGGCACGAGCCGTGAACGGATAGGAATCCGGATTCGCTTCTTTCATTTTCTTCATCACTTGATACAATTCATCATAAGTTGTCGGCTTTTTTAGACCTAACTTGTCAAGCACATCCATACGGATCATCGAAAGCTGGCCGCCAACTCCCTGCCAATTGGCTACAAGAGGGAATCCATACAGCTTCCCGTCAATTTTGTTTTTATTAATTTCCGGCTGCTGGGAAATGACTTTCTTCAGATTAGGCATTTTGTCCAAATAAGGTGTCAAATCTAGGAAGGTTCCCGAATCGGCAAAGTTCTGAATATCGTCTTGCTTGACGAGCATGATATCAGGCAGGGTATTCGTTGCGATCAATGTTTTCTTTTTATCATCGTAGTTGCTCTGGGGAACACTTTGGAGATTGAGTTTGACATTTTTACGCTTGGCAATTTCCTGAACAGCTTTTGAATTCGCCACAATCGCTTGCGATGGGTGTTCGTACCTCATCCAGGTCAGCGATAGCGGTTGGGCCGCTGCCGGTGTGCTTGCCGCACCAGCTGTCGTTGCCGGAGCCGAAGTCGAAGCATTATTGGTTGAAGCTGGCGAAGTGGTTGAACTGCTTCCACAACCGCTAAGCACACTTGATAACAAAAGCAATGAGCCGGTTACTGTCATAATCCCCTTTTTTGCTTTCATCGAATATATCCTCCTATGTAATTGGATTGCCTTACACGAGGATCATAGCACACCATTTTTGCCCAAATGAACGTCCAATTCGGCGTTTAAAGTGCCGTTTTTCCGCTTATCCGGCAATGATTCATTTCTCCGCTATGATGCAAATAGTCAACATGTGGGGTGGGAAGGAACGGCGGGACAGAAAGAATCAGGAAGGACGGGCGAGCGGGTTGGACGGGAACGGGTCAGGCAAGATGAGACGGAACGGCGAAACTCCCCCCGTTCACCTAACGGACTCAGCTGCTCTTATTCAGCGAAATATAGCCGTTTTGAAAATCTAACGGACTCCAGCGCCGCTATTTGCTTGTTTCAACCATGATTTCGCCTCAAAATCGGCAAATAAGGACTCCTGTGTCCGTTAGAAATGAAACAGGGCGATATTTACGATAATAACGGCTGTGGAGTCCGTTAAAGTTGGCTGGTAAGTTCGCGCCCAAGGTAGTTCACCTTGGAACCGTACTTTGGCTACTTGAGCTACTTGGACTACTTGGACTACTCGCGCTACTTGAGCTACTGGGGGCTACTTGGGCCACACAAAAAGGATGTCCCCAACCAACTCGGGGACACCCTCTCGCCATTAGTTTAGCAATTTCAAAACACGATAAACTATAGTCGCCACTTCAGCTCTCGTTGCTTTACCTTCCGGATTGATCAGGTTGTCACTGCCCTCAATGATTCCAGCCTCCACAAGTAAAGCGACGCTTTCTTTGGCATAATCCGCAACGTTGGATGCATCCTTGAAGGAATTTAGTGCGTCAAGGTTGCCTTTAGGCAGCAACTTTCCTGCTTTTTGAAGGGCTCTGGAAACAAGCACCATCAAGTCTTGTCTGCTAATTTCCCCTTGAGGATTAAAGGTATTACCGCCTACCCCATCCGCAATCCCCAAAGCCTTACTTATTGCCAGCGCTTCATAATAATAATCGTTTTTGTTCACGTCATCGAAGTTACTGTTAATTTCCGCCTTCAGATTAAGCGCTCTGACAACCATGGTCATAAAGTCAGCTCTCGAAATATTTTTCTCAGGCGAGAACGTCGTCTCAGAGGTACCGTTAACGATTCCTTTGCTGGCCAAGGCTTCTATGGCTTCTTTTGCCCATAAGTAGTTGTCATTTACATCTGTAAATACTGGCTTTGGCGTTGTGTCCGGCTGCTTCGTCGGTGGATTCACAGGAGGCTGCCCCGTTACAGGCGGCACTAAAGGCGGAGTTGTTGAGTTACTGCTGCCAGTGCCACTGCCCCCAGTGTTACCATTGTTACCACCGTTACCGCTACCACCACCGCTGCTTCCCAGTACTTTAACGACCGCCGTTCCAGACGCTATGTTGGTTCCGTCAATGACTTTTGCAGTAATGATTGCTTGACCGACACTCTTGGCTGTAACTTCCCCTTTATCATTCACTACAACAACTTTCTCATCGCTTGAACTCCAGTTGATGGATTGAACCGTTGTGTCATCCGGCGTTATCGCTGCTGCCAAAACACTGGATTGTCCGCTATTTAGCGTAATTTCGCCCGGTGTGACTGTAACGCTTGCAGCAGGGATTCTTACTTCAACGTTAGCTGTCGCAGTAAAGTTTCCGTCAAGTGTTCTCGCCGTGATAACAGCCGCTCCTTTATTAACTGCCGTGACGATACCGTCCGTATCTACTGTAGCAACACTGGAATCGCTTGAACTCCACAGCACTGTCTTATTCGTGGTTTGACTTGGGAGTACTGTCGCAATTAATGCTTCAGACTGCCCCTTGAACAGAGCAAGGTCAGTTTTATTTAACGCCAAACTTTGAGCCGCAACCGCATTAGGATCATTGTAGAGATATACCCTCAAAGGTGCTTTGAAAAATGGCAGCATATCGCTCGTTATCCCCTGCGGCAACTTGCTCTCATCCACAACGCCGGTAAGGTTGCTAATCAAGGAATTAAGCTTATAGTTCGCTTTAATAGCAGCAACATCCCAAACCACCGGCAGATCAACGGAAGGAAGAACAGCATTTTCTGCACCAGATTTATAAGAGGTATAAGCTTTAATAGTAGATGGGAAAAGGGCCTTAATCGCACTATCGGATGCCTTACTGATATTGAAAGAAGCAGGTACGGCAACTTCGCGATCGATGCTTTCATATTCTCTAATAACGGTTACAGGGTCACCTTGCTTAATCCAGTCCTCTGTTATTCTGGAGAACGTAATGTTTTTATAGCTTCCCAAAGATTGATTGGCAGAGTCTGTATCAAGCGATGAGAAAAACCGGCTGAAGCTGATCAGCATATCTCCGTTATGCGCTTGCGTAATTGCAGGGTAATGGTAGCTTCCCGTGCTGCTTCTTGTATCCAGGGCAAGATGTCTCCTGTATTTCCACGTTTTTCCTTCGTCATCCGAAAGGGCGACAGCCAATGTGTTCCGGTTTGATTCCGTATCTACGTGAACGAATGCCCAATTACCGTCCTTAAGCTGCAAAAGATCATGTCCTACACCCGGATCCTGCAGTTCCGGCACATCCTTGACCGTTGACCAAGTCAATCCTTTGTCTCTGGACTCGGACGCTACCACACGATAAGGTCTTGGCCCGTTGTCACGCATATAAGCTACAATGGTGCCGTCTTTTCTTTGAGCCATTGTGGCCTGAATGTTGGCAATACCTACGATGGGCTCACTCATCTCCCACCGAAGCGAGTTGTCCGCAAGAGGTTTGGAAGGATCATACTCTGTAAAAGCCATAATGCTCATTTCCAACATGTCTGAATAGAGCGGAAGGAGCAGACGAACTTTGCCGTTGCCTAAATCGACGGCAAAAGGCTTATCTTTGGTTTGCCAGCCGAGTCGGCGGGCGTACGGATAACCGGAACGGGGTTCCGTAATGGTGTCCGCAACTGTAGGAGCATACAAATATTTGGTTGGATCGCCGCCAATTAACTGCATGGTTTCCGTGACTAGACCGTCAAATTCAGCTTCATTAATTTTCCGGCTCATCCCTGCTCCGCCATCTGCAATCGGTTTGAACAAATACTCTTTTTGGTCATCAAGCTTGGCCTTTACCGTATTGACGAAACCTTTGGCCAACTCTGGACGCGCGATAACAGGTGCTGTAGCCCAAGAAGGTCTTGATGTGGCTCCTGCTCTATCATCGAGCGACTGGCTAATATTATCGTCTGCGCTGCTCGGATTGACCACACCACCAATATTTTTGCCTAGTTTAATCCCTACATTTTCTGAAAATGTCCAATTCGGCGCTTTGTTGCCGACTTCTTCAAGCTCATAACTGCCTTTTTCCGCATACGCATAGCGAGGTTGGGAAGTTTGCCATCTGCCCGCCAAGACAGGATACCAGAAAAACCAGAGGCGGTCCCCGGCATCAACGTAGACGACAGGATTAATGTCAGCGATATCTTGAGCGTCGGTGACTACAAACGGCTTCAGCCATGTTTTTCCACCATCGGTTGAACGTGCTCCCATAATCCGTGTCGTAGTCGCATCCCGCTCGCCATTTCCTTGAAACCATACGCACAGCAACTCTCCGCTTGGTAATTCTACAATGCTGGAGCCATGTACGTGATCACCTGTAGCCCCATTATCCTTAATTGGTTTAAAAATACTTACCGTTTGATCGGAAATGGTGAATGTTCCCGGACTTGCAGCCAAGGCAGGAATTAGACTTGTTGCAGATATCGCGATACAAACCGTCATAGACATTAATAGCTTGAATTTCCTGTTCATCTGCATGACTCCTTTCATTGGGTAACCTTTACGATGAATTTATAGATAGTTCCGTATTTGTTGCTTACAGCCGTTACCATTGCCGTTCCTGCTTGAATGGCCGTGACGGTCCCGCTTGTGTTAATTGTAGCTACTGCAGGCAGATCAGATGTCAAAGTAAGTGTATCCGTTGTTGCATCGAACGATTGTCCGCTTATTGTTAGGTTGTAGGCCATTTGTGTACTTTGTCCTACGTTCAGTTCAATTGTCGGCAACATGACAACATTATCATAATTCAGCGAACTTCCAGCGCCATAAGTTGCAGTTATAACCGAGTTAAACAACGTCCCTATCTCGCTGCTTGCAATTTTGGAGAAGCCAATCGTAGCCCCAGCCGAAGGAATTTTGTACGTATAGTTCATCAAAGCGTTTCCAGCTCTATCCACGAGAACCGATGGGTATTCGTAGCTTTCGCCATTATTCATGCCATCTTTGATCATGATCGGCTTCCAGTTCATTCCTTCATCGGTAGAGAGCAATAAACTGAAAGAATTTCTATTTCCGTCTAGCGTTTTCTTAACTACACTGCGTGAAGTTTCTTGATTGGTAGCTATCAACCAGTCACCGTTAGGAAGCTTCGAAAGTTCAAAGCCGCCGTCATTTTTTAAATAAGGATCAACTTTCGGAACACTCCACGTTACGCCGAAATCCGTAGACTCCGAATAGGTCGTGTGCCAAGCCATGCGTCCATTACGGCCATCTAACTTACCGCTTCTAAAATATCCACGAAGGGTGCCATCCTTCTTTTGAATCAGCGAGCCTTGGATCGTTCCTGATCCTACAATCGGATCGCTAAACTTCCAGGTGATGCCGTGATCATCGGTGTACGCGCAAACGGAATTCGCCAATGAATCTGAATACAACGGCAAAATTAATCTTTTGGTGACGCCATCTGCAAGCGTTACTTCAATCGGCTTATTTTTAGTTTGCCAGCCAAGCCTGCGGTAAATCGGTCCCCAAGTATTGACATCATTGTCTGCGCCAGATGAACGCTCAATTGAATTTTTAATAATGGAAGGCTCTTTTACGGAGACTCCCGTAGTCAGCATCGTGATAATTTCATCTGTTCTGCCCGCATAGACATCATCGTATGGCTTAGCGGATTTTAAATAGGCAACGTACTGATCATATTTATTTCTCATCGAGACAACAAAGCTGTCTGTAATAAAACGGGTAGCGCCGCCAAACCTTGTCGTGACCGATACATATTGAGACGGGTCCAAGTAGGTTGCGGCTGTCACAGAACTTGGATTTACAAACTTGATTTCAGCACCCTTGATGCCATAATTCCACTGTCCATTGGAGTACTTCCCTTCGCCAAACATGCCTTCCCCTACGTTCGTGTACAAGGGCTGTGGATAGTGCCACTTTGCATTCCCGCCATTGCGAACGGCATACTCATAGTTGCCCATATCGGCATACATAAATTTAGTTTGCGTTGATACCCATTGGCCATTGTAGATAACGCCGTAGAACAACCATAATCTTTGTTGACTGTCGACGAAAAGAACCGGGTTATTATCGGGGAAATCCCATGTATCATAAACAACAAAGGGTTCAGTCCACGTTTTCCCGCCATCCTTCGAACGAGAACCGATGAGTTTGGTTAAATTCCCATCTCTTTCTCCAACTCCGTTAAACCATACCGAGAAAAGTGTGCCATCCGGCAGCTCTACCATGGTGGAACCGTGATTGGCGATGTTGTCGACGGGCATCATTCTAGCATGGCTAATGCCCTCTGGCGCTGCTGCATCCGCAACTACCGTATTAAACATGCTAAGAATTAACAATAAGGATACTAGCAGGGTTACTTGCTTCATCTTCTTCAAACAGGGTCACGTCCTTTCAATTGTTAATAAAACCTGCCCTTTAAGTCTTGTTTTTCGCAATTGTATACGTTTACAAATAATGAAAGTAAATCAACAACACCCGTTTTTATTTCATAGAATAAATCCTCCCATGTCATTGGTTTGTCTTACACGAGGAGCATAGCATACCGTTTTTGACCATTTGAATAGCCAAATTGGCGTTCAAAGTTCCGTTTCTCCGCTATTTGGACCATGATTCATTTCTCCGCTATGATGCAAAAAGTCATATTGCCCTATAAACCCACGATGAAATAAAAATAAAACAGCCTTCTGTGTTTACACACAGCCAGGCTGTTCAGGAATTAATTAATTTAAATCAAACTCTTCATACCGCGAAGCCAGTCATAAAACCCATCATCGAAAAAGAGATCCGGGATGTACGTCTGCATGTAGTTGCAATTTGGGCAGAGAAGCACCAACCCTTGGTCAAGCACCTTAGGATATAGTTTCTCGTGGCTGCTGTTGTTCCCGCAAGTAAGAGATTTCACCCCTTCTGCCTGCTGATAATCCTTAATACGCTGCTTAACGTCTTCTTCGTTCATTTCTATCTCCTTTAATGGCTGAGCTCATCACTCATGTAGATCATTTATGCATATTATTCTAGCAAAAATAATGAATTCCTTCCGAATAAAATCTTCAATTTCGCCACTTACAAATGAGAGCCTCCACTGGCGTCAATCAATTGCCCTGTTACCCAGCGGCTGTCGGAAGAAGCCAGAAAAGCTGCTATATCCGCGACATCCTCCGGTTGCCCCCATCTGCCAAAGATAGAAAAATCAGCGCCATATTGATGTGAAGCAGGATCTTGCAGCATGGCGGCATTCATATCCGTGGCAACGAATCCCGGTTGGATGGCATTGATCGTAATTCCACGTGAGCCGAGTTGATTGGATAAAGCAAGCGTTAGCGTGTTGATTGCCCCTTTGCTCATACTATACGCAGGAATAGCAGGGAGTGAAATTCTTGTTATAGAGGATGACAAATTAATAATTCGACCATCATTTCTCAAACGCGGCAAAGCATGTTGTGTTAGGAAAAATGGCATTTTTACATTTATGTTCATCATTTCTTCGTATGCATCTTCTGTTGTATCCTCAATTGGGGCTACTAGGGCAATCCCTGCGTTATTCACCAGAATATCAAAATGGGTGTCACCTGTCCGCTCCTTCAATACCTCATCCAATGTCTTAAAAAGGCTCTGGATGCTCTCGATCGTACCGAGTTTCGTGCCAATGGTGAATGCAGTCCCTCCATTTTGCTCAATACCCCGTACTACTTCTTCGGCTGCGGCCTGGTTCGTACCGTAATGAACAGCTACTAAGGCTCCTTCTTGTGCTAACCGTGTCGCAATGGCACGACCAATCCCCCGGCTTGCACCCGTAACCAATGCAACTTTCCCATTTAATCTACTCATCTTTTAATCTCCTCCTGTGTCAAATAAGTACACGATAGTTATAACACAAGGGGAATTATGAAATGTTGCTCTCCTATTCGTAGAACTCGAAAGCAAAAAGGCAGCCATTATTGGCCGCCTTATTATGCTCATCTATGCAGCATCGTTCCGAGCTAATTATGTTCCTTTATTACCTCTTCGATCCCCAACAGAACCAGCTTTAAGCCAAATTCAAACGACTTATCTGTCCCTATAAGCTCGAACAGCCCGCTTTTGTACATGCTCCGGAACAGCCCGGCATCCGTCTCACTCATGGAGTCCAGCAGGCGGAGCATCTCCCCGTCGAGTTGCTCTTCCTGCTCCTTAATGACCGTGGAGAAAAGGCGCTGGTGCTGATAATTATCCAGCACGAAGTAGAAGACATAGTTCACTAGCGTAAGAACCGCTTGTAATTTCTGCTCTTCTTCCAGGGGTGTCGACTCCACGCAGAGAAGCATACGGTTGCTAAACCGTACGATGTCCGGCTCAATAGGTATCGTTTGCATCATCAGCTGCGTAGAGCAAGGGTATCGACAGAGCACGCTCCGCACCGTAACCGCAAACGCGGTCAGCTGCGTTTTCCAGTCCCCTTCGGAATGGAACTCCTCCACGATCATTTTCGACACCTGATTAGCCAGACGCTGAAAAAGATTCTGCTTACTCTTGAAGTACCAGTACAATGAAGGAGCTTGAATCCCTAAACGGTCGGCTAATCGTCGCATGCTGAACTTCTCGATGCCATCCTCTCCAAGAAGCTCCCACGAGGTTTCCAAAATTTTATCCTCCGAAATCTGAGGCTGCTGCTTTTTCATCGGTATCCGCCCTTTATCTAACAGTGTAAGATTGTGCTTTACAGGTGCATACGCATATGATAACATCTAACACTGTAAGGTTCAATCTAACACTGTAAGATTGGATCAATCCCAACTAACAATTTTCAGAAAGTGGTGACGCATATGGAGACAGAAAACCTTCATTATTTTGAAAAAGCACCCATCGCAAAAGCCGTAGCTCACTTCGCAGTACCCATGATGCTGGGCATGTCAATGAGTGTCATATATTCCATCTTGAACGCCTTTTTCCTAGGCACACTCGACAATACAGCCATGTTAACCGCACTCGCACTAACATTGCCGTTATTCGCGGCTATTATGGCCTTAGGCAACTTGATTGGCATGGGCAGCAGTGCCTTCATTTCCCGTTTGCTGGGAGAGAAAAAATACGATGATGCCAAACATGTGTCCTCGTTCGCTTTTTATAGCAGTCTAGTGCTTGGCCTTATCTTGATGGCCGTCGGTCTCCCATTTATCGATTCCATCGTTCATGGACTAGGAGCGACACCTGACTCCTTCGGCTTCACCAAAGACTATGTCACACTTATGATTGCTGGCTCCCCATTTATCGTCTTATTCTTCACGCTTGAGAATATCGTGCGCGCGGAAGGCTCAGCAATCACGTCCATGGTCGGTATGATTCTCAGTGTAGTCGTCAATATTATTCTTGACGCGCTAGCTATCTTCGTCTTCCATTGGGGCGTGATCGGAGTAGCTTCTGCTACCGTCATTGCTAACTTGGTTGCGAGTGTATTCTATGCTTTCCATATCGGATATAAGAGCCAATTCCTAACTGTCTCCTTAAGATGGTTCAAGGCTTCCAAAGATATACTAAGCAATGTATTCAAAATCGGAGTTCCCGTCTTTATTATGAGTATCTTCTTGGGTGCAATGTCGCTGATCTTTAACCGTTATTTGGTCGAATATGGGGAGCAGGCCGTAGCGGCATTCGGAATTTCATCACGTTTATTGCAATTTCCTGAGGTTATTTTGATGGGCTTATGCGAGGGTGTCGTGCCGTTGATTGCCTTCTCTTTTGCAGCGAATAAATTACGCATGAAACATACCATTCAATTTACAATCAAAGCAATTGTGGCGTTAGCCGTCTTTTTCGGCATCATCGTTTTTCTAATTTCCGACCACTTGATTGGTCTTTTTACGAATGACCCGCAATTAATTCAGATGGGCAGTTATATTCTTCATGTGACGTTTTTGTCCTTGTTCATAACAGGAATAACCGCGTTGTTTACAGGAATCTTCCAAGCAACAGCGCAAGGAACAGCCGCATTTATTATGTCCATTATTCAAGGGGTTACGTTAATTCCTGTGTTATATATCGCCAATCAAATGAATGGTTTCCACGGAGTTGTCTGGTCGCTCGTCATCTCAGATGCCGCCGCGTTCCTTGTTGGTGCCGTCATGCTGTATATTCTGCGGAATAAATTACAGCCCGACTTAGAGAGTCTGGTCCAGTAAACGTGTTTTTTGTTGTTTCAAGGACCACGTAGCGTTGAATAATAGTTTCCTGTCTTTTTCCTTATTTAAAATGTTCTCAAGCGCTTCTAATGCTCTCATATCGTAGGGTTGATTGCCCAGCATATGAGCAGCGCTGCGTCTAACCGCAATACTTGTATCCTTCATTGCACGTTCGATTAATAACGCGATGATGTCCATGCACAACGATTCATCTTTGCAAGATTGACAACCAATGCTATGCACGGCATGCCTCCTGACATCCGCATAGGAATCAGTTAATCGGGTGACCAGGGGGTCTATGGAGCGTTGATCAGCATTGTGATCCAACAAAGCCGTGCACCATTTCCTTATTTTCCAGTTTTGATTTTCAAGACCTTCCAGAATATCATCTAAAGCTAATTTCCCGGCTTGGTCTAAAATGGCGTATGCTGCTTGCCAGCCTTCTTTTGTTGCTAATAGTGGAATGTACCGTTTGTAATCTCCCATAAGATCCCTCCACATAATAATCGTTAACCTTATTATATGTATAAGTTCTAACCCTTTATAAGGTGGGGTCTGTAGATTATTTCCCGTCATAGTGACCGCTAACGCAATGAAGCTGCCGATCATATCGGCAGCTTCATTGTTTTAGCCAAAAACCCCAGCTCGCAGCAGCGCTCGCGTATACGCCGTCTTTGGCTCATCGAGCAGCGACCGTGTGTCGCCTATCTCCTGAATGACGCCGTCCTTCATCACGGCGACCCGATCGGCGAAGCCGGCAATCGTCTCCAGCCGATGCGTAATATACAGAATCGTCATGCCTTCCGATTGCTTAAGCGACAACAACAGCTGCTGCAGCTCATGCTCGGTGGAAGGATCCAGCGCCGATGTAATTTCATCGGCCACCAGCAGCTGCGGCGACATGGAGAGCGCTCTCGCCACGGCGATTCGCTGCTTTTGCCCGCCGGAGCACTCGAACGGGTACCGTTCGAGAAACTCGGCGGGCAGCTTCACCTTGCCGAGCAGCGACTCCGCTCTGGCGTAGGCTTGCTTACGCGGCAATCCGCTCAAACGCAGCGGTTCGGTGACGATGTCTTTGACAGGCCAGTAAGGATTCATGGAGCGGTCCGGATTCTGAAAAACGATCTGCAAACGTGAGACCGGCGCGTTCTTCTGAACATTCGCCCATTTGATCGAGCCGCTAGTCGGCTGCTGCAGGCCCACGATGAGCTCGGCCAAAGTCGACTTGCCCGAGCCGCTTTCGCCGATCAAGGCGAAAATTTCGTTCTCCTGCAGGGTGAACGTTACGTCATCCACCGCCTTGACAACCTGCTCCTTCCGGCTGCCCCCATACTGTTTGGACACCTTTTCTAAGTGTAACAAGGCGCTCTCCTCCTGCCGGTTGATTAAACGGAAACAGCTTGTTGAAACAACTGCTTCCCGTTATGTAAATAGCGCTGCTTTTGTTCTCCATGAAGCTGGACACCGTCTTGCAGCACGATGATTTCATCCGAAATATGCAGAGCCGCAGGTAAATCGTGTGTGATGAGAAGCAGCGTCAACCGGTGTTCTTTCACTTTGCTCACCAGCAGGTCGAACACTTCCCTCTTCACAATCGGGTCCAAAGCACCCGTCGGCTCGTCGGCAATGAGCACCTTCGGTTTATTCACCAGCGCCAGCGCGATCAAAGCTCTGCTAAGCATTCCGCCGCTTAATTGATGCGGATATAAAGCCAAAACATGCTCGCCAAGCTGCACCTCCGCCAAAGCCGCAACAGCCGCTGCTTTCTTCTCCCTTAAGCTCGTTTGCAGCTGCATCGTTTCATAGAACTGCGCGCCCAGCGTCATAATCGGATTAAAGCTGCTTCGCGGATCCTGAAAAATATAAGCGGCGTCTCCCCATCGCTGCAGGGTACTTAGCCGCCCATCCGAAGGATAAACAGCATGCCCATTCACCACGATGCTTCCGCTCACGGATTCGACAGGCGTCAACCCATAGAGGGTGCGCGCCATCGTTGTTTTACCCGAGCCAGACTCCCCTACCAAGGAAGTGATCTGACCTCTTTTCACCTCAAAAGAGATGGGATAAATGATCGTTTTCACGCCATAAGCTACCTGCAAATCACGAACGGCCACCGCAGATGGCTGATCTCCCGCAGGCTGCTGCGGCAATGACGTCTTCCGCTTGGCCCGGCGCTCTTTGCCAGGAAGCTCTATACCGCCGCGATTCGCCGTTACGGCTTTTTCGCCAATCAGCGCAAGCGCAACAGTTACGAAAAGAATGACCAAAGCAGGCGGCACAATACTCCACTGCCAGGCATCGTTCAAAAAAGTTTGCGTACGCGAGAAAGCGTCCTGCAGCATTTTACCTAAAGAAACTGTGCTTGGATTCCCTATACCCAGAAATGACAGGCTCGCTTCCATCGCAACCGCTGTTTGGAAAGCGATAATGAATTTCGTACGCACCAGCGGCCAAATAAACGGCAGCAAATGATGGTACAGCACATACCAGGTCTTCCCCTGGTAAAGTTGGGCCGCTTTGACAAACTCCCGTTCTTTTAACGAAAGCACCGAAGCTCGAATCAGCTTCATATAACCCGGCCACGTAAGCAAACTTAGGGTTAAAATCAGCTGCCAAGTCCCTCCTCCTGTAAAAGAAGCGACTATGAGAATAAGCAGCAGCGACGGCAGTACTAGCATCATATTCGCCAAACCGTTGATCGCCAGTCCCAGTCTGTTGGAATAGCCGGATAACAAGCCCAAACTTGCACTCAAGAAGGTGCTGATCAAGGCCACCATGAGGCCAATATAGAGCGTTGTTCTTGACCCGTGCATGAGCTGGCTGAAAAGATCCTGTCCGATGGCATTCGTCCCGAGCCAATATTGTTCGGACGGCGGCAGCAGCCGCTCTGCGTCAATGGCAAAAGGAGAAGCCGTGTGGATCAGAGGCCCTGCAAGGGCAAACACGACAATCAAAACGAACAATAGCATGCCCACGCGCTGAGAAGCCGTAAGTTTTGCCAACCATGACTTCATCTCTGCACACCTCGATTCCCGGCAATTCGCGGATCCAGATAGGGATAAATCAGATCAGCGATCCAGTTCAGTAACAACACAATCAGCGTCATCATCAAAAATAAACCGTGCAGCAGCGGATAATCACGTCCCAAAATGGCTTCCTGCAGCAGCTTCCCAACACCCGGGTAGGCAAACACGGTTTCCACCAAAATAGAGCCTGCCATCAGCGCACCCATACGAATAATGATCAGTGTGACAAGCGGTAAAGCGGCGTTGCGGGCGATATGCCGGAACAGAATGCCGGAGGTCCTTATCCCTTTAGCCGATGCGAATTCAATGTAGGGTTCATGCCGCACACGGACAGCCTCATTGCGCATGAGCAAGTAGATGCTCGCTACGCTTCCGAGCGTCAAAGTAAACGCGGGCAGCACGGCATGACGAGCAATGTCCAGCGCATGATCAAGCCATAGATCCGAGCGCAGAAAGGCGGTTTTGGCTCCGCTCAGCGGGAACCATTTGACTTTAACGGCCATCGCGATCAGCAGCACCATCCCGATGAGAAACTCGGGAATTGTGCTTAGACCCAGCATCGACAAGAATAAGCTGCGGTCGGTTTTGCCTGGATAACGCCAGGCCGAATAGAGCCCGGCAAGCAGCCCGATGATGATCGAGCACAAGCTGGCGATCCCTAGAATGAACAACGTCCAAGGCAAACGTTCCAGAATAATGTCGTACACAGGAGCTTTATACAAAATGGAGGAGCCGAAATCAAATGTAAAAAGACCTTTCATATAAGCAACAAACTGTACGCCCAGGGAAGCGTCCAAATGATAATACTGCTGCATCGCCGTCTTTTGCGCTTCCGTCAAAAAGACAGCGCCGTCTTCGCCGCCGCCCGCAATAGACTCAATGGGCCCCCCAGGCAGCAACCGGGGGAGCCAGAAATTGAGTACAATCACAAATACCAGAACCAAGAGGTAGGAACGGTATTTGTTATTTTTTGGCATCGATCAAGAACGCCTTATTTTCCCACAGCGGCATGCCGTCTGCGATTCCGCCGTACGTATTTTTCCAACCGTCGAACTTATCGGCTTTATGAATCTCATAGAACGGGCGGTGGTACAGGACCAGCGTTGGCAGCTCTTCCGCTAAAATATCCTGCATTTGGTTCACGATTTCATGCCGTTTCGTTTCATTCATTTCTTGCATTTGTTGATCGGCAAGCTTATGGAACTCATCCAGCTTCAAGCTTTTCCCGCGCGAGGAATATGCATTAGCCGCTTTGCCGGAGAACCACAAGCGCAGATAATCTGGATCTCCACTTGCGCCGACATGACCCGTTATCGCAATATCATACTTATTCTCACCCATCGCAGTAGTGAATGCGGCGTTATCCAGCTGCACCAGCGTTAATTCAATGCCTACTTTCTTCAGCATCTCTTTCATCATCGTCGCATCCGGCATCGCTGAAGAAGTCATTAACTTCAGCTTCAGATCCTCGCGAATCCCGTTCGCATTTTTCTTGTAGCCAAGCTCGTCCAGAATTTTCTCCGCTTGGGCCGTGTCATAGCCGTATTGCTTCACTTTCGGGTTATACCAAGGGGAATCGGTCGGTACGACACCAGCGCTGCCTACCATCGGCTTTCCGCCTGTAACTTTGGCCGAAATTTCTTCACGGTTAAGCGCATAAGCCAGTGCTTGACGCAAGCGTTTGTCACCTAGCTGAGGATGCTCTAGATTGAACGAAATCCGCACGACGCTGCCGGTTGGCTCGCTCTTGATCGTCTTGAGTCCCGCTTTTTCCGCAGTCTGAACATCGGCATAGCTAACACTATAGGTCTCATCAATCTCACCGTTTTGCAGCGCTAGCAGTTTATTCGATGCGGTAACATAAGCGATTTCCTTCACAAGCACCTGGCCTTTGAAAAACTTATCGTTCGCCGTATACAAATACTGGCCGGAAGCGGAGTCGTACTTGGACAGCTTATACGGACCTGTTCCAATCAGTGCAGCCGGATCACGGTATTCTGCCGGTTTCGTCACCTTTTCCCAGATATGCTTCGGAATGATCGGCACAATACCGACTAAGTCACTGAGGAATGGAGCGTATTTATTATTCAGCGTAAATTTCACCGTCAAATCGTTTACTTTTTCAACGCTTTTAATTTGGCCGATGTCGCCGTTCCAGTTAAACGGATACGTTTTGTAGTAGTTGAAGCTGAATACGACATCGTCCGCTGTGAACGGCTGATCGTCATGCCACTTCACATTCTCCTCCAGCTTAAACGTGTACGTTAGGCCATCGCTGGACACCTCCCACGATTTGCCCAACCAAGGGATGACGCCTTTGTCATCTTTCCAAGTCAACGTATCGAAAATAAACGAGTTGCGCAGATAGCCGAAAGGACCCGATGAGCTGAAAGCAAACGGAGACGGGTAACCGTTATTGCTGCCTGCGATTTTGAGCAGATCCACCGTCTTTGTCGCAGGAGCCGCAGCGCTGGCCGCCGGTGTTGCTTGGGATGGGGAACTGCTCGGCGCAGCGCCATCCTGTTTGCCTGTCGAACATCCGGTCAGGAGTGCAAGTAAACTTGCCATTGTTAACGCCGTAAGTTTAATTTTTGTCTGTAACATCCTTCTTTTCTCCTCATCTATTATTAAATGCGACCCGTTGCCAGCCATGGCAAGAAACCGTCTAAAAACCGTTCCGTAGCCGGCATAAAATACGAACCGTAATGATACTCCGGATCCAACGTCGTCACCACAAGAGTTCCCGGCGTGCTTTGCTTATCCACATAAAAGATGGAGCCGTCCTGCTCGATATCGATCAAGGACTCAACTTTTTGCTCCGGGAAAAAGACGCCGTGATAATGCCAAGTGGCATCCTCCAGCTGAATATGGCTGAACAGATCGTGACTTGGACTGCTCATCACCAAACCGCTTTTGGCGCCGGGCTCCAGCCACCACCAGAAATTCGTCGGCCGATGTTCCCAGTTGTGGCCACTGAACCAATCGTTAGGCTGAGCGCCCAAAGCCACCACAACGTTGCCGCTGTTCAGGAACTCATGAATTTGCGGCAGATGACGCGTCACCAAACCTTGATGAATCTGCGAAGGAATGATCAGCACGTCGTACGCATGAAGATCAATTTCAGCCAGCTTCGGCAAATACAAGAGATCGGCAATATACTGGCGATATTTCGGTTCTGTAAAAGAACGATGCTGATGCGAGCTGCCTGTGTAGAGTACTGCGATCTTTCTCATACGTAGGCCCTCCTTTGCCTTTGCTGGAGCCTCTCATGCTCTTCATACAGGAAGCGATGGAACTGCTCCCCTATGCGGCCTGTACTCGTATCTGACTGGCGATAATTAAGCAGATTGCGGCCAGCATGGACGACGATGGTGCCTTCGCTGCTTTGGCGGTCGATATACGTAATCGGCTCTGCTCCGGCAAGCCTTAGCAGAATTTCCGCCCCTTCCGGCACCGGATGGTGACCACGGCTGAAAAAGCCCGCAACCCCTTTGTTATACGTAATGTCTTCGGATCGCACACCCTCAAAAATCGGATGATCCCCCACTGTAACCAGATAGTCATGGTGGCTATGTATTGTTTTCGGAATAAAAGCTGAGGCCCCCGGAATCCAGGAACGGAACAAGTGCCCGCCGAAGGACAAAATATTGCCCTGATCTAAAAAAGCGCGAATCCTAGCTCGTTGCTGGGCCATCAGCTCCTGATCGATAAACTCGTCGATGATGAGGAACTTATGCCCCGCTCCAAGCAAATCGTACGAAGGCAGGTCGTATTGGTCCAGCACCTTGGCACGAGGATTGCTTTCTCCTCCGCGAACCGTCTGCTCACTGAAGATGGCCCCCGAATCCAGCATTAAAAAGTCCAATGGCATGGCTGCAGGATTTGTCATGACAAACGTTTAACCTCGAACAGCTCATCTTGCGGCATTGCGAGGGCTTTCTCGCATAAGTCCGCTTTCAGCTTTTCATTGGCCGCTTTGTCCTCCGGCGTCATGGTGCCTTCTCTTCCTTTTTTCAAATAGTCATAGAAAACTCCTGGCAGAAAGTTCTCTTTCAGCGCCACTTCGACGGAAGCTCCTTGCGAATCGGAAATGACGAAAGCGTACGACTGTGCCCGGTGTGGATCATATTGAGCTACAGGATAATCCACATCGACGATGTAAGCTCCCCTAGTCACGGCACGTGTCGTATATTCGAACGCATCGCGAAACCCTGGTCCGGCATGACCGGAGCGGACAGTCAGCGAGCTTCGCTCCGCAGACTCTTCTCCGTATAATTCCTGCAATGCTGCCTTTACAGCGCGAAAGCCTACCCCAATCGCCATTAAGGCCAGATTCCCGTGATAGTTGCGAAGCTCTGCGAAGTTCAGGGTTAACGCTTCCCCGCGATCCATAATTACTAGTGATGACATGTTTTTGTCCACCTTTTCTTTGATATTAATGTTATTGGTGCTGGAGGTGCTGTGCTGCTGGTAGTGCTGTACTGATGGTGGTGCTGTGCTGATGGTGCCGATGATACTGGTAGTGCTTGATGGTACTGGTAATACTGGTGGTGCTGTATACGACGACATTTTCAATGATAATGATTATCATTATTACAATGTTTTTATTATACTACAGTGAAAATGATTATCAATGTCATTTAAAGGCAATTCACCTGATTTATATGTCGTTTCTATGAAGGCAATAATTGGGTTTTCTCCCACTGGTTTCACCCCAAGCGCGTCCAAGGGAACTGGCGTCCGCTATTTGGCGGAAAACATGCTTTTCCCCCTCCCAATGGGAACTACAGGGTCTTATTTGTCCGCAGTAGCGCGTCTTACAGATGAATTCAACAAAATAACGGCCCATAGTTCCGCTTCGACGTGGAGAGTGTGCCTTTTCAACTAAATAGCGGACGCCAGTTCCCTCCAAACCCATGAACCCTTTCGAGAGTAGAGGTGCTCCCCCGCAGCCTAAATGGATTGGATCTGAGCAGCTCTAATTGGGCAAGCCTTAAAAAGGGAAAAAGTACCGCTAATTCGCTCATTTCTGCCACTCTCAAGCTAATAGGTGGAAATTATGCAGCTAATTCCTCAAGTTTCTTCAGAATTGAGGCGAATCGTCTGCAATAGCTGCACAATTTCCAGTTATTTCATCAAAGCCCCACTCCGCGCCATTTGTAACAGTAGAAATTCCAGTTACTCCGCCAACGAACACCAATAAGGGGAAGCCAAGCTTGCCCCTAAGCCTTAACGCGAGCTACCTGCTTTCGTATATACAACAAAAGACGCCTCCAATTAGAAGACGTCTTCTTCAAGCTATTTCAATTCCGCAATAAGCCTATCCACATCACCAGACGGCGTAGGGATGGTTTCATAAACTTTAACGGATACATGGGACTGAATCTGGTCTTGCGTAAGGTTGCTGAAGGTCAGCATTTGAGAACCGTTGACCAAACGATTTGCCCCGGTGAAAGGAAATGAATTCGAGCCCAGCGAACGTCCTGATGCATCCACCAATTCAAACTTCAACTTGGAAAAGGCACTATCCAGGACCACTTCGGATTCCCGCTGCATGTCCATATCCAAACTCAATTTATAAGTGTATGCAAATCCAGTGGTCCCCATCGCAGTCAATTGCGATAACGTCCAACTCTTCAAGTTTAGCTTGAATGGAAACAACCAGATGTTGTTATGATCATTCTCACTCTGAACATTTACAGGATAGCTGGCAATTGTAGATTTGTAGGCAGAATTTGATAACACTTCTTGTACATTCAATTGAAACTGTTCACTTTGCTCCGTGGTTGGAAGGGTGAAGCCGTAGCTAACGACGATTCCTGTCCCTGGCGCGATATCTGCTGCGCTTACAGTCTGGCGCTTTCCTGCGTACGCGTTGCCATCTTTCCCAGCTAATTCCGCTCCAAAAGCCGGCACCGGAATAGGTTTATCGCTTTTATTGAAAAGCTTAAATTTAGCTACTCCCGTTTTATTTCCTGTTTCTTCGTTATCTGTGACATGCAGCTCTTCCAGTGAAATATTTAAATTCGGATTAATGAAATCATTCCTTGGCGTGAATGCGATCGGCGTGCCAAAAACATAGCTACCTGTTGCTGTTCCTGAAACGTTACCTTCGTTCGCAGGGAGTCTGAATCCTAGGCGCCCTGTGAAATATTGAACCGGAACAGTCTGACCTTGTTTCAAGAAACTCTCAGGCGAAAGCACATAGAAGGCTTCCAGTGTCGTATTCGTATCGGTTGTAATCGCAAAATGAATGGACTTCTTGGCTCCTGCATCAAGACGAATTGGTGTCTCTTCCACCCTTTTGCCGATGAAGGATTGCCCCTCCGATTTCCCGCTCAAGGTGAAATCCGGTATGGTTTCCGCATAGCTTCCCACATTTTCGGCTTGAATTTCCACGATATAGCTCGGTGTTTGGCCCGTAAACTGCTTAGACAGCTTCACCGCAGAATATTTCAAATCGGAATGGATGCCAGGAAGGGAGAATCTTGCGCCCCAAGAGCCTAACCGGGAGGGATCGTCTATTTTGGCATCCTGACCACGCCATATGATAGAGCTGATAGTAGCATTGGCTAGTACCCTTTCTACTTTAGGGTACACTTTTTGATCGACATCTACCCAAAGAAGATTCGTCAACTGGACATCCTTATTCACACCGATGTCTGCCATATAGCTTAAAGTCACATTCCCCTGCGGGGGTATGGAACGAGTATTGCTTGCGCTCGCTTGAAGGGTATAAACGGTCCCTTCCCCCGTTTGGATACGAAGCTCATAATCTGGAATTCGGTTTGTTGATCCGGAAGTGTTAGTTAATGTAAGGACCACTCCGACTCTCCAGCCATCTGCCGATTTTTCTTGGGTAACACTTTTCACTTGAGCCTGCGTATTTTCCGTCAGATTGTACGCTTTCATCTCTTCTACGGGAAGCTCAGCTACAGCCGGTGTCACAGGGACATACAGGCGCTTAGCTTCATAAGAAGAGGTAACTAACAGTTCCCGAATGGCTGGTGTCATTCCTCCGAACTTACCGTCCGTTTGATTCCCCATCAAATTCATTTGCACAGCCAGAGCGACATACCCCTTAGCCCAGCTGGATACCGTGCTATCATTCGTTGCTGCATCCGGTTTCACTTCAGCCTCTTTATTCAAACCCCGGATCAAGAATGCGGCTAATTGCTCTTTGGTTACCTCACCAGCGGGATTATAAGTGCCTTCACCAAACCCATCCGTCAGATTGGCTTTTTTCAATGCTTCAATATATGGAAGTGCATAGCCGTTAGCCGGATCCGCAGCGCTCACATCGCTAAAGCTGGAAGTGCTGCTTGAGGTGTCCACCTTCAAGTTGAAAATCATGGCAGCAGCTTTCGCGAACTGGGCACGGTTCATTTTATCATGGAGACCAAATACCCCCTCACTCACACCATCAAAAATCCCTGCGGCAATCATGGTATCAAATTTAGCTTTCGTACCTGCATCCAATTGGCCCAAATCATTGAAATCTACAGAGGATTTAGGCGAAGCGGCACCTTGCGCAGCCGCAGATAACAGGGTAGAGGCCATGCACGCGCTGATTATAACAGTTAAACTCTTTTTCATTGACTTGTGCCTCCCGATGAATTCTTTCATGCTGTTACTCTTTTATTTCAACTGGTGTTTTTCTCTTAATAAAAAATAAAACGAAAGGAATACATATAAAGGCCGGTATGGCTGAAATATAAAAGGTATCTGCGATAGACCTGACATAAGCTTCTTTCTGCATGAAACCGGCAAGGTAAGAACTCGCTGCACCGGCAGCCGTTGCCCTATCTACCGCCCAAGCATAAATCTCCCCGGTGAGTGCAGATACGGTGTTATTTGCCATAACGGAATCCACAGCTACACTTTCCGAAATGTGCTGATAATGCACGATTTGACGGTTGCCCATGATAGCGGTAAATATCGCAATGCCTAGCGAACCCGCTACCTGCCTTAGAACGTTGGAAAGCGGCGAAGCGTTACTAATTTGTTCCGGAGCTACTGCGTTCATTCCGGCAGAGGTTAGCGGCATCAGGCAAACACCAATGCCAATCCCTCGGATCGTTAATAGGGCATTCAGCCAATGATTCGGCGTATCAGCCGTCAACAGATGCAATTCCGCCGTCGTGATCCCGAGTACAGCCAGACCGGCAATACAGATGGGAACAACCCCGAATTTCTCAACCAGCTTCCCGCTAATCGCCATCATCACCGCCATGGCAATCGATTGCGGCATCAAGAGGATTCCCGTCTGCATGGCATTAAGCCCTTGAATACTTTGCAAATACACAGGGGCTAAAAATGTTCCGCCCATCATGGCCATCATGACCAAACTGCCTGAGATAACGCTAATCGTAAACTTAACATTTTTGAATAAATTCAAGTCCAGAACAGGCTGCTTGGCTCCTAGCTCCACCCAAATTAAGAGCATTAAACTGCAGATAGCAACAAATAGCAGGCTGACAATGAACAACGAAGTCCAACCTTCGGACTGCCCTTTGCTTAATGCCAGCAGCAAGCTCCCGAAGAACATCATGGACAAGATAGCCCCTGGCGTATCAAATTTTAATCCTGTTGTGCGAGGTGATTCCTTCATAAGTATCTTGCCCAGCACGACAGCCAGAATTCCGATCGGCACATTGATGAAGAACAGGAGCCTCCAGCTGAAATTCTGGATCAAATACCCGCCGAAAGTCGGCCCGAGCGCGGGTGCCACCATGGCTGCAATCCCCCATAGTCCCATGGCCGTACCTGTCTTTTCTTTCGGGAACGTGGTGAAAATAATCGACATCCCGACAGGCATGATGAAGCCGCCCGCGAACCCTTGAATAATTCGAAATATAATCATGGTATTGGCACTCCACGCCAAACCGCATAATACAGAAAATATCGTAAACCCAGCTACAGAGTAGATAAACAAATTCTTATTGCCGAATCTTCCGCCCAAATATCCACTCATCGGAATGACCATGGCGGAAGCCAGCGTATATCCCGTAATAATCCACTGCATGGTCGTGAGATCCGAGCCGAATACGGCAACGAATTTATTCATGGCTACGTTCATTAAGCTGCTGTTCAATACAGCGACAAACGTACCTGTGACGATTGCAACCAGCGACAGCCACATCTGGCCATTGCCTTCTGATTTATGTTGTGTAACCACCGATTCATCAGCCATTGTAGCGCCTCCTATTCGGCTTTGACCTTCGTGCCTTCAGCCAAATTATCGGCAGGCTTCACGATGATTTGTTGATTGGCTTTGATCTTATCGTTAGGCATCACGTAGAGCCAATCCTGGTTTTTCTCTTCTGTTTTCACTTCAACGAGATGCGCTGTGCTGCCCTCTGCAGTGAACAGATATTCTTTTTGGTCCTTTTTGACCACTGCG
This sequence comes from Paenibacillus anseongensis, assembly GCF_009757995.1. NCBI lineage: Bacteria > Bacillati > Bacillota > Bacilli > Caryophanales > Paenibacillaceae > Paenibacillus > Paenibacillus anseongensis. The sequence goes on from NZ_WSEM01000008.1 coordinate 112,644, forward strand.
CTCTTCGGCACTTCCAGACGACTCATCTGTGCAGCATTCAGCTGGACTTCCGCCACCATGCCGGCAAATAACAAACCGTCTTTGTTATCGACTTTTACTTTAACAGGAAAGGTGTTGCTGTTGGTATTGGCTACCGGGCTGACGAATGAAATCACGCCTTGAAAACTTTTATCCGGCACATTCTGTACCTTCACTGCTACGGCCATGCCTTCTTTCACCTGAGTAATCTGGCTATCCATCACACTAAGCTCTACTTGGACTTGATCCATATTAACAAGTGAGAGGATCTGCACCCCGGCCTGTGCCAACTCGCCTGGCGAAATGCCTTTTTTCACAATGACTCCGTCGATGGGAGCCGTAATTGTCGCATTGCTCAGCCCGCTATTCGCAAGCTCAAGCGTAGCATTCAATCGCTCAACATCCGCTTGGAGCGCTTTAATCGTATTTTCTGTCGGGCCCACTTTGGCTAGCTCCAGCTTGGCTTCGGCCCCTCTCAATTGGGCTTCGGCAGATTTCTGTGCGCCTAAAGCCTGCTCGTAACCGGCTTTTGCCTTTTCATAGTCGAGCGTCCCTTTATCTAAATCATCTTGCGATACACTGGAACTGCTCTCGAACGCATTACGAAGACGATTATAACTGCTCGTAGCAAGATCCAAGCCTGCTTTAGCTTGCTCTACGGCCGCTGTTGTCTGTTGGTAAGCCCCACCCGCTGCAAGAATAGAACTCTGGAGTCCTGTAATTTCTTGTGTACGGGCACCCGCTTGCGTATCAGCCAGCTTAGCCTGAGCTGCGGTGGAAGAATATTCGGCTTGTTTAACCTGTTGGGTCAACTCGCTGGTCTCCAACTGAACAAGCACATCCCCCTTTTTCACCTTGCTGCCCTCTTGCACGCGAACTTCGGCTACTTTACCGGACGCCTTCGAAACGATATTAATGCTCTGATCAGGAATGATTTTGCCATTCAGGCCAGCCGTTGCTCCTTGCCCCAGCTTGATGACTTGAACAGGAACGCCTGACGCTCCAGATTCTTCGGCTTCAATCGCCCCACATGCAGGTAGAACAGTGAGGGTAGCAAGCACGAAAACAGCGGGAACTATTAGTTGATTTAGTCGATTCATTTGAACTGGCTCCTCTTTGTTTAATTGCTCTTCAAGTGAATTTTGATGGTTGTGCTGATTCCCGGCAATAGGTCAAGCCCTTGATTGTCTTCAATCGATATTTTGATAGGAATACGCTGAGTGACCTTAGTGAAATTCCCGCTTGTGTTCGTTGAAGGCAGCAGTGAGAAGGTCGATGCGGTAGCTTTGCTTATTTCTTTTACCTTCCCCGTTAAGACCTTGCCTGGGAAATTATCCAGTTTAATATCAACTTTCTGTCCTTCATGAATCTTATTGATGGCCGTTTCCTCTATATTGGCTGACACAAATAGCTTGGTAGGGTCTACAATCATCGCGACAGCCTGGCCGACTGACGCCACTTCGCCGGTCTTAATCAAAGTCTTGATCACCGTGCCTTCGATCGGAGATCTTAATGCCGCTTGATCCAGGCTGCTCGTGGCCAAATTGTTACTATCCTGTTGTCCGACAATCTGATCGGCCAGCACATGCGCACCTTCATCGACCTGCAGGGACGTCACTTTCCCCGTAATACGTGGCATCACTTTATAGACATCGCCGGCCAGTCGGGAATCCTCGGTCGAGATGAAGTTCTGTCCTTCATACCAGAAATACCCGGCAATACTGCCTCCGCCAAGAACGATAACGGTTAAAATGACATTAAGCATAATTTTTCGTTTCATGTTTTCTCCTCTTTCTTATTTTCCGTTTAACACTTGTTTTTAACATTCGTTTTTAACAAACGTTAAACTCTATGGTCGTTATTATATGACCTCGGGATTAGAGCCGTCAATGAAAATTTTTCCGACAATCGATTTCCCAAAAATGAAATAACCCGCACTCCTTTTTAGGGAACACAGGCGTTTGACTATTGTGATATTCTCCTATAAAATTCGTTAGAACAGGTGTTGCTAACAACTGTTATACGGAGGTGCAGTTGAATCCTACATGAACAAACAAGAAATCGATGTTAAACAAAAAATTATCATATCTGCCAAAAAGCTGTTCTCCGAACAAGGTTATGAAGGGACAAGCGTCAGAAAGATTTGTGACGAGGCCGGTGTATCATTGCCGTTGGTTTCGTATCATTTCGGAGGCAAGGAAAACGTATTTCTGGCTATTCTTGAACCGCTTGAGAAACTGCCCTTTTCTGCCGAAACCGGGGACCCCAAGCAAGATTTGCAGAAATATCTAGAGGTTATGATTGCTTTTTATCAACAAGATCGGGAAATTTCATTAATTGTTAGACAAGAACTAGCCATGAATAGCACAAGAGCGGACAAAATCATTACGTTTATTCAAAACTCTACAAATAAATTAAAGAGTATTCTTGAGAACGGACGGGATCAAGGCGTTTTTCAATTTGAATCCATATCGAATGCTTTGCGTTTCATCCTTGGATGCATGAGCATGATTTCGGTCTCCAATACGGGGATGCTCGAAGTGATTCTTGGAGAAAAAGAGCTCGGCGACTATCCGATTGAGAAAGAAGTCATTGAATTTATTTACAAGGGAATTCGAAGTTAATAGCTGAAACTACAACGAGGAGCCTCTCCCATCTGTCAGGGTAAGGGGCTTTTTGTGCGCAATGAAAAAGGAAAAAGCTGCTCTTTGTCCAATTCTTTTAATATGCATCTTACGTGGTGGTTTAGGAGGGTATATGGCAAAGGATTTAGATATTTCTCAACCCGAACTGTTCGCTCAAGTATTTGAATATTCTCCAATTGGCATGGCCTTACTATCGACGCAAGGAAGATGGCTGCAAGTGAATGCTTCGTTATGTCGATTCACCGGTTACACGGAATCAGACTTCCTTGCCATGACGATTCAAGACATCATGCATACAGATGATTTAGAGAGGGATCCATTTCTAGATGGCAAAAAGGATAATTTCCAAATGGAGAAACGTTTTATCCACAAAAACGGATTCACCATATGGGTATTATTGGCGATTCATTGCATGAGGGACGAAAACGGGCAGCCCTTATATTTCATAGCCCAAACGAAGGACATTACAGAAAGAAAGTTAGCTGAAGAGGCTCTTAAAGCAAAAACCGAGCAATTGGAGTCGTTTATTGAAAATAATGCGGATGCCATTCTAATTTTTAATAACGAAGGTTTTGTTCAACGAGTAAATGAGGCATTTGTCCATATTTTCGGGTGGTCGAAGGAAGAAGTCATTGGCGTTGAATTACATCTCCTCCCCTTCATTCCTCCTGAATGTTCAGAGGAGTTCAAGCATAGCCGTGAGCAAGTACAGACCGGGCGGTCCGTCAATGGTGTCGAAACGAAACGGTTGCATAAAAATGGGAATCTGGTGAACGTGTTATTAACCGCTTCGCCTATTCTTGACGGGAAAGGGAAACAGATAGGTTGGTCCGTTATCTTCAGGGATATTACAGAGTGGAAAATTGCCCAAGAACACCTTCAAAATTCCGAGAAATTATCCGTAGCCGGACAGTTAGCCGCTGGTATCGCTCATGAAATCAGGAATCCCATTACCTCCATTAAAGGGTTCATTCAATTGATGAAATCAGGGTTTGGAGATAAACCCGTCTATTTCGATATCATGACGTCCGAAATCGAGCGGATTGAATTGATTCTTAGCGAACTGTTAATCCTGGCGAAGCCGCAAACGATTAAATTTGAGAGAAAAGATATTCGGGTGCTGCTGAGCCAGGTTATGACACTTTTGGATTCACAAGCGATCCTGAACAACGTTGAATTTCTGGCTGAATTCAAGCCGGGAGCGACGCATCTTTACTGCGATGAAAATCAGTTGAAGCAAGTTTTTATCAATTTTATCAAAAATTCCATTGAATCCATGCGTGATGGCGGTAAAATAACGCTTGAAGTCAGTAGTGAAAATGATCAAGAGATGATGATTCGTCTAGCTGACCAAGGCTGCGGAATTCCCAAAGAAGCTCTCTCCAAGCTAGGTCAACCTTTTTATACAACCAAAGAAAATGGAACCGGCCTGGGCTTTATGGTAAGCAAAAAAATCATAGAAAATCACGCCGGTAAAATCAAAGTCGATAGTGAAGTCAACAAAGGCACGCTTATTGAAATAATGCTGCCTTTCTCCAGTTAAATGAATCCAGGAAGCAAAAGACCGCCTCATACCCGTGAGCCGGTCTTTTTCAATGGACTATTCCTTATTTCTGATCTTCGGACCGTATAAATCGCTTCGTTACTTTCATCAACATGAACCCGACCCCTAAACCAATTGGCGCACAAATCATAGGAAGCCATATCGGGCCTAGCAGCACATTTTTTATACGGAATGTTGTGGAATACATCACACCGACCGTAACCAAGTAGGCAGAGAAAGCGAACGGTATATACATGAATGGCCTTTTTTCACCAATCGCATCGCGATAAGCGTCCCACATAGCAAAGAAATAGAGACAAGGATAAAACATTAGCCATTGATAATTGGTTAGCTGCGCTGCTTCCTCCATTTTCCCTTGAAAACTTAACATGATAGCTGTATTAAAATTGGATTGGACATTGATTAATATTTCTAATCCAATGAAAAGAACGCCTTTTGCAATCTTGCCATCCAAAAGTTGAGGGAATCCTGGCAGTGCAATGCTCCATAAAATTTTCTCAAGTTCATCTTTTGTCATAGGGGTCTCTTCTTTATTTGTTTTTACTGCCTGATCAGTTGTTTGCGGTCCTCCATTTGCGGCGGTTCCTCCAACCAACCATGTTTAATCATCAGCTTAATGCCATCGTGGGTATAGACATAGATATCCTTGGCGATTAATCCTGCCTTTAAATTCAAATCATTTCGCAGCGTAAAAATAGTGCCAAAACTGCTGCTGACCATGCCGAACGTATTGAGAAGGTGAATGCAAAACATCATCAGTTTCTCCGAAAATGGGGCCATCGTAGAAGTTGTAACGGTACTCCCGGAAGTAGCCGAGAACTGGATATTGCTTTGGAGGAGGATATCTTCAAAGATTGTAATTTGTTTCTTTGCAAGTTCCATGCCCTTCACAAAATATTCCTTTACCTCCGGTGTATTCGCACATTGGGCAAAGCCTGAAATGAGCTGCAACCCTACATTGTTTGTCTCAATCCCATGATGCAGAATGCCGACTTCGATAGTATTTAAAGCCCTTTTATCCCCAAAAAGATTGAATCCGCTTAAATAATCTTTGCTCTCAATAAACTCATTTGCGATAGGCATCGTCACTTTGGGCGGCGTGGTGAGAATCCCTTTTTTCAGCAAATATTCGGTCGATCTTTTGTAGATATTCTGAGTAATGACGGTTAACCCCTCATAAATATCCATCACCTCGCCTTGGTAGGACATATTTAAATTGAGGGTATACATGCCCATGCTTATTTCTTTCAAAATGCGAAGGAACATGATATCAAATCCATTGTCATACAGTTTCGGCGCCTCTAAATTGACATCCCCTTTGGTAAAACCAACAGGTACGACAATGCCTTGATTTTCAAACAATTTGGTAATTTTATTCACATAATGATCGAGATCCTGCCATAAGCCACCCATAATATTTCTTGCTTCATGATCTTCTGTTTTCGCTATGAAGTAATCCAACACTCGAAGAATGAGCGTCTTTTGCTGATAGGTAAGCCAAAGTGTCCCGAGCTCTGATGAGCTTATGGAGTCTGCTTGCTTTATCATAATGTCATCTCCAATTAAAGAGCAGTCCTGTGGAGCTCTCTATTCATCTTATTTTCTTTTTGTTCCTAGTATTAAAATTGATGACCAATTCCCGATCGACGTTAAAATGGAGCACGTTGCTCTGAGTCAGGTCAACGAATCCTTTTACCAGAATTGCAATGGGAACTAATACGATGAACGACTGCCAATAGGACCATCTCATAAGCTGATACATACCGAGGGACACGAAAATGGGCTCACCGATAAACGAAATGACTAGCGAAGCCACTACGCCAGCAATCATAAATGACTTCCAGCTGGAAAACCTCTGATACAAATAGGCAAAAATACAGGGTACCACAAAGAAGTCGACGGCATTTAAGTTCTCAGTAAATGGGATTAGCTGATGCGGGTAGCGCCACAAGTCGAAAAACTTGCCGATTTGGTCGACAGCCCCGACAATAATAAATGCCGTCATGAAGGCTAATACGGTGCTAAGTGTCCTTTTACGATCCATAGCGATCAGCAGCAGCACAAAAACTACCAGATTAACAATGACGATAACCCACCACTGGAATGAAAAAACGTCTTGTTGCAGCCAGTAATCGAACTCCATTCGGCTCTCTTTAACGTTTAATTCCTCTATTTCATTAGGCATATCTTTCTCCCTGTTCGCTACAAACTTAAATTCTTGTTCTTTATTATTAAACAGGAAGTCAAAAATATGTATCGTTGGGAAATGTTATTTTGGCCAAATAAAACTTTTCATGCTCTTATGCGCTTCATGTCTTGTCTAGGCGGAAAGCCAAACATGCGAGCATATTCGCGGCTGAATGTGTATGGTTCATGGCGTGCTATGGAGGAATTGTATCGCGAAGGAAAGGTGTTCCATTTACATAATTTCCCCAGTAATGATCCATGCTATGAACAATCAGATTACTGTGAGGACACTATGATCATTTCCCTGTATGTTTCCCTATGTTGGGTTCTTGTAGCAACTTCGATAGCTTTGAAAAGTAAATTCTCCAACCGGGAGTTTTCAATTATTTATTTACTCGTTGCTTTTATAGATACCAATTTATATTACTTGTTTGGTGAGACATTTCATGTTTTCGAAATTTCCAAAAACCCATGGAACTATGTTTCCTTTTCACTGATTCAAAGCATTATCATTCCGCTTTTTATAGCGATCATGATTAATCTTTGGCGATTGGCTAGCAGTGTCCCTGCTAAAGTTGGTGTACAGGTTGGTGCCATTATTTTTATTGTGGGGATGGAGACTCTCAGTTTTCTTTTGAAAATTGTTATTTACAGTGACCTAACCGTATTATGCTGGCTTATTGCGTACAGACTTGTTTTGTTCTACTTGCAATTCGTGACAATTCGTTTCTTCAGGAGGATGTGCAGTCATTCATGAAAGGTACTATTCCCTTTGTAGAAAAAGCCTTTGATCTTAATGATTGGTTCGTCATTGGCTGCATTGCCCTATCCTATCTGATCATCTATCTCCTGCCAAAACGTTTTACTGGATCTGTAACTTTGTTACTATTTCTATTTAGCTCAACAATGGCCTGTATGCTGGATAACTCGATTGGCGGTCACATTTTTGATTTGTATGACATCATGGATGGACCTGCCTACACGGTGATGGATTTTGCTGTTTATTTTCTTTACGCACCATTCGGGTATTTCTTTATCTATTTCTATGATCGTTTTCAATTTAAAGGGATTACAACTGTAGGTTATATTTTACTGTGTTCGTGTATGTCCATAGGTTTCGAGTGGTTATGCACGCTAGTCGGTGTGTTTCATTACAAGGATTCTTACGGAATTCATTATTCTTTCGTTATTTATTTGCTTTTTCAAAGCGCCACCCTGTCATTTTATCATTTTATTCGAAGGGAGACCCCTGACCCTGATCACGAAAATGATGAAAGGCCAAAAAGCCCGAGGAAATAAAACCCCAGGCTTTTGGCTGCCTATTTTAGATCGAAAAACCTTTCATTAACGGCATAATAAATGAAATGGCACCCATGCCAAGTTTCATAAAGCTGCCTATGTTGCTAAACAAACCGCCAGATCCGCCTGCGCCTTTGGCAGCACCTTGACCAAGCCCTCCCAGTAATCCGCCACCTGTGGAACCTCCTCCAAATAAACCGCCAAGTCCTCCGCCACCAAGAAGCCCTAGTATGTTGCCTAAACCGCCAAAACTGGATATATGTGCTTTAGTTCTAACTTTATTTCGTGGAATCTTCTTGTCGCCTTTAAATCCTTGAAGGATAACTTGACTAACCTGCACTTCTTTCAGAACGCCATAATAGACAGAACCATCTTTGAGTACTACGCATACCGGTGTTCCTAGACTGGCTGCTGCTTGCGCGGCGATCGTTGGCGAAGATGCCGTTCGTCCTTTCTGTCCAGCAATCACGCGGCCGTGCTTTCTTGTGGGGTGATAATGAGTTTTCATGCTGCTCGCACATCCTTTTCATGGTATCCCTATCTTGTCATCATATGTTGAGAAGACAAGATCCGAATGTGCGCTTCACAAAATAAATGTCAAACTCGCTTAATGGCAACGGTTCTTTGTTCCAGTCGGGATTGATCGGCTGCGAATCCGATGAAGTGCCCGTACAGCGACTTCTCCAGAGAGGTGGAGGAGATCGATGGCACGTCCCCCTTCAACACTTTGACGAAGTCGTCGACAAGCAGCAGGTCTCCTCCGCCGTGCATATCCTCTGACACGCCCACCTTGATCTGCTGCTCGGAGTAGATGTGGCCTTTGCGGGCATCGGGATGTCGGATGACATAGGAACCAGCCTCCATGTCCCCTTGAATTTCGCCTTTAGTCCCCACAATGTGGATGGAACGGCCTGGCTTGGAAGTTCCGCCGGTCATCACATGGGTTCCTGTACTGCCATCCTCGAACTCTACAATCACCGTCTGATGGTCGACCACATCGTTATCGCAGCGCCAGACGCAGCGGCCGTACGGGCTGTCTTTTCGCAGAGATTCCGCCAATTCCTCATCGCTCATTGTAACGCCTAAATGGGTATTATAGGTGACATAAGCCGTCCACAAACGCTGCTCAATGTAATGTTTCCGTGCAGAATAAGGACAAGATTCTTCAATAGAGCAATCGACCAGGCACCGCGTGCCCGCTCCTGAAGGCGCCTTCTCAGGCCGGAATTGCAGCAGACTCCCGAAGCTGCTTACTTTCACCGGCTCGACGTCTCCCTTCATCCAGGCCAAGACGTCCAGGTCGTGGCAGCTTTTGGCCATCAGCATGGAGGAACCGCCTTTATCGACACGCCCCCATTTTCCTCTGACATATGCCATGGCCATGTGGTGATAAGTGACGTTCTCGGTCGTCGCCAAACTGACAATATCACCGATTATGCCATCGGCTATCGTTTGACGAATCGATTCGTAGAAGGGTGCATAGCGCAGCACGTGACAAATCATGACTTTCCTGCCAAGGCGCTTTGCTTCTTCATACAGCTCCATAACTTCCTCCCTGCTGACGCCGATCGGCTTCTCCAGCATGATGTCATAACCAGCCCTTAACAACGGGATCGAAGAAGAGACATGCAGATGATCCATGGTTCCGTTAATTACGGCATCCGCTATCTTGGGTTTACCGACGAGCTCCGTTATATCGGCAAAACAGTTGTCCTCGGATAATCCGAAACGCTCCTTGGTTAAATGTCTGCGCTCGCTATCCGGCTCTACCACTCCGACAATTTTGAACCGTTTAGGATATACCTCTGCAAAAGAAGCGTAAATTAAGCTGCGGTGGCCTGCCCCTACGATAATGGCCGTAACAGGAAGCTCATGATGATGGTTATGCTGAAATTCAAAATCCACTGATAATTGGTTATTCATTCTACATTTCCCCCCAAGAATACGAAACGTTTATTTTTTATTTTTTTGATACCATTGGGTTGCCTCTTCAATTGCTTTGCTGCCGCCACGCGCTTGCCAGTCTGCAACGAATTTATCAAAGTAGTCGATACTTTCCTGGCCAACAATGATTTTCGCTGCCGTTTCCATAAACAATCCGTTTTTGGCGAGCTCAGGTTGCGATAACATAATGGAAGGAAGTGGCATATCAAGTCCTTCATTCACCCGGCCTTCACTGTTTGCAACTTTCGCAGCGTTCGTAATCAGATCTCCGTGTGGGCGGCCTTTCATGAAATCTTCGTTCGTGATATAAGGTTCGCCGGTAATTTGTAGAAACATTAAGTGCATATTTTCCTTGTTAATGCCATCCGCCGTTGTCTGATATTTATAGTCGATCTTCCCGTTGTTTACGGTATAGTCATCCCCCTCAATGCCATAAGTCAGGAATGTATTCGCTTCTTTCGAGTAGAACCAATTCAAAAATTTAATAACGTCCTCGGCTTTCTTACTGCTGGCAGGGATCGCATAAGCCGATCTGATCGGGGAAACAATGTCCGCTCCGCCTTTTCCGTCTGGGCCAATGGGCGATGGGATGTTGATAATTTCAGCGGTAGGCTCCCCTTTCTGTACTTCAGCCAACCACTTGTCGGGATAGCCCGGATCATGTATCCACATGCCCACACGTGCAGCACCTTTAATCTTCGCATCCCAATCCTTGCCTTCTTGCACAAACACTTCATTATCAAGAAGCTTTTCTTTGTACATGTATTGATAAATTTTCAAAGCATCTTTCATTTCCGGCAAAATAAATTTAGGAACCAGCTTGTTATCTTTGTACTTCCAAGTGCCCGCAGAGATTCCCTCGCCAGGATTGACATCATAGGCTCCAAAAAAAGCCTCGGCAACTCTTAAATTTTTGCGCCCCGAGAATGGAATTTCATCCTTTTTGCCGTTGCCATTCGGGTCCTTGTCACGAAATGCGGTCAATACATTGATGTATTCATCTATTGTTTTGGGTACCTGTAAGCCAAGTTTATCCAGCCAGTCTTTCCGCATAAAGACAACCTGATTACGCGTCGTGCCCGACATGGCCGGTATCGCATATATTTTTCCGTCCTTGCTTATTGTCGGGGAATCCCATACCTCTTTGGGAATTTTGCTTTTAAGGTTAGGACCAAACTTATCGATCAGCTCGTTCAGTTCCGTGAAAGCTCCGTTATTTACAGCAGGTGAGGACACTTTCGTATTAATGGCTGATATTTCAAGAAGGTCTGGCAGTTTTTCATTGGCAGCAAGTAGTAAATTCAGTTTTTGATCAAAATCCGTTGCAGGAATGATTTCGATATTGACATTTGTTTTGGATAGCTCCTCCAGCTTTTTAACATAGATGTCTTCATTAATATTAGGAGAAGCTTCAACATAAGGAAGTGATCTGGAGTTCATTGTAATCTTTATGGAGGGAGTCCCCTGTCCATCCGGCGAGCTTTTGCCATCCTCGGCATGATTACTACAAGCGGAAATCATGGCAGTAACCAAAAGTGTTCCAACTACTTTTTTGCTTGCTTTCATTCGGTCCCACTCCCTTAGTCACTTTATTTGTTAACCTTTGACAGAACCAATCATCGCACCCTGGATAAAATGCTTCTGGATCAGAGGATAAATCAATAATATTGGCACAGTAGCAACAATAATGGTTGCCATTCGTATTCCTTCAATGGACATCAGCATGCCGGAGCCCATACTGCCGGCATCGTTCTCTACAAGAAGTTGGCGTAATTTCACTTGTAACGTGTAAAGACCAGGATCTCTTAAGTACATAATCGCATTCATATATCCATTCCAATAACCAACGGCATAGAACAGACCAATCGTCGTTAAAGAAGGTAAAGAAAGCGGCATAATGATTCTTCCAAAAGTATGAAATTCATCACATCCATCAATGGTTGCCGCATCTGTAAGACCTTCCGGTATGCCTTTGAAAAAGGTTATCATGATGACCAGATTAAACGCGCTAATTAAGCCGGGAATAATGAGAGCGCTTAATGAATCCAATAGGCCGAATGACTTCACAACAAGGTAGGACGGAATCAGTGGAGCTGGAAAAATCATAGTAATAATAACCATAATCATGATGGAACGGCGGCCTTTTAAGTGGGACTTGGATAATCCATATCCCATCAGCGAAGTGAACAAAAGGCTTAAGCAGGTGCCGGCAACCGTTACCCATACGGTGACACCAAAGGCTTTCCAAATCGCCTTATTATTCAGCACAGCCAAGTAATGATCGAATGTAAAGTTGACAGGAAAGACGGAGACCTTACCTTGCAGAATAGCCTGCCCGCTGCTGAAAGAGCCTGCCAATATGTTGAGATAAGGAACAAGCATGAACAAGCTGATACCAGTCAGTAGGATTGCATTCATCATTGGGAATATAGATCGCCTTTTCCTCATCACTTCACCCCTGTTCAATATAAGGTTTCTCCGGTCGTTCTTTTACTTATCTGGTTAAAACTGAGGATAAGCATCAAACCGACTACGGATTTAAAAATTCCGATTGCCGTTGTATAACTGTATTGCCCGCCTAATAAACCAACGCTATAAATATACGTGTCGATAATCTGCCCTTTATCTGCAACGAGTGGATTGATCAGCATGTAAATTTGTTCGAATCCTAAATCCAGCAGATGTCCAATTCTTAACAGGAACAAAATCATAATCGTTGGCAATAACGATGGCAATGTAATACTTATCATCTTGCGGAATCTGCCGGCACCATCAACATCGGCCGCCTCATACATCTCGGTGTTGATGCTAGCCAGAGCGGCAAGATAAATGATGGCGTTCCAACCGACTTCCTTCCAAATACCTGAAGCCACGACGATAGATCGAAAAAATTCAGGTTGCTGCATAAAAAATGTTCGCTCCATCCCCAAAAATTCCAACATTCCATTGATAATTCCGTAATTTGGCGATAACACATTGATGACTAAGCCGCCTACAATCACCCAAGACAAAAAGTGCGGGAGATAAACAATGGTTTGTACAGAACGTTTGAACCACATTTTCCTGACTTCATTCAAAAGCAAAGCTAATATAATCGGAGCAGGAAAGCCAAACACAAGCTGATATATACTAATGAGCACGGTGTTTTTAAGAATTTTCGCAAATTCAGGATACGTGAACAGCGTTTCGAAGTGCTTTAATCCAACAAACGGGCTTCCCATGATCCCTTTGTAAACATTGTAATCCTGAAAGGCAATCACACTTCCCAGAATCGGGACATACTTAAAGAGAAGGAAAAACACGATCCCAGGCATGATCATGCCGTATAATTGCCAATGTTTTAAATAATAAAGCCTGCTCCTTTTTCTTCTTGTTTCCGTGTTAATCAAATGAATTGGGGGCGCTTTCGTATTCATGGGAACCTCCTGATGTCCTATTTGATAACTCCATACTAGAAGAAATCAGGAGGCACGTACATGGTATTCCTTCTGCTAGTTGTGTTTTTATAAGGTAATGTATGCGCTTTATTTTTGTGCCCGAAACTCACGTGGTGAAATACCGAAGTACTTTTTAAAGCTTTTCGTAAAATGGGGATAATCCGTATAGCCAATATGATCCGGGATTTCATAGGCCTTGCAATCAGGTTCGGATAATAGTTGCTTTGCCTTCTCCATACGCGTTTGAATGAGATATTGAGAAAAGGAGATGCCTGTATTCTGTTTAAATACCTGACTGAGGTAGGGGATGGATAATTTGACTTGGTCGGCGACCATCTGCAGGGAAAGTTCACTATTCTTATAATTATTTTCGATAAATGCGGTAACTTGTTTGATGCTCAGATGCGCGCCATAATTCCGGGTTTCACGCACCGCTTGAAGCCACGTGCTAATAATAAGCTTATTTAAAGCTTGTACTTCCTCTCTACCTTTTTCAAAAAGAATCGTTAGTTTATGATCATAATCAAATCTCTTGGCTCCGAAATCATTGCATAGACAGGAATAGATTCTGCTTAAAAGTTCAATGCTCCGCACTTTATACTGCGAATTCACTCCTTGGCGCTCTATCCATTTCTTATTAAAATTATCAATCGCCTTCATAGCCTCGGTTTCATTCACATTCCATATGAAGTGTGCCATATTCTTCGCTTCCTCCGTACAATAAAGCAGCCACTCGCTATACTCGTTCAAATCAATCTGATGCTTTTCCACTTCGACTTTGACTTTATGTAAGGTTTGCCTGAGTTGTTCCTGCCGTATCGGTTTAAGCAAATAATCGCTGACACCATAATGTATCGCTTCCTGAGCAAAACTAAAATCACTGTAACCGGACAATATGATAAACTCGCAGTGAATTCCTAGTGATTTAATGTTTTTAATTAAGTCTAATCCATTCATCTGCGGCATTTTTATATCTGTAATCAGTAAGTCGGGATGAGCACTTTTAACCAGGTCAAAGCCTTCAACACCATTAGCCCCCTCGCCTATAACGTCAAAGCCAAGAGAAGATTCCGAAACCAATTTACTTAAACTTTTCCGAATTAAAGCTTCGTCCTCAATAATGACAGTACGGATCATGCGGATTCATCCTTTCTTCCATGTTCTAGAGGTATAACAACTTCCACGATGGTTCCGGTAGGATTTGATTTCGCGATGTGTAGACCATACGGATAACCAAACGTCAATCGTAACCTGGAATGAACGTTCATCAAGCCGATATGATTATGTACCCCTTCATTCCTATTTTCATGATCATTGTATGGCTCTTTAAATGCCGAATTGAATCTGACCCGTACGTCATCCGGCATCCCTCCGCCGTGATCGGTAATCCTGATCACATATTTTCCATTCTGAATATCCCCTGTAATCCTAATAAAACCGGGTGGAAGCATTTGATTCTCATAAGCATGAATAAAACAATTCTCAATTAAGGGCTGTATCGAAAGCCGGCAAATGGAAATCGATGATGCAACGGTTATGTCAAAATGAAATTCACACGTTAATTCAGGAAATCTTTCCTTTTGAATTTCGAGATACGTACGAATATGTGCTAATTCCTCTGTCAAGTTGACGACTTGCATCGAATCTTTCATGCAATACCGAAACATATCAGCTAGTGCGGTAGCCATTCTGCTAACAGGCATTATGCCTTGGAGAAGAGCATGAGAATTAATAATCTCCAGCGTATTGTATAAAAAATGAGGATTGATCTGGGACTGAAGCGCTCGTAACACAGACTCTTTTTGCCGCAGCAGCAAATCTTTCTCTCGCAATTGTCCGGCATGCACTTCCAGGATAAGGCGCCGAAGCTCCCCGATCATTTTGTTAAAGCCTACGAACAAACTGCCTATTTCTTTTTCCCAGCGGTACGGAGCTGTAAGGAGCAGATCCCCATCCTGTGCTTTGCGCATAAGCCTTTCCAAGATGCTTAGTGAATTGGTGAGATAGAAAGCATATCCGCCAATAATGATACAGGCTACAAAAGTGATCATTAACAGAATCCATATCGAATGGTCCCTTAGAACAATTAATCCTTTACTAAACTCATGAATTGGGAATTCGGATACGATCGTCCAGCGAGTAGATTCAGAAGTATTGTAATTAACGATATTCGTTACCCCTTTTTCATCATGCAAAAATGGTTCATCCGGTTTCAAGGCTTGCATACCTTGGCTAAACCAATCCGGCATATTAGAGCCTAATTTGTCATAATGGCCGGAGTCGTAAATAACACGATGGTTGGCATCGAGGATCCACAACTTTCCTTTCATACCGGTTTGAATGTTATTCACTTTATTCCATATCTCATTAAGCCTTATATTAAACACTAAAACCCCACTGGTCTGATACAGTGTGGTATCCGTAAACTTCCTCGTAATGGTCAGTAACGGCGTGTTATTCATCCATCGAATCCCCATGACATTGTAATTTCCCAAGTTTGTATTTCTTAGGTAGCTTTCATAATCATCTTGACTTGGCAGCGCGACATGATTGGAGATTTGCAGACCATTAGCAGAGTAGATTGTTAAGGAATAAACTTCAGGTCGGCCAAATACAATTTGCTGGAGCAATTCATTTTGGATATCTCGCGTTAATATAAACTGCTTGTAAGCTTGATCCGGTTGAAGAAGCATAAATTCTTTCACCAGCGGGTGAGCAATTAAAGGCATTGTGGATCGCTCCAAATCTTGAAAATAATCATTGATTTGATTATTGAGCTGCCTGACAAGCTGCTCATTAAATACTTTGGACACGCCCACGATGGTATCGGATGTTCGATCAAACCAGATTTTTGAAAGTATCAGTGATGGCAGCAATAAAAATATAATAAATAAGGCAATCAATTTTTTCCTCACAAAAACTCACCGTCCACCGCCACATCATGGCTGAAATAGAAAGGAAAAATGACGACAATGACCCTTCCGCCTCAATAGTTTGGGCAGAAGGGTCGTCATTTGGTTGTCGCTGCTTCGATGATTAGCAATCAGAAATTGTCAGCGTTCCAAAACACTGATGAAATTTCCGGGAAAAGCACACTTAGATATGGCATGCCCTCGGTAGACTGGTCTTCTAAGGTGCTATATCCGTTCAAAAGCAGCATGATCCATTGAGCCTCGTTGAGCTGCAGCGAAATATTATACGCAGTAGACTCCGAAGCTCTTACAACCTCCACTTCCTCTTTCCGCATGCGAATGATCATTTCCTGATCCCCAAGCCCAACCAGAAGCGCTGCAGGCAAAACGAAGTTTTCTTTTCTCTGGCCTTGCAGCATTCGTCGAGAGAATTCAGGAGCGAGCTTGCTAAGTAAACAGCCAAAATCAACAATTTTCCACATGCTATTTGTTTCTATTTGTAGATTGCCGTGTTGGCGGAAACATGCCTCTAGCGCGTGGCGATCAGGCAAATAAGCGCTTATGCTCGAATCCTCCGGATGCTCTGCCACAGCTCGACATAGCAAAGAGCGCGCAGCCTCTTCATGTCCGGGCAAGCAGCAGCAATCCGCTAACTGCAGCTGATTTCCATTGCTCTTATATCGCAAAAAGGCTACTACAGTTCCCTCGGTTTCAGCCACCAGAAACTGATGGGGTTGGACCGTTTTCCATTGCTGCTGGCCGAGCCAATACGTTTTCGAGCGGATAACGCTTCCGTACACCTCTCTGTTCGCCTCTTCATACAGTACCGTGATCGATTCAAGATCGGTATCTTCATACCTTCTTATCGCGTATAAGGTCGAATGATCAAGCTGCATGATGGTTTCAGCCTTGGCGCTCCATACTTTTTTCGAATAAGGAAACCACCCCACCTGCTCGTAAAAGGATAGAATATTGGTATTCAGAAGTGATAAATCGTAACCATTTTGTTTCATATACTCCGATATCCTGCGTAGAATGCGCTGTGCCAGACCTCGCTTTCTGTATGCAGGCAATGTGGCCACGCTGCCTATGCCGCCAAGCTTTAATTCCAATGATCCGAAGCGTATGCGAAATGTGAACAACTGGATTGCCGCAGCTATTACGCCATCTACAATCGCAACCCACGTTGTATCTGTAGAGTAGGTGGTATCAAACTCCAATCGATCTTGAAAGAAGCTTTTTCCTCGCGGAAAAACCGTATCCCATATCTCGTAGATGTCTTCCAATTCCTTACGTGAATGGACAGTTCGAATATGGATCTGTTCCATATTTCAGTGCCTCCTTTCGTTTATGACATAACCTCCGTGTAGTCCTGTAGAAACCGGTCGTAGATTTGATTCGGCAATTCCAGCAGATCATTCGTAACCTGCATATGCTCACGCAAATGCTGCAGCATCTGTTCAATCCGCTCGCGATAAATTAGCTCCTGAAAGGCAAGATTCTCTCTCTCCTGTGGGTCCTTGGTTACGTTGTACAGCTCTATATAGGTTTCATTTTTAAACATATCAACGATCAGCTTGTAATCGCCTTCGACGATACAACGCCCAAAGTTGCCCCTTCCTCCATTACCATCGTATTGAATGAAAATTCTCTCTCGTCCTGTCATATTGCCAGCAATTAATGGCATGAGTGATTGACCGGACATAGGAGAACTCAGCTGTATTTGTGCATAATCACACAGGGTTGGCAACACATCGATACTGCTGACTAATGAGCGGCACGATGTTACAGCCGGTTTGAAATCGGCCGGAAATTTCATAAACAGCGGTGTACGAACGGATTCTTCATACATGCACATTTTTTGCCACAACCCGTGAGAGCCCAGCATTTCACCGTGGTCACTCGTAAAAATAATCAAACTTTGATCATAAAGATCTTCTCGCTTCAATTCCTCGATAATCTGGCCGACGCATTGATCCAGCAGCGAGACCAAACCCAGATAAACCTTCCATATTTGCTTCCAATCGTCCCTCGTGTATCGAGTTCCTATAGCGCCCGTCAAATTATATAGCTGAAGCGGTGACTGAGTCCGGCACCACTCCCCGACGTTCTCAGGCAGATCCACCGATTTGATCAGATCAAACCAAGGGGCGGGAATTTCTAAAGGAGGATGAGGAGCATGGAACATCGCATTGAGCAGAAACGGTTTGCTGCGATCTCGATTTCGAATCGCTTCCACAGAATCTCTGGCGATAAACTCGTCAATGAAGAACTCCTGGCCTTCTTCGTACAAGCCAACCGCAGGGATTGAATACGATTTTGGACGCGTTACCTTCCCATACACCATTTCCGGCACGATTCCCCGATAATCCGATCCACCAGGCACACGCTTATGATTTTCCTTCAAAAAAGCTTCGTACCTGCCCTCAAGTTTTCTCCAGTTCGTTTGGCTGTCAGGAGATTCATCCACACCAGGTTTCATCCGCAAATGCTGTTTCCCGGTGTGCCAGCTGTCCCACGTATGATC
Source organism: Paenibacillus anseongensis (assembly GCF_009757995.1). NCBI lineage: Bacteria > Bacillati > Bacillota > Bacilli > Caryophanales > Paenibacillaceae > Paenibacillus > Paenibacillus anseongensis. Next base: position 131,177 of record NZ_WSEM01000008.1, read on the forward strand.
CATAAGGCTATATAGATGGTCGATGTCAGGCCTTACCAAGGCATGCATGTCCTCCCCCCGGTTAATTAAACAACCGTTTTCGTTCGGATACATGCCGGTAAAAAAGGCTCCGCGTGCAGGGACACAAATGGGAGAAGCGCAATACGCTCTTTCAAATACGATGCCGTCTTCCTTTAGCCGATTGATGTTTGGCGCATGGGCGCCGATGGCATCCAGTCTTAATTGATCCGCCATAATCAGGATGACATTCGGTTTTTCATTTCTCATCCGCGTAACCTCCATTTAAGCAAGTTTATGGATTCTATTTCCAACTTAGACCAAGCCCGACAAGTCAGCTATAAATACACGGCGGGTACCATCTACATATCCATTAAAAACAAGATGCTTATTGTCCGGCGCCCAAGCAGGGTGTGGATCAACGCGAAGCACGCCTGATACTTTCGTTCCCGGATTGCCAATAGGGATTCGTACGATTGTCGCTTCACTTTGTTCCTGAAGATCGATAAGGCGCAAAGGAACGGTACCGTCGCCGAAAGCCACTTTCTCGTGCTCATAGGAGTCGGTTACGATATGTCTTCCGTTAGGATGGACCGTCGGGTGCCCGGATCCTGGAATCGAATCGATGATTTTGCCAAGATTCGTGCCATCCTTATTCACTTGAACCAGATACAGTTGTTTGTCGCCATCGAGGCACAAATTCATCGAGAGCCGCTCGCCGTCAGGATACCAATTAATATGATGGCCTCCCTTATCCCATTGTTCCGGGCCTACTGCGACTCGGATATCACTGCCATCCGCCTTCATCGTGATAACCCAGTACTTCAACCCCTGAGTAATCATATTCCAAGGCTGCTCCTGTTCCGTATGAAACCATCTCATCGTAAACAGGATGCGATCGCCTTGCGGATTAAATTTGCAATGAAATCCATAACATTCGCCATGCTCATATAGAGCCTTATCAATAGACGGTTCGGCACGATCGAATACATCCTTTATCGAAACCAGCAGCTTCCTCTCCCCGGTTTCCGTATCGAGGGCATAGAGACCGTCGTCATCTCGAAAACCGTAGTTGCGCGGAACTTGCTCATCAGGAACGATAATGCCGTATCCTAATTGCGTTCGCCGCATCCTCTTCGGACAAGCGGAAATAATCGTTCGGCCATCCGGAGATATTCGGTATATACTTCCCGGCATGAGCCGCTTCTCTCCGGTATGTGGATTTAACCGAACACAAAGTGGCTCCCACGTTGCCGTATTCACATCGTTGTAAAAAAGGGAGTGATCATCCGCTCCCCAGTTGATGTTAGCTCCAAGCTGCGGCTCCCAGCCGCATGTTTGCGAAACAACCCGCTCTTCTGCCGTATGTAGATCGATGAGTACGATGTTGGCCGCTTCTCCTGGCTCAGGAAGACGATGCTCCTGCGGCATCTGCAGCAAGGCGACATAACGCCCGGATGGGCTTACCGGCGATGTATCAAAAAACCGGTGAAAGCAGCCCTCTGTTCGTGGCGTTATACATTTTACAGGGACAAGCGGACTAAACTCGGTGTATGCGGGAAAATGCTCAGAAATTTTCAAAAAAACCACTCCTTTAATTAGCGTTTCGCTTGGCTAAATCGACATCCAGTGCAAGATGATCACCTGTCCGTTCCATATGCTCCTTCAGCATGGCGACAAGCTCGTTCAATTCATGGGCATGCGCGCCGGAAACGGCCAAATTCGTGGTCTCCTGCGGATCGTTCACGACGTCGTATAGTTCCAGAAACGTTTCGTCCTTGAACAGATCGACGATCAGTTTATATCTCCCTTTGACGATACACCGTTGGAAATTTCCTAATGACCCGTTTCCGTCATATTGAATATAAATGGCTTCCCTGTCTTGTTGCCCGCCATGAATCAGCGGCATTAACGACTTGCCTGACAAAGCTTCAGGCTTATCCAAACCGAGAAATTCGCATAATGTCGGTAAAACATCCATCGAGCTGACTGTCTCATTCACTTCACGGACCGCAGGATCAAATGTTTTCGGAAATTTTATCAACAATGGTGTCCGCACCGATTCCTCATACATACAAAATTTTTGCCATAAACGATGCGATCCCAACATTTCCCCATGATCACTGGTGAAGATGATGAGCGAATTGTCGTAGAGGTTCTGCCTCTTCAATTCATTAATCACACGGCCGACGCCATCATCGAGCAAATTGACCAAACCGAGATATTTGGCCCAGATGGATCGCCATTCCTCACGGGAGTAACGGGTCCCCAACACGCCTGTCAAATTGTACATTTGCAAAGGCGATTGGTCCGGATACCAGACTCCGACATTGTCAGGCAGTTCGATTTCTTCCTCCCCGATCATGGAATACCATGGCTCTGGAAGGTGATACGGCGGGTGAGGAGCCAAATACATGGCGCTTAAAAACAATGGTTTCTCCGTGTTTCTAGAAGTAATAGCCTCTAATGAACGATTAGTAATGTATCCGTCAAAAAAATAGTCCAAGCCCTCCGTATAGCGGTCCATTGCGGGAATGGAGTAGCTTTTGACCGTGGTACGCTGACCGCTTACCATTTCAGGAACAAGCCCCTTGAACCTCGGACCTCCTGGAGCTTGTTTGCCATGCTCCCTCAAGTACTCCGTGTAATTGTCTTCGGTATCCCAATGGGTTAACGATTCAGCTTGCTGTTCGGGCTTAACCTGATAAAATAGATGCTGTTTCCCGGTATGCCAGCTGTCCCAATCTTGCTCCATCAGCTGATACAGATGGGGAGTCCCTTCCTTAACCATCCCGCTCATCTGATCCTGCTGCGCCCAAGGGTTAATCAAGCAACCGGTTTCATTGGGATACCTCCCCGTAAAGAATGCGCCCCGGGCGGGGACGCATATCGGAGAAGCGCAATAGGCTCTGTTAAAAACAACGGATTCCTTTTTTAATTCGTTTAAGTTAGGCGTATATGTTCCTATGGCATCATATCTCAATTGATCAGCCATAATGATAATCACGTTAGGCTTTTGCTGCGTCATGGGATCTATTTCCCCCATTTCTTCGTATTTTGTTCGACGGCTGCAGTCAGTTTGCTTAACCCGGCATCGTTCATCTCTTTCACATATTGATCCCAGTTTGCGTTAATATCCTTGGCTCCCGTCACAAAATTGATGATCCATTCATTGTATTTTTTATCAATGGACGGCACCAAATCTTTCGAGGTTCCGTAAGTCAATGCAGTAAACGGCGGTGCAATACCGGATTTCAAGGAGTATTCCACGTTTTCCTTCAATGCGCCTTCCACGTCTTGTGCTGCTAACGAATAATCTGAGGTCATAGCTGTTAAGTGCCCCAATGACGGAATGATATCCCGTTCGTAAAGAGCCGTTCTAACCATCTTGCCGTTTTCCATTTTATAATGGACCCCTTCTATTCCGTAGTTGAGTATCTTTATCCCTTCTTCAGAATGGGTATAGTCAATGATAGCGGCAACTCTTGCCAGAAAATCTTCATCTCTGTCTTTTTTAATGACAACAATAGGTTCCGTATTGCTCGCGTCTACTCTCCCCGTATCTCCTGCCGGCCCTTTAGGCATTGGAATGAGCAGCGACAGTTTGGCATTTTTATTGGATTCTGCCAAATCCTTTTCGATGGCCACGTATCTTTCCGTAGGAGCGACGATGACCCCGGCACTACCGGTGATAAATTTAGACTTGGCTTGAGCCTCATTCGAGGTAAATACTTCCCGATCGATTAAACCCTCCCCATACAATTCACGAGCAAATTGCAGGAATGATTTATACTGCGGCATTACGGTTTCATAGGACCATTTGCCGTCTACTTTTCCCCAGTTGTTAGCTCCGGTAAAGCCGGTCGATAGGCCCAGAAATGCCCCATATCCGAGTGCAAACGTTACGGGCACGGTATTGGCGCCACCCATTTTATTGTCTTTGAAAGCTTTCAGCACCGCTTTGAATTCATCCATCGTCGTCGGCTTCTTCAATCCAAGTTGATCCAACCAATCCTGACGAATCACCATGACATTGGGAACGACTGACGCTTTGCGAGACGGTAGTTGAAAGACCCCGTTCTCCTCACGGAATTCCTCCGTCCCGGGTCGGTCTATATAGGACTTCAATCCTTTTAAGTCATACTTATCGGCGTATTCTGTGAAATTCATCAAGAATCCGTCTTCCTTCAACTGGCTGTAAATGTGCGCTCCAGAGCTAAGGGAATATCGAAACACATCCGGCATATCACCTGCCGCAATTTTTAACTCCAGGTTTTTCTGGTATTCTTTGGCCAAAATCCTTTCTACTTTAATATTTACGTTAAATTTTTCGTTCAAATATTTGATAATGGCATCATCGGGTTGAATATCGCGTGGTCCCCATTGGAACCACTTGATGTCATACTTCTTCGCTAAACTTATTTTGCCGGTTCCTGCAGCGGAATCCGGGTTTTTGGTACCGGTAGAATCCAAGCTGCTCGCGGAGTTGTTCGAACACCCGAACAGAGAAATCGCCAGTACGGGGATTAGCGTTAAAGCGGTCATTTTTCTGACTATCATACATAAACACCCTTTCTTGTCTCTAAGTTTTGGTCAACTAACCTTTCAAAGAACCCATCATGATGCCATTCACGAAAAACTTTTGTAAAAAAGGATAGACCGTGATAATTGGCAACAAAACCATAACAATATTCGCAAAACGTATCGTCTCTGCACTAAAGCCTTCTTCTCCGGATTCAGCCAGCATAATAGATTCCAAATCCTGTGTACTGGTAATCATTTTTTGCAAATATTCCTGAACTGTTTTTAACTCCTTGTCGGTAATAAAAAAGACCGATTGCATGTAGGTGTTCCAGAAGGACACCATGAAAAACAATCCGATTGCCGCCAATATCGGCTTGGACAACGGTAAAACAATCGTAAAGAAGATACGGAAATCATTACAGCCGTCGATACGGGCTGCCTCCTCCAATTCTTTCGGGAACTCCATAAAAGTTGATCTCATAATAATTAAATAGAAAGTATTGATCATATAGGGGAGTATATATACGGCAAAATGATTGATTAGCCCGAGCTCCTTGTAGTTCATATAATCAGGAATTAACCCGGCATTCATGAACATCGTCATGACGATCAGAAACATAACCACTTTGGAACCTTTGAAAGGCTTGGATAATCCGTAAGCGGAATATGCGGTCATAAATAGCGCGACGACCGTACCTATTACCGTAATTAAGAACGTCACCCTGAGATGGATGAAGATTGTACCGTCTTGAAAAACCTGTTTATACGAAGCTAAAGTGGGCATAGTCACGATCATTTTGAAGCGCGAAGTTAAATACTCGGATTCCGACATGAAGGAAGCAACTACGGTCTGCCAGAATGGATAGAGCATGACGGCGCACAACAATAACATGATTATAATGTTCAATGTATCCCCTGTTGAATGTTTACGAACCAGGCTCGTATTAGCCATCAGATAATCCCCCTCTGCCCAATAACTTTGGCTAACCGATCCGCTGAATAAACGAGAATAGCTGCCACCAATGTTTTGAAAAGCCCGGCCGCAGTGGCTAAACTGTGCTTGCCTTCTTGAAGCCCTACCCGAAATACATAGGTATCGATAATATCTGCCACGCTAGTGACCATGGGATTACTCATCACCAGAATCTGCTCAAAACCTACATCAAGTAAATGACCGATATTGATGATGAACAGCACCACGATCGTTGTTGAGATGCCTGGTAGCGTAATATGCCACAGCTGCTGTGAACGAGAGGCGCCGTCAACACGGGCTGCTTCGTACAGCGATATATCGATGCGGGTCAAAGCAGCCAAATACAAGATGGTTCCCCAGCCCATCGTCTTCCATACCTCCGACGCAACCAGAATCGCGCGAAAATATTCCTTGCTTCCCATAAAGTAGATCGCCTCGTGGCCGAACCCTTTCACAATTTCATTGACTAGCCCATCATGGACAGATAATAAACTGTATATGATTCCTCCTAGGACTGACCAAGAAATAAAATGGGGAAGGTACAGGATAGACTGGCTGACTCTTTTGAAAATTGCATTTCTCAATCCGTTCAACATCAACGCTAAAATGATTGGCGCCGGAAAACCAAACAAGATCTTATAGAAACTGATAATCAAAGTGTTGGCCAGCGCTTGTTGAAAATCGGTCGAATGAAATAAGGTCATAAAATGGTCAAATCCGACCCATGGACTTTGCTCCAAAGGACGTGTAATTCGATAGTCCCTGAAGGCAATCTGGATAAAGTACAAAGGTTTGTACCTGAAAACAAGGTAGTACAGGATTGCCGGGATAATAAAAAGAAAGATTTGATACTTAGCATACAGCACCTGAATTTTATCCATTTTGTTTAGCTTCATCTTATCTCCCCTTTGGTTGTAACCGCATACATTTCATGATCCAAGTATACGTTTACCTACCAATGAAAAACAGAAGGTGAAAACCGGATAAAAGGTGGGTTATTTTACAATCCTATTCCCCTCCATTGAGTTTGTTATGCTTACGGTACTCCCTTGGCCCCGTATTTTTTATTTGTGTGAACAGCTTGCTGAAATGCTTCTCATCCGAATATCCTACTTCATTGGCAATCTCATAAACTTTCATTTCCGTTCCAACCAGCAGTGTACATGCTGTCTCGATCCGTTTGGTCATTATATATTTGGAGAATGTCATGCCGGTGTACTCCTTGAACTTCGAGGATAAGTAGCCGGTGCTGAAATAAAACTGCTTGGCGACGTCCTCCAGAATCAAGTTGGTCGTATACATCTCATCCACATATTCTTTTACAGCCGCTATGCTTTCGCTCTTCTGCAGCTGCATTCTGTGACTAGCCGTAACGCATCTCTCTTTTATAAAAAGGATCATGTAAGCTTCCAGCTCCATGAGCGAATCAAATTCATGCAAAGAATTAAATGCCATCTCATGATCTTTCGTCATTTTTTCAAATTGTGCGGCGATTTGGACACATAAGTACTTTATATCCGATAACCTTATTTGTTTGTTTACGCAGGCTTCGCCAAATACCGTCTTCATCCAGCAAATCAGATTGACATCGTCTCCGGAATAGACCCAGTTGACCCAATGCATATCGGGAATCCTGCTAAAATTGAGGCTGATATCCTGTCCACGCCAATCTTCGTAAAACAATAGAGATTGTTCCGAGTTTTCCGGATCTCCGTGTCTCAGATAATCGATCGTCTCCATCGCTTCTCTGTACAATTGAGGAATCTCCGCTACTTGAGGCTTGAAACTGCTAATTCCGACTTTGTAGGCGGTACCCGCATGATCATTCAAAAGCGTTTCTAGTATGCGGATCGATGTAACCAATTTCTCATGAAACAACTGTTTTTCGTCTTCGTCCTTATACAGAATCAGGTGAATATAATCGTTCGCCTGTTTCATCAAAAGCTTTAGTGGGAGCGAGATTCGGCTGATATGATCCGGGAGCACAGATGGAAGCGAAGGAAGCCAGACACTAGCTACACAATAATAAGATTGCTGCGCAGCTTGATTAAGTTCCATCGGTGTATTTCCCTTAATTAATTGCTGAAACAGATAGTCATTTTTAAGCAGCAGAAGCTGATTATATTTCCTCGTCTCCTCCAATCTGAGGGACAGAGCTTGATGCAGCTTCTTTAATGATTCCTCCAACTCCGGAAACATATAAAGTTTAATGATGTAGTCGAACGCGCCTTCCTGAATGCCTTTTTTGGCATAAGCGAATTCGTCGTAGCCGCTAAGAAGGATAACCTCTGTATCGGGATGCTCACACTTAAACTTCTCCAGCACTTCAAGTCCGGAAATGACAGGCATATGGATATCCATAATAACGGCTTGAGGCTTATGCGCTCGGAAAAGCTCGATGGCCTCTTCCCCGTCAGCAGCCGCCGCTACCACTTCGAATCCCAGTCCCTCCCAATTTATGGAGTTTTGCAACCCGTCTCTGATTATTTTCTCATCATCTACGATCATCAGTGTAAACTTGTCCATCGTTCCAGCCTCTCCATTTACAAAATGATTTTCATTCTAACTTGTGTGCCTGCCCCGTATACGCTCTTGATTTCTAATCCGCAGGTATCGCCAAATTCAAGGTTCAACCTTTCGTGGACATTGGATAAACCGCAATGAACGGATTGTTTGTTATTGTGCATCATCTGAATGGTGTTTGCCAGCTGATCCGGATCCATTCCTTTGCCGTCATCTTCGATCATGATCATCAAGTTCCCACTTTCCGTTTCGCTAGAAATCCTAATGGTTAATAATCGATTCTTCTCCATTGCATGATGAATAGCGTTTTCGACAATTGGCTGAAAAATAAACTTTGGAATTAAGACTTTATAGTAAGCTTTATCCACTTCAGCGTAAAAAAGCAGCTGCTGATCGAACCGAATGTTCTGGATTTGCACATAATGATGGACATGCTCGAGCTCCTCCTCCAGGGTTACCAAATCCCTCGAACCGGATAAGCCGGATTTCAAAAACTTGGCCGTTGCAACAAGCATGCTGCTCGCTTCCTCCAACTTCCCTGTTCTGAGCAGCAGCATGATGGATGTGAAAATATTTTGAAGAAAGTGCGGGTTGATTTGCGACTGCAACGCTTTAAACAAGAGCTTGTTGATTCTTTTCTCCATGGCCAGGTTTTCGTTTTCTTTCCTGACTAATTCCGTCGACAATCCTTCCAGCCTGCTTAACATCTTGTTGAACGTGACCGCCAGAACGGCGAATTCAAAATCATGTTCTGTTTCACGCAGCCGAATGGATTGATCATGCGGATAGGTCTCCATCAGATGAATGGCCCTGCGTATAGGCGCAGTCATTCGCTTTCCTGCTAACATCGAGGTGATAATAATGATGGCTAATACACAGCCAATCTCAAACGAGTATAACAGGATAAAAATATAATGCTGCTCTTCCCAGGACACCGGAACAAACAAACCCAAGTTCCATTCCTCCTTGTCGACAATAGGGATCGTAGAGAACAACGTTTTTATACCTTTTACTGTTATATATTTATAATCGATCGGATCGCCTATCATTTCCTTGGCGTGATTGCGAATATATTCCGTATAGGGGTGATCCATGGGTGAACTGATCATTTGGAGATTTTCGCTGCCAGTTTTACGGTTCATGAGAACGACGGCCGATGTACCGCTTGCATGCTGCTGGTTATCCAACACACTGTTAATTCCGAATTCAATATATCCCATATACTTGAACAGGTTCGACTTATCGACCTTACTGCCTAAGTATTTTATTTCCTTTTTCATCATGAATAAAGGTTGCGCAGGAGCGACCGACGGTGTATTTTTCGAATTCGAGAATACAAGCCGGTTATGGGCATCATAGATGGAAATGTAACTTAAGCTCTTATCGATGATACCTTTCCTGATTAAAATATCTGCAAATTCCTTAGTCCTTGGCAACGATTCTCCGTTTACTTTCACCATAAGCTCCTGTATCTCTCCGTTAAGAATTAAATACCTCATATAGGAATGATACGATTGCAGGTTATTCTCGATGTTTTTTGCGGTTTGCTTAAAAAGTTGCATGTGATCCTGCCGGGTGTTCGCTTCAATAATTTGCACAAAATAATGATAGGAAATCAGTATGGTGCAAAGGGTAGGAATCATAATCATCGAGAAAAACAGAAACAGCTTTGTATAGGCACTGGAATGTTTTTTATAGGTCGTAATATAGCGGTGAATCGATTCACGCTCTTCAAATCCTTTGACCTGCTTGAGTTTCGATATGAAATCATAAACAGGTCTCAGAATTACCCCCGAGTTGATATGGGAAATGACAGCAAATAGGATGAAAATCATCAAACCGTAACCGACCAGTCGCCCAATGATTTGATTGATGCTGCGGTCAACTTGACTGATCTCCCTCCATAAAATGTACCTGTCCCCCTGTTTATTCATGATCGAGACAATATGATTTTCATACCGCGATGTATGAATAGCCCCCGAATCCGGGAGCTCCATGAATGGATTGTCAGGAAGCCCTTCCAACTTCGCTTGATCCCCATAAATTACTTGATTTTTCGCGTTAATCTTGATTAATTTCAGATCGCTTTGCTCGAGCAGCTTCTGATAATCCAATATTGCAATGATATAGGCGCCATCTTGTATCGGCGCAATGAGTAAGTTTTCTTCATAAAAATCGCTTTGTCCATATTTCCCATCTTCTTTCAATTGCGTCCATATGTATTCATTGATTGATTGAGAAGCCGCTTTTTCATCCATGTTGTCTGTATAGGAAATCACTTCATCCGCCAAGGAAGTCCCTATCAATACTTGATTCTGGTACAAAAAGAGGCCTTTGAACTCTCTATTCGAATACAAAAACGTCCGCAGCTCGGAATTAAAGTCAAAGGCCTTTTTTATTAACATATTGTCGTCTGTGATAGCGTTATCATAATAAAAATGGAAATCATCCATAAATAATTGGAATTTTTCCTTACTTTTATAAATGGCATTGTCCATCGTTTCTAGATTAATAGACAGTTCGCTTTCGTTCGAAAGCATCATGTTGCTGATAATCAAATGTTTGGAAACCAGGTAACTAATAAAGGAGGAAATTGCCATGAAAGCAAGCATAAATCCTAAAAACAGCACATTTAACTTCTTTCTGAATGACATGAAATCCCTCCTTTACCTGACTACCACAAAAATAAATCATTTCCTTTTAATTTGAAAATAGCTTCCATGAAATAGTAATCTCCGTATATGATTGCCGTATGACGCTCAGGGTGGTGATAGGCGGCCGAGCCGTGAGTCAATATACAATCGGAATCCGTTGTCCAGTCGCAGCGCGAATGGTCCAGCGTTTTCAACAGCTTCAATGCGGCGTTCATATAAAAATCTTTTTCGTGCTGGCCGACGATCTTGGCAAGTTCAATCAATCCGCATGCGGCAATGGCTGCTGCCGTGGAATCTTCATACTCAGGTTCTTTCGGCTGTCTGAAATCAATCGGAATGATGCCATTCTCCGGAATGTTAGCCATAAAATAATGTGCGACGCGTTTGGCAGCATGCAAATATTCTTCCTTCTGCGTATGCATATAGCTCATGATGAAGCCATATAACGCCCATGTCTGTCCCCGCGTCCAAGAGGAACCCTCTTCGTATCCTTGTCCGCCGTAAGTTTTGACGACACCTCCATGAAAAGGGTCAAACTCAACGATATGATTAACCGAACCGTCAGGCCTGATAAATGCGTTCATACAGGTATCGGCGTGCTTCATGGCTATTTGTTTGAATCGCGGATCGCCGGTTTCTTCCGTGGCCCAGTACAAGAGAGGTAGATTCATCATACAATCTACAATCGCCCAGCCGCGGGTATCTCTGCCGCCAGATTCAGATTCATTCCATGCCCGGATGAACCCGCCGGCCAAATTAAAGCGTCCAGCAAGCAGATTGGCAGCATGCATCGCTCTCTTGCGAGATTCCTGATTCCCCGTTACCTTATAATTCGCTACGCTGGTAGGCAGCCACATAAATCCTACATCATGATGCAGCCCATAATATTGACGGAAACACTCGTCCAGCGCGTCTTCCGAGTAATTGGCGATTTCTTTATAGGTTTCATCGCCGGTTTGGTGATACATGAGCCACATCATACCACCCCAAAATCCATTCGTCCACCAGTTAATCCCATTCGAAACGATACCCAAAGGATTGTCCACAATACGATTGTCATGCGTGCCGTTCACCGTGGTATAGGGAATCTTATTTTTTGATTTTTCACTAACCCAGTCCATCTTCGTTGTCATTTTACTAATGACTTGTTCCAACCAAATCTGATCGCTTGTCTGCAGCATCCGATTTCCCTACTTTCTTTGAGTACTTTATTGGTTATTCAGCTTTTGCTATACCCAGTTTACTTTGGAATCGATGCAATTTGTTTGCGATTATTGGGTGATTTATTGCGATTATTGAATTATTAACTTATATTAAATGTATGGCAACTGTGTAACTGGAAAGGAAGCACCTATGACGACGAATTCAAAATATTACCAGTATTTAGAAGCCGATTTATTGGCGCATTACTCGAATTCTACCTACGTCCCCACGAAAGATTTTCATTTTCATGACAGTTACGAGATTTTTTTGTTTTTGAACGGTGAAATCAATTTGTTTATCGATCAATTTTGCTATCCGCTGCAAAGAGGCAATCTTATTGTCATTAATAATCATGAGCTTCATAAAGTTCATAATCTCACATCAAAACCTTATGAGCGCATGACGGTTCATTTTAAACCGCGAATTGTGCTGCCCTTTTGCTCATCCGAAACGAACTTGCTATCTTGCTTCCAGAATCGCCAACCTGGCCTCAACAATATCATCCAGCTAAACGAAACGCAGATCGAAGCGTACCTGTCCATTGCATCGCGTTTATCCGATGTGCTCCATCAAAAGGCATATGGTAGCGACGTGCTTTCCTTTGCTTATCTGACACAACTCCTCGTTTTTACAAACGATGCTTTCCGAAGAACGAACTTTGCTGAACCTGGCATCACCTCGACGTTGATTCAATCCGTCATGCATTATATCGACGATCATCTGCTTCATGAACTCACCTTGGATCAAATCGCCAAAGCATTATCCGTGGACAAATTTCATCTCAGCCGCACCTTCAAGCTTCAAACCGGCGGGACGATTTATCGTTATATTTTGTTAAAACGGGTGGCTCAGGCCAAACAACTGTTATCCACGGGGCATTCGGTCTCCGAAACATGCCATTTGTCTGGCTTTAATGACTATGCCAATTTTATACGTACGTTTAAAAATATTACTGGGATTTCTCCTGGTCACTATGGGAAGCAATAAGCAAAAAAGACGACTTCTATTCCTTTTGGAATACGAAATCGTCTTTTTTGATAGTCGAGTTAACGCCTATATTTGTTTGAACAGCCTGTAGACCATAACTGCAGCTTGCGCTCTGGTCGCATAGGCTTCCGGCGCAAACGTGCCGTCGTTGAAACCGTTGATCATGCCTGTCTGCTGCATCCTGGTAACGGCATCGGCCGCATAAGAGGCGATCGCCTCTTGATCTTTAAATGCAGCAACTGCTTCTTTGCTCGGCAAGACGATCGATCTGGCTTTCACGGCCCGATGCATCATGGCAGCCATTTCTTGTCTGCTGATAGGAGCATCGATGCCGAAGCTGCCGTCTTCCCTGCCGTTAACGATACCGAGGGATTGCGCCGTAGCGATTGCCTTGTAATACCAAGCGCCTGCGCTGACATCGGTGAAAATCGCAACAGCTTTGTCATCTTCGACATCCAAAGCCCCTGTCAGCATTTGAATAAACTGTGCCCGCGTCACTTGGCCGTTGGGGCTAAAGCGTCCTTCCCCGACCCCGTTCACCACTTCTCGGACAGCCAATCCCTCAATGCCAGACTTCGCCCAAGCTACGTCTGAGAGGTCTTGGAATGTGGCGGTTCCTAGGGCAGCCGCGTATTTGCTGAAATGCTTCGGATAAAAGTCAACTGTACCATTCGTCGGATAATATTTGCTGTTCTTAATCGCCTGCAACGTTCCTGAATCGTCCATGTAATAAATGATGACCTTCTCTGCATCTTGCCCCGGCTGCAATTGGTATGGCAAGGAAACCTTGATCGGACGTTCCCCGCTGAAGATACCGATCTTCTCCCCGTCGACATACAAGTTAAAATCATAAACCGGGTTGTCGCCAATTGTCTTCTTCATTTCCTCCGTCATTTCGGATGGATTGACCTCAGAAACGGAGAGATCAACGTGCGAAGCCGACGCGCCAATCTGGCTGATCAACAACTCGGTAGCAACCGAGATGGTTGCTGCTCCCATCTTCACTTCAATCTGCTTCACAGCTCTGGAATTGAATGCAAGAAGCTGCTGTGCCGGAAGGCTGACTGTTACCGCATGCGCTGATTCAGCTGACTTTACCTCGATGGTCAGCGTAGGATCTACCGCCTTCTTCATCGCTTCAACAAGCGCATCGGCATTGAGTTGGACGCTTGCCTTACCGTTAGCGTCAGTTGTTGCCTCTACAACAAGCTTATTGGCTTTTGCCACTGGCGCTGTGTTGGTGTTGGTGTTGCTATTGCTGTTGCTATTACTATTGCTATTGTTATTGCCATTGCCATTGCCATTGCCATTATTGTTGCCATTCCCACTGCTATTTCCATTATTATTGCCATTACCATTGTTATTGCCATTCCCATTATTGCCGTCTACGTCGCTAATCATTGTAAAGCTAGACTGAGCAGGCACAGCAACGCCATCGCCGCCGACTTTTACCACAAAAGTTCCTTTCGTGGTATCCAACGTTTTATACTGAAAACGGAAACTCCCGCTTGCCTCACTTTGTGTTTGATTCATCCAGTCCATGTTTCCTTCGGGATCCGTAACCGTAACGGTGACAAGCCTGCCCTCACCTGTACTAATTTGACCATTTATGGTGACCATCTGAGTCTCTTGATTGATCACAGCAGAAAGTTCGCTAATGCTCGCTTCGCCCGAAGCCGCATAACCTGGGCTCACACCAGATATGCTCAAGACAAACAGCGCTGCTGCTGCTAAAAATTTGTTATACACGGCTCTTCGCCCCTTTTTATTGAATTTCATAAACGTCGGACAACGGTTGCATAAGGCTATCGCTGAAAGACGTTCCATCCCATACAAATGTCCGAACTTTATATCCAGCAAGCTCAGAAGGAAGCTTGAAACCGGAATGAAGCATCTTCATCTCTCCCGGGTCGATCTTTTGCGAGGTAAAAGAAATGTCCTTCATGCTGCCATTCGAATCATACAAAGCCACAATCAGCATGACATCTTGCGATATCGCTAAATGGTTGGTGACACTCGAACTTGCATCGAGCCATTCGTTCGGACGCAAAGCCGTAGCGTTGGCGGTAGAACCGACCGTGAAGCTGGTGTTCACGCCAAACTGCGGCAGAACGGTAACAGTTGCTGTGGCCTGCAAATCCGTTCCCGCCACGGTGCCGTACACCTGGAACGTTCCTGCTATTGCATATTGGGATGCATCCGGACTGTTCCACACAACCGGAACCTGCGTCGTCGTTTGATCGCTATATACAGCGGTTACAACACTTGGCAGCACCGGGGAGACACCGGCAGTCGTTGTAATAGCAATAGGTTCAACACTCACCACTTCCTGTCCTGGAAGCGTGGGTACGATCATGTCGTCGTCCTTTTGATAGGTCTGTTCTGCCGTTTCGATCAACAATTGCGGTCCTAAGCTGCCTTTTTCCCTGGAATAATAATAGTGAGAGACGTTATTTGCAGTAAGCGATGAAATACCCAAACTGAGTTTCTTATCCCCGGCAAGCTCAGCCAATACCTGAGAAGTTACATCTATATCCACAAATTGTTGAGCAGGAGGCATCTCCCATGTACCCAGATCAGCACCTAGGGTTGGTCTGTTCGTATAATTCGTTGTTGCCTCTCCCCAAGTGTCATCGCCTACAAACTGAACTTTGTCTGTGAAAGTCCCACCAACAATGGAGGAGGTCAGGCGAAGCTTGGCCGATGTTACATGGTTGGGTACGCCCGATAAATTGAAGCGAACAAACGTCTGGCGTGGAACAAATTCCGAATTCCTCACCTCCAGATTGGTATTTTTACCATAGTTCGCCGTTGGTACGCTTGCACTCACCATCGTATCTGCCTCTGCGCCAATGGTTCTACCCGCAGCCTTTTTCGTATAAACCACAATCTTCGGTTTACCGCCACCGTTCTCCTTCGAATAATAATAGTGAGAAACGTTGTTGGTCGTTTGTGACGTGATAACCAGACTTAACTGCTTATCACCGGCAAGTTCGGTGTTATAGGCAGAGCTGATATCTACATCCACCGAATTTTCTGCCGATGGCATACTCCATGTTCCTAGTACGGCCCCTCCCGCAGGCTTGTTTGTATAGATGAGAGACGTTTCACCCCAAGAATCATCCTGGACAAACTGCGCTTGATCGGTAAAAGTTCCCGCTGAAGCTGATGTCAGCTCCAGTTTCGCCGCAAAGGCATTTGAATCTGCCGGCACATTGCCTAAATCAAATCGTAAGTACGAATGGCGGTAAACACTTGAACTCGTTGAGTTCCTTACCTCCAATTTTTTACCTGTTCCATAGTTTGTCGTTGGATTCCCTGCCCACACATATGCATCTGAGCTGACATCTAATTCAAAGAAATCAGGACGTCCTAACGTATGGTTGTTAATCCGATACTGATCGTTAATCGGACTATTCATCACTAATTTTCCAATATCCGATAAGCCAGGAGCTCCCGTTTGAAACGCAAAATGGTCCGCAATCTGAACTTCCGGTTTGCCCCGGGGAGCGATATACACGTTATAGGTTTTCGTGTCCAAATCGGCAAGTAATGTGACATGATAAAGCTCATTAGCTTGATAGTTCAGCCTGACATTTTGCCCATATGCATTGCCATTACGGACATCAAAGTAACCATCGGCATTCAATCGGAGAATCATTGGCAAACCAGACTCGCTGTTCACGACGGATGATTGTCCTGTATAGCCGATTATGCCCCCAATTTGGTTAGCTGTCGGAAGCAGATCGAATTCAATGGATTGAACCCCGGAATGTCCTGCTCCCAAATCGATGCTATTCGAATAACCGGTTGAAGATGACCATGACGGTACGCCGACCACATAAATATACCCACCGGAAGCAATAAAGTTCGAAATCGGACTGCCATTCAAATTAACCGACGTAATGCCGGAAGCACGTATCGCAATGGCCGAAGCGGCATTAGGATCATTGGCGGCGACCAGATTCGATCCGCTAATTTCCAGGGTCGTGCCTTTCCAATCAACGGCAATATCGGTTACCGGCATTTTGGATGCAATCACATTTGCCCCATTTTGCGCCAGCGTCGATCCCGATTTCATGATGGCTGATTGGACCTTACCACTACCCGTCTTTTCGATATAGGCCACTTTCCCGTCAAATGAAAAGGCATCAAAGTTACGTCTGAACTGCGGATTTTCTTCATGAGACACATAATAATAACCCGATGTTCCAGCCTCTCCAATGTTGTCAATCTTCAGCGAGCTGGCTACCGTAGTAGGCACAGACAGGGCAATGCGATTGACTTTGATGTCGCGATTTTCTCCGCTGGCGGTCGGATACAAAACCGTGTCAAAAGTCGTGTCCCCGGACACGTTTTTCGTATACGAAGCATAGGTAGCGTCGGACACGGAATAAAAAGCGTTCGAATAATAACCATGATCAAGCGTAGCCGTAACTTGCTCAGGATCGGCAGGTACGACTTGGATATCTCCGTAAGTGTCGTTAAAGACGGTGCTTACTTTTTTCGTTGAGGCATCTAACTTCGGACTCGCTGCAGGCAAAAAGTGCCAAGTTTGCTGGTATTTATTCGTTCCGGCAGGCGCTTGCACAACATCGGAAACAATCGAAAAGGATGATTTCAGAAATAGCGTGTCACGTGAATACTTGAAGCCAGGCACATTTTGGGTAACACCCGTAACAAAGTTGAACTTGCTATTATCCGTCCAGTCTTGAAACCAGCCTTCCGACAAATTTTGCGGCATATCGTTGATTTCAATCGTATTGTGCGACTCCGTCGAGAATCGCAGCCAGTTGGAAATCGGATCATCACTGTAGGAATACGCACCTGGATCGACCAATAAAGGTCTGCCATACGCATAATAAGAGATCGCGTTATCATCGGGATGCCTGTGTGGCGCTGCCTGTTTCACGTTCGTAAACAAGAAGCGGTCATTTGGCGACCAACCACTGCGCATTGCAGCAATTTTACTGTCCGGATACAGAATGGACGTGTAGGAAGGCATGGTTCCTTCCGCTCCCGCAGTTCCTACATAACGTAAGGCGTCATCGTTAGTAAGCTCACCTATTTGCTTAATCGTACCTTTGAGATCAGTGTACTGACTGTCACCAAGGCTGACGGAATAGCCGCCCGGATACGAAATATCGGCCAAGTATTTGCCTAAATGGTTCAAATTGCTATCAAATGCTCCTTGGAAAGGCACATTATTCATCATTCCGAGTTGTTTGATGGCAATCATAGGAGCAGTTGTTACTGTCGTATAGGTATCACTGGACTCCATGTACGAGCCATCTTTATAAATCAGTGTCGTCATTAAAAAGTCATATCGCGAATAGGCCGTGGGCAGCCAGGTAGCAGAATCGGTAAACTCAGGGAAGTAGATACCAAGGGTGTATAACCCCTCTGTTTCAACTGTTCCATGGTTGCCATCCGGACTAAACCCGCCAGGCGTATTTAAGTAATCTCCTATTTTCCAGAACGTTTTCAATAAATCTGTATTGGCCTCAGCACTCATGGAAGAACTCTCTCTTAACACATGGTAAGCTTTCACCCAAGTGGAGGCCCGAATGCCCGTATCAAAATTTCTTGGAAATGACCCTGCGCCAGACACACTCGTAGAAGCGTCGCCATCAACGATGAAATCGATCAAGTAGTCGATATATTTCGCCGCATACGTTTCATTCCCCGTATTCATGTATTCTGCTAATAGAGGACTAAGCCAATAGAATCGGGTAATCTGGTAATGGTATTCGATGTCTGCAATGGTTGGCGCAGGACCCGCCCAGTCCGTACCCGAAGGCGACCCTTGCCATGAAAATGTTTTACCATTATGGTTGGCATAAGTGAGCGTATTCTCATCCCATGCGGTATCGCCCGATTTATAAATCATCACATCAACATTTTCATTTAACTCTGATTTCCCTGATAATTTAAGTGTTGCCGCCGTAACCGTTCCTTTAATCGACGATAAATCAAAATTCAGATAAGCTTTACGTGTATTCGAGTCATAAGGAGCACCGGATTCCTGAACCTGAAGCAATGGCTCGCCGGCATGAATAACCGTATCATTCCCCCGAATGTAGGTATCCTTCGTAGACGTCAGGTTTGTTATATGATCACCCGTTGCATCCGAATATTGAATCTCTAGTGTAGGACGACATTGTGTGAGCGATGTTTGCGAGCAATCTTGCTCACGACTGTAAATGTTCGCTCGGTTCGTTCCCTTGTAGCGTCCCATCAGCATGAAGCTGAGATTAGATCCGATCGCGCCTTGTACCGTTGAACGCATATCCAAATTGTACGTTTTGAATGCAGGCTCAATTGTAAACGTATTCAAATAAAATTCTTTTAAAGGCGTTGCAATTTGGTCCATCAAGAGAGGCACCATGGTTGGATTTGGAGTAAAGTCAGTCGGAATCGTTCGGGTTGTTCGATTTTTATAATAGTCCAGCAAATCTGTTTTCGCCTGTTCGTAATTGCCAATCCTTACATCGGATTGCACAGCACTCAGCCCTGGAAAACCGTCGTAGTTCAGTTTGCTTGGCGTCGTCCATCGCTGCCCTGCTTGATCCCAAACCCCAAAGAAGGATGCGTCTGACATATTGCTCGCCCCAGAGGAAGCGCTTACAGATATTGGATGAATAAATAACGTTAAAAGTACTTGAGCAAAAACGAATAGAGCAACAAGTAAACATGAACCCTTTTTTTTCTGTGTTGTCCATAAATTTCTCATCATGTTACCTCCCTGTCATACGGATATATACCATTCTTTCACTACCTGCGCTGGATGGGTTATTGCAATAATAACGCCATCCAACGAGGTTATAAACTTCTTTTGTTTTACCATTACATGCCTTATTTGATCAAGTGGAGCTAATTACCATATCTTTATCCTTGATGGCAACCTGATAACGCTCTCCATAACCGAATTCGTAAACGCCATCCATCACCTCCTTTATTTGCACATCAGGCGCCGTCTCCCCTTTATAAGGAACAAGTACCGTCAAGAAAGTCTTCGATCCGTTATAGCTGCCCTCAAATTTAACTCTAGTAGAAGGCCTAGCAACATCATTCACGTCCGATAGTCTACCTGGTAGAAATGCCAGCTCCCCTTGCTCACTAGTAAATATAGCCAGATTAGCAATCTCGTTAGTTGCTACTACGCCGCCTGCCGCTTCCTTCACATCCGTGAAATCGAGATGAAAATAGCGCTGCACCTTATGCTGCTCCAACCCCTCTACCCGATCAGCAATGACTACAAACTTGTCATGTACGAGAGAAATATGGCGATGATGGACAATCGGCACATAATTTAGATGGTAAGCGCTTGCGAGCTGATAAAAGCCTCTATTTTCCACATTGTATATCTCTCCTTTTTCCTGCGGACCATAGTCCCAGGAGCCTCTATAGGCAAAGTGATCACGGTCGTCGATGAGCAGCGTGGAATGATAGTTCGAGCTTTTGAACTGCTTGCGGTCTTCATCCTCCCTGAAGCAAAAAAGACCAGGGTCGCAAACCATCTCTTTGCCTATCGCAGTAAAATCAAAGCTCATAAGATCGATATGGGCATGGAAGTTTTGAATCGGGCTGCGGCAAGTAAACAAAAAGCTGAGCGCCTCGCGATCCCAACCGCTGCGGATAATCGCTTGATGAAGGGTGCGATTCCAGAAGGTGGTTTGCTTATCGCATACATATTGCTTTCCTTTTAGGGCATGCAAATCGCTGACGAAGCGCTGCACATCTAAGGCACGCCATACATGCCTGCTGGCCTCCTGCATAATCTCGTCCGAACTCATCAAGTTGGCAGCAAGCCCCAACCAAGTCATGTCGTCTAAAGCAAAATAGCCATATACGCCGCCCATAATCGCAAGATTATTCGCATGCGAGTCACCCACAGGCACGCATTTTCCTGTCGGCCTTAGTGAATAAATCGAGTAATCCAGATTTTTCTTATAGCGCTCCATATAGGATTCCGAGAATTGGAAACCAAAGCGCTTGGCCAGCACAACGGCAAGGCCAAACCAGAACATGCAACCATTATGATAGGATGGACAACCTTCTATCTGTCCGCCATCCTCCGTCAGTTGGGCGAAGCAGCACTTCTCGATAGCATCAATCGCGAATTCACGCCATTCGTCCGCTTCCTTCAGCTCGGGAAAATAAAGCGCCGTGGTCAAAATCCCCAAACATTCCATCAAATAATGGTTATGATCCGCTTTGGGCCATAGCTGTGGCGATACATGACGCAAGATTTTGATCTGCTTATAGACGGCAGTTACATACTGCTCCAACACTTCTTCCGTAAACAGCTCGGAATGTCCCAGATGCTCCAATACAAGCGGCCAGGTCTTATAGCTGCGAATGCCAAGCTCCAGCGCGCGAAGAGGATGGCATTCCGAGTAATAGCTGAGCGGCAAATCGATCATGTCCTCGGTAATTTTGACAGTGTCGATCCAGTTCAGCATCTCTTCAATCACTTTGCGGCCGTACTTCTCGTTTTTCGTTAAAGAATAAGCTTCCAATAAGTCCTGCCAATCCGTCATGCGGTTCAGCTGCCACAAATATTCGTTATCATTATGTCTGCGTTCCAGCCATTGAGGCGGATTGCCCACAAATTCCCTTACGCCGCCAGTACCGGGAAGCATCAGCATGCCCTGATAAGCAAAGTCCGCCTTAGCTATCGTCTGCTGCACAGACTCAGGCATATGACTGGAAATATAGGCGCTCTTTACGTCCATTCTCTCTAAACGGGCACGTACATTTCCTAATAGCTCCGTTGTCGAAATCGGCTCTTTCAGCCATTTTTGTATGCTCATTACTTCATCTCCATCTCCCTTTATCAGCCTTTCAAAGCTCCGACCATGACTCCCTTAACGAAATATTTGGAAACGATCGGATAAAAGAACAGGATGGGCAAAGTTGCAACCATAATCGTTGCATACTTGATCGTTTCAGCAATTTGGAAGCCCTGATCCGAACCGGATCCAGCTGTCATGCTTTCCGTCGAATTGGCAAGCAAGATTTCTCGCAATATGAGCTGCAGTGGGAATAAATCCCTGTCCTTCAAGAAAATCGAGGCATAAAACCATCCATTCCATTTTTCAACGGCATAAAACATGATCATAACCGCAATGACCGGCATGGATAATGGGACGATAATCCGAAACAAGATGATAAAATGATTGGCTCCATCTATTTTCGCCGACTCTTCCAAACTATCCGGGATAGCCATGAAAGAAGTTCTCATGATAATCAAATTAAAGGTGCTGATTGCAAATGGGAGTACAAGCGCCAATAAAGAATTGTAGAGTCCGACTCCTTTAACGATCAAATACAGAGGAATTAAGCCGCCTTGAAAAAACATCGTTAACAAAATAATGAATATGAACGCACGATTCCATAATACGTTTTTTCGTGATAATACATAAGCACCAAGAGAAGTTAGGAGCAGATTGATAAATACCCCCAAAACAATAATGATGAACGTGTTGCTGTAACCCGTTAAAATGCTGGCATTGGTTAATACTCGCTTGTAAGCCTCGAAATTAATGCCATATGGCTTCAGAAGCAAGCCTTTATGCGCCATCAGGGAGCTCGCATCGCTAATTGAGGCCAACGCTACATAAACCAAGGGATATAAGGTAACTAGAACTAGCCCAATCATGATCACCACTATAAACGCATCAAATACCTTTTCAGACTGACTCACCTTGTTCATTTCGTCCCTCTCTCCTTACCACAATCCGTTTTTACTGATTTTACGGCTAAGCTGATTAGCTGCTACTAATAAAATCAAGTTAATGACGGAATTGAATAGTCCAACGGAAGCACTGAATCCCCAGTTAAATTCCAATAAACCTTTGCGATAGACGTAGGATGAAATCACATCGGCCGTGCTGTATGTAACCGGATTATAAAGCAAAATAATTTTCTCAAAACCAACATTCAGCAAATGCCCCATTCTCAAAATGAACATAATGGCAATTGTCGGCGCAATCCCTGGCAACGTAATATATAGAATCTGCTTCCAACGACTTGCCCCGTCGATTTTGGCGGCTTCGTACTGCTCTTGATCGATTCCCATTAAAGCAGCCATGTAAATAATCGATTCCCAGCCAACTTTTTGCCAAATCTCAGAGAGTACATAAATCGAGCGGAAATACTCCGGCTTTTGCAGTAAAGCCTGCCCGTCACCGCCAAAGCTAGCCATAAGTGAGTTAATTACACCACCACTGTTGGTAAAATCCGTAATGATTCCACAAATGACGACCATCGAAATAAAATGCGGCATGTAGGAAACCGACTGTACAAACCTGCTGAAAATCTTATTTTTCAACTCATTCATTAACAAAGCTAACAAGATTGGGGCAGGGAATTCAAAAAGAATGGAATACAGACTAAGGACGAGGGTATTCTTAAGAATTCGCCAGAAATAAAAACTGTTGATAAAATCCTTGAAGTTCTGCAAGCCAACCCAATCGCTCGCCAAAATTCCTTTCATAGGAGAGAAATCCTTAAAAGCAATAATGGCTCCATACATGGGCGCATAATGAAAGACAGCGTAGTAGATAAGCACGGGAAGCATCATCAGATATAAGGACTTATTCAGAAGAAAATCCTTCACGAATAGATCTTTTTTAGAAGTCATAAGGTTTCCTTCTTTCAAATCGTTTATAGAAAGGGAAGGACTAAGCCTTCCCATCTTATCAATCATCAATTATCGCTTGTTGTAGCGATCCAAAGCCGCCTTTTGAATCTCGATCGCTCTGTTAATATTTAACGTTTGCAGCTTGGATAAGTACTTGTCGAATTCTTCAAGTGGTGCAGCTCCAAGAATAATTTTAAGCGATGTTTCATCCACCAAAGCATTCACTTCGTTCATAATTTTAGCTAACTCCGTGCTTTCTTGCGGTGAAGCCGTGATCGGAGGAAGCATATACTTCACTGCATCTGTTTGCTGCCATGCAACGATCGCGTCTTTTTGCTGCTTCATCGTATAGTACTGCTCGAGATATCGTGGATCCTGAACGAAAGGTCCGCTTGTATTTCCTCTGATGTAGAGGCCCATCGCTTGCGCAAGGGATAACTTCTCAGGGTTGTTCATCAGCAGATCCGTATATTTCGGATACCCGTTATCCATTTTGTAGCTGACACCCTCCGTGCCGAAGTTAAAGAAGTTATGTCCTTCTTCACTATAGCCGTAGTCGAGGAATTTGGCTGCAAGCTCCACATTTTTGCTCGTTCCTGTAATCGCAATCATGCCACTAGGCTCCGAGCCGAATGCAAAGCTTTTTTGACCGAATTTTGGTTTATCGCCTTTGTTCAAAACTGGATATGGAGCTGCAACGAGATTATATTTCGGATCTTTGCCTTGGACTGCGCCTAACCATTTCCCCATACCGCTTCCAGCAGCACCAATCGAGGCACCGGATTTCCCGGATGTCATATTAGCATCCTGCGCTTTAATATCTACAGTTGCGATGTTTTTATCAAGCAGGCCTTCCGCATACCATTTACGCATCGTAGCAAGGAAATCCTTATATGAAGGCTGGGCCGGTCCATACTTCACTTGGCCGTTATCCACATAGAAGGAACGATTAATTCCGTAAGCTCCTATGAATGCTCCATTGTTTAGATCGTTCAGCCCCCGGAATGTGAGAGGAGCCTCCATTCCTTTTTTCTCTTTGAATGCTTTTAATACCGTATACCATTCATCCATTGTAGTTGGAACTTGAAGGCCCAGCTCGGTTAAATAGTCTTGTCTCAGCATAGGCCCTTGGAAGACCATCAGAGACTCATCCCCACGAACGAACGGGAAGGCATAGTAACTTCCGTTGTCTGTTTTCACCATTTTGTCGACTTCAGGATGCTCTTTTAAATATTTCTTTAAGTTAGGAGCGTACTTATCAATGACATCATTGAGTTTCATAATAACGCCATCTTTGATGGCTTTTTCAGGACCGCCAGGAAAGTTTGTCTTCCAATTATATTCAATCATGTCCGGCAAATCGCCCGAAGACAGCATGACGTTCAATTGCTCTTTTTCTTGACCCGCAACCGGATTTTGAAAATTGACGCCAACTCCCGTTTTCTTCTGCCACTCCTGATAAAAAGGAATATCATTCACGTTAGGCTTAATCTGTAAGATCGGCGTATAATCCGCTGTCCATAACGAGAGCTTCGTGTCGCTTTTCAGAGGATACGATATGGCGGTTTGTTCAACTGGAGCGCTCGATGATGGAGCCGATTGTTTATCCGTTTTGTCACTGCATGCAATTGCAAGTGAACTTAGCATAATGATGGATAAGGTGCTTGATATCAGTTTCACTTTCTTCTTCATCTGTGTTTACCTCCCTATAATGTGTACGCTGTCGGGCTGCTTGCCTTTCGCCTCTTTATTATGCTTTTGTTAACCCGATTTGAATATCTTAAAATCCTCCAAAGTCATCAAAAAAAACATAAAATCGATCTGAAATTTGTACAATCGCATATTAAATTTGTGATTTTCCCGGCTAAAAAGGAAAAAAAGACCGCTTTGCAGCAGCCTTTTGCTTCGACTTCGAGCTTGGGGAACTACAGGGCGTTATTTCTGTAAAATGAGCCCCTTTACGTACGGAAGGGGAACTATGGTCCTTTATTTCACCGGATTGGGTTGAAAGTCCGCCCAAAACGTTGAAATAGAGCCCTGTAGTTCCCCAAGCTGTTGAAAATGTACCTATAGCGCAGAAATAGAGCCCTCAGGTTCCACCTCAATTATTTCAAATACATCTCTTTATATTTGCCCGGCGTAACGCCCTCATACTTTTTAAATATCCGGATCAATGCGTTGACATCGCTGAAGCCGACAAGACTTGCTATTTCATTCAAGGTAATGTTCTGATTCTCGATCAGTTCCTTGGCTTTCACAATACGAACTTTATTGATGTAATCGAGAAGCCCTTCTCCTGTTTGCTCTCTGAATAATTTGGATAAATAGGTTGATTTCATATCAAACCGCAAACCGATCAGCGAGATATTCATATCCGCATCGTGATAATTTTCTTGAATAAAACTGACAATGTTTTGTGCTAATGTCTCCAAATCGTGATGCCTGATCTGAATCAACGTTGATTTTCTTTTGGCCAAATTGTTACTGCATACTTCTTTCAGCATCTCTGTGAGCTGTTCATGCATATCCTGCATGGTTTCGCATGCGGTCAGCTTCTCGATCTCTTTCAGACTGCCGCCAGACGATTCTTCCTGGGTATCACCGATTTCATGAAGCGCCTTCACCATCGTGCTTACCAAATCAAACATCAGACAGCGGGCCAGTGGTAATGAAATCTGATTGATTTTCAAATTCCTGTCCACGATGGTATCCAACGTTTCCTTTGCCCGGTCATATTCGCCAATTTTCAAAAAGTTAATGAGCTGCTGTTCCACCTGCAACGGGTAATAATACCCTTGAGGAATTTCATTCAATGCCTCATTTTGAATTTCATGAAAAGAAATAATTTCTTTTCGGCCCATAATGAGCTTATATTCCATCGCATCAACAGACTCTTTGTAGGCAATCGAGAGATCGACAATGGATGGGTGAATATTACTGATTGACACCGTAAGCTCGATTTGAAATTTCATTTTCAAAAATTGCTGCGCTTCTTCGGTCATCTGACGTAGTTCGGCCAAACGGCCTGCCTGTCCCGAGTCACGGAAATTGATCATACATGCGAGCATGTCATCGATCTCGGTCATATAAGCAATATGCTTCGTGTTCATGATATCCTCAACAACATTTGAAACGATAAACTGAAGCAGTTTGGCCTTTTCATGATCATTTTTTCCACTAATACTCGAAAAAAACAGCTCATTTGCCTCTACATAAAACAAAAGAACGGCAAATTCATCACTGTCAAAGTGCATCTCGAAAGCAGGTAACGCATCCTCAATCGGGATTTGGTTGTCGACCCTGCCTTTTAACAGCCTGTTCATAAAATTAGATCGCAGCAAATGATTTTGCTGTTTGAGACGAATGTTGGCTTGCTCTTTTTCATTTACCGTATTAGAAATCATGTGTTGGATAAATTGAAATTCGTTACTCCCATCATTCAATTGTTCATTCGATTCACCTTTGAAAGTAAGAATTAATTGCCTGATCGGGTTGTAATTTTTTTTCAAAAAGAAGAAAGTTAACAAACTTCCCCCGAGTATACTCAGAACGATGCTAATATAAGTAATCCATCTTACATTATTCGCTTTTTGCCACACTAGAGCGCTAGGCATGATGGTTACAAATTTGAGATTCGTTTTCTTGGAGGAAATATAATAAAACACGGAGTCTTGTCCATTGTAAGTTTCATGGAAGAAGCCTTGTTCATCAGAAGCAAACTGATTCGTCAATACCGGTTGCTGATTGGTTTCCAAAGAAGAGAGCAGAATCTGGTTCTCTTTATTCAAAACCAACACTTCGCCTCCATTGAACAATTGAACGTTCTGAAGCGCCGTTAATAACTTGGATTCGTCTACAAGAATCACAACCGCTCCCTCTGGTTTCGTGTCCGTGTTCGACGCAAAATAACTAATATGCGCTATGGACTGATGCATGCTGCCGCTCAAGCTTCTGTAAACCATTGGAACAAAAGATGGCTCTTTTCTCGAAGTCAACATAGATAACCAGTCCTGATAGCTGAAATTAGGGCTGTTATGGACTTGCTCGTACACATCTTTGCCGCTTCGTACTAACCCCGGCATGAGGCCGGTATCTCCCATCGAGTAATACACATAGAAATCAGTAATTTGAGGATAAAACGTTTTATACAGCTTAAAATCCATCGCAACTTGATATAGGGAATACTGGTAGTCATCCCGCTTCAGTTTGTTCGTATACATGAGATCTTGAATCTTGGTGTTCCAGGTAATTTCGGTATTCAGTCGTAAAACGCTCTCAAATTCATTATCCATAATCTCCCGAACTTGCTTCAATAGCGCATCATTAGCCCTATGAATTTCATCTTCCAAAGCCGCGTTCGATTCACGATATACAAACACACCAATTAGAATCGGCAGGAGTAAAATGGCAACGTAAGAAAATAGCCAGGTTAAGATAACGCTTCGTCTTTTCATCCAAATACTGTTTAGCACGATGTTAGCCCCCATCTATACTTCCAAACAAGAAAAATGTGTAGTTCCATGGTACACTACCTCATCTTAGTTTGAATAGAGCCAATATTTTTTTCTTCGCCATCCATTCAAAGAAAAAGACAACCACAAGGGTTGTCTTTTCTAAGTATTTATTTGCTTACCTTGGCATCCAGCATTTTGCTAATCATAGCGGCTGCCTCTTCTCTAGTAATCTGTGCCTCCGGATGAAGCGAGCCATCCGGGTATCCGCTGATGACGCCTAGCTTCACAAGCATGGACACATACGGCTTTGCCCAGCCGGGGATAGCTTCAGCATCGGTGAAGGAATCCTCTGCACCACCCGCCGCAGCTGTATCCACCTTCATCATGCGGCCGATGATCGCGATGGCCTCCGCTCTGGATATCGGTACCGTAGGGTCCAGATATCGTTTTCCATCTCTCGTCGTACCTCCGAGCCATCCTTGTTCAATGGCCGCTGTGACATATGGCTTTGCCCACGTAGCGACAAGCTCTTGATCCACGAACGCAGGTGAGATCTCGTGTGAGGTGGAGACGGACGTTGTGCCCTCGGCACCAACGGCGATTTTGGCAAACTCTTGCCGCGTAATGGAACGCTCTGGTTCAAAGGCTAAACCATTGCTGGAAGGAACGCCATTCACTACTCCCATTGAAGCTAATCTGTACACCATATCATGGGACCAATGCGCTTCAGGCATATCCTCGAACACCGGCAAATCACCGTTATACATCAAGGCATATTTGCTAAAATGCGGCAACGCAGCGGTTATCGTGCCTGCTGCCGGGTCTACGCGACCACCGACATATTCCCACTTATGCGTCTGTTCATTATACCAGTATATCGCCGCTCGACTTGGATCCTGAAGTTCTTCCAGACTATAGCGAACAGTCAGTTCCGCCGGCTTTTGAAGCACCGTAGGTTTATCGAACTTAAACTCATAAATGTCGCCAATCACTTTCAGACGACCCGCCTCATATTTCTTTGGATCCCGCACGGCGCCAATGCCCAGTCCAACGCTTTCCTGAAGCGGTTGAGCCGGTATGCGAATGACGGCACGATTGCGAATTTTAACCACACTTTCCTGATTGCTGGTAAGAATGGCAGAAGTAATGTAATCAACACCCTGCTCCTGCTCTATCAACCTTTGTAGAATTCTTTGCAGCGTATCTTTTACAGGTGAATCTGTGGACTCACTGCTACTGCCACCGCCATGCTCGGACTCACTGGACGTTGGCGGCACGTACCAATCATCGTATTGAATAGGAGGAGTCTCCGGCGCTCCACGCGGTTTGGTTACTTTTACAGCTATCGTATCCTCAAAAGCAAAATCTCCCGCCACCGAATAGGAAGCTTTGATGACCATATCGCCTTCATACTCAGCTTGTAGGCGTCCCTGCTCTGAAATGTCCCCGTTCGTATCCCCCAAGAGGACGCTCCACTTCACACTGTTAGGATCAATGCTGAATGATTTGCCTTCTTTGTCTGTCCCTATGAGTTCCAACGACTGTTCGCTGCCCGCTTCTAGCTGCAGCACACCGTCATTCATCAGTCCCTCTTTCGCACGCAGCTCCACTTTGGTTAGTGAGCTCAGTTGACTATTGACAACTTCGGCATTCAGCATGTTTTCATTCCCTGCGATATCTTTCGCCGTAACAACGACAGGCTTGGACAAGTAGCCCTCCATAGGTATCGATTTCTCAAAGGCGCCACTCGTCTGAACGTCAATTGGCTCCTCATTTATCGTTACCGTACTACCTGGCTCCGCCATCCCTTTCACGATGACCGTTTGCTGGTCAGACGTGGTGCGTGCACTTTCCACTTTTAAATCAGGGACAGTCGTATCCGAAATCACACGAACGCTGGAAGCTGAGATATCGCCTTGCGCATTCGTCGAGAATAATTGGATGACGTTCTCCCCTTCATTTAACGAAATGGATCGTTCCCAATCGGCCCCAGATTGCGGTTCTTGCTTCACGTTATTTACAATGACGTCGGATGATACGGCTTGATCCGCCTGCATATGCAAGAGCGTACTATTTTCATTCGTGATATAGGTTGTCGTTCCATCCTGTGAATACGTATTGGTAATGGGCTCATGATTGGCATGAAGCACCGACAATTGTATATGGGCAGGCTGTGGTTCCGGTAAAAGGACCGCATCCGTAACCGCAGGCTCGCTGTAGACTTTGACGCCGTCAACTAATTTGTAAGCGCCGACGGACACTTTGTAAGAGGTGCCTGGCAGCATACCGACTTTTTCACCGGCTTCGTTACGCAATGTCCCGCCGATATTCGCCTGGTGAACATCGCCAGCCAGTTCAATGACACCCAAGCTAGGAATGGCCTTCCCATTCTCATCCAACACTTGTACCGTGTATCCATCTACCGCTTGCTCATTCCAGGAAAGCTCGAACAGTCCATTGCCTGCCGGGCGCAAGTGAACCTGACTTGGAGAAGCCGGTTGATGCGGATTCACCATGTGCAGCGGTTGGCTGCTGTATTTGCTGGTTACATTCGTCTCACCCTGTGACAAAACTGCCTTCACATAATACGTACCGCTAGGCGTCGAGTTCGGCAAAACGATTTGCGCAGAACCTGCGGAAACGTCAAGGTCTTGAACAAGCAGACTGCCAGGGTCGTTCTCATTGTTGGTGCTAAGGAATAAGGAAACTTTTTCATTCGTCGTATGATCACTTTGCCAATTCACCGTTATCTGTTGCGGATTCGTGGCATCCGGTTGTTGAACATCGACATTGGTGAATGTTGGAGGTACGGTAACATTTTCAAGTGTCCACTCCAACTCACGATCTGTCGTTACACGCCAGGTGCCGGCCATGGGATGCTTCATCGAGATCAGAACGCTTTGCTCACGCTCTCCGGAAGCAGATTCTTCAGCCGGAACTTCCTGAATGTCGTAATTTTCACCGGAGACAAGCGGGTACGGATTGCCGGCTGGATCCGTGACTTGAAGCTCAGCGGGATCCCCTGAGTACGTAATGTCCAGTAAGGCCATCTCCTGCTCCGAAGAAACCGGAATGGAGTATACATTCGGATTGGCAGCTTTCAACAGTCTTCTCGTTGGCTGCTGCTGCACATTACTTCTTGGCCCCGAACTGGCAACAGGCTTCATGTTCGTTCCGAAGCTCATCGTTCCGGAAACACTCCCTGACTCATCATAATACGTCTGTTCGATGAGGCTTTTAGCTGGCTGCTCAGGGGCCGCTGCTTCGTTGCTTGGTGACTCCACTCCAGCCATTAGGCTTCTGCTGCTCATTAAGTTACGCTTGCCCAACGTGATGGACGGCTTTTTGTCGCCCCATTCATACTCAAAGCCCCAAGGAATGCCAATAAACTCTACGTTTCCTGCCACTTTCTCCGAGCTAATTTCGCCTTCGGCCGCTGCTAGCACCAAACCTCTCGGAAGCTTCACCTGCAAATTGCCGCCGCCTGCCAAGTAAACAGGTCCGAGCTTGCCATGCTGCTCCGGATCGTACCGGAAGACAACGTAGACTTCACCGGTGAGCAAATTTTTAATATTAATTTTGGCTCCGGCCTTGAGTTCAATGCCAAACTGCGAGAAGGAATCCTTGAGCAGTACGCTTCCGTATACTTCTTCCAGAAGCTGTATCCCGAGCACCTCGAATGCGCCGGAGAATTCAACACCTCGCATCGATAGCCCTACCGTGGCATCATCCGCTTTAAACACTTTGGCGATGCTCAAGCCGCCAGTCATTTCTAATTTAAGCGGAGTCAGAAATTGATAATTGCCCATTAACGTATCGTAAATGTTATAAATTCCGCCTCCACCCTTCGTAATATAGGCAACCGGAGCGATTGGAATCAGCGGAATACCCGGTTCCCCGCCGACAACGAAGCGGAAATTATCGATAATCGGGAAATTCGTATCGGTTAATCGTATGGTCAGCATTCCGTTCAACTCGACTACTTTAAATTGAACATTGGCTTCAATTTCATATTTCTTCTCGAACGTGTCTACCCGAACAACACCGTCTACCCCCAGATCAAGTCCTGGGACCAGATTTTTCGGCAGCCCCGCTTCCCCTTCGGCTCGCAATCCCAGAAACCCGAATTTACCCGCGGGCCCAAAGGCATTGTCCAATTGCCGAACACCGAACTTGGCCTCATCCAAATCAACGGAGACCAACACTGAGCCTGCCCCATCGTCTTCGCCGTCTACATTCTCCGTCACATCTGTCGGCGGATTCGATGGCGGATTCGATGGTGGATTCGACGGATTGCCTGAGTCCCCGTCTTTCCCTGTGTCCTTCTTAGGGCCTGGCTCGAAGTCCAAGGCAAGCCGTCCACCGAAGGACACGCTTTCTGTACCAATGACAGCGTTTTTGATATTGAGTTGAAACCAAGCAAGTCGTTGAATAATCGATAACCCTTTTAATACGTCCCACTTGATTTCAATCTTCTGTTCCTGCTCATCTTCCTTGGCTTCCAGCGCGTATTTTTTACCGTCCTCCAACTCAACGCTGAAAGGCCCATAGGCAAATTTGAAGTTCGGGATGGAAAGTGCCCCATTCCCTTTCAAATTGATATAGTCCTGAGCGTGCGTGCTGTCCTTGCCGCTCTTCTGAATGGTTATCTTTTGCGAAGCTTCTCCGAAGATAGCGGTTAACATCTCGGTTGTATCGTGATGAATGACAGAGTTGATCGTCGAACCTTTATCAATTTCATAGACAACTTTCCCGCCATCGCCGTTTTTCGCCAGGATGGAACCTCGAATTTCCAGCAGCGAAACTTGGCGACCGCCTGAGCGTTCGAACTCCATTTTATAATTCGCAAGCTCGGTTTCACTCTTAACAGGCAGCAAACTGTAGGTTTGCCCCGTCTCTTGCGTCATGTTATCGCCAACGACGAGCAGAATACCGTAATCTCTCGATTTAAAGCTTTTATCCAGCGTAAACTCGATTTTTTTCTCAAATACTTTGCTGCCTGCCGTCAACCTCACCGTATAGGAGCCCACTTCAAGCTTATGCTGCTTCCACAGGTCGCTGGTTAAATTCAACTTGGCCGTAATTTGCTTATCATCTTGAATGGATACGTCCGAAGCAGGAATCGCTACACTTGCTCCATCGCGATCTCGAATAAGATCTAGATTCCAACCTGATGACCCTTTCAAAATCTCAAACCCTGCTCCTTGCAGCGTTAGCGCAGGTTTCTCATCAAGCGTGTACAGTTTTCTCGGGAAAACCTCCATCAGCTGCATGCTGGGAATTTCCCCCGTTAAGGCAGGGAGAACTACATAAGAAGCCTGAATGCTCTCCTCTCCGCCTGCCGCTTGGGCGATGACTTGAAATTGCGCTGCTTTATACGCCAGCTGCATTTTAGGTTTTACGCGCCATGTAACGGATTGAGTCTCGCCGACCTTCATACGGCCTACTACTTTCGTTATTCCCTGTCCGGGTGTGAGCTCCAGCTCATCAGGCAAGCCAAGAGTGACCTGTACGCCCTCCATATTTACCGAACGGTCAATGGCATTATCAATATCAACGCGTATCTCAAACTCATTTTCGTTGTAGCCGTTACGATTATCGTTAAGCGTCAACTGCTTGGGCGCACCAATTTGCAACCGGTACGTGGCTTCTTTCTTTGATGTGAAAAAACTGCCTAGACCGTAGTACGTCTCGAATACAGCCTCACCACCCGGAGCAATGTTAGCCGGGTCCCAATAAAGAGCAACTGCACTATCGGCAGAACCGTAAGCGTTCTGCTTATTCGTAAAATCGAGTAAAGGATTTACAGTGTAATCCCATTTAGTTTGGGAAATGCCATTCCAATGGGCAATAATCATCTGATTGGGGGCTTTATTTCCCCAGCCTTGCATAAAGCCGTATGACATCACCTTTGGATTGATGGGATTATCCGTCGCACTCCAATAATAAGGGAGCTGCCCTGTGATAACCTTCTCATTGGAAATGTACGTATTCCCGCCGGCCACCGAAATGGGGGAAGCGTCTTGCGGTCCGAGCATCGTATCCAGCAAAATCCTGGAGCCCACACTCTGATTCTGGCTGGTTTTATTTTTCACTTGATACGAAACTTTCATATTGCCTGCGTTAGGATTCGTCGGATCGTCGACGAGTGATAGCGTCTGCGTTATATCCATACCTTCGATATTCCATACCGACTTATTCGTCAACCCCTGATTTGCCGGGGAGGAGGTAAAGCTTCCGTTCGATCCCAGGAAGCCATACCCGTTGCCGAAAATATAATCTTTCCCGTTGATGCGAAACGTCGTGAAAGAAGTCTCCGGCAGCTTTTCCTTGAAAAGCAGCGCCTTGTTATCGTCGCCGCTCTTTAATGGGGAGCCTTGCTTGGTATTGACACTGAACCTTCCGGTCTCTTTATTCACGCTTACTTCCATGAATGTATTGGAAACTGTAAGTGGTGTCAGCTCATCTTCAGCGGCCAACGCCAACCCGCTTCCGATCGGAAAGAGCAGGACAAACGCGGCTCCAATGAGCGCTATTTTTTTGCCTATCTGAAATCGATCCTTGATCATTGCTCACACTCCTAAGAAGCTTGTCTTGGTAAAATATACACACGAATGAGCTTCAACTGACGTTCTTGATTTTGAATGAGTAACGTGTAATATCCATAGTCCGTTATAGGTAAAATTCCATTGGTTAGCAGATTGGCATTTGCCTTGAAATCTCCGATGCTCTTCGGTCCTTTCGCCCATTTCACGGAGCTCGCTCCTTGAATGCCGAACAACGAAAGTTGGATCGCATCGCCGTACACAACCACATCGGTATCCTGCACTTTCACAGAATTGACGTAAACGGTGAACTCCGTCGGTGCGATGACAATCGCCTTCCGAGTCACTACCGCTTCATTGCCTGCACGATCCTTCACTTTATACACGACCTCATATTCACCAGGTACTTGGGTATTAATCGTATTTTGAGTTACGCTGATCTTTGCTGTCATATCGCCGTCTACATTATCTGTCGCTGTGACATCTGCCAGTGGTTTCACCACGGCTCCCACTTCAAGCAGCAAGGGCTCGCCGCCGATAAAGGTAAACTTCGGTGCTTCGCGATCAATATTGCTTACATCGATACGTAACGCATATTTATTTCCCAGCGTATCTACAGCGTCAATCCAACGTGTGCCGTTGCTCGTAAAAGTGACTACATTTCCACTCATACCTGTGAAAGTAAGTGCTTGATCGGAAGTAATGGTTACATTCACATTATTTTTGGTTGGTGCTGTTTCACTATAGGTATAGGTCACTTTTGCCTTTGTTTTATTAATGTTATTTACCGTAGCTTGCATCTCCGTCAAATTTCCTACAACGTCCTGCAAATAGAAGGTGAACGTGCCGTTATCCTTAAACACAACCTGCTTCGCACGGTTATTGTTCAATACATAGAACGGCTCATCCGCATCTACCGTGACGATGACATCATCCTTTGTAGCTGCTGTCGTACTGTAAGATAATCGCGGTGTAGGTGGTGTTCGATCGATATAATTGACCGTCGCCTGAACAAAACCTTGATTCCCGGCCCGATCTACTACGACGAATGAATACGTTCCATTGCTTGTAAAATCATAAGCCGTGTTGCCATTATTGCCGATCACGGTGATGGGC
This sequence comes from Paenibacillus anseongensis, assembly GCF_009757995.1. Lineage (NCBI taxonomy): Bacteria > Bacillati > Bacillota > Bacilli > Caryophanales > Paenibacillaceae > Paenibacillus > Paenibacillus anseongensis. Next base: position 166,801 of record NZ_WSEM01000008.1, read on the forward strand.
TCATTCGCTAGAACGGTTGCCCGCACATCCGATCGCGTTTTTGTCGTTTCCGAATATTGAATGGAAGCAACAGGCGGCGTCTTGTCGATCCGATCAACGGTGGCGACCAGCTCACGCTGATTTCCAGCAACGTCTTGGAACACAAAAGTAAAGGAGCCATTTTGCGTAAACGTATGCGTGTTGCTCCCCGTACTAAGAATCTGTACAGGTACGCCCGAGTTATCTGTAGCGGTCAACGTTGCCACGACATCCTGATTCGTCCATCCTATATGGCTGTAGGTAACAATGGCCTCGGGAGCTTCTCGATCGATATAGGTAACAGAAGCGACTGTCTGCCCTTCATTGCCTGCAGCATCGCGATACTCAAACACGAACGTACCATTGTCTGTAAACGTGTACCGCTTGCTGCCCCCATTGTTCGTTACCGTCACTGGAGATTGATCCGTGAAGGAAATTTCTACGTCGACATTATCCTTGGTCCAAGTAGACTTGCTGAAACTGAGCTCTGCCTGAGGCGCCTCTTTATCTATCCAGCTCACCACTGCTGTCCGATGGCCCATGTTGCCTGCCTCATCTTCGTAATCAAATGTGAATTGCCCGTTCTCTGTAAAGGTATACCACGGGCTTCCGCCATTATTGAGAATCGTAACTGTCCCGTTATTGTCATCATAGGTCATCAACGTAACGGTAACATCCTGATTCGTCGGCCTTTCCGTGCTGTAGACCAACTCGCCCGTTGGCGGCTGTTGATCGATTTTGTCAACGATGACCTCATCATTGCTTACGATGCCTGTGCTCACATTACGTACTTTATAGTGGAGAGATCCGTTCGTCGTAAATTCATAAACAACCTTCGTCACCGTCTGGCTGATCACTTGCGCTTCACCTGTGAACGTCAAGTCCAGTAATTCACGCTCAGGACTTCCTGCCGCATCGATCGTGACGCGAACAGGTCCGTTCGTCCAGCCGTTCGGAGTGAGCGTGACATCGGAGGATGGCAAGCTGCGATCAATCCACCCAACCTCAGCCATAGCGACCCCAATATTCCCCGCTGCATCCTTAAATTCAAACTGAAACTGGCCGTTATCTGTAAATACATGCTCTTTTTTCCCAAGCTCCGTATTCGTTACGACGACAGGTTCGTTGGTGGTGAGTGTCGCCGTCACATTATTGGCGGTCAAGCCAGCAGGCTTGTAGGATATCGTACCGATCGGACTTGTGTTATCGAGCAGAAACGGATTGCTGCAGAATGTCGTCACATTCCCCGCTTTATCGGTTACTTTCACCCATAAATACCAAGTGCCGGTCACTTCACTTTTATCCGCTTTGTGATCTGCGCCGAGTGGCGTCCACGTTGTTGGCTCCGTCGTATTGGACGTCGACCAGGCATGCGCATACGTCAGTTCACTCTGTGGAGCCCCCGAATCCGTCGCATAAACAATCGTGCTCACAGATTTCTGCTGGGATGATCCATTGGTGCTCAACGTGATGACCGGCTTGGTCTTATCGATCCAGGTTACGGTTGCTACAGCCGTATTCACGTTGCCAGCCTTATCTCGGAAATTGAACGTATAGGTGCCATTGGTCTGAAAAACATAGGTCAACCCTGTAAGCCCATCTACCGTTATGTCCGCAGATGGCGTCACATTATCTGTGGCTGACAATGTCGCAGAAACAGGCTGATTCGTCCATGCGGTTGAGCTATAAGCAATATTCGTCAATACAGGTTTTGTAGTATCAAAAGTTACCGTATCCGAATATGTCGTTGAGATGTTGCCCGCCGAATCCATAAACTGAGCCGCTATCGTTCGCGTGCCTTGTGTGGCAGGAATCGTGATCGTTTTATCAGTCGTAAACGTCTCCCAACTCCCCCATACTCCGCTATCCACGGCGAATCTCATCTTATCCACCGTACCTTGCAAATCCGTGGCACTCAGCTGGATAGGCACTGTCGTAACGTTCGTGAACTTTTTCGGGATGCTTACAGCACCTGTTGGCATTTCATTATCCAGCTTATAGGGCCCGCCGGTTGCCAACGTCCAGTTGCCGGCTTCGTCATAAACCTTGGTATGAATATAAAAAGTGCCGGTTTGATTCGTTATCGAAAGGGTTCTAATCGTAGACGTCGCCCATGTCGAATCGTTCCCATCCGTCGTTGCTTGCGTTGTTACCGCATATTTAATCACAAAATTCGCCAGGTTTGTTGTTATGTTATCGGTCACATTCAAATCCGTTGACAGTGTCTTACTGTAGGCTGCTGTGCTAGGAAGCGTAAACGTTACTGTAGGTTTCGTATTGTCGAGAACAAAGCCCTGCGTTGTTTTCGCATATCCAATGTTGCCTGCACTGTCGATTGTCTTGATATGCAGATATTGCGTACCGTTAGCGCCTACGGGCGAAGAGAGCGTTGTTGTTAACGTTGTTTTGCTGCCGGTTCCATCAAAAAACATCTGCCAACCGGAATCATTCGCTGCAGGTGTCGTTACACTGGTTCCCCATAAGTAGAATGCTTGCCCTAAGGTGCCTTGCGAATCCAGCAACGTAACACCTACTTGGCGGGCAGTTCCTGGAGCACTATTACCTTGCGCCGTAAAGGAAACGCTCGGTGCTGTCTTGTCAATGATAAAATTGGAGCTTTCCAAGGTGCCAACGTTATTCAAATTGTCCGTAGCCGTTAGCTTCAGCTTGTAGCTTCCTTCCACACTGTTCGGTACATTGAGCGTACCACCGCTGATGCTCCCCGTCCCGGTTGAGTAAGAAACCCCATCTTTGAACCATTCGTAATTGACTTGTTTCACACCGGAATGCGGATCTGTAACGGTGTAGGTTAATGTATGGCTCGTCTTGGCTGTTCCCGATGTCGGATTCATGCTCATGGTTGGCGCTTGATTATCATAATTAAAAGGCCCCGCTGTTTTTATAACTGTATTCGCTGCAAGGTCTACCGCTTTTGCATGCAAGTAATAAGCGCCTGTCCCTGTAGGATCAATGGGGGCGGCCCCGTTAATAAGGCTTCCGGAAATCCCTGATGCCGCTGGTGGCGTTGCGCTCTGTGACCACACGTAGTAAAGACTCGTGTTTGCTGTTGCCGGTGTATCGGAGGTCGTAACTGTCACACCATGGCTCTTTTTATATGTGGCATCCGATTGTTTGCCGAACGTGAGCGTTGGAACGGTGTTATCCAAATAAAAAGGCCCTTTGGTTTGAATCACTTCATGACCTACAACGTCCACCGCTTTGGCGTGCAGAAAGTAAATGCCAGGTATTGTAGGATCAACGGCTGCAGCACCGCTCGTGATAACCGTATTAATATCTGCCGCAGCGGGTGCTGTCTGGCTTTGCGTCCACGTATACGTAAGCTTAACGTTTTCGTTCAAAGGCAAGTCACTGGCGGTTACGGTTATTCCTAACGCTTTCTTATAGTTCGTATCTGCCGGCAGATTGCCGAACGTGATGGTAGGCAGCGCGTTGTCGATATAGATGGGCGTCTGAATCAAGCTTTTGAAATAAGCCACATTATTCATGGACGTGCCATCGGTAAAATAAGTAGTCCCATTCGAGTTTGCGTTCCACATATTCGTAGGCATGTTCACACCATCCGAAGGACCGCAGCCATCCGGGCCTCTTTGAATATCTACAAGCCCCGAAGGCATATCCGCGGTAATCCCTATGGCATAGACCGGAGAGGAGTAGCCCTCAAACACGGCATTATACAATCGGATCCAGTCTTGCGTACCGTTCATGGAAATGGGAATCGTTGATTCCATATCGCATTTCACAGAGGGGTTCGACGATTCGAAGGGAACACTGATCTTGATCGTCTGTCCTGCTGTAAAAAAATATTTGCCGTTTACCGGAGAAACCGTGGCTCCGATTGAACTGATCGTGGCAGCTGTAGGCTGCTTGACAGCCCCAGCAGGCGCTAAGGTTGCCGCCTTTACTGTTATCGGATAGGGTAAGACGACACCTGCCAATAGCATCATGCTTGTGAAGAGCCCCCAAATTTTTCTCATAAAGCCTCCTTTTAATCGAACCTGCTTACTTGGAACCCCCACATTCTACGCGAATTTCGACAAATATCGATAGTACCAAAGGTCATTTTCCCGAAATAAAAGATGAAAAAAGTCCTAATGCACATTGGAATTCCCTGGAAAACAAAAAAAGAACTAAGCAGATAAAAATCTGCCTAGCTCTTTTATAAGTTACCGCTATCTTGTTACTCCCAAATATTCCAATCCTTCGCCTTGGCAACCGCCTGTGTGCGGCGATTCACTTGCAGTTTGCCATAGATGGACAGCGTGATATTTTTGACTGTGCCTACGGCCAGTTCAAGTCTCTGCGCAATTTCTGGATTCGACAAGCCTTTTACCATCAGCTGCATGACATCCTTCTCACGTTCGGTCAGCGATTGGGTGAGCAGACTGGTATCCAGCTTCGGCTTTCCTGTATCCATGACAAGCGGCTCCGTTTTCACAACGGTACCCTCACTCGCAAAGCGATTTAGTACGGCCAGCTGGGCAGACATCATCTGCATCAGCTCCAAACGTTGGCTGGCTTGCGCCCCGGTCACCGCTTCATTTTCCAAATAGACGATTCCGGCTAGTCGGTCCAGCTGCTGAACGGGCAAGCAAATCATCGATCGCGGGCGAACACTGCGAATATACGGATCCCAAGCGAATAAGTCGTCCAGATGCGCATCCTCCAGGACAAGCGGCTGCTTGGTTCTGGCTACGAAACGGATCACGGAAATCGGTAAATCAAAGCAGCTTTCCAACGAAGCGGAGTGGCCGCTCTTGGAAATGTTGCGATTAATGTCATGCTCGGCTTCAATCCACAAATCGCCGGCTTTATTCACAATCCAAAACCCTTTGGCTGCTCCGGCATTTTCCATGAGCGTCACTAAATAGTGGCCGAGCAGCTGTTCGAAACCGTATGCTTGCGTTAGACGGGCTGCTGCTTTCTTGAACATATCCCGCTCCACTTCCACGGAAGGCTCCTCACTTCCATCCTTGTAGTCCGTTTGCGCGGACTCGCGTGTGAGCTTCAAATCTTGCTCCCATACGCGGCCATCCTCACTCGACCGTTCAAATAAATCGGAAAACTGCTCGCGAAGCTGCAAACACTTTTCGTTAGCCCCCCACACTTTAAAACCATGATACGCATCCAATAGGTACGTTTTGGCAAACTTCTTTTTACCGATGGCTAAAAGCAATTTACCTGCAAGCTCGCAAGATATGGCCTCCAGATGGGTATATCCATTTTCACGCGCCGCATCTATCGCCTCATCGTAACAGGTTAAAGCTTGCTCCCATCTCCCTTTCAGACGGGCAGCTTCCCCCTTCATCAGTAACAACTTAGGCATGAAGTGGCTGGGCCCTAACTCGGACCACTTTCGCATTTGCCCCAGCATACTTCGCATCTTTCCGTCCGCCAACTCCTGCTGATTCGTCGATTGCTCATGATAAACCGCGGACAGGGCTAAAAAGCCGTACAACATACCCTCAGGCAAATGCGAATGATACTTGTAGTATCGCTCGCTGTGCTCCGTCCGTTCCCAAAGCTCCGCAGCTTCTTGATAGCTTCCGAAAATGTACAGCAGTTGAATTTTGCAAATGTAATATTCAAATACAAGTCCAATACGGGTCTCTGCAGGACTCATCGATTGAAGAAAAGAATCCTCATCGAATGCATCATCATTCAGCGTAAGACGATCTGCCGTCTCTCCCTTTAGGCATTTGGCAAACTGCTGATATAACGTGAACGATTTCATGAGGAAAGGATCTTTTTTATAAAAAGCCCCGCCTTGGACCTGGCAAAATTCGTACAGTTCTTCCAGATGTCCACCGAAAAACAAGCTGAACTTCATGCCGCGAAGCGAAAAACCGGCATAATACATATCGCCACTTGCTAGACTAAGTCGATGAGCTTCTTTAAATAACGGCCACGTTTCCTGAGCGCTCATGCGCCAGAAGTGGGATAACGCATAAATAAACGCAAGTTTCGCCTTCACGGGCGAATAAGTGGCTTCCCCCAGATCCCGTGCCGCTTCCGAAAGCTCGCATCCTTCCTTGTGTCTTCCTTCCTCACTGGAAATATACGAGGCAAAAATCGCAATGATTTCCGGAAATCGGTTCGCCGCGTGGTGTTCAAGCATCAAACGTATACTTCGGCAAATGATCACGACAAATAGATTCATATCCACAAAAGAGGAAGCTCGCGCCACGAGCGGCAGCAGCTGCAAGATGGCCAATTGAAGCGGTGACGTTTCCTCCCTGCGTTCAGCATCCAGCTTTTTCGCTATTCCTTCGCGCAGCAATTTGCGCGTTTGACTCAGTTCCTTTTGGCGCCTATCAGCCCCAACTTGTTTGGGAAGCTCAATGCCCAATCTGTCCAGCAGCTGCACACCAGTGTGGAAAGCCTCTCTGGCATTCCCGCGATTGATATCAAGCTCCAATTTCACCGCATAAGTCCGCAGTTCCTCCAAACGGGTATGCGAGTGGGCCACGAGCTGCTCGAATATCAGCTCCCCTGTTTCCAAGTGGCCGCATAACACTTCAGCTTGCATGCGTTCCATATACAAGTCATAAGTTAACGCATGATGCTCCTCCCAATCCGTGTTGGTCAGTAGTCCCGTACCGAAGGTAAGATACGTCACTGCTGACAAGTACGCTGCCGACTTTCTAGCTTTACGGCTTGCCTGTAGCGCCATTTCGGCGATAAGTCGTTTTTCCTCATGGTCCGTCAATTGATTTTGCCCAAGCATAAAATGATTTAACGCCGTATACATCGGGTCATCCGGCTTGTCATTCAATTGAAGTCCCCATTGATACCGGCCTATTTCCGCGTGAATTTTCTCTTTCTCTTCGGCCGTTACGGTATCATAGGCAGCCTGCCTAATCGTATCGTGAATAAATACGAACCATACATTCGGATCTGCCGAGTCCAGTAACGAGGCATCCGCAGTCCTATTCAGCCCATGCCACCTTTCACGTTCTCTGACAGGAAGAACTAAACCTTCCGTCAGCGCAGGCTCCAATTGTTCCATGACTTGCTCGGGAGATTGCAGGCAAACAGCAGCCAGCGTGTGCAAATCAAACGAATGACCAATACATGCGGCCATGCGCAGCACAGATCCCGCTTGATTGGGAAGCTTGTCCAGCATCAAGTCCCAAACATCGTCAAGCGAATCCTGCTTGTGAATTTCGTCTGCATCCCACAGCCAAGTTTCCGTACGCGTATCGAAACGCAGCCATTTTTGAGCATAGAGAGTCTGTACGAATTGCTTCATATACAGGGGATTGCCGGCAGTCTTCTGGAAAATCGCTTCAGCCAGTGACCGCCCCCTGAACGCTTCCAACTGTAACGTTTGGCGCAGAAATCGCTCTGTTTCCAGTAACGTTAAGGAAGAAAGCATAATCCGCCGATGGTCAAATTCCGCAGAATGATGATGACTCAACCAATGTCCAGGCTGCATGTCTTTGTCACGATAAGCGAGTATACATAAGAAATACCCTAGATCCCGGCTCTCTGATATGCTGCGAGTAAAATCCAACGTGGCTGCATCCGCCCAATGCGCATCATCAAGAAACAAAATAAAAGGTGATCTTTTCCCAGCAAACGTACGAATCATCACTTGAAAAGCAAAATGAAGCCGGTTTCTAGACTCCGTCCACGGCAATGTCTCGGCATCCGGCTGCTCGCCGATAATCAGATGCATGTTCGGAATAATCTCTGCCACAATGCCTGCATGGTCACCAAGTGCCGTAGTCAGCTTGTCTTTCCATCGTGATAACTGTTCCGCACTCCCTGAAAGGAGCCGATGAATGAGTTCTTGAAAGGCTTGAATCAGCGGTGCGTACGGGACTTCCCTGATGAGCGGATCCGCTTTTCCCGAAATAAAATAACCTCTCTCTTGCTGCTGCGATCTGTACCATTCACGAATAAGCGTCGTCTTCCCGACGCCAGCTCCCCCGTTAACGACAGCAAATCCCGTCTTACCATTTAAGCTGTCAGCATAAGCGTCAGTTAACGTCGCCATTTCCTGTTCTCGTCCGCTCAGAAAAATTGGCATTCGCAAAAGGCCTGCAAAGTCCTTGCTTCCCAGTGCAAATGCTCCAATAACGCCATTTTGTTCCCATTCACTTTTACATGTTTTAAGATCATATAAAAGACCATACGCACTCTGATACCGTTCTTCAGGTGCTTTGGCCATCAGCTTGATGATGATGTCGCCGATTTGCTGCGGTATGCGTTGATTTACCTCACTGGGATGCGGCGGACGTTTCGCCAAATGAGCATAAATCCATTCCGTCGGCTCATCCGCTTGATACGGAAGCTCCCCCACCAACAGCTCGTAGTAGATCACCCCTAGGGCATACAAGTCCGTTCGTGCATCCGTTTCCCGCTTCAGTCGCCCCGACTGTTCCGGCGCACGATAGGCCCACGATGTTTCCGATATTTCAATGCTCAGAGTGATGCTGAGTGAGTCTTCAATTAAAATCGTATCCGGGCTCAAGCGGCGATGAACATGGTCTGCGTTATGCAAAGCCATAACCGCTTCCGTAATGCCTTTTGCGATGGACAGAAAACCAGATATTTCTCCTTGCTGCTCTTGCCAATATTTATGAAGAGGGACGTTCAGCCTGTTATTCGTTACCATTACTGCCTCCCCTGTGCGTAGCCATAACAAGTTGTTTTTATAAGCAAATTATATGATTTCCCCCCCTGCCAAAGCAATTAGATTCCTCGAATCGCCTACTTGGGACCAAATACTGGTGCTAATCTGGATGAAGACAACTGCTCGCCTAAACCAAAATATTCGCAAAAGTTCATGATCATCGGCTTCCACCGTGCCGGGTCGATATAGTTGGGATGGCCTTCCACCTGCAGTTGTTCGTCGATGTGAACCCGGACAATGCGCACCTCCATGGCAACCAGAGAGCTTGGCTGCTCAAACGGATGTACAGCCTGCAGCACCGCCTCCAGCTGAACGGGACATTCCAGAACCCGTGGAGCCCCGACCTGATGCGAGGGCACCGGTGTCAATCCAGCAATGCCGAACTTATCTCCTTCATACCGATAACCGCGCTCAGCCTTACTTTCGGGAACCGGATTGCTGCCCGTTAGCAGCGTCAGTTGTTCGATGGCGGGAATAAGATCGATCGATGGCAAATTCAGCACACATTGTTGCGTGCGGATCAGGTTTTGGACGGTTTGCGACCTGCTGCTCATTCCTAACATGCAAGACTGATTTAACCACCAGGCCGATGACATTGGGGCCAGATTAGAAGTGCCGTCCTCATTTAAAGTGCTAATGAGAATGACCGATGTGCCAAAGTACATGATTTTCGGATCAATTACGGTATGCATCGCTTATCTATCTCCTTTGACATTTCTTAATGTGCGTAAACCGGCAAAGGCGCCAGGACCTCATTGTAGCAAAAGGATTGCGCAAAAATAAGACGGTTCGAAGATGACAGCAAGATTTCGAAACCGGGCAAAAAAGCATAGCGATGAGCCGCTATGCTTGATGTACATTTAGATGAAATTATGCAAGTTCGGCAATGCTTTTTTCCAAAATATCCAGGGCTTCATTGAGCTGATCTTCCGTAATGATCAAAGGAGGTGAAAGCGTCAGAACATTCCCCTTGGACACTTTGAAATTAAGCCCTTTGCCCAAACAGCTATACATAACGCGCTCGGCCTCTTGTACGGCAGGTTCCTTACTTACACGATCGGTTACTAGCTCGACAGCAACAAGCAAACCGATTTGACGGATGTCTCCAATCAGAGGATACGTCTCCATCATGCTTTTCAAACGCTTCGCCATGAGCTCGGCCATACGACACGCATGTTCCAGCAAATTCTCTTCCTCAATGACTCGGATCGTCGCCAGCCCGGCAGCAGCTCCTACCGGCGATTTCTCATGTGTGTAATGCCCAATCGACATTTGCTGCGCTTTGTTCAGCTCTTCCTTCACGAGTAAAGCCGCCATCGGGAATACTCCGCCACCTAATCCTTTTCCCAGCACCATCATATCGGGTTCAATCCCGTAATGCTGGTAAGCGAACATTTTTCCTGTTCGGCCAAAAGCCGTTGCCGTCTCATCAACGATCAACAAAGCGCCAAAGCGGTCGCAGAGCTCTCGAAGCTTTTTATAATAAGCGACAGGCGGAATTTGCACATCCGTATTTCGAATGGTTTCGATGACTACGGCACCAATCTCTCCATCTTGTTCAAGCACATACTCAATAGGCTTCAAGCATAGGGAGTGTGCTTCATCCTGACAGCCAAACACACAGCGATACGAGTTAAAAGGGATCACATGCTCAGCGCCGGGGAGCAGCGGACCTAAGCCACGGCGGAAAGCTCCTTCTCCGCCTACGGATATTGCATCCAGCGATGCCCCGTGAAACGCTCCCCACATCGATAATGTTTTATATTTGCCGGTTACTGCGCGCGCAAGCTTAAGCGCCATGCCGATGGCGGATGTCGCTCCTGGCGCGAACAGAACTCGTTGCAAAGCTCCGTCTGTTAAAGCAACTAATTTATTAGCAAGCTCGATGGCAGGCAAATTCGTATATCTTCTTGTACAGAAGGATAGCTGGTCCAACTGCTGCTTCACAGCTTCAATAACAGCCGGATGGCCGAAACCAAGCTGATGCACGTTATTGCCATGGAAGTCCATGATTCTGCGCCCTTGGCTATCTTCGACATAAATTCCTTCACAGGAGGAGAGTACATTCAGACAAGGTGTAGACAACGTTTGGTGCAAAAAGACATCCTCATCCTCTTGCAAATGAGCTCGTGCTGCCTCATCAATTTGAGCTGTCCACCATTCACTCCTTGCTTCCGTTAAATTAATATCTCCTTCCGTTTTCATGAATGCTTGCTGCTCTTGTTTGGTTGGCATATGTTCACCTCTAGTTGGATTTGGTTGTTTCTATATGGACATCTTACACTGGGTTTGTCATCATAATGTTAAATGTAGTTTAATTTTGTGTATTTAATTTGTTTTTATTTGTTTTTGTTGTTAATAGAAAATGATGCTAATTTTTCATTTCGGCTGCTCTCTGGCTAATAGATGGGGATAATACATTTAATTCCGCCATGTTCGTCAGAAATGAGGCAAAGCGACTGAATTAGCTGTACAAATTCCAGTCATTTCATCGATGCCATGCTCCCCGGCATGTTCAACGGTAGAAATTCCAGTTACACGGCCAGCGAGGATAAAAATAAACTTCGTCGCCCCATTAGGACGAGCTTATATTTTTAAAAAAACTGGTGATTTGCGCGGCACAGACGCTCTATGGATCTGTGTGGCATTAGATGAAATCCAATGCCACCGCCAAGCAACGACCATTGCCTTCTCTATGCTGCACTTTGTACAACATAGAGGCCTCAGATCGGCCGCTGCCGCCTTCTTCGTTGTACAAAGTGCAACGTAAAGGGCAGAAAAAGGCCGTTTTCACGCTATTTTGACTGAATTCACTGCACTTTGTGCAATGAAGATCGGGGTGATGGGGTTTAAAGCAGTTTTATATTGCACAAAGTGCAGCATAGAACTGGAAGCGAGTGGTTGTGTTGCGAGACGAGCGGGCAGAGCGGGATGATTACTTGGTGCGAGGCGGGCGTGCAGAGCGGGATGGTAACTTGGCGCGAGGCGATCATGCAGAGCGCTATGGTCACTTGGCGCGAGGTCGGAATGCAGAGCGGGATGGTAACTTGGTGCGAGGCGATCATGCAGAGCGCTATGATTACTTGGTGCGAGGCGATCATGCAGAGCGCTATGATTACTTGGTGCGAGGCGATCATGCAGAGCGCAATGGTCACTTGGGGCGAAGCTGGCAGGCGGCGTGGTTTGGTTACTTGGTGCGAGGCGGGCGGGCAGCGCGATTTGGTCACTTGGCGCGAGACGATCATGCAGAGCACTATGGTCACTTGGCGCGAGGCGATCACGCTGAGCAATTTGGCTACTTAATTCGAGAACTTTACGCGACACACTTAATCAGCGTTCTTATATAACAAAAAAAGCCACCCATATAGTGGCTTTCATAATCTCCGCTTATCTATTTCCTATCTCCGATCGAATAGCAGCTCTTTCTGTCGAAGGCAGTGTTTTTAAATGCTTCAAGTAAACATCGAAAAGCGCTGGAATCGTATCGTGCACATTAAATTTGTCCTCAACAAATTTACGGCCTACCCATCCGAGATCTTCCCGTTCACGTTCTTTCAGCTCCAATACCGACTTAATGTCGGACTCGAACTCTTCAACCGTCCAATGCTTGCTCTGTCCGTGATCGCAGAACCAGGTTTCCCATGCTTTGGCATACAGTTCCTTGCTCATAACCCCCATATAACCGGTAGCTCCTGCAACAATCGTAGGACATTCGCAGGCAAGTGCCTCTAACGCAGCACGCCCTGTGCCAATAAAGCAATCGCTTGCGGAGTAATAAGCGCACATATGCAGAGATTCTCCTGCCAGTTGTATAAAATCGACGCCGGCTTCTTCTTGAATTCGCGCCATTTCTGTTTGAACTAGCTCCTTATGATGCCCGCCGCCGACAATAATCAGCTTGAGCTCCGGATAATCGCCTGCAATAAGTCTGCGGCAAGCCTCCATGATCGCAAGAGAAATATCCGCTTTCTCAAATGACAACCTTGCCGCATAAGTAACTACTGGAGCGTTATGGTCGATCCCCCAGGATGCACGTACATAAGGTTTGGTCGACTTGTGTGAAGAAAACTCCGATACATCAATCCCATTTTGCAGCAGGATAGAGGAGACGTGATTAGCCTTCAATGTTTTAACAATCGATTGGCTTACAGCCAGTACGGTGTCGCATTGTTTTACTAATGGAATTAAGGCATCATCTACGAATCCATGTACTGTAAATACGACGGGAATGTTCATTTCCTTACCAGCCTGTACGGCGAAAAGGCCAGATGGCCACTGATGAGCATGCAGGAGGGAAATATTTTCGTTACGGATAATAAGCTTCAAATAATCGATAATTTCAGTTTTTCTCTCCAAGTTTTCTTTGAACTCATCCGTTACAAAATCGATGGTATACACCGGGCAGCCAAGGGCAGCAAAAGCGTCTAACATTCTTCCGGTCTTCGCCGCAACGACCACATGCGCGCCATTTCTCATTAACTCACGAGCTAAACCTAATGTATGCGTCTCGGTCCCGCCTACGTTAAACTGGTCAATGACCAAAAGCACTCGCAGATGTTTCTGCATTCTGCGAATTTCCGAAGCAGGAAGCTGCACCATCTGCGGCTTACCTTCAAAGCGGACAACATCTTTCAGATGAATGGTACCGCTTTTTTCATTCTTAATGACAATCACATTCTGATTCTGGGAAGATGATTTCTTCTTGGTTGGTTTGCGCAAGGATGAAATTACTTTTCTCTTCGGCAACGGCAAAATCCTCACTCCTTCCATGTGCGTTAGCACCGGGACTGTTTGTCTTGTACTCCTATAATGTATGAGTGGAGGACGATCTTGGCATGGTTGCTTATAACGATTACTAAAATTTCCATAAAACCCATCTTTTCAGCTCCATGCCTGAAGGAAAGGAGATCGCAAGCTTGTTTGATGTGCAGAAATGTTAGCTTGCAGGCGATGCCTATCGAGTTCCCAATGCTCTAGAAGGTGAGATGAGGTTTGTTCTAATTTCTCCGCAAGCCGCTCTTCGTCCGTCGAAATAACGGAAGACGGCAGCCCGATCGACTCTATGAAATCGAATGTCTTCATCCGATACCCCAGTGCGATGAAGGGAACTTCAGCCGCAGCTGACATGACATTGGCGTGCAGTTTGAAATTTACCGTGAATGTGCAACGCTTCATAATCCTCATTAAAGCTTGCGCCGAATAAACCTTCGGTGCGATCCGCACAGCTTCCGTGCTGCCAATCTTATCCGCCAACCTTGTCAATGCTTCTCTATCAGGATTCCATACGTAATATAAATATAGTTTGTAGCCCGCTTGTATCCACATCTTGCAAGCTTCCGCCAACTGATTCTCTACAAGCTCTTCCTGCCCCCCATAAATCCGGTTATAGGAAGTCCCCCAGTTGATCCCCACAACCTTCTCATCAGAAGGCCACATTTTGGTATTGATAGGCGGTTCCAAGTCATCCGAACGCAGCAGTATCCCCGGATCTCCGCTTACGATGAACCTATCGGCATCCACATCCAAATATTCCAGCAGCTTTTTGGTCAGCGGTCCCCGCACGCCGGTAAATATAGCATTTTGACTTATGTTCTTCAGCATTTTCCTATGTTCAGGCGTTGCTTGATACTGCATGTTCCTTGTATCTCCGTTTAATAGATTTAACATATCTTTTTTAGTTATCCAATCGACGCCACTGCCCCATACGGCCACTTGCTTCCCTTGCTTCAAAGCATGATGCAAAACATCCACATAACCTGGAATAAGCAGGGAACCCCCGCCAAGCACCACGACATCATAATCAGCGACATCCTGTAAACTTACGCCGGGCATGGAGGGTACGACCGTAACAGGTTGCTCGGGCATCATGAGATTAGCACTTTCACGAAAGACGTCCCACATTAAATCGTCCCCGATATTGCCGAAACCGATCCAACCCACATAGAAAACTTTTCGCATCCTAGTCTCCCTTCCTGACTCTTGATGTCAGATCATTTCTATTTTCGGAAAAACTCTCTTGAGCGTTGGTTTTCATGTCTCCTGTAGAAATACAGAGGTTCTTTCAGATTGTCCACCTTCATACCTGCTGCTATACACCTAGCAATAAAATCGTAATCCTCGACACCGACACCTCGCCTAATCGGTCCTCCGATCTGATCGAACACGCCGGCACGGAATAATATCGTTCCATGACAAACACAATGACCCCCGTTCTTATAAGCAGCATTTATTTTGGAAACCCCGTAGCTGAGCCATTGCTCCCGTTTACGGATTTCGAAATGGCCATCCTGGAAATATTCATAGGAGGTTCCAATCATATCAAGGGATGGATGCTCGCGCATGGACTCAACCTGTCTAATAATCCGTCTAGAATGCGATAAATCGTCTGAATCCTGCATGGCAATGAATTCGCCTTTCGCCAAATACATCCCCACATTGATTGCTCCCGCATAACCTGTATTGCGCGGCAGCTTTACGGCATAGAAACGATCTTCAAATGAGAATGTTTTGGTGGTCTGTTCTTTGATTTCCTTCCATCTATGAATCTTGTTCCAAGTTAAGTCCGTTGATCCGTCATCCACAACAATGATCTCTATGTCCTTATAAGTCTGTTTAAAAAGACTATTCAAACACGATTGCACATAAGCTTCCGAATTATAGCAAGGAACGATGATACTTACACGGTCTGGTATCACTTCTCTCATCATTCATCCTCCGGCTTCATCTCTATACTCTAATAGATGCACCCTATCATGAAATGGAAAGGGGCAGATGACGGACTAGATATACCTATTATTACAATTCTAGTTATATGAATCAGCACCAAAGATACATTTTAGTAGAGTTAGACGGATGGTGGAAAACTTTGTCATTTTTTGAACATATGATATAGCATGCCTTAAAATGACGGGGGTGAATAGATATGTCTCTCAACTTAATTCAAAACTTTTCCTTTGAAACTGGCATTGATCCATGGCAAAATGCCGGTATTGCAGGTACAACAGATCCTTTAACAGGCGCATTCGAAGGCAGCCGTGTTGGCTCGTTTGGTCCGCTTCTCGTGCTAACACCAGGGAATGCCGTCTTAAGCCAAGCTTTTCCAGTAGAAGCTGATGCCCTTAACTTACGTGTAAGCTACGCCTTTCGTAGACTCGTCGCTGTAGCTCCGGTTGTTAACGGCCAGTTCCAAGTACAAATCGTATGGCAAAGAGGCGCAGATGGCGGTTATGCTCCAATATCCACTGAGATATTGGAAAACATGCCAGGTACGGATGTCGACATTTCGGTAGATTGGGAAACCCATGTTGTTGTAACCGGTCCTAAACCTGCCCTAGCTGAACAAGCCAGAATTCGCTTCATCTTGTTTAGATCCTTACTGGAACTAGGCGTAGCAGGCACTTATATTGATGAAGTTGTCGTTACAGCTGAATCCTAATTTAAGAAATGAATGCCTACCAGGCTGTCGCCCCGTGCCGACAGCCTGATTTCTATGAATATATAACATATATGTAAAAATTGAATAAGATGTAGTTGTAGCAACTTTCTCTGAACGGAGGTCACACCTTGACCAAACTATTATATTTAGGCGAAATCGGGTATCGGAATGCAGGAGACGAAGTCATGTGGGACATCTTCAAGCAGGAAGCCAGACGATTCATCCCCAATGAATTGAGCTTGTTGGAAGCTTGCAGGCAAGAGTATGCACATATCTCCGGCTACGATATCATCGTCCTTGGCGGCGGTTCCCTGCTTGCTCCAAGCTATATTTCCTTGCTTAGCAAAGCGATGGAGCTCAACAAATCGATCTATATCTGGGGCTCAGGGATCGATAAAATTGCCGGAAGAGCCGGTCTGGACAGTTTATTACACAAGAAACAACTGCCAGTGAATTTTGTCGATCCAAACATCGTCAACCAATTAAATAAAATCATTTCATATTCTCGCTACACAGCAGTAAGAGGCCCGCTAAGCCACCGATTCCTACAATCCATTGGCGTGAATACAGCGAAAGTCCAGATCAGCGGAGATCCCGCTTTCTTACTGCAGCCGGGTGACAGAGCCAAAGGGTTGTTTACGCAATATTTTGATCCTCAGGAACCGGTTGTCGGCATCAATTGGGGAACGGCGAATAATCAAATTTTTGGAGGCAAAGAAGACATTGTCGAAGATCAGCTTGCAGCGGCCGCTAAGTTATTGATCCATAAAGGCTACTCTATTCTTTTATACAATGTATGGCCGGAAGATATCCCCGCTAGCAAACGGTTATTAACGAAAATAAACAGGCCCGGCAAAGTGAAGCTCGCGGATACGGTCTATCCTTATCAGCTTATGGCCTTAATCCAAAAGTGCCGCTTTACCATCAATTTAAAACTGCACGCCGCTATTTTCTCTGCCGTTATGCAGGTTCCGTTTATCTCACTTGGTTATCGCTTCAAAATGTTTGACTTCGCAGCCTCGATCTCTATGCTGCCTTTTGTCATACCGACTGATAACCCTGCCGTAAACCTTGAAATCCTGCGTTTATCCCAAGACATTGAAAAAAACCACGCTAATCTGGTTCGTACCCTGAAGAAAGAGATCAATAAATATACAGGAAGGCTTTCCGCCGCCTTTTTTGTAAACACATTAAGAGAGGAGCTGCGCAATGGACGCCCCTGAACTAGCAAAACCGCAACCTGCCCTATTAATGTGCTATGGAAAAACTCCGTACACGCCAGGAAGATACTTAGAAGACGCTCTTCGCCGAATTGGTATCCGAGTCGTTCGAATGGAAGAAACCGTTGATTTTGCCGCGATCAACATGAGCTCCTATCTGGGCGTACTCTTTGTTGAAAGTCCCTCTCGCCCGAAAGTGCTTGTCAAAAACATACATCTCGTTACCATTCCGAAGCTGTTCTGGATCCATCACGGCGAAAATCGCCTTAACGCGAACATTGAGATGTGCGGATGGTATAAACCGGATCTGCTGCTTATGGCTCACTCCCTTCATCTCGCGCATCAGTTCCCGTCTCCGGTTCGTTTCTTCCCGTTCGGCGTAGATCCGCATATTTTTCACTCGGCGACTCCTTTGGCAGAACGTCCGGTTGACATTTCTTTTGTCGGTGGACAAAGCGCCTTGTACCGTACGCGGGAGGCCAGAATGAAATATATGGAGACGGAACTCAAGGGCAAACGAACGGTTTCTTTCAATAAAAAAGTTTTTCTCCACGATCTGAGCTCACTTTACGGTAAATCCAAAATTGTATTTAATCATACAGCTGATTCAATTAAGGCTTTTAATATGCGGATTTTTGAAGGAATGGGCTGTGGAGCTTTGGTTTTTTCGGACTATGCGCCCGAACAGGAAATGTTGTTTCAGGATAGGACTCATTTCGTGTTGTATCAATCGAGGAATGATTTGATGAATAAAATCGATTACTACTTAAATAACCCGCAAGAAGCGCAGCTTATTGCAGGTACAGCGCAAAACTATGTACGTCAATTCCACACCTATGACCATCGAGCCGAGCAAATCATAAATTGGATGAAAAAGCTTAGAGCATAATCCATCCCTAAATCATCGCAGATGAGAGGCATTCGTTTAGAAATTCATTGAGGCAAGCGACGCCCCTCATCTTCGAACGATATTTTTACAAAACCTGCTAGAAACGGTGGTTGGTCTTGTGCGGGACCACATCAGCCGTTTCCTGATAAAAAGTCAGCAGCCGGTCCTTCAGTTCAGCGAGTACGCTGGCGAAAGAAGGATCATTGATCCGATTGACCGTTTCGCCGGGATCGCTTTGCAGATCGTATAGCTCATCCGACTCATATAAACGCCTTACATATTTATGTGTTTTGGTGCGGCACATAACAGCCTTCGTATGTTCCGCTTCTTCACTCTGCTGTAATCCTACCCGCGGCCAGTACAAGCCGGATGGCGTCGTCTGAGCGACACTGTCCTTCTCCATGCAGTGAATTTCGCCATGGATTCTGCCGCCTTCGCAAAAGACGGCATCGCGGTGCTCGTCCGTATCTCCCGCCAGGAGCGGCAGAAGTGAACGTCCGAAATGGGTGTGCTCCGGTTTCAAGTCAAGTAATGCCTCGACCGTAGCGGGAAAATCAATTAATTCAACCAAAGCGTCGCTGACTCGCGGTACAATGGGAATGTGCTTCGGCGGTTTAATAACAAAGGGTACCCGGGTTAACGTATCCTCAAACGTATTCTGTGTTTTTTCCACGATCCCGTAATCTCCCGTGAAATCACCGTGATCGGAGAAGAAGAACACTGCCGTATCGTCGTAAATACCCGCTTCCTTCAAAGCATCGAGAAGCAGCCCGAACTGATGATCTACTCGGGAGCACATGCCGTAATAGGTCGCGCGCAGCTCGTCCCAACGTTCCTCCGTCCATGTTTGAAGTTTTTGCCTTTCGTAAATCCCCTTAAGCAGACTGGGCTTGCCGTCCCAATTGTCGGGTGCCGGAATCCTCGGCGGCAGCTTCTCCCTGTCAATCTGGCTAAACCAAGGCTCCTCCACACCGTAAGGCGGATGAGGGTAAAGCAGTGGCAAGTAGAGGCAAATCGGCTGATCCTCGGGAGCATTCTTGATAAATTCAATGGCTCCTAATACATTCGCCCAATCGTTGTCATAATAAGCTTCCTCAGCTGGATCCTTCTCAAGTTTGCCGGCATAGAAAGAGTAATAGTTGTCCCCTTCCGGCTCACCCCTCCACTGATCATATCCGTGCAAATTCGTCTCCGGACGCGGCTGCTTCTCCGGTTTATATTTAATATCACAGTAAGCGTCATAGCCATTCTCCGCGGGAACCAAGTCGTTTTTCCCGCCCCACCATACGGAGTAGCCCTGCTCCTTTAACGTGCGTAGAAGCACCGGTTCATCCGGCTGCATCATATGGAACATGGTGCGATGACCGCGCACATGGGGATACCAGCCGCTCATAAACGAGCATCGGCTCGGCGTGCACACCGGATTTTGGCAAAAGGCGCTGCGGAACGAAACAGCCTCGGTTTCTACCAATCGGTCGAGCACCGGCGTTATCGCCGCAGCATTTCCGACATGCCCGAGGACGTCCCCCCTCCATTGATCAGGATTGAATATAACGATATGCGGTTTTTTCACCATTCCGTGCAGCCTCCCTGGCTTAATTTATTATCCTTTGACCGAACCGGAAATACCTTCAATGAAATATTTTTGAAATATAATAAATACGAGGATGACCGGCACCAGCGAAATGGATGCGCCCGCCGCCATACCGGACCAGTCTATCGTGTGCTCGCCCGCAAATGAAAACATACCGACCGCAAGCGTACGCAGTTCGGGTTTATTCAGTGTAAACACCAACGGAACGAAAAACGAATTCCAGGTCCAAATGAACTGCATAATGACCGTGGTCGCGATAATCGGCTTTGATAGTGGCAGCATGATCTGCCAAAAGATCCGGAAAAAACCACCCCCGTCCATCTCCCCGGACTCCTCCAATTCCTTGGGTAAGCCATGGAAATAAGCCATAAACAACAGGATGAACAACACATGGGCACCGGAGGATTCCGCCAAAATGACACCGGGCATCGTATTGAGGAGTCCCAACTGTTTCACGATCAAATACACCGGAATAATGGTATATCCCTTCGGTATAAACATTGTAGCACTGAAGATAAATATGAGCAGCTTTCTTCCCGGGAAGTTGACGCGACCGAGCGCATAGCCAGTCAACATGCACAGTAAGGTGACAATAACAACTGTCGATACCGTCACGATCACCGAGTTTATGAAATAATCGGAGAAGTGGCCAACCTTCCAAGCGCGTACATAGTTCATCCACTGCATCGATTCGGGAAGGAGCTTTAAGCCCGAGGTGATATATTCCTGATTCGTTTTCAAAGAAGAGAAGATCATCCAAATAAAAGGATAAATCCAAATGAATCCGAAGACCGTCAGCAGGATATGAAGCAATCCATTCGCCAGATGACCTTTTTTTCTTGTCATCATCCCCTGCCTCCTGCCTGCTGCAGCGACTTCACTAGAAGACCAAGAAGTGCAGTCAAAATAAATATGGCAACGCCAAATACGATACCGGCCGCCGACGCATACCCGATCTGCGGGAAGCCGCTTGTGCTGAAGGCGAAATTATAAATGTACAGATCCACCGTCTCTGTCGCGTAGAAGGGTCCTCCGCCCGTCAAGGTTTTGACTAAATCGAATACATGCATACTGTTGACTACCGTTAGCAAAAGAATTACAGCGCCTACCGGGGCAAGCAGCGGAAGCGTTATGTGCCGCAGCGTTTGTACGCCATTCGCTCCGTCTGTTTTCGCCGCTTCGTAAACATCCTTCGGCAAAGATTGAAGCCCGGCCAGCCAATAAACGAGCACCATGCCGAAAAATTTCCACGAGCCGATCAGAATCAGCACGACCATTGCCGTATCGGCCTGACCCAGCCACGGAATCGGTTTGGAAAGGACCCCCAGCCCCATCAGTGCCTCGTTGACTAACGCATTTTCGTTGCCGAAAATGAATTTCATGACGATTCCCACAGTTGAGGTGGTTGTCACAACCGGTAAAAAGTATACCGTCCGGTAAAATACCTTGCCTTTAAACAGCGCCCGGTTCAAAACGAGAGCAAGCATGAGTGTAGTGGGCAATAAGATTAAGGTCTTAGCTGTCATGTAGATAAGACTGTTGCGAAATGCGTTCCAGAACGCTTGTTCATGAACTAACTTGATGAAATTATCCCAACCGATAAAATTTTCAAGAGGACCGAATCCACTCCACTCGTAAAAAGAGTACACGTAGCTCATCACGATAGGGTACACGGTGAACGCGAGGAAAAATAAAACCTGCGGTCCGATCAAGGCATAGGCCCATAAGTAGCGGATTCGCATCCGGCGGGAAACCGGCCATCGAATCATGGATGCAGTGCGACTCACGGAAGTTCCTCCTTCTGGGCTGTAGCTCACAGCAGTAATCAGGCAGCCTTGGGCGTAAGCCCGCCCTCCACTGCCCTGCTGCCAGTCGCATGCGCTTATTTTTTCAACTCGTTATATTTGTCTGTCGAATAAGGTTGCAGCGGGGTCCAGTTGGGGAACTGGTAATCCGACGTCTGTACCGGGGTTCCGGACTTATTCACTTTGTCGATGGATTCCTGCAACGCTTTGTTATAACCTGACGTCAATTGAGAAAGCTGGGCTTTCACATCCTTGACTTGGCCGGCTAAATATCCTTCTAGAATTTTACCGACCGTTTCCTTCGGTTTCTTCCCATTCAGCTCGGTATTCACTTGTACAGCTGCACGGTTGCGTGTGAACGGGTGCGGTGAAAGGACAAACGTTTGGTCTTGAATTTTCTGGGCTTCAACGAATGGAGGATTATCAATCTTCACCGTCTTGTTCTGATCGACAATCGGTGACCCCTCGACGCCAAGCTCCAGCTGTTTCGTGTAGTATCGATCCATATAAAACTGCAGGAACAGTTTGACTTCCTCATAGTGCTTCGTATTTTTGCTGACATGCAGCGTCGCTTTCGTTTCCCCCTGGAACGCATAATATTGAGGTTTTCCGTCCTTCGTCGGCAATGGGGCGACGCCAAAATCGTTAAATTTGTTATTTTGCTGCAGCTCTGAGGACAAGAACGTGCCGTCGATGACGAAGGCCGCCTTGCCCCCGGCAAACAAACTGGATGCTTCCCTGTAATCGATAACCAGACTGTTTGGATGAAGCAGCTTATCGTCCTGAAGCTTTTTAATAAACTCGATGCTCTCTACATATCCCGGAGAATCAAATTCATATTGTCCTGTTTTCAAATTAAAACCGTCATTTGGGACGACCTCCGGCTTAATTGCCGTCGCCATTTGGCCTATATAACCACTGGCCAGCCAGTCAGTTTTAATTCCCAAAATTAAGGGATATACGTCACTGCCGCTTTGTTTGATTTTGTTTCCGACCGCCACCAAATCGTCCCAGCTCTTCGGCACGTCTTTCTCGGATAAGCCTGCGTTTTTCAGCACATTTTTATTGTAATAAAGTACGTGAGCGTAACGGCGCGGCGTGAAATGAGGCAAGGCATACACTTTTCCATTCAATGTGGTAAAACCCTCTGTCCAGGTTCCCTCGTAAAACTTATCCTTATAACCTTGTACGGCATCGTCAATATCGCGAATAAGACCAAGACGATTCAATTGATCGACAGGAACCGCATTGCTGTTGGCGAAAATATCCGGCAGGTCGTTGCTAGCGACTGCGGCCTGCAATTGGGTCCCGTATTGAGAGGAAGCGATTGCGGGCAGCTCTACCTTAATATTCGGATATTTATCCGAGAATTCTTTGATTGCCTGCTCCAGTGCTTGCTGTGACTCCGGCCAACGATGCCAAAACTTGATCGTAACCTGCTCTTTACTTTGACCTTCTACCTTCTGCTCGGTTCCACTTGTGCCATTATTCGAGCAGCCGCTGATGGCCATCCCTGCAGCCAGCAGGAATACAAAGCTAGTTAACCCTCTTTTTTTCATAGACCCTAACCCCTCCGACAAAATTATTCACATCGCCGGTCTTCCGGTAGACATCCACTTAAAACACATTGGTATACTTGGTTTTAATGTAATTTCATCATACGGCATTTGAAGACTGCTAACAGCGAGAAAAATTTAGCCTATAGGCGAATTTTTTAACCGTTTATTTTTCTCCAAAGCTTGATCCATGCTGTTTCCGGTAGTCCCCCGGCGTCATTCCCCACTCATTTTTAAATAATGATGTAAAATATCGATGATCCTGGTAGCCTAAGCTTTCGGCAATCTTGACAATTGACTGGTCTCCAGAAATCAGAATCCGCTTCGCCTTCTCCATTCTCTTCCGTGTCAGGTACCTGACAAAGCTTAACCGTGTTTGCTGCTTAAACATGCGACTTAGGGTTACCGGATGTACGCCGACCTCCGCCGCCAGCGATTCCAAGGTAATGTCCATGTCAGCGCGCAGCTCCAGAAGACTCAATGCCTTTTCGAACCAATCAGCGGAGCCTCTAGGAACAGTCACAGGATGCAGCTGGTCAAAGCGCTTCATTACCCACTCTTGCAACCAAGTCCTTAGCTCCTGCCAAGTTGGATACCGCTCCACTTCCCGCAGCCATACCTCCTTAGGCCCATACTCCAAAATGTTAAAGGTTTGCCCTTCGGTGAAGTCCGAATCGAGCAGAGAAATCAGCTTCGCGCATTCCTCACGAACCACATTGGCCTGCAGACTCTGAAGCTCCTGTATCCAAAGGGACAGATCTTCATTCAATTTCTCCCGATCCGCTGCCTTCACTGCTCGAACAACATCCAGCCTAAGTCCGCCTGCTGAATCCGCATTCGATCGGAATCGTCCACGATGGAAGACATCTATATCAAAAAAGCGTTTCGTTTCCCAGGTTTTCCACTCCACCGGCCACAGTCGGGTAAATTCGCCCGAATCCCGAAAGCTCCCTCCACTGTAAGAGGGCTCAGCCGTCACAATCAGGACTTTCTGCCCTTGGCATTCAAATCCGCAAATGGCTTTAGCATGCGTTTCAGCATGAACCACTTCATCTTCGAATAGAATCAACTTCCGAACACGATCGTCGAACCAGTAAGTAATGTTCCTATAGAATAAACCTTCGATCATTGTTGTCCCCAGCGCGCCGTTCAGTTCCATTCCCAGCTGTTCCGTCAATCGATCATAGGTCAATTGTACGACCTGCTTGATTTCATCGACATCAGCGGGTTTAAGCAAATAGTCGGATGCACCGAAATGTACTGCTTTCTTCGCATACTCAAAGTGGTTGTAGCCCGTCAGCATGATAACTTTTGTCTTAGGCAGCGCGTTCATCACATTCGCCAACATCTCGAGACCATCCAATTCAGGCATTCGAATGTCCAGAAAAACGAGTTCGGGACGTATGAGCTTGATTTGCTCCAGTGCTTCGTACCCATAACCTACATCAAAGACATTGGCATAGGGGTGGGATTCCGTTAATTTCATTACGATGCTGTGCCGAACTTCTTTCTCATCATCCGCTACACAAATTTTCATATGAAGCCACCTCAACAGCTATTTTTATTGTAAACTAACAGAGAATCCGCCACCAAAACTACAAATAACCCCCCGGAAGGAGAATGCTTTGTGCGCAGCTCACTCCGAGCCCTGCCACTTTCACTAAAATACAAAATTTTAGTGATTGTGCTTATTATTACGATTATACCTATCTTACTCGCCAGTTTAAGCTGGCATTATCAAATGGTTCGCTCCAGCCTGCTTCATTCTTCAGCCGTCTCATCGGAGTTCGCCCGCTATGCGGCCAGAGAGGTCTCGCAATCTGTTCAAGAAATTAACCAATCCCTGGACCCGCTTGTGATTGATTCGAGTTTTCAGAAGTATATGACTATCCCTAAAGATGATATTGTCAGTCAAGCCGGCAGTATCCTTACTTTTCGCCCGAAGATAGACCCCTTGCTCCAATCCCATCCGGAAATTGAGGGCATCATGTATATAGATAAGGAAGGCAAGATATTATATAATTCCAATCAGAAAAGTATGAATTATAATTATGACTTTGCTTCGGATCCGCTTTTTAAGAAGGCAGCTTCCATGTACAAGCCCGTACTGAGCCAACTCCATCAAACACTTTATACACTTGGAAGCCCCCAAGAAAGCATTTCACTTATTAGGCCGATTACATACCTGATCAGTGGAGAAATTAATGCGTGGCTTATCGTTGACATCAAAGCTGAACATTTTCGAAGCCTTATGAATGGGGCTTACGAATCTGGCGACGGTCAGATTTTATTATATCACCCTGCTAGTGGAAACGTCATATCCAAACAACCTCTTTCCGGAGAACTTCATAACGATCTCGAACTCGCCCTTCATAAAGGCGGAGTACCGAACGAAGAGCTCTTATTTGAATCAGAGGGTGAACACTTTGAAGTTATTGCCCAAGAAATTGTTCCCGCAGGCTGGCAAATGGTCTTATTAACCCCCTTCGACGCAATCACGCAGGGCGTTAAAGAATCCAGGCTGTGGAGCTTACTCATTGCCTTTCTTAGCATTATCGCCGCGTGTTTTATCGCGTTTCCGTTGATTTCCGGGCTGCGGCGAGTCGAACACCAACTGTATGCATCCAAGGTGAAAGAAAAAGAAAAAGAGCTGCTGCTGCTTCAGGCACAAATCAATCCGCACTTTCTATTTAATACCCTTGAAACGATTGAATCTTTGGCAATGAAACGGAATGGTGAAGCGGTCCGCAGCGTGGTACAGAGCGTATCGCGAATGATGAGATATAACGCAAAAAGTGATCACGGCTGGTCAACCCTGCGCGAAGAAATGACGTTTGTTACCCACTTTCTAAAAATTCACCGGTACCGAAACGGCGAAGAAGTCGCTTGCGATTGGGAAGTAAGCCCGGATCTATTGGACTTGCCGGTTATGAAGCTCATCATCCAACCGTTTATCGAGAATGCTCTTAAATATGGTTGGACGCCTGTCATGAAGGCAGATGATTTCAAGTTAACCGTTCATATTCATCGACAAGAGGCCTGGCTTTGCTTCCGCATTGCAAACACAGGCAACTCCATCCTGGATACGGATTTAGAGAAAATCAACAAGATGACTCGTGGAGAAATGGAGGACGACGATCCTTATTTTCATCAACATACCGGGATATCCAATGTGTATCAACGGCTTGTACTCTCCTACGGCGATTCGGTCCTGATGCATTTCTCCAAGCTGCCTGAACATGGCACCACCGTGGAATTTCAGATTCCTTTCAATACCTGAACCACTGGCTAAGTCTTACTGGAACTACAGGGCTAGGCGGAATAACGTCTTCTGTGTCCGTTACATATAATTGCTACTGGGGATACCGGTGGTTGAGATGGTCCCCTGCTTGCGCTCGGACAAACTGTTGCGGCATTGTTTTTTTACAAAAAAACTGCCCCTACGGTCATTACAGACCTTCGAGACAGCCTTGTTCCCTACAATATCCAATACAACGGAATAACAAGCAACGATATAAAAATCCCGGTTGCCGCCATGGCGAAACCACTGACACCGGCCTGCAGCTCCGATTCCTTGACCAGCCTGGCGGTTCCGATCCCATGCGAAGCCGTTCCGATGGCGGTTCCAATCGCGATATCGGCCCTGACGCCGCACAGCCTTAACAACTCGGGGCCAATCATGCTCCCTATCAGGCCTGTTAACGTTGTCACGATAACGCCTAGCTCAGGGATGCCGCCCAAATGGCGGACGATCTCTACTGAGATCGGTGTCGTCACCGACTTAGGGATCATCGTGACCCAAATGTTTTTCGCTGCTCCCAAGCTCCAGGTTATGCCTCCCGCACAGACTAACGCGCTGATGGATCCGGTTGTTAGCCCGGCCAGAATTGCCGGCAGGTTACGGCCAATCGACCTGGTCTGCTTATAAAGCGGTACTCCCAAACCTACCGTAGCCGGACCCAACAGTAACGCAACATAGTCCCCGCCAACCCGATAAGATTCATAGGGAATGCCGCAAATAAGCAATATCGCAATAATACCCGCCGATGTGATGAAAAGGGGATGCACCTTGTTCCACTTTTTGTGCAGTCCCTGTGCGATCGCATATACTATAAGTGTTAATGAAACGCCAAACATCGGCTGTTGAAAAAAGGCATTATCCACCCGACGAAGCCTCCCTTTTCTTCAGCATAGCCGACGTCACCCAGCCGCTGACGAGCAGGCCAACGAGCGTACTGACCACGAGACTGAGCGCAATCTGGAGCAGCATGCTTTGGAGCAGCGGCCATATGGCCAAGATCCCCACGATATAGGGAACAAAAAACGCAAGCATATGGCGCAGCAGAAACTGCGTGCTGGCTTCCACCCATTCCAACCGGACGATGCCGCTAAACAGAGCCAGCGTAAACAGGAGCAACCCGATGACATTACCGGGAAGCGGAATGTAGGCGAAATGCTGGAGCGCAATTCCCAGCATGTTGAATCCCAGCAAAATGGCAAAACCACGCATTGAAATAACTCCTTTTTATTTTTCGAATCGACGTGCCAATTCAATATCCGCTCTCACATCTTCCAAGTAATAAGGATACCCGAAGGTGCGTTTGACTCGAGCCATAAAGTAAGGCTTGTTATGCAAGCTCCAGTAGTAACCAAGTTTTTCCCAATGTATAGCTGCCTGCTCCAATTGCGTAACGGCCTCGGCCTTATGCTCTGTATGTTCACTCAGTCTAAAGCGATTAAGCGCAAGAGAGGCTTTGAATTTACAGGCATAATACCTAGACATCTCTACGTAGGCAAAAAGATCATGAAGTGTGCATGCTGCATGACTGCAGCATAACTCACCAAGCTCGTTGGACAGCTTGATGGCGACACGTTCGGTTTGATCGGCAGCCTCTTGCAGCAGATTCAAGATATCAGCAGGTGTTTCACGGTACTCTCCGAACAGTCTCTCTGCACTGTCTTCCCGTTCTGCTTTTGCATATTCGGATATGGACATAACACCGACCCCAGGCATGGGTACAGCGTTTACGAAATCCAGGATTGTCTTGAATCCACTGACTTCTGATAAGCAGCTTTCAGCATGCCACTGGAAGTCATAATCGATCCAAAACAAGCGGTTGACAGCCGGTATAACCGAAGATGCGCTTCGCAAGCCTTCCAAGAATAGAGGCGCATGAACCGGACCATAAAGGGGCTTCAATAGATGCACCCAGACATCGTCACTTGTCTCAGGGTCGTACGACAACCGGCCCCAGAGCTGGAACTGGAAGATATGCCGTTCAAAATC
This sequence comes from Paenibacillus anseongensis, assembly GCF_009757995.1. NCBI lineage: Bacteria > Bacillati > Bacillota > Bacilli > Caryophanales > Paenibacillaceae > Paenibacillus > Paenibacillus anseongensis. Next base: position 195,264 of record NZ_WSEM01000008.1, read on the forward strand.
ATACTTCCATGTCTTGTGCCCATGCTCAACATGTTGAAAATCGTTGCCCCACAAGTAGCCGTCTGCTCCCCAGTAGAAGCCTTTCACATGCGGTTTGATCATTCCCTTGACATAAGCGCGGACGTAATCCGGATCTCCCCATCGATGGGTGAATACGTCGTCGTTACGAACCGTGTACAGAATGTTGGTCTTCTCCAGGTCGATGCCCTCCCAAGCATCCCAGAGACGCTCAAATTGAGGTTCCGGATGGGAATAGCAATGAGCATTCGAATATTTCCAGCTGATATAAAATTGGTTGGAATCGAATTGGCTCTGCACCATTTCTTTGATTTCTTTGCCCGCATTTTGCATATTGGTGCGATGAATAAATGGGATGTCTCTTCCCGACTGTTTGATTGCCTCCACATACGTCTCGACAATCCACTTCTCTCGCTCATACCCATTGCCGTCCATCCATTCGCTGGCTGAAGTCCCTAACCCTTTCAACTCAGGATAAGTGAGCAGCAGTTGAAGCACCATTTCACGAATGTAGTCTCTAATCAATTCTGATGCACCGCGAAAGCGATTCAGCGGGTATCCCACCCGGTGGATCAGGTTATCGTACATATTGCCGAAATCTCCTACCGCTTCAGGGAGCCCCAGACCTCTCGCCACTTCCGGGGTTATACGAATGTTCCACGTAAAGAGATAAATGTCGATCCCTCTGCTGGCGGCATAACGAAACATCTCCCGGAAGAACCGGATGTTCTGATTGATTTCTGAATCGCTATACGGATTTGCGTCTCTGAACTTCGGAGAGACAACCATTCGATCGTAGGGATGCTCTGACCACAAGCTTAAACAGTTGTATCGGTTTAGCGCGAGCATATCGATATAGGCTTTCCAAAAGCCAATATCCATGCACGTTCCCTCATTCAAGACAAATGGATCTCCCGAATCAAAAGGTGCGTACGGCAAATTAAATTTAATACCGCGCAAGCGCATTGCCGGCTTACGGTACATCTCTTCCCCATCCGCCAATTCCGCTCCACGTGCCAACCGTTCTGCGTATTCTAGGCAACCGTACATAAGTCCACGCGAATCAATACCTTCAATGCGGATCAATTCCCCTTGGCGGGACAGGCGAAAGGCCTGCTCTTCACCAGGGGATTCCCCTTTCTGTATACGCAGTTTTTGAACAATAATTCCCCGTTCAGGCATCAGTACCGAGCCCTTACCGTTATACTGCTCAACAAAAAACTGACCCTTCACTTCCAGACTCTTCTTGATTTGATTCATCCCGAACAGGACCATCTCATCCTGGTGGTCATAAACGAGTTTCATAGACGTCCCTCCGCTTCATTAGAAATTCTGGTGATTTTAACGGTATATTTTGACCAGTGCCTGCGTACCGCTGCTCTCTTCCCCTGCCGCAGCCAACTTCTCATACAGCGTCTTGGCCAGCGATAACCCGTATGCCTCAAGCCCCATATCCTCAGCTGACTGCAAAGCAATGCCCAAGTCCTTGATCATATGCTTGACATAAAACCCAGGCTCATAATTGCCTTGAATAATCCTTGGTGCAAGGTTGCTTAACGACCAACTGCCGGCAGCTCCGGTTTCTATACTTTTCAGCACTCTGGCAGGATTCAAGCCCGAGCGTTCAGCATAAACAAGAGCTTCGGAAACTCCCATCATGTTGGCTGCAATCGCGATTTGATTGCACATCTTCGTGTGTTGACCAGCGCCTGCTGCTCCTTGATAAACGATATTGCTCCCCATCGCCTGAAAAACAGGCAGGACGGCTTCGAAAGCCTCTTCGTCACCGCCAACCATGATGGATAGTTTTCCGTCTCTTGCCCCAATATCTCCGCCCGAGACTGGTGCGTCCAACGATTGTAGTCCTCTTTGCCTAGACTCCTCGTAAATTCGCGCCGCTAATGCTGGACTTGAAGTCGTCATATCAATCAAGTAGGAACCTTGTTTCGCAGCTGCTACAATTCCAGAAGGCCCTAGGAAAATCTCCTCCACATCACTCGGATACTCGACCATGGTAATCGTCACATCCGCATGGCGAGCTACGTCCGCAGCGCCTTCTTTCCATATAGCGCCCTCATGCAGCAGGTCTTCCGCCTTGCTTTTTGTTCGGCTGTATACGTACAGGTCATATCCGGCCTTCATTAGATTTCGAGCCATGCTTTTACCCATTACACCCAGACCGATAAAACCGACTTTGACTTTTCCTGTTGATGCTAATTCATTCATGTTCATACCCATCCTTTGACATTCAAATTGTTGGTTAAATTAGCCTGTGATCACCCTGCGATCATCCTTTGACAGAACCCAGCATGACACCTTTGGCAAAATGCTTTTGCAAAAAAGGATAAACAAGCAAAATAGGAGCCATAGCCAGCATAATAGCCGCCATGCGGATCGTTTCCTGAGGCACAATCCTGTCGTCTCCGCCTGCGCCCGCTTGTCCGACACCGGTGGAGTCCGAATCGATGACAAGGGATTTAATCAACACTTGCAGCGTCCACTTTTTGGAATCCGAGATATAGATGAGTGCATTGAAGTACGTGTTCCAATGGGAGACAGCAAAGAACAGCATAAAAGCGGCGATTGCCGGCATCGACAGCGGGATGATGATACGCAGAAATACCCCAACCTCCGTGCACCCGTCAATGCGTGCGGATTCCTCGAGCTCCGGCGGGTGCGACTCCAGGAAGCTCTTAATGACAAGCAAACTCCACGCGCTGGTAAGCGTTGGCCAAATTAACGACCAATACGAGTTCAGCAGTCCCAGCTGCTTGATGAGCAAATAACTCGGCAAGATACCCGCATTAAACACCAGCGTGAAAATAACGGCTGCCAGTAAGATCTTTCTTCCCGGTAATGTTTTCTTGGTCAGCACATAAGCGAAGCTGAAAGAAACAATGAGATTCAAGATCGTGCCGATGACCGTGACGAACACCGTGCTTTTCAGCGCATGGATGAAGCTGTTGGTCGATAAAATATATTTATAAGCGGACAAGGACCACTTGTCTGGAAACAAATAAAATTTCAGCGGGATGTACACCTTCGGATCGGTGAAGGATACGCTAAACACATAAATAAACGGAAACAAACACACAATCGAGATCAAGGCCAACAGAGAATAGTTCACATAATCAAACATGGTTAGTTTCTTTTTGGCAACAAAGCTCATCGTTCCATCCTCCCTTTTTCAACCCCTGATCACCTCAATATATCCCTTCGTGCCCCAGCTTCTTCACAATATAGTTGGAGACCAAGACCAGGACCAAACCGACCACGCCTTTAAACATCCCAACCGTCACACCAATGCTGACTTTCCCTTGCAATACGCCAATACTGTAGGCATACGTATCGAATACTTCCCCTACGGAAGAAACAAGTGGGTTCATCATGAGAAGCACTTGCTCGAAGCCGACATCCGCCATATGCCCGAGACGCAAAATCAATAAAATGATAATTGTGGGCCGGATGGCAGGCAGCGTAATGTGCCAGATTTGTCTCCAGCGGCTTGCTCCGTCTACGACAGCTGCTTCGTACCGTTGGGGATCTACCCCGGCCATGGCAGCCAAGAAGATAATTGTTCCCCAACCGGCTTCCTTCCACATATTTTGTGCTGTGATAAGCGCCCAGAAATAATTAGGATTGGATAAGAAAGCGACCGACTCATGCCCCCAGCCCGTAATGACTTTGTTTACGATCCCCACATCCGAAGATAGGATGAAGAATGTTAGACTGACAACGACTACCCAAGACAAAAAGTGTGGCAAATAGACGATAGATTGGTTAAAACGTTTAAACGCCTCGTGTCGCACTTCATTCAGCATTAATGAAAGTACAATGGGAACGGGAAACATGAAGATCAAACCAAAGATGTTGATCGCAAACGTATTGCGCAGCATGATATAAAAGTTGGGATCCGAAAACAGCTCGACAAAATGCTTCATCCCCACCCATTCACTTCCGCTGATTCCTGCATAGGGATTGTACTCGGTAAAGGCCAGCACCAGCCCCCACATCGGAGCGAATTTAAAGACGATGAAATAAAGCACGCCTGGTAAAGCAAGTAAATAGACATATTTGTGCCGGGCCAAATTTGTCCAGCTGCGGGAGTGGGTCTTCGCCATAGGTTTGGTCGTTAACTCTGCTGTCGACGGCATCATCTTGCACCTCTCTTTTTATATTCCTGGATGTTCTGATGTTCTACGTTCGAATTCATGTAAACCCTTTCAATTCAATCCTTACTATATAACCGGACTGTTAGGCATCCTATAGACAATTCTTGAAAAGCCCGGTCAGGCGGTTCGAACGTCAAAAATTGTCCTTGCAGCAAAATCTGTCCGGTATCCACGATACATCCTAGGGGAACTACAGGCTGCTATTCCAGTAAATTCAGCCGTTTCCGAGTACACCCAAAAGAGGCTGCCCCCGCCATTGCCATGGCTTTCGGAACAACCTCCAACTGCTGTTAACGCTGACGTGTCCGAAAACTACTCGGAGACATTTTGATAAACCGTTGAAAGATCCGGTTCAGGTTACGCTCGGAATACCCCACGGCCAGCGCGATCTCACTTACGTTTTGATCTGTTTCCGTGAGCAGCCTCTTCGCCTCATCGACCTTGCACTCCACAACGAAATCAAGGAAGTTCACACCCATCTCCTTTTTAAAAAGACGGCTTAAATACGAAGGGCTGAGCCCTACTTGCTCGGCGCATTGCACCAATGACAAATCGCTGCCGCAGTTCGCCCGAATATGCTTGCAAACCTGTTGGACAACGGATTGACCCGATTCATTCCGGTAATTCGTTGTCAGCCAGATGTACATCGGAAATAAGCTGCCTGCAAACCAATCCGCGATTTCCTGCGACGTCTGCCTGGTGTGAAGCTGCCCAAACCAGTCGTGATCCAAGATATCGAGAAGTGTGGCCCCTTGCTTTTCCAAAGATGAGATGAGCGTGGATAGCAGTAAATGATAGCTTTGATAAATAAAACGATAGGACTGAGAAGCGCGAATCGCTTCGGAAAAAGCGGCCAAACCTTCCGCTGCCAGATCCAGTTCCCCTTTATCCAAAGCGTCAATAATGGCGGTTTCGAATTCCCGAGGGTAGCGGAAAGCCGTCATCTTCTTCTCATTTTCCAAATGTTCAATAAACAGAACGTTTTTCGTATGGTTAAAAATGCGATACTGCAGCGCGCTTTCCGCCTCTTTACAAGAAACGGGCACATCCTCGATATGAAAGTAGAATCGGCCGACACCAGCCGTCGCCTTCATCGACAGATGCTCTTTCAAGGAGTCGCAGACGGATTCCGCATATTCTTCGGTAAGACGAAGCATCTCATCTTGCTCCGTATCGGCCCTGAACTGCAGCAGCGCTACCCCCCGGCCTCTGTCAGGAATCACATACCCGCGCACGCTGGGATAAGTCTGAATGATTTCTTGCATGACATTGGAGATGACAAAGGCAATGATCCCTTTTTCATCCGGCCGAAAACGCTTCTCCCTCGCAATATTATCGGCATCCACGATGATGACGACATTCGTAGCATGTACGGTAATGCCATTGGCTTCACAATCACGAAGCAGCGGCTCTTTTCTTAAGTATTCTCCGTTAATCAACTGCTGAAGAAATTTCTCCCTCAGTGTAGGTTGAATGCTAGCCATAAAACCACCTAGCTTTTCCGTTTCCATGTTTAGAAAATCCAGACATTCCTTGATATAATCGAGTTCGTTTTGTTTATTTTGGATTTGCCCGATCCTCAGCGCCTTGCTATGCTTCATCAACTGCCCGATGGGGTTATAAGCCCACTTGGAATTGAAATAGGTCAATACGACTCCGAAAGTAATGAAAATAAACAAAAATAAAAGGGTCACGTTGCGTATCCAGTTCAGCTGGCCGGCAATGGTTTTCTCAGGTACGATGGTAACGTAAATTCGCCCGTATATATTTTTGGTATATAGAAAATGCGCTTGTTCCCCATCGATGCCTTTGCTCAGGAAACTGCCCGTATTGCTGCTTCTATCCTTGATACCGTCTATGCTGCCCAAACCTTTCATTAAGGAAAGAACCTGATCGTACCCCAGCTCCCCACTGCCAGGAATAACCTTATGATGAATGACGAACAAATTCTGTCCCATCGGCAGTAAATACGTATCGGAATCCAAAAATTCACTAATCGCAGACTTTTCAATTTCAAAAGCAAGAATACCTTGCGCTTGACCGTCCCCCATATTAGGAAGCCGGCGCGCAAATGTCACATAACCATCCTTCTGCGCAGAAGGCAAGTAGGCCCACTGAGAGAGCTCTTCACTGGCAATGATTGTATCAATATCATTTTTATAGGGGTAACTCTGTTTTTCAATAACTCCATAACGGTTCGATAACACCACATTTTCCATGGTATTATAGAAATAAATTTCATTAATAAAGCTGTCACTATTTTTGACCAAATTGATTTTATCCAGAAAATCCCTGTGCCACAGCCAGCTGTTGTCTTGATTCGGTTCTAGAAAGAACCCCGATAGGATAGGGTCGACAGCGAGTTGAAGCGATTCCTGCTCAATGGTCTGAAAAATTCTCTCCGCACGATCCTTCATGCTCGATAACGATGAATTGCTTTCGTTCATGATTTGCTCCTGCGCCCGGTTCATAGCGAATTGATAGTACACTGCACTAGCCAGTATTAAAGGAATGCAAACAGAAATGCATCCAAGCCAAATCAGCTTATACAAATACCTGCCATGACTGGTGACATGTTTGGAACCTGACTGACGAATGTGTTTTATCCAGTTAATCATAATGCCCCCCACATCCATTTGCTTGTTTATACGGTCTGAGTATACTTCGCTTTGTCCTAAGACGAACCCTTTGGCAGCAGGTATTCATTTAAGCCCTTTCATATAGCAAAGAGGAGTCTAAGGCCTTAGCCTGCGATCTCCTCCAGCTTATTCTTATTTGCCGAAATACTGCTTGTAGCTTTCCGCAAATTCCTTGTACGCTTTCTTTAAATCCTGATTTTCATTCAGTTTATCTACATAACCCTTGTACTCTTCCATTGTAATCTGGCCAACAATCGCTTTCGTCGCCATAGCCTGCCATTCCTTCTCATACTTTGGCCACACGTTTGTCCACGTAGTAGAATTGATGATCGAAAACGGATTTAGCTTGCCAACTTGCCCATAGACTTCGACTTCTTTCATTTTGGCATCGTTGTAAGCTTTCGGCGCTGATGGATTGAGCACTTTCATCTTGTTGTTGAACGCCAGTGAAAATACCTGATTCGCATTGGTGGTAACCTGTTTGACTCCAAGATCCGTCAGCTGTGGTTGGCCATCTACGACCTTATGGTGAACACCTTCAATACCATAATAGTTGAAATCCGTGTATTCAGCCGTCGTGGTTTTCTCAAAATAATCTAGAATTTGCTTCACTTTGGCTTCCGGCACCTTTTTGGAAATATAGAATGCGCCGAATGTCGGGCTTGCCAAACTGACTGTCACACCGCCTGGTCCTTTAAGTGGCGGGAGGGTAATGACTTTCGCATCAGGCTGTGTCTTCTGGTTCATCTGCTCCCACGTATAATCGCGCCAGATATTTCGTACATAGGAGGCGGCGCGCCCAGTTGCGTACATTTCTTCCGCTTGTGTTTTCTTCATCGAAGAGAATTCTTTCGCCAGAATGCCGTCTGCATACAGTTTGCGAAGCCATTCGACCATTGCGGTATAATTAGGCGTCAATTGATTTTTGATCAAGCCGCCGTCTTTATCATAAACCGGGTCAAGCGCGCCGAAAGCTCCCGAATACGTATCATCACCGTCAGCCAGTAGGAAGCCGTGACCGATGATGCCAATCGTATCCTTTTTACCGTTGCCGTCTACGTCGCTGTCCACAATCTTCTTCAGATCTGCCGCATACTCATCAAGCGTTGTAGGAATAGGCAGGTTCAGCTTATCCAGCCAATCTTTGCGCATTTTAATGCCCAAATCGATTTGTGGACGGTTGCGAGGAATGCCGTATACCTTTCCATCTAATTTCATATAGTTCCACACGTTCGGGCCACTATTATTTTTCATGTTCGGGTATTTGCTGAAATCGCCGAGGAATGGCGTCAAATCCCAGAAAGCTCCTTGATTGATGGCCTGAAGCAATGTAGGTCGGGTCATATTGGTGGATACAATGATTTCAGGTAAATTCCCTGATGCCAGCACCAGGTCGAATTTCGTATCATAGTCGCCAGATGGAACCCATTCCACATTTAATTGGGTATTGGTTTTCTTCTGCCATTCCGTCCAATACTCATCATTCATGTTCGGCACATCCGCATAAGAAGGAACGAGGAATTGAAGTTTCAATGGCTCCGCTGATGCTGGTGTAGCCTTGTTCGAATCCCCCTGTTTCGCCGCATTGTCTGCACCTCCCGCCGGTGCACTGTTCTCCCCACATCCTGCCAAAATGCCAACGGAAAGCATGCTAGCCATTATCATACTGAAACACTTTCGATAAAACTTCGACATCGGAACCCCTCCTCAAGTTATTTCGAATCGCGTGACCATTCGCAAGCACGCTGTATTTCGGTAACGCTTACATTCTTTATTCTAGCTTCTCATCCGGAAGCACGTTAGTGACACTTCTTGTTCTTGCGGCCATTTGGAGCCAACCGCAAATTTTGTCCGGGCAGCAATAAACTGTCTGCTCCCCATTGTAGCACGGGTTGCAAGCCTCTTAATAGCGCGAAGTTACCATCTTCTTACGGGTGTAGAATTCAACCCCGTCTCTGCCATTGGCATGCAAATCCCCATAGAAGGATTTCTTGAAACCCGAGAATGGAAAGAAGGCCATCGGCGCAGGCACTCCGACATTAATGCCCAGCATGCCCGCATCGATCTGCTCGCGAAATTGCCTGATCGCTTTTGCACTGTCTGTATACAGACACGCGCCATTGGCAAATTCCGAACGGTTGGCGATCTCAATCGCTTCCTTCAAGCTGCTTGCGCGAACAATGCTTAAGACCGGTGCAAAAATTTCATCCTGCCAAATTTTCATATCGGTTTGCACCCCGTCAAAAATCGTCGGGCCGACAAAAAATCCGCTCCCCTGTGCCGCCGCCACATCTCGTCCGTCCACGACCATTGAAGCTCCTTCGCGAATACCCGCTTCAATATAGTCGATCGTCCTGTCTTTATGGGACGACCGGATAACGGGACCGAGGAAGACATCGGGTTCAAGCCCATTGCCGATCTTCATCCGACTTGCTGTTTCCTGCAATTTATTAACCAGTGTGTCAGCGATGTCTCCTACGGCTACGACGACCGAACAAGCCATACACCGTTCGCCGGCCGAGCCGAACGCTGCACCCAAGATATTGCTGACCGTAAGTTCCAGATCGGCATCAGGCAGGACAATGCTATGATTTTTGGCTCCTGCCAGCGCTTGAACTCTCTTGCCATGAGCCGCGGAGGATTTGTACACATACTCCGCAACAGGTTGGGAACCTACAAACGAGATAGCTTGGATGTCTGGATCTTCAATCATCCCGTTCACGATCTCCTTCGAGCCGTGGACAATGTTGAGCACGCCATCCGGAAGCCCCGCTTCCGTGAACAACTCTGCCAAACGGTTCGCTAACAGCGGAGTTCGTTCCGATGGCTTCAGAATAAACGTGTTCCCGCAAGCAATCGCCAACGGAAACATCCAGCATGGCACCATCATCGGAAAGTTAAAGGGCGAGATGCCCGCAACGACACCAAGCGGATACCGGTACATGCCCGATTCGATACCCGTTGCAATGTCGGGCAACTGGGAACCCATCATCAGCGTTGGTGAACCCGCCGCAAACTCGACGCATTCGATCCCGCGCTGCACTTCGCCATAGGCTTCCGTGTAGCTTTTGCCGTTCTCCTGCGTAATAAGCCGGGCAAGCTCCTCCCAGTGGTCTACCAAGAGCTGCTGGTATTTAAAAAGAATGCGCGCACGCTTCGGCACCGGGGTCTCTTTCCAGGCAGTGAAGCTGCTGCGTGCTGCTTCTACTGCCGCATGTAAGTCACTGCGCGTAGACAGAGGGACTCGCGCAATAGGTTCTCCTGTCGCCGGGTTCGGCACGATCTCATACGACGGACTATCGGACGGAACCCACCTGCCCCCGACATAATTTTGTAAAACCGGAATCGTTGTCATCGCGCCGCTCCTTCTTCTTTCTTTAATTCGTAATCGTAGCAAATTCGATATAGAGCTTCAATTTCACCTGCGGTTACAGCTCTCGGATGATGGCCGGGACTTCCGCTGGCTATCGCGTCAGCCGCCATCTGTGGAATCGCCTTGTCAAACGCCTCGCGCTCGATTCCCCACTCACGTAAGTTCGGAATTTTCATGAGGCTGCATAATGTCCGAACCTCCTCCATGACGGCGGTTGACAGCCTGTCTCTTCCGCTATTAACGAGGTCGGGTCGCATCACGCGCCCGATCTCAGCTAGACGCTCATGCGCATAGCCCGATGTAAATTCAAGGACGGCAGGCAGCAGCATCGCGTTGGATATTCCGTGAGGAACGTGGAATAGCGCTCCCAGCGGTCGGGACATCCCGTGAATCAAGGTCACCGAAGCGTTGGAGAATGCGGCACCCGCTAACATAGAGCCAAGTGCGATTTGAGCGAAGTCTTCCGCATCCCCCTTTTTCGCGTAACAGACAGGCAAATGTTTGATCAATAAGGCAATGGCTTGCAGAGCCCAACCGTCACTTAGCGGATTGGCCTTCCGGGACCAGTACGCCTCGATGGCGTGGCACAATGCGTCGATCCCCGACGATGCGATGACGGACGGAGGGCACGACATGCACAGCAGCGCATCTATGATCGCAACCTGCGGCACCAGCTCCGGCTGGGCGATCATCATTTTGACATCCCTTCGGGTATCAATGATGACCGTCACTTTCGTGACCTCAGAGCCTGTCCCCGCCGTCGTTGGTATGGCAATTAACGGCAATGGCCGATTCGCGAACTTTTTCATACCGCCGACATAGTCTCCGATATATCCTGTGTTCGTCATCATGGCAGCAGTCGCCTTGGCGGCATCGATGCAGCTGCCTCCTCCCAAAGCGACAATCACATCGCACTGTTCCTCCCGGCAGATGGCAAGCGCTTCATCCACATGCCGGTCGGTTGGCTCCGTCTCAACACCACTATAGATCGCACAGGAGAAGCCTGCTTGTTCCAAATAGTTCCTGCATGTCTGGACGTGGCCGATTTGAGCCATAACGGGATCGCTAACGATTAGAGCTTTGCTTCCCAGACTCGATGCATAAGAAGCCACTTCCGAGAAAGCACCTAGTCCTATGCTGATTCTCACCGGCATCAAAATCTCATGAATCATGCTTGGCACCCCCTCATTCGAAAACAACGACATCATAATCCAAGATACTGGACACGACGACAGAAACAGCATTTCCTTCTCTGGTCATCGTTAACTGGCTATGGTCGGACAACCGGAAAGCTCGATGTGGCTCGAAACCATCACCTAACGGCAAACGAATCGTCACGTCACGTGCCGGAATGAGTTGTCTAAACATTCTCCGTCCGCCATTTACGTTCACAAGATGAACCAGACGCCGTTTTTCTTGAACTCTTAGTGTAGCCAGCAGCGTGTCCGGACCCTCCACCTGCAACGGCAACCGTTCCCTTGTCGTCCATAACACTGCATTCACGAGCAAAAGCGCCCAATCCGGATAACCGTATCGCGCAAACGCGGTATCCTGTTGTCCCGGAAAATAGACGGTTCGGCCGCCGCCAACATGCTCGCTGGCAATCAGCATTGGCATTCCGGTATCCGGCTCCAGCGTGTACGACTGCCCCTCGGGGAAAACGCGGAATGGCGCGGACAACGTCAACGGCACGTCGGAATCTTGGTCTGCGGCGACCCGGCAATAAGCGTTTGAAGCCGGTATGACCGATGTATCCCCAAGCTGATCCAGCAAAGGATGCGAGGAATTTTGTACATTCAAGTAGCTTTGCTTATATACACCATTCTCCTCTCCCATCACGGAATTCGTGCTTATATAGGAGGCACCTAATAAATTTGCCAGTAAAAAGTCTGAGCGCTTGCTGCCATCCGTATCAAACAAGGAAGTTTCAAACGTTGCGATGACACTGCCGCCGTTCTTCGCATATTGCTTGAGTGCAGCAGCTGTCTCTTCCGACATGCAGGCAGTGGAAGGCAGAATGATCGTCCGGTATTTGCCGAGATTCCCCTTCTTCACGACGGCATCCGAGATGATATCAAACGGAATGTGATGATCCGACAACGCCAATTCAATTCCTCTGATCGCGTCGACATAGTTAAGCTTTGGCTTCTCTTTTCCATAGTAAAAAAGAGTATCCTGAGAATATACGATGGCTACGTTTGCACCGGATCGGTCATCGTTATAATATGCTTGATTGTCAGCTACAAAGTGATATAGCGATTTCACAGCCGGAAAACCTCTCTGATCCTGATGCCCCTGAATCGGCCCTCCGGATAAATTCAAGATGGCATTGCCCCCGTTGGCGTAAATCTGGGCCATATACACCTTTTGCTCAGCTGGTGGCACAGCATTTCTACGCCACGGCCACGCTTGGAAATAGGAGGCCAGCACCCAAGGCTGATGATCGCTGACATTGTCCAGGAAGTTCGCTTCCTCCGCAGGCCACAGCAGAAAGTCCCAATGGCTTGACTCCCCTTCCACACGAATCCGGGTTTGCGCTTCCACTTGAACCGCGTCGATATAGGCCGCCATTCCTTCAATATCTAACGCGCCTTTGGTCGTCCATCCCGTTTCCCCAAAGCACACGCTGTTGCACATCACCGGCATATTCGGATCAAGCGATTTCACTAGGTCATACAAAAATTTGGAGCGCTCCACGACACGCTGCTGCCGCCACCGTTGGAAAGTTCCCCAGACAGGATCGTTCCAATCCTCTTTCACCGGAATTTGGCTGCCGGCATAAGCTCCGAATGCTTCTCTGCAGCGGGCACAGTGACAAATGCCGTTCCCATAAGAGGAAAAGCCGTAGCTTCCTCCGCCGAATTTGATGCCGTCGACGTCGTAGCGCATCACGATTTCGCGTAAAATTTCCGCTAAATATTCATTTTGGTATCCGCTTAGCGGACATGCGATATAAAAATCGCCCAAATCCTGATTTGCTTTAAACGGCTTGCCTTCATGGTCACAGGAGCACCAATCCGGATGTTCCAACGCAGCATTGCCCGGAATCAGACTCAGGTCCATTGCCGCCACTGCGCGGATATCATAAGATTGAACCGCTTTCACAATATCCCCTGTCAGATCCCGATCACCCAAAAAAGGGCTTTTTCTGATCGACAAGTTGGTAGGATGCACCGTCACATACCCTGCGCAAAAAAACGACAGCACATTTACACCGAGTTCGTTCAAATCTTTCGCAAAACGCTCCGTGTCAAAATCAAGACAATCGATATCCCTGATTGTCAGATGTACGCCTCTGCTTCGCTTGCTCAACCAATCCGATTTTGCCATATTCATCCCCCAATATGCGTAGTGTGAACTCTGCCCAATCTGATTATAGATACGGTTAATGCCGCATCCTATAGACACATTTTGTTACGATGCCTCTTCTCTTGCTCAGCGCAATATTTGTCCAAGAAGGCATAATCTGTCCTTCCGTTGTTAAGCAAGTAGAAGTCATCTACTGGCTGACATCTGATTACCGGCGTGTACAAAGGCAATATCTTCAAGTACCTGCGGACGATACAGCTCCCATGAGAAAGGTGTTTTTCCAAGGTGCATCAAGGGATGTTCTACGTAGTGCGCCTTGGTTACTGCGATCAGCCGCTCCCAATGTCCGGCTGCGTGCGGCGCCTCCAGAAGCTGAATCGCATGAAGACGTTCGGCTTCATCTCCCGTTCTTCTATACAACTCATACGAAACGGCTGCCCTCAGTTTATCTGCAAAATAATAATTCAGATGAGCCCATGCTTCAATGTCGGCCTTTTCACAACAGAGTACAGGGGTATCGGCTTTAATAGCTGCCAACCATTCGAGCCCGTGATTGGCATCCGACTCCAGCGTCTCTGCCAGCTTAAGGGGTGAAATCCTGTCCGTTGTTTGTCCTTCTAAGCGTTGGTCCACATATTCGGATACCGATAGATATTCCGGATTGAATGTTTTCCGCTCCAGAAGATCCTGCAACGAAATAAACGATGCGCCTCCATCGTATTCCGCTTCGTCCGTGGACATGAAGCCTTCGGCATACAAGGTGAAATCCCATGTGAACGAGTACATGGACGCGAGGGCCATTGGCATTTTACAAACAGCTGCATACGCTTTCAATAATGGCACGCCAATCGGTGCACGATGACGTTGTTCAATCGCTTTCTCAAATACACGGTCGGGTGTATCCGGTTCATACAGCAGCCTTCCCCATAGCATGTAATAAAGCCAGTTTTTTTCAAACAGATAGGTCCAGTCCATATGATCGCTATCCTTTAAATGGGAGTAATCAATGCCGGGAATCATGCATTCCGACCCGATGTAGTAGCCCCCAACGTAGTCCTGCCCGTTCTCTGCAATATGCTCCCGGATGAAATCCGGCTGCGCCCAGCGAAGCGTGAAGAAGTCCTCATTGCGGACCATCCAGGTGATTTTATAATTCGTTGGCGACGGTTTCCAATACCCCTCCATCCCATTCGAGCCTCCATGCGTCAGCAGCAGCTTCGAGGAGGAGTAGGCATGCGACCAATTAAATTTAACTTCGACCCATACTGGTTCAGGCATGAAGCCATTACTTTCTATCGCATTTCGCGTAATGGAAGGATCTACGGAAAACGGTGCGCGATGAATGAATTTTATAGGCCTGCTGGCTTGCTTCATCCCCTCAAAATAAACGTCATTGACCCAATCCTGTCGACTTTGCGGCGTCATATCGTTCATTCTTTCCCCTAGTGAAATGCCGAGTCCAGTAAGATCCGGATACTCTTCAATCAGCTGAGTGACACATTCCCGGGTATATTGTTTGATCATGTCCGTGGAGTAAGAATCTCCATAATGATAAAAGGTTTCGTCGCTTATCGCTTGTGGATCGTAATGCTCCCGATAGGCTTCCGATACGAAAATGTTCCAATTGACCATATACGTCTCGATTCCGCGTTCTTTGGCCATCCGGAATAAAGCGGTCCAGTACTGCTTCCACTCCGCTAGTTCTTCCTCATTGAAAGGGCATGCTTTCGGAAAATGCACAGGACGAATCATGTAGGGAAACGGATGCAGATTCCACAACGTCAGAACGTTATAGCGGTTCTCAGCCATCATATCGAGAAACTTTTGCCAGAAGGCAAGATCACGTACCGTGTCCTTTTGAAGCTCAAAACATGCATTCTTTCGGTAGCTTGACCAAGGAAGATTGAATTTGACGGCACGGAATGGAAAGCGAGCATTTATGATGCACTCCGGGATGGCCATCAGTGATCCATAATTCCGGAGTCGCTCTTCCAGTTCCAGCGTTCCGTACATAGCCCCCGCTTCATCACCGGCCAAAATGTACCAGGTTAAGGAGCCATGCCCTTCCCGCTTACGGAGTTCGAAACCCTCTGGAGCGACAGAGTGATCTATGGTTACGCCATGTTGACTGGCGGCTTCCTCCCTATCGGAGATGATATTTACGCTCGTAGATATAACGTTAGCTGCTAAATCCAAAGGTTTAACCGGCCCCTCAATTCTTGCAATGGTGTCTAGCAGCTTAGAAGCTGCAAAACGGATCATGGATGAATCCTTGTGATACACAACGGTCGTAGTCACTTTCAGCTCACTCCTTCCCCTCATTAAGGCATTATCGTTATCGTTGCTTCCAGCTTGATTGTAACAAGTGATTTCGAGGCATAGAACCGTCAGTTCTTGATGTCCCCTTCCTGCGTAATCAGGGACAATAATTGTCTTCCTGATCATTTTTTGTCCGTAACCATTACTGAGACACACTTGGAGCAGGTTAATCTCAAACTAGAGGAACTACCGGCCGCTATTCTAGCAAATTCAGCCCGTTCCTCGTTCAAGCGTAACTGCAGGGCCTTATTTGACCGCCTATACCCGTTTTCATTAAGAAAACGGACAAATAGCGGCCCACAGTTCCTCTCCGCGCGAAAAAGAGCCTATTTCGCAGAAATAGCGACCTGTAGTTCCCCTCCCTTGCCAGGAGAAACCGCTCAAGCGATAGCAGCAAAAAGGCCAACCGGATAAATTCCGGTCGACCTTATCTTAACTAATCGGCGTTAACTTGCGTTCTGCAAATTTCGAGCCTCTAAACTCTGGCGGTATTCGACGTGCAACTCCTGTTTGAATGGCAGCCTGCACCACTTGATCCCGAATTTCTTGTACGACCTTCTCATTAAAAATAGAAGGAATAATATACTGTTCATTTAACTCATCATCTGTGACCGTGTAAGCAATGGCCTTCGATGCAGCCAGTTTCATTTCTTCATTAATCTGGCTCGCTCTGCAATCAAGCGCCCCTCGGAATATACCTGGAAAACATAGTACGTTATTGATTTGGTTCGGAAAGTCGCTACGGCCCGTGGCGATCACTCTGACAAAAGGAGCAGCCGCTTCCGGATCGATCTCAGGGGTTGGATTCGCCATGGCGAAAATGACTGGATCGCTAGACATGCGATGAACCTCTTCCAGCTTCAACACATTCGGTCCCGAAACACCAATGAAAACATCGGCGCCATTCATTGCATCAGATAAACTGCCTTTTGTATTCTCCTGATTGGTGTTACGCGCCACCCAGTCCCACAATGGATTCTCGTAGGTGTGGTCACGTGTCAAAATACCCTGACGATCCACAGCAAGGATGGTTTTCGCCCCAGCTCCCAACAGCATTTTAACGATAGAAACCCCCGCAGCACCAATCCCCACAACAACAATTCGGATATCCTCGATTTTCTTTTTGGTTAACCTTAGGCTATTGATTAGTCCGGCTAAAACAACCACCGCTGTCCCGTGTTGGTCATCGTGAAACACTGGAATGTCCAACTCTTCCTTCAGGCGGGTTTCAATCTCAAAGCAGCGCGGAGAACTGATATCTTCCAAATTAATTCCACCAAAGGCCGGCGCCATATTCTTAATGGTTCGAATAATATCTTCCGTATCTTTGGTATTTAAGCAGATGGGGACAGCGTCCACACCTGCCAATTGCTTAAACAACATCGCCTTTCCTTCCATCACCGGCATCGCTGCTTCAGGACCGATATCCCCTAAACCTAGCACAGCTGTACCATCGGAGATCACAGCAACAGTATTGCGTTTAATCGTCAACGTAAAGGCTTTTTCCGGATTTTCATGAATCGCCATGCAGACTTTGGCTACACCAGGTGTATAAACCTTTGATAAATCATCCCGATTTTTCACCGGTATTTTGGGCTGGATTTCAATTTTGCCCCCTAGGTGCACTAGGAACGTAGGATCCGAGATATGATGCAGAATAACACCCGGTAGCATTCTGATTTTATCCGCTATCAATTTCTCGGCTTGTTCACCCAGATTGACGGTAATATCCCTCGTGGTCGATTGCTTATCGGAACGAATCACGTCAATGGCGACGATATCTCCACCGGCACGACTTACCGCATTCGCCACTTCACCGAAAGTGGTCACCTTCTGATCCAATTCAATACGCAAGATGAGGCTGTTAGATGAAGATTTCACTATACTTCTCCCCCTCTGTAATAAGGAAATTCTTCTTTTCCTGGCCAATAACGTCTTTATCTATTTGAAGCCGGCACCATTGCCTTGAATTCCCTGCGTCTGCGATGCAAAATCGGTTCTGTGTAACCGCTTGGTTGTTCATACCCTTTGAATACCAGCTCACACGCAGCTTGAAATGCTACCGAGTTATCTAAATTATCGGCCATTGGACGGTAAGCAGGATCTCCGGCATTTTGCTCATCGACCACCTTGGCTAAACGCTGCATGGTCTTAAGAATTTGCTCCTCTGTACAAATGCCGTGATGAAGCCAGTTAGCCAAGTGTTGGCTGGAAATACGCAAGGTGGCGCGGTCTTCCATCAGTCCTACGTTATTGATATCCGGAACTTTGGAGCAGCCAATGCCTTGCTCTACCCAACGGACAACATAACCTAGAATACCTTGAGCATTATTGTCCAGTTCCTGTTGAATTTCTTCAGGAGTCCATTGCGGTTTTGCTTCCACAGGAATAAATAATATCTCATTCAGATAATCTTTCCCGCTTGCTTTTAATTGGTTCTGGACTTCCTTTACATCCATTTGATGATAATGAAGCGCATGTAACGTCGCTGCTGTAGGTGACGGCACCCATGCCGTATTGCAACCCGCCTGTAGATGAGCAATCTTTTGATGCATCATATCCTTCATCAGGTCAGGCATAGCCCACATTCCTTTACCAATCTGAGCACGACCTTGCAAGCCGCACGCTAACCCTATGGTAACGTTTGATTTCTCATAGCCTTGCAGCCAACGGGAAGACTTCATATTATTTTTGCGAACCATAGGTCCTGCTTCCATTGAGGTATGCATCTCGTCGCCTGTACGATCTAGGAACCCTGTGTTAATAAAAACAATGCGATCCTTCACTTGGCGAATGCAAGCCTTCAAGTTTACGGAAGTACGGCGTTCCTCGTCCATCACACCGATTTTGATCGTATTGCGCTCCAACTCGAGCATATCTTCCGTCCGGTTAAACAAAAGATTAGCAAAAGCTACTTCCTCGGAGCCGTGCATTTTTGGTTTTACAATATATACGGAGCCTTTAAGCGAATTTTGATACGCACTATTTCTTAAAAGATCGTGTTTGGCAATAAGGCTGGTTATAACCGCATCCAAAATACCTTCGGGAACTTCCTGCCCGTTCTGATCTAATACGGCATCAATTGTCATCAGATGCCCTACATTCCGGACAAATAAAAGCGAACGACCAGGCAAACTAAATTCCTCACCTGCAAGAGATGTATAGAGGCGGTCAGGATTCAAAGTTCTTGTAATGAATTTATTTCCCTTCGGTACGGAAGCCGAGAGATTTCCTTTCATTAGTCCCAACCAGTTCCTGTACACCAATACTTTATCCTCAGCATCGACTGCAGCTACAGAGTCTTCGCAATCCATGATCGTCGTTAGCGCTGCTTCCATCAGGATGTCTTTCACGCCTGCCAGATCATTCTGGCCAATAAGATGTTGGCGGTCGATTTGGATTTCAACATGTATCCCATTATTTTTCAGCAAAATAGCAGAAGGATCGTCTGCCAGTCCTTGATAGCCGACAAGCTGAGATGCGTCCTTCAAACCCGTCGTTTCCCCATTAGCCAGGGAGACGGACAATTCTCCATTCACGATCGCGTACCGAACAGCATCATGATGCGAGAAGTTGGACAAAGGTGATGCTTGATCCAGAAAACCTTTGGCATACGCAATAACTTTATCTCCACGAACGGCGTTGTACGCAGCAGTACGCTCGGCACCATCATCTTCATCGATAACATCCGTTCCGTATAAAGCATCGTAGAGACTTCCCCAACGGGCGTTCGCTGCATTTAAGGCATATCTGGCATTGTTGACGGGAACAACTAACTGAGGGCCCGCTTGATAGGCAATTTCCTCGTCTACCCCTTGTGTCGTAATTTGAAAATCCTCATCTTGCGGTTCCAAATAACCAATTTCTTGTAAAAAGGCTTGATAATTTTCCGCGTTAAAATTTTCTTTATTTGCAATGTGCCATTCATGAATAAGCGTCTGCAGCTCATCCCGTTTGACTAATAAGGCTTTATTCTGAGGGGCAAGGTCGTGAATCAACGTATTAAAATCTGCCCAGAACTTTTCACTTTTCAACCCGCTGCCAGGGAGTACCTCTGAATTGATAAACTGATAAAGTACTTCAGCAACTTGTAGACTTCCTACGTTTACATATTCGCTCATTTGGATGTCCCCTTTGTAAGTGTTAGTTATGATTTTTGAGCAACAACAGGATTTTGCAAGTGACCAATTCCTTCAATGTAACAATCCACGATATCGCCATCCCGGACTTGATCCGCACCGGCAGGTGTTCCAGTCAGAATGATATCTCCTGGCCTGAGGGTCATGAACCGGCTGATGTACGCGATCATACTATCAATTGGAGTAATAATGCGTTCCATGAGAGCATCCTGCTTAACGATTCCGTTCACGGTGGATTGAATGCGGGCCGAGTGGTAATCGAAGTCCGTGACAATCACAGGACCCAGCGGGCAAAATGTATCAAAGGATTTGCCAATCGTCCAATGACCTTCCGGATGGAAATAATTGAAGGCCCCCAAATCGTTGGCCACCGTGTAACCGAAAATCACTTCGTGGATGTTGCTCGGGTCTATGTTTCTCGCTTCTTTCCCGATAATGACGGCAAGCTCCGATTCGAATTTGATATCGTCCGTTCCAAGTGGCAGAACCACGGCGTCTCCGGGTCCGACTACAGTAGTCAATGGCTTGAAGAACAGAATCGGCATTTCCGGCACCTCTGGTTTTGGCGCCCCCTCGCCAACAAAATTTCTACCGATACCGATGATGTGTCTTGGTGTAAGAGGAGCTTTCAGTTGAACATTGTCCAATGAGAATGTCTTCCCGGTAAGAATACGGGAGGTGAACATATCACCTGTAAATTCATGAATGTTAGATTCTTCTATGATTCCACTGCGTATCTCTGATTCTCCAGAAACGATAAAACGAGCTAGTTTCATACGAAAAGCCGCCTCTCTTGTTCATTATTATGAACAACGTTCTATATTTTGTTTGTAAACTGATCTTCCCACAGTTTTCCGTTTGTGTCAATGGGATTTTGCCGATATAAAACACAAAAAATCCCGATTCACCTAAGTGACCCGGGACCCCTATCCTCATATATTCGTTGACAATCGTTTTGCCAAAGAGCAAATTTCATGGATGCTTTCGTCCTTCTTCCCTTCCCAATGATGGATGGGCATGGAACAACTGACCGCTGCAACTACAGTACCCAGACGGCGAATCGGTGCAGCCACACAACAGAACCCCATGACGCCTTCCTGTATATCCAAGGAATAACCTCTCTGGCGCACGATTTCTAATTCTTGCAAAAATGCTTCTCGGGAACCAATGGTATGAACGGTTATCTTGTGGAGCGATTCCTGAGGGAATACCCGGCTGACTTGCTCGGCATCCATATCGATCATGAGCGATTTGCCAAGGCCGGTCGCATGAGCCGGGATACGAACGCCCGGCCCGGAAACCATCTGAACCGGTGTCGGTGCTTCCACTTTTGTCAGGTAGAGCACTTCGCTGCCATCCAACCGAGCCAGCTGCACGGATTCTTGCATCTTTCGCATAACCGGCTCAGCCATTCGCCTGAATTCTTCAATCAGGTCGTACTGGCGGAAATAAGCACTGCCCAGATCGCCAACCGCGCTTCCAAGAGCGTACGTCTCATTTCGATCTCGGTTAATCCACTGCAGCCGCTCCATGGTCTGAAGTAGAGAATACAGCGTACTCTTGCTGATCCCCAAGTGCTTGGACAAATCAGACAGCTTCCATTTGTATGGCTCCTCCGTCAGTAAGGTAAGCACCGCATGTGCCCGATCCAGCGCAGGAACGGAATACTTTTGCTCCATTTTGTCACGTCCTTTATATGATAAACATCGTTCGATATATTGATCGTATTATCCCTAGATGCTACCATGCGTGCAATGGCTAGTCAATGTAGAATAACAGAAAGTGCCCATTCCTCCCCCCGCTGCTTGTGAGCCGAAGAATGAATGGGCACATCTTAAATTAGTTAACCTTTGACGGAGCCTAGCATAACTCCCTTGGCAAAATGCTTTTGCAAAAAGGGATAGATGATTAAAATCGGCACCATGGCCAACACAATCGAGGCCATACGAATCGTTTCCTGCGGCAATACTCTGTCGTCACTGCCGACAGACCCTGCGCCACTGGCATCGGAATCGATAACCAACGACTTGACCAGCACCTGCAAGGTCCACTTCTTGGCATCACTCAAATAAACCAGGGCATTGAAGTACGTGTTCCAATACGAAACCGCAAAGAACAGGACGAAAGCAGCAATCGCCGGCATGGATAAAGGAATGACTATGCGCCAGAAGACGCCGATATCCGAGCAACCATCAATCCGGGCAGCATCTTCCAACTCCGGAGGCAAGGAATCCAGAAATCCTTTTATCACAATCAAGCTCCACGCATTCGTAAGACCCGACAAAATTAATGACCAGTGCGAGTTTAACAGGTTCATATCCTTCATTAATAAATAGTTAGGCAAAATCCCTGCGTTGAACACCAATGTAAAAATAACGCCGCCGAGCATCCATTTCCTGCCGGGTACATGTTTCTTGGTTAAGACATACGCAAATGTAAACGAGAGGAGGATGCTTAGCACAGTCCCTATTCCTGTAACGAATACGGTGCTTTTCAGGGCATTGACGAAGCTATTCGTTGATAAAATATATTTGTACGCAGACAACGACCATTTTTCCGGGAATAAATAAAATTGCAATGGCACGTAGACCTCCGGATCGGTGAAGGAAACGCTGAATACATAAATAAATGGAAATACGCACGCTATAGAAATGATTGCAAGCAGCGAATAGTTAACATAATCGAAAATCGTCATTTTCTTCGTTTTTACGAAACTCATGGGTTCTCCTCCTTAATAAATCCCCTCTTGCCCTAGCTTCTTCACGACGTAGTTGGACAGCATAACAAGGATTAAGCCCACAACACCTTTGAACATCCCCACCGTCACACCGACGCTGATTTTCCCTCCGAGGATACCGATCGTATACGCATACGTGTCGAACACCTGGGAAACCGAGGTGACCAGCGGATTGTTCATCAATAAGATTTGTTCAAAACCGACATCTGCCATATGCCCTAATCTTAAAATCAGCAAGATAATGATTGTCGGGCGAATGGCCGGCAGCGTCACATGCCAGATCTGCTTCATTCTTGACGCCCCGTCTATGACGGCTGCTTCATATTGTTGGGGGTCAACGCCTGCCATTGCAGCCAAGAAAATAATCGTCCCCCAGCCCACTTCCTTCCACATGCTTTGAGCGGTGAGCAGCCCCCAGAAAAAATTCGGATTGGACAGAAAAGATACCGTGTCGAAGCCCATATTCGAAATCAGTTTATTGATTAGCCCTACATCTGTGGAGAGCATAAAAAACGTCATACTAGCAACAACAACCCATGACAAAAAATGCGGTAAATAAACAATTGACTGATTGATGCGTTTGAACGTTTCATGCCGAATTTCATTGAGCATCAAAGCAAGCACAATCGGCAGCGGGAACATGAATATGATGCCGAAAATATTAATCGCAAACGTATTTCTCAGCATGAGATAGAACACTTCACTATGAAATAACTCAGTGAAATTGGTAAAACCGATCCATTCACTCCCCCAGAGGCCTTTAAAAGGGTTGTATTCCTTGAAGGCAATCAAGAGTCCCCATAAGGGCGCGAATTTAAATATTAAAAAGTACAGGATGCCCGGCGCAGCCAGGGCGTACATCCATTTACTCTGCACCATGGCCGCCCATAACCGTGAACGTTCCTGAACGCGCGTACTTTTTACAGTTGTTTGTACCTGTGTTTGCATGTTTGAAGCACCTCGCCCGTTTATTCGCTCACTTGATACTCGGCTTTTTCCAGCCATTCCGGCCTTACCGTGATGCCCCAGCCTGGTCCTTGCGGAACCTGCACCGCACCGTCCGAAACTTTCAACGACTCTGCAAAAAGTCCATTCGTCCAAGCATCCTCTTCAATCGTATATTCCATGTATTTCCCTGCGTTCGGAATAGCTGAGACCATATGCAGCGTAAAAACGGTCAACATCGATAAATTCGCAGCATGCGGTGTACAGGTCATTCCCGCTGCTTCGGCCATTCGAGCGACTTCCAGTGCGCGGCTCAAGCCTCCTACATAGCAAATATCCGGTTGGACGATATCGACGGCACGCATCTGAATCATCCGTTTGAACTGTGCCAAATCCGTATCCTGTTCCCCGCCGGTTACCGGAATATCCAGCGCGTCGGCTACTTGCTTCGTCCACTCCAGCTCCATGTAAGGGCAAGGTTCTTCAAAGTGACATACCCCGTATTCGTCAAGCATCTTGCCTGTTTCAATCGCCTTAGCCGGTGTAAATCCACTGTTCGCATCGACATACAGCTGCGTTTGGTCACCGATGGCAGCTCTTACAGCCCCGACAACCTCTTCCGAACGGCCCGGATAGACATCCACATCACTCGCAAAGTTGTTGGCAATCCTGATTTTGAAAGCCTCGATCCCCTGCGTTTCCTTGAGGCGCAAGATCCGGTTAGCTTCTTCCTGCGGCGAAATGTTGCGCTTCATGCTGGAGCCGTAAATTTTAACTTTGCCGGGTTTTCCTCCAAGCAATTCACTAACACTTTTGCCCATGCGTTTCCCTTTCAAATCCCATAAAGCCGTATCCAATCCTCCGACTGCTCGGCAAATATAGGAACCGGGAAACTTATGCTCTTCCCTAACAACCTTTTCAGCCAAGCCTTCGATTTCATTCGCATCTGCACCAAGTGCGTGCGGAGCTACTTGCTGATGCAGCACCAGCGCAGAAATATTAGCATGGTAAGGCGCGATTTGCCCATAACCTTGCAGCCCATCTTCCGAAGTGACACGGACAACGGAAAGCTGGCGGGTTGTAAAAGTCTCGATACGCTTAATTTTCATCCTATCGTTCTCCCCTTTTCATCGAATCTCTTCCTACCTGAACTGGGAGCGGAATTGCCCCGGTGTCATCCGTACATGTCGTTGGAAAATACGGATAAAGTTGCGCTCGGAGTATCCGATTGCGGTGGCTACTTCGCTGATGCTTTGATCTGTATCTTTTAACAGGCGCTCAGCTTGACCAATCTTCGTTTCCACCACATACTCCAAAAAGTTCTTTCCTACCTTCTTCTTAAACAATCGGCTCAGATAGGAAGGGCTTACACCTACTCGCTCGGCGCAATGCACCAAGGACAAATCATTCCCGTAATTGTTATGAATATACTGACACACCCACTGGATCGCGGATTCACCGGATGCTTCCCGATCATTTTTCGTCAACCACAGATACACCGGAAATAACGACTCCTCGAACCAATCGGTCATTTCCTTCGACGTCTGCTTGTTTCTTAACTGCCCGAAAAAATTATGCTCCATAATGTCGACGACATTCGCACCCTGCTTCTCCACAGACACGATAAAAGCCGATAGGAAGATATGATAGCTTTGATAAATAAATACATAGGATTGTGAATGGCGCAGGATTTCCGTGAATTTCTCAAAATGCTGAATCGCTGTAGGTAAATCCTCTTGCTCAAGGGCATGAAGAATCGCTTCTTGCAGCTCTACCGGGTACCGAAGCAGTGACTGCGTTTTGCCATGCTCGAAATCATCAATAAATAATAACGGTTCTGCGTCCCGAAATATCCGGTATTGCAGAGCATGAATCGCTTCCTTATAGGAAACCGGAACGTCTGCAATGTAAGGATAGAACCGTCCGATACACACATTAACTTCAAAAGACAAATACTTATGAAACGCCTCGATCATCGCATAGGCATAGTTCGAGGTCAGCTCCTTCATGGTTTGCTGCTCCATCTCGGGCTTGAATTGCAGGATGGCCACGCCTCTGCCTTGATAAGGAATCACATAGCCTTCAAGACTATGCTGATTCAGCAGCTCCTGCATGACATTGGCCAAGGAAAAGGCGACAATTCCTTTCTCTTCCGGCAAAAAACGTTTCTCTTTATAAATATGGTCGGCATCGACAACCAGCACGACACTTGTAAATCCAACACCAATGCCATACGCTAAGCAATCCTGAAGCAGCGTTTGATTTGCCGTATAGTCACCGCTCAGCAGCTTGAAGAGAAACTTCTCGCGCAAGGACGGCTCCATATTTTGCACATAACTTTCCAATTTCTCCGTCTCATTACTTAGATAATCCAAAGACTCTTTAATGATATCCAGCTCGTCTTCCTTCGGCTCGACACCATGACCACGCAGAGAACGGCTGTGATTAATCAGTTGCCCGATTGGCGTATAAGCCCTCTTGGAGGTAATATACGTCAGAAGAATGCCGACACCTACAAATACTAGAACAATAAGCACCGTCATTTCACGAATCCAGCTTAATTGGTCAGTAATGACCTGTTCAGGCGTAACAGATACGTAAGTTCTGGAAAATACATTTTTCACGTAGTGATATTGTGCCGGTTTCCCATCAATACCCTCTGCGACAAATATGCCCGAGTTCTGATCCGATGCCTTGATCATCGCAATCCCTTGTAATCTGGCCGTTTCTTCGGCTTGGTTTACTTGGGGGTTTCGCTCGATCCCGAAAGGGTCGTTCAGCTTCACGATCATTAAACCTTGATCGCCGGTCAACATGACCGCATCTGTTTCCATGAATGTGCTCAGCTTGGCAGCTTCAATCTCAAAACCGAGGACACCTTTGGGTCCTTCCGTACCAATGAGTGGCAGCTGTCTGTAAAAGGTGATATATCCTTCCTTGCCTTTCAGCTGTGTCCATTGCGTAGGACGTTTAATTGCGAGCAATTCGTCAATATTTTGTTTATATTTGTAATATTCTTTCTCAATGGAGCCGTATTCATTGGAAATGACCTCATTGTTTGTGCTGTTATACAAATAAATTTCGCTAATGAAGCTATTGAAATTTTTAACCAAAGCAATTTTTTTCAGTATATCAAGCTTCAAAAGACCGCTTTCATCCTGAGGGTTCGTAAACTCTTGCTGAATAAAAGGATCATTGGCTAACTGGAGCGAGTCCTGCTCAATTTCCTGTAAAACCGTTTCGGCGCGGTCCTTCATGATCGTCAAGGACGAGTCGCTTTCCGCCTGTATGTATTTCTGCATCCGATGTGTAGAGAATTGATAATACGCTACGCTAGCCAATATCACCGGAATACATACGGAAATACAGCCAAGCCAAATGAGCTTGAAGAAATACGTTCTCGTGTTCGTTCGCCTCTTTTTGCCTAGTTTATTCAGAAACATGCTGCTCCAGTTAGCCATAAGTCCTCCCCGTCTTCTTAAGAAGCCCCATTGTCATACCACTCACTCATTCACACAGATGGTTTGTGTGTTAAGCATAGGGAGCGGAGCCGCAAAAAGCAAGCGGAAAGAAACTCACCTGTGGCTGGTTATTTGGGGAACTTCTCCTTATAATCTGCTGCGAATTCCTTATAGGCCGTTTGGAAATCCGGATTCGCATTCAGCTTTTCAATATAAGCCTTGTACTCATCCATTGAAATCTGCCCTACGATCGCTTTGACGACCATCGACTGCCATTCCGATTGGAACTTCGGCCAAATTGACGTCCACGTATTCGAATTAATGATAGAAAACGGATCAATTTTCCCTACTTCTGCATAAACAGCCACTGATTTTTCCTTGGCATCGTTATACGCTTTGGGAGCGGCAGGATTAATAACTTTCATTTTATTATTATAAGCTAGTGGGAAAATAGCTCCTGTGCCGTTAGCGGTTACTTGTTTTACACCAAGTTCGGTGAGCTGCTGCTGGCCATTTACCATCGTATAATCGACGCCTTCGATTCCGTAGTAGTTATAGTCCGTTTGTTCCGGCGTCGTTG
The DNA here is from genome assembly GCF_009757995.1 of Paenibacillus anseongensis. NCBI lineage: Bacteria > Bacillati > Bacillota > Bacilli > Caryophanales > Paenibacillaceae > Paenibacillus > Paenibacillus anseongensis. Next base: position 222,956 of record NZ_WSEM01000008.1, read on the forward strand.
TTCTCTCGAAAAAGTCCAGGATTTGTCTTGCTTTCTCCTCCGGCACTTGTTTCGAAATATAAAACGCTCCCGAGAATGGAACCGACAGCTGAACACTGGAGCCTCCTGGACCTTTCATCGGTGGCAAAGAAATGACATTCGCGTCAGGTTGCACTTTCTTGATCGTTTGTTCAAAGTTGAAATCGCGCCATGTATTTCTGCCATAAGAAACGGCCCGTCCTGTGGTAAACATCTCTTCCGCCTGGGTTTGTTTAATGACAGAGAAGTCCTTGGCCAGAACGCCGTCGGTATACAACTTGTGGAAATAGGAAACCATATCCGTGTAATTCGGTGTCAAATACTTGTTAATCATACCTCCGTCTTTCCCATAAATCGGATCGAGGCCTCCAAATGCAGCCAAGAAGCTTCCATCGCTGTCGGCAAAGAAATTGCCTGTGTTGCCTTGGCCGATCAAACCAACCGTGTCTTTCTTACCGTTCCCATCGGGGTCGCCATCTACAATGGTCTTAAGGGCAACTGCGTACTCATCCAATGTAGTCGGCACAGGTAAGTTGAATTTATCCAGCCAGTCCTTTCTCATTTTGAGACTGAGGTCAATATGGGGACGATTTCGTGGAACACCGAATATTTTGCCATCCGTACGGACATAGTTCCACACGTCCTTGTATCCATTTTTCTTCAAATTCGGATACTTGCTGAAGTCACCCAAGAGAGGCGTCAAATCCCAAAACGCTCCTTGCTTCACTGCATTTTGCAGTGTTGGACGCGTAATACTGTTCGCAACAATAACTTCTGGAATGTTGCCGGATGCCAAGACCAGGTCAAATTTTGTATCGTAGTCACCTGAAGGAATCCAATCTATGTTCAGCTGAACTTTATTATCTTTTTGAAACTTCGTCCAATATTCATTGTTCATATCTGGAATGTCCGCGAATGACGGTACCATAAACTGAACCTTCAGATCAGGCTTTGCAGCCGAAGTAGCCTTGGGCGTCTCTTTACTCTCTCCACAGCCTGCCAACATCCCTAATAAAAGCGGAGCGAGCATAGTCAAGCTGACCCTTTTTGTTGTCAATATTTTCATAATAGCCTCCCTGTTGATGTTTGTGTTTCTCCGCTGTTCAAGTGTCCGGAACTAACAAGACAACGTATTAGGCTTTATTATAGGAGCATCGCCAACTGCAAGTAAGTGACAATTCTTGTTCTTGTTGTCCTTCTAGCCAACACATCAAATTTTGTCACTTTGCAGTCCAGCCCTGCATTCCCAGGGCCTGAAGTAAGACAAAAAACCGGAACCCCCGGGTCCCGGTCCTCATCCTCCACTTCTGCATCATTCACGAAAGAGACAAAGATTTTTGACAGAATCATGAGTGTTTGCAGAAGCAAGACACAAGAGTGACTTCTATATGGTAACCTATACATAGGTTAATTTACTTGGAAGGGTGTGTTAGCGAATGCGAGTCCAAAGCAATACGGTTAGCATCCAAACAGTTCCAATCTCATTCACGAAGGTACTCTTCGAAACTATAAAGATTGGCATTATTAAATCCAACCTCATCGCCATGATCGCAGGGCTTAGTGTGGCCTTGTTCGTACATCAAATACCGCTAATGGATAAAATCGGCAACATGACGTTAGCGCTAATCGGATCTTCCCTCGTGATTGGAGCGGCTGGTATTTTTAATAATTTATACGACCGTGACATCGATCGCATCATGGAACGAACGAAAAACAGGCCAACGGTTTCTGGCATCATTGATATCCGAAGCGGACTGTTCCTTGGGATTTGGATCGCGATCGGTGGTCTAGTCTCCTTGTATCTGGCATCGCCGCTATCTGCTTTCGTCGGCTTTCTCGGGCTGTTCTTATATGTCGTGCCGTATACGATGTGGACAAAACGCAGAACCATCTACAATACAGAGGTTGGCAGCTTGTCTGGAGCCATTCCTCCGTTGATCGGTTGGGCCGCGATATCACCGGATATTTTACATCCCCATGCCATTGCGCTGTTCCTGTTGATGGTTATCTGGCAGATGCCTCACTTCTACGCAATCGGAATCCGGCGCATGGAGGAATACCGAGCGGCTAACATTCCCATGCTGCCGGTGGTCAAGGGCATTCGCAGAACTTACGTGCAGATGAACGTATATCTGGTTGCGTTATTCCTGGTCAGCTTTTTGTTCTGGTCCTTTAATCCGTATATCGCTATAGCGAATGCGATCTTAAGCCTGGTCTGGTTAGTGATGAGCATCAACGGATATAAGCGGAAACCGGAGGACAAGTGGGCCCGTTCGATGTTCATCTTCTCCCTTAACCATATCACCGTGCTGCTGTTGATGATTGTCTGCTACTCGTTAGGTGCACTGTTGTTATAACGGTAAAATTATTATTTTCACTCATTTAAGTTTCTATGTGTGCATTGCCTATCAGAATGGTCGGAGGAAACTCCGGCCATTCTTTTTATTTCGCTTGCCCACAATTATTCTGATCGGCGTGCAACTTCATTTACTTTTGCCAGCAGCTCTTTGAACTGGCCTAGCGATTCTACATATTTTTCAAAAGACCCGCAAATTTCTGCAAAAATGTCTACCGATACACTCTGCATTTGGTTTTGCAGCCCTGCACCTATTTCCGTTAATGCGACCTCAACCTTCCGCTCATCCTCCACAGAACGTTTGCGAACAACTAAATCCGCTTCTTGAAGCCGTTTCAGCAGCGGTGTTAACGTCCCGGAATCCAGCAGCAGTCTGTCGCCAAGCTCCGTCACCGTGCTGGTCCCTCTTTCCCATAACACGACCATGACTAAATACTGTGGATACGTAAGGCCAAACTTCTCCAGAATAGGCCGATATATGCGCGTTAATTCACGGGAAGTTGCATAGGCCGTGAAACAGAGCATATCCTCTAGCTTCATTACAGCTGCCTCTTTCATCCTCATTCCCCCTGTTATTTCGATATTGTACATTGTAACTCAACCTGCCTATTTCTCAAAATTTAATTTCAAACAATATATAGGCCCCTCTTTTACATAGAGCAAACCTAAGTTTACTAAAATTATATTTAGCACAATCTAATTGACAGAAATGTAGTTCAGGGTTTATACTCTGGTACATAAGGTTTTGAAAAATTAAATTTCACAAAATTCAAATCGAAGGGAATGTGTCCTATGTCCATTTATAATTTCAATGTTAAAACTGCTAAAGGAAATCAGAAATCAATCGGTGATTACCGCGGTAAAGTCATGCTGATTGTGAATACAGCTAGCAAGTGCGCATTTACGCCACAATTTAAAGAGCTTCAAGAAATTTATAAGCAATATAAAGAAGAGGGCCTTGAAATTCTCGGCTTCCCGAGCAATCAATTCGGCAGCGGCGAAAAAGGGAACAACGAAGAAATTCATAGCTTTTGCGAGATTAACTTTGGCGTAACCTTTGAGCTTTTCGACAAAATCGATGTGAATGGCTCCAATGCTGATCCCCTGTATAGCTTTTTGAAAAAAGAAGCCAAAGGTGTGCTTGGTTCTGAATCAATTAAATGGAACTTCACGAAGTTTCTTGTTGACCGAGAGGGTAATGTAATAAAACGCTACGGTTCCACAGACAAACCTATGGCGATCGTTGAAGATTTGAAGAAACTGCTGTAAGTTAAGCGGTGATCACCCCCTAACTACAGGCTCTTATTTGTCCGCGACAGCGCATTATGCAGCTGAAACCTGCAAAATAGCGGACTGTAGTTCCCCTTCCACGTGGAAAGTGTATCTATTCGGCAAAATAGAGGCTCATAGTTCCCTCAAGATAAATAAACCAAAAACACACCCATAGGGTGGTTTTTGGTTTATTTACGTAAAATGACATTGCAGGACTCGCCTGAAGCTGCTCACCCTTGGTGCCTTAACTTCTTCTTAATTCTTCCAGCAATAAGCTCAAGCAGGATAGCAAATGCTAGAATGAGGTAGGTAATAGCTCCAATTTCCCTTACATCATAATAATAGGTGCTGGCCATAAACATATCATACCCGATTCCCCCGGCACCGGCCGCGGCACCCATGGCTAACGCTACGGCGAAATTGATCTCAAATCGCATAAATGTCCACGAGATTAAATAAGTGATAGACGAAGGCAGAACGGCTTGACATACGATTTGAACCCAATTGGCGCCACTTGATTTCAAAGCCTCAATAACGCCTTCGTCTAACTCTTCGAATGACTCCGAGTACGTTTTCACGAGATAACTAACTGAATGGAAGGTCATGCCGATGACAGCCGCTACACTGCCAAGTCCCGCTGCAACCGCAAATATCAACACCCATAGAACGGTAGGAACCGCTCTTATAAAAGCTACTCCACCCTTTATTGCAAGGGATAGTTTAGGATTAGATAAATTGTTAGCGGCTAATAGGCCTAGAACCAGCGCGATGATGGCGCCGAATAATGTCGTTAGAAAAGCAAGACCAAGCGTAATGACCAGATGTTCAACGGCTCCCAACAAGGAGATGTGTTTAAAAAGCGGCTGAAAAAACATCGTTTTAACCGTATGGGATGTCGAAATGACAGCATCTACCAGCTGTATGTCTTTATAGTCAAATGTTGCAAACGCATACAGTGTCAATAGGACTAACGCAGCCAACGTGAGCCGGATCGCCATCGCTTGTTTGTTGAATGGCTTTTTCATTCTGCCGGTGTCTTGGTCAGAGACGTCTATCAAGCTCGATTGAAATCTCATTTTACAAAATCACCTTTCGTAGATAGTTAGAAATCGCTTCAATGGAGAAAATAGCTAGGACAAGGACAATTACGATCAGTGAGGCGGCGCTGTAATTAAGACTTTTGTAATATAAGCTGAAAAGAAAGCCGATACCGGTGCCGGTCAAAATACCGATTAAAGTAGCCTGCCGGATATTTGTTTCCATCATGAACAAGATCCAACTGATTAGCTGTGGGATACAGGACGGAATTACGGATTGACATATAATCGAAAAATAGCCTGCCCCCGTTGATTTTAATGCCTCGACAGAGCTGCTGCTTACTTCATCGATCGACTCCGTGAAGGCGCGGGTCAAAAAGCCGAAGGAGCCGAAGAACAACGCGAAATATCCGGTCAGCACATTTTGGCCAAAAGAAATCAGCAAGATCATCGACCACGCAGCGACATCAATATTGCGAAATACCGTCGCGATCGATCGGCTTACAAAGCCAAGCACGCCTCCTGTTCCCGTCGTATGGGAGCCTGCGATCGCGAACATCAAGGCAAACAAGGCGGCTACAGTGGTTGCCGCTATAGATACAAGGACAGTCTCGGTTAAGCTGCTGATAATAACGGGCAATCGTTTCAATGCCTTTTCGTCCGGATAAAAATTATTGAACGCCCATTCGGCCGCTTTAGGGATCGAGGTAAAACCTTTGATGACATTGTAATTCGTAATCAAAACAGCGATAACCGTCAATGCTAGTAATAAACCGCAAAATAACAGCGAATTCATTCGCTTTCTGGCAAAGAAATCAGGTTGCATAACGACCCTCCAGCTCCTCCTGATGCTCATGAAGCTCCGTGCCGTAAATACTCGCTAACTGTTCGCGTTGAATCCCGGTCGGAGGACCGTTATAAACGATAGCTCCTTTGTTCACGCCAAGTATCCGGTCTGAATATTTCAGTGCCACATCGACTTGATGCAGGTTAACGATAACCGTAATCCCCATGGTGGTGGAAATATTACGCAGATGATCCATGATGACCTTGGAAGCATTCGGGTCCAAGGAAGCGATCGGCTCATCGCAGAGCAGCATTTTGGGATTCTGCACAAGTGCCCTGGCAATCCCAACCCGCTGTTTTTGACCGCCGCTCAATTGATCGCATCGCTTATACACTTGTTCTTCCAATCCAAGTGTTTTCAGAATCGCATAGGCTTGATGCTTCTCTTCTTTGGTATAAACCCCAAACACACCTTCCAGTGTGGACTTGTAACCAAGACGTCCGTGCAGAACGTTTTCGATGACCGACAACCTGTTCACTAAGTTATAATGCTGGAAGACCATCCCCATCTGCGTTCGCAGCCGTTTCAGCCCGCTTCTCTGAAGCTCAAGGATATTACTTCCATTAAAAATAATTTCCCCATGACTTGCATCAATCATACGGTTAATACAGCGAAGCAGTGTCGACTTACCGGCCCCTGACGGGCCGATAATCGAAACAAACTCCCCTTCTTTTACAGTAAAATTAACATCTGTTAACGCTCTTGTATCCGTACCATACTGCTTTGATACCTGCTTGAATTCCAATAACGTTGTCATAGTTGCTCCCTTAATCGGTTTGGCATTGTTTCCTACCTTTTAGTTGGACAGCATTCGAACCGGACTGAAGAACCCATCATCCACCGTCAGAAATCTCTCTTTGCCGCTCTTCTGTTTGAACATGCCTGTCTCCTTCGAATCTTTAGGCAAGAAAATCAGAGGGTTATTCGTTACCGCATCGGATGTGAATGTATCTACTAATTTCTTCTTGTCTTCTGCGCTTACCGTACCTGTGTTAATCGCAAATGGTTGATTCAATACCGGCGTCACGGAGATCAGCGTAAATTCTTTGCCAATCATCGTATTAAACGGTTCACTTGCCCCCTGCTTCACTTTATATACCGCTCCTGGCGTGTTGGCCTTTCCTGAGCTCAGCTCGACGTAGTTTGCAACGCAAGTATCACAGAAAGCAGATACATCAGCCTTCCCCATCAACAGATTCATCGCCGAACCTTGGTGGGTTCCACCGAAAAGCACTTCGCTAAAGAAATTATTTTTGCCTCCCAGAATCAAATCATCAACGGTCAAATTTTTAGTTTTCTCTTTTTTGCTAAAATAATTAACGATGCCCGCAGAAGGAATTTTAAATCCGGATGTGGAGGAATTGGATACGAATGAGAACTTTTTGCCTGCGATATTATCAATGGAATAGCCGTCACCGCTTTTATACGCTTGCTCCTCGCCTTTACGCACGTTTAACCAGCTGTAGTAAACCGCATCCTCCAGCGTCCCTGACTCTCCGCTCGGAATGACCAACGGTAGAACCTTCGGGTTCTTTTTATTAGCTTCCACATAACCTTGCGCTCCCGTGTAGACGATGTCCGCACTGCCGCTGGCAATGGCTTCAATGGCAATCGTATAGTCCGTCGTCGTTTTGTGTTCCACCTTTTTACCAGTTGCAGCGGCAACCACTTTACCAATTTCGTCCCGGGTACTTTTCATTTCTGCACCGGATTCATTTGGATACCATGCAATGGTGAGCGTATCTTTCGTCTTCACAGCTGCCGATCCGTTCTGCGCTTCACCGGCTTTCGTACCGCAACCTGCTGTTACCGCGATCAGTGATAATGAAAGCATAAGCGTTACTATTTTTTTCATTTTAAAAAGCCTCCCTAGTATTTGATCCAACCTACAGCTCTTATAATAGTGAAACGAGGATACGCTCGAGTTCTTCAGGCAATATTTCAACAGGATTATTATCCATTCTTCCCTTCGTGTACGAGAGAGAAACCAAATGACGGATTCCTTCAACTGTAGCGCCATATTGGCCCAGACGGCTTGACACCCCATAGAGGTTATAAATGCTTTGAATGAATTGATCCACTTCATCCACGTTCGCTGCTCCAAATGCTTGCATTAACTTGTCCGGTTCAATTAAAGCAGCAAGGTTATGCCTCATAACCGAAGCTAGTGTTAGGCTGGCCGCAATACCATGATCAATCCCATAAAGCATCGTTAGCGGATAGGAGATGGAATGGCAAGCTGTTGTTCTCGTGTTGCTAAAAGCCAATCCAGCCAGCAAGCTTGCCAAGGACAACTGTTCTCTCCAAACCAGGTTCTCCGGTTGTTCAATCAATAATGGAAGAGCCCGCCGAATTCGTTCAATCGCTTGGAGCGAGTATACTCTTGTAATCGCGTTGGTGTGAACGGACCAATACGCTTCGGTTGCATGGCACATGGCATCCAGTGCAGTAGCTACGCTTAAACGCAGCGGCATCGTAACGGTCAACTCCGGAAGAATTAAAGCTGCGCTTGCATATAACCGCTCATCGCTCACGGAATATTTGCTGTCGTATTCTTCATCCCATACCGTTGCCCAACAGGTGACCTCAGAGCCTGTTCCCGATGTCGTCGGTATCCCGACCCATGGCGTATAAGACGGCTCTTCACGGTAACGTTCACTTGTAATCGCTGCACGAACTTCGTCTATGGTTTGATACGTCTTGCTTTGCAAGGCCGACAACACTTTGGCTGCATCCATGACACTGCCTCCGCCGATTGCCACAATCAGCTCATAGTCGAAAGGCTCGATCTCCTGCTTCAGCTTCAAAATATCCGCCACATTGGGATTATTCAGGGTAACTTCCACCAAGTTAGTATCTTTGGTGGAAAGCATGTTCATGACGGGCTGCAAACAATCGCTTTTCTCAACGCCCGCTCCCCTCGTAAGCAGCAGGACCCTCTTGATGTCTGGGTAGCGTTTTTTTAACAAATCGGCAAATGCTTCTGCAGAGGCTGCTCCGAAAGATATAGCAACCGGATTATAAAATTGGTTCATCTCATTACCCTCTCCAAGCCGCTGCGCTCAAGCTCCTCAATCACTGCCGGAAGCTGAGCGATCGATCCGATGATATAGTCTGCCCCTGCTTGCTCAAACGTTAATCTCGTTTGATTCATTCGTTCAGCGAGTTCTTCCTCAGTCATGCTCTGGGCTTCGGCCTGTGTTAAACCAAGCTCACTGCTTCCTAGAATGACAGCGACCGTCCAAACCCCGGCATTTCTGCCTTCGTGAATGTCAGACACCGTATCTCCAACCTTAATGACGGATTTCGGAGGATAGATGCCAAGCTCCGTTAAGTTCTGAAATATCATATACGGATATGGCCGCCCTGCTTTTACTTGATCAGAAGCGATCATGAAGTCCGGCGAGTATCCTTTCCGCTTGGCTTCCGGTACGATGACCTCCATCATGCCTGAGGTGTAACCGGTCGTAGATCCGATGGCAATCCCCGCTTCGCGAAGCTGACTCACTGTTTCCAACGCTCCCGGAATCGGGTCCGTATACATTTTCAACGATTCCATCAAAATAGCTTCGAACCGCACATAGAGACGATCAATATCTTCTTTGACAGGTTCCTTGCCGAACGTTGCCACCCACTTGTTCTGTACTCTTTCCATCTGCAAAATAGCTTGGATGTGATCCCATTTCAGAAGGCCCATCGGAATTCTCGCTTCCCGAATCGTGATCGGTACTCCCGCTTCTTCAAAAGTTTGAATAAAGGCATGCATAGGTGCGAAGCAGCCATAATCAATCACGGTTCCAGCCCAATCGAAAATTACTGCTTTAATGCGTTCTTTATACGTCATCGTAACTCCTCATTTCTTGGTCTCTTTTGATAGTTCTGATTATAGAGCGACATGACGCAAAAACGCAATACATTTTGCAATATTTTACGCGATATTTACATATACATGCTGTTATATGCTGTTTTTAACACTTAGAAAACATAATAAAAACGCAAGCTATGATAAGCTTGCGTTTATGATTGAGATTTGATGTTTTTTATAGGTATCCAACAGGTCTTTATCCATGAAAGAATCCGTTACAATGGAATCAATTTGATCCAATCCGCAAATGTTAAGATACGAGACGGTTTCGAACTTGCTCGAGTCCGCTACCACGATCTTCCGCTTGGCGCTCTTTAGCATCGCATTGATGACCTCGGCCTCACCTTGGCGGAAATCGGTCAACCCTTTCTCCAGGGAAATCGCATTGATACTGATGAATGCAAGGTCAATATTGAAATTCGTGATTTCTTCCTCAATCGATCGCCCATACAAGGAGAACTCCTCATGGTTCAAATAACCTCCCGGAATAATCACCGTGAAGCCCTTCTTCTGCGATAAAATATCCGCGATGCGAAGGGAATTTGTTAAGACCGTAAGTTTCTCGAAGCGAGCGGCAAGCCGCTTGGCGAGTTCAATATTCGTTGTGCCGGCGTTGAGCGAAACAGCTTGATACTCCTTCACCAGCTCCACAGCATACGTGGCTAGTTCCTGCTTTCTTTCATTTTGCGTAATTTTACGCTTGAGGAACGCTTGATTCGTAGCTAACTCATCCCTTTTGGAAACCGCTCCTCCGTGTACGCGTTGAAGCTTATCCTCTTGCTCTAACCGTTCAAGATCCCTACGAACCGTATCCAGGGACACTTGCAACAGCGATTTCAATTCCACGACGGTGACTTGCCCTTTGGATTCCAGTTCCAATAATATTAATCGATGCCTCTCCGGTGCAAGCATTTCATATCTCCTCCGTGATTTTGCGTTTTTTAGCTTGTTTTTCTTTTAATATTACCAAGAAAACAGCATCGAGTAAATGTTTTTGAAAATTTGAACTCCTAATCGTTGATCTGAGTCTAAGTATTTGTTTCAGGAATCGACAAATTAGGGGAGCTAGCATCATGAAGGAAGTCAAACAAAATCATCCACGCTATATGCCTGGATTGGATGGGATCAGAGCACTGTCGGTCCTTGCTGTAATTGCGTATCATCTCAACTGGGGGTGGGCCTCAGGGGGATTCTTGGGAGTAAGTGTATTTTTTGTACTCTCCGGTTACCTGATAACAGATATGCTGTTGGAAGAGCGCAAAAATAAAAATCGCATCGATTTGAAAAGATTTTGGATTCGCCGTATTCGCAGATTGCTTCCTGCCATGTTGTCAATGATCATCGCTGTCGCCGTCTTTCTGGCGATTTCAAATCATGCCAGACTCATTTCCATACAAGGGGACATTTGGTCGGCTGTAACCTATACTAGCAACTGGTATAATATTTTTCACCAAGTCTCCTATTTTGAGAGCTTCGGCCCTCCTTCACCGCTCGGGCATCTTTGGTCGCTCGCCATTGAGGAGCAATTTTATTTATTATGGCCTCTGATTATCATTGGCTTGAGTCGTTTCTTTAGCCCGACACGCGGCAAGTTTGTCTTACTCACCCTCGCTGGTGCTATCCTTTCTTATCTCGCAATGGTGCTTTTATATGAGCCCGGTACTGACCCTAGCCGGGTATATTACGGGACGGATACAAGAGCATTCGGGCTCTTGATCGGTGCAGCTCTTACTTTTATATGCCCAAGCCGCAAACTTCTCGACCCTAACTCAAGCAAAAATCGTTCATGGATAAATGTGACGGGTATCATTGGTCTTCTGGTTATCATTTACATGTTCCTTCGAACCGGAGAATACGATCAATCGCTGTACACCGGCGGTATGCTTGTCCTTTCAATTGCAGTTTCTTTCGTGATTGCAGCAGCAGCAAGTCCCTCTAGCTTTGTTAGCAAAATTCTCGGTTGGAAGCCTCTACGGTGGATTGGTGTTCGTTCTTATTCCATTTATCTTTGGCACTATCCTGTGATCGTATTAACAAGTTCGACTAGCTCTAATACGGATGCAAGCTATTTTCTTCAAATGATACAGTTAATACTTAGTATCGGATTTGCGGCTTTATCCTACACCTTCATCGAAAATCCGTTCCGAAGCGGCAATTGGCGCATATGGAGCAAAATTCCCGGATTCCGGTCGGAGGGACGTGCAAATCTGCTGCAATTTAGCTTTTTTGTTCGACTCGTACCGATTGCCATTCTCATACTGATCTTCGTTTCCTGCATGTTCAATCGGAGCAGCACAGAGGTGGCACTCAATTATCAAAGTCCGACGAGCACTAATGCGATTTCTACACCTTCTGATCAATTACCTGATGTAACAAGCGGTGTCTCGACAGCTACTCCTACCGTTGATACGACGCCTGACGTCATTGAAGCTGTTCCGACGCCTTCTCCCAAAGGCAAGAACATCCCTGTTTCGGCAAGCCCTGCCCCGACAGCTTCTCCTGAAGGTCCCCCTTCGCCGGAACAGACAATTCTTGTCCCGACAGCAACTCCTGTAGTGGAAAATTCAGTTGCTCTGACACCCCTTAGCCCTGGTGCAACAAATCAGGATAACATCACACAGAGTGAGAAAAAGACGGCAACCTCGACGAACTCATCCGGCGCTTATAAACGGGTTCCGTTAACCCAGAGGGTTACAGCTGTGGGGGATTCCGTCATGTTGGGGGCAGCCCCGGTTCTGGAGAAAATGCTTGAAGGGATTGTCGTAGACGGAAAAATCGGTCGGCAACTGTCACAGGCTACCGACATTATTAAGCAATTCAAGTCCGATAAGACACTAGGCCAAATTGTTGTCATTCACCTCGGAACGAACGGCCCTTTTACAACAGATCAGCTTGAAAAGCTTCTCGAGACGATTGGGGAAGAGCGGAAAATCCTTCTCATTAATACACGTGTGCCTCGAAAATGGCAAGATACGGTAAATGATACGTTAGCCGATACAGGTAAAAAATATCCGAATGTCAAACTGCTCGACTGGCATTCATTTAGTGAAGACAAAGCCGACTGGTTCGCTAGCGATGGTGTTCACTTGACGACCAAAGGTGCTGAAGCTTACTCCAAGTTTATTCTTGATTCTGTTACTTCTATAAAAAAGATATGATAGGTAAAAAGCCGGGAGCCCTTGTAAGATCAAGGATTCCTGGCTTTTATCATCACTGTTTTCTATAAAAAGGCAACCTGGCCAGCGGCACTTCAATCTCCAACTTAGCAGGACCAGACACGCTTGTACCGTCATCTCCAACCCATGTGCCCGAAGGAAAAATGACCTGGCGAGATCGCGCCCCTTGGACGATAACAGGAGCAACCAAAAGTGAATGGCCCAGCATAAATTGATCTTGAATCCTTTCCAGACCCTCTCCGGGAAATTCATAAGCCATATGACGCAGGATTGGCTCCCCAGTCCGTGAGGCATGTTTCGCCAGATTAAGAATTTCTTCGCCAAAGGCGGCATGAAGTTGAGCTGCTTCTACGCAATAGCGCAGGTGCTCATCATCCAAAACCCGCCAAGGCGCTGCTGAGAACTGCATCATGGGAAATAAAGCCGAACATTGGGCCGAACGAACAACTAGTTCCGAATCCAATTGGTCAACTGAAAAGCTCGTAAACTCGCCTCCGCCGATCATATCCGGGCACGTATACGCATAGCCGAGAAGTCCTTGTGCCAATCCATCCGGAATTAAGCAATCAAGCCCATTGTTCTCCCATCTATGCTGTTTGTCTTTCAGCCTTTGGACCAATGGCTGCCCCGCAAGCTTCCAACAAGCGCGATACTCATTGAGCGGATATTTCAGTCCGACTTTCGCCCATGCTTCGCTATGACCATTGCGTGTCGTTTTCTCATAACTCAAATCATCCGACTCATAGAACTCTAAATCGCCAGCATCCAGCTTAAAACCATCAATTCCGAATTGCGACTGCAAGGAATCAAGCTGTTCATGAATCCACGCAACAGCTTGCGGATTCGTACAGTCGAGAACGGCGCTATATCCATTCCACCATTTGCGAATCGCCGTTTTCCCCTCACCATCTTTTAAAAGAATCCCAGCCGGTTCCAGTTTACGAAATGTGCTGGAGTCCGGGCTAATAAACGGGCAAACCCAAAGCATGACTTTAAATCCCCAGGCATGCAGTTCATCAACCATCTGCTTAGGCTGAGGAAAACGTCCTGGATGAAACGTCCAGGTGCCATAGGGTTCGTGCCAGTTGTCATCAATCATGATGACGCCGGGCGGCATGCCATTTGCGAGCACATCTCTTGCATATTGCAATACTTTCTCTTGCGTTGGATTATAGAGCAGCTCGATCCACAGGTTATACTGCGGTGCAGTAAACAGCAGCTCTTCTGGCAATGTTGGAACTGCCGGGAAGAATGCACGGGCCGCATGACGGTATGCTCCGGCTAAAGTCTCATGCCCCTCTTCTACTTTCAATAAGGCAACCTCACCAATTACCCTTAAATCCTTATAATCGATCTGAAAAGCGAACGGATCCTCGCTCCAAACATATCTCCCTTTACTGGATACAAGCAGTGGGCAAGCCTGATTGGCTCCGCTGCTCGCTGCCAAATCAACACGAAATAACGATGGGCCATATGGCATACTTTTCCCGTCCGCGATCCGGCCTCCCCACCAATACTCGTCAGGCAATAATTCAATAACTAGTTCATTATTAACCATCCAATATTCACTCCCCTCTTTATAACCATTGTATCTCCGGAGGTATTGAGGGGACAATCTTAATGTAATGACTTATAATATAACAAAATTGACTTTTTCTTAAGGAGAACTTTAATGCTCAAGCCAGCTGTATACGGATTTCGAAATGACGATACCTCCATCCTCACGCTCGATTCCATTGGATGGCAAATAATCAATAGCCCTGAATACAATTTTAGCGGAGAAGAGCGCCCCGACTGCGGGCATGTCATTTTTCAATATACGATTCATGGACAAGGTTATCTTGAGTATGAACAGCAACGTTTCCCTTTGACGAAAGGAACAGGTTTTTTAGTGAAAGTGCCTAGCAGCCATAAATACTTTTACGAGGATCAAAAGGAACCATGGGAGATCATCTGGCTAAACTTGCGGGGAGAAGAGGCAAATCGGATATGGGATTACGTGATGGCGTTGGAGGGGCCAGTCATCCAGAGGGATTCGGACACGCCTCTCATTCAGGGGCTTTGGAAACTAATGCGCATGGTCGCTGAAGAAAAAGTCACCGACAAATATCAACTATCCCTCGGCGTATATGAATGGATGCTCACCCTCGTACAATCAAGCCGAGAAATGACAAAAGACGTTAGCGCAAGCTCGAACACGCTCATTCAGACAGCAAAAAAATACATGAGAGATCATTTTGCAGATCCGCTCACTTTGGATATGATCTCCGAGCATTGCGGAATTAATAAGCACTACCTCTGCAGGCTGTTTCAGCGGTCTGAGCAATCCTCGCCGCTGGCCTACCTAAGGGATCGGAGAGTCGAGGCCGCCATCGCCCTTCTCCGAACCACTGACCTGCCAGTTCAGGACATTGGCCAAACATGCGGCTTTGACAGTCCCAGCTACTTCGGCAAAATCTTCCGCCAATACATGCATATGACACCAAAGGAATATCGGATGAAGAAGCTAGAGTTTCCTTATGATGCCATTTATTTGGAGTGATTAGGGGAAGTATCACGAACCAATCCTTTTTTGCTTCTGCGTTAAAGAAGCCCAGTTATAAAGCAGTTTATTAACTGATTTTCTCACTTTTCAAAATGAATAAGGTCATTCAATCCTTATTTGATAAGTAAAAGAATTACTCTATTACATCATGAATGATCATCTAATTGTATTTCCACTTATGTGTTCGAGAAACATGTAAATGACTTGTTCAGGATTGCTTAAATCAATATCTCTTTTTTAAATGCAACTCTCACTCGGGCATACCCCACCTAAAGGTTGTTATTTGACGAAATAAATGAAAAGCGTCGCGAGCATTTAAACAATGCTGCGACGCTTTTCATTTATCTTTTCCAACCACAGAACTATTGTGTGTATCCATTACCTGCCGCAGTGTTTACATCAATAAGATTAGATCCTACATTGGAAATTCTAATCCTATATGTACCTGCAGGAACATTTGATATACCAATAGTCAAATTTGAACTCGTGTAATCACCTGTTACTAGTTGAGGTGATCCAAAAGCAGTTCCACTACTATTAAACAATTGATATGTTATTTTTGTAGAACCATTGCTCCATTGAACCAAGGTAATATTAACATTAGTACTTGATCCGGTTGTTGTAAAAGAACTGAGTGTGTCAACATATTCCCTTTCATTTAATTTTTGAAACGCATAAGTTATATGGGAAATAATTGAGAAAGTGTTTATATTTGAAGGTGTAACAATGGTTGCAGGAACACTATTATTTAAAATCGCTTCCGCTTCCTCAGCACTGTATTTTTTAGCCTCGGTGACTCCTACATTTACTCCTTTAATCTGACTTTTTAGATTACTATTCGGAGTTACTGATTCATTAGCAAATGCGGATACTGGTAATACTAATGAAGAGGCTAGAAGTAAAGACATAGAAATAGTTTTTAATAACTTCATTTAATACACTCCTTATTAATAATAGATATATTACAAATTAATATTTAACAAACCAAATAATACCAAATAAAAAATTATTGGCCATGAGTCATATGCACTAAATTTTTACAAAATATGTAGATAAAAGTAAATGTTTATCGCCATATTAAACTGACTTGATACAAAACAACCTAATAGCTAAGCACAAGGAATACGACCAAGTATCATCTTTAGAAGAGTAAAAAAAGATTATTTTACCAAATAACGCAACATTTAGTATATGTAGTACGTCTAATATAGTGATGAAAAACCAACTAAAGGAGGATTTTATCGAGTGAGGAAAAGAAATGGAATAGTAATAGTGTCTAGTTTGGTAATTTCTGCTTTACTCATTAGTGCAGCTTCAGTAGCTTTACATGATAAAACAAGTGATAGAGCAACCTTAGCTAGTGGCATTGGTGGGGTTACCACACCTAAAAAATTAACTGACAAACAATACAATGATCTCATTAGTGCAGCAACAGTAGCGATAGAAGATAAAACAAGTGATCACGAAACTCCAGCTAGCGACATTGGTGGAGTTACCGCACCTAAACATTTAACTGACAAACAATACAATGATCTTATTAGTTCAGCATCAGTAACCGTAGAAAATAAGACAAGTGATAAAGCAACCTTAGCTAGTGGCACTGGTGGAGTTACCACACCTACAAAATTAACTGCAGATCAAATCAAAGATTTAAAAAATTCAGCCAGTACCATTCACACGAAATTTGGAAAATTTGTAAAATCAGAAGAAATCATAATAGTTTCAGACGATGAAATTGTATATTCACTTGAAGATGTAAACGAGAAGACCAAGCAAATAACTGATCCTACTTATGGTGGGGTTTTTATTAAAGAATAGTAGTATGAAGTTGAGTTTTGTAATAGTACGTAGAGGTAAGTTCTATCGAAGTAAGCAAACTGAAAATAACAAGAGCGATACCCACCGCACAACCCTTGCGGTGGGTATCCTTCGTTTATAACTTTGTGCGTCATTTAGAAAGTCATCTCAATTACCATTTCTGTGTTACTCCCAAAGCTCAAAATATCCTAAAAACTTTTTTTGCTCTTGATCGGAATAAAGTGTAATTTCATCATTACAGCTCTTGCTGCAAAAACCATAAACTCCATACCAAAATAACCAATGTCTCACTCGGGCGTATATTGTTTGGATATCAATCACCTACCTGAAAGTCTTTGAACGTCTTACTAACCGAATAACAAAATCAATGATAATCCCAATCAAAAAGAATGAAAAAAAATGTATAAGATAGGCAAGATAATTCAACCTGATACTTGAACTATCAGCAGCTAGTTTTGCGCTCTCAAAAGTAAAAAACCAGTCATGGAATGGCTCCGTGTACACCATGTTATTCAAGACTGGATTTAATCCAATGAGAAGTATGTTCTTATCATCGTTTCCCCAGTAATTGTTTAAGCAGATTAGGATACTGAGTAAGCTGAGCCAAAATGTAAATTTCCTTAATAGAAACAACGATTTCACCTCCATTACCAAATAAAAGGAATTAAATGATAACGGATCTTCTTACAGTAATCTTCATACCCTGCTAACTCCTTTAATAATATTTTTTCTTCATTTAACAGCCTCAGCACAATAAAAATAATGATTGAAATTGAGGGAATCAATGCCCAAATTGAACCTAATGCAAGAGGACTGAACAGGATAATGGATATTGCCCCTGTATACATCGGGTGCCGCACCAAGGCATAAGGACCTGTTGATATCACTTGCTGATTCTCGCTCAC
Source organism: Paenibacillus anseongensis (assembly GCF_009757995.1). Lineage (NCBI taxonomy): Bacteria > Bacillati > Bacillota > Bacilli > Caryophanales > Paenibacillaceae > Paenibacillus > Paenibacillus anseongensis. Next base: position 240,795 of record NZ_WSEM01000008.1, read on the forward strand.
TTCAATTATGGCAGATGTAAAAGAATTCTCTTTGAAAACAAAAAAGACAATGATAAAACCTAGCAAGACGAAGAAATCAGCGACTAATACAAGATAGAAAGGAACATCTGACCAACTAAATCTATAATTTAAACCTGGAAGAACTAACAATCCAATAAAAAAAATGGCGCCAGAAATGGATTGGAAAATTTTTTGTTCCTTTTCTACTTCTTTAGCATGAACTCTTCGTTCTATGAGCTCAGGATCTCTTTTCAAGAAATAACGATTGATGTACATCGTTGATCCAAAAAAGATGGCAAAATAAATCCACGCCTCAGAGAAATGTAAAGACCCCGCGGGTAAAAATAAAAATGCAAAAAAAACGATTGCAAACAAGATCGTTCTCATATAAACGTTTTTCTTTAACACCACAGCACCTCCAAAGTTCTCAAATCGTGTTTAAATAGATATTCGATTATTGGGTTTATTTCCCTTTATTTGCATACTATTCTCTCTATGGAACAATGAGAAATTGATCTTTTCTACGCAGTAGGGTAAAATTTCCGATAAAGCGCTTTCAATATTTTCGTGAAAAGGATGGGATCTACATGATGGGATTCGAATATTTACTTCAAGTGATGATTGCCGGAATTTGCGGACTATTCATTGGATATGAGCGTAAAAACAGAATGAAAGAAGCTGGGATTAGAACTCATTTTGTTGTTGCTATTGGTGCTTCTTTGATGATGTTAGTTTCAAAATATGGCTTTTATGATGAACTAGGACAAACTGGCATAGCACTTGATCCATCAAGAATAGCAGCCCAGGTTGTAAGTGGTGTAGGTTTTTTAGGAGCAGGCATGATCTTTATGCAGCGTCATACGGTCAAAGGTCTTACCACAGCAGCAGGAATCTGGGCAACGGCAGGCATCGGGATGGCGATTGGATCCGGCTTATATGTTTTGGGAATCGGGGTTACCGTTTTAATTCTTATTGCTCAAATCGTGTTACACAGACGTTTCACTTGGCTGGCTGCGCCTAAATCAGAACACCTGATTATACGTATCATCGACGAAGCAGGTTCTTTAGAAAATATGCAAAAAACACTAAAAGAAAAAAATATCAGGATCGTAAATTTTCAAAGTGAGAAATTAAGGGGAACCTCCGAAATTCTTTTGGATCTTACGATTAAGCTGCCTGCGGAATTAGATTTTGAACAAATGATAGCCCTCTTTCACAACATCTCCTTCGTTAATGCCGTTGAAGTCCAGTAATGCAGAGACCGGAACCCCTGCGGGTCCCGGTCTCTTTATTAGTTCGCAAGAATATCGTTTATCTTCTTCTCTAACGAAATCAAACCTTCCTCCGGGTCCAATCCGCCCAAAATAATGCTTTGCAGATCCTCCGACAACGTTGTGAAGATCGTCGCGTATTTATCCGTTTTCGGCGCAAATTTAACTTGGCGCTGAGCTTCAATAAAGATATTCCGGTAGGGCATCTGCCGATAGGCCTGACTTTGCACGACAGCCCGATTCGCGGGAACATGCCCTGCTTGCCCCCAGAGGGTGCTGCCTACTTCTGAAAAATAGGTCATGAAGGCCATCGCCGCCTTCTGTTTCTCTTTGGTCACGTAACTCGGTACGACCAGTGTATGAGAGCTGCCCCAATGGACCGGGCTGCCGAATATGGGCGGAAGCGGCGCAACGCCGACCCGCAGCGATTTTTCGCTCAAGTGATGCCCAGCTTCCCAAACACCTCCGAACCATAACGCCGCTTTCCCGTTGTGAAAGGAATCCCATGGCGTTTTGTCATTCAAATCCGCCAGACGCTTCGCGTAAAGCAGTTGATAAAATTTCAACACCTGCAAAGCTTTGTCATTATGTATCGCGGCTTTGGAAAGATCCGGCGTCAGCAGATCACCGCCAGCCTCATAATACAAGTTCAGAAAAGGTTCCTGAAAGTAAGGTGTATTCACCGCAATGGGCTGAACCCCCGGCACTTTCGCCTGAATTTGCGTCAACATCTGAATAAAGCCTTCCGGCGATGTTTTGCCGAGCTTAAGGGTCTCATCCTCATTCAGCAGATCTGCTTGTTTCAGAATCTCTTTATTGTAGTAAAGTACATGAAAATGCGTATCAAGCGGAATTGCATATGGCTTTCCGTTAAAGCTCACGCTTTGTACGTTAAAACTCTCAATTTCGTCAAAATGGAAACCGCTTTCGTTAGCCAAAGCATCCAACGCTAGTATTTGTTTGGCTTTGATAAAAGGAGAAATGCGATCAACGTGCGCCACCGCGACGTCCGGACCTTTTCCTGAAGAGAGCGCCGTGCTCAGTTTTACATAATATTCATTGGACTCCAACCTAAGCTGCTTTACAAAAACGGATTTCTGCGAAGTGTTAAAGCTCCGAATAATCTGCTCGACATAATCGCCTTCACCGCCCCCAAATGGATTCCAAAAGGAAATTTCGACTGGAGGCATGTCCCCTTGTGCCATCGATTTCTCCTTTGCCAATTGCGGCGAATTGGTTTCTAACGCATTGGAGCACCCTGTGAAAGTCAGGGCGATTCCCCCTATGCACAAAGCACGCAAAAACCGCCCCTTGTTTCTATGATTTAGCATGATAGTCCCCCTCCCCCAGACATGACATCCTCTCTCTATCTCTTAGTGCGAGTTCTATACTCCGATGGAGAAACACCGACATTTTTTTTAAACACTTTGGAAAAATATTTCGGATCGGCAATACCTACCAGATGACCGATATCAGCCGTCTTCAGTTCCCCTGTGAGTAAAGATTTCGCTTTTTCAATGCGAATGCGTGTCAAATATTCCAGGAAGCTTTCGCCCATCTCCTTTTTAAACAAGTTGGCAAAATAGTTTTTGCTCAAATGGACAAGATTCGAGATCGATTGAAGCGAAATTTCCTGCTGATAATACTGCTGGATATACTGCGTAGCTTTAATGATGCTGTTTCGGTCACTGTTATATATCTGAATCATATGCTGAAGCAGCTCTTGATAAGCTCCCATAAACCAGGTTTTGCTCTGACCTAGTGTTTCGAGTTTGGATAACTCGTCAAAATATTGCTTTTTCAACTGCATGATACTCATCTGATCGCTAGATACATCGGACCATAACGTCGTCAGCATAATCAAAAGCTCCAGCGAAATAATTTGCACAATGTCATAATCTTTGCGGGCGTCCAACTGCTCGAACAGTTCTTCCAGGTAGGTCTGCAATTCCTTGGTTTGAAAAGCGTACACCATCGAATGAATATGGTTTGTGCTTATTTTTATCGGCTCTCCTGCTGGGATCATGCCTGGCACATAATCGGTGCCATAGGCGATCACTTTGCCGCTGCCGACGAACATTTTAAACTTAACAGCCGCTCTTGCTTGCTCGTACGCGGTATGCAGCTCAGTTAATTCTTGAAATTCTCCGCTAATTCCGATGGTGAAACACAGGCCATGACTGGCATCAAGCTGAGTTAGACATGCCTCCGCAGCCTCACGGGCAGCCTTCTGGCCCTGCCGATGGGGCATGCCGGCCAGCAGCAGCACATTCATTTCCCCTTGCCGATCGGGGAACACCTCATAGGCAAGCTCCCGGGCTTGCAGCTCGCTATCTAATACCTTTCGCAGAGCGGATTGTTCCTCCGCGACACCCACATTCGTCGCATCCTTACCTATGTGAAGCAAATAAAAGGGAGCGCTTCCTGAATTTCTAAAGTTGCTCTGGAGACTGCTGATATCTCGCTGAGCCCCCTCGACAAGCTCCTGTAGAAGCTTCTCCTTCCACAACGGCTCCACGGCTGGTTCCTCATGGATCGCTCCGGTTGGTGAAGTGATTTCTATGGCTTCCTTGACCTTCAGCAAAGCTTGCTCAAAATCTCGTGGCATCATATCCGATTTAATTAAGTACTCGGAAACGCCGTTGCGAATCGCTTCCTTGGCATACCCGAAGTCCTCGATATTGCTGAGGATCAGAATTTTCATGTGAGGGTTTATTTTACGCACCTCCGAAATGAGGGCAATTCCGTCCATGAGCGGCATTTTAATATCGGTAATCAGGATATCCGGCATCTCCTTACTCATGAGTTCCAACGCTTCTTGGCCGTTAGATGCCTCTCCCATAACGATTAAGCCAAGTTTCTCCCAATCAATCATCGAACGAATGCCAAACCTAACGATATATTCATCTTCTACAATGATGACTCGAAACATGTTATTCCTCCTACTCGATCACGGGAAGCCAAATCCCGATGCTCGTTCCTTCATCCAGGGTACTCTGAATATCTAAGCCGTACGGCTTTCCGCAAATCAGCTTGATCCGCTCATCAACATTGGCTAAACCGATACCACCCATTTTATCAGCTGATGCCTCTTGAAACGGTGTCTGCAAACTCTTCACGAGCCCCGGGTCCATCCCTCGTCCGTTATCTGCCACTAGGAAACGGATGCCCCCATCCGGATGCAGCGAGCAGCGGATATGTATTTCTCCTCCGGACTCGCGATCGGTGAACGCATGGAGAATCGCATTTTCCACAATCGGCTGTAAAATGAGTTTAGGTGTCTTCAGATTGCGGACCTCTTCGTCAATTTGGAAATACGTTTGAATGTCGAAATTGAATCTGAATTTCTGAATCCCCAGATAACATTGGACATGCTCGATTTCTTCTTCGACCGTGACTGTTTCTTCTCCCTTGCCGAGTGAAATTCGCAGGAGCCGCGAAAGCAAGCTGACCATCTCGGCGGCATTGTTCGCCTTCTGCAGGAGAGCCGTCCATTTAATTATGTCTAGTGTATTGTACAAAAAGTGAGGATTGATCTGCGCCTGCAGCGCTTTCAACTCCGCTGCGCGCTTATGGCTTTGCTCCTCATAGACCGCTTTAAGCAGCTCGTCAAGCCGGGTCACCATGTAATTGAAATTTTCGCCCCATATATCAAATTCGTCATTACGCCGCTTGGCCTTGAAGCGAACGGTCAAATCCCCCGACATCACCTGACGCATCAAACGGATCATTTTCAAAATCGGTTTCGAAATCGAATTGGCCAGAAACATCGCCGTCACGATCGAAAAACCGATACAAATCAGCGCAATCACAATGATGATTTGCAGCATGCGGTTAGAGTCTTTGTACAAGGCAGACTCCGAAATGACATTTACGACCATCCAGTCGTTGGTATGCAGCTTTTTGTAATTCACGATCCATTTCTGCCCTGCATGCTTAAGTGGAAACCCATTGGTTTCGTCGGAAGACTGCAGCAATTGGTTTGAGCCCTGTTCCCCCAGTACTTCCCGAACATTTTTCCCTAAAAATTGATTGTCGGGATAGGAAATAATTTGACCGCCGCCATCAATAATGAAACTTTGAAGATCGGAGGAGCTCTTCGTCACTTTGCTGACGATTTCCTTGAGTACATCTTCGCGAATATCAAGCACGGCGATGATGCCAACAGGGCTGTCGTCAGAGGTTTTATAAATCTGCTTAGCTAATGAGAACACGTGAACGCTCTGTGAATTCAAACTGTCGACATACGTCCCGAAACGGGTCGGGAACCATCGGAAGTTGCTGCCATCCTCAAGGGTCTTGAGAAACGGAGTTACGATGCCGGCGGAACGGTCGCTCCAGCGGTAAATGCCCTTTATATAGTGCGTTTTCGTTAGAAAGGAGATTGATTGAAAATCTTGATTAATCGCTATAATGGTCGATAGCTTCGTCGTTAAGGATAAGCTGTCCAAATCATATTGTCCGTTATCGACCCGATCGAGCGTGCGCAGCATGGAAACGATTTCATTATTGTTTACGACTTGCATCATCATGTCTTTATAGATGCCAAGCCGTGTATCGATATTATCGGCAGTTTGCTTGAGCAGCTGCTCGGAATATTCGGTGACTTTATTGTTGATGGTTGATTTCGAGATGGAATAAGAAATAAATCCCATTGCAACCAGAGGCGTCAATGAGAACAGAAATAAAAGCAGCATCCATTTATAACGTATGCTGCTTGTCCATATGAGTATCCTTTTGTTTTTCTTTTCAGGTCGTTTCGCCATGATGGAAATCCCTTCTATCTATCCTTTAACCCCTGACATCGCCACGCCTTGAACAATGTGTCTTTGTAACAGAATAAACACCACGATGGTTGGGATTGCTGCAATTGAGCTTGCCGCCATAATCATATTCAGGGACATTATATTATTCGACAAAAACGTTGGAAGTCCTGCCGAAAGAATCATGTTCTCTTGCGAGGTAATGGATAAGTAAGGCCATAAGAAGTTATTCCAGGACAGGATGAAATAAAATATGCCGACGGACACCATCGCCGATTTCGTAAGCGGCAAACAGATGCGCAGCCACAAGTTGATACTCCTGCAGCCATCAATCTGCGCTGCTTCAATATAATCCTTAGGGACACCGTCCATAAACTGCTTCAGCAGCAGAATCCCGAGGGGATTCGTCAAGCCAGGGAGAATAATCGCCCAGATATTATCGATTAGTTTCAAGTGCAGCGTTGTCTCATATAGCGGGATCAGGATGGCTTCCGTCGGGATGAGCAACCCTGAAACGATGAGCAGATAGAACAGGCCTTTGGATTTAAAAGGCAATTTGGAGAAAGAGAAAGCTGCCAGCGAGCTGAATAGTAAGGAGACCACGGTGGTTATTACACCAATCACTGCCGAATTCCAGGTCCATCTCAGGATCTGGGAATCCTTCATCACTTTGGCATAATTAGCGAAGGTCAAATCAGACCATTTTATCCAATCGCTTAATGTATAGACATTGACGCCATTGGGCTTTAATGACACCAGAAGCATCCATATGAGGGGAAAAATAAACAACAGAGCAAGAACGACGGCGACGACATTCAGCGTAATTCGTTTTATTGGCATTGGGACCTCCGTTAGTCTTGACGATCTGTCAGTTTAAATTGAATCAGGGCAATGAGCAGCATCATGAGACAAAAAACAATGGACTGAGCGGAAGCAAGGCCGAACATATCCTTTTTAAACCCTGTCACATAAATGTATCTGATCATCGTATTCGTCGAATCGCCCGGACCGCCGCCTGTCATGATTTGAACTTGCCCGAAAAGTTTCAGACACGCAATAACCTGATAAAACACCTGTATTTTCATGACTCTAGACAAACCTGGGAGCGTAATATGCCAAAATTGCTTCCAAGCGCTAGCGCCATCTATTTTCGCAGCTTCATAATGATCCGTGGGAATTTCTTGTAATCCAGCTAGAAACAAGACCATGACGAACCCAACCGTCCACCAATTGGTCGTTATTGTAATCGCCCACCACGCAAAATTCTTATCCGTTAACCAATGAATTTCTCCAGGGATGCCAATAAGCTTTAAAAAAGCATGGATCGGTCCGTACTTGGAGTCGAACATACGCAGCCAAATAAAACTGATAACAGAAACCGAAAGCACATACGGCAAGAAGAAAATCGAACGAATCGTTGTTCGAAATACAATTTTTTGATTGATCAGCAGCGCCAGTACCAGTCCAAGCACAATAACCGCCGGCGTACAAATCAAAACGAAGTAAACCGAGTGCCACATATACAAATAAAAGTCTGAATCGGTGAAAATTTTCTTGTAATTCGCGAAACCAACAAACTTTTGCATGCCTTGAATGTTCCACACATGCAGGCTCATCCACGCCCCCCGACATACCGGCCAGAGGTAGAAAATCGTAAAGGGAATGAGGAACGGTATCAGGTACAAAATCGCTTTCCAGTCATTAAGAAAAGGCCATACGTAGGTTTTTCGAAGGACAACCGTCCCCTCGTTCTCTCTCACTTTAGTCTCCATAGGGTATACTCCTTCAATCTTTGCTCTGTACTCCAAACTAAAACCGGGTGAAGCCGCCTTGCTTGATGCAGCCTCACCGGTTGGCATACTCAGACTAGTTGGATAAAATGTCGTTAATTTGCTTATCCAACGTTTTCAGCCCGTCTTCAGGGGATTGCTTGCCGAAAATAATGTTTTGAAGCGATTCCGAAACTGTCGTGATGATCGTCGTGTATTTATCGGTTTTCGGTGCGAATTTCACCGTTTTTTGCGCTTCGATGAAGTAATTGCGGTAAGGCAGCTTTTTGTATTCATCGCTTGTTGTTACAGCGCTGTTCGCCGGCACGTGGCCTGCTTGCCCCCAAGTTTTGCCGCCAACTTCCGAGAAGTACTTCATGAATTTAGCTGCCGCTTCTTGTTTCTCAGGTGCTACGTAGCTTGGAATAACGAGCAAATGAGAGCTTCCCCAATGCGTTTGGCTTCCGAAAATGGCCGGGAGCGGCATAGCGCCGATGTTTGGCGATTTTTCTCCGAGCAGTAGACCCGCTTCCCACACGCCGCCGAACCAGAATGCCGCTTTGCCGTTGTGGAACGAATCCCAAGGGGTTTTATCATTGAGATCTGTATATTTGTTGTTATAAAGGTCCATGTAGAATTTCAAAACATTGAGCGCTTTCTCATTATTAATGGCCGCTTTGTTCGATTCTGCGTTCAGCAAGTCGCCACCCGCTTCATAATACAGGTTCAAGAAAGGCTCTTGGAAATACGGCGTATTTACAGCAAGTGCTTGCACATCCGGCACTTTCGCATGGATTTGTGCGAGTGTCTTCTTGAAGCCCTCCGGTGATAGGTCGCCGAGCTTCGGTGTGCCGTCATCGTTCAGCAGTTCAGCTTTTTTCAGCAAATCTTTATTGTAATAGAACATATGGAAATGCGTGTCTAGCGGAACTGCGTAGGGCTTGCCATCGTAGGAGACGCTTTTGATATTCGAGTCGGAAATTTGTTTTAAATCAAAGCCGATTTTGCTGGCCAACTGATCCACCGGGACAATTTGCTTCGCTTTCACAAACGGTGAAATGCGGTCCACGTGCGCGACGGCGACGTCCGGTCCTTTGGAGGAAGAAAGCGCTGTGCTAAGCTTCGCGTAATATTCGTTGGACTCAAGGCGGAGCTGCTTCACGGTGACTTCTTTCTGGGATTCGTTGTAACCTTTGATAATTTGGTCAACGAAATCGCCCTCTCCACCGCCGAACATATTCCAAAATGTGATTTCGACTGGGCTTGCCGGTTTGCTCGCAGCTGCTTTCTCTGTAGCTGCTGCTGTCGATGCCGCGTTGGTGGCAGCGCTTTCTTTTGTGCTCGAGCAACCGGAAATGACTAAGGTAAGTGCTACACTGGCCATCAGCAAACTGGTTAATTTCTTTTTCATCGTACGTACAACCCTCTCTCTGATTGATGGATGATTTGCGAAAGCCTTTTCACTTGGCTCCCTTGGTTATTACTTTACAGGGTTAACGCCCCGGTCTAAACCGATAAAAGGATGATCATTGGGGAACAAATTTAAGATTGTAAGCGCATGCAGATGTAAGGAAGTAGACGATCTTACGATGGGTATTCAAATGTACGATATGGATTCATCCCGAGGCATCGTTTGCCACCTATCACCATTCGCTCACCGAGTTATGACTGCAGCAGCAGCCTATGTTGTACTTTATGCAACCATTTGACTTTAATTGGGGGTCAGATCGCCTCTATATTGTACTTAGTACAACCATACATGCGCTAAACCGCTTATATCTCACTTTTTCGCAGCAAATGGTTGTATATTGTGCAACGAAAGACCGGATTCACGGTCAGAACACGCCGTTATGTTGTATAAAATGCAGCATAAGCCTTCTTTTTACTTTCAGCTCCGCCAACGAACAACAAAAAAAAGATGACCCCTATACATTTAGGGATCATCTCTAGTTACTAACCTTACGTCTGCCCTTGCAGTCTCTGAGCCAGCTTGCCCTGCACGAACCAAGCATACACCGCAAACCCCGTCAGCAGAGCTACGGCTGTTAACAAAAATGGCAAAGCGTAATGATTGGCGGCCAAAATGTACCCCGCCCAGTACGACGCAATCGTATTGCCGATACTCCGTGAAACCGTCCTCATCCCTGCAAAAACATTGCGGTCTTCTTCGGCAACGGCGGACATGCATTCGCTGTCCATCATGTTGTTCAGCATCGTAAAGCCAGTGCCTCGAATCATCAGCAGCACGGCGAAGACGGAGCTAGGCATAGTAAGCGCCATCAGTCCTACCACTACGATATTATACAGAAACAGGAATACGAAGGCATTGCGGCTGCCCATACGCTCCATTAGATACGGAACGAGAAGTGAACCGACAAAAAAGAACACACCGGAGAGAGCTAGCAACCCAGAGATGCTGCTGTCCTCCATCCCAAATCTAAACTTCAATATGACGTTGAGGAACGGACTCAACAGTCCAAAGGTAAAGCCAGAATTAAAGATAAGCAATGCAAGCAGGAACATGAGCGAATAGGCATGCGCTTTCTTGATCTTGACTGAAGACGGAGCTGCGGAAGTCTCTGACTTTTCGGTTGCAACGGATCGGTCGTTGGCAGACGGAAGCAGCACTCCCCTTAGAATACCGGATAGCCCCAAACAGCCGCCAGCTACGAAAAAGGCGTATTGGTACAGCGTGCTGTGCCCTGGCAGCCACAACGGGAGATAGCCTCCCAACCATGTGCCAATGCCGGTGCATAAGGTAAAGATCGCAAACAGCAGCGAGTAAGCGCTGGTCTCTTCTTTTTTCGTGCGGCAATATTGAAAAATCAGCTGGATTTCCGAATTCACAATGGCGCTAATACTAAGGGACCAAGTGAGCTGTGCGGTGGTAATCATGCCGACACTGGTGCCGAATCCAAAAATGATTAACGCTAAAAAAGCCAGCAGCATACCGATAACAAGCATCGTTTTACGGCCTATGTATTTGACGACGATCCCTGCCGGGAGACTGGTCAGCCCCACGGTCAGTGCTCCCAGCGAGGTGATGCGCCCCACGTCCTCTTTGGAGAAGCCGAGGTCCAGCAGATGTAAGTTTAAAATCAAGTTGAAAATACCAGCGCCGATGCCAAATAAGCTTTCAGTGGCAATAAATCGTTTGACGCCAGGGGATAAATCTCGGAATAAACCGACTGTGTACGACCACATAGCTGCTCCCTTCCTCTTGCTGTATGAACCTATCTTACATGTCAGGGGCGCAGGGTTCAACATGAATCATAAAAACCGGAACCCCAACGGAGTCCCGGCCCTCTTTTACCCAATCCATCAATAGTAAGTAAACATTTGCCTAATATCCACCCTGCCCGAAAGATTGTCACAAATAGCCACATTCTTCCGGACTTCCTCGGCATTCCGCATACCGATCAGGGCAACATCGACATGAGGATTAGAAAGCACAAACTGGATTAATGCCTCGGTATAATCAAAATGGTTTTCCGGATGCACCATCGCCATCCAACGTTGAAAAACTCCTGAAGTAAACGCCCGCATAACCGCAATACCCAAGCCTGCTTTTTCCGCTTCAAGTATACTGCCAAAGGGTCTGTTCGGATCATAGGGATGCTGCATCAAGATATTGTAACAAATCTGCATGATATCAAATTGCCCGCATTGGATGAAATCATAGACAGCTCTGTTCGAATCTTCACTCGTAAAGCCAATAAATCGAACCAAGCCCTCCGCTTTGAATTGCATCATTTGCTCCAATATCCCTTCGTGCAATACCTGTTGCACATCTTGGTCCTTGTAACTGGTACCGTGAAGCTGAAAAAAGTCTAATCGGTCGGTCTGCAGGCGCTGCAAACTCTGTTCAAGGGATCGCCTCAGATCATCAGGAGGGCATATTTTCGCTTTGCTTGCCAAAAAAACAGCGTTGCGGCTGCCCTTCAAAGCATATCCCATCAGTTCTTCGCTTTTTCCACTTCCGTATCCGGGTGCCGTATCGAAATAATTAATTCCTGCTTCAAGTGCGGCATCAATGGCTGCGATAATGTGGTTATTGTTCTCCGGCAAATCGGGATTGTACTCCTGCAAATAATTCCTCAATCCCGCTGGAGCTCCGCCAAAGCCGATCCGACTTACCATGACATTTGTTTTTCCGAACGCTACATATTCCATGTTTTTACACTCCTTATTCATTAGTTAAAAAACAAAGAGGCAAGGATCCCCTTACCTCCAGCAAATAATTTTAATTTTGAGCTAGTCGCTTTTTGTACTCGACATTAAACTCTTCCGTAATTTTTTGGTAGTTCGGATCCTTTTTCAGCGTGTCAATATATTTATCCCAATCTTCCAATGCAATTTTCCCGATGATGACTTGCGTTTTCATATCGGCGATTTTTTTCTTGTAATCGGCACCCAGCTTAATATCCGTATCCGATACAAGACCAATTGCCGGATTACCAACGGAAACCTTCGCTCTTTCTTCCGTGATTTTCATGTTTCGCTGATAAACCTCTTTGGGCATGCCAGCCGCATATTGCCACAAATCAACGACTGGTGTACTGAACATTTTCCCCCATGTTGCTGTTCCTACGCTGTCTGCCACCGCTTTATCATTCGATACTTTTAAACCGTCCGTAAGCGTATAATGAACATCTTTAATCCCATACAAGGTTAAATCCAGCCCTTCGCCGCCGGAACCATAATTCACGAAGTTTAAAATAGCTTTCATTTTTTGTTCTGGAACCGATTTCGGTATAGCCAGTACACCATTCATCCCTGTACCTTGGGGCACATAAGGCTTGCCTCCTGCTTTGGGAGCTAAAGAGACCATCGGCGTCCATTCGACCTTCGGATCTTTTTTCCATTGGTCCATTGTGTATCTGAACAACGCCTCTGGCGTCTCATTCGTAATTCCCGCTCTACCGCTTGTAGCGAGCTCCCAATATTGGTTTTCTTTCAAAACCGGGAAGTCCTGCGGAATTAATCCTTCTTGGTACAGCTTGCGCTGGTAGACCAGCGATTCTCTCATTTCCGGTTCAAGATACATGTTAACCAGCTTACCGTCTACAGCTTTCCACATGCCAACTGTCCCCAGGAATACTTCGTCAATGGTTGCTGATCCCCGCATCGTAAAACCGATTGTATCCTTTTTGCCATCTGGCGCATTATCCTTAAACGCTTTCATTACCGTATAAAGCTCATCCATATTGGTCGGCATTTTCAGCCCGAGCTTATCCAGCCAATCTTTACGAATGTCGAAAAATCCGCCGCCATCCAAAGGCCTTCCTGCTGGAATGGCATAACTTTTGCCATCAATTTTGGTATTGCTCCACGTTTTCGGATTAATGGACACCAGGTTCGGATAATCTTTGATATACGGTGTCAAATCCCAGAATGCTCCCTGCTTGACCATTTGCCGGAATAAAGCCGTTGTGATATCCGGAATTTTGATCAAATCTGCAATATCGCCTGCGGCCAGTGCCACATTGACGCGGTCCGCGTAATCGCTCCCCGGAATCCATTGCACCGTCAGCTTCGTATTCGTTCTTTTCTCAAATTCTTTCAGAACCGGATTATCAGCACCCGGCGGCTGGGTAATCGTAAAGTCGGTCATAACTTTAATTTCGGTAGGCTTCGCTGGCGCTTTGGTCTCTTCCTTCGTTGTAGTCGTCCCTCCATCTTTCGCCGGAGCCGAAGAAGGTGCAGAGGAACAGGCGACTGTAAGGGAAAAGGATACAACTAACGTAGATAAAACGAGAAGTTTTTTCATTTTTAACTCATCTCCCATAAATGTAGTTGATAGACCGGTTCACCTTGCCTGAATTATACCGTCCAGCCACTTTCACTAACTTTGCTTGTATAATAAGCATCGTCAATGTGCAGGCCAAAGCCAGGAGTCGAAGGAACGGTGATTTTACCATCCTTGATGCTATAACCGGAAGTGTCGATACCTGGAATCTGCGCCTCATCCCATTCAACAAACATAAACCCTTCAATGGCTGGATATACCTGAGCGGAAGCAAAGTTACCATAGAAACCACCGTAATTGTGTGGTGCTGCTTTTACTCCGCTTTTAGCCAATCTTTTGGCTAATTTCAACCAGTTCACAATGCCATAGTCCTTCAAATCGTATTGAATCGCGTCGATCAGGCCTTGCTCCGCCCATTCCACAATCGGATCGGCCGCTAACCCTTCACCGTCTGTGATCAGCACGTTCAATTTCTCCTCGCGCAGCCACTCCTTCAGATTACGGTAGAGCCTGTCATCTTCGTGAAAAGCTTCCTCTATCCACAACAGGTTGGATTGTGCCGTTTCTTTCAACACATGTTTGGTTAAGTTCAAATTGTACCCATTGTTCGCGTCAATGGAAATGTTACATTTTGGACCGACCACATCCCTAATCCCGTTCACAACAGCAATATCTCTTTTGGTGCCTTCCATTAAATCCATATGCATCGCGCCACGGCCTACTTTAATTTTGAAACCGCGGAAACCTTCGTTATAGCCTTGCATGGCTTCTTCCTGGAGCAATGCAACCGCGTCCCGCTCTGAACTCAGGTGCAAATCATCAAAGTACAAGGATGTATCATAGCAAGGAACCGTTAGTGGGGATGTCCACTCTTTTTGGCTCAATAGTTTATACACAGGCACTTCTCTTACCTTTGCCAGCCAATCAAATAACGGGAATTGAATGCTTTGGAACCGGTCTTTGATCCATTGTTCTTCACAAAATATTTCGCTGACTGTAGCTCCGATCATGGCTTCAGCAGCTTCCCGAGAGACGCGAGACCAGCTGTAACCCGTGATGCCCCCAATTGTAATTCGCACCAGAGGAAAACTTACTTCCTTTCCGTGTACACCAAGCCTTGCATTGCAGCCAGCCAATCTTCTGCGTTCACCCTTCATCATCACTTGCTCGATTTTCTCAATCTTCCAATTGTTATTCAAGTCAGAAAAGTTATTCATGCTACTCAAATCTCCTTTATGGTTATATTTATTTGTTTGGCAAGCCTGCCGGAATAATACATTGGGATTATCCTTTAACAGACCCCAACATAACACCTTTGGTAAAATGTTTTTGCAAAAACGGGTATACCATCAAAATAGGAAGCGTAGACACGACAACTGCGGCCATCTTGATCGTTTGAGTAGGCAGCTGCTTATCCGAAGCCATCTCTACCGCCAGTGCTCCGCCGACCGAAGTATCGGAATCAATGAGCATGTTGCGCAGGACAATTTGTAATGGGACTTTTGTAAAATCATTAATATACAACACGGCACTAAAGAACGTATTCCAGTAGGCCACGGCATAAAACAACCCGAATGCGGCCAGCGATGCGACAGAAAGCGGTAAAATAATTCGGAAAAAGATGCTTAGGTCATTACAGCCATCAATCATTGCAGCTTCTTCCAACTCGACAGGAATGCTGTCAAAGAAGCTTTTCATCAAGATCACGTACCAGCCGCTGGTCAAAACAGGGACAATCAACGCCCACACACTGTTTATGAGCCCCAAATCGCGGACTAATAAATACACGGGGATAATGCCCGGATTAAAAAGGATCGTAACCATCACCATGATCATCATGACTTTTCTTCCGCGCAGTCTTTTACGGGATAGTCCGAATGAGAAGGCTGCTGTTATCATGAGGCTTAAAAGGGTTCCCACTGTTGCCAGAAAAGCACTGACCCCAGTTGCACGAATGAAAGCAGATGTGGAAAGCAAATATTCATAAGCGCCCACACTCCATTTGCTCGGGAACAGGACAAAGCCGTATTTCTCTATGTATTCACTAGGTTCCGTAAAGGAAACAACGAATACGTAATACAAGGGAAATAACGTAATAATGCCAATGACAACAAGCAGCAGAACAATCGCCATCCCAAATATTCGGTCTCCAAAGCTTTCTCTCATTGCCTTCCCTCCTCGGAGTTTTCGTTTAATACACACCTTCTTCACCGAAGCGTTTGGCCAGCCAGTTAGCCCCGATAACAAGCACAAGTCCAATCACGGATTTAAACAAACCGGCTGCCGTTGTATAGCTGAATTGTCCTTGTTGGATCCCATTGCGATAGACATACGTTTCGAAGACGTCAGCAACGTTTGCTACGGCGCCATTGCTCATCAGAAACACCTGTTCAAAACCAACATCCATGATTTGCCCCAAACGCAAAATTAAAAGGATAATGATAACGTTACGGATACCCGGTAAAGTGATGTGCCACATTTGTCTAATCCGGCTGGCACCATCGATTTTCGCCGCTTCATAAAGCTGCGTGTCAATGCCTGTCATCGCTGCAAGGAAAATAATCGTTCCCCAGCCTGTGTCTTTCCAAATGTTTTGGCCGGTAAGCAGCCCCCAGAAATAATTTTCATTCGTCAAAAAATCCATTTTTGGAAAACCCGCATGTTCGAGCAGCATATTCACAATCCCATTTGATTGCGAAAGCAATAAAAAGGTAATCCCTGCGATAATAACCCACGAAAGAAAATGCGGTAAATAGACAATGGATTGAATTACGCGTTTAAAATATTTGTTGGTTACCTCATTCATGCAAAGCGACAATAAGATAGGAAGTGGAAAGAAAAAGACCAGACTCAACAAGCTAATCATCATGGTATTTCGAAACAATAGAAAGAAGCTGGGATTTGTAAAAAAGCGAACAAAATTTTCAAAGCCTACCCAAGTGCTTTTAAAAACGCCCATATAGGGGGAATAGTCCTGAAAGGCGATAACTAGCCCCCACATCGGGTAATATTTGAAAACAAGAAAATACAGGATGCCTGGAAGAACCAGCAGATATAAATACTTGTCACGTTTGAATTCGGACCATAGTGAAGTTCTTGCCTTTCGTTGAATAAGTTGCTCGTGATTCGCCTTCGTCACTTGGATGCCCATGTACCAATCCTCCCTTACAATGCTTGTGATCAGCTGATGGCCTAAATGTAAATCACCAGCCTACTTACCGCAATAATAATAAATTTTTACTATGTCTCGAAAAATTTCCGGCTATCGTCTTTTTTTGAAATGAACAAAAAAAGCCCCTCAAACATGAAGAAGGGCCGCTTTGAGATGGATATTTTACTACATCGATTGCGTGTGCTTTTCCCGATACTGCCGGGGAGTGATGCACTCACTCTTTTTAAACATTCGGATCAGATAGGACGGTTGATAGTGCAGCTGCTCCGCGATATCGTTGATTTTCATATCCGTTGTCACCAACAGCTCTTTGCATTTCTCAATTCTCATCCGAACCATCGTATCGATAAAATTGATTCCGTTGATTTGCCTGAACACCTTGCTTAACTTAGATGGGCTCATCTGCAGCTGATCTGCATACATCTCCAGCGAAACGTCAAGTAAGATGTCTTTCTGCATTTGCAAAAGCAAATTATCGATCATTTCCCTTAAATTGCTATCGTAGGTTATCGTTAATGCTTTAACGAAAGGTCTAATTAGCTTATATTGAAACCATTCCAGGATTTGATCCGGCTCGGACAACTGCATAAGCTGCTCATAGAGATGAACCCCTCCATATAAGGAGAAAAGGTCTATTTCATGCTTGATCATCGCATTATGGATCGTTCCGAGCAGTTTCATCATCCCTTGGTGAACCATGAATTCAGCGCTATGATTGGTTTGCAGTTCAAGCATGAATTGCTTGATGAGCCGCATGGCTTCCTCTTCCAGCCCCATACTGACGGTATGCACAATTTCTCTTTCCAGCTCAAAAGGGAACTGATTCTGGCTTGTATTCGTCAGCATGAACTGATTCATATCCAACATTTGATTGGACGTATGGTGGTCACGAAAGCGGAGAGCTTTTCTTGTCTGCTCCAGAATCTTGGGTATGTCCTTTATCGAATCGGATATTTTACTTGTCACAATTGTAACTTTCATATGCAGAACATTATTAACCGCGACGATGTAGTCATGGGCAAGTTTGTTGAAATTCGCTTTAATCGCTTCATTGGACTTGTCAGGATCCAGAACGAAAAATACACCAATGGATAAATCCTGAAAGTTAATGATATGCACCATATCCGATATCTCTGTGCACAGCTCTTTAATGATATTAGAAGCCGCAAAGGTAACCAACTGGGCATCCCGCTCTGAAAATTTTCCTCCTAATTCAGAAATACCGTGAAACTGTGCGACCATAATGGCAAATCTTTTCGATTCAACATCCCAATCCAGCTGCTTCAACTTCTGAATAAGCTCAGATTCCGTGTGTGAATACAAATTGCCTTGTGAAAATTGCAGTAAAAAACTTTCTCTAAGCGCAGGAATGGACTGCTTAATTTGGATAGAAAGCTCTTGCTCTGCTTGAAGCTGCAGCCTCCATTGATGCTCGATATACGTAATTTCGTTTTTTTCGTTCGATCGGTTTGTTCTGGAATTTTCAAAAAGACGCTTTACCCGATATATGGGATCGTATATTTTGTTGGAGGCAAACCATGCAAGCAGCAACCCGATGATTAAGCCAAACATACTAATCCAGACAATAAGAGTGGATAAGGCAGTTACAGGTGCTACGATTTGCGATACAGGCGTAGCAGTGACAACCGTCCATTTACTGCCTAACTTAGAAATACTCCCATACGATACGTTATATTTTTTGTGGTTCCAATCGAATTTGAACATATTCTCATTGGCATTTTCTACAGATATTTGACTTTTTAATGCATCTTCCAGCTTCAGCAGCTCTTGACTGTCTTCTTGTCTTGGAGGAGTCGTTAAGTAGTCCCCATTCTCATTAAAAAGAAAAGCGACTCCTTCGCCTGAGACGAGTTTCTGAACCATTGTGTTTAATTTATTTTGGTCCAGGTAAATAATAAACATTCCGAAGGAACCATACATTTGTCCACCGGGGAGCTTAATAATGATCGCTTTATTTATCGTGTCCGGCATATTTATCTTTTTTAAGGAATAATCCCAATAGATCGTTCGCTCTTGATCCAGCAAAGAATTCAACAAGTTTCGATCCTCATCGGTTCGGACAGACTCAAACCCGGCCTCATCACCGATGATTTTATCTGAATCACGTAAATACAGGTTTACACTGTTAATAAGAGAATTCGACTCCGTAATAAGTGAAAACGATTTCATAAGTTCGTTTGTTTTTTGAAATTCCTGGACGAAATCCAACTCCTTCAAGGTCTCGTCCAAACTCCGGTCAAAAGCAAGCCGCACCACCGAATGCTCCAGATTCGCCATATAATCGTTCAATTGCTGGATCGAGGAATGGAGCTGATTCTGATGAGCCTTATTCACTTCGGTTTCGATCCGATCTGTTCCGATATAGTAAATAATGACGCCTATAAAAGCAATAGGAATGCAAGTAATTAACAGTACAATACCTAAGTTTTTCCAGAATATAGTTCCCCTGCTTTTACTCATTTGCTTATTCATCCGTTCATCTTCACACCCATCGCCTATTTTGGTTGTATTGAACAATTAATTCGTCACGCTTGTACATATTCCTCCAGCGGTTCCCTTTTTATACCATTCAAACTTCTTGTGGAAAGTTTGATTTAAGCTATTTTATCCCACGATTTTCAGACTGAATTGGCATAAGATAAGGGTATATTAGCCGTATAGATGTACAAAGGAGAGATTTTAATGTCTGAGGTCGTTCTTAACCAGTAATTTCATAGTGCAACCCGTTTTTTTGGCGTACGCGAGTAAACCGTTCAATTGGACAGGTTTGTTTTGTCGTGCACTACGGGCAGGTTGCATGTGATGCTGTTAAGAACATCATTTTCTCCCTAAGCGGACTGGAAACGATTGTTGTTTCCAGTCCGCTTTTTTTTGTACCCAAAAGGAGGCATTCATGTGAACAAGTCCACTTATCAACGTTTGGAATACGACCGCATTAAACAGCGTTTGGCCGACTTTGCCATGAGTTATTTGGGCCGCGCCCACATTCAAAACATGGAACCAGTCATTGAAATGGCCCTCGTGGCAACCCTGCTTCAAGAGACCGAAGAAGCGCTAAGTGTTATTGCCCACGGAGCCAGTGTGCCGATCCCGTCCCTGGAAGGCATTGAGCCGCTTATAGGCACTTTCGGGAAAGGATTTATTTTTACACCACAGGACTTTATGCACGTCGCCAGATTCATCGAAAGTTCACAGCAGCTTAAAAACTTTATGAAAAAGAAAGAATCCGTCAGTCCGCGCATCGCTTCCTATGCGCTATCCTTATACGAATTGCATGAACCGTTGGCCGAGATTCGGCGCTGTATCCGCAACGGTCAAGTCGATAACGAGGCGAGCGCTGCTTTGTCGCGTATCCGCAAAAAAATGAACATCCTCGACGACCGCATGCGCAAGAAACTGGACACCGCTTTGTCCAAATACCGCAGCTATTTGCAGGATAGCGTTATCTCGACAAGAGGAGGCCGGTACGTATTGTCCGTGAAGAAGGAACACCGCAAACAAGTTGGCGGCGCGGCGCTGGACGAGTCGGCAAGCGGGCAGACTGTCTTTATTGAGCCGTCTGATATCGCTGATCTGCATGGCGAGCATTTACACCTGCAGGCCGAGGAGGCTGCGGAGGTAACAAGAGTGCTTAGCGATCTAACGGATCTGATCGAACATAGCAAGTATGAAATTTCAATCAACTTGGAAACGATTGGCCATTACGACTTTATGTTCGCAAAAGCCAAATACGCGAAAACAATCGACGGACGAACGGTCAAGCTGAACGATCGCGGCCGGATCTCCATACATGGCGGCCGTCATCCGCTGCTCGGCAGGCATTCCGTTCCGCTTGATATCCGCATCGGCGGCGAGTACCGCGCGCTTGTTATTACAGGACCGAATACGGGAGGCAAGACCGTTTCACTGAAAACCGTCGGACTGCTAACACTTATGGTGCAGTCGGGTCTGCTCGTTCCGGTAGGAGAAGGAAGCGAATTCGCTGTATACAGATCCGTTATGGTCGATATCGGTGACGGACAAAGTCTTGAGAATTCGCTCAGTACCTTCTCTTCGCATGTCAAAAACGTGATCGGCATTCTCAAAGAGGCTGGACCCTCGTCGCTGGTCCTTCTCGACGAACTTGCCTCAGGAACCGACCCTGGCGAAGGAATTGGCCTATCGATTGCTGTGCTGGAGGAACTGTACCGCCGCGGAGCTACGGTCATCGCGACGACGCATTTTAACGAGATCAAAAAATTTGCCGCCGCTGCGCCCGGCTTCGAGAATGCGCGTATGGAATTTGATAGCGAAACGCTTGAGCCCCTTTACAAATTGACGATTGGTCAAGCCGGCTCCTCCTACGCCTTCTATATCGCGCAAAAACTCGGTATGCCGCCAGCGCTCATCGAAAGATCAAAGATGATCACCTACGAGGCGACGCAGCACTCGCCCGAAGCGCCTGCAATAGCTGCGGCGTTTACAGGAGAAACACCTCCTGTAAACGTCCCGTTAAAAGAAAAAAAAGAGCGAGCGCCGATGCCGAATTTCGCTATTGGCGACTGCGTCTGGGTGCACTCGCTGCGCCGTACAGGCATTGTGTGCAGTGAACCGGATCATCGCGGAAACATTACGGTGCAAATCCAAAAGGAGAAGGTGCGCATCCACCGCAAGAGAATGTCGCTTTATATTGAGCGCAGCAAGCTATATCCGGAGGGAGACTACGATATGGACATCGTGTTCGAATCGAAAGACACCCGAAAGAAGCGTAAGCAGATGAGCAAACGTCATGTTGAGGGGATAACAATTGAGTATAAGGAGAATGAGTAACCGGATATCTACGGTTCGAAATACGAAAGCCCATGAGTTTATTTAACTCATGGGCTTTTCTCATCATAGTCATTCTTCAGGATTCAACACAGGCAGCAGCCGGTCTCGGATCGCTTTCATTATAGCTGGGGCGCCAGCGGTGTCACTGTGTACGCAGACCGTCCCGATGTCTGCATATTCCGGATTCTCTAACAGCTGAGCCACGCGCGATGCGATGTCCGCAGGCGAACCAATCTCATCGAGCGTCCATCCGAACATCTTCACCTTGCCATCCGAATACGGACGATCAGCGAAGTATTCATGAATGTGCCGAATGCCGAGGCGTGCCGCACTCCTCGAAGTATTGCAGCCGGGTAGGGTAAATATGCTGAGCGAAGGGTCAAAGGCGTAAACGGCTTCAGTAAATGCGTCGGAAAGCGCCTGATCGTCGGATGCCATCATATAAAGAGCTCCGTGAAGCTTCACATGAGCCATAGTCATTTCTTCCGCCCGAAGGAACGCGTCGAGCGCCCCAAGCTGATACAACGAGAGATCATACACTTCATTCGGCGACATTTGAATATACCTGCGACCAAAACCTCCACGATCTGGCAGTCCGATGTGAGCGCCTACTCGTACACCGTGCTTTTTGGCAAGGGCTACCGTCTCCCGCATGATGCGAGGGTCCCCGCCATGAAAACCGCAGGCAATGTTGGCAGAAGTGATGAGCGGCATCATCTCTTCATCAGCTCCATAGCGGTAGACGCCAAAGCTTTCCCCCATATCACAATTTAAATCTATTGCCATCCTCACAGCCCCGGTTCTCTCCTTGGGGATGCCATCTGTTCGTAATCGTAAGCGAACCGCAAGAGATCCGCTTCTGCGAACGGCTTTCCGACCAATTCAAAGCCTACGGGGAGATGACCGGCGAATCCTGAGGGAACCGACATAGCCGGAAGGCCGGATTGTGAAGCGATGACCGTATTCGTCGGGAACGTTAGACAGCTCCACTTCTGGGCGTACAATTCCTCGCGCTTCGGCGGCAGTACTTGAACGGTCGGATAGAGCAAGAAGTCGACTTCATTGTCCAGCATCAGGTGAACGATGGCGCGCCGGAATTCCTCTTGACGTACCCGCGAGCGGTAATAGTTCTCGTCACTCTCCGGCTCCTCCGGTCCGGCGTTAATGTCGTGGAACAAGTCGTTCATTGGATGAAAGGCATTAGCATCGTATACTTCCTTGAAGCTCTTGAGTGGAACGTTTGGACGCTTCTGCAAGAAGTTGTTGATGTCTTTCTTCGACTGCAAGGTGTATAGCGATGTTTCGGCAATCCACTGGTCCATATTAGGAAGCTCTATCTTATCCACGACCTCGACGCCTTGCTCCTTCAACCAGCTAATCGTGGAGAGAATCCTGTCGTTCACAGGAGCACAGTCCCTATCACTGTCTGGACCGAATGCACTGGTGAGTACGCCTACTCGGTACTTCTTCATGCTGGCGCCTTCGAGCATGGCCTCGTACTGTCCCGCATGCGCGGTTTGAGCGGTTGCGGCTGTAAAAACATCGTTCCGATCAAAACCGACGAGTACGTCCATGAGCTTTGCAGCGTCTTTAACTGTACGTGTAATCGGGCCAGCCGTGTCTTGAAAATGTACAAGCGGAGAAAAACCGTTACGGCTGATTAAACCAGTCGTGACGCGAAGGCCGAATAAATTATTAAAAGAAGACGGTAATCGAATGGATCCACCTGTATCTTCACCGACACCAATCAGACCGAAATTCGAAGAAATACCGGCGCTCGTACCCGCGCTTGAACCACCGGATTCACGATCAAGATCATAAGGATTTTTCGTGTGATCTGTCATTGAGGAAAAGGAGAACCACCCTGCTGCGAAATCACACATACTCGTCTTCGCAAGAATGATCGCCCCTGCTTGGCGGAGCCGCTTAATCAGCGAGGCGTCTTGTTCCGGTACGTAATCCGCGAATGCTATGGAACCGAATGTTGTGCGGATGCCGGCCGTCTCGGCTTGGTCTTTCACAAGCACGGGCACCCCGTGCAACGGGCCTTTGAACTCGCCCGTTTCGGCAAAAAAAGCATCCAGCGCCTTCGCTTCATCCAGCGCTGAGGGATTAACAGTTACAATCGCTTGTATACTAGGGCCTTGATTATTATAAGAATCTATTCTATCTAGGTACCATCGTACCAAATCTGCTCCAGTAACGATCTTTGCCTTCAAAGCTTCGTGGAACGACTCCACGGAAGCTTCCATATATGTAAAAGTATCCATACGATCAACTCCTTTTTCTGTCTATGCAAATATGCTACAATGTCAGCAATGAATCTCCCTGGCTTGGTCGGAGAGACGCGTTGGCAGACGCATCTCTCGCTGCTGATTCCATTGCTATTTTGCTGCTGCCGTTTTGGGAGCAACGACGGATGACTTCTTAGAAATCATCCAATAGGCAATAGCGGATATGATGATTCCACAAATCGCAGTAGATACACTAGGAAACTGGTAATTGGCGAAAAGAGCAGCAGCTGAACCGATTCCCCAAGCAAGGAAAGGCTGGTACCGAATATTGCCGTCGATGGCAGTCGACGCTTTACGCGTTACCAGCTGGTCCATAATGATAATCGTACCGATTGGCGGCACGATCACACCTAGGAGATTCAGCCAGTTGATGAAGTAACCCCATATACCAAGCGCCGCAACCAGAATGCCAATAATGCCGAGTAAGATGGTCATTGTGCGCATCTTGGTCCCCGTAATGTGCGACCAACCGACGGCTCCATTGTACAAGCAGTGTGAGCAGACCGTTCCTAGATTAACGAAGAGAAACAGCACCGCGATCCAAGTTAAAAATCCGCCTTTCGCCACAATGACACCGAATACGTCACCTGAGCCGCTTAGTGTTGCTGCAGCAATAACACCTCCCACGATCATTGCAATCAGATTTGAAATGGGGAATGCCGCAAATGTCGCAATTAATGCGTGATTACGATTTTTTGCCCAGCGGGTAAAATCCGACGTCATCGTTCCCGAATCCGCGAATAAGGCGAATACGAGTGTGACACCGACCCAGAACGCCAACGGGGAATCAGGATTACCGGCATAGGCCATAACGGCATGCCCGTTCCCGACAGCTTCCACGGCAGAGTACAATCCTAATACGAGAAACAGAGGTACGGATATAATGCCTATCACAGACAATGCCTTGATACCTAACAGCGTCAACAACAAGTACAATACACCCGCAATCACCACGATGAGCACTTGATTCACACCAAATGCACTCCCCATACTAACGCCGGTTAAGCCCGTCTGTACAGCAAACCACCCTATGACGAGCGTAGACAAGAGCGCGGAAGAAACCATATATCCTTTTCGCCCAAAGGTCTTTGAAGCTTGCAGGGAGAAATTATACCCGTCCTTCGCCCCAAGCATGCTAAGGAGTCCGACATAAGCAAATAGCAAGGCATTACCAAGAACCATTGCAAGTATGCCCCGCATGAAGCCCAACCCATGTACGAGCGTGGCGCCGGTGACAGCACCGGTAATAATCATTGGAAATCCAACCCATACGGACATAACGGATAACAAAGACTTTCGTTTATCAGCTGGAACGGGTGTATGTTCGTACTCGCTCTCAAAAAGCTCATTATCAACTGATGTTTGACTCATTTGAATACACCTCCGCTAATTCTAATTTTCAACTCCCACTCTTTTCTTGGAACCTTAAACGCCTTACAGCTCATGTCATGGCATTCACCCCCTTCATGAATTTACTTTTTATTCGATAGAGCTTTTAAAACCACATCGCAAGTATAAATCAGATGATCGGCGATCTTCTCGAGAAGCAAGGGGAGGTTACGCTGCTGAATCAAATCCAAAATCTCGCGGTGCTGAATATGCGCTTCTTGAAAATCGTCAACGGAAGACGAATAAATCGTCATGTAAGGCTCTACTTTATCCCAAACATTCTTAATCAGCTCGAGCACATGCGAAGACTTGGAACATTCATAAAATCGTAAGTGAAAGAGCTTATTCAACTTCCTCCATTCTGTCACGTCCATGTTTGGATTGGCCATTGATTCCAGGATGTCTTCCAAGACCCCCAGATCAGTATCTGTTATATGTTCAAGGGACCACTCCGCGGCGAGCATTTCAAGGTGTTTGCGGATGGTGAACATTTGCTTCACTTCTTCCACCGACAGTTCGTTGACGGTCACGCTGCGCCTTTCGAATGTAATAAAACCTTCCGCCTGCAGCATACGCAGCGCTTCTCGCACAGGCATGGTACTGACGCCAAACAATTCCGCTATCGTGCGAATCGATATTTTCTTCCCAGGCGGGATCACCCCAAGAGTAATGCGTTGTTTTAACCGGTCGTACACTTCGTTATTCACTGATGGCACTTTGATTATGTCACTCATTCGCTTACCTCCGTGATTTGTGATATGTGATCACACTTTTTAAATTAACATTATTATGACAAGACCAAGACGAAACGTCAATACTATTTAAGAAGGCAATTTATATCCTATTAAAATAAATGAGGGCCGCCCCCAAGCAGGGGCGGCCCTTCATTTATCACTTGCTTAAGCTCTTAAATCTTTTTACCTGCTCGGTAATGGCAATCTCGGTAGGTAAGCGCTCTACGCTGGAGGCTCCGAAGAACCCCGCTATCCCGTTGGTTTTACCTAGCACATACTCAACATCTGCCGGTTCAGATATCGGACCACCATGACAGATGACCAATATATCCGGATTAATAGATTTACCGGCCTCATAAATACGTTGAATGAGCTCCGCCGATTCATCAAGTGAAAGCGCCGTCTTGGCTCCGATGCTGCCCTTCGTCGTTAGTCCGACATGCGCGACAAGCACGTCCGCACCGGCCTTCGCCATTTGAATCGCATCGTCCTCATTAAAGACGTATGGGGTTGTCAATAAATCCAAGGCATGAGCTTTACGAATCATCTCGACCTCCAGCTCATAGCCCATCCCCGTTTCCTCCAGGTTTTGCCTGAAGGTGCCGTCGATCAAGCCTACGGTAGGAAAGTTTTGCACACCCGAGAAACCCATCTCTTTCAACTGCTTCAGATATACATCCATCAAACGGAAAGGATCTGTCCCGCATACCCCGGCCAATACAGGCGTATTTTTGACAATAGGCAGAACCTCGCCGCCCATCTCCATAACAATCTGATTGGCATCCCCATATGGCATTAATCCGGCTAAGGATCCCCGACCTGCCATCCGATAACGCCCGGAATTATAAATAATAATCAGATCGACGCCGCCTTCTTCCGCACATTTCGCCGATAATCCCGTTCCCGCTCCTGCTCCTACAATGAAACGGCCCTGTTCAATTTGCGACCGCAATCTGCTTACGATTTCCTTTCTTTGCATCGCCATTGTTTTCTTACCCTCTCTTATTTCGTTCTATTAATTGAAGCAAACTATCTGCAATTACTTCAGCTACGGCCGGATCATTAATATCTTGCTCCATATCAATCATCGGAATGTTCGATCTGAGATGCTCTTTTATTCCTTCATACAACGCCCGACGCTCTTCCTTACCTTCAAAAGGCTTGGCATCCATATCCAGCAGAGAAACGCCATCTTTAGGAAACACGACAATGGTCGGAGCAATGCCCGCGTTCAGTTTAGTAGCTAATAACCGGCCCAGTTCTCTGTTCTCCGCTATGGTCGTTCTCATCAATGTTGTTGTCGGGTTGTGCTGGTAAAAGATTCGCTCCTTGAATTGCGCCGGTACGGTCTCCGGTGGACCGAAATTGACCATATCGAGCGCCCCAACCGAAACAACCTGCGGAATACCCGCTATTCCGGCTGCTTCCAGACGATTTGGTCCGGCATCGAATATACCGCCAACCAAATGATCCGCCAATTCCGTGGTCGTTATATCCGCAACGCCCTGGATATATCCCGCTTTGATTAGCTCCTCCATCGCCAATCCACCTGTTCCAGTGGCATGGAAGACAAGCAGATCGTAACCACGCTCCTCCAGGATTTCTCGTACACGTGTCGCGCATGGAGTCGTCACGCCGAACATCGTGATGCCGAGCGTAACCTTATCTTCAGTAGTCCCCTGTTCCGTCTCCATATAATTGATCATTCCTGCCAACGCGTGAGCTGCATTGCTCAGTATTCGACGGGATAGCTGATTTATTCCGGCTATATCAACGACGGAGTACATCATGGTTACATCTTTGATGCCTATATAGGGTTTCGTATTGCCCGATGCCACAGTGGAAACCATTAGCTTAGGAACCCCAATGGGTAAACCCTGCAAGGCAGATGCCGCCACTGTCGTACCCGCCGTCCCTCCCATTCCAAAGGCTGCACCTACAATTCCCTGTTTTTCGAGGCCGGTAACGATTTCAGCAGCGCCTCGGGTCATAACCGCAATAGCTGTTCCCCGATCCTTACCACTTCTTAACTTCTCAATGCTCGAACCGCCAGCTCTTGCAACTTCATCGGCGGATACATCAGGTTGAAACAACGGATTGCCAAGTACACCAGTATCTACGGTGAACGTTGTCACCCCGCAAGCTTCCAGTTTTTCTTTTACAAATAGAAACTCTTGACCTTTCGTATCCAAGGCTCCGATAAGAACTGCCTTTTTACCCATCGTTACCAGCACCTCCACGAACTGATTTCAGTTCAATCCGTTTTTCATAAATGCGTAGCAATCCTTCATACCCTCGGTTACACTGCCACCGCTTTCCTCATCCGCAGAAATCCATCCTTGATAGCCGATCTCATGAATCGCTTGGAAAATGGGACCAAAGTCAATAGAACCTTGACCGAGCACCTTCCATTCCCCTTGATCAAAATCCTTCAGATGAAAATTATCGATGACGTGTCCAAAGCTGCGTATGATTTCTGCTGCATCCTCGATACCAGATTTCACCAAATGAGCCGTATCGACTGTGAGTCCAATCGAGTGCTCTTTAATTTGATTGAAAAAGATATCAAAATCATCGCGATGCATAACGGGATTATTAAAATGATGGTGAAGTGATAGCTTCAGCCCCTGCTGTTGCGCCTCAAGTCCCAAATCCGAAAGAACGTCCGCATATCTGCGAATGTCTGCCGGGGTCACATTGGCTCTAGGAATCCCATGGCAGTAAACAATAAGTTCCGTGCCGACCGCCGAAGCGAAATGAAACACATTACGCAGCTTCTCAACACTGGCATCATCCAAATTTCCGCCTGTTATTAAAGCTGAACTGCTGCCTGATAAACCGCCCCAAGCTTCTATGAAACCTTCCGGTTTTAACAAAAAAGGGGCATATTGCGCTTCCTTTAATTGAAGTCCGTCATATCCAACGGCTCCGTATTGTTCAAAAAGCAAAGTCTGTTCCTCCGTCGTGGAGGTAGGTCTGGAAAACGCCAATTTGATCGTCATATCTATTCTCCTTCTAGCTAGATCTCATCGATTCAATTGATCACGATGCCTTCAACCAGCAACTTCACTGCTCCAAAAGCACCAAGTAAAAGAACAAGCCGCTGAAAGTATACCTGAGGAATTAATGGCAACAGCTTAATACCTGCATAAGCTCCAATTGCTATTAAGGGAAGGGTCCAAATACCAATAAGGAGAGAATCAGACGTTATCATTCCCAGATGGATGAAAAAGGGTACTTTCACGAGGTTCACGAGTAAAAAGAACCATGCGCCCGTGCCTATAAATTCTTGTTTGGGTACTTGCTTGGCAAAGAGGTAAATGGCAATGATCGCGCCGGAAACATTGCCAATTGTCGTTGCAAAACCAGCAAGGATACCCATCGATGCAATAAACCACATGGAAGATGGAAACTTGGAATCAAATCTTGCTCCCATGAAATCCCTAAGGACTTGAAGAAGGATCAGTCCGCATATAAGCGCACCCAAGAGAAGCTTCAATTGATTGTTATCGACCTTTAGCAGTACGAGATAACCACCTATAACTCCGATAAGTGCCCAAGGCATCAGGCTGATCAGATGATTTTTTATCACTTTTTTACGGTAATACGCAACCGCTATGATATCACCAATAATTAGCATCGGCAGCAAGATGCCTACAGACATTTTTGCCGGAAAAATAATGGTCACTAACATCGCATTGAAGATGCCCATAGTCGAGATACCGGTTTTCGCAAATCCAACAAATATACCGGCGAAAATAAGGATTACGATTTGCAGATAGCTCAGTTCAAACATAGATATACTCCGTTAAAAGGAATTATTCTCCTACTGTTTGGCGGTCAGGAGCCGAGTAAGCGATAATCATACGGCATGGCTCCCAACTTGTGGTTGTTGCATTATGAGGGACATTCCGTGGGATGCGCAGCATCATGCCAGGCTCCAGATGGAAGGTCTCGTCGCCAAGTGTATGATCACACTCACCGGAAAGAATGAAAATGACTTCTTCACAATTAGGGTGTACGTGTCTTGGATTGGAATCCCCCGCATGAATATAGACCATGCCGAAGGTCATTTCACTGGCTGGATCAATATCCTGGCCGCAAAGCCATTGAATTTTTCCCCAACTTTGGTTCAATACACGTGATTCATCCTGTTTTCTCAAATCTGTTATAGTCGCCATTTGCTCATTCTCCTTTTGTTGGTTTACTTAGCTGCCAGACGCTCTTTGTAGGATGCGTTCATTTCCTGGATAATCTTCTGATAGTTGGCATCTGTTTTTAGACCTGCAACGAATTTATCCCATTCCTCTATACTTACCTTGCCCATGACAACCTGTGTTTTGATATCGTTAATCTTCTTGGTATAATCGGCTCCGTATTTAATATTCGTTTCCGAGTACAACCCGATATCGACTCTTGGT
Organism: Paenibacillus anseongensis; assembly: GCF_009757995.1. NCBI lineage: Bacteria > Bacillati > Bacillota > Bacilli > Caryophanales > Paenibacillaceae > Paenibacillus > Paenibacillus anseongensis. The sequence goes on from NZ_WSEM01000008.1 coordinate 271,187, forward strand.
GTGCTGATTTTTGCTTTGGCATCAATAATTTTTTTGTTTCTTTCAAATATTTCTTTCGGCATGCCAGGTGCGTAGGCATACATATAAGGGTCATGCTTCATAAACAGCTTGCCCATTGCTCCAGGCCCCAGGCTATCTTTAACCGCTTGGTCATTGGTGACATAAAATCCATCTTCTTTTTTATAATGGGTACCTTCAATGCCATAATTGGATAAAATGTGGCCTTCTTCGGAAGCGCCGAAATCGAGCAGCGATAAAATTTTACGCATCTTCGCTTCCGGAACACTTTTGGGAATCGCATAAACGCCTATGAAGCCGCTATTTTGCTGTTGGAAAGGTCCTTTATTCGCTTCCAACGATACGATCGGTTCCCAATTTACCTTTGGATTCCGCTTCCATTGATCGAATTGCCAGCGCCACATGGCCTCGATTGTTTCCGTCGTTATGCCTGACTTTCCGCTTGTCGCTAGATCTGTAATGTCATTACTTTTCATTACGGCGAAATCCGCTGGAATCAGCTTTTCGTCATACAGCTTTTTCTTATAAAGCAGCGCTTCTCTCATCTCAGGCTCTAATGTAATATCAATCAGGTTTCCATTCACAGGTTTCCACTTACTGCTGGCTCCAGCATAAATAAATTCAATTTGATCGTGTGTGCGCATCGTGTAGCCAACCGGGTTATTCGTGCCATCAGGATCCTTCTCTTTAAAAACCTTCATGACGTTGTATAACTCATCTAAGGTTGTTGGCATCTTCAATCCAAGCTTATCCAGCCAATCCCGGCGAATGTAAAAGGTAGTTCCACCCTCCAGCGGGCGCACAATGGGCACGACATAATTTTTGCCGCCAATTTTCGTATTGTCCCAAATCGCTTTTGGAGAATCCATCAAGTTCTTGTAATCCTTGAGATAAGGGGTTAAATCCCAAAATGCACCTTGCTTAACCATCGTCTGAAACTGGGGAACGGTCGAATCTGGAAGACGGATCGCGTCCGGAAGGTCTCCTGAGGCCAACAGTACGTTTAACTTGTCATCAAATACAGGATCTGAAACCCATGTAATATTAAGCTTCGTATTCGTCTTTTTTTCGAATTCTTTTATAACCGGATTATCCGGCCCCGGAGGCTGAGTAATCGAGAAATTTGCGAAAATATTGAGAGCTACAGGTGCCGACTCCTTACCGGTTTCACCCGGTTTCGGTGCTGAAACCTCTGAACTATTGCCGGTACACGCTGTAGTCACTACCGCTAAAAGTGATAGCATAGCGATAAACACACTCTTTTTTTGAACCATCTTCATGCCGCCTAAACCCCCTTAATAAATATAAACTTGGGTTAGCCTTTGACTGAACCGAGCATGACGCCTTTGGCGAAATGCTTCTGTAGGAACGGATACACCGCCAAAATAGGAACCGTCGCAATAACCACCGCCGCCATCTTAAGCGTCTGGGTCGGCAGTTGATTCTCGGACATCATTTCAACCGCTGCTGCTCCGCCTGTCGTTGTATCCGATTCAATTAACATGTTCCTCAGTACAACTTGTAAAGGCACTTTTGCAAAATCATTGATATACAAAATAGCATTGAAGAACGTGTTCCAGTACGCCACTGCGTAGAACAAACCGAAAGCAGCTAAAGCTGGAGCCGATAGGGGAAGCACAACACGGAAAAATGTACCCAGGTCCGTGCAGCCATCAATCATGGCCGCATCCTCCAGCTCTACCGGAATGCTGTCAAAAAAGCTTTTCATCAGAATGACATTCCATCCGCTAACCAACACCGGAATAATAAGTGACCAAATGCTGTTGATTAAGCCAAAATCACGGACCACAATATAGTTCGGTATAATGCCCGGATTGAACAAGATCGTCAATAAAACCATCATCATCATGATTTTTCTGCCTCTTAGCCTTTTCCGAGACATCCCGAACGCCATTGCTGCTGAAAAGATTAAACTTAAACCGGTTCCGACAGTGGCAAGAAAGGTGCTGTTCAACATCGCGATTTTAAATGCATCGGTATTCAACAAATATTTGTAAGATACCAGCGACCAGTGCTGGGGAAACAAAACAAAACCATTTTTCATCAAGTATTCGTGAGGTTCGGTGAAAGAAATGACGAAAACATAATACAGCGGGAACAATGTGACGAGTCCAATGACAACTAGCAAGATCGTATTAAAGCCGTTAAACAGCCGTCCTGCGAGACTTACTTTCATTAATAGACACCTTCCTCACCAATCCGTTTGGCCATCTTGTTGGCCAAGACAACGAGCACAAGACCTACCACTGATTTGAACAAACCAACGGCCGTGCTGTAACTGAATTGCCCACTCTGGATGCCATTGCGGTATACATACGTCTCAAAAACATCCGCATACTTGGCGACAGCGCCATTATTCATCAGGAAGACTTGCTCGAAGCCTACGTCCATAATATGTCCGAGTCTCAAGATGAGCAGAACCAGGATGACGCTTCGGATTCCCGGGAGTGTTACATGCCAGGCTTGCAGCCATCTGTTGGCACCATCTATTTTGGCAGCTTCGTATAGCTGCGTGTCTACACCTGTAATCGCCGCCAAAATGATAATGGTTCCCCAGCCGGTTTCTTTCCAAATATTTTGTGCAACGAGCATTCCCCAGAATGTATCTGTATTTGTCAGAAAATCATATTTGTGAAAGCCCAAGGATTCGATCATCAGGTTTATGATGCCGTTCGATTGAGACAGGAGCAGGAATGAGATTCCTACAATAATGACCCATGACAGGAAATGTGGGAGGTAGACAATCGATTGAATGATTCTTTTGAAAAATTGATTGTTCACCTCGTTCAACAGCAAGGACAGCACAATAGGAAGCGGAAAGAAAAATAACAGATTTAATAAACTAATGACCATTGTATTGCGAAAAAGAAGATAGAAATCAGGATTGGAGAAAAAACGTATAAAATGCTCCAATCCTACCCACTCGCTCTTCCAAACTCCCGCATAAGGCGAGTAATCCTGAAAAGCAATAAGGATGCCCCACATGGGAAGATATTTGAAAATAAGAAAGAAAAGTACACCCGGTAAAACCAACAAATAAAGGTATCGATCTCGTTTAATATCTAAAATAAAAGGCCTGGATTTTTTGGGAGTATCCACACTAACGGAAGTTTTCAAAGATGAGGACTGTGTGGTCATATTAAATGCACAATGCGCTGCTCTTCAGCGGATACATAGGCAGCATCGAGAAGGGAAACCGTTTTCAAATTATCTTGAGAACTGTTCGGTGCTTCCACGCCTGTTTCAATGGAGGTAAACAAATGGTTTATCCCTTCGAAAGTGGCCGTTTCTCTGGAAACATTGTTTTCCCATGTTTGCTCAGGTGTTTTTTCACGCGGGCGATACAAATGAATTTTTCCGTCAACGGCAATGATCGTCCCTTTTTCACCAATAACGATCATTTCCGTTCTGCCTATGGCACTAGAGAAACTTTGAATGTAAGTCACGACCGCGTCGTTCTCGAACACAACTTGCACAGTGCCATCGGTTTCCCCGACACATTGGATTGCAGAAGAAGAACGGTTCTGAGCAACAACGGACTTGGCTTCAGAGCCAAGAATTAACCGGAATCCGTCAAACCAGTGAATTCCCATAACCGATAATGCGTGGCGGCTTTCTTCTAACCTCCAACCTGCATCCTGTCTAAACATGAGATTTGTAAACAAGATGGACGTTACTTTCCCAATCCGATCCTCGGCAACAATCCCCTTTACCAGTTCAAAAGGAAAATGGCGCCGGAAATTTTGGTTAATCGAGATGGGTACGCCATGCTGCTTCGCCTTTTCTGTAATCTCTTTTGCTTCAGCCAATGTATCTGAAAAAGGTTTTTCACAGAAGATTGGAATTCCTGCTTCAATAATCGGGAATAGGATTTCTTTGCGGATAGAAGTAGGTGTACACACGACAACAGCATCAACACCACTATTCTGGATAAAATCGTTCAACTCCGTAAATCGCTGAGCAACACCATATTTATCAGCTTTGGCATGTAACGCCTCGGGATTCGGATCACAAAGTGCCGTTACCTCGATTCGTTCCGGATGATCTTTATACCCCACGAAATGCAATTCAGTTACTCCACCAGCACCAACAATACCAACTTTGTACTTTTTCATTACGTTCCAGCCTCCTGATTTGGTTTTGAACAGCAATCCATGACTAACCCTTCTAACCACTTCATGTGAAGAAACAACGCTGCCTGTAAGTTAAATGATTTTACTTTAAGTCACCTAAATTGTATTATATTCAACTTAGTTGAATAAGCTCAGTATACCTCACCCTGCCAATTAATGCAATCGCTTTCTTTTCAAAATTTTAAAATTTAGGGCAGAAAAAAAGACCACATACTCTAAGGTAGAATACATAGTCCGTTATCTCTTGTTTTATAGGAAAACCTGGCTTCTCATCAAACTGACATTCAGAAAATGTCTAAGTATCGCTTACCTTCGATTGCGTAAACACAGCCACATATTTCACTTCGTCTGTAATTGCCATTAAGGAATGTTTCTCAATAGAATCGAAGTAAAGACTATCCCCCGGCTTCAATGTATACTCCACACTGCCCACTTTGTACTTCATTTCGCCTTCCAAAATGTATATAAACTCTTCACCATTGTGGCTGTATTCATTTTTGCTATCATTATCTTCCTTCCGGGATATGAACAGAAAAGGCTGCATCAGCTTTTCTCCGCGTTCAACAGCAAAAGTAAAAAATGAATACCCTTTATCCGTTTTGGTCATTCTTGCTTCGCATGTTTCCTTTTTCGTATAAATCGTTCCCGCTTGCTCCTGGTCGTCCAGTAGAATGGACACTTTAGTACCTAACGCATCAGCAATTTTCACTAACGTTGAGATGGGCGGGATGGTTTTCCCGTTCTCTATTTTGGATAATAAACTTTTGGAGAACCCGCAAACATTGGCAATATCCATCAAGTTTCGGTTTTGTTCGGTCCTGAGCTTTTTGATTTTATTCCCTAAATCCATCATATGGTTGTCCCCTATTTTCATGTCATTCAACTAAGTTTATTCTAACGAAACTTGTCTACTGAGTCAAGCCTAGGGTCTTTCTCCATTCTCCAGTTCAGCTATGCGAACTAAAAAACCGGTAACCTGCTCGTAGGCAAGTTACCGGTTTATATGGATTAAGCAAGGATACATCTTCCTCGCCTTTTTCAACGATGCTGAAGCTCAATGTGAACCCTATCTATTTCCTCACCAGTTTCACTGACAAATGGAGTAGAACTCATTTTCCAATGGTTCGGTACAAGAAATCTAAACAGGTGGAATTGCTCAGGGCTAAGGTTCAAATTTAGAAAGGAAGACTCTACAATATCGTAGTCTGCACCTTCTAATTTATTAAATTTGATGGCAAGTAAGTTTTTGATACCGCCGAACGTTATAAAGCTGAATTGGTATCCATCGTTAATTGCCGATAGTAAGGTTTCCAAATGCTCGTCTCGGTAAGTCACGAATCCTTTCCAATCGACGTCTGAACGGACTAATTCCTTCAGCTCCGCTTCCTTATACCTAACTACAATCTCTGTTATTTCCGTTTTCGAATAGCCCTTTGCGCGTATCATTTCCAGTCGCAGCGCATAAGGTTGCGGAAGTTTAACGACCGACATGTATCCCCCTCATTTCTCATGCTGGAATTAGATCATTTAAACGAGATGGCAAGCAACAAAATGCTTTCCCCCCACGTCTCTGAAAGCAGGCACTTGTTCCTTACAAACAGCAGTTGCAAAAGGGCATCTTGTATGGAATTTGCAACCTGAGGGCGGATTCGCCGGGTTTGGAATATCACCCTTTAATAGGATTCTCTCCCGCTTCAGTTTAGGAATCGGGATGGGAACAGCGGACAGCAACGCTTTGGTATAAGGATGCAGCGGATTACGGAACAATTCGTCGCGTGAAGCTGTCTCCACCATGGAGCCAAGATACATAACGCCGATTCGGTTGCAAAGATGCTCGACTACACTTAAATCATGAGAAATGAATAGATAAGATAACTCCCGTTCCTCCTGCAGCTTGCGAAACAAATTAATGATCTGTGCTTGAATCGATACGTCTAAGGCTGAAACGGGTTCATCGGCTATGATCAGCTCTGGTTTCAGCACAAGCGCACGAGCAATGCCGATCCGCTGACGCTGCCCTCCGGAGAACTCATGCGGAAAGCGATCCACATGGTAGCTCGATAGACCGCAGGATTCCAGCACTTCGAGCACGTGATCCCTAATCTCTTCCTTCGGAACGAGACCATGATCAAGCAGTGCTTCTCCAATTGCATCGCCAACCCTGACACGAGGATTCAATGAGCTGTACGGGTCTTGAAAGATCAGTTGCATCTTGGGGCGCAGTTGCCGCAGTTCTTCGCTTGGCAGCTTATACAGATCAATACCCTTGAACCTCACTTCCCCAGCCGTCTTCTCTGTCAGACGAAGAATGGTACGTCCAACCGTGCTTTTCCCACTGCCTGACTCACCGACTAGACCGAACGTTTCTCCCGCTTGAATATTTAAACTGATGCCATCAACTGCTTTCACATGTCCGACAGTTCGGTTCAATAATCCAGATTTGATTGGAAAGTATTTTTTCAAATCATGTACGCTTAACAATGGCTCAGCCAACGTTCATCGCCTCCTCATACAACCAGCAGGCGGCTTTTTGCCCTTTTGCCACTTCTTTTAAAGGAGGAGATTGGGTCCGGCAGATGTCCATGCAATGCTCACACCTGTCGTGAAAATAACACGACTCTCTCAGCTCCAGCGGATTAGGCACCTGACCGGGAATGGAGTACAGTTCGTCCTGCCGTTGATTAATAATTGGCTTCGACTTTAAAAGCCCTCGTGTGTACGGATGCTGCGGATTTTGAAACAGCTCGACAACCTCGCCTTCTTCCACGACTTTGCCAGCATACATAACAACGACGTAATCCGCCATCTCCGCAACAACACCCAGATCATGCGTAATGAGTAAAATAGACATATGCGTGTCTTCTTTGAAAAGCCTGAGCAAGTCCAGGATTTGCGCTTGGATGGTTACATCAAGCGCAGTTGTTGGCTCATCGGCGATAAGCAATTTGGGACCGCAGGAAATAGCAATCGCAATCATGATACGCTGCAGCATCCCGCCGCTTAGCTCGTGCGGATAGCTGCCGAATATCTGCTCAGCCCGAGAGATGCCGACCTTGTCGATCAGCTCTATCGTTCTCTGTTTAGCTTGCTTCTTGCTTAGCTTCAGATGTTCAATAAGAGGCTCCATTAGTTGTTGACCAATGGTCAACACCGGATTAAGTGAGGTCATTGGTTCTTGAAAAATCATGGCGATTTCTTTGCCTCGGATCGCGCGAAGCTGACTTTTGTTAAAACTCAGCATATCCTCGCCTTGGAAACTGATCCTACCGCCCGTTACCTTGCCCGCCGGTCCTTCTATTAACCCCATGACCGACAGCGCGGTAATGCTTTTCCCACTTCCGGATTCTCCGACAATACAAACGGTTTCTCCTTGCCTTACATGCAGGCTCACATCGTCAACCGCTTTGACGACACCACCTTCTGTCTGAAAATAAGTGCGTAGGTGTTCAATCTCAAGCAGATCTCTCATCGGATGTCAGTCACCTACCTTTTCTGTTTCGGATCCAGCACATCACGCAAACCGTCACCGAATATGTTAATTGCTATAACTGTTATAAAAATCGAGAAACCTGGCGGAATCCATAACCATGGCCGCTCTTGAAAATCGATCAAGTTGTTCGCTGCGTCAATCATATTGCCCCAGGTTGGCGTTGGCGGCATGACCCCAAGTCCGAAGAAACTAAGCACCGATTCGCTTAGTATCGCTCCACCGATGTTCAGCGTTGCGATAACGATGAGCAGTGGAATTAAATTAGGCAGCAGATGATGAAACAATTTGCGGCGATCACGCAAACCAAGAACGACCGTCGCCTGCATGAATTCCCTTTCCCGAAGACTGAGCATTTGCCCACGAATCATGCGGGCAAGGCTCGGCCAGCCGACAATGCTAAGCATTAGCATAACAATATACATGCGGCTGCCCGTAGGCACCTTCCACTCCGAAAGCAGCGCTCCAAAAATAAATAACAAGGGTAAATGGGGAATGGTTAACAGCAAATCGGAAATGCGCATAATGATTTGATCTGCTATCCCTCTGTAGTAACCCGCTATCGTTCCAAGCAGCGTACCGATTGCTACGGATAGGACCATAGACGCTAGTCCCACCGTTAACGAAATGCGTCCAGCTTGCAGCACTCGAGTCAAAACATCACGACCTAGCCCGTCGGTTCCAAGCCAATGCTTCATGCTCGGGGCTTTATTCATCATCGCCATATTAATCTTGCCATTCGTATAAGGAGAGAATAGAGGCCCTGCAAAACAAGCCAAGAACATAATCACAACTACAATTAATCCGAAGACAGCTAATTTATTTCTTAATAAACGCTTGAAAGACTGTTTCCATAATGATGTGGGCATAACGATGCTCCTCCTCTACAACCGGACTCGCGGATCGGCGATGTGGTATAGAATATCCGATATCAGTGTCCCGATGACGGTGAGAACAGCGATGAACATCGTGAAGCCCATAAGAAGCGGATAGTCTCGCAACGAAAAGGATTGAATATAAAGCTGTCCAATACCCGGCCAGTTGAATATTTTTTCCGTAATTAGCGAGCCACCGAACAAAGCCGGCAATTCAAAGCCGACGAGTGTGATAGCCGGAAGCAGCGCGTTGCGAAGTGCATGAGTAAACAGGACTTTCCCTTCTTTCAATCCTTTTGCCCGTGCCGTTCGGATATAGTCTTGCTTAATGACTTCTATCATATTGCTGCGGAAATAACGGGTCAGTGAACCTAGACCTAGCAGCGTCAAGACAATTACCGGCAATAGCATATGATGAAGGACTTCTGTGAGGTAAGCAAAACCGGTCGCATTGCTCCCCGTCGTTAACATGCCTCCAGGCGGCAGCCATTTTAGATCTACTGCCAATATTTTAATTAAATACAGCCCGATAAAAAACGATGGAATCGACATAGCTGCAAAGATCGCAATCATCACCAGCGTATCAAACCAGGAGTACTGTTTATAAGCGGCAACAACACCGATAATGACTGCAATAAACCATGTCAGGAATGTAGAGACGATAGCTAACAAGAATGAATTCCATATATAATCATTGAAAAGTTTGAGAACCGGCTTCTGCTGTGCCAGTGAGAATCCAAAGTCGCCATGGAATGCATTCTTCATCCATAAGCCGTAACGCTCCAGCAGAGGCTTGTTCAATCCATAAATTTCCCGCAGCTCGGCTTTCCGTTCTGGCGATAATTTGATATTACCGCTTATGAAATCCCCCGGGGTCAGGGCATACAAGCTAAAAATCAGAAAGGATGCAGCGATCAGAATGACGAGCATGTAAACAAATCTCTTCGTTAAATAAGTGCTCATGGTTGTTTACTCAATGACCAGTTCGGTAAGCTCGTGGAAAGTCCATTAAATGGACTTACAGACAGATTCTCGATTCTTCCGTTATAGCCATAGACAGTTTTCTTGTAGTTCGTGAAGATGACCGGCAACTCGTCATTCATCAGTTGATAAATTTCTTTGTACACTTTCTTACGCTCTTCGATATCAATAGTGGCCAAGCCTTTATCGTATAATTCTTTGAATTTTGGATTATTATAACCTTTAATTTCTCCATCTACGAATGGTTGTAAACCGTCGGATGGATCGGTAATCAACGAAGTAGAGAAACTAACCATATCGTAATCCCCGCCTTCTACTTTGGAAACAAGTGCGTTGAAATCGGCAAATACCTCCGGCTGGAACTTGACGCCAAGCGCTTTAAAGGATTCCGTCGTTACAGCAATAAAGTTGTCAGTCTGCGCACTTTTGGAACCGAGGAAATGAATGGACAATTGTTTGCCGTCCTTCTCGCGAATTCCGTCTGCACCAGGCTTCCAGCCCGCTTCGTCGAGCAATTGCTTCGCTTTTTCAATATCGAATTTATATGGGTTAATCCCCTCTTCTGTGTAGGACCATGAAATCGGCGATGATGGGATATTGGCAATTTGGCCTGCGCCCTGATTGGCATCGACATAAATACTTTGGCGATCGATCCCGTAGGCAAACGCTTGTCTGACCTTTTTGTCCTTGAGCTGATCATGCTCCAAATTCACTTGGATGTAGCCATATGTGCTTGGAGTATAAGGAATAATGTTGACAAAGCCCATTTTTTTCAGCTTATCCACGTTTTCCTTTGTTGCGCTGAAAGAAGCGTAGTCCACTTCACCGGTTTCAAGGAACTGCCAAGCGTCGCCTTGCGATGTTTTATAAATAAAATGTTCCGTTTTCGGCTTGCCGCCATAATAATTCTCGTTCGCCACGAAGCGCACTTCCTGCCCTGGCATGAATTTCTCTAGCTTGTACGGACCATTGCCTACTGGCTTTTCGTGAAGCTTCTTAATATAATCCAGCTGACCGAAGTGATAATCCTTGCCATAGTAAGCCTTAGATAGGACATCGGAGCCGAGCGTCAAAAGCGCTGTGGCATTCGGTTGTTCTAAAGTCACAGAGATCGTTTGGGGATCAATAACTTTAATTCCCTCTATGTTATTGGCTTTCCCTTCTTTATATTCTTTGCCGCCTTTCACGTGCAAGACATCAACTTGCATATCACCATCATAGGCTTTATCGTGCAGAATGGTCCAAGTAAATGCAACATCATCTGCGGTTAGCGAAGTACCGTCGCTGAATTTCAAGTCTTTGCGAAGATGAAACGTGTAAGTCAAGTTATCGGGGGAAACATCCCATTTTTCCGCTAGTCCAGGCGTAGGAACACCTTTGTTGTCAACTGTAACTAGTGGCGTGTATAGCAAAGATGAAACATTCCCGTCATATCCGCTTTGATGGAAATATGGCGTAAATGCACCGCTTGGATCTGTCAGGCCGACGATAATCGTATCCGTACGCTGTTTGGCGCTGCTAGGCAATTTGGACAAATCCGATGCTTTGACCTCAGCCAGCGAACTTGCCGGTGTGGCGGTTTGGCTCGCGCCTGTCGCTGCAGGTGTGCTGCCGCCCTGAGTTGGCGTCGTAGTCTCTTGATTGTTCGAGCAAGCAGATAAAAGAAGTGAACCTACGGTTATTAAGGTAGATAAAACAATAAAGCTTTTTTTCATAATAAAACCCTCCTTAGATTAATTCCGACTAAAACGATATGAATAAGTTAATACTCATATTATAGAAACGAAATGCAGTTCTGTAAAGAGAGAACCAACAAATATTTCTCATAAAAAAGAAACGCAATTAGCTAAAAAAAATCATTTCCTCTTCGAAAGCCGAAGTGAAAATGATTTCTTTATGTTTTCTATACCTACTACTGGTTTTTGATATAAGAAGTTAGTTTGTTCTGTAAGTGCAGCAGAGCACCCTCTCTTAAACTGTACTCCGTTAATGTCTCGCCTTCGAAATGTGCGTAAATGAGCCCTGCACTTCGCAGCTTCGAGATGTGATCGTGCGTAATGCCTTTGGATAATTGAAGATGACGGACAATTTCAATAAAACTTCGCGGCCCCTGATGCAAATATCTTAAAATTTTCAAACGGCTCATCTCCGCCAAGCTTCGAATAATTCGATATTCATGAGGGGGTAAATCCTCCTCGTCATTGAAATAGATTCTTGCCGCATAATTGCAGATCGTTAATTGGCGAAACGAAGAAACGACATTAATAGGCTGAAAATGGTATTGGGGAATTAACAGTAATTTTTCCAACCCTTTCATTGGCTTAAAGCATAACCCATTCGTTGTTTCATCGACAAAAGCATTAGAATCCATTGTTGGCTGTAAGGCTTTACGATTTTCAGCTTCATTTTGAAGCCTCTGTATGATTACGGGGTCAATATGCTGAAAATATAGCTCATTCCACTCTGAAAAAAGGGATAGCGTCCTAGATTTAAAAGCAGCCATATTGTCCGGAAATTGACTGCTATACTCTGACATCAACTCATATAAGTCACCAGCGCTCAATCCCTCCAGCCAAGAAAGAAATTGATTGACGTGCTGTTTTTCCGGGCATAAGTAAACAAGAAGATACGTCAATTTCCAATTCGAATCGACCTCCGTTTGATCCAACAGCGAGGCGAATTCGGGCGTTAAGCGCTTGCGAGTTTCCTTTGCCCAAGCTGATGTTAAATCAATCTTCTTATATGATTTACGACAAATATAGGTATGTAGACTGTTGATGAGCTCGTGTAATGGTTCAAATGTTGTATCTATTTTGTAATCCACCGTCGTACACCCCTATTTTCTATTTTAAATTCTATTATAGCTACAAGTTCGAATAGTTGAAAACAAAACTTAACATCTTTCTAGCGTTTAGATGCAAAAAAGGTACTTACTCTCCAAGCGAACAGGAGAAAATGCACCTTTTTCTTTGTAGCCTTGATAGTATCTGTTACTTTTTCAAAAAATAGGGATTTCGGTAGATATTCATTCCTTCAAATTGGATTCTTTTGAATCAATCACATACCAAAATTCAGAATTGATAATAGATTGAATCGACGGTCCATGATCCTCATCAAATAACGCCTCAACATGGTATACAAGCACTGGTTTTGTCTTCAAGTCGGATTTTTGCTTTTTGAGAAACTTAACGGAATCCAGTAATATTCCCATTGTTATTCCACCCTTCGTTTGAATGAAAAAAAGCATGGATTCAGCATCCATGCTTCCGGTTTTCCGGTCAGAATCAGGTATATAGATAGACTAAGAATTACTAACTCAACTTAACTGTAAAGCTTTCTCGATCGCTCCAGTTGCACCAAAACCATCATGGTAATCAATCTTTTTGCCCATTTTTTCTGCGAGCTCTCTCACCGCCCACATCGAAGTATGTTTGATTGCGCCTTTTAAAATAATAATAACATCCGCCTGATGAATGATTCGTTTGAAATGATTCTCAACGGAGCCTCCACCCGTTTTACCCGTATGGTGCTCAACAATCAGACCTCGCTTCTCACCCATTTTTTTGAACGTATTCGTTTGACTTCCGCCAATAATCGCAACCGTCTTCATGTTCGACTCCTCCATTCAATTCGAATCTTCGTTTCACGATTCAACCAACTGTTATAAATATCCTAACCGATTATACAATAATGTCAATAGGTTTACTCGGAATTATTTTTAAAAAGAGAAAGCCTGACTCCTTAAGAAGTCAGGACTTTAAACTAATTGATAGAAGCCTCTTCGCTGCGATCGGTTGCGATCGGAGGATCAATCGACAATGCCGTAACTTCTTTACGCCATTCATTCGTGAAATCCAGATCCACCGCAGCTAGTGAGGGCTCTAACTGTTCCACACTGCGCGCACCAATAATCGGCGACGTAATCGCCGGGTTGCTAAGCACCCAAGCAACCGCTAATGTAGCTGGATGAATCCCCTTCTCACGCGAATGAGCTGCGAATCTATCTGCAATATCGTAGTAGGCCTCGTCACCATAACGCTTCGTATAGTTGCCCTGATCCACCAGCCTGCCGGTTGCGGGCTTCTTGCCATGTCCATACTTGCCTGTCAACAGTCCCCCGCCAAGCGGGCTATAACTGATGACGCCAAGTTTCTCGGATTCTGCCAGCGGCAGGATCTCGACTTCTGCTTGTCGTTTCACGAGATTATACATCGGCTGAATCAGCTCAAAACTTGCCAAGCCTTCTTTGGCGGAAATGCCAAGCGCCTTGGCAATTTGCCAAGCAGCCCAGTTGCTGACGGCGGGATACAAGATTTTCCCTTGCTTCCGCAAGTCATCCAGAGCACGTACAGTTTCCTCAATGGAGGTCAGGGAATCAAAGCGATGAATGAAATAAAATTCAATGCGATCTGTTCGAAGCCGTTTCAAGCTTTGCTCTATGGATAAAAACAAATGCCTGCGCGAGGCTCCGCGTGCGTTAGGATCAGAGCCAAACGGGAAACCAGCCTTAGACGTAAGGACCAGTTCGTCTCGTTTATCCACAATCAGTTCCCCTAATATTTCTTCAGCCGCTCCGCTGCTGTAAACGTCGGCGGTATCAAAGAAATTAATGCCTTTGTCCAAACAGCGATAAAATAATTGTTTGGATGTTTCTTTGTCGGCGTTGCCGCCAAAAGACATCGTTCCGAAGCAGAGCTCCGAAACTTGTATACCCGTTTTTCCAACTGTCTTGTACTTCATGTGATCTTCTTGCCCTCCTTGGCTTTATCTCGTATATTCAAAGTTTCTCCTGTACTGCGCCGCAGGATGGCTAGCCGGGAGCAGGCGTTTCCCCGATCCAAACAGCTTCTCCCTCAACGTTCCCGCTTCGTAGTCTAGCTGATATACGCCACGACGCTGCAGTTCTGGTACGACCTGATCAACAAACTCACGCAGACTCCCCGGAGTAATCAGATGCGCAAGATTAAACCCGTCCAGACCGGTCTCCTCTACTTGTTCCTGCATGTAGTCGGCGATTTGCTCTGATGTACCCACGAGCAAGCGGCCCTGTCCCTTGTCAAGTGTCCCGATACGTTCCATGACTTCCTTCACGGTGAGGCGATTCTGGACTTGTTTAGTATACTGAGCCGCCCGGCTCTGGCCATGGTCGGTTGCCCGGTACTCCAGATAAGAATCAGGATCATAGGCTGATAAATCATATCCGCTCGAGCCGCCGAATTGTGCAAGCGCCGCCTCCCGACTCCACATGCCGGCGTATTCCCGCAGCTTAGCTTCGGCTTCCTCCTGCGTCTCTCCAACGATGACGTTCAAACCCGTAAACATTTTGATACTTTGCGGATCCCTGCCTAATTGCTCCGCTTTGTTTCTGATATCTTGAATGTTGGCTTTAAGCGATTCCTTCGAGTTGCCGCCGACAAAGACGCATTCCGCATGCTTAGCGGCAAACGCCCGACCTCTTTCCGAGCTCCCCGCCTGGTACAGAACAGGCGTACGCTGCAAGGAAGGTTCGCTTAAATGCGGTCCAGGCACACGAAAAAACCGGCCTTCATGATCAATGCGGTGAACCTTCGCCGGCTCTGCGTATACCCCACGGGCAATGTCACGCACCACGGCTTCGTCTTCCCAACTGCCTTCCCAAAGCTTATAGGCAACTTCCAAAAATTCATCCGCAACCTCGTACCGGTCGTCGTGCTTGATCATTTTATCCAGACCATGATTCAAAGCCGCGTTGGGCAAATAGGAGGTCACAACATTCCACGCGATTCGCCCGTTAGTCAGATGATCGAGTGTAGTGAACCGCCTGGCATGCGCATACGGATGTTCATAAGTAGTCGTCACCGTAACGGCGAAACTCAGATTCTCCGTGACACTCGCCATCGCAGGAACGATGAGTGCTGGATCGTTTAGCGGCACTTGAACGGCATCTCTAATAGCCGGATCCGCGCTCGCCTTATAGACGTCATAGATACCGACGACATCCGCAAGAAACAGCGCATCAAATTTGCCGCGTTCAAGCAGCCTGGCCATCTCTGCCCAGTATTCCAAATCCGTATAGTGATGCCTTTCATTATCTGGATGTTTCCATAAACCGTGTGAATTGTGCATCGCACTGTTCATATCAAATGCGTTCATGATGATTCGCTTGGCCATAGTCCCGTGTTTCCCTCCTTCCATTATTACCATTACATCTTGTATTCATGATAAACCCCGTTGAGAAACCACTTGCCGACATGATGCAGCTTCAACCGAGCCGGATCGTGCAGAGTATGAATGCGAACATTCCGCCAGTGGCGGTCGTAATTATGCTTGCGATCCATCGAGGAAGTACCTGCAACCTCAAAAAGCGCATTCGTGATCTCGATCGCTGTTTCCGTAACGAGCCATTTGGCCGAATCAACCGTCAATGCGGCCTTGCCGGCGGTTTCCGCATTCAGCTCCTTGCGCGCGTGGTCAATCGCATCGGCTGCCCGATCCAGCAAAGCTTCCGCCGCTTGCAAACGAATGCCTAGCTCGCCGAAGCGGCGAATCAGATCGGGTTCCTCGTTCGCTCGCGTTACGCCGCTGCCGAAAGCCGGGCGCGTGTAATCGCGTACGAACGCAGCTGCGTCCTCCAAGGCTGCTCGCGCAATACCGATATCAATGGCGGCGTGCATGATTTGCCCGAACGCAGAAAAGTATTGAGGACCTTCAAATATTTGAAAATGAGGCAGCAAGCAGCTCTCCGGTACTTTCACGTTTCTGAGCACAACGCTGCCGCTCGCTGTCGTCCGCTGGCCGATACCGGACCAGTCGTCGAGCACCGTTACCCCAGGCGCGTGTCTCGGGACAAAAGCGGTCATTCTTTGTTCATCTTCGTTCAGTGCCGTAACCGGAATCCAGTGCGAATAGAGTGCACCCGTCGTATAATATTTACTTCCGTTTAGTACGAAGCCTTCCTCGCCATCCAGTTTACGAACTATTGTCGTGATCTTTCTTGCCCCTTTGCTGCTGCTGCGTTCCGCTAAACCGTTACCAAACTGGGCGCCATTTAATACTTCCTGGAAAAAGAAGCTTTTCTGTTCCTTATTACCAATTAACTCTATCGTTTTTACGAAAAAATGGTGATTTTGTGGAATTTGCCCAATGGACCCGTCAGCGTGCGAAATGATCTTAAAGATGTCCACAAGC
This sequence comes from Paenibacillus anseongensis, assembly GCF_009757995.1. Taxonomy (NCBI): domain Bacteria; kingdom Bacillati; phylum Bacillota; class Bacilli; order Caryophanales; family Paenibacillaceae; genus Paenibacillus; species Paenibacillus anseongensis. The sequence goes on from NZ_WSEM01000008.1 coordinate 287,869, forward strand.
GTTTGAGTGGATACATCCGGACCTCCGTATTCCTTCGGCACAACAAGCCCAAGCAAGCCTAATTCTGCCAAACGCCTTATCTCGTGCAAAGGAAGCTTTCGCCCGCGGTCCCGGTCCGAAGCGCCGGGGCGAATTTCCTCTGCAAACAATCGCGCTGCCGCCAGCGCTTCCTCGTCGCCCTGGAGCCGATGAGCCCTTGGGCGCTCATTGAAAAAAGAAAGCGGCAGATCGCGCTCAGCATATTGCGAGAGCGACTCCCTTTGGGGATGCTCGAGTTCCCCGCTATCAACCAGCAATTGCACGTTTTGAAGGATAGCCCGATCAAGCGATTCTTCCAGAGGAAAATCGCCTTGCAGACATCCGTGATCTTGCATCTCATTCTTGAGATTAACAAGTCTGCTCCATTTATCGTCCGAAACGTTAACTCCTAATTGCTTATGCAGGTGATCAGAAAAAATGAAAGGTATGGCATTCTCGGATATTCCCAGCTGTTTAGCTGCAAGCCGATGCGCTTCCGTGGGATGATTGATAGCCCAATCGGAAGCTAGGGATATATGGGCGAGCAAACGTTCAACCTCAACGGAATGCTCTTGAATCAGAATCGCCCCCGCCGAGACAGTCAGTACTGTCAGTACGGGAGTATGAAAGCTGAAGCCTTCCATTTCACGAAGGCCTAGAAGCCGTCGGGACTCTTCGGAGAGTGCCCAGTCGGCATACACGGCATCAACTTCATTGCTCAGCAGAGCGCGTAGCTCCCTCCTCCCAGGATGGATTCCGTCCGCAGCCTGTTCGCTTTGAAGTTCAATCCATTTCGGACGTGCTGCCGCAATTTCCGCTTTATGCAGTGCAGCGTCCACGAGCTTTGCCGCATTAAGTTTTCGAAGGCTGTCATCCGGGTTGATCCTCGCAGCGATCCCAAGCTTCGCACCCTTTAAATCGGCAGCTGTTCGTAACGGTGAATCCGAATGCACGAGAATGCCACTTCGCCGATCCTGCTGCTGAAGCCCGATAATGTGCAGCTCCTCTTTCAAGGCTAACCGCTGAAGAACAACCGACGCCGGCTCCATTCGGAGCTCCAATTCATCAGCTGTCCCCGCCTTAATTCGTAGCCTCCCGGATCCAGCATCCCGCAAGACCGGAATGCCTCTTCGCCGCAAATCGAATGGCAGTTCTCCCAATTCATAGGCGAGATCAATGGCATTCGGAATGTCCGTCGCTGGCAACGGTAGAGCATCTATTTTTATTGACATACTTATCCTCCTATCAGGTCAAAGTAGGCTGCTTACGGTAGGCGGCGCCGGGATGATCTTCAGGCAATCTGTTTACGCCAGCACCAAACAAACGTTCTCTTAGCGTCGATTCCTCATACTCTTCCCGAAACAAACCTCTACGCTGCAGTTCAGGAATCACGAGCTCCACAAAATCGCGCAATGTATCTGGGGAGATAATCTGCGTGACATTAAATCCGTCGATCCCCGTCTCCTCTATCCAAAATTGCATTTTGTCGGCTACCTCTTCCGGCGTCCCAACGACGAATAATCCCCGTCCACCAAGCGTCCCTAAGGTTTCCATGACTTCCCGCACTGTCTTCGGACGCGGGCTGTCCTTCGTAAATTGTGCTGCTGCTGTCTGCCCATGGTCCGTTTCCGTGTAGGCTAGCACGTCTCCCGGTTCGTAAGCGGACAAATCATAGCCGCTTCCTCCCCCATAATGAGCCAATACGCCTTCCAAATTGTACAGTTTTTGGAAGCTCTCAAACTTACTCCACGCTTCCTCTTGCGTTCGTCCTACAATAGCCAGCAAACCGGTCATCAGTTTGATATGATCCGGATCACGACCGAAGGCGACGGCCTGTGCGCGAATATCCGCTGCATATCGTTTCAGCGTTTGAACGTTCCCACCGCCAAGAAAGACGGCTTCCGCATGCTTCGCTGCAAATGCGCGTCCGCGTGCGGAACTGCCGGCTTGATAAATAACCGGCGTCCGCTGTATGGAAGGTTCGCTTAAGTGCGGTCCGGGAATTTTGAAATATTTCCCCTCATGATGTATGTGATGCACTTTATTCGGGTCCGTGTATACGCCATTTTCGACATCGCGAATAACGGCATCGTCTTCCCAACTGCTTTCCCAAAGCTTATAGGAAACGTCTAAATATTCTTCAGCAATTTCATAGCGGTCATCGTGTTTGATCATTTGATCCATCCCGAAGTTACGCGCAGCGCTCGGCAAGTATGAGGTCACCACGTTCCAAGCAATTCTGCCCTTCGTTAAGTGATCGAGTGTCGACATCCGCCTCGCATGGCTGAAGGGCTTCTCGTATGTCGTGGAAAAGGTGACAGCGAAGGCCAGATGTTTGGTAACAAGCGCCATAGGCGGCACAACAAGAAAGGGATCGTTGCAGGGAATTTGCACAGCTTCACGAATTGCCGTCTCTGGTCCTTGCTTGTAAACATCATATACCCCGACAACGTCAGCTAAAAATAAAGCGTCAAACTTCCCACGTTCCAGCAATTGCGCCAACTCCGTCCAATAACGGATATCTGTGTAGCGGTGCCGGTTGCTGTCGGGATGCCGCCATAAGCCGTGTGCGATATGGCCGACGCAGTTCATTTCAAAGGCATTGAGGTGGATTTTTTTGGGCATGTTGATTTCCCCCTTCTTTACAACCGTTTATCCAGTTTGCGTACAATATAGTTGCCAGTGAATTGAAAAACTTGAACGAACAGCACCATAATGACGATCGTAACGAACATTACATCCGTTTGGTACCGGTAGTATCCATACCGGATGGCAAAGTCACCGATGCCGCCGCCGCCGACTAGTCCCGCAACTGTAGAGTAGGAGAGGAAGCTGACGGTAACAATCGTAATCGCATTTGCAATACCGGAACGGGCTTCCGTATATAACACTTTCCAAACGATCTGGAATTTACTTGCCCCCATCGACTCAGCTGCTTCTACCACACCACGATTGACTTCCAGCAAAATTTGCTCGATAAATCTCGCAAAATAAGGTACCGCATTGATGATCATCGGCACGGTGGCCGCTGTTGTACCAAGCGCCGTTCCGACGACAAGCCGGGTAAAAGGAATGATCGCAATCATCAGGATTAAAAAAGGAAACGAACGAATCAGGTTGACGAATCCATTCAGAATGAGATAAAACTTGGGCCATTTGAGAAAAGAGTCGGGCCGTGTCAGGAATAAGATTGTTCCTAGCGGTGTACCGATGGCAACGGCGATTGGAATTGTCAAAATAAGCATGTATAGTGTTTCCAACAGCGCCTCAATAAGCTCGGGCCAAGCAGTTGCTATGTTATTAAACATAGTTGGCCTCCAGTTCTCTCTCCAGCGAGATTTCGTTGTTGAACAAATACTGTGCGATGTTGGATTGAGGTACGATATTTTTTTCGCTCAAATCAAATTTCTCCACAATTTTCCCATGCTCCATGACCGCTACTTTATTGCAGATTGCTTTCACAACGTTCATCTCATGAGTAACAATGACAATTGTGATGCCCAGATTGCGATTAATTTCCTTCAATGCAGCCAAAATACTGCCTGTCGTCTGGGGGTCAACCGAAGAAGTCGGCTCGTCGCACAGTAGAATTTTCGGGTTGTTGGCCAGCGCCCGGGCAATTGCAACCCGCTGCTTCTGACCTCCGCTCAGCTTCGCTGGGTACGCCTTTGCCTTGTCGGTTAAGCCGACCATTTCGAGGCAGCTCTCAATGCGTTTATGCCGTTCGGCCTTGGGCACCTTGGCAATTTCAAGCGGGAAGCTCACATTGTCATACACATTTAAATTGTTAAGCAAATTGAAATGCTGAAAGATCATGCCAATCGAGAGTCTTTTCTTCCGCAGTTCGCGCAGCTGAAGTTTCGTCAATTCCTCGCCGTCAACGATGACATTGCCTTCGTCAGGCCGCTCCAACAAATTGATCGTACGCAGCAGAGTGGACTTCCCCGCTCCACTAAACCCGATCAGTCCATAAATATCGCCTTCTTCAATTTGCAGCGAAGCGGAGGATACCGCATGCAGCGGTCCTCCGGCAGTGGTGAACGTTTTGCTTATATTTTGCAGGGTGATCATGGACAACCCTCCCCTTCGTCATTTATTCAAACTTTCCAATGTTTCAATGGCATCTCCGTATTTTTCCTTATAAAAATCTTTTATTGCCTGGCTCTCGTAAGCTTTTTGCAGCGCTTTGACTTTGGGAGTGCCTATTAGCTTGTTATTCACTGCCACGATTCCTTTATAAGGCAAGTCTTTTCCTGTCTCCAACGCCAAAGCATCCTGTTTTGGTTTATAACCAATCTGAACCGCAGTTCCGGCAAACAAGAAACCTACGTCAACGTCGTCAAGCGTCCTCTGCAGCATTAATTGGTCGACTTCTTTAAATTTGTACTTATGCGGATTATCCGTAATGTCTTTCAGCGTCGCATGGATGACATCCACGCCATCCTTCAATTTCAGCAGTCCCAGATCACGAAGCATGAATAGCGCGCGTCCATTGTTTGCGGGATCGACAGGAATACCGATGATTGCGCCGTCGGGAACGTCTTTGAAAGATTTATATTTCTTAGAGTACAAGCCTGAAGGGGTGAACGTTGTATAAAAAGCTCTCGTGATATTCTTGAGGCCCTGATCCTTTACGAATTGATCAAAATACGCTTCGTGCTGAAACGAATTCGTATCCGCCTGGCCTTCGTTGACGATTTTATTGGGTTGGATAATGTCGTTTACAATCACATAGTCAAGCGAATAACCGTCCTTGGCTAGTTCCGCTTTTAATATTTTGACAATCTCTCCGTTGAACCCCGCATCACTCATCACATGATGAATCACCTTATCTTCGGGATTAGCGGTCGCTGCAGCTTTCGAGCTGGCAGCAGGCTGAGCAGCAGCGTTCGTGCTTGCCTTATCCGTTTTCGAGCAAGCCGCAAGAAGGAACGTGAGGGCGAGGATAACGAACATGGTGGTGCGTATGGCTGGTTTTTTCATCTTTTTTTACCACTCCTTTAATCTGATATTTTATATAAAAAAAGAGACTAGGACGGCGGCTTCAGCCCAACGTCATTGTCCCCAGTTGTCTGGTCGGTATTTGATGGTTCGCCTATTCCTGTTTGCCAAGCGAATGGCGGCCGCATGCCGTTAACAACGTAATCACCTATAATACGTTCTTTATAGATTAAGGGGTTATGTGAAGCGATCGTCCGGGCATTCCGCCAATAGCGATCAAGCGCCTTCGATCTGTCTGTTGCCGAAGCGCCCAGCGCATCGAAAATTGCGGCAGTGGCCTCAAGTACCAGTCTCGCGACAATCGTCTGCGCTTGAGCTACTTCCACCTCCGCTTCGACATTCACCCGATCCGCGTATCCGGCGTCTTCCGAAGACTGGGCATCGTACGCGCGCTGCACAGCTTCGGCCGCCTTCAGCACGATCGCACCCGCAGCGTAAGCCTGACTGTGCGTACGTCCAACAACTTGCAGCACTTGAGGATCTTCGCCTGCCCGGGCAGCTGATGCGTGCGAGTACGTTCTCCGCCGTTCAGCAACCGCACCTGCAACATCCCTCGCAGCTGCTCTGGATATGCCAGACAGCGTTGCAAGATGAACCATTTGGGCAAACGCGGTGCCATACTTGGTGTAGGTTTCTCGGTCGAATACATCCTCTCTCTCGACCGGTGTATTAACGAACTTCGTCGTGCCGCTGCCTGTCAGCGTTTGCCCAAAGCCAGCCCAATCATCGACAATGTCGACGCCTTCCGCAGCAGCTGAAACCATAGCTGAGACGATGTCGTCTTTTCCAGCCGTCGCGCTAACTACGATCCAATCCGCATAAATCGTGCCTGTGGAGTAATATTTAACCCCATTTAAACGAAGCCGATCCTCCGTCTCGGACAACGTAGTTGCGTAGCTTCCCACCTTGTTTTCTCCGATCTCCGTCAAAGCATTCCCGACAATTGCACCGCCTGCAATACGCTTTAACCATCGTTGCTTTCGTTCTCCATCCGGCAAGTTTAATACTCTTTCGACGAAGCCGAAATGGATCCGCAGCGCTTGTGTGACGTTGGAATCCGCTTCTGACAACTCGATCAGCAGTCCAAATAATTCCGGAAGCGTAGCACCGAACCCGCCATCCTCCTGCGAAATGCGAACGGTCCCGAAGCCGCACTCCCTCAGCCACTCCATCTCTTCATGTAAAAGTTTACGGCTCCTTTCCCGATCAACAGCCCCTTCGCGAATTTGTTGAAAGGTCGGCCGGAAACGCTCAGCCAGTTTCTCGTAGTTGTCCGACGGGCTACCGCCCCAAACACCTTCGGTTCTTCCCATTTTCCTCCTCCTTGTTCCCAATCTATACGTTGCCCTCAAGCTTTCAAGAGGATGCTAGCGACCTATTATCCGCATTCGGTAAAATATCGTTGGCAACCATTTCGCCAAATGGACTGACGAACGCATATTTCTCTTTTGGCGCCTCCCTGTTGCTCAGTGGAAGTTTGGGAAAAAGCAGCTCTTCCACTCGGTAGGCTTCTTCCAGGTGAGGATATCCGGACATAATGAACGTCTCTATCCCCAGCTCACGGTACTCCAACATCCGCTCCGCCACCGTGTCCGGATCGCCGACCAATGCCGTCCCTGCCCCGCCTCTGACGAGGCCGACACCTGCCCAGAGATTAGGGCTGATCTCCAGCTTGCTGCGATCCCCTCCGTGCAGCTCTGACATCCGCCTTTGACCGACGGAGTCCATTTTGGCGAAGGACGCTTGTGCTTTAGCAATTGTCGCGTCATCCAAGTTCGAAATTAAACGGTCTGCAGCCGCCCAAGCCTCCTCTTCCGTTTCTCGGACAATGACATGCAGCCTTATTCCGAAGCGAACTTTCCTTCCACTTTTTGCAGCGAGCTCCCGAACTGTCTCGATTTTTTCTTTGACTTGTTTAGGCGTCTCACCCCACGTTAGATATACATCCACATGATCCGCAGCGATTTGCTGAGCGACAGGCGATGAACCTCCAAAATAAAGTGGCGGGTAAGGCGTTTGAACCGGCGGATATAAAATTTTGGCATTTTCCACCGTGATATGAGATCCATCAAAGTCGATCTGCTTCCCCTGCATAAGCTGTCTCCAGATCGTCAAATACTCATCGGTAAGCTCATAACGAGTATCATGATCAAGCAGCAGTCCGTCGCCTCTTGCTTCGGAGGTATCTCCGCCGGTAACGATATTGATGAGCAATCTCCCTTGGGACAACCTGTCAAATGTGGCCGCCATCCTTGCCGATAAAGTAGGTGACATCAGACCTGGCCTCAGGGCGATAAGAAACTTTAACCGCTTTGTAGCCGGGATTAACGCAGAGGCTGTTACCCAAGCATCCTCGCATGATCTTCCGGTTGGCAGCAATACGCCGCTGAAGCCAAGCGTGTCAGCCGCCTTGGCAATCTGGGTAGCATAGTCCAAATCTACCTCTCTTGCTCCCTCTCCCGTGCCCAAGTATCGTCCGTCTCCATGTGTCGGTATAAACCAGAAAATTTCCATTTTACAATCCATCCTTTCATCAAATTAAAAAGGAGACCTAATCCGCCTTATATGGCAGAAGGTCTCCGGTTGTCCGGTTGACAATACGTATAATCAATTAACTTCCATTCGCAGCTCCCCGCTTTGCCGACTCTTTAATGAGTTTCCAAATCGGAGCGGTTAAACTTTCTTTATCGTGAGTCAAATATTGATTCGCAAAACCTCGTACAGGATCCCCGGCGTAAAATCTCTCATACAGTTCATGTCTGGAACCAAGCGGGCTCCCCACCAAATCCCAGGCGAGCTTGAACAACTGCACCTTTTTCTCAGCGCTGACAGTGGCTCCCTCGAAGTACTCGCTCATTAACTCAGATATGGTGCCATAGAAATCTTCAATACTAGAGGGGACTTGAACAAACCCGCCACCGCCAATCTGCTGTAAAATCTCAACAGCACGTGGATAAAATTTTGTCCCTATATTTCTGGCCGTGTTTATATAGGACAGCTCTGGAACCAAAACGCCATTCTCATCATATTTGGCTTGTGCCTCAGAAGCAATGACAAGCGCCTTCATGGTATCGATTTGCGTCAACAACTCGCCAAGCTTCTCTTGAATGTGGAGAAACCCGCCTACACCAATCGCTTCCGCAACAGCAAATGTAACGCCGGTAATAAATTCGAGCTTCGCAACATAGCGCACGACATTCTGATGAAACGCTAGTGCATTTGCCGTCGTATTCGCCCTAAGCGCCATGACCTTATCCGCATCGCCGTACATGAGTACGCGTTCCCAAGGAATCAAAACATTATCGAAGAACAAGACGGCATCCATTTCGTCATATCTTGCGCTAAGTGGGGCATCATGCGCTTTATCGCTCGCATAGGATTGCCGGCAAACGATATGAAGTCCTGCAGAATTCGCTGGCACTATTAGGACATGAGCATGCTCTCTATGGGCTTGTTCCAATTTGAGAAAGGAGAAAATAACAAAGTCATGCGTATACGGCGCACCAGTCGCAATCATTTTAGCTCCTCTGACTACAATTCCCTCGCTTGTCTCCCTAACCACATGCAGAAAACGGGATGCGATTCTGTTATCGTCCAATCCGCTCGATCTGTCAATTTGGGGATCAATGATGGCTGTCGTCAAAAAAAGATCGTTGTCCCTGGCCGTTTCATAGTAAGCCGTAATTTTTTGTGCAAAACCCGGTTCTAATCGATCGAGCTCGTGGCGTGCAGCATACCATCCGGTGATGAAAGAACGGGCATAGTCAGAGAGCCGGCTCATCATGCCATTGCATTCTTTGGACCAAAAGGCAAAGGATTGGCTTCTCTTTGCAAGCTGCTCCGGGGTATAGGGAACAAGGAAGGAACTGTGGGCATAAGCCTCCCTGCCCTTGATTCGATAACCTACCTGATCTCGAAGCTCGGGGTCGTCAAGCGAATCAAATAAACCTCGTATTGTTGATAATGTTCCGCGAAAGGCAGGATGCGTGTCGAGATGAGTGACTTTATTGCCACCCAACCATACCGTTCGCCCATCATTCAAACTTTTTATAAACCTTTCGCCTCTCAAGCTCTCACTCCTACCTTTTCGAAATTCCATAATTCCGATGAATTAACTCAGGTATTGACTTCATCATATCCATCCAACGCAGCCCAGTCAACAAACAAAAAGGGATAAAATGAAGCTTTTCGGACATATTGAATCATTTTGACTCGTTTATTTCATCAAACCAAACACAATCCATTCAATTGTGCACCTATAAACTCATAGCCTGATAGAAGCCAATTGATGCTATTCTGCTTAGTTGAATTGCCATATAGTTGGGTGAATAAATCATCCCTTGTTTTAACCAGTTTAAGATCATACCAACAATCCAAGATGCCATGCTTACCAGCAAAATATCCAATGGAATCGGCTGTTTCTGGTCCATTCGATTATTATCAACCCTTTGACCTATCGTGTGCTGGATCGTTTCACTCATACGATCTTCAAACCGTGAATGTGGCAACCGGAAGAGCAGAACACGATAAATGGTTGCTTGCTCGGACAAGTGCATGAAAAGCAGCAGGAAGTAGGGATCAGGGACTTCATGATGCGGTACATATCTCAATATTTGCGTTTTATTGTTTTCGTATAACCGGAATAACTCAACAAGCTTATCTTTTATGATTTGTTCAAGCAGATCGTATTTGTCTTGAAAATGGGTATAAAAGGTGGATCGACTAATATCCGCAGCATCTGTAATATCCCTCACGACAATGTCCTCGAAATCCCTCTTATCACAAAGCGTCAAGAATGCATGGGTAATATGTTGTCTCGTTTTATGAACTCGGCGATCTGATCGTAAAGTAGTCATGCTCATCTCCCCTTTTACATATAAATAGTCGACACTTTAGCAAATTTTGTCCGATAACGGACATTTCCTGGAATTATGTTCCTTTCCTGAATTTGTTATATGTTATCATAGAATATAATTCATAGTTAATCAATTGGAATTATGTAATTTAACAGTGATCATGACTTCGTCGGCCTCCTTAGAGGAACTACAGGCCGCTATGCTAGCAAATTCAGCCCGTTTCCGCGTTCAGCGGAACTACAGGACCTTATTTGCCCGCCTAAACCCGTTTTCTTTAAGAAAACGGACAAATAGCGGCCCTCAGTTCCCTTCCACGCGAAAAGGGCGCTATTTCGATGAAATAGCACCCTGTAGTTCCCACTGGGGAGGAATCGTTGGAGGAGATAACTTCTCCTCTATCGTTCAGCTTGTTAAGAGCCCGGTAGGAGCTAATTTCCGGGTGAGGAACACCAGCGCCGCTATAAATCCAGCGTTACTGAGGCAATTGGCGTAAGAGCTAACCTCTTACGCTTTCTTGCGATTTAAATGAACAAACGTAATCGCTAAAGCAAGCACCAGCACGCCGCCTTTGACAATGTCGAAGCCAAAATAAGGGACATTCAGCATCGTCAAACCATTCAGCAAAATGCCGATCAAAACCGCTCCAAAAAACGTCCCGATTACATTCGGCTTTCCAGCACCAAGCACGGAATAACCCACAAATACGGAAGCAACAGCTTCCATCAGTAATGGAGCACCCGCGTCAATTTGACCGGAACCTACACGAGAAGCATAGAGGATCCCTCCGAACGCGGCAAAAATCCCCGATAGCACGTACGCAGCCAGACGGATTTTATTCACGGAAATGCCTGATAAACGGGCAGCTTCGCGATTTCCGCCTGTCATGTACATTTGCCGACCCCAACGCGTATATGTCAGAAAAATATGAACGGCGATTACAGCCACCAGCATGAGAATAACCGGCACAGGCACCCCGAGCAGCTTGCCTTGGCCAATCCATAGAAACTCCGGTGTGAATTTACCTTTGGCTACGGTCCCATCTTGGAAACGCATATTGTTATAGATGGAGAAACCTTTGGTATAGGTCTTTTGGACACCGCCAATGATGTACATCACAGCCAAAGTCGCGAGCAAATCCGGAATCCGCACCTTCACAATCAGGAGTGCATTCAAAAGCCCAATAACGGCTCCAATAATAATCGGAACAATAATGACAATAATCAAAGGCTGTTGGTACCAGACCATCAACGCCGCCGCACCTACCGTCGCCAACGAAACCGTCGAGCCTACGGACAAGTCAAAGCCGTCTACAATTTGCGATAACGTCACTCCGATAGCAACGAACATAACAATAGAAATGGACCGCAGAATATCGGCGATATTATCATAGGTCATGAAATTCTCATTAATAATCGAAAAAACGACGATGACCAAAGCAATAATGAATAATGCGCCATATTTAAAGGAAAAATCCAAGCTTTTTTCTTTCATGTTATTCGGCCTCCCCCGCACTCGCATATGTTAAAATGAGATCCTGCGTCGCTTCCTCTCGGGTGAGCTCCTTCACGACTGAACCATAACTCATCACTATAATGCGATCAGCAATTCCTATAATTTCATTTAGCTCGCAAGATAAATAAATAATGCCTTTGCCTTCTGTTGCCAGCTGCCCGATGAGGCGGAAAATATCGCTTTTCGCGCCAACGTCAACACCTTTGGTCGGCTCGTCAAACATATAGACGTCGGCATTCGTCGGCAGCCATTTGCCTACGGCAACCTTCTGCTGGTTGCCTCCGCTCAAATGTTTGACGACGCGGTTCGGGTCGCCCGGCTGCACGCCGAGCTGCGCCACCATCTTCGCGGCGTGTTCACTTTCCTCGCGCTGCCGCACGAAGCCCAGCGAGCTCAGCTTGCGCAATATCGGCAGCGACAGATTGCGCTTCACGGTCTCCTCGACGAGGACGCCCTGCTTGCGGCGCTCCTCGGGCACAAGCGCGATGCCGGCGCGCACGGCATCCTCCGGCTGGCGCAGCGCAAGCTTGCGGCCGCTGAGCCACACCTCGCCGCCGTCCGCGGCATCGGCGCCGAAGATCAGCCGGCTCAGCTCCGTCTTGCCGGCGCCGACCAACCCCACGACGCCGAGGATTTCACCTCGGCGGAGGGCAAAGCTGACGCCGCGCACCTTCGTACCGCGGCGCAGATCCTTCACCTCGAGGAGCGTTTCGCCAATGGGCACATTGGCTTTGGGAAACTCCTCGGTGAAGGTCTTGCCCAGCATCGCCTCGATCACGCCGGCGATGTCCATGGCAGCGGCCGCCTGCGTGAGCACCTGGCGGCCGTCGCGCATGATCGTGATCCGGTCAGACACCCGGAACACTTCCTGCAAACGGTGGGAGATGAAGACAATTCCCACCCCCTCCTGCTTCAGGCTATCCATAATCTGGAATAGCCGCTCTGATTCCTCCAGACTGAGAGGGGCCGTCGGCTCATCGAAGATCATGATCTTCGCCTTGTGCGCCATCGCTCTGGCAATCAAAACAAGCTGCTTCTGCGAAATGCTCAGCTCATCCACTTTGCGCCGCACTGAAAACGTTGCGCCGATCTTAGCAAGAATCGCTTCAGCTTCGCTATGCAGCTTGCGCCAGCTAACCCAAGCGCCGCCATGAACCATTCGGTCCATCATCACGTTTTCGGTGACAGTAAGCTCAGGAACCAGCGCGGTATCCACTTCTTGATAGACGCAATAGACGCCCTGAGCCATCGCTTCCTTAGGCGTTTGGATCGTTAGCGTCTCACCGCCTATGGCAATTTGACCGATGTCGTACGTGTAGGCACCGGACAAAACCTTCATCAATGTGCTCTTCCCAGCTCCATTCGCACCTAACAAGGCGTGAATTTCACCTGCATGCAGGTCAAAATGAACCTCCTGCAGCGCCTTCACACCGGCAAACGATTTGGAGATGCCACTCATTTGTAATAAAACTGCGCTATCCTTCATCGACATCCGCCTTCACCTCTCTTAGCAATCTGAAAGTCCCATCGCAGATTTGGCGATGGGACCCCATTTGTTCCGATTATTTTTTTTCTGCTGCTTTCAACCAATCCGTGTAGCCTTGTTGGCTTCCGCCCCAGCCTTTTACATATTCGCTAAGCTGCGTTGTATTCACTTGTTTGTCTTTCGGCAGTTGCTCTCTGGAAACATACACAGGATCCAAAACAACTTTCTCTGGCGTTTGATCACCATGCAGCTTTTGGTACAAGTAACGGACTTGAACGCGCCCGATATCTTTTGGATCTACGGCAGCAGATGCTACCCAAGGGCTTTTTGGATCTTGCAGAAGCTGCAAATCTTCATCGCTAAGGTCGATACCGTATACTTTAATTTCCGTACGGCCTGCTTGTTGAATCGCACGAGTAGCACCTTTGGCAAACTCATCCCAAGCTGCCCATACCGCTGTAATATCGCCTTTGTTCGGATACTTTTTAAGAATCGCTTCCATTTGGGTTTGAGTATCCAAAGCAGGGTCTTTGGCCGTTCCGAATGCCGCTACTTCTTTAATATCCGGATATTTCTTCTGGAAAGCCTGGTAAGCTTCTTGTCTGCGCTCCATCGGGGCGAAACCGGCAACCCATACTTTCACGATATTTCCTTTGCCGCCCGCATCTTTAGCCAACTGCTCCAAAGTTGCTTCAGCCATTTTTTGGTCGCCTTGCTCCAGGGAAGTTACGCCTGGCACAGTGAGGATAGAATCGAAACTAACAACTGGAATTTTCTTCTCGACAGCTTTTTTCACGCCAGCCTCAAGTGCTTCAGCCGTTCCATGGTCGATCAAAATACCATCAAATTTTTGGTTAATGGCTGCATCCAGATTGGAAGCCATTTTGGCAAGGTCCGTATCAGCAACGAATACCGTAACTTTCCCGCCTAGTTTTTCCACTTGCTCTTTCACACCTTCAACATATTGAGATGAGAACGTGCCTGTATTGAATTGCATAATAAGTGCAATTTTCTTTCCGCTTAAATCCGCAGCACCTTTCGCCGCTTCCGTTGCTTTCGCGCTTGCCGCTGGGCTTGCTGTCGCACTGCTGCTCTCTTTTTGTCCGCAGGCTGCAAGCAAACTACCGAACACAGCTAAAATAACAAATAAACTGACCAATCTTGTTTTTTTCATGATTACCCTCCCGATCCTTACTTCTCCTATTTCCCCTATCAATTGTCGGATAAAATATACCAAGTTATCCACTAGGAATTAATTTATATTAGCATCGGTTGAATATCTCGTCAATAGTTTTCATTAAAATTTGTCCATTGATCAATTCACTTTGGCTCCATGCGAGATTGCGAACAACACGGCCTGTTCTGTATCCATTCGTAACCCCTTGAGCGTAATGCTTTTGAAATCCACGCCATCCATCTTAGCTCCCCTTACGTCAGCTCCCTGCAATTTCGCTCTAGCTAACAATGTTCTCGTAAGATCACAATTTCTTAAGTCGGCTTTTTCTAAATTGGCTTCCGTTAAATCTGATTCTAAAAATTTAATTCCACGTAAATCTTGCTTAACCAATCTGGCACTTCTCAAATTCGTATAAGACCAATCTCCTTGGAAGATGGTGATTCCATCCAATTGGGCACTGGAGAAATCTGAACCTGTCATTTTGCAGGTTTCAAACTTCGCAACAAATAAATTGGCTTCGATAAAATTACAATTCTCAAACGCGGATTCCTTATGAACGGAGCTATTTAACGAGGCCCCCCGAAAATTACATTCGACAAAACGGCAGTTCCTCGTTGTAATCTCCTCTAACGATCCGTTAGCAAATTTGCACCGATGAAAAGTGCAGCTGATTAGCTCCCCATACCTTAAATCTTGATTGCTAAAGTCTATTCCTTCATAACTTTGATTGATATGTTCAAACATAGTAATCCTCCTTTAAATCTTTTAACGTATACCTCTCTATCATTTCTTTCAAATAATCTCGAAACTCTTCAACATAGGCCTTCGGCTCTACGATTTCCAGATTTGTCCCGAAGCTCGCTAAAAATTGAAAGCCAATACTATTTTGAGGAACATAAATGGTCGCCAAAAAGTATTCAGAACTATAGGCTTCAATGCTCTTTCGACCGTATCTTTCAAGAAGTTTATCTTTTATGCTCGGTGAAATCAACGCTTTAATAGCGACAAGTTCCGGTTGATAACTTGCTTCATGTTCTTGTTCCAATAAATAATCTCTAGGGTTAAAGGTATTTTCGTCCATAAGAAGATGATCGATCCTGGATAATTTAAAGGTTCTATAACTCTGTCGATGTAAACAAAATCCTTTCAGATACCAGCTCGATTCACTAAAATGAAGCTGATAGGGCTCGACAACTCTATTCGTTGTGGATCCATTTTTATCTATATAGTCAAAGGTTACCAACCTTTTCTTTAATATCGATTCTTGGCATATCTTCAAGGTTTGAAGTATCTCAGACCTTCCCTCCCATTCATAAAAGGACAGTTGGATTGAACCTTTCGGAGATAATGGGCTAACCATGGCTTCTATTTTTTTTATAGTCACTTCAACTTCTTCGCTAATCAGAATTTGTTCCAATCCACCTAGAGCAGTCAATATATTCTCCAAATCCGAGTTGCTTAAAAGACGTTTATCCACCTTGTATTCATCCATAATACCGTAGCCGCCATGAATTCCATTGACCGAATAGATCGGGATGTTTGATAAACTCAGGGTTTCCATATCTCGAAGAATCGTTCTTTTGGAAACGTTAAATAATTGTGCAAATACTTTTGTTGAAACGATATCTTTTTTCAGCAATATCATGATGATCGATAATAATCTCTCAACCTTCTCCATATTTCCCCCTTAATTTTTGTTCCTTTATTTTAAAAAGGTGACATACGTATGTCACCACTTATCTAGTATACTTCATTTATCACAAGAAAGAGGAGTGGTTTTATGGCAGCTATTGCCTATTTAAACTTTGATGGAATCGCAGAACAAGCTATTGAATTTTATTCGAAGGCTTTACATGCAACCGAGGTAAAAAAAGTAAGATTCAGCGATTTCCCGCAAGATCCCAACTATCCATTGCCAGAAAATGAATTAACTATGATTATGGAGTCTTCCATCGAATTTGCAGGCGGTAAAATCATGATGTCGGATATTCTCCCTTCGATGAAGCGTGTAACGGGCGAGTTGGTTAAAGGCAACAATATCCTGATTACTATCGTTATCGATGATACGCAGCTACTAGAAAATTACTTTGCTAATTTGTCTGTAGGTGGTCATGTTATCATGCCATTATCAGAAATGCCTTGGTCTTCCTGCTTCGGAATGTTGGTTGATAAGTTTGGAGTTTCTTGGAAGTTTAATAGTGACGCAGATAAGTTCCTCGATAAAGTTATTTCCAGCAAACGGTAACTCCGTGAAAATTGAAAATTTTATTCCAGTTAAATCGAGAGCAGATTTCAGAAATTGGCTGCAGAACAATGGCAAATCTGAAAAGTGCTGCTGGGTCTTGGTTAGTATGACGCCCACCACGGATGTGTTGTTATATTTGGACGTTGTCGAGGAAGCTTTGTGCTTCGGATGGATCGATGGAGTCAAGAAGAAGATTTCAGAAACGGAGCTGGCTCAGAGACTATCCCCTAGAACTAAAAAAAGTTCATGGACTGAATTAAATAAAGAACGGGTCCGCCGCCTCGAGAAGTTGGGGTTAATGAGCAACGAAGGAAGAAGGGTTCTTCCTGATATGAATCACAATTCTTTTAGAATAGATGAAGAGATAGAGATCAGGCTTAAAAAGGAAAAGCAAGTATATGATAATTTCATGGCATTTCCAGAACTTTATAGAAGAGTTCGAATCGATACCATACAAAGCATTAAAAGTCAGCCAGAATTGTTCAGTAGCAGATTAGACAAATTTATAACCAATACTAGAGAAAACAACATGTACGGTCAATGGAATGATCAAGGACGTCTACTAGATAATTAGACGCTCTAGGCAATTTAGCTGAATGTACGCCCATCAAAAAAATGGCAGTGCCCGAAGTAGGGACACTGCCTTTTTCTATATCTTTTTCTACTTCACAGCGCCTTGCGTAATTCCATTAATAATCCACTTTTGCGCAATCAGATAGACGATGACCATTGGGGCAAGCGCAAGCAGGTACGAGGCAAAAGCCAAGTTGAAATCCGTGCTGAATTGGCCTTGAAACACGTACTGCACAAGAGGAAGCGTGTAGGATTCCGGTTTGCCTAAAATAATAAGCGGCAGCATAAAATCATTCCACGTCGACAAGCAGCTTAAAATGGCGATGGTGGCATTAATCGGTGCAAGAAGAGGAAATATAATGCGCCAGAAGGTGCCATACGTGGAAGCACCGTCAACCGTAGCGGCTTCTTCCAATTCAATCGGTATCGTGCGGATATACCCGACATACACAAAAATGTTAAAAGCAAGTCCGTACACGATATATAGAATAATTAATCCGGGCATATTGTTCATATGCAAATTTGTTGTCAGTTTTACAATTGGAAGCATAATAATTTGAAAAGGAATGAACATCGCACTGATGAAATAAAAATATAAGCCTTTAAAGAACTTGTTGTTCATATTTCGCGCAATCGCATAGGAAACGAGTGAATTGGTCAAGAGTATGAAACCAACGGAACATACAGTGATCACAAAGCTGTTTCCAAAAGCCGTGAAAAAGTCGGTCGCTTCAATGGCATTTGCGAAGTTTTCAAAATGCAATCCTGTCGGCAGTGAAAAGACTGATATCGCCATTTCCTCCGGATTCTTTAGAGCAATGGCAACCGCCATATATAAAGGGAACAAAATAAGCAATGATCCCAGTGCGATCAAAGTTGTGACGATCCAGTTCGTGGAGTGTTTGGTCATTAGGCTTCCATCTCCCGTTTCTGCAAAAATTTAAGCTGTAGGACAGAGATGACGACAATCACGATAAAGTAGATGACGGCATTCGCGGATTGGTAGGCAAATTCTCCGCCTTGGAAACCGCCTTGATAAATCAAGAAAGCAATGGACTGCGTCGCGCGACCAGGCCCGCCTCCTGTCAATGCGACGATCTGGTCAAATACCATCAGGGATCCCTTCATGGCAAGTACCATATTGATCGTGAAAAAGGAGGAGATCATAGGAAACGTAATTTTCCAAAACGTCTGCCATTTACCGGCCCCGTCCAAAGAGGAGGCTTCATAGATATCTTGTGGAATCGTTTGAAGTCCAGAGAGATATAGAATCGTATTAAACGCAATGCCTTGCCATACAGCTACAATCACGATCCCGATCCATGCCCATTGTTCATTTCCCAGGATGTTGGTGGAAAGAAACTCGATTCCTAATTTCTCCCCCATGGTAGGAACAACGTTGGAAAATAGGTAGTTGAAGATATAACTGACAATAAGTACACCAAGCACGTTAGGGAGAAAATAAACACCCCGAAAGAAATTACGATATTTAATACGTGAATTAAGACCTAGAGCAATGAGCAGGCTTATTACATTAATGAGTATGGTAACGACGATAGCGTATTTAAACGTAAACAAATAGGAGTTAATGACATTGTCATCTTGAAAAAGGTTAATAAAATTCTTAAAACCTATAAAATCGTACCCTTCACTGTACCCATCCCAATTGGTGAATGCGTAATAAATGCCTTGTAGAGCTGGAAAGGTATGAAAAGCGAAAAACAGTAGCAACGCTGGTATTGCCATACTGTAATACGCCGCTTTTTTTGAAACCATGATGAACCTCCTTTATAAATAGGGAGAGAGCACCTTACGGCGCTCTCTTCTATATGTGTCGGCGCTTACTTGCGGTTAGCAACTTTATCCCACTCGGTATCAAATTGTTTCACATAAGCATTGACATCTTTCTTCTGCAGGTAGCTTTGGATAATCGTATCCGCTTTAACAGCACCAGGAATGTAGTGATCGGAGAAGTCTTCAATGGCGCCGCTCGTGAATGAAGCATTCAGATCCTGCACACTGGCATCGGTTTGATTCACATTTTTCACGGCAGAGAACGCTTTTTGCTCATCAATGTAAGTTTGAACGTTTTCCGTTTTCAGCATGAATTCAATAAATTTCTTGGCCTCTTCAGGATGCTTGCTGCTTTTGGAAATGGTCAACAGCGTGTCCACACCGGAAATAACTTTATTTTTAGCCGGATCGTTCGTCGCCGGGAATGGGAATACACCCAAATCTATGCTAGGATTCGCTTTTTTGATTTCTGGAATAGCCCATACCCCTTGCAGATACATGGCAGATTCACCTTTAGCGAAAGCCGTGTTACCATCGTTATAGCCCTTGCCCATCATATCTTTTTGACCAAAATCCAGAAGCTTTAATTGCTTGTCAGCTACTTCACGGAATTCCGGGCTGTCAAACTTCACTGAGCCTTTGGATCTTTTATCATAGAAATCAATACCCAGAATGTTGGTCGACAAGGAGTTAAATGGCACCATCACCGTCCAGGAGTCTTTGATCGTCAAATAGATCGGAGTTTTACCGGCATCTTTCACTTTTTGCGCAGTAGCCAGCAATTCATCCCAGGTTTTTGGAACGCTTAGGCCCAACTCTTTAAACATCGTTTTATTGTAAATAACACCACTTGCATTCGCTGTATAAGGAATCGCGCTCAGTTGATCGCTTCCTGTCAGTTTCTTCAACATATTTATGTAGGAAGGCTGGATATTGGCTGTCAGAGAATCGTTCGAAAAATCTGCAAATAATCCGCTCTTGGATAGCTGAGCATACGTATCCGTTGCTCCGAGACCAATAACATCAGGCACATCTTTTTTGGCAACACGCGTTTTAAGAACCGTTTCCGCATCCGGCGGGTTTACTTGAGTCACGACAATGTTCGGATTCGCATCGTTAAACTTTTTCACCAGCTCATCGAAGGAGGCTTTCGCTTCCGCTTTATTCTGGAAGAACTCGAGTTTCACTTTCTCTCCGGATGCAGCTGAAGTTGCCGGATTGGCAGCAGATTCACTGTTCGTCTTCCCGCCACCACAGCCTGCTAGGACGGAAAGAGCAAGGACACTTGTACAAATCGTTGTAACTGTTTTTTTCATCGAAGAAACCTCCATTTTATAAAAGAATAAATATGAGTAAGACTAAGCTTTAGTAAGAGTAAACGTTTACTTAAGGGAGAAAAAAAAGAACGAACCAACTTGCTTCACATCACCACCCATAAAAAATGAAACTTGTTCAATTTTATGACTCTAAGCCCTTCATGTAGCAGACATTTAGGTTAAACGTTTACTTAAAATTCTGAAAAAGAAGCCCTTTTCAAGGCTTGGATCGCACGGTTTGTCTTTCCACCAATTGATGGCTTACGATACTGCTTGACACTTGCATTTCACTTTGTTCAATTAAAGAAATCAGCTTCTCTGAGGCCAAACGTCCCATCATGGTCAATGGTTGATGGATGGTCGTCAGCGGCGGGTAGACCATTCTCGCAAATTTCAAATCATCATACCCTATGATCGAAAGATCATCCGGAATCTTGATCCCTTGTTCAAAAGCATAATTCATGGCGCCAATGGCCATCTCATCGCTTGCCGCGAACACAGCTGTAAAAGGAGGCGCTTCTGTCAGCAGCTTCTTCATAGCCTCCCTGCTGCGCTCCAATTGAAAACCGCCAATGGCTACGCGCGATTCGAGGTATTCAATGCCATTGTCAGCCAAAGCCTGACGGTACCCCTCCAAGCGTGGATAACCCGCAATCTGATCCTTAAGCGAACCGCTGATCATGGCGATCTCCCGGTGTCCCTTTTGAATGAGATAGTTGGTCGCATGGTAAGCCGCTTGTCGATCATCGACTTTGACATACGGGATCATATGTTTTTGGGACATTGTATTTACAAGTATAACGGGAACTCGCATTTCCTTGATTGCTTGATAGTATTCATCTTTAAGCACTTCGCTTGTGAAAACAATGCCATCTACCTGCTTCTCCCTTAGAACTTGCAGATACTTCATGGTCCGTTTGCCTTCTTCAGCCGTGTTGCACACAATGACACTGAACCCTTTTTCTTGAGCAGTCTCCTCAATACCATGAAGAATATCGGATGAGAAGCTGCTGGACACATGCGGAAACAAGACGCCAATGGTCTGAGTCCTCTTATTAACGAGCCCTCTTGCTATGGCGTTAGGTTGATAACCCAGTTCTTCCACCGCTTGCATAACCTTCTGTCTGGTTCTATCCGAATAGCCAGCGAGGTTATGAAGCACCCGGGAAACCGTAGCGACAGAAACATTCGCTGCCTTGGCCACATCTTTAATTGTCGGAGGATTCATACGGTAAATTCCCTACTTTGCATAACATCGAATGGATTACGTAAACGTTTAAGTAATTTTAGAATAGTCGCCTGTGCAGGATTTGTCAATTAGTTTTTAAATCGCTTACAAAAACTGGACAACACCTTGATATAAATACCGGATATGCGTATACTAATAAAAGCACTATAATTTTATAGGCGATGGAGTTCGCCATTAACCGCCTTTGCGCTAATAACTCCTACCAGTTTATTTGGCATGAAAAACTGGTAGGAGTTTTTTGTTTATACCTGCACGATAAAGGAGAGACAGAAGTTGAAACATTATTTCCAAGGTCATACGTTAAGGATGAAGGACTATGCAGAAAGGTGGATTCACTTTGGCATCCTTGCTTCCATGCTCAAGTGGATTGTAATTGGTGGACTTGTCGGTATTTTAACAGGTTCTGCGTCTGCTCTGTTCTTGGCAAGTTTGGATTGGGCAACGAACACACGGACGAACCATTCGTGGTTGTTATGGCTTTTGCCTATCGGTGGAGCTGTGGTCAGTTACCTATACGTTAAATTTGGTAAAGATTCGTCCAAAGGCAATAACCTCATCTTGGAGCAAATACACGAAGGCAATGGAAAGATCCCTTTCCGAATGGCGCCGCTCGTTCTATTTGGAACCCTCGTCACCCATTTGTTCGGAGGTTCGGCAGGCCGGGAAGGAACAGCGGTACAAATGGGGGGAAGTTTATCCGAATGGATTAGCAACGTCCTCAAACTCCATCCACTCGATCGTAAAATCATTTTGATGTGTGGAATAAGCAGCGGTTTCGGCTCTGTTTTTGGTACTCCTTTGGCTGGCACGGTATTTGGCCTTGAAGTTCTTGTTATTGGCCTCGTCCGGTACGAAGCACTGATTCCTTGTTTTATTGCAAGCTTCGTAGGGGATAAAGTTACCACATCTTGGGGAATCCATCATCTTCACTATTCCATGGGGGCAGTACCGGATTTTAGTACCCTTCTCCTGTTGAAAATCGTGACGGCATCCGTCTTGTTTGGATTGGCAGGCTTACTCTTCAGTGAATTAACCCATCGTCTAAAGGCACTATTTACGAGAATTTTCAAGAATCCCGTCATAAAGAGCTTTTGCGGAGGATTTATCATTATCGGAATGGTCTACCTTTTTGGTACTAGAGATTATCTTGGCTTAGGTATTCCGCTGATACAGCAGTCATTCAGTGAGAGTGTAGCCCCTCTTACATTCTTGCTTAAAACCATCTTCACTTCGGTTACTTTAGGCGCAGGTTTTCAAGGCGGAGAGGTCACCCCATTATTTGCAATCGGCTCGACTCTGGGAAGTTCGCTAGCTCAATACCTACATTTATCTGCTCCGTTCCTGGCGGCAATTGGATTTATCTCTGTTTTCAGCGGCGCAACCAACACGCCAATTGCTTGTTTTATTATGGGCATCGAACTATTCGGGGCGGAAGGTGCTGTGTACATGTTCATCGGCTGCATCATCAGCTTCTTGTTTTCAGGTCACACTGGCATTTATACAGCCCAAAAGATCGGTATTTCAAAAAGCAGGAGTGTCATGATAGAAGAGAATGCAACTCTTGGTTCTCTACATAACAAAAAGTAATAGCAGAAAAAACAATAATTCTAATCTTCCATTACATTCTGGCTCACCCGCGAACGCTGTACGTACCTTTTGATGATGGAAATCCCCCAATAAATGAGTGGGGAACATTCGACAAAGTAGGCAAAATTCACCCAGGAATGCAAGATGAAATCATTCAGTTCGATTAAGTTTTTTACGGAATGCATCGCCATGCCCACCACTATCGCGCCAAAAGAGAAGGATAACGGTCGTGAGTCTTTGAGCTTCAATAGTTGGGAGGATATGAAAACCGCCATGTAAAGTAAAATACTGATTTTAATAAATAATCCTGCCATCCAGATAGCAACTACAATGGGATCTAAATTTTCCAGGAAATCCCCAATACGGATAAACCGCAGCATTTCCAAAATGGGATACGTGAAATGGGCCATTAGCGGCGCATCAAATAACAAAATACATAACAAAAAGTAGACTTCAAAAAATAGGGTACTTATTAACGAGGACCATAATAAAGTCCGAACTGTTTTCTCTGCCTTTGCAAGAAAGGGAAAGATGAACATAACCAAAAACATTTCTCCAAACCAAGGGACGAACGGGTAACTCGTATGTATCAGATCTCTCCAACTAAGACTGGTTATTAAGGCAATTGTCCGGTCATAGTTTAATTCTTTTCCCACTAATAGAGGGACAATCGTGGCTGTGGAAAATATAACAAAAAAGAATCCCGCGGCACATCGAAATATGGCTTCGATCCCTGATCTCACAGCGATGGAGATCACGAGTCCAAACGAGCTTGCTATAACCCAACTTGGGGTAGAAGGCAAATAAATTTGGACCAAGAAATCCGTGGCTTGTCTAAGTACCATCCCAGCAAGATGAATAAAGAAAAAACAATAAATGATCATCATCACGAGATTCAGCCATTTGCCAACAACTTCTTTCCCATAATGAATGATAAACTCGTTTGGCCGCTTCTTGGCATACCAAATCGATAAGCTTGTTATAAGAAGCCCACCGGCGTGGGCGATTATTACGCTTAACCACCCTTGATAACCCGCTACACCCGTGAGAGGACCTATAAGAAACCCGGCAGCGGTTGAGAAATTAAACAAAACAAGCATTAAACCTAACTCCACTTGACTGATCCGTTGCATGCTTGCTTTCATCCTCTCGTCAACAACTGGATTTATTGAAAATGAAATAGGTATTCAATCAATTGGTTAGAGCTAGGTAAATCCTGATACAAATAAATAACCGTCAGATACAAATAAGCCGCTACAATAAATGAGCCCGTAATCCAATATGTTCTCGGTTTACGCTTGTGTCGAATCAAAAAGCTCAGCTCATACGATGTTATCCCTATAAAAACAATGGTTATGCCAATCACAAGAGCAATCCTCCTATTCCTTATTGTTCCTGATGATTGCATTTTTTTCTGCTCCGGTCCGTTTAACGGAAATTTGGGTAACTACATGGAACTCGCATTTTTTATACTGTTCACGCCAATTCCCCTTCATTTGTTGCCATGCTTTGGGGTATCTCCAACTAAGAATTCTTCCAAAGTTAAAGACGTCCACCTCTTCAGATTGCGTAGTTTGCAGCGTTCGTAAAATTCTGCCCTTCAACTGCTCCGAAAGCAGCCCCTCAAGAGCTTTTATTTGTTTTGGGTCCATCAGATCGATATCCGATTCAGATGACAACACATCATCATCAGCTTTAATAAGAATATCAAAACCAATCTGACCACCATTGATCAATGGTTTAATCGAAGATTTGGATGTTTGAATGAGAAAAGAAATCGTTTTGCCATCCGTTGGGGATTTGATTGAATTCATTGAACTGCTCATTTTTCCATTTAACCAAAGTCCTGCCCGCATGCCTATGACATCCAACGTTCCAACCATGACACCGCTTCTGAAAAGTGCTGCACCATCTGTTCCAACCCATGTGCTCATTTTTCCTTCTTCGCTGATCATTTCCGTTTGCCCGATTGTCAGCAGTCCGGTCACCATATCTCCGCCTGATGCCTCCGCTTCCAAAAAGTCTTTGATCGTCGCGCCCAGTGTCACATTTCTCTGAGCAAACTCACGCAACACCTCTGACGGCAGCCGTTCAAACACAGGAGTTAATTTGGCAATATCAAGACCTTTTGTTGGGGATACAAATAGGAAAGATTTCGTATGGAAATTCGGCTCACGTGCAGCAAATTCCAACAATTGATCAATCCCAAATTCCGCCATTCTCCGGCCAACCACAATAACGCGACAGTGACCCCAGGATATTTCTCTTGAAAGATCCGATCGGATTTTACGAATAGCGACGGGGATACTCTCTCCTCTTTTCGTCACAATGGAATAGGGGTTGCCTTTGGGCACACCACTGAGTCCCATACCCGTTGACATTCGATTGGGTAGAGGAAATCCTAATGAAACTTCAAAAACACCATCTTCCGAATAATCAATAAACATGGATGTCACAAAGGCGTGATCATTGATTTCAATTCTGGACCAGCAGCCAGTTAGAAGTAATAAAGAGATAAACATAACAAAATACCTTACGCTTTTTAAGTTCGGGCACAGTTTAATCACCATCATCTTCAGGAATTTGCGGTCTGGGCTTGTACGTTAATCTTTGATCGCCTTCTGTGCCGTATAGCGCTGGCCTTCTCTTCATCATCCACATGGGGACCCGAACCAGCACATCCTTCCAATCACGAAATACAATCGGTGCTGTTGGGGAAAGGTACGATGTACCAAATGAACGAAGGGTCACCAAGTGAAGATAAATAAGGATAATGCTTAGAATGACGCCGTAAAGTCCTAGGGATGCCGCAAGAATCATCACCGGAAACCTCAATAAACGGAAAGTCAAACCCAAATCAAAATGCGGAATGATGAAAGAAGCTATGCCCGTAATGGAGACAACAATGACCATTGGAGCGGAAACAATTCCTGCTTGCACAGCTGCCTGTCCAATGACTAATGCTCCGATAATGGATACCGTTTGTCCTATTGGCTTCGGAATTCGCAAACCCGCTTCCCTCAACGCTTCAAATGTAATTTCCATAATAATGGCTTCAATGATAGCGGGAAAAGGCACATTTTCCCTTGCTGCGGCTACAGCAATCAGTAAATTGGGCGGAAGCATTTCAGGATGGAAGGTTGTGACCGCAATGTAAACGGAGGGAAGCAAAAAAGAAATGAGCAAAAAGAAGTACCGAATCCATCGTATCCATGTACCTGCTACAAATCTTTGATAGTAGTCCTCGGCGGATTGAAGCAGCATATACAAGGTAACAGGGATCAAAATCGGTACAGGCGTTCCATCAACCAGAATAGCAACTCTTCCTTCAAGAAGCGCTGCACACACGGTATCCGGCCTTTCTGTATACTGCACTTGAGGAAACGGAGAAAAGGGATTATCCTCAATAAATTCCTCAATATAACTGCTTCCTAGTACACCGTCTATCTCAATTCTCGATATTCGTTTTTTTACTTCGTCCACCAATTTTTGTTGGCAGATCCCTTCGATATAACACACGGTTACATAAGTGTTCGTGTACTCACCATATTGAAACTTCTCAACCTTCAAAGCAGGATGCTTGATGATTTTGCGGATCATTGTCAGATTAACCGATAGATCCTCAACAAATGCCTGCTTCGGTCCGCGAATGACATTCTCATTTTCCGCTTGTTGAATCGCCCTTTTTTCGACGGATTTCATAGGGAATAAAACCATCTGGGTCTCATTTTCGATTAATAAAACAATCGTGCCTTCAAACAAGCTCTGTAATACAGGACCTACTTCCTTACTGCTGCTTAGGGAGGAAACCGGAATTTGCTTAAATTGAAGAATGTGCTGAACAAGTTCCTCTGTCGACGCTACGCTCAATTCATATAACATCGGAGCAATAACTTGCTCCTGAAGCATTTGTTGATCGACAAGACCCTCAATAAAAATAAATACACAAGAGATGTCACCGATCAGGCATTCATGAAAACAAATGTCAGCACAATTTTTCAATTGTTCTTGGAACCATTGACGTCTTAAAGATAACTCAACCTCAACATTAGGTATGGGAGATAAATTAACGAGTGAACGGGTTGGCCGTGCACTTCGCTGCCTTTTTAACCAACTGGGGAAGCGCATAAATACTCCAAGTTTTTTCTTTTTAGCATGCAATATAACGGAGTTATTTATTCATAAATTTGGAAATTACCCCAAGGGCAACTATCCAAACCATTAAAGCAGTTTCGACATCTACTGTACTATTAGAAGAGAGGAGCGTTGGTTGTTCATGTCAACAAAGCGAATTACATTATCAACCGGTATTTTGCGCAGACCTAAAAAAACTAAATTTGCCTTAATAGACATCGTTAACTTAAATAAAATGCGGTCCCGCAGAGTGACGGTACAAGTTTTCGACTGGTCTAACGGCTCTCCAGTACCTTTGAAGGTAAGTCCTTGTGGTAGAAAAATATGTACAATAACGATCGCTCCCAATAAATCTGTTTTCCTGTTTGCTGATGTGTCGAAGGTAAGCTTTAAGTATGAAGTTCGAATACAACAAAACGAAGATCCAAAACTGATTACGAATGTAACAGGTGTTACGAATACTCCTTTCACCCCGCAACCAGGAGATACCGTGCTGCAGCGAAACTTAGTCAGAATATGTTAGCAATTAGGCCAATCCGCATAATAAAAAAACGGCAGCTAGAGACTTGTAAAAAGTTCTAGACTGCCGCTTTTTATTTAATTCAACCTATCAGCCCACAATCCGCCTCAATTTCGCCGGATAATCCGTTATAATTGCCGAAACACCACACTCCAGCATCCGCTTCATTGCTTCTTCCTCATTCACTGTCCAGACGATGACCTGTCTGCCGCTGTTGCGAATCGCCATGACATCCTCACGTTCAACCATCGCATGATGCAAAGAAACCGCTTCTACCTCCAATTCAAAATCCTCAATCAATCGAAGCGGACGCAGCAGCTTGCCGGCATAGACAAGGCTGATTCGGGCTTCAGGTGCCAGCTGCTTGAGGCGGTATAACATGCGATGATCGAAAGAAGAAAAAATAACTGAGCTTAGCCGCCCGTATTCGCGCAGCAAGGCGACCACCTTGTGCTCAATGCTGCCGCCATAGCTTAGCTTCAGCTCCACATTCAAGCCGATTTCCAGAGGTACCAGCTCAAGGACTTCACGGAGTAAAGGGACAGGCTCTCCGGCATATTGATCTGAAAACCAAGAGCCCGCATCTGCCTGCCGGATGTCGGCGAGCGTCATCTCTCCAATGCATCCGCGCAAATTCGTGGTCCGGTCCAGCGTTTCATCGTGACAGACCACGATTTCCCCATCCTTCGTGAGATGAATATCCAGTTCAATCGCATCGCATTGCTGTTGAAGTGCTAACCGAAGAGCAGCCATCGTATTTTCAGGTGCTTCACTTGCCGACCCACGGTGAGCCAAGACTAACGTCTTTGCATTTTGCCAATTCATTTCAATTCCCCCTATTATTTAATCCCCGAATGCATAAAGCTTTCCACGAACTGACGTTGGAACACGAAAAAGGCCGTTAAAAGAGGCAGAATCACCAGTACCGTAGCCGCTGTTACAGTCCCCCATTGCGCTCCCGTCTCAAACGATTGGGCAAAAATCGCAATTCCTACCGTCAACGGTCTAGTTTCAATGGAATTCGTTACGATGAGCGGCCACATGAAATCATTCCAATGCGCACTGACAGAGATTAAGCCAAAGGCCAAATAGGTTGACTTGGCGGAAGGCAAATAGACGTGCCAGAGGATTTGCCACCAACGGCATCCATCCATTCTCGCAGCTTCGTCCAAGTCCATCGGAATTTGCTTAAACGTTTGCCTGAGAAGGAACACACTGAACGAAGAGGCCCAATAAGGCAGCATAATTGCCAATTTGGTGTCAACAAGGCCTAGCTCTTTCATGATCGTGTAATTCGGAAAAATGAGAATGTCAGGCGGAATCATAATTTGAACAAGAAACAGCATGAACATGAAACCTCGTCCAGCGAAATTCAATCGGGCAAACGCATAAGCGGCAAGGGTTGCCGTTATCAGTTGTGCAGTCAGCACACCGAAGACGATGATCATCGTATTGGAGTAATAGCGTAGAAAAGGAATCGTGTGCCAAGCGGTCATATAATTTTGAATGGTGGGATGCTCAATGGCAAAGGGATTTACACGGGTGATGACCTCACTGGATGGTGTAAACGAGGTGAAAACTGCCCAAACGAGCGGAACCGCAAAAACGATAGCCAGCAGCGCAATGACAAACCTGTTGGTGATCTTAACGACCATGACGCTGACCCCTCTCTAGTAATGGATACGTTTATCCAGAAATGCGTAGTTAAAGATCGAAATACTCAGTAGAATAACGAGTAGAACGACGGTAAGGACTGAAGCTTTTCCCATATCCCAGAAACTAAAAGCCGTCTCATAAATATGGTACAACAGCAAGTTGCTTGCATTGTTCGGACCGCCTTTCGTCATCACATACAGGTGATCCACCAATTTAAAAGAATTCGTCGTGGCAATAATCATAACGAATAGCGTTGTCGGCATTAAGAGCGGGAATGTAATCCTCCTGAAGGTCTGCAAAGGGCTTGCCCCTTCCATGGCTGCCGCTTCATAGACTTCCTTCGGTAAATTCTGCAAACCAGCCAAATAAAAAATCATAAAAAAGCCGGCTTCCTTCCAAATCACCATGAGCATCATCGAAAACAAAACCCATTGCGGATCGCCAAGCCAATGCGGAGCCGGTAAGCCAAACACACCAAGAAACTTATCCAGCAACCCATAACTGGGTGTATAAATAAACAACCATATATTTGCTATAGCAATCATCGGGATGACTGTCGGGTAGAAAAATAGCGCACGCAGCAAGCCGGTACCTCTAAGCTTATTGTTCACCCAGATGGCTGCATACATAGCCAACAAAATACTTACAGGAACCGTACCCATAGCTAGCAGTACATTATTACTCAAAACCTTGAGGAAAATATCGTCCTGGAACACATGCGCATATTGATCGAATCCGACAAACGTCTTGTCGGTGAAATCAGAGCTATAGAAGCTCCAATAGATCGATTTCAGGATAGGGTAAAACGTAAATACCCCTAAGAATAGGAGCGAGGGCATGAGCAGCGCATAGGCGAAACCATGTAATTTCCAGTTGATCTTGCTTTTTGTACGAAGTGCCGGTTGCATCGAATAGATCCCCCTTCTATCTTACAAACTCGTGATAGCGAGCGGAAGGGAAGTGTTGGCCAATAACAGGGAGTTAACCTCCATTAGCCGAACACTTCCCTTTCGTTTTCGCTATCTAACGCTGTTATTTTTGAAAGTTTTTCAAAATGTCATCCGCTTGCTGCTGCGATTTCTCCAATGCCTCTTTCGGTGTCATCGTTCCTAGCAGCGCTGCCTGGATATTATCGTTAAACAGCTTGGTTACTTGGCCATTCTGATAGGTCGAAAGCTCGCTGTCCGCATATTTCAGTTGATCCCTTGCTACAGATGCCTGCGGGAAATCCTTAATGTAGTTTTTCAGCTTGTCTGTCTCATAAGCGGCTTTTGTCGTACCTACATAACCTGTATCAATTGACCACTGTGCGACACGATCAGGCTGCGTCAGGAATTGAATAAACTTGACGGATGCTGCTTTGTGGTCTTCAGGAATATTTTTGAACACATACAGGTTGCCGCCGCCAGTTGGTGAACCATACTTTTTATTGGCTGGCAGGAACGCTACGCCAAAGTTGAATTTCGCATCTGTTTTGACTTTTGTCAGATTTCCTGTTGTGTGGTACATCATGGCCGTTTTCCCGCTGATGAAATCGGAAGGAACGGTTGCCCACTCGAGTGCACCTTCCGGCATGACTTTATCCTTGCGTCCTAAATCGGTGTAAAACTGCAAAGCTTCCTGTACTTCCGGTTTGTTAAAAAATACTTGCTTCCCGTCGGCTGAAACAATGTTCGTACCGGTTTGAAGGGAAAGGGCTTGCGTCATCCAGTATTGATAACCCGTGCTAGGAATTTCAAGCCCCCACTGCGATTTGTCACTCGTCGTGAGCTTCGCTGCATACTCCTTCAGTTCCGTCCAGTTCGCCGGTGCCTTCTCCGGATCAAGACCTGCCTTCTTAAATAAGTCCTTGTTGTAGTAGAGCACGATCGTACTGCGCTGGAACGGTACACTCCAAACCGTATCGCCTGACTTCGTATTTCCCATAAAAGCTTCGTAGAATCCATTGAAATAATCCTTGGAGAAGCGAGGTGTCAGATCCTCAACGGCTTTCATGGATAGCAAACTGTACAGGTCAGTTGAGAGTAGTACCGCTAAGTCAGGCGAGTTCCCCCCTTGTACAGCTGTTGCAACCTTGGTCATCGTATCCTGATAGCTGCCGCCATACACAGGTTTTACAGTAATTGTCGGATTTTCTTTATGGAAATCGTCAGCCAACTGATCAATCAGTTTCGTAATTGGGCCACCGACGGCCACTGGAAAGTAAAACTGCAATTCAACCGGTTTCGTACTTGCCGTTGCTGCGGCGCTTGCTGTCGGCGCTGCTGCCGTTTTGGTTTCTGTTTTGCTCTCTCCTTTCGCGCAAGCTGTTGCAACCAACGTGACCATAAGTAATGAGACTAGTGCTTTTTTCATTGTTTTTCCTCCTAAAGGTTTTTGGATTTAATCTCGCTAAGCTGATTTAAAATATAGTCAGGCTCAATCCCTGTTTGTACAATGTCTTTCTTAGAGTCCGCACCTGTCAGTACAAGAGCGGTGTACATGTCGTTTGAATTCCCGAGCTGTATATCCGTGGATAAGCGATCCCCAACCATCAGGCATTGGGACGGCGGGATTTTCAGCAGATCAAAAGCTTTTTGCGCATAATATTTGGAGGGCTTTCCAATCACACGGACCGTTTTCTGCAGGCTGGCCGTCTCCAGTGCTTTGACAAGCGACCATGTATCCGGAATCACCCCATCATCAATCGGGCAAAAGGGATCGGGATTAGCTGCAATCAGCTTGGCCCCGTTTCGAAGAGCATTCACGCCGACTGTTAGCTTCTCAAAGGTAAACTGTCTGTCCAAGCCGACAAGGACATGTGTCGCCAGCATCGGGTCCATCGTCATCTTGACGCCATACAGCGCCAATTCTTGTTCCATCGCTTGTTCACCAATCATGAGAACGCAGGCATCCGGTTCATGCTCTTGAAAAAATCTTCCAGCCACACATAAGGCCGTGAGCACCTCATTCACCTTGCAAGAAATGCCTAATTCGCTAAGCCTCATCTGCACGCTTTCCTTGGTACGAATGGTTGTATTCGTAACGAACATAATCGATTTGTCTTGCTCACGCAGCCAATTCACCGTATTCAACACACCCGGCAAAAGCTTACTGCCCGCATAGATCGTACCGTCCAAATCGAATAAGTAGCCTTTAAATGCATGCAAATCCTTACTTCTTTTCTTCACATGTTTTCGCTGAAAAGGCACGATACCACTTTTCTCATCGATGCCACGCTCAGGGAATCTGGATGTTTCTGCCACAGCACTGCCTCGCTTTCAATAAAAATAACCCTTATCCGAAAAAACACGAAAACAAGCCTTCTCGGAGGATGACAAGCAAACTCCTGCTTATTTTCACATTTCCTGGACAAGGGTTTTCTCATGGTCTCGACCCTAAGTATCAGTTCTTGTGATAATCATAGTTCTACTATAGAGGAAGATTGTAAGCGGAAAATTATCGATATATAAACCTTTTGTAAATCTATTGTCTATTCCACATGTTCGGATCCCCAATAGATATGAAGTCTGCCCCGCTTTCAAGCGCTTCTACGATCTCTTTTTCATATCGAATAAGCCCTCCGACAATCAACGGTTGTTTAATCATGTTTTTCAATTCCTTGATCACTCTTGGCATTAAGCCTGGCATTAACTCAACTTCATCCGGTTGTATGCTGTTAATCATGCGGACTGCCGTTTGCAATGCGGCCGTATCAATAATGAAGATTCGCTGAATACTTTTTATGCCGGCTTGCCTAGCTGCTGCTATGGAGTTGGATTTCGTCGTAACAATCCCGTCCACTTTAAACTTTTCAGCTAAATATCCGACTGCATGTGCATCTCTGCCAAGACCGCCCACCATCTCCAAGTGCACATATACCTGTTTACCTGCTCGGTGAAGCTGTTCCACAATAGATTCCAAATTGCCAATATGACCTGTCATTAAATTAACGCGAGTTACATCACTTTCTAAAACCTTTGCGAGCTGATCGTCTTTCGTCACTGATGCGATAATTGGATATTTACTAGACATGCGCATACACCCCCACTTTCACCTTAACAAACATTTATTTGCTAAGTGTTAACACCCCTCCGTCATCCGTCAAATGGATTTCGGAGGGAATGTTAACCAGTCCATTAATTAGAAAGGTTTAGGGCTTGCAGCATGCGGCTTAGCATCACAGCACTTTCCGCACGAGTGCCGGTACTTAACGGAGCAAAGGCATTGCCATCCCTGCCGTTAATGATGTGCAGCGTGGAAGCTACTATACTTGCATCCTTGGCCCACTCGGCGATATTCGCATCATCAGCGAACGTGGCTAAGTTATTTGGTTGCGGCTTTGCGTTGTAGCCTGCGAAGCGTAGGGATCTGTCAATCATAACCGCCATTTCTTGGCGGGTTATTGGCGCATCCGGACGGAAGGTATGATCCTCATAGCCGCCAACGAGTCCGAATTCTGCTGCAAGGCTAACCGATGCCGCAAACCAATCGGAAGCTCTGACATCCTTGAAGCTGTTTGCCATTGTGGCTTTGGATGAAGTTAAGCCAAACGATCTCACCAGCAAAGCAGCAAATTCCGCGCGAGTTACTTGGCGATCAGGTGCGAAACTTGAGGCCCCAACACCTTGAACAATCGATTTTGCCGCCATTCCTTCAACAGTTTGCTTGGACCAATGCTGTTCTAAATCACCGAATGTCACTGGGTTCGCGATAAGTAGATACGTGCTGTTCGTGCGGCTGAAAATAACAACTTCATTGCCTCGGATCATAAATGGAACCGGATTATAGACCGAATGGCCATTGGCATCTTGCTCTTCTCGTACGGCGGCCAAAGCTTTGGTATCCGTTCCGGCATCCAGCTTGATGGATCTTGCTATAAACATGTTGAAACCAGAAACGTCTACGCTTTTCCCTTCTCCTGTTCCTACTCCTGCTGTAAGTGTAAAGTCAACGGCTTTCTTGACAGCTTTCCCGCCTGACGTTGATTCTGCAGCCGCTTTTTCATTCAGTTTAATTTGAATCGTGAAGTTTAACTTATCTTGAGAAACCCCTAGCTTATCTGCCAAAGCTTGTAAATCTACAGCTGACAGATTCAGCTCATAGGAACCAAGTTCGCTTTGAATATCGACTGTATGATGGCTTGCAGCCAACAACGTTTGAACGGCAGATGGTAACAGGATGGCAACAGCTTGATCCTTCTTCCCATTCAGAGGCACGGTTACAATCACCTTATCGTTCGTTCCCGATTGCTGGGTGGCCGATTGAATCATCACATCCGTCACTGTATATACAGGATTCTTGATTTCCGTACCAGTGCTTGTGCCACTACCTGCTCCTGATTCTGTTCCTGAACCTGAACCTGGGTCTGGATTCGTTCCCGGATCTGTCCCTGGATCCGTTCCCGGATCTGTTCCTGGATCTGTCCCCGGATCCGTTCCTGGATCTGTCCCCGGATCTGTCCCTGGATCTGTTCCCGGATCTGTCCCCGGATCTGTTCCTGGATCCGTTCCTGGATCTGTTCCCGGATCTGTTCCTGGATCTGTACTTCCAGAAGATACGTTCAACGTGATTGGTTGTGTATATAAGTCATACATATTTCCGTCGTTCATCGTATAGGTGTATCGTAAAAGTCCGTGCGCAACCCCCGACTTCTTGGCAGTAATCTCCCGGCCATTCACAACCAATACCTCTTGTCCATCAAGTAAAATAAAGTCCGGTACAATTGTCTTCGTATCGCCTTTGTACGATGTCACTTGCGCTTGAAGGAGAAGATGCTCATCTTTATTGAGCGTAAACTCCGTTTTCTCCGGTTTAATTCCTGCCGCCATATCTGCCGCCCAGTTGGCATAATCGGTCGTTAATCCCCATGCACCATTTAAGAAAAATTGATTAAACGCCGTTCGATCATTCAGTGTCCAAGGTGAAATCAAGATGCCTCGATGTTTAGCAGCCTCCATAAAATTTTGCGAAATACCGCCGTAGCCATTATTAAAGGTAGCATTCAATGGCTGAATCGAACTAAGTACCGTTCTCAGCATTCCCTTAACATTACTGCCTCCAGACAAGCTGGATAAAAGACCAGAAGGCATCGTCGGCATCAAGCTGTTCGTGCGCGCAATCTGAGCGGCAACGAAGGACATGTTATCGATGTCAGCTTCGGCATTTTTGGCATTCACCAATTGGACGAAAGCGTCAATGGCCGCTGGTGTCGATGTCTTGACTTCGTTCATGATCATTTTCCCGCGTTGTTGAACAAGATCAATTTGTTCTTCCAACGTCGGAATTTTCACATCCGGATAGCCCGCTGGATGAGACTTGTTGGCATTAAGCGCCTTAATTTCGGCTAATGTGTAATTCTCGATATTTCCCGTGCCGTTCGTCGTACCCGACAGTTCTCCATCATGATGAATGACCAGATAACCATCTTTGGAAATATACACGTCATTTTCGATAAAGTCCGCCCCATTATCGAGTGCTAACCGATTACTTTCAATCGTATTTTCCGGCGCAGCCGAAGGCAATCCACGATGACCGATAATATATGGCTTACGGATCATCGTTTTATTTTGGTTATACACGCCCAGTGCGGCGAAAGCAGCAGATGGCGTATCCGTTACGATACCGTTCACTCCTGCCGTAATCAAGGTATGCATGGACAGATTTTTCCCGGCAACTGCCGCTTCATCTTTTGCCCAGACCATGATCGTTCTCATTTGCAAATAATCCGTATTCTCTTTCGTAGCCGCCTGTTGTGGAAGCACAGCAATATGAGCCAGGTTGGCATTCGTTTTCTGGCGAATTTCCATCAATTGTTCTTGGCTAAAATTCGACATAGCGCTAAAATCTACAATTCCGCGAATAATCGGATACGCTAATCTCGCTTTTTTAACCAAATCGCCGTTGTCCGACATCACGAATACATCTTCGATTCGATTATCTTTCAAATAAGCGATCAGTTTATCGACGGTTACTTCATCCTTGAGATAAAATGCCGGCATCGTCTTCGTCCCAAAGGAATCCAAGATGGCTGCTACATCTCCAATAACTACTTCTCCTGTTGGATTGGTTACTTTCAGTTCGTTGTTCACGTGTAAAATAGCCGTAGCCGGTGTTGCTGTTGCCGCATCCGCCCATTTCGTCAAATCTGCCGCCTGGGTAACTTCAGTCACAATGGTCGAAGCCATCGCAATTTTCGTATCAGGCTCTGTTACACTCGCATAGCGATCAGTTGCCGTTGGTGGCAGGGCATCCTGCTGTAACGTTACCCGAATGTTATCAACCTTCATTTTGCTGCCGTTCGCTTGTAAGCCAATTCGACCTTTCATATACGAACCTGCATTATCTGTATCCACGACAACCTTGTCGTTAATCATTTCCATTACACGATTGTTAAAAGCTTTTACCGTATAGTGATACATTTTGCTCGGATCTATGGATTCCGTAAAAGCACCTGTATCCATAACGTTCCACGCATTAGCCGTGGTTCTTTCAGCAAACTCTACGCCATTGGCCGCTGTAGCGTCTTTTCTGACTGCCATTTGATAATACGGATAATCATTATTTTGAATGCGATACATGATGGAATGCCATCTGGCCGTATCGTTCGCTTGCAAATGCGTGACATCGGCTTCGATTTTATAATTGCCAAATGTCCCTAGATAGTCGGGCAAAAGTACGCGCGAAGGATTGTCCGGCGATGCCGCCGCATCCATTTCAAAGCTTCCGGCTTTAACAACGGCTTTACTGGCTGTCGTCCCTTCTTTGCGAGTCCAACCTGCAGGAAGTGTTCCTTCCGTTAGCTGGTCAAAATTTTCTTCATAGAGGACATATTCCCTATCCGTTGCTTCTTTCGCTACGACTAGCATTGAAATGGAAACACCGTCTTTTTGGGCAGTTAAGGTGTATACACCCTTTTGAAGAACGTTCAGGCTGCCGCTATTCACCACAACGGAAGGGCTGCTGGATGTCCAGGTCAGATCATTCCCAGTCACAG
This sequence comes from Paenibacillus anseongensis, assembly GCF_009757995.1. Lineage (NCBI taxonomy): Bacteria > Bacillati > Bacillota > Bacilli > Caryophanales > Paenibacillaceae > Paenibacillus > Paenibacillus anseongensis. Next base: position 324,968 of record NZ_WSEM01000008.1, read on the forward strand.
TACCTGACGTAAAATCAGTAAAATCGGCTTTAAACGTAATTGAAGTTAAATCTACCGGCTGATTCACTGTGGCCAAAAAATAATTGGTATCATGCTTGAGGGAGCTGACTTTCGCTGGCACCATGCTAGGTGTTACGGTTACTTCTTGCACGTATTCCGCATTCTCATAAATGACTCTAACATCTGCACTCCCTGCTTTCACAGGGTAAAGCACATTGTTCGAGACTTTGATAATCGACTCATCCGAGGAGTAATATTTTAGCGGCTTATTTAAAATGGATTCCGTAATACCGTCCGAATAGTACACACTGCCTGTAACACTTATCGGTCCAGTCAAGGCTTCGATCGAGCCAGGTACAACGAGGTTAAGGCGATCTGCTGTAATTCGCGTCACCTTCAAGTTGTCGAATGACACCTTGCTTTGATCCGCTTGCAGCCCTACCTTGCCTTTTTCCATCACTACCGTTGTTGGCAGGGTGGTGTCCGTTACCATAGTATAACTTGGATCTGACTTGGCCTTCATGTATTCTTTGACATTGTTATCAAAAACGCGAACCTTCATCGAATAGTCGGCATTCAAGGTCAATGCTCTCCAAGTACCAGAGATTGGCGTCGGTGAATACCAGTTGCCGTCCGCTTTCCGATAGGCGAATTCATAGGTACCATTTTGACGGATGGCCATTTGATTGTAAGGCACTTTTCCCGAAGAAGGCACCCTGAACATCAATGAAGCCCATCTTGCCGAATCCAGCACAGATTCAAATCGGATATCAGCTTCTACCGTGTAATTGTCCCATTGGACTGGCGCCACAACTCGAGCTTGTTTGCCCGAAGCTTTCCCATCAAAAGTGACTCTGCCATTGCCATAAGTATCCTGCACGACTGTAAACGCGGGACTTCCTGCGTTCACATCACTAATCCATCCATAAGGTAGGGTTCCTGCCGGAATCGTATCAAAATTTTCCTCAAGCAGCACCGGATTCACTGTATCTGTCACAGGATTGCTATCGATCAAGTTGATCACACCGAAGCCGGAGGTATCATTCCAGAACGAACTTGACTGATAGGCACTCCAATAGCTGTTTCTTTGCTGTGTTGCGTCCACCCCGTAGCGGTCCGTTACCCCAATTTCCAAACCCAACTTCTTGGTGAGATTAGGATCCATCCTCAACATATCCCATGGTATAGCCGTCTCCAAGGACCACCCCGTCGCCGTTTTCTGCATGGCTCTCAGAATCTTATTTGCATCTTTACTGCTTTGGCCGTTTGTTGCAGCTCCGAAATGAAACTCTGGTGACGTAGAATCCGCTTGGTACACAAATCCGAGCTGCATATCATCTGCCACGTAAGGGGAAGATTGGTGCATCGTAGGATCTAGAAAGAAATTAATATTATCCTGGTCAAACCAATTACCTGATCCCGCCGCAGTCAGACTATCATCATCCGCCTTGACTCCTATGTATAGATACTTATTATCCCAGAGCATGCCGAATTTACTATCTTTAAACGTACCGCTGCCTGTTTGTTTGGTTAAGCTTTGGTTAATTGACCATAGTGACTCATCCAACTTCCCGTCTATAACCGGAGCATTCACCGTTTTCCTCACATTTAATGTATTTCTAACGTCATCTGCTGCATGAGCCTGCTGCTCAGGCGAGAGACCATGCGGTACGAAACTGGCAACTAATGCAGCTACGATAAGACGATTAATAACTCTTTGATATCGTTTCATAGAATCAATCCTCTCTTCTGATAGGTATAGCATAAATCCGTGTTCCATCTAGCATTTTCCCCTTGCTCGCTGCTCCTTTCTGTTTTTTGAGAACACAAAAAACCCTTCAAGCAAACAAATGATACAGCTAGCTTCCACTAGCCAATCAATTGCTGCCTAAAGGGTTTTCTCCTGGTCTCCTACCCCTGCCTATTCAATTCGGTTGTCCTATAAACAATACTAGCGAGTGATTGTTTATTAGGTGTTATCTATGCAATAAGAAATTGTAAAGTTTAACAGGCCCGATAAGACCACTTGGTTCCTGCTGCGCGAAGGCCGACAAATAGTCGCGCTGATCCTTCACAAGGGTATTCGTCACTTCAATGACAAGCTTGTTATTGCCCTGCTGGATTAGTCCATGAATCTCCATCCGATATGGAGGACAAATACGCACTCCTGCAGGCTCACCGTTCAACCATACTTCTGCCGTTTCATATACCTCACCCAGATCTAACAAAACGCTGTTCGTCGGCTCACGCCATTCAAACTCCATTTCATAGCGAAAAGTTCCCGAAAAACGTGGTAAATAATCCGGCCCGCTCATGTTCGTTAAAGCCGTTAGTTTTCCCCATTCCGTAAACTGAGGGTAGTGTTCAGCATCAGCGGTAGAGACCGTCCATTCGCTTTGTAACTCAACTTCCGATGAAACCGCGTAACGCGGTGATACTGTATAACCACCTAGATCAGCGCCGTTGAGCAGGATGATGGATTCGTATGGAGACAGGTCCAGCTGAACCATTTTTGCCCCGTTCTCCTCTACGACATTCACATCAATCAACCGATTGGAGAAAGCATCGTAGGCGAATATATCATCTTGGACGGGTAACGTAATTTTTGTCTGAATGGATTCATTGGGGTGTTCATTAAAGAACATATAAACATCCAAATTCTCATGCACATAATGATAATTACGAAGATACGGTTGGTATTGATCAACTTTAATCTCATAATGTCCATCTGCGAGAAGATCTTGCCCCAGCATGTCCAAGGAAGTAAGCTTCACTTTCGGATGAGCGGCAAGCCGAGACTGTTCGTCAGAAACATCACTGCCTTCACTCGACCGCAGCGGTAAGCCATCGATGAAGCGAATCATGAGTCCCTGATCGGCAAACTGGACCAACCGCCTAATCATTGCTCCTGGAAGTGCTTCCGCATAGGGCACGATGAGACACTCGTAATCCTCAACATGAACATGCAGCCTCCCGTCTTTTACGCTTGCCATGTCCAAAAGAGCATCTACCGGAATCACATCACAGTCAATCTGGTGCTGCATCAATTGTTTTACCGGCTTTTGAAAATACATTGCTTCCCCGGACCACTCAGCTTCAGCGTGATATAAGACGGCAGCGGATGCTACATGCCTGCCATCTGATATCAGATGAGAGATGCGATTCATATATTGATTCAAGTACTTATAGTAACGGAACTGCGGATTTTTCCCATTCGCGTACAGATGCGGCGGACAATCCGGATCCGGAAAAGCTTTTTGCGTAAAGGCATGGGGGACAAAATAGTTCACTCCGCGAACGAGCATATGGTCCGTGATCCACTTCATCAGCTTCAAGCCTTCCGCCCACCCGTACGCGCCGTATACCTCGCACATCGTCCTGCCCAGCTTTTTGGGATCGATGTGTCCAAGCGACACGCCAAGCTTGGCAAGGCCATAGTGATAAAACTCACCATCTGCGATCCCCGTAGCACTGCGGAAAGTCAGCTCATCGAAACCGGGGACAATCTGCCACAGCACCACATCGATCCCGGACATGTCTTGCCCCCAGAGTGATCGGAAGAAGTGTCCGGTGCTGGGGCCAAGCCTGGCATGAACGTTGTTGTCCTCAAGTACATGTCCAATGTAGGCTACTCCACGGGCCCTGCACCATTCCCCGATTTGGTTGCAGAAATTCTCCGCATATAACGCACTGACAATGTTCATATAGGCATACCGCACCCTATTTGACTGCTCGCCAGCCTCATGCCAGAGGAGATGCAGGTGCTTGCGGTACTCCTCACCTAACGCCTGCTCAAGTAAAGCCGGCATTTCACGGCTCCAAGGGAGGACAACCCCTTGTTTTCCAGGCCTGGAATGGAAGTCAAAGGTCACTTTATCATTGTAAAATCCCGGTTCATCCGAAAAGAAGCCGGCAAGTGTTTTGCCAAAGTCATCCTTGTAGCGCTCGTAGACAGCCTCATAAACCGTATCAAGCAAGATTCGAACAGAATCCCGAACGAGCGGATTCAAATAATCTTCCTGGAGCTGGCTGCCGCCATCCTTGTTTTCAGAAACAATAAAGACACGCCAATAGCCTTCGGGAATATCCCAGTAGAGGATGCCGTCTTGCACGAGATCCGTAATATCGATGCAGTCATTTGTTAGTGTTTCGTTAGTTGGATGGCGACGGACGGCGACAACGGAAATCAGCTTGTTTTTCCCATTCGCATAGTTGAGTTCAGAAAATGTTGGGCGAAGCCCGCTCATCAGCAGCGTATCCAACAGAAATGATGAACCCTTGGCAGGACCGATGGTATCGATGAAACGTTCGCCTAAAAACTTGCGATGAAGCTCCTCGGGAGCCTCCTTCACTCTGCCTGCTGCATGTCCCGTCGGAAAATGATCATCATCAAGTATCCATACCTTCATGTTGCGCTTACGGGCTTCATCCATAATGATGTCCATATCCTTCCACCACTGTGGACCGAGAAAATCCGGATGAGGACGGGCCTCGACACACACAGCGCCAATTCCCGCTTCATGCACACGAGCTATTTCCTCCCTGATCACGTGCTCTTCCTCTCCATGCTGCCATAGAAATGGAAGGATGTAATTGTGTTCCTGACCCTCTAGCACTTCCTTAAGACGATTGCTCATCGATCGTAGCCTCCTGTGTAAATAAAATACCCGCCCGTCTTTCGCTCGACTTTGGGCGGGTTATCTGGGCAATAATTATTTCTTCACCTTCGAATACCACTCTCTAGCACGTTTCGTAACTTCTTCGCCACCCGTTTTGTTCCATTTCTCTACAAACTCATCGAATTTGCTGAGCGGGTATTGCCCAAGAATAATCTTGGTCGCATATTCAATAAACAGAGTACGATTGTTAATGTCCGGGAAACCGTCATAGATGCTTGCTGGTATACCGTCGCCGGCAATGGTTTTTGCATACTTTTGTGCTTCTTGCATATTTCTGTTGGTCTGATCAACAGCCCACATGCGATCTTCTGACGCTGTACTTTTGTTTAATTCCGTCATAAAGTCAAGTGTCGACAGTTTGGAATATGGATCAAGGATAAGGTTCTCCTGTGTGCTCTTGTCATCCGGAAGTCGGACAGCTTTGCCATCCTTCATCGTATAGTGCATACCTTCTACACCCAGAAATAAAGCGTTCCAATTTTTCTTGTCATACATATTGTTCAGCAGCTTCAACGTAGCCATCAGCTTCTTTTGATCCTTCGAGTTCTTAACAACCCACTGCGGCTCTAAAAATCTCTTCCACGTATAGAAACCTTTGTATCCTGGAACTTCCGGTATGGGGAGAACGGCAAAGTCAGGTTTTACGCCTGTATTTTTATAGGTATTTTCCATGTATAAATAGCTGGTTTCTGCCCAGTGAAAGAAGTTTCCGGCTCTTCCGTCATTCACTTTTCCGTCCCACTTCGCCTTGTCGTTGAGGAGCGACTCTTTATCCAACAGCCCGTCTTTATACAACTTAGCAGCAAATTCCAGAGCAGCTTTCATGTTCGGTGTGACTGCAGCATAACTCAGCTTGCCGTCGTACAGATCCCACTGGGGATATCCTTCGAACATAGCCACTCCATACATCGCGAATAAATGATCCATCCAGCGCGCTTCCTGACGGCCACCTGTAGGAAGTTCATCCTTCAGTCCGTTACCGTTGGGATCTTTGTCCCGGAACGCTTCTAATACTTTTACGTACTCATCTTGCGTTTTCGGCATCTGTAAGCCCAGTTTATCAAGCCAATCCTTGCGAATCATTCCTGCGTATCTGCCATAGTCAACTACACCGGGGATAAAATAAATTTTTCCTTGGCCGGTAGGGTCGTTAGCTTTGACAATATCCCAAATGTCCTTCGGGATGGCTTCCCAGAGATTCGGCGCATATTTGGGCAGCAGATCTGTCAGATCGGCGATCGCGCCATTTTTAGCCAAACTATTTTCAATGCCCTCTTTCGGCAAGAATAAGTCCGGTATTTCACCGGCAGCAATTTTCAGGTTCAACTGGTTCAAGTAGTTCGTGCCACCGTTCCACTCTACATAGGGATGAATAACGCCTACACCAAGCTTCTCTTTATATAATTCATATAGCTTGCTTCCTTTGGTAATCGGTTTGTAGCCGATGTTGGTCCCCCATACTTCAATATCAACAACTTCACTTCCATTCGCATCCTGAACCTTCGCGGAAGGTGCTGAACTGTCGGAGGTGCCATTTTTTGTGCTGCAAGCAGTTACAGCCGTTATCGCAAGGAGACATGCCGCAGAAACCAACCCTAGCTTTTTAATATTCATGTGTGAATCCCCCTCTTAATTGAAAATAAATGAATTCATATGTTCAAGGCAGATGCCAATAAACCAGAAATGTCCGATTACCCTTTTACTGAGCCAATCATAGCTCCTTTGACAAAGTATTTCTGAAGGAAAGGATACACCATCACAATTGGAATGATAGCGAAGATGACCGTGACAGCTCTTAAAGTGCGCTCGTTATAATTCAAGCCAGCCGTAGAAGCCGCCCCCACCATAATCACGTTATCATCGGTAATGAACTGCCGAATTTTAATCTGCAGCGGGAACCAATTCGGATCTTGCAAGAAAAAGAGCGGATGCTGGAACTGATTCCACAGCACAACACCGTAAAAGAGTGCGAGTGTCGCGAGTACGGCTTTGGACAGAGGAAGCACGAATTGAAAGAGCATCCGGAAGTATCCACAGCCTTCGATAAATGCCGCTTCCTCCAATTCCTTCGAAAACTGTTTGAAGAAGCTTCTCATGATGATCAGATTGAACGGATTCAGAATGTGCGGCACGATGAGTACCAATGGGTTATTATACAACCCTACACCTCGAACCGTCAGGAAGTAAGGGATAATCGGTGCTTTAAAGATCATCGCGATGACCACACCGACCATGATAACAGGTCCCGGGCGGAATTCCGATTTCGACAGCGGGTAGGCAAGTAAAGCGGTCATCAACAAAGCAAGCCCCGTGCCTATAACCGTCGTGACGAGCGTTAGAAAAAACGATTTCCACAGGTCGGGACGGTCAATCATTTGCCCCCAGGAATCCAACGTAAACTGCTTGGGCCAGATGGTGACCAGGTTCATATCGACGGCACTTTTCGAGCTTAACGAAGTGGAAATCACCGACAGCAGCGGTATAAGTGCCATAATAGACAACAAGATGAGAATGGCTGTAATGGCCGATACGAATATTTTTTCTCCACGTGATTCGTACATCTCTACCAGAGCCCCCCATCCGAAACTTTCTTCGACAGCCTATTAAAGATAAACACCAAAGTGAACCCAATCACGGATTGAAACAAGCCAACCGCCGTTGCAAAACTGTACTGGGCTTGCTGAATACCGGTTCGGAACACGTACGTATCGAGGATGTCTCCTACGCTGTAGGTCATCGGAGTAAGCATGTTAAAAACCTGATCGAATCCTAGATCCAAGAAATTGCCGATTTCAAGCAAGAACAGAACTAGCACGGTAGGCAGCAGAAGCGGAAAAGTAATATGACGGATTTGCCTAAACTTCGATGCCCCATCGATCATGGCCGATTCGTAGAGCTGAGGGTCGATCGCACTGATGGCAGCCATATACACCACCGTTCCCCAACCAGCGTCTCTCCAAATGGATGAGATTACATAAATAGGCCGGAAGTACGCGCTCTCCTGCATCGCTAACACAGGTTCATGACCAAACCATCCAAAGACGATATTGAACAATCCGCTGATGGAAAAAAAGTCAAAAATGATACCGGCCACAATCACCCATGACAAAAAGTGCGGGATGTACAGCGCGGTTTGAATCCCTTTCTTCAGGGCCGATTTTCGAATTTCGTTCATCATCAGTGCCAGCAGGACAGCTACCGGAAACACTAAAACGATTTTCAACAGCCCCAAAATCATGGTGTTGCTGAACACCCTGACGAAATCAGGATGATGAATTAACGTCTTAAAATGTTTAAGACCTACCCAAGGACTATCGATGAATCCTTTAAAAACCGAATAGTCTTTGAAGGCGATGACAGCACCGGCCAACGGGATGTATTTAAAAATAACGAGAAACACAATTCCCGGAATCGCCATGACATACAACGGCCAATACACCTTCAATCGATTTAATGAGATTACATTCACTTTATTCCCCCCGTATCTTGCTGTTGTTATCGCTTACATGTATAACTATACCGTCGGAAGGAACATCCCTCAATTGGGCAAATCCAAGTAAAAACAAGGTCATTTCTTAGAATATATAAAAACCACTCCTAATCGGAGTGGCGAAATACGCGTTACAGAGTTGGTGTATTTTTTCTATACTCCCTGGGTTTACATCCAGCTAATTTTTCAAATAACCTGGCAAAGTGCTGCGTATCCGAGTATCCGACTATTTGGCAAATTTCATATACTTTGAGATCGGTGTTCTGCAGGAGTTCCTTTGCTTTATTAATTCGGATCTGCGTCAAAAAATTCACATAGGTTTCCCCTGTCTTTTGCTTGAAAAACTGGCTTAAATAATAGGGGCTGATGAAAAAACGGGCGGCCAGATCCGCAATTTTAATCGGTTCATGATAATGCTTGGTCATATATTCCTTGATTTCTGTAATAATGTCTTTCTTCTTTGGAATATTATGCTCTAACTTGAACGAAATAATTCCGCGAATCACTTTCACTGTCCATTCCTCAAGCTGCTCTAACGTCCGAGACCGGGAAATACTATCTAGCGACAGAATATGCCGGCCAAGGAAGTCGTTCTGCTGCAGCTGTTGAAAGGACATATTTCGAACGCTGGATAAAAGGATATTTAAACACTGCGACTGTAGATCGGCCGGTCTCATACTCTTTTCGGCTTCCATCCTGCGAAAAATCTCTCGGATGATGTCCACACACCCTGCTTCGTCCATGTTGTCCAGTCCGGTTTCCAGCTTGGCTATCAGTTCTGTAGGAACAGCGTGGCTTGGTCCTGTTAGATTCGTGATCTCTGGAAACGGAATTACAGCGTTCGTTCCCTTTATGACTTTGTAGCTTAATGCATAACACGCTTCTTCAAAAGATTGACTAACTCCGACAACACGTTTCTGTATTGTGCCTATTCCGATCGTCATGGACAACTTCAGATCTTGATAAACGGCCTGCTTGAGAAGAACACAGGCCCGGACTACATCCTCATTTTTTATCAATTTGTCATTGGCCAGGATGACAGCGACTTGGGCTCCCGTATAGCGAAAGCGGAAAACCCCGCGATAGTGTTTAAAGGCGCGGTCAATGTGGTCAAAAACAGGATGAAGCCCGAACTCCTTACTACCATCGACATTGCTATCGAATTCAAGAAGAACACTTCCGAAAAAGGCGCCTTCCATTGGAATCTGGGCAACCTGAAGAAGTTCTTCCACGAGTTCCAAATTGTCGTTGCCTAGATCGAGAACATCCCTCCAGGCTTTCTCCTGCTTACGACTAAGAACCTCTTGCTTCAATTCGTTTACTTCTTGAACTTTTGCTTTATCCGCCCGAATCGCGTCCATAACCTGATGCACGCTTTCACGTAGCTGATCTATTTCAACCGGTTTGTTGATATAGAAGCGAACACCCAGCTGCATACCGCGCCGAGCATATTCAAAATCTGTATATCCGCTTAAAAGAATACATGGTATCGAGCTGCCTTCGTCCTTCAGCATGGAAATCATCTCGAGACCGTCTGCCTGAGGCATCCGTATATCGGTAATAACAAAATCCGGCTGCAGGGTTTGAATTAGCTTGAAGCCTTCCAAGCCATTGTGGGCTGTACCAATAACCTCACATTCCGGTATATAGCGATTAACCATTCGCTTGAGCCCTTCTACAATGCCCTTCTCATCGTCCACCAAGATGACCTTCATACGAAATAACCTCCCTTTTTCACATAGTTAACCCACTTGGTTCGGCATATAGATTTCAACGATTGTTCCACGCTCACTCCCAGAACGAATCGTTAAATAATACTGATCTCCATAATGGAGTTTAATGCGTTCTGCAATATTTTTAAGACCTAGTCCACTGCGCTCCGATTTGACGTCCTCTTCGAGTTTGTACTTGTCGAGCTCCGCATCCACCAATCCGGCAAGCAGTTCCTGCTGCTTATCGATGGACATCCCGCCGCCATCATCAATGATCCGTATGACGATCTCCCCTTCTTCGGTCCAGGCGCCTTCAATCTCAATATGCATAGGCTGGGTATAGTCCAGAAATCCATGATTGATACTATTCTCAACGATAGGTTGAAAAACGAGAGGGATAATCGTGCATGCCAGCATCTCATCAGGAATCCTGATCTTCAAACTGAACATATTATCAAATCTGATGTTTTGAAGTTGCAGATAGTTCGCTGTATACTCCAATTCGTTCTTCACCGAATGATGTCGGCCTCCCTTGCCTAAGACAAGCCGAAACATGCGAGCCAAGATCATGATCATCTCAGCGCTTTCATCATCATCTTTGGCCAATACCTTCATGCGAATGGATTCCAACGTATTGTAGAGCATATGGGGGTTAATTTGATTTTGGAGTGCCATGAATTTCGCTTGGCGCTGCTTGATTTCCGCAATATATACCTCTTCAATTAAGGTTCGAATCGTTAAAATCATTTTATTGTAACTATAGACAAGACTTCCAATTTCATCGTTCGCCTGCTCTTTCTCAATGGGCAAATATTGTCCCGTTTCCGCCTGCTTCATACTTCTGCGTAGTGCTTTAATAGGCCTTGTGATCGTATAGCTTAATCCAAAAGAAATAAGCATAATAATCAAGCAGCTTAGTACAATGACGATGACCGTTATTCCTTTGATCCGGTTAATTTTCTGCAGCAGCTTAGAACGCGGTATCTCCGTTTTGATGGACAAATCCCCTTTGGAGGTACTTCCTGATAAAAGAATCAGATTTTCGTCTCCGGTATCCTTGATCGCATTCATTTCAGATTCGGAAACCTGATCCCAAGACAAACGCCCGCTAGCCGCATCGGAATGATAAACAATTTCTCCCTGTCGATTGCTGATGATGACACTCATGCCATATTTATCACGGGCCAGGACAAAATCATGATCAAGCTGCAGCAACGTGAAAGGGTCAAGGTCGATCAGGAGCATGCCCGCATAGGCCCCATTGGAGCTGAACAGCACCCTCCCTACAGTCACAACCGCACCAGCACCTTTATCTTCGTAGTAGGAACGATCGTGTAACCCCGTGATGAAAAAAGGATCATCCGTATTCAGATACTTTTTATTCCACTCTTTGGCCTGGGCAAGTAAGGCGTTCTCATTCACTCTGCTTGTTGTCGTCGTGTATTGATACACGTTGTTATCACGACTAACCAGCATCAACGTGCTGATTTCGGATTTGAGCCATGTGACTCGCGTCAGCATGCGTTGAACAGCGACCTTTTGGTTAATCAACTCTTCCATGGACAAGCTTTGTTCTTCGGCCAAATTGTAAATCAAACCGTTATCGACAAGAACCGATTTGGTCACTTTGTCGTATTCGTCGATAAACTGATTCAAAGTAGTCCTGATCTGAGACGTATACAAAGAGGCAAACTCCTGGGAGGAATCTTCAAGTCCCTTTGCCGATTGAGTAAATATGATAACGCTTACACCGATAAGAGGAATAACGCAGGCGAATAAATATCCGAACATGAGTTTGTTTTGAAATTTCATATTTCTGATCATGACAACGATTTTTCGTGTCCAACGGCTGTTCATCATGACGAACCCATCCTTTTGTAAACATCTTATCGACTATTGTACATGCTTTTGTTTCCGTTTACACGAAAATATACCTAAATGGTTGATTGAAGTAAAGGGGGGATTTCTAAGTCTTTACAGGGGCATTTCATGGATATTTTAAAATGACTAAATAAGCCTCCCAATCCGGTTGCAGACTGAGAGGCTCCTGTATCATTCGCTATTATTCATTTTTATTTAATCCAATCGTTTATTCTCAAATATGTTGGCTAGAATGTCTCCCGGATTTTTACCCGACATGAATTGATCAACGATTCCCTTCGTTGCACTTGCTTCTGACCATTGCTTCGTTTCTACCAGAACTTGAATCGCTTTGTTGAAGGTCTCGAAAAACGCGACTTGATTCTCCTGTGCGGTTTTTAATTCTTCTTCGCTATCACGGATGCCTGACGATTCCGGTTTCCGCTCGTTAGTCGCTTGGGAAAGAGCTTTGCGCATTTCTTCGACGCTGAGGTCCGTGCAATAAGCAGGCGAACCGGGCTGTAGACGCCAGGATTCGTCAAGCCCGCCGGCATCGACAGGATCAAAACCTGCCTCGGCGACCAACTGAGACACGACCGCCTTAGCTGCTGCATCATCGCCGGACACAGGTAAAGCAAAGCGATGAGAAAGTTGTGACTGAACTTCTTCCGTCAAGTTATACCAATTCGTGGCGCTGAACGCTTTGATAACCGGATGATTGATTTGCTGCTCAACCCAGCGGCTTTCGGGCACACCTTTTTCAATAGGCTCAATAGCGCCATCACGGTGTAAAGGATAATAATTGCTGGTATCGACCACAATCGCCTCTGGTGCAATTGTATTGAGGAATTCCTTTGGCAAATCGAGAATTCTTTTGGTAGGAATAGAAAGGATAATAACTTCGGCTCCTTGAGCGACATTCTGGACCGTTGCGGAAGTTGCCCCCGTCTCCTTGGCTAATTCGTGCAGAGCTGGGGAGTTACTTGAATTCGCGATAGTTACAGTATGCCCTTTTCGAGTAAAAATACGAGCAAGGCTTCCTCCGACATTCCCCGTACCGACAATAGCAATTTTCATACTGAACAACCTTCTTTCTTTGGTTTTTATATTTCAGTCATATGTGACCGAAGTCACTATACTGTAGTCATGTGACTGAAGTCATTTTACTGCGGTCATATTTAATTTGTCAATTAGGATAACATGCGTTATAGTTTAGATGTCGGGGGTGATATGCGATGGAAAAAAAAGAAACGAGTCGACAACTAAAAGGAATATCCACAAAGAAAAAAATTTTCACGGTAGCGAAAGAACTTATCGTGTCCAAGGGATATAACAACGTTACGGTCGATGAAATTTGCGAAAAGTGTGAGATTTCTAAAGGGACTTTTTATATCTACTATAAATCCAAAGAGGACATCGTCCGAAAGTTATACAGAGACGACATGTCCGAGTATATGGAAGAAAATTTCGGGAAATATATTCAAGAGAACAAAGATGCTTCCCCTGTAGACAAACTCAAAACGTTTATCATGGTTGCGCTTGGCTTTCCTATAACTGTTGGCGAAGAACTTACTAGACTCACTTTCGTGGTCTACCTCTCCCTTAACTCAACCGAAACCTCGTTTTTTGAGGACTGCATCAAACAGGAGTTGTTATTTGAAGCTATTGAAGAAGGCAGAACGCAGTCCATATTTAGAAAAGATTTAACAACGGAAGAAATCGTTAATTATGTTTACTCTTTTTTGACAGGGACCTGCATCACTTGGTGTCTATCTGAAGCTAACTATGACATTGGCAAAGAGAATGAAAAATACGTGGATGCTCTAATCAAAGGTCTCCAATGATAGATTGTTTCGAATAAAAAAGACCGTTCGGCCGAGTCTTGTGCTCGTTCGAATGGTCTTTTCTGTATCTCAGCAATATTCGCGGTTAGTCATTGTTACAACAGTCTTCACCTTCGTTTAAGTGTCCTGATCGCTCGATTTTCGTTTTCAAATACTTCTCATTATATTCAGAGACATCTCCCCAAAGCTGAACACGATCCTCTACATCCAGCCCCGCCTTTCTAAGCGCATCCAATTTCCTCGGATTATTCGTAATCAAGGTAACAGGCTTTGTTCGAAGCGTCTGCAAAACCTTGATGGCATCACTGTAATCACGGGAGTCATCCACGAAACCAAGCTGAAGATTGGCATCTACGGTATCAAATCCATTTTCTTGAAGAATATACGCAAGAGCCTTACTAAAGAGCCCGATGCCTCTTCCTTCATGATTTGCTAGATAAAATAGCGCTCCGTTTCCATGCTCGGCAATATGTTGCATTGACTGTTTGAGCTGGTATCCGCAGTCACATCGCTTACTGCCAAAAATATCTCCGGTATGACAGATCGAGTGAAAACGGATCAAGGCATGATCGGCATTTGAGAAATCCCCATGAACAAGTACACTCGATTGTTGAAGCTCAGCTAAATTAGCAGCGGATAATTTGGCCACTATACGCTCAAAATCTTCCGTCACTTCATTGCAATTCAGCCAGCAATACCATTTAAACTCGACGGTTTCCCCCTGTAAATTAACGGGTAATTTTATGGGGCCAACTAGATAGATAGCTCCTTTGTTTGTTTGGATCCGTTTTATTTTCTCTTGTAAAAGCGAAATCACTTTAGGATCAAAGTTCTTTACGGTTGGCATCATCGAAGTGTCTCCTTTCGCCCTATATTTTTCCATTTTCCATCCATATTATTCTAACAGTCTTGAAATAAACTCCCCGCGGATTACAAGTCATCCTCACACCTCTACATCAGTCAATTTTGTAAAGACGCCCTCATTGCGAAGCTATATAATAAAAATAAGCAATTAATAAGTACATAACCTCCCCTGTTATAAGTTTTGTGTAAGAAAGGAAAATGTGCAATGAACGATTGGAGTTCGAGTGAGCTGCTTGAACATTTGTTTTTTTCATCGATCCGGATTTATTGCAGCAATAAAGATCAGAATGGTCACATTTTGAGCAAAAGAACGATTCAGAGATATGCCATCTGCCTAATTACAAAGGGTACTGGTGTGCTTTCTATTAATGAGGTTACCCATACAGCACAGGAAGGAGATATATTCATCTTGTTGCCTGGAATGATTATCGAGGGCACATCCCAAGTGTTGGATCCCATTCACTATTCAGTTATCTTCTTCTCTTGCTTTCAAGTGAAGAAACATCGCAAAGAATGGCACATGGAGCCTCCCCATTTCCCTGTCAGCGGAAAGCATCCATTATCCTCTCAAGACCGTGCTGTAAAAGAAAGAATCGAGCGCATTCTGGCCCCCGTCAAGAATCGCCAACTCTCTGAAAAGCTCGATTTGAAATATCAATTACACAGCCTACTTACTAAACTAATGATAGTAAAGAGTGCAAAAGAGCAAGAACCTGAGACGCTAGTTGGCATGGAATATGCGCTCGCATTTATAAGTGAGAACTATATGAAAGACCTTAAAATTAGCCAGTTAGCTAAAATGGCCGGTTATAGCATCAATCATTTTACAAGAATCTTTAAAAATCATATGAATATGACTCCAACGGAATACTTTTTGCAACAACGTATTAGAAAAGCCAAACAATTGTTATTTTCTTCTGAGAAAATGAAAGAAGTGGCTCAACAAGTCGGATATAAGGACGAACACTATTTCAGCCGGGCATTTAAAAAAGAAGTAGGGGTCGCTCCTACCCTTTACATGAAAGACAAAAGTCGTCGAATCGCTGCTTTGTACTATGGGCTTGATGATTATTTAATGACGCTGGGCCTGTATCCCGTTGCGTTTTTGTCCTATCAAGGTCGGGTAACCCAACACGCTTCTGTTCCTTTGTTTGAATCCTTTGGTCAAGAAGCTGCCCGACTTGAAAGTATCAAACTGAATTACGATAAGCTGATTCAAACCAAGCCTGACCTCATCCTGACAAGTGATCGTTATGAAATGGGCGGAACCTTGGAATGTATAGCACCGACCATCAAGATAAGGCACTCCAACGATTATACAAAGATGTTATCCTATTTAGCTTCAATACTGGGTAAAGAATCGCAAGCAGCGTCATGGAAAGACATGTACGCGGATCGCAAAAATACGTTACAAAATAAAATAATAGAAAAATGGGGCTCACAAACTGCGTATTATATTCGAGTTAGTTCTGATTTCTATCGCATTTATGGCTCCCTTAATCAAACAGGAACCCTGCTCTATGATGATCTTGGACTGAAACTTCCAGTCGAATTTCCACATAAAGAATGGGCAATTGATTTTCAATTATCTGATCTGAAGTTATTCAATCCGGATCATATTTTTTTAATGACAGATCCTACAGAAATTGCAAGACAGCGGCTGCAACAGCTCATGTTATCTGAGGAATGGTTGGCATTGGAAGCGGTAAGAAAGCAACACGTTTATGAGGCAAGCGATTTGCTATTCAAAACGTTAGGTCCAACCGGCAGACTCTACGCCATGAATCAGATCGCAAGTCAATTACAACTTGATAAGGTGAAATAGTTCAAGGAAAAATAGGGAGATAATCCATTGAACCCGTTAATGTGATTCCCTACAATGATAATGATTATTATTATTAATGTAGAGGAAAGAGGAATGATTACAAATGTTTAGGAACAAATATATGGGATATATCCTGACCATCTTTATAATACTTATGTTATCAGCTTGCGGCACGGGGAAGGAAGCAAGCCAGCAAGTACAACCGAGTACAAGTCCCGATTCACCTGCAGCTACAGCTGCTAATCAAACTACAAGAACCATAACCCATTTGAAGGGTACAACCGTCATCCCTGCTAAAATTAATAAGATTGTTGTCCTTTCAGCAGCCTATATCGACCACCTGTTAACCATTGGCGAAAAGCCTGCCGGCGTAAACAACGAAGTCCGTTATGGCGGAGATTATCTTCCGTATTTATCCAAACAACTGCAAGGTGTTCCCCTTGTTGGATCAGCAGACAAGCCTAATCTTGAGGCTATCTTGACAATTAAGCCAGATGTCATTCTCGTAGAAAGCCGTACGGCTGCTACTACCTATGATCAACTTCAGAAAATCGCACCGACCATTGTGATGGGAAATGAGTGGCAAGAGTATGAGAGCGACGTGAATTTTTGGAAAAAGGATATCATGACGATCGCTGAAATGTATGACAAAGTGGATGTGGCAAAAGCGAAAATTGCCGAGCTTGACCTGAAAGTAGCAAAAGCACGTGACCAAATTAAAACATTGAAAAATAAGAATTTGGCTTACTTACGTGTTAGAGAAAAAAATCTTCAGCTCTATGCTCAAAATGGACATCCGACCAACGTATTGCTCTATAACGACCTAGGATTTACGCCGACTGCACTTACACCTAAAGATAAACGTATTGATCTATCTATGGAAAAAATTCCTGAAATAAATGCAGACTATGTTCTACTAGAGACGGATCCTAATGCCAATGACAATTTAAAGAATCTGAAGTCAAGCCCTCTCTGGAAAAACACACCAGCCGTTACGACAAATAACATATATGAAACGGACTCTTTCTGGTTATTTAAAGGTTGGGGTGTCATCGGCCGTGGTGAAATTATCGATGACATCATGAAGATCATTAAGTAAATGATGATGAATAATAGCGACAGCGACGATGCATTTATTTACTCCATGCAAAAATATTTCGTCACATCTCTTCGCAACTGCAACGAATCGTCATATCCCTTTTCAGCCATGGATCTATTGCAGGAAACTTCTCTTTCTTGCATCCTTACTCAGCAGTCTTCTCTGTTAGGTAATGCTGAACTCATTGTTACAGGCACTCTATTTGCTAAAACGATATTCCGTATTTATTAGGGGCCTCATTGCATCAGCAAGTCTTCATGATACTTTGCTATCAGCATCTCCCAGCCACGTCCGGTTCCGTTTGACTCAGGGCGGTGCTATGGCATATGAGACAGAAATGATGGAAAGCTCTCTCTTACCCGCGTTTTGTACCCTGGAACGTGATCATCAATTGACCGAATATATCAAAAATGTGCAAAATCATACGGAGTCACTTTTCCAAGCAATAGCCTTGCACACAGGTGCTAACATCAAAGTGATGTGGGCGCTTGTCACTCACAATTTGCGACAGCTCTATGTTCAGCTAATGAGCGATCAGAAGCACTGGCGAACAAAGAACCGTTTGGAACTAATACGGAGAGATCAGACGGCTGTGTTTGAATCACGAATGGATAATCGCTTTGCCATTAAGCTAAACCTTTTCGAGCATCCGGATTGGCAGGGTCCTTGCTTCTATTTAAGGCCATACTGCTGTTTAGCTTATCAAATTGATTCTGGCGCAGCGACTCGTGATTACTGCACGACCTGCCCCAAACTAGATCCAGAAGAAAGACTGCTTCTGCTCAACAACTAGCAACATGAAAAAAAGCCGAACTTGGGTAAATCCCTTGTCCGGCTTTTATCACGTTTAGACTCTCACTTATTTACCATTCTGAGCCTTGTAATTCTTTATAAATTCGTCTTCAACTGCTTTCCCGCCCTGATCCATGTACTGTTGAACCAATGATTTGTACAAGCCATCAACTTCAGCCGGTTTAGCAACAATTAGTTTTGCAAGCATTTGTGCTGAAAGATTCTTAAGCGCTGCATTGTTTTTGGCATCGGCTGCATTCGGTATGGAATAGAAGTAGCCGGCATAATAGTCCACCATACTTACTTTCAAAGCATTCTCTGCATCCTTTTCATAACCCGGATATCCTGTAGAAATGGCTGCATCATTCTTTTTCTGATCCCCAAGTTCAATTCCATTGGATAGGATGTCATAGTCCAGGTTGTTAGCAACCGTCATCATTTTATCTCCGGTATTTGTCGTTCCTGTCTGTTTTGGAACGTCATTCACCATGTTGTAGTCTACGCCTTCCTGACCGTTCTGGAGGAAAAGGGTTACCTTAGGGTCGCTCATCCAGTTGAGGTATTGTACGGCAAGGTCAACATTTTTACTTGTTTTAGGGATGATGATATACATCCCATTTGGGCTGTACCCGTTCTTAGGATGTTTGCCTGCATCATTTTGCCATGGATCGATTGGAACAAGCTGAGCACCAGGAACATTTTTAGCCAGATTGGCATAGGTGCCGGGAGCCGTTCTGTACGGACCATCCCAGTTCGTTTGGAATGCTCCGACTTTTCCGTTGGAAATATCTGCGTCCAGCAGTTTTCCATCTTTGTCAGTTGCAAAGTTCGGGCTAATCAAGCCGGCATTATACATTTTGTTGACATACCCAACCGCTTTATCAAATCCAGGCATACTCCAGTTGGCCAACCAGATCGATTGCGGCTGAAGGGTAGCAAACTGTTCTTCCGTAAGATTAGATGGTTTAAAGGCTTCTGGTATGAAACTTAATCCAGGATTTAAAGGCTGCAGGGAATACCCGTATGGAATGACGCCGCTTACATTACCAGGATTCTTCTCTTTAAATGCAACCATGGTGTCATAGAATTGTTGCGGTGTAGTAGGAACAGGAAGCCCCAATTTATCAAGCCAATCTTTACGGATAAAAGTGTTTGAACTTGCAAGAACAGTTCTCTTGCCCGGTATAGAATATTGCTTGCCATTAAACTTTCCATATTTTAATACATCATCGCCCAGATATTTTGTAAGTGTAGATCCATACTGCTTGAGAACTGGATCTAATTCTGCCAAGCCACCTTGCTGTACATAATTGTAAACAACACCCTGGTTGTACGTGAACGTAATGTCAGGTGCCTGGCCGGATGCCATCAATACGTTTAATTTGTCTACTTCCTGTGCTCTAGGAACGGAAACAAATTTTACTGTGGCATTAAACTGCTTGCCGAAATTATCGTTGATATACTTCGTCCAGAAGTTATCATTCAAATCCGGCTGTCCGGGTTTACCTCTGTCGAAAACTTCGACAGTTAATGTGCGATGTTCTTTTGTAGCACCTGCTGCAGCCGTTTGTGTACCAGCGCTTGCTGTAGCAGTGGCGTTTGTGCCGGCTGGTGAACTACTCGTGCAGGCGGATAATGTAGAAGCAAGCAATAGGGCGGCCAAAGAAAAACCGATAGATCTTCCTGTCTTTACCTTCAAAGAACCCAACTCCCTTTTTTAAATTAATCGTATATAAACTCGCGAAATAGATGAAATCAT
Source organism: Paenibacillus anseongensis (assembly GCF_009757995.1). NCBI lineage: Bacteria > Bacillati > Bacillota > Bacilli > Caryophanales > Paenibacillaceae > Paenibacillus > Paenibacillus anseongensis. Next base: position 344,892 of record NZ_WSEM01000008.1, read on the forward strand.
CCATTTCACAAACCCATATCAGCCTTTAACGGCACCAATCATAATACCGGATACAAAGTATTTCTGAAGCCACGGATACACAAGAAGAATCGGAATTGTGCCAAACATAATACTTGCCGCTTTCAATGCCTCAGAAGGCAGATTTACAATGAGATTCTCGCCGGACATCTGCTGTGAGAGATTGATAACGTTATACAGCTTAAGCTGTATCGTATAGAATTTCTGGTCTGTAATGTAGAAAAGAGCATCCTGAAAATAGTTCCACCGGAATACGGCATACAGTAAACTGACTGTAGCAAGTGCCGGCTTGGAAAGAGGCAGCACGATTTTGATCAAAATCTGCAGCTCATTGCATCCGTCCAGGTGTGCAGCTTCCTCCAGACTTTCAGGCAAGCTTTGAAAGAACGATTTCAATATGATCATGTAGTATACGCTCATCATACCCGGGAGAATCAGTGACAATGGCGTGTCCAAGAGGCTCAGATTCTTTACATTGAGATAGTCCGGAATCAACCCGCCGCTAAAATACATGGTAAACACCATCAACAATAATAAAACGTTTCTGCCCTTGAGTCTTTTTTTGGTCAGCGGATACGCTGCCAATATGGTAACGGTCAAAGATACGAGCACAAATACGGCCGTCAGAATGATCGTATAAAACAAGGAGTACAACATACCAGCATCCCTGAAAACAACTTTATAAGCTTCTATATTAAAGTCTATGGGGTAGATGGTAACAGCTTGGGATATAATCGCCGTGTTAGAGCTAAGTGATTGGGAGAGAATATAAAGAAAAGGAACCAGACATATAAAAACCGCAATTAAAATAACCGTTGCTGCTGTATAGTCAATCATTCTATTTTTAAACGTATGTGACATTGTCGATGCCTCCTCACCATATTCCGTTTTCCCCTAATTTACGGGAAATAAAATTAGAGGTTACCAAGAATATTAAGCAAATAACAGACTGGAACAAGCCTACAGCTGCACCAATTGAAAAGTTCGCAGATTGAATCCCTACACGATAAACATAGGTACTGATAACGTCCCCATAATCCATAACTAGGTTGTTTTGAATGTTGAATGGACGATCGAAATTAATAGCCATAATGTTACCGAGCTGCAGAATAAGAAGAATTGCAATGGTTGGACGGATACCTGGCAGTGTAATATGCCATATCTTTCTTAATCTTCCTGCTCCGTCTGCATCTGCGGCTTCATATAACTGTTTGTCGATTCCCGTCATAGCAGCAAGATACAGAATTGTCCCCCATCCAGCGTTCTGCCATACGCCAATTAAAGAATAAGTTGCAACCCATGCAAATTTGTTCGTGAGGAACGGTAACGCTTGCCCACCCATATGGCCAATTAAGGAGTTTAACATACCTGTGGGAGAAAGCAGCTGAGTAACAATGCCGCCAATAATAACCCAGGAAAGAAAATGCGGCAGATACAATACGGTCTGGCTAATCTTTTTGAACTTATTCCATACCAGTTCATTTAATAAAATGGCTAAAATAATCGGCGCTGGAAATCCCAGCAGCAAATCCAAAAAGTTCAGCATCAACGTATTTCTAACAACTTGAAAAAATTGTGGTGAGGAAAAGATTTGCCTGAAGGTTTCAAAATTATTCCATGGACTCATGCTGACGCCCTGAAAAATGTTGTAATCCTTAAAAGCAATTTGTATGCCATACATAGGTGCATATTTAAATGTCACGATATATGCAATAGGAACTAGCAACATCAGGTAAAGCATGTAATCAAGTCTTATATAATACGACAAGCCTTTCTTTTTTTGCTGCGGTATGGCGACGCTTTCCTTCTTATCCAGAGCAACACTACTGTTCATTGCCTGCATAAACGACTACCTCCATTTCACTGGTTTCTCAACTTGCCCAGAGCAGTTACTTCTTATAATCGCTGCCGAGAGTAATGTCGTTCTTCGAGAAGGAAACAACCGAGGCGGTCTTCTCGTAAAAATGCGGTGCATTCGCGAGCAAGCTGTCTCTTGAATAGAATAAGCTGTCTTTCGTTAGTGGCAGGCTTACACTCTTGCCTGTAGTAGCCGCTTCATAGATGGCGGTAATGAGCTCGAGTGTTTTGCGTCCTTCACGGCCGTCAATGAGTACCTCCAGCGATCCGCTTTCGATCGCCTTCATCACATCGTCAATTTGTCCAGCGTGCCCGGTGTACGTGAGGTCTTCCATGCTGTTGTACGTGTTCTCAAGCTCTTCCTCGAGATCAGTGTTCCGAATCGGAAATCCATTTTCCTTGGACGTGGAGGCATAAACCTTCCAGGGCGCGGAAATTCTCGCCTTTTCCCCTTGGAATATAAGCTGCTGTTCTTCTCCGTGATGCACGACAGAGCTTGTTATTTGTGCCAGACTTCCGTTACCGTAAGAAAGAATGGCTATGGAGATGTCCTCGACTTCCGCATTATCATGCGAAGTATTGCTCATCACCGCTTGGACTTTATCCGGCATCCCCATCGTCCACTGCAGCATGTCGATATGATGAACAGCGTGGTTCAGCGTACAGCCGCCGCCTTCCTTTTCCCAAGTGCCTCTCCACCACAAATCGTAATAGCAGTGCCCTCTCCACCAGTGGGAATCAACCTGTGCATGCACGACTTTGCCTGCCTTTCCGGTATCGAGCGTGCGCTTCAGCCTCATGATAGGATCCCTGAACCGGTTTTGCCCGATAACGGACAGTATACGCTGCGATTCTGAAGCCGCTTCCAACATGCGATCGCATTCTTCCAAGGAAGAAGACATCGGCTTTTCTACCAATACATGCTTGCCAGCTCTCAAAAAGTCGATAGCGATTTGCGCATGCGTATATGGCGGGGTGCAGATCGACACCAGATCAATATCGCTGTCCAGCAGTTCACGATAGTCCTCTTCGACCCTGCAATCGAGCTGGAATTTCTCTTTATGCCCAGCTGCCTTTTCCTTGTAAATGTCACATAACGCAACGACTTCGCATCTTCCTTTGAACGAGTTTGCATACGCTTCCAAATGCGCATTTGCAATACCGCCGGCACCGATCACGGCTACTTTTATCATCGTCTTTCACTCCTTTGATTTATTTGAAAAATTTGGTGTGCTTCAGCTTCAAATTTTCTTTTTCAATCAAGAGCAGCTCCAAATGATCTTTTATCATTTTTTCCGCTTGGTCGGGATCCTTCTCCTTGATGGCACGAACAATGCCGTGATGCTGGGCCAATATTATTTTCCAGTCGGAATCGGAAGCAAGCCGTAAAATCCGAATGCGGTTGTCATGCGTTGCCATTTGTTGAATGAGTCCCCACGTACGGCCCCGTCCGCAGCCGATCATAATCGATTTGTGAAACTCTTCATCGAGCTCAAACAGACGCCCATAATTTTGTTCGGATTCGCATAGTTCTTGCAGCGAGATGAGATTTTGCAGATGAAGCACCTGTTCCTTGTCAAGCAGCTCACACGCTTCTCTAACAACGGCGGATTCCAAGGTTTTTCGGACAAATCTGGATTCTTCCGCATGCTGCAAATCGATAAGCGATATGATGGAGCCCTTCTGAGGAGTCGTTTCAATCAATTCTTCCTGAGTCAGCTTAACCAATGCTTCCCGAATCGGCGTTCTGCTCACTTGGAGCATTTCGACCAGTTCTTTCTCCGAGATAAACCGCCCCGGTTCGAGTCGCAGCTCCATGATGTTTTTCTTCAAGGTTTCGTAAACGAAATCCCGGATTAGTCCTCTTTTGTCTCTTGAAATGTCAATTTGAATACTCATAAGATTCCTCCAGCCCGACGAGCCGCCATTCATCTTTGAAGCACTTTCAAAAAAGCGCTTACAAAAATATAAAATGACTAGTTACCCTAGTATACCAGCTTGATTGCAGTGAGCCGGATCGCTTTAATAAATCGGCCACCCTCTGATTCATTCAGCATATGCTGACGACGCTTTCGATTGCATAATTAGCTGCCTTTGACCTGTGATAATACTAACATACCACTACTATATTGGAGTTGACGATGCGCTAATCGTTTACAACATTTACCCATTTCTTGCATTCAATCCCGATTGAAAGCGCTGTATAAATGGTGTAGAATAGATCGAAAAGCAAGGGGGGACGTATATAATGTCTGAAATGATCGCCGATATGGTTGAAATAGGCAGGCTTCCCGACGTTCGAATGTCCTTTCACCTGATGGGGCTGCATGTTCGCGATGTGGGTCCCAGTTGGACCTATCCATCCCATGAACATCCGATGTACGAGCTTCATTGGGTGATCGAAGGGGACATGAAGATGATGATTGAAGGTCAAATTTATGATCAAAAAAAGGGAGATCTGCTTTTCATACGTCCGGGAATTATTCATTCATGCAAGTCCGCAGGCTCTCGTGGCTTCACTTATTTTTGCATCCATTTCAGCGTAGCAGATCCCGCATTCTCCAAAGAGCTGGAGCGCCGTCAAGCCACCTGTTACGAAGCCTCCTCTCCCCTTGTCAAAGAATTGGCTCCACTCTTAGCAGAATTATGCAATTTTGCCACTGAAAACAAAAATCGATCGCTTTCTGCTGCAAAAAACTTGAAAATGTACGCAGCCGTGTTTGAGCTTTTGGGAACGTTGGTGGAACAACTGTCCCAAACCGACAACGTTGTGCTTACGAAAAAGGAATTACTGGCCAGCCGCATCGCCGAAAACATTGGATCTTCGATCCGAAGCAGCCTGCTTCATGGCCAAGTGGAAGACAACGAAAGAAAATTCGTACAAGATATAGCCGAATCCCTGAATCTCAGTCCATCCCAGGTGAATCGGGTATTTCAACAGGTATACGGGAAAGCTCCCCGCAAATATATGTCGGAAATTTTATTAAGTGAGGCACAGCGCCTGCTGCTTCAGACTGATCTGTCCATCGATCATATAGCCATGATACTCGGGTATAAAACAAGCGCCCACTTTAGCCGTCAATTCAAGCGTTGGATTGGAATTGCGCCATCTGTCTATAGAGGCACTGCCGAAATGGATGAAAGTCCCCCTCTGAAACCCCCATCTCCTCAGGAATTACGATGATTTATATTCTCCAACAGCGATAACCGGCAGCCTCCTACGCAACTCAAAAGGCTGTTAGCCTGCTAAATATCGCAGTCTAACAGCCTTGAAATAAAGGTAAAATTAATTAGCAGCAAGTAGTTCTGGAACCGTCACTAAGGTATAACCCTTTTGTCTCAGATAGGAGATAATTTGAGGAAGCGCCTCTACCGTGTTACCGAGTTTCCCATGCTTCCCACCTGCAAAGTGTTGAAGAATTATTGCGCCCGGTCCAACTTCTTTTCGTACATTGTTTAAAATTTGCGGAACACTTTTCCCATCCCAGTCTAACGTATCAACGGACCAACCAATCACTTGATGGCCAGATTTCATAGATGCATTAAGAACCTGCGGAGAAACCGCACCATAGGGTGCCCGAAATAAGGTAGGGGTTACACCTGTAATTTGCTTAATCATATCATCCGTTGATACAATTTCACTCTCAATCTTATCAGCAGTCGCTTCGGAAAGATTGGCATGATCCCATGAGTGGTTACCAATAACGTGACCTTCATCTACAACCCTTTTCAACATTTTCGGATGTTCTTTCGCATGCTCTCCGACTACGAAGAAAGTCGCTTTCACCTGCTCCTTCTTCAATATGTCCAAGATGAGCGGCGTATATTTTTCATCAGGACCGTCATCAAAAGTTAAAGCCACTTTAAGCCCGTCTTTTTTCACATTATTGATTACTGCAGCACTTTCACTTTTTTGCTCACTATTAGAATCATCTATTTTCTTTATCACTTTTTGTTGGGGTTCTATGTGTACGGGTGAGATGACTTGTGTATTAGGTAAAGAAACTAGACTTTCTGGTTGCACCGAATGGCTGCACCCGGTCATTCCTAATATAACAAATAGGATTAGTGCGGTTAGGCTAACTTTCATTTTTGTACCACTTCTTTCTGCCACTCTAATTGCTAAACTCAGACAACTAATTAAATATACTATAAATGCTTATATTTATGTACTATATTTCTCATTTTAAATTGTATAAAAAAATGACCCTATCGAGTCAGGTGTCTCCTCGATAGGGTACAATTTAGTTGGTATTACACCTAGTAACCACCAGCAAAACGGTCGGTGACTTGCTTGTCGGAGGTCGCCTGTCCCATCGCCCGCTCCATAAACCTCGTTCTTTTCTCCTGCGTAACGGCTGCTGCCAACTGTGCTTGATCCTGATCCCCTTGATGTACATCATGAATGATCCATTTTTGTCCGAACCCAGCATGAACGACCTCGTCTGCCCAATCGAAATCCTGAAACGTCGTCATCAACGGATCCTGAACCTTATCGCGACAAAACTCCCACTCTTCCCTCTTCCCCGGAGGATATTTCATGGCCGCCTTTTCTATAGCAATCGTAAGGTGGGTATAAGCTTCGTCAATACTATCAAATTCATTTACGCACATTTCGTAAAATCCAATCCAATTTGGAATGTCGTAAACATTCCTTCCTTTCGCCCGTAACGCCGCTTCCCCGAACCAGGAATGACGGGCCTCGTCCCACAGATGGCGAGCCACATCGTAATGAAAGGCCCATGGCTTGCTTTCCGCACTGAAAAAGATGTATGCGAGCGCCTCGGTTGCCGTCATTTCATAAAACCGGTGCAGCATCATCGCCTCAAACCGGCCTGCGTCGTTGTCCTCGAACGTCATTCCGTCGAACTTGCGCCGGTTTGTCTTAAAACGGCTGTCCCGGATCGAAACATTCGGCAGCTCAAACGAAAAGGCTAGTTCGGGCAATACCGGCTCATGCTCCGTCCGTGGCTCCGTACCACTGATGCCCCCAGCTTGCTGCAGCAAATTCTCGAGAAGAGATTTCCACTTCTCAGCATCCTGGCGTTCCTCTTCTGAGGCGGATTGAAGCAGCTCCGTGGCGGCTGATTGGCCCCAGTCGATTTGCATCTGCCGGTCGAGTTGCTGATGCCGGAGCATCGTGATGGTCGGCTCGTCGACAATAGGCTGCGCTCGCTGCAAATAATCGTCGATGGCCTCCAGCTGAGCCGGCTTCACCACTTCAAACAACGCAATTAACAAGGTTAGTGTGCTTACGGAATCGAGCACTTGATTCGTCAACCGTTCGAGCGCGATGTCGGGACACTTGTCGAAAGCTGCCGTGCTCAGTCGCAGTTGCCTGCAGCGATTGCGGCATTGCTCATTGAAGGAAGCGTCTTGCCACACCATCCGGGCTAATGCGCCTTTGAGCTCATATTCCGGCCTGGCGATCAGATGGCCGGCTTCGATTCTTGCCAGCCGCCGATCGATGTAAGCGAGCCGGTGTAGCCGGTTGGCAGATTCGGCTACGGACATGCCAATTTTGTCCCACTGCTCTATTCCCATAAAAGGATGCATGGTATAACCCCCTTTAATTTATACAGTTTCGTGCAAATCAACGATATAGATATTGCCTTGTGTCCGTTCATTATGAGTATCCGAGGTAAAAAGAACGTACTGGTCGTTATGGCTGAAAATCGGATGAGGATGCACGTCCTGCACAGAGAAGCTGCTGTTGTGGAGACAGAGAAGTGTCATGTCCAGCTTAGCCTGCAGCCAATCTATCCGGCACAGATGAATACTGTGGGCATTAATAATGCCGTCAGTCACAAGCAGCGAGTCATCTGTGCTTGTTGTGAAATGTCCATAAGCCGTCATATCAGGTGAAAAGCTTACTTCCATGTACTTCCCTTCCCGTGAATCCATATAACCGACAAAGCTGACAATCGGCTCTTGCTCTTTCGCTACTTCCTTCATTGCCGGATCGTTAGGTACGCCTCGGGTTCCGTGATAAATTACCGCATGGTCTTGATTCGCCCACATTTCATGGCAAATCCACAAAGACGGCCCCCCGTTCGATTGATCCCTCACCTTCGAGATCTTCCCGTGTTCATACAGCCAAATACGTTGATCGACCATGCCGCCTTCGTGGTTGAACAGGATGATTCGCGGATCGTTCGGGTGGAACTGTACGTGGGTCACCCAGCCCTGGTGCGTAAAATTGTAGAGCGTTTCCCCTGAGATCGTATCGATGACGACGACTTGTGAGCTTATGTTGTCCCGCTTCACCTTTTCCCGAATCAAGCTGAAAGGATTACCATCTCCAACCTCAAACGCTGCTGAATCGATATAAGGGACGCAAGCGTATCGTCCGTCACCAGACAAATGCGTAAATCCGGTCATCACGTTTGCCGGGAGTTGATAAATGACTCTTTCCTCCAGCCTGTTTACATCGAGCAATCGCACCTCGTTGCCTTGAATATATAGCAGAAGACCTGCTCCTGGAGCGAAACTGGGGCTCGCTTTGGCGAAACCGCGGTACGGATTGCCGTCGTAGTACACATAACTTTTCATTATGCCATCACTATTGTCCGTAAGTTGAACAGCCGTACCGTCTTCCAGCGACAGCTTGAACACATTCGGATTGCCGCTGCCCAAGTCGCTGATATATAGAATCTGCCGGTTATCCGCTGTGAAGCTGCTGCTCGTAAAATATAAATGATGATGATTTCCAGGCAGAGAAGTGAGCTGAGTCACAGTCCGTCCTGTTAACTCATCCTTGCGTTTCTGTAATTGATGTTTGAAGATGGTACCTTTAACCGTATTCACTGCTTCCTCTCCCCTCTAGTTAAAAAAACGCGGCAGCCAGCTCCGATTCGCCCGTAGCAAGCTGTCAGCCAGCTCCCCGAGCTCGGAGAAATCCGCGAGCCCACTAAGCGGATCCAGGCTTAACGCCTCGATCAACGTCTCCCGTCTGCCCTCCAGCGCCGCTTTCAACGTAAGCTCATGCACATCGGCGTGAAGCCTGCACAGACTGCCGACCGGACCAGGCAGATCACCCGAAGCCCACGGGTGAATCCCGCTCGCTCCGACATTCGCGAGTGTCTCCACGATGACGTCCTTAGGCATGTTTCCGATTTGCCCTTCGTTCGGGACGTTAACAATCGCGGGCGTCTCGCCGCCAGTGACAACAGCCTTCATGATTTCCGTCATTTCTTCGCCGGAGCGCTGCCAGGAAACCTCCTTCACGCCGCTTGCCAGCTGACGGATCGTTTCCAGCTGATGCACCTTCGTCAAGCGCCTGGCGTCTACCGTCGTTTTAAGCACGCCGTATTTCATGCCGTACCCGTTTCTCACATTGCACAGACTTGGATAGAATTCGATCAGATGGCGGTCTCCAGCCAGCGGCAAGTATCCAAACTGACGGCATAATGCCAGCTTCGCTGCGCTTTTGTTGTGAAAGGAATCATTTTGTCCTGCTGCTCCTTCGTCTTCGATGTCCCAATGTTCCTGGGCATATGCGCGGATTCGAGGCAGTACATCTTGGCCATTAAGCTCTGCCTTCGTCAGCCAGATGAAATGGTTGACCCCTGCAACTTTATAATGAAACCCTTGCTCCGGAAGCCAACGGTACAGATAATCGGTCACGTTCATGCCCTCAGGTTTGGACAAACCAAGCATCGGTCCAAAATATTTCGGAGCCGCATGCAGCTCATGGCACATGCCGACGACCTTGACACTCTTGGCCGCCTTATTCATGGCCCTGGTGACGACGCTCATGGGATTCGTCACATTGAACAGCCAGGCACCCGGACATATCTCCTCCATTTCCTGCACAAGCTCGTAGGCAACCGGTGCCGTACGCAGCGAAGCGGAGATGCCGCATGGTCCAACCGTCATCGATACCGGCTGCCGGATGCCGTATTGGATTGGCAACTCCAGATCATTCCAGAACGCATCCATCGCTCCTGGACTGAACGTCGTCAGTACGAAGTCGGCTCCTTGCAGCGCTTCCTTCCGATCATCTATAATGCGGATCCGGTATTCCTTGTTACGAAGCCTATTGAAAGTGTGCAGCATAGCGGCTACAGCCTCAACATGCTCTCGGTTCGGGTCGACCAGTCTGATTTCGCCACCTTGAATCTCGTCCAACAAATACACGTCCCGCATGAGCCCCGCCATCCAGTTGACGCTCCCGCCGCCGATTATCGTTAAGTTCATAGAATCCATCTCTTTCGCCTCCAGAGAGTAAGAGCTTGATATTTTCGGATTAAGCGTACCATCCGAGCCGTGAGAGCGTCTTCAATTATCTTGTTTTTCTCCCCAAACATTCACCTATCTTGCTATAATATATTTATAGTGCTGTCGTTACTGAAGGAGGGAGCCTGCAATTGGACCGGACGACCATGTCGAACTACGATGTTCCTTATGACCGAACCCCGCCTTTCTCCATAAGCTATACGCATGATAGGGAAATCGGGAAAAAACCGGTCATTCACCATTATCATAATGCCTTCGAGCTTGATTTCTTTGTCAAAGCGGACCTTGAAATTTTCGTGCGGGACAACAATTACACGATTCGGGACGGCGACTTCTTTTTCATTAACGAATACGAGATCCACCGGATCCACTACCAGCCTAACCGTGCCTATGCAAGATATGTGATTAATTTCAGCAAAGAGTTCATTCAAGGGATACTTCGAGAAGCCGGGCTGGAGCCCACCTTGGAGTGGTTAATTCATCAAGGTCCGCGTAAGGTGGAGACGAAGCTGGAGCAGCGAAGCGCACTGACGTCTCTTTTCAAAACGGTGGTGTCCGCGCATGAATTGAACGATTGCGATCCGCTAGCCGAGGCCAAGGTAAAGCTAAATTTACTCCAGCTGCTCATCCGATTTAAGGAGCTGGCAGACCAGCAGCAGCCGTCTCCTGCCTTTAATCCGCACATTAGGGGACTCATCCGCTTTATCGATGAACATTACGCCAAGCTGATCACTCTGGAGGGGCTTCAAGCCGAATTTGGGCTGAGTAAATATTATATAAGCCATTTGTTTAAAGAGACGACCCATTTTACAGTATTCGAATATGTGTTAAACCGAAGAATATTAGAAGCCAAAAAATTATTGGAGCAAACGGAGCTTTCCATTATTGATGTTGCCCTCGGCTCTGGGTTCAATAATCTGCAGCATTTCTACCGAATTTTTCAGCGTCATGTAAAGCAAACACCTCTGCAATATCGCAGAGGTGTGAGGTGAGATTATGTTTTTATATTGGTATTCTCTAAAAAGTAGTATTTTTGCTCAGTACGTCTGCGAATAAAGAAAAGAAGGCAATTGCAAAAATAGCATATAATACAATAAAAATAGCCATCATTATTAAGCTCGCTTTGGCGTAATTAGACTTATTTTTGTTGGCACCGTCACCAAATGCCCAAACAAATAACATGACGATATTGGCAATTGGGATCATCAAAATTAAGCTAGTAATTAGCCAATTCTTCACCGTCATAACCTTTTCTCTTTGATCTAGCCCATAGTTTGTTGTTTCCATCGACATTTAAAAATCCCCCTTAACCATCTTTGTATATAATTACCATTCCATAGTATATATGAAAAAGCACAAATGTAAAGGAATATTTTAACAAATATATCATCTGGTTAACATGATAATTGAATCAGAGATAAAAATAGCGGTAGCCTTGGACGAGAATATGATGTCCAAGACTGCCGCTGCTAATTTCTTCGTGTAGTATTTCCTTTAGTTTAATGAATGAATGATTATTCACCTGAGTACTTGTTAACTGTTAAAGCATAATGGTATATCTCAATATCCTCATCAATAAACCCTCTGCGTTGGGCAGCTAGTAATGTTTCATACATATTCTTTCGCCCCACAGGGTTATCTGTGTGTAAATAAATTTTGCTGGCGCTTAAACCATTCTCACAAAAATATTTAACGAAATCATAACCATTGCGCAATTCATTACCGTTCTCATCTTCACCTAAGTCATGGTCAAGCGATAGTAGTTCTACTGTATACAGCTTAAAATATTGTATTGCTTCTTCGAATGTTCTTGCCACTAAAAAACCTTCAGGACAGTCCCTTAGATCATCCAGGTATATATTCACCTTCATATATTCACCTCTTATTAACACGATCTTTACATATTTAATTCATCGCTCCGATAGTTAAATAATTAATCTTACATTCGCGAAAAATCCAAGTCAATATATGGAGTGCTATTCAGTAAGTTGGAATAATAAAAGCGTCGAGCTTGTTCATCCCACTTACTCCAATCAGGAGCATTAAAATCTCTGCTTCTATATAGTGCGGATAAAACCCTAGCTTGTCTTAAATCGATAAATAAAGGTATTTTCTTTAACCACTCTTGACTTATCGTATTCTCCTTACAATAACCGTTTAAGAAGTTGGAAAAATAGCGCTTTGTAATCTCCTTTCTTACTTCTCCATCCACAACCCACGGGATAGGGATTTCATAAAATAGTGGAGTAGCAATATCAGAAACAAACCAACTATATTCCGCCTCGTCAAAGTCGATAATATTGGCGTTATCCCCATCATTTAGATAATTACCGCAGCTCACATCTCCATGAATAAGGCCATATGTATTTTTATCTTTGGCGAGAGCACTAACTTCTTCAATTAATCGATCGAAACTGTTAAATAATTCTGGGGGACAATTGTTCTTAAATGAGGTTAATAGAGCATTCTCATTCCATTCATAACGAAAATGTTGAGGAGTATAGTGAAGTGAATACTTATGTATCTTCCCTACAAATTGACCAATATTCTCATAAAAACTATTGCTCTCCTCGGCAATTTTTGCATTTCTGCCAAGAACTTTCTCAAAGGCAGTCACAATAAAAGCATGATCAATTACGTGAAGAAGATCCCCCGATAAAGACTGGATCGGCTTAGCTACTTTTACACCAGACTCCGCTAAAAACAAGATAAATTCTATTTCCGCTTTCGTTAATAATTCACCCCGATGTGCGTTATGGGCAATTCTTAAAATAACTTCTCGATCTCCCACCAATCCAGAAAAAACAAAGTTTTGAAACCCGTTTAACTCGATTATTGAGTCTTCGCGTATCCCATAACATTCTGCGGCTTGTCTCAATATATCTTGATTGAAAAGTTGCTTAATATTCTTATCCATAAGTTTTCTTTGATCACACTCCAAATGTTTATTAAGCCCCCATTTACCGTTAGACGAATGGCATCATTTTAACAATTGTGATGTTTAATCTTCAAGATATGATCTATAACGAACTAAAGAATTTCATCTTTAGCTTTGATAATATCTATATTAAAGAGAGTATGGTCATCTGTCATAGTCATAATTATTGAACCTACTACAAGAGAAAAGGTCCATGCAAACATTGTATTACGATCACCCATAGCGTCACCTCAAAAATCAAAATTAAGAAATATATGATCTTTTGTAAATTTTATACATTTATGTTTAAAATAATACCCTTAAATTCAGAACTCAACGCGAGTTTCATGTATTAGTTTAATAATCTCGCTTACACATTGTTCAACATCCTTGTTTAAACAATCAAGGATTTTATCACTGTACTTAGAATATAAGGGCAGTCTTTCCTCGTAAACATCCTTTAGACTATTTCCATTTTTGATAACAATGCCTCGAGTTGTTATATTAATTAGTCTTTTTTTAATCTCTTCATATGGGACGTGTAAATAAATGACTTTGCCACTTTTTTTAAGGACGTTCATGGCTTTTTCAGAATAAATAACACTTCCTCCCGTAGAGATAATGCAATTATCTAATTGCAATTCAGATATAGCGTTCTCTTCGATTTGCAAGAATTTCTCTATCCCATCAATATCGATTATCTCTTGTAGCAACTTACCTTCACATTGTTGAATGACAATATCCGTATCGACAAAATTCATTCCTAAAGCTTTTGCAAGCAATACACCTAAAGTGCTTTTACCAGCACCAGACATACCTACAAGAACTATATTCATTTTGTTCCTCACTTTCCATATTAAACTACCATTACTCCTATAGACCTATTAGAAAAAAGAGGGATTTTTCTTATCATGCTGGCGGAAACCGATGTTTCGTCGCTTGTTCGTAAGCATACGCAAGTTTAATTAGAACAGGTTCGCTATAAGCAGAGCCGGAAAAAACAATGCCGAACGGTCCTTTCGTAATCCATCCCTCCGATGTCGTGCTTCCTACGGGTGCAAACCCGGCTGGGACTGTAATTAAAGGGTATCCCGCTCTTCCCGCGATATCCGTGCCGTCGTAGTTACCAGGCAATAATAAAGCATCCAGATCGTGTTGTTTTAAAACAGCGTCGATTCCTTGAGCACGGGAATACTCCTCATTTTTCCGTTTACTCTCCAGATATTCCGTATCCTCCAACGATCCGGATGTTTCATCACACCAGATTAGGCGGGATTGGCCATATTTTAATGCGACATCCGCATGGTTTTGATTAAACGCTATTACTTCCGACAAACTATGTACAGGTATGGATGCGGGTAGTCTGGCTAAGTAATCATTGACATACTTTTTAAACTCATGACGCTTAACATCGAAATTCCAGTTCACCAGCTCACAAGGAAGAGAAACAGGGTCAACAACAGTGGCACCTTCCTTTTTTAATAGGGCTATGGCTGCCTCCATGATGGCTAATCTCTCTGAATCCAAGTTCTGATAATAAAATCTCGGTATACCAATTCTAGCTTTTTTTATAAAGCTATTATCGAGGAACTGCGTATAATCCTTATACGAGCGGTTTACACTTTCTAAGGTGCTAGAATCCCGTTCATCAACGCCTGTCAGTACTCCCAACAAAATAGCTGCGTCTTTTACCGTTCTAGTCATAGGACCCGGAGTATCTTGGCTATTCGAGATCGGAATGACCCCTGCTCGACTAATTAAACCGACAGTCGGCTTCAATCCGACGATGAAATTTTGGCTCGCTGGACAAATGATGGATCCAGTTGTCTCTGTTCCAATAGCTGCAGCTGCCAAGTTTGCCGCTATAGCCGCAGCCGAACCTGAGCTGGATCCGCCGACAAAGAATTCCCCCGGTCCATAGGGGTTCAAAGTGAGCCCGCCTCTTGAACTATAACCTGCCCACATGGTGGAAGACATAAAATTAGCCCACTCGGTCATATTCGCCTTTCCTAAGAGAACAGCGCCTGCTGAACGAAGCTGCGCTGCCACCCATGAGTCTTCCACCGCATAGGAATCCGCTAGAGCTACAGCTCCTGAGCTTGTGTGCATGTTATCATGAGTATCAATGTTATCCTTCAATAGAAGCGGAATACCGTGCAACGGCCCTCGACTTCCCGTGCAAGCCCTTTCTTTATCTAATGCACGCGCGATGTCGATGGCATCAGGGTTGATTTCGATAATCGCATTTAACCCAGAATACCTTTGGATACGTTCTAAATAAACGTTGATCAGATTTTCAGATGTCATATTGCCTGACTCCATGGCTGTCTGCATACTGTTGAAATCGGCCTCAATAATCCACTTATCCAGTAGGTCTTGCATGCAATCGCTCCTTTAAACTGGCTTTAAATAGTGCCAATTCTTACCGCTTTCTCCTATCAACGGTAACACGTTCTACGTTAAGTCAACTTTTTAACTCCAAGTGAAGTAGGGGGAATGGTTGACCTGAGCTGTCTAGTTCTGATCGTCCCACCTGATCAAATCCGATCTTTTTGTAAAATGCATACGCTCCTTCATTTTGCTCATTAACATCAACCTGGAGATTCCTTCCTTTTAGTTTCACAGCATGGTTAATTAATCTGCTCCCTATACCCTTTCCGTGGTATTTTGGGTCTACAAACAACATTTCTATCTTTTTTCCGTCAAGCCCGATGAACCCTGCAGGTTCTGTATTTTCATTCATATCCACCCAAATTTCCACTTCTTTTAGCGCTCCATTTTTAACGATGTCATGATAAAATTGAATATCCTTTTCCGTCAGAAATGTATGGGTATGAACTACAGCTTTATGCCAGATTTCCACTAATTTATCATGATCTTTATCTTGGTAAGCTACGATTTCATATGACATTTATTCATCCTCCATAATTTTAGCCTATCTGTTTCTACCTATCCTTTAACTTATAGAATACATATTTCTCTTTTATTAGTAATGTGCAAAAATTGTTATAACCAAACTGCCCCGTTAGCTTAATCCTTTCTCCTCCAAACTCCCCCAGGACAAGGAACAAACCCACTTTCTGAGTAAAACGCAGTATGTTTAGAAGCATAAGTCAAAGTTACAATCTCTAACCCAAAACGGTCAGCCTCTTCAAGTAATTTCTTTACTAAGGCTTGGCCTAGCCCTTTTCTCTGATGTTGCGGATGCACAATGATATCTTCCATATATCCGTGTTGCAATCCCATTCCAGCAATATAACCAAATGCTATGAGTTCATTTTTCTCATCCCTAAGTCCGGCCCAGAAATTACAGCGTTCAAATAAAATGGGATAATCAGAACGCCTGCCCTCCCAACCCACGAGTTCTCTTAAAGTTGGTACTTCATGAGGCTCTAACGGTAAATTAATGACTATTTCTTGATTCAATTGACCATCTCTCCTTTGCAAATCATTGTAATTAAAAAATTATCCATCTGTTGGCGCAATCCTGCCAGCTACTTCAATGAAAAATAGGGAGTAACTGCCGTGGCGATCTCTCCCTAGTTACTCCTCCCTACTCTAATCTTTGCATGTTGGACCTTTTGTTCAATGAATTCGTCATACTTCGCATTTACAATTTGCATGGCAACATCTTCTTTGACTTCGGACAATTCTCTGTACCCAGCGGTCGTCCCTAACCTGTAGATATTATCCCTGTTCTGTAAATAATATGATTCAAGCTCTCCGTCATTTGGTCTAAGTTCGTTGTCCATTAGCTTCTTTTTTAACTCTAAAACCAAGTTGCTTTGCCGATAATTATAGTACTCCAATTCACCGAAGTTTTTATTTCCATAGATTACTTTCCCACTTTCGATGGATTGTTTACGAGTGTTATTTTCATTGTTCCAAGCATCAAGAAAGGCATCATAGCTTATATCTTCAATAATACCTTTGTCTTTAGCCAGCACTTGTTCCATTTTTAATTTGGTCAATTTATCCATTGTTCTTTGCTTTAAAATCTCAAGTGGAATTTCTCCGCTGTAACTTCGATCCCAAAAAGTTTTATCAATTTCAGCCTTATATTTTTGTCTAAAGTACGTAATGACTTCGGATTTCGTATTGTTTTGTATTAATGAGAATTCAGATGCAGTGATTTCTTCACAATTAATGTAAGCCAGAGCTTTGTTTTTATCGTAATTCCAAGCCATAGTTAAAGCCGGTACCAGGATAACCATGAACACTAAAATTGGTAATAGTAGCTTTTTCTTAATAACCATCATCCTCCATGAATAAAAAGCAAGCCATTGACCCTAACAGGACAATGGCTTCCCTCTATGAAAAACTTAAAATGCTTTTTCTAACAGCCGTTGAATGAACACAGCAGCTTCTGCTCGTGTAATGATGCTTTTCGCATGAAGCTTATCCCCTGTAATAATACCTAGGTCTACAAGTGCTGGAGAAGACTTGACAGACCAATCAGATAACGTGACTGCATCTCCAAATGAAGACAATGTCTTACTTGAATCTACCTTACCATCAAGTCTTAACATCGGTAATGTTCTACCAAGAATTGCATAGACTTCTTCGTGCGTGATGATACCACTTGGATTAAACAGGTCCTCCGTTACACCGCTTATAAGCTTAGCATCTACTGCTCTTGTTACCGCATCCGCATACCAATCCTCTACCTCAACGTCCTTAAAGCGTTGTTGGGTTACTCCCTTGTCATAAAGACCTAATG
This sequence comes from Paenibacillus anseongensis, assembly GCF_009757995.1. Lineage (NCBI taxonomy): Bacteria > Bacillati > Bacillota > Bacilli > Caryophanales > Paenibacillaceae > Paenibacillus > Paenibacillus anseongensis. The sequence goes on from NZ_WSEM01000008.1 coordinate 362,642, forward strand.
CTGCAGTTAACATTTGCACAAATTCTGCGCGGGTAACCGAACGGCTTGGTTCAAAATCACCATTCGGCAAACCAGTAACCACGTATTTAGAAGCTAAAGCTTGAATACTTGCTTCTGCTTCATTTCCCTTCACATCGTTGAAAGTAATTTGTTTAGCTGCTGCTAATACATAGGTACTGTTTAATAAACTCATACCTACATACTTACCATTTACATAAACGATTGGAACAGGAACGAACGATCCATCTTTTTGTATTCTTAAAGCGATAACATTCCTATACGTTGTTTCACCTAACACACGACCAACCATCTTTTCAAACATCTCTGTAGGCTTATCCACATGATTATTCGACAACAGCACTTCAAAGGAAACAGGAGAATCCAATAATATATAGCCTTGCTTTTCAGCTTCTCTTTTTCGTTCGGCCGTTTCTATTTCATTTGAAAGTGTACTCACGATGGTAAGTGAAATATCACTTGGCGATGTATTTGGAAAAAGAAGACTAGCCTGAGCAAGCATTTCTTCGGCATTTAAGATATACGATTTATTGCCTGTTTGGAGCTCTAGTGAAATATGTTTATTCGTAAATAAACTTAGTTTCTCTACTTGCAGGTTTACCTGTATGCCTGCACCCTCTTTTCCTTTTATTGCCTTAGGCGTCGTAATTACTAAGGTTGCACCGTCTTTCAATTGATCTAGTGAAGTTTGAATATTACGAGCATCAATATTCAAGTGTGCTACGGTAGTGCCATGAACATCCGTTGTTATTCTAGTATCTTTCTCCAATTCCGTTGTCACTTCAACTCGGTCTTGCAGAATTGAGTTCGGTGTACTCGGTGAATTCGTAGTATAAGTTGTATTTCGAGATGAAGAACTGCCACCATGGTCAATGTCTCTCCAAATGGCATAAAGTCTCATATCAGATGCTGCGTCATAATTCGTAGAATTTGTATACAGTATTCCGCTGCCATCTTGATTCGTGTTCCAGCCGATAAATATATGTTCAGACCTGGTCGGAACTGGTAGAACACCAACTGGAGCAACATAGGTTACAATCTTTTCAGATACGTCTACTTCGCCGCCCTGTGCATCAAAATGTAAAGTATACTGATTTGCCAACCATCTTGCATACAAGATTGAATCCTCTGCCGTATGATACCAAGTATGGTTTGTATACGTTTCTCCCGTCCCATTAGCAACCGTGTTCCATTCCATAAACGTATACCCTGTCTTAGTAGCTACTGGTAAGGTGCCTACATAAGTGGCATAAGTCACAGAGACAACGGAGGAACTAGGGGTTATCATGCCGCCTTGCGCATCAAAGCTTAACGAATACACATTTGAATCCCAGACGGCAAATAATAACGTATCTGTTGTTGCTTGATAATTCGTGTCAGCCGTATAAACCAACCCCGTCCCATCGTTGGCTGTGTTCCAGTTTCTGAACGTATAACCTATCCGAATCGGCGTATGTAATGTTCCAACAGGTGCACCATAGCTGACTCTCTTATTGGCATAAACATCCTGACTACCATTGGCATCAAAATTCAAAGTATACGCTCCTGCCGACCATTGTGCATACAGAGTTAGATTTCCCGCTAATTGGTAGATCGTCGCTTCGGTATAGGTTTGACCTGTTCCATCAGCCACAGTGTTCCAGCCACTAAACGAATAACCAACACGGTCAATTGGCTCAATTGTTCCTACGCGTGCATCATACTTAACTTGCTTCGTAAATTGAGCGGGTATTGTAGACTGCGTGTCAAACGTAATTTGATACGTAGTCGCTTCCCATATTGCATAAAGATTCGTATCCTTTGGATCCTGATAGAGAGAGCCTTCAGCAAGTGACGTTCCGGTTCCATTCGCCACTGTGTTCCAGCCTTTAAATGTATAACCACTGCGTGTTACAACTGGTAATGTCCCGACCAAAGCATCAAATGTGACTGCTTGGTTTGTTGGTACAGGGGCTCCACCCTGTGCATTAAAGCTTAACGTGTACGATTGCGCTTGCCACTGTGCATATAGCATCGTATCTGTGTAATACGTATACACGGTTAACGGATGATATTGCACACCTTTTCCATCTGCACTTGAATTCCACCCTATGAATTTATAGCCCGCTTTAACAGGTGTTGGCATCCAGCCTACCGTATTTCCATAAGTCACTGTACTTACTGATGGAATAACCGTTCCGGATCCCGCGTTAAATAGCAATTTGGTTTCTGGCGCTTCCACAATAACCGTGTAGATAACGATTTGTTGTTGGCCATTATAATCAAACGTACCTTTAACATCAAATTTTCCTGAATTGGCATATCTGGTTACAGGAATAGATTCCCATGCAACAGGGACTTGGTTCATCAATCCTGTCACTGTATCACGTACATGTAAAGTTGGAAGAAGCACGGGTGCAGCTCCTACTGTTGTTCGTACTGTTTTATCATCTTCTAACGAATAAGGAATAACAGCCAATTCTAGACGCGGTGCAAAGTCCCCCGCAGTATCATTCCTTGATGAGAACTGTATACCCGTATTAAAGGCTGAAGATGGGCTCAAATTATTGTTTACAAATTCCGTAAAAGCTAAGCCGAAAGATACGCCTGATAATGAAAGTCCTGTTTGTAGTCTAGTATTGATAAAATCAGTAATATCAACCTCGTACCATAGGCCTTGTGCGATAGCTGCCGAAGCACTGCCGGGTACAGTTGGTGCTTTAAAGGATGCAATTTCACTGCCTTTAAATGGTTTTCTGTTCGTCCAATTAATGCCAGTCTCGCTCCAGCCGGAATCGGTTTCATAGACACCTAAATTAGTCAAAGCTTTGGAGTTCTGATCAATCGTTTTCCCATATAATTTAAGCTTGGCAGACAATGTACTATTGCTTGGGAATGTGCTGATATCAAATTGCACATAACCTACTCTAGAAAACCCGGCAGAATTGGCCGATTTAACGTGAATGAAAGTATCGTTGCCGAAATTCTCGACATTCGTTCTATCTCTTACATAGGAATCCTGTGTCGCTTTAAAGATCTGTTTCGGATAATCCGCAACAGATGTTATCGCTGATACGGTAATGTCGCACGCAGTAGAGACTGTTGGATCACTTACACTGGTTGCTGTAACGATCGCTGTTCCTTCAGCAACTGCCGTTATTTTCCCATCAGCTGAAACCGTCGCTATTCCCTCATTACTTGAAGCGAAAGTCACACTTTTATTGGTAATCATTTCAGGAAAAACATTGCTTGTTATCGTTTTAACGCTACCTACATTAAGGTATAGCTTATTAGCATCAAGTGCAACGGAAAGAACTTTGGGTTCAACAATCACTTTAATAATGACTGGCAACTCAAGTGAAGCATAGGTAGGCTCACTAATCATTCCTCTTACGTAAAATGTACCCTTTTCTGAGTACAAGGAAGGATCCACCGGTTCCCATTGCACGGCTACTGGAATACTGCTTCCGTTAGCAAGATTTGTTGCATCTACAGTTGCTGGTAGTACTGGGGCTGTGCCTACCGTTGTAGTAAGAGCTACATTTGTCGGTACTTGAATAGGAATCGAACTAACAATAAGCTGCGGCGGCATATTATCTGAAGAATCTTTAGATGTAAACTCAATATATTTGGAATCTGTATTCGCCCTCAGTGATTCATTACTTAATTCAAAGGAGACCTGGGTTTTATCACCGCCAGCTAGGTAGGTTTTCATATAATCTGTGACATTCACATCAAACCATGAATAGACTTGTGAGCTGCTGACTGGAACATTAAATGTTCCTATTGATGTTACTTGGCTACGCGCAGGTCTATTACTTCCTTTGAGCGTTGTTTCTGACCAACCTGTATTCGTAGGAAATACGGAAATGGTTTTATACGGTCCTTTTGCATCTGCAGCTGGAACCGCCTCTATCTTATGGGCAAAAATTCGAAGAATAAACGTTTTGTCATTTAAATTATCTTTTAAATCTGACGTAGGGAATTGAAGTAGAACTTTCTTATTCCATCCATCATCCGCATCTGAATTATTTTGGATCTGCAAATTATTAGGATCAGCCGTCTGTGAAATAATCGAGGAGTACGAAGCAACATTTACACCTCGAACATACCCATCGTCCGTCGGTGTGATCATCTTCATCCTATTTGAAATAGAGGAGACTTCAATCACACATTCGGCGGTAATCGTTGGATCTGAATTACTTGCGGCGATGATCTTCGCTGTTCCAGGTGAAACGGCCGTTAACACGCCTGCCGGAGAGACAGTTACTATATTTTCATCGCTAGAAGAGAACGTGATCAATTTATTCTTAACGGATTCGGGCTTAACCGTAGCCTTAATAGTTCCTGTGTCTTGCACATTCATAAAGCTTTTATACGTATCCAACTCTACATACGCCACATGGTCTACGGGTTTATCAGAATCTGAATACTCATGTGCCCCAATATCAGGAGCATCCGCGTATAATGGATTTCCAAAAAAATCTCTTCCCCCATTATTTACAATAGGAATGCCTGTGTCGATAGCTGGGGATGTATTCTTTAACTTATAACCTACTAACGTATCAATCTTCGGTTGACCAGGTACTGTACCCGTTTCGCCTTTACCTGGATCAACAAACTGCGGATTTCCAACAACTGCACTAGCATCAGCTGCCAATGGATCTGTTAGATAATACAGATTGTTCTTATATGTACCACCGCCGTTGGCAAGGCTTTTAACATAAAAAATATTATTGGAAACAACCGTATTATTATCCGGTTGCACTCTGGTATCATTATTCGGAGAATAAAACGTATTGTTATAGACAAGTCCACCATAACCGCCATAAATCAACCGATTTGTTATATTTTGCGCAATGTTATAGCGGTAAATAATAGGTTTGTAGCTCGTCTTATTCCCCTGCAAATCACAGATTAGAAAAGCTGATCCTGAATCATGTGCGTAGTTGTATTGAAAAATAACGTTGCTGCTGTTCAAGTCTGCGTCGAAAGCCGTATCATCGGCTGTTCTTGTTGTGGACCAATGATTAATATTGTAAATTTCGTTAAATTGGTAGATTCCGTCGGTTGTATTGGTAACTTCTAACCCTGAAGTTCGCCAGTCGTGGGCGATATTATACTCACTAACAGGAGCAAAGGCAGGTGAAATTAATTGGCCAAAGTCGGAGTACTCCAATCCACCCATTAACATATTGTTTCTCATCACAATATTCCGATTCGGGACAACAGCGGTTTGATTCGCATTTGAATAGGCTGCCAAAGTAGAGGCTTGGGCAATTCGAATGCCTGTTTCAGATACGCGCTCGATCGTATTATTCTCAATGGTAATGCCATCAAAATAGGTTTTCGGAGGTTGAGTCCCCGTATAACTAGGACGCGTATCTACAGTCGCAATGGATATGCCGCCTGTTCCTTTAAACCATGAGCTATCATACCCGCCTAATGCCGGTGGATTCGAGTATGCGCCAGCCACTGTACCTCCAGTTGTGTCATTGGGTCCAAACTCTCGCAAACCATTTATATCATGAATGTAACAATCTCGGATAACAATATGTTTATAGGCACCTTCTCTACCCGAAGCGGTTACGCGAATACCAGCCAAGTATCCAGTAACATCAAAAGTAGTGGTAGTCGTTAATGGAACGGTCGTTTTCGTCGTGCGCCAATTCGTTACAGCTAGATTATTAATTTCCCAGTATTCTTGATTATCTAACTTAACCGCACTCTGAATAAGACCTTCGGCATCAATCTTTGGTTTATCCCCTTCACCGTACTTATCAATGATAATAGGGCTACCCTCTGCACCGGAACCCTTCGGCCAAAGCTGTCCAAACCAGATTTCTCCTGATTTAAAAAGTATTTTGTTTCCCGGTCCAAATTGGGTAGCATTGACCTTATCCAAGGTTTTCCATGCCGTTTCTGGTGTTGTTCCATCATTCGTGTCTTGGCCATTTGAATAGTCTACATAGAAAGTACCTGGAACTGCTACTTCTGCGGCTTCTGCCTTGAGCTCTGTGTTTTGCGGCAGCATCATGGCTAGCATAAAAGTAATTAATAGCAACAAAGTCATCTTTCTGCAAATTTTGCTTATCCTCATCTAGAAACCCTCCAATTTCATTATTGCAATCGCTTCCAAAGAATTGAAATTGAAAAGGGGCACCTTGCATCCTGCCCGATGCTCCTCTTACGATAAGGATAATGATACATGATGAACCAATACGTGTATGCTGACGATTCTGACCTATTTCCAGACGATTTTTACCGCTTTATCTGGACTTAGTTCGTTTCTGCATGTAATCGCCGGGTGTCATACCCATATATCGTTTGAAGATTTTGGAGAAGTAATTTCGATCGGAAAATCCCAGAGCCGAAGCAGCCCCTTCAATCGTCGCTTCGGGTCGCTCCAACATTTTAATTGCATTATCAATCTTGTGTCGATGAACGAAATCCGTAAAAGTCGTGCCCGTAACTTTCTTGAAATATCTTGAAAAATAACTTGCATTTAGATGCAAATATTCAGCCATATCGACAGTTGTTACATTCACCGAAAGACGCTCTTGCAAATACTGGTTTATTGCCTTTAGTTTAAAATCGTGTTGAATCGCATTGTCTTTCAAATCCTCATGATCTGTTAGGCGTTGCAGGTATTGCGATACGAGTTTAAGTAGATCATCCACTTTCAGAACATACGGCAAACATTCGTAAAATGCTTCCGAATCTGCCCCCAAACCACCTTTGCGCATCTCAATTGATCGTAAAGTTGTCTGTATAAGTTTTATAAATAGGGTAGGAGCTAGTTTAGTTTCTCCCGCTATAAGGCCAAGAACGGAGAGAAGCTCCTCCTGCTCTTCTACCAGTTGCTCATAAAAGGAAGATGCGTACACTTCCATCTGACTCAGCAATCGTGTACTTGGCTCACTTAACCAAGGTTTAGGTCCATCTTGAATCTCTGTTATGACAACAGATGTGTAAAATCCATCCCACTTTCTTTCTTTCAGTAGGTGCAAAGCTGAAGCTAATCCAGATAGCTCATGCTTCTTCTGTATATACTGCAAACTCAGGCGAATTTTGAGGTATTCCTTGCCTTTGTCTATCACTTCCATCGCATAGCTACGGAATGTATCCATAGGATGGGTATGCAAACTATTTTTAAAATTATAAACCAATATGACACCATACTCCGTTGAAAATACAGTCATTCCTTCGAACGAACCTTTCAACTCATCAGCAATATTATATATGCCGTAGGAGGCTAATGAATCTCGATACATATATCTTGGGGAATAAGATGAATAAAAAGGCGCAATCATACCTACGATAAAATCATGATGCTTCCAACTAACACCTAGTCGGGCCCCATACTCCAGTAAATCTTTGGACGGGCCTTCTTTCATGAAACGATTTATAAAAGTAACTTCGAGTATCTCGCGATTCCGGCGCATATCTTCCCGATAAGGCTGTTCTTCCTGGTGCGTTTTCTGAGTCTGCAGCAATCGAATCGCCTTCTGTATACTTGCCTGCAGTTGTTCTTCCGTAAGTTCTACTTTAATGAGATAGTCTAAGGCTTCAAGTTGAAACGCTTGTTTGGCATAATTAAATTCCTCATGACAAGTCAGAAAAATAATAACAACATCAGGTTTAATTGAACGTAATTGAGCGGTTAGCTCCAAGCCATCCATTTGAGGCAATCCTATATCCGTAATAACGATATCTGGAAGCAATTTACGGAATTGCTCCAAGGCAATGATACTGGAGTAGGTTTCATAAACAATTTGTAGATTCAGTTCTTCCCAATTTATCATGCCTCGCAAGTACTGAAGCATCAATACATCATCATCAATTGTCATGACTTGATACATGTCATTGTCTCTCCTCACACTTGTCATACAATAGGAATTTTCATAAAAACATCTATACCGCCAGTCCGATGATTCTGTAGTTGAATCGTAGCTTCTGACCCATAGGTTAGCTTAAGTCTCTGAGCAATATTGGTTAAGCCAACCCGCTTCCCATTGTCCTCTAGTTCTCCCTCACCCGCTGTTAACAACTGATTCATCCATGTCAACCGTTCTGGAGCCATGCTAACGCCATTATTTCTTACTGTAATGCACAAGCATTTGTCGATAATCTCGCCGATAACTTCCAACTGCGCATCCGCTTTCCGTTCTGAAAATCCATGCACTATGGCATTCTCAATGAGTGGCTGTAGCAGCAGCTTCGGCATTTCAAGCAATTTCGCTTCGTCTGATAATGTTACAATGAAAACCAATTGCATTTGATTACGCATTTTCATAATTTCCACGTAATCCTCTAGCAGCTTACACTCCTGTTGCAGTGTAGCATTCTCGCCCGTATGTAGATAATTACGCAATAACCTCGTTAAGGAGTGTATTTTGCCACTATGGAAGGAGTCTTTAGCCATACTCAAGCTAATTTTAATCGAATTTAAGGTGTTCAATAAAAAATGCGGCCTAATCTGAGAAGCTAGAGCCTGCAGCTCAAGAATTCGATTCTGTTCGTGTTCTTGCTTATTTTTTTCCATGAGTTCTTTAATATTCTCAAGCATAATATTTAAGGTTCGGCCCAATCGGGCGATTTCATCCTGCCCTTGGTCTGGAAAACGAATTTCTGTATGTCCTTCTCCGAATTGTTCAGCTGTAAGTTCCAGTTTTCGAATTGGACGATGCAATCTTTTGGCGATTAAAAAGGAGAGCCATCCGAACAGTACAATAAACAGAACGACTACCGTACTAGCAAGCAGATAGATCCCTTTTACATCACCGGCAATTGGTGCTCTCGATGTTTCATAAATGAGTTTCCAATCATTAATTGGAAGATTAACCTCACTTCGCAATGTCTCATTTCTCTTTTCATGACGATAATAAGGGATATTCATATCTCCAGCCACGTACTGTCCAGCAGAATCGTATAAAACCATAGTTCCTAAATGCTGTTGTGTAAATAGATTCTTGAAATAAGAATTTGAAAGAGTTACATAAATAACGCCCAAGTCCTCCGTATTCCATGGATCCTGAATCACACGACCAAAATATAAGGCATATGACAAATCCTCCTGCAAGGGATACGTATAAGAGGTACCCAGTGTTTGTAAAGTTATGTAGGTATGCATCTGGATTCGGCTTTGAATGACAGGCAAATCCTTTAATAGCCGATTGTAATCTTCAACAGTCTTTTGGTTATGGATGATAAGTCCCTTGGGATTCTCAATAAAAAATTGAATATGATTGGTTAAATTCTTTTCACCAAAGTATTGAAAGGATAATTTGATTTCCTCAGCACTTTCAAACTCATCATAGGTTCGGATGGCCGTCGTATCCTTCAAAGTTCTCATGCGGCTTAACGTAGCTGTATCTTGAGCCAAGTAGCGAGAAGAGATATCGATAACATCCAGTGTTTTACTAATTTCTTGAGAGACCAGATTAAGGTAAGCGCTATTTCTTTCTTGCATACTCTGATTTACGTTTGCTTGAATGAGATAATAGGTGAAAATTGCACTTCCAGCAACAGGGAGGAGAACAAGCAATAATAGAGACATCTGAAGCCTCTTGTAAAATGTCATAGCTTGAAAATATCTCAATTTACTTCCTCCATCTCTTAACTTTCCATAGAGAAAAGGGGAGGTTGTCCCCTCCCCGTTATCACCTATTATTTACCAAGCATTTGATTGTATGCTTCTGTCCATTCTTTCTCAACTTCTGTACCACCGTTAGCATAATATTTTTTCACATACTCGTCAAAGGCATCAATTGGAAGCTCGCCAGTAATGATTTTGAAATAAGCTTCAATCGTAGATTTCGCAAGCGCATTGCTTGACTTTGCAAAAGCATTTGTCGCTGGAAGAGCTAGCGGCTCATAGCCTTTCGTTTTTACGTTTTTCTCAGCAAAATCAAACAAGAATTTGTCTCTTTTCTGTGAAAAACCACCGTTTGTAGGGTTAAATACGTTCCAACCCTTCGCGTTCACGTTCTTAGCCGGATCTTTGTCCATGTTAACAAATTGCTCACCATTCAACTTCCAATCCTGATCTTTAATCCCTTGTGTTACCGTGAGGAAATAATCATAATCAGTGAACGTCGCATCAATCATTTTCAATGTTGCTTCTACAACTTTCGGATCTTTCGCTCCTTTGGTCGTAAAGATGTAAGAGTTCGCGTAGGTTGCCCATTGTGGAGCTCCAGATGCTCCCTTCGGGCCAGTCGGAGCTTTCCCGAATGCAATTGTTCCGTTAGGCTGCGATTTGTTGAAGTTAACGTATTGACCGCCCAAGGTATCGGCTGGATTATTCGGCTCAAGCACATTACGCCAGTGATAGAACATCCCCTTGCCAGTCAAACCGATTTTGTTATTGTAAAATGCTTGCGAGTCAGCCCAATAGCCCGTTGTATTCTCTGAAGTTATGAATTCAGGATCAATAAGTCCCGCTTTGTACCACTTGCTTAACACATCAAGTGCTTCTCTCATCTCTGGTTGTGTTGCAGCGGTTACGACTTTGCCATCTTTCAGCATCGGCATTAAGGCACGAGCAGGCTCCTTTGCGGCTGCTTTCACATCATCAAATGCTGGACGACCGAATGCCCCCATTATGATCGGAATAGCAAAGTCTGACATACCGTAAGTGTCTTTTTTCCCATTGCCGTCTGGATCATTGTTGCGGAACTTCGTTAACGCGTCTTCAACCTCAGTCAGCGTCTCAGGCGTTTTGGTAATCCCTACCTTGCTCAACCAGTCCTGGCGCCAAACGATAACCGTTGGATACATGGAACGCGGATTTGTACCTGGAAGGGCATACAATTTACCGTTTACCTTTCCGAAATCCCAAGCATTTTTATTGACAGAATCAATATATTTCGCATAATTAGGGGCCACTTTACGAACAAGTGCTTCGTCAATCGGTGCCGCTACATTTTGAGTAATCAACTTTGGCAGTGTTTGAATGTTAGAGATCTTCATAAAGTCTGGCATTTCACCAGCGGCAAAGCGCATATTGAGCGTTTCGTCCCATTTTTGAGCGTCTGCATACCAAAGGTTAAATTTTACATTGAACTTATCCTGTACAAGTTTTACGACTGGATTTGTATCCGGATTCTCTACCTGAGCATTCGAATCGTATCCCAACCAATCAATTTTAACCGGTTCTTGCTTAGCAGGAGCTGCCGATGGCGATGCGCTTGCAGCCGTCTTATCTCCGCTGTCATTACTGCCACAAGCAACCAAGCTAGCGCTTAGTGTTAAACCAAGTGCAACCGTTGATGCCTTTTTCCATTTCTTTATCAATGTTACCCCTCCATCATCATTCTAGCATATGTTATCCCTATTCATAGGGGACTAACCAATCACTATCCTTTGATCGATCCGATCAAAGCACCTTTGATAAAGTACTTCTGCAAAAATGGATAGACAACTAAGATCGGAAGAATAGACACCATCAACGTTGCCATTTTCAGATTCTCAGCACTCACTGTTAATTTGTTGCCTGAAGACGCTTGCTCCAACATGGAGTCAGTTCCTACGAGCAAAATATTACGCAAAATGATTTGAAGCACTTGCTTCTTCTGATCCTGGATATAAATCATGGCATCGAACCATGCGTTCCAATTGCTAACTGCAGAGTACAAGGCGACAGTTGCAATGATCGGTAAAGATAGCGGAAGTATAATTCGAAACAAGATAACAATGTCATTCGCGCCGTCAATTTTGGCTGACTCTTCCAAGCTTTCTGGAAGTCCCGCTAAAAAGCTCCTTGTAACGAGCAGCATGTACGTGCTAATAGCGGCAGGAAGTACCAGTGCCCACATGCTGTTCATCATGCCTAAATTTTTCACGAGCAGATAAGAAGGAATCATACCACCTGAAAAGAACATGGTGACGACAATTAGACTCGTCCACAGCTTGCGATTCGGCAAATTCGCTTTGGAAAGCGGATATGCGCCCAAAAAGGTCAGCAGCACAGTGATCGAAGTCCCCAGCAATGTCCGAATAATCGTATGTCCGTAAGCCTGCCAGATGCGGTCATCTTGGAGTACGGTTTTGTAGCCACTTAAGTCAAATCTAGTCGGAATGAGATGAAAGCCATAGCTATTGATGACATCCGGCGGGCTAAGTGAATTTGTTATCACCTGCAGAATGGGGATAATGAACGACAGACATAACAGTCCAAGCAGTACATAAACAGTAGTAATAAAAACGCGATCTGTCATCGATTGTTTGATTTTCAAAGCAGTTCTCTCCTTTTCGAAACAGTTAAATGATCGACTCGTCGGCAATTTTTTTCGCAATAAAATTAGCGCTCAGAACGAGTACCAACGCAACGACATTTTTAAATAAACCAACAGCTGCAGCGTAACTAAAATTCATTCGGGCCAAACCTTCACTATAGGTATACGTCGAAATGACATCACCCACATCGAGCACTTTCGCGTTCAACAGATTAAATACTTGCTCGAAATCATCATTAATAATTGAACCGCTTGATAAAATCAACATAATGATGATTACCGGGAACATCGAAGGAATTGTAATGTACCAAATGCGTCCGAGACGATTGATTCCATCTACTTCAGCTGCCTCGTAAACCTCAGGGTTAATTCCGGCAATCGCGGCCAAGTAGATAATGGTCGAGAACCCGATATTGCGCCAAATATCAGAACCAACGAGAATACTACGGAACCAGCTTGGTTCAGTAATGAAGAAGATTGGCTGAAGCCCAAGGTCATTTAGTAAAATGTTAATCGGTCCACGACTGGGAGACAGAATTTCAATTAACAAGCCAGAAAGTACGACCCAAGATAGAAAATGAGGAACATAACTAATCGTTTGTACGAATTTTTTATAGGCACCATGCTTGACTTCGTTAATTAGGATGGCAAGTAAGATCGGTGCAGGAAATCCGAGTACTAACTTATAGAAGTTAATCAGCAGTGTGTTTCGTAGGACAAGCGGAAAATATTCCCCTGTAAACAAATCTTTAAAATTAGCAAACCCCACCCAAGGGCTTCCTGTAACTCCCTCCAGCACATGATAATCCTGAAACGCAATTAATACCCCGTACATTGGTCCATAATGAAAGATTGCATAGTAGGCAAGAACGGGTAGCAGCATGATAAACATATACTTATAGTTCCAATATTGACGCCATAGCGAATTGGTTTTGGCAGTCCTTCTCTTCTCGTGCTTGATTGCTGTTGTAAGCTCCATATCGTCCACTCCAGTACTATTTGTTGTCTGTATGACTACTATAATTTCAGCGTCGATAACTGTCTGCTTACGATTCTGACCTCTTTACAGACGATTTTTACCTAGTGCAAATCGTACAAAGTCGAAAAGAACTCATTAAGAGACGCAGGTAAAAATCGTCCTTATATGAGTCAGAATCGTCAGGAGACACATCTTTGATTTGAAAATATAGTAAAAAGATCAATGTACAGAAAAGAGGCTTCCCATGCACACAGCAATAAAGTTAGAATGGCTTTCCGGGTTATCGAGGGATGTACAGAATAAACTCTCCGTGCTAGAAAAGATCATTACATCCAACATTCGCAGTGTCAAAAAAATCGATTTGGATTCAGGCGCATCGTTGACGAGCGAAGCACAAGAGCTAAATGAGGCAAACTGGTTTTATGCTCGTTTTACACTTTCAGATATAGATAAACAGTCTCTCACTAGCGTTCAACATGTAAGTCTGGATTTCGGCTTATTCGCGAATCTTCGTAAGGTTTCGATCTACTTAAATGGCATTGAGATTGGAAAGTCCAACAATTATGGCTCAGAGTGCACATTCGTCGTGCCGAGCCGTATGCTTTTGGAGAGCAGTAGCCACTCCTTGCTTGCCGTTGTTACGGACAGTGTACAGCTGCAAACTTGGATCAAAGGCAGAGGGATGGAGCTTCATACGCCTGAAGGTTTTATTAGTATGCTTCACGAGCTACCTAGCACCCTTCGGCTCGTAGCGAAGGATGGGCTCGGGCATGTAACAGGAATTCGACGTGAAGACAGCCTAATTGTGATTGACTTCAATTCCGGCAGCCATGGTGTACTTCAAGCATGGAGCCAAGGTGTGTTCCGCTTCACGCTAAATCAACCAACAGATCCCTCTCAAAGGCCGCTCATTGATGAACTGTGTCTCGATGAACTGGATCAGCATCTGCAGGAGGAAGAATGGGGAGAAATTGAGGAACGTTACGGGGACTACATCATTCCCTTTCAAAAACTGACTATTCGCGTCACATCCAAACCATTTGCTCTGACCGTTCAAGATGCAGAGAACCGAGTCGTATTCCGCCAGGGTTCATCTGGTTTAATTAATGGTCAAATCGTAGGAGCCGCGATTGATTTAGCCCCTGACGAGCATATCTTTGGATTAGGAAAAAATGCGACACCAACCATGGATAAGCGTGGTCAGCGTGAAGACATTTGGGTGAATCACGACTGGATCACCTGTGATATTCCTGTCCCTTACTACATCAGTACACGTGGTTACGGTCTTTACATGAATAATTCCTACCATTCTATTTTTGACATGGGGAAGCTTGTCCCGAATCAAGCCATTGCTTGGGCTATGGGCGGCAAACTTGATTATTTCTTCTTGTACGGACCCGATCCGAAACAAATTGTATCGAGTTACACAGCCATTACAGGCAGGTCCAAGATGATCCCTCGTTGGACTTTCGGGTATATGCAGTCCAAAACAGGTATAGATACGACAGAACTCTCGATTAATGCGATTCAAAAGTTTAAACAAAATGACATACCCATCGACGTATATTGTATTGACCCCGCATGGCAGAATGATATGTGTGATCTGCAATGGGATAAGCAAAACTTCCCTGATCCTGCTCTCTTTATGGATTTCCTTAAAGAAAATGACATCAAGCTTATGCTCTGGACTACACCCTTTGTTAATCAATCCTGTGGCAAGTTCGAAGAAGGCGTTCGGGAATCTTTCTTCTGCGTAGATAAGGACGGTGCCTTCTATCCCATCGTGTGGTGGAAGGGCTTCGGCGCAGGCCTGCTTGATTTCTCCCAGCCGCTTGCCGTTGATTGGTGGCGTCAACAATTACGTCCACTGCTTGAGATTGGTGTTGACGCATTAAAAATTGATGGTGGAGACGGCGGAGAAGTTCCTGCAACCATTTATGATGCCACAGGACATAGCGGCAGTGAGTTTCACAACCTGTATCCGGTCTATTTTGCAAAATCCATTTACGAATCAATGCTTCGTGAACGCCCTAACGTTCGCCCTGTTGTGTGGGAAAGAACAGGATTTGTCGGCAGCGGTAAATATCCATGCTCATGGGGCGGAGATCAGAACGGTGATTTCGAGGGGACACGCGTCTTAATTAAAGCCGGACAAGGTGCTGGACTCATGGGTATTCCTTTTTGGTCACATGATATGGGCGGCTTCGGTGAATGTCCGGGGATGACGGAAGAATACTTACTCCGCTCATTCCAATGGGGACTGTGGTCACCTCTATCCAGAGCTCATGGACCTAGATCGAATCCATGGGCATACAGCGAAATGGCAACAGATATCGTCCGAGATTCGATTAAGCTTCGCTATCGCTTACTGCCTTATTTGTACAGCTTGTCTTATGAGACCGTGCAAACCGGTATTCCTATGATGAGAGCAATGATGCTGGAATACCCTTGGGATCCTGAGGCTTACAAAGCAGATTATCAGTACTTTTTAGGATCGAATTTCCTAGTTGCTCCAATCTATGAGGAGAGCGGTCATGAACTGTACACCGCGGTTCGCGATGTTTATTTGCCTGAAGGGGAATGGATCGATTATTGGACAGATGACGTTTATCAAGGGAAACAAACCATTTGCTACGAGGCAATTCGAGAAATTATTCCAATATTCGTTCGGAAAGGTGCCATCATTCCATATATCAAACAAATCAATAACACATCCGATTATCGGGGTGACCGCTATGACATTCAACTTTATCCATCGGAAACGGAAACAAGCTTCAACCTTTATCATGATGATGGAGTGAGTTTGCATTATAAGCATGGAGCTTATGACTTAATTCGTTTGAGTTGCCGCAAAGAAAAGGATCAAGTTATCGTTACCCTTACAACGGAGCATCATGGCATGTTGGACGAATGTCCAACGATAGATTTTAATCTCATTATTCATGATTCGGGAATGACTTATCGCCCATCAACCATTACATTTGAAAAAGGGACAACTCGCGAAATTATATTAACCGCGGACTTTTAATCAAGGCTATTATCTTCATAAAGAGAATCAACAAACCGGAACCCCTTCGGGGTCCCGGTCACATCCTGCAATCCCCTACTGCACAGTCACATCATCGAATTTCGCATTCGCACGATGTGCGTTCAGCCCTATTTTACCTGAGCTGAAGCTAGTATCTGTTGCCGATAATTCCAAATTGCCGTTCACCCAGAAATCGAGGTTCGCGCCATTCAGGACGGCCTTCATGTTGGTCCACGTCCCTGTCGGGAACGCATAGTTTTTGGTGGCTAACGTTGTGAACACGCCCGCGACCTTTTTCTGGATTTTCAGTTCACCGGTGAGCTTGTAATACTGAAAGTTATAACTGTTATTCGCGTCTTGATAGCGCGCATCAATCCCTACACCTGCATAACCTCCGGGATCAAAGGCATCTACTTTCACCTTGGCATTCAACGTCTAATTCGTCCAAGCTGCATTGCCATTCAGTGCATGGGTATCTGACGCCGCCGAGTTGCTTTGTTGATACACTTTGGACCCATCTGTATCCACAGCCCATTTTCCACCTGTCGTCGTCCAGCCACTTGCTGTGCCGGATTCAAAATTATCACTGAAAGCCGGTGTAGGAGGCGGTGTTGTCGTTGTATTGACCAGTTTAATCACATCAAAATACAATTAATAGCCGGTACTTGCTGCATTTTTACCCGTGACTGTGTATCGACAATTCCGGAGATGATTGAGCGGCATATCTGCGTCTCAAAGCATCTCCGGAAGTTGCCGCCGCTCACTCTCTTTAAGTGAACATTTGCTCCACTATTTGCCTGTCCACATATCGGAAACGTAGCCTTTATCAAAAAACGATTTTGGTAAATAGAAATAACCTTGATCGCCCCAGCCTGTTCCCCATGAATTTCTGACAATGATATAGACCGTTCCATTTATTTTTTTATAACCCACAGCGAGAACAGCATGTCCACCAAGCAACGCTTCGCCATGTTTGGGGAGCGGAACCATCCCTGTGCGCGCGACATCAGCGGATTCAAAGCTGTCGTACACGGAAATGCCTAGCACGACCGGATATTCGCTAGCTAGTGCGGATTGCAGAGCGGTAAATGAGGTCACGCGATGATACTCACTGATTTTGAAAGCTTTGGCGTCCGCTTCGGCTTTGACGGAAGGCGTTTCCGCAAATTTGGAAACATCATAAGGGAAATCAGCTTCTGGCGCGCATCCAATCGTCTGCAGAACCTTCATGCCATCGCGAATATACGCGCCTGCATCGGAAGAAATGGTGCCCTCCATCGAGCGCTCATGCCAATACAGGTATAAACGGCTTAACCGTGTTAAAGGCTGCCCGGCTTTCACTTCATAATATTCCCGCAGCCCGGAAGCAATTGCATTGGCCGTGCAGCTGCCTAGCGAGCCTTGATCCACCACAGGTGAGGTGAATTTTCGTAAATCGACACTTTCTGGGAGCATGGCAGCATCCATGTGAAGGGAGCGGAATATGAAATCCCGCACATCTTCTAAGTCTTGTTTTAATGTGTATTTACGTTGAGTCATACGCTCATCTCCTTATGGCCTTTGCTATCAATATATGAGAATCTAGCAAGCTAGCAACGGCGTATAAGGAGATGGTTATAAAAAATAAGAGCCGCTAGAGTTGGGATCTAGGGCTCTTAAACTTATGTTTATATGAGGAATGATAGTTGGCCAGTTGTTCCAATATTATATATATTTTCCTTCCTTTCGATAAAAAGAAGACCGGTACCTTTTGCTCGCTGCAGGCTCAGCATCTATTGATTTCCAATATTTGTTTAGACAAAATGTTACAAATGGGATATTCTACAAAAATATTGTAAAAACATACATTTAGAAAAGGTGGAAAAATGAGAAAGTATAAACTGAAATTGATATCTTCATTTTTGATTCTATCTCTCGTATTTGTTCAAATGTTTAGTGTAATCGCAGCAGCACAAAGCACACCGAATATCATTCCTGTTATGACAAGTAGCACGTCGCCTTCAGGGATTATTACTCAAAGTAGTTTCTATAATTCGCCATATTATCAACCTTATAACGCATTTGATGGGAAGACAGAAGTTAATGCTGATTGGGGAACAACTGAATACCAGAATGCCTGGCTTGCATACGAGTTTCCTACTAAAAAAACTGTCACCTCATATGCAATAGCATGTGGACTAAGTACAGCGCTTTGTCCACAATCGTGGAGATTCGAAGCATATGATGGTACATCATGGGTAACATTGGACACGAAAAGTGGATATAACGGAAGTTATTGGGTTGGAAAACTGTACCAATTGCAGGCTTTTTCAATCACAAATACTGATCAATACATCAAATACAGAATTTTTATCTCGCAAAACACAAGTGGAGATAATAATACAGTGAATATTGATTTAAATGAGTTTCAAATGTATGAAACATCAATTCAAACGCCAGAGTCACCAATCAGTCTTACAGCAGTAGGTGGGGATACAAAAGTTGATCTCAACTGGTCTGTTACTTCAGGCGCTTCGAGTTACAATGTTAAACGTTCTATTAATGCAGGTGGTCCATATACAACTATTGCAACAAATGTTGCCGTAGCATCATATACCGATACAAGTGTAACTAATGGGACAACATATTATTACGTTATAACTGCAGTTAATTCAAGTGGCGAGAGTGGAAATTCAAATGAAACATCAGCGACACCACAAGCACTAGCACAATCAGGTAGAGCAATTCTAGTTATCACGCTCTTAAATGGAGTTGAAAAAGAATACGATCTGTCAAAAACAGAAGTGGATGTGTTTATCAATTGGTATAATGCTAGGGCGACAGGAACAGGTTCAATTACATTCGCAATCGACAAGCATAACAACAACAAAGGTCCATTTAAAGCTCGCAAAGATTACATTTTGTTCGATAAAATCCTGACATTCGAAGTTAACGAGTACGATAGTAATTAAGTCACTAAAGCACCTGCAAAGGTGCTTTTTATTTTACAAATAACGTAATGTTTAATTAGATGTAAAAGTCAAACAGCCCCCCACCTAGTGATGGGAGAAACGAAATATCTTCTGTTTAGCCAGCAATGTGCTGGCATCGAGGCTAACCACAGCATGAATGGCTCCAGCGCCTGCGGATCGAGCATATTGGTTAACTAAGGCAGCTGCTCAATAGGTTGATTGCTCAACAAACTGCATTCTGTCTGATTCTTGATGTGTTCCGAAAACATTGGCAGTATATTCAAACTCTCGGTATTTTCAATTAGTTATCGTTTAATTTTAACACGACTTGGAAATAACCCGCCTGTTTACTTTAAAGAAAAAGGCAGCAAGTCATCTGACCAGCTGCCACAGTATCTATTGAACTTCCTTGGTTCTCTTAATTTAAATCATGATACATATTATTCATATTGATTTACTTCAAAGGAAAGGATTTTCCCATATACAACATAATCCTTTCGTGAAGTGAATGGGCCTTTATTATTATTGTGTTTATCGATCGCGTATATTGCCGTGCCGGTACCTGCTGCTTTTGCTTCGTACCAAGCAATGAAGCTGTTTACTTCTGTCATAGACAGGTCGAACTCTTTTTCTAAACCAGTATCCATAATAATAGTCAGAATCGCCCTGCCCGAAGTTTCAGCAGGTGGCTGCGTAACCGTTCCTTGTGGTGTTGCACTGGCTTCGTTTGATATTCCAGTTTCATTTCCTGTATTAACCGTAGTAACAACATAATAATACTGCTTACCGTTCGTCACTGTGGTATCCGTATAGCTCGTTCCATTAACACCTGTTGCTATTGTTGTATAAGGACCGCCCGACACTTCAGAACGCTTGACGTTGTAGTTTGTAGTGCCAGCAATTACGTTCCATGAAAGATCAACTTTAGCGTCACCACCAGTTGCCGTTAAGGTAAGGGTTATTGGCAATGTAACCGTTCCATGTGGTGTAGCAGTGGCATCATTTGAGATTCCAATTTCATTTCCTGTATTAACCGCAGTAATAACATAATAATACTGCTTACCATTCGTCACCGTTGTATCCGTATAGCTTGTTCCATTAATAGCTGTTGCAATTGTTGTGTAAGGGCCACCCGACACTTCAGAACGTTTGACGGTGTAGTTTGTAGCGCCAGCAACTACGTTCCATGAAAGGTCAACTTTAGCGTCACCACCAGTTGCTGTTAAGGTTATTGGCGTGCTTTGTGTACCTTCCATCATTTGTAATTCAACTATTATTAAATTATTAGTATTTGCAACTGACCCATTATTTTCTGTAACATTAATTCTATACTTAGAATAACTATTTGTGTTATTAAAAGTAAATTCCTTAACTGTATATGATACCCAATCAGTTATATTGGACCTGGAATCTAACACGTTCCACGCAGTTCCGTTCCAACCTTCAAAGGTCCAGCTTTTGGGAAGTGTTTCACGCCATTGATTAGAATGAGACATCACGTATTTATTAATTACCTTTGGATTTGGAAATTCATAAGCAAGCCAGCCAGTTTTCTGCGGAGTGCCCCATCCACCATAACCGTCGCCATCATAAGTAGAGTTCCCATCAAATGCCAACCATGCCGGAGTAATCGCATTTTCAGAACTGGCAGATACAATTCCAGATGGCAGTGTTTTTGAGGTCATCTTAGGAATTTGATTTTCAGAAAATAAACCTGTTGCAAAAACTTGAGTTACCATTAAAAAACTAAGAGAAGCCAAAATTACCATAAAAGAAAACAATTTTGCGATTTTTCTCAAGAAATTCTCCCCCTATTTTACAGTCGATGGAAATTATATAATTAATATAATAAATTGTCTATGAAAAAAATGGTATTTCGTTCATAGTTTCTGTGTCTTTATTTTCCCAAAGACCCTCAACCCACATAATACAATCGACTTAATCTTACTAGTTGAAAATATGTAAGAAACCTCGAATGCTTCTAAGAGTAATCTCTCAAAAGTGTAGACTGTGGACTTTAACTAAATCTAACCCATGCACCCTTGCCACGAATCAAGGTATCTTTAAATCAATAAGCTTGTTATTCTCATCCCATATAACTTGTCCGCCGAAAGATTCAGTGACAAAACGCAATGGAACAAGTGTTGAGTCATTTTTAATTAATGGAGCTTGATCTAGGAGCACTTTTTCATCGTTGATAAATGCCGTTTCTGAATCGACCGAAAGCTTCACCGTTACATTTCCTCTTGTTGCTGAAATAGTCTGTGTAGTGCCCTCCCATCGGATGTTTGCTCCGAGCGACTCATATATTTTTCGAAGCGGTACCATAGTGGTTCCATTAATTATGTCTGGATATTGTTGAAAAGATAATATCTCACCATTCAACCTCACTTTAATAATTGAGGGTATGCCCACTTTAATGGGTTCATCAAAACTCCATCCCCCTGGGCCTACTTGCCCCACCTGATTAAACCCCCAAGCCCAAGCGTTACCATTATTATCTAATGCTACCGTTTGTGTGCCGTCATAATAATAACGGTTTCCACTAATTTGAATTATGGAATTGATTTTAGAATTAAGCGTTAATTCCGACACATCCTTGTAAGTGCCATTGCCGATTTGACCTAGATTATTCTTTCCAAGCCCCCAAATGGATCCATCTTCCTTCAAAATGATTATAGAATGATCCGCGTAGTTCATCTGAGAGGAAAGCAGTATCGTCTTTACGTCAGAGAGAGTGGGTACTAGTTCCGGAATAGAATGAATAAAAGATTGGTTCTGACCATTCAATTTAAATATATCTGGCCCCCATTGAAAGACAGATCCCTCCTCGGTTATAGCAGCGCTTGAACCTCTTCCAAGAGTCATAATTTCTTTAACCTTGCTCTTTATTTTAACTTGTACAGGAAGATAACTTCCTTTATCTCTTCCACCTGTCCCAAGGGAACCATCTTCATTCAGCCCCCATGCCCACACCGTTCCATCTTTTTTAAGTGCTAGGCTGTGATTTATACCTGCTGCAACTTGAATGACATCACTTAGACCACTCACCTGAACTGCGGTCGAATGGATTGTAAGAGAATCCCCACTTCCAATCTGTCCAACCATATTACTTCCCCATGCCCAGACCGTTCCATCCTTTTTTAAGGCGAGAACATGAGATGCTCCTGCAGAAACAGCGACAACATCGTTTACATTTTTCACCTGTACCGGTTTGGTTTCATCATATTTTAACCACCTGGCTTGCAGGTCTATTGGAGATAATTCCATGTTCTCTTGATTGCCCAATTGTCCTGTGTGACCATGTCCCCATGACCAAACGGTTCCATCTTTTTTTACAACAATTGCAAAGTTGGTCCCTGCCGAGATAGAAGTGACATCTGTTAATTCTGAAATCCTCTGTGGTTTCGCTCGATAGTTTATTGAAAATTGACCGTTACCGGTTGTGCCATCTGCTAACTGTCCATATGTATTATCACCCCAAGCCCAAACCGTTCCATCCTTAAGTAACGCTAGATTATAACAATCACCAGAGGATATCTGGCGTATATCGCCTTTATCTGTTTCTGCATAGGTTATATCTGTTAGAAAGCAACTTGCAAAAATAATAACGGAAAAAGAAACAGTAGATAATTTTGCTATTATTTTATTAACCTGAACCACAATTCTTCCTCCTATGATTTCTGCCCTACTTGAATCAACCCTTAAGCTCTTTCATCGATGTATAAAATCCCAGAATATCTGAATCAATTGGCAAGCCAGATACTTGCCCATCCCCAATTTCAATTACAATCCAGTCTCCAGACTCGGTTTTTCCGATGTCCATCGTAAAAAAATTACTTTCAATCTTCTGAGCAAGATGATTGAAAATTGTTAAATCAGGTTTCTCATCATCGTAATGAATATCTTCCCAATAATCGAATTGAAATAGAAATTGTTTTTGGTAATAAAACAATCTATATTCCTTTGAGAGCGGTATTTGACTCTTGGAATGGATAGATATTTTTTCAAGATTCACGAACTCTCTAAGCACTATGCCTTCATTTATGTGTTCACCTTGACGATCAATGAAATTCTTAATGACTTTTGTTGCATGATTTCCATCCGAAGCATTCGGTATGAAAAAAGATTCGTTCCATTCGTGCTTTCTGGATTTCACATAGTCCTTTATGATAATCGGTTTGCTCCCAAACTCAGACAGATTCCTATAGATTTGATCGAAATCATTCTTTAGGTTTTCAATATGAATCCAATTGCTATAAGGAGTTAAGTCTTTAATCTTTTCATAGGAATTGGGAAACCAGTGACCATTCATATATTCATCAGGATTGTTAACGAGAAATATATTCTTCTTTTGTAATCCGTTGTATAAGTCTTCATAGTTCTTGGGCTTCATCATCCAGCCTCTATATAGAGCTGATTCATGGGATTCAACTGCATTAATTTTACTTAGAGACTTGTCAGCATTGCCATCCAATAATTCTTCAAGACTCATTAACAGGATAGAAAATCCAAGAGATTTAGCTATAGAGAATTCCTTCTCATAATCAAAGTCAACTGCATTTTTATTCATTGGATCTGAGCAAAAAATAAGAAGCATACAGATTCGACCCCCATGTTGGATATAATCTTGTACTCGCAGAAGTTTCAACTAACGTTATATTTGCATAGTTCGCAAACACCCTATATGTTTTACATATTCGTGAATCAGATAAGACTATCCTCCCAGTTCGTTTAATAACAAAACCATAATAAAAAATCAAAAACCGGAACCCCAACGGAGTCCCGGCCCTATTTACCCCACAATCAAAGCATACACAATACCGGGTCCGTGAACCCCAATGGTCAAATCATTCTCGATATCAGCCGAGCGGCTTGGTCCAGAGATGAAATGAATACCCGCAGGCAGGTTCCCACTTCCTGCACGATCGAAATGAACTAATGTTTCGCCTAAACGTGTTTTCAGTCTATCTACCGGAATAATGGCCATCAATACTGTTGGGAGCAAACTAACCGATCTTCCTTTGTCCCGAGATGACAGGACTGTTATGGAGCCTGTATACGCAGTAGCGTAATCCGCCATCACAATACCAAAATCAGCTTCAGCGGCGCGGGCTTTCCAGTGAGTCTCCGGCTCACGGTTCCAAACCAATACGCTAGTCTCTTTTAGCACGCCTTCCAAATCAAGAGCATCAAGCTCCGATTGGTTTTGCCGAATGATATATTTAGCACTCATTGCCTGGGCTTTATTCACTATGAATTGTTTAACATCTTCCATGGAAGATAAACGAGCCACATTTCCGCCAGCAGCCTGGAAATTTTCTGTGAATCTCTCAATCCTCTCATCAAGAGGCCACTCGAATGCTTGCCAGAAATCAGGCGCCCCTCGGTAAGGCTGAGCCGGTTTCTCAGTCACCTGTGCTCTACCAAGCTTGCTAGCGATGCCATTTATAAATGATTTCTGTTTCGCACGTGACTCCGCTTCAAGCTGATCTAACCATTCCTGATGCGTATCAGCCATGTTCATGCCCTCCTCCGGCTTTTCTTTCCTTGACAATGGCTTCCATTCGTTGACGCACTTGCGGATCCAGCTCCTTCAGCCCTTGGCGCAATTCCGCCTCCAATGTCCCCCACCCCTCACGGAACGATTGCTTAGGCAAGCTTGGTGTTACCCGATACGAGTTCCAGCCTTTGAGCGGACCCAGCTTCGTACGGATCTCTCCGCTGCGAACGACAAGTTTCTGGCCGATCTTGCCGAGCTTCAACAAACTTTTGAAACGGCCGGAGTTGCTCATAACCACCGAGAAGCCTTTCATGCCAACCGCTTCAAGCTTGTTGCCATGTCCGCTATCCACTTTACGGCGCCGTAAAGAAACAAGCATATCGTGCAGAGGGATTTTGACGGGGCACGCTTCGTAGCAAGCCCCGCATAAACTGGAGGCATTCGCAATATCGTCCCACTCGGCCACATTTTTCTTCAATGCAGGAGTCAATACGGCGCCGATCGGGCCGCTGTATGTGCCCCCGTATGCATGTCCCCCGATATGCCGGTACACCGGACAAGCGTTCAAGCAAGCGCCGCAGCGGATGCAATTCAGCAATTCTTGAAATTCGGGATCTCCCAGCTGCAAAGAACGTCCGTTATCGACAATAATAATATGCATTTCCTCAGGTCCATCGGCATCCTGTTCTCTTCGCGGACCCGTAATTCCTGACATGTACACCGTCAGCTTCTGACCTGTCGCCGAACGCGGCAGAAGTGTTGCCATGACTTCCAAATCGGTCCAGGAAGGAATAATGCGCTCCATACCCATAAGCGTAATTTGCGTCTTAGGAACCGTTGTTACCATCCGGGCGTTGCCTTCATTCTCGAACAGCACCATGGATCCGGTCTCGGCAATCGCGAAGTTGCAGCCTGTCATCCCGATGTCGGTTTCAAGAAACTTCTCTCTCAGCTTCTTACGAACAAAACCTGCTAGGATCGAAGTATCCGGCGGCAGCGTCTCTCCGGCTTCTTTGGAGAGCAACTCGGCAATTTGATATCTGTTCTTATGAATGGCCGGAATGATAATGTGGGAAGGCGTTTCTCCCGCGAGTTGAATGATATACTCTCCTAGATCCGACTCGATAGCTTCTATCCCGATAGATTCAAGCGCGTGATTTAGATGAAGCTCCTCGGTTACCATGGATTTTGATTTTACAACCGACTTTGCAGATTTACGTTCCGCAATCGCCAGCGCAATTTTCACCGCATCAGCCGATGTATCAGCGAAATGGACATGAACACCATTAGCACGAGCGTTATCCGCAAACAAATTCAAATAATAATCCAGATGAGCAATCGTATGGAGCCTGATTTGTCGACCTCTCTCTCTCCACATATCCCAATTGCCGTGTTCTTCAGCAGCTTTCTTCTTACCTCCACGCAGCCGCTCTGTTGTGAAGCGCACAGCATTGCGCAAAAACTCATCGTTAAGCGCCAGATCCGCACGTTCTTTCACGCTTGACGCAGCAGAATTAGTCGTACTCAAGCTCGATTCACTCCTTCATGCAGCAGCTCTGCCAAGTGCATCACCTTGACAGGTTCGTTCCGATAGCGCAGGTTGCCGGCGATATTCATTAAGCAGGCCATGTCGAGACCGACGAGAACTTCCGCTTCTGTTTCTTTCACATGATTTACTTTCTCAGAGACCATAGCTCCTGAAATGTCTGCCATCTTGACAGCAAAAGTCCCGCCGAACCCGCAGCAATCTTCAGCAAAAGGAAGCGGAACAAATTGTAAACCTTGGACGTTTTTCAGTAATTCCAACGGCTCATCTTTGACACCAAGAAGCCTGCTTCCGTGGCAGGATGGATGATAGGTGACTTTATGAGGAAACACCGCCCCCAGATCCGTGACCCCTAACACCTGCACAAGGAATTGAGTAAACTCGTAAGTTTTTCTCTGAAGCTCTATCGCTTTTCCCAAAAGAACAGGATCATCTTGAAAGAGATTCGAATAGTGATGAATCATGTAGGTGCATGAACCCGAGGGAGAGATAACAAAATCGCTATCTTCAAACGCTTTGAGAATTGTTTTGGCCGTTGTCCGTGCTTCATCCCAATATCCGCTGTTATAAGCGGGTTGACCGCAGCAAGTTTGAACGCTTGGAAACTCCAACTGAACCCCATATTTGGCTAAAAGCCGCACCATCGCTTCTCCTACTCGGGGATAAATCGCATCGCTCAGACAAGTAATAAATAATGATACTTTCATGGTGCACCCTCTCATCTTTATGACCTATATCTTTATCAGATTGTCAGATATGTAAAGTAAAAGAACCTCAACGATCGAGGTTCTTACTATTTATTCTATTTCTCAGCAACCATCGTATTTGTTAACGAACCCAATTTCTCAATCTCAATGGTTACAACATCTCCCGGTTTTAAATAGATCTGCTTCACCTTCGGATAGCCGAGCACAACGCCGGCAGGCGTTCCTGTAAGGATAATATCACCTGGAAGCAAGGTCATGTGTTGAGAAATGTAGCTCACAATCTCGTCGCAATGAAAAATCATATCGGATGTATGGGAATGCTGTCTAACCTCGCCATTGACGATACAGCGAATGTCCAGATTGTTCGGATCTCCTACTTCATCTGCAGTAACAAGGAAGGGTCCTAATGGGCTGAAGCCATCGCATGATTTACCAAGCAGCCATTGTTGCGTTCTCATTTGCAAATCTCGCGCGGACAAGTCGTTCACATTGCAATAGCCGAATACGTGATCTAACGCATGCTCCTTCTCCACATATTTCGCTTTTTTCCCGATTACAATCACAAGCTCCGCTTCGTAATCAACCTGCGACGATACTTTCTCCGGCAGTGGAACTTCAGCCCCATGTCCAGTTAACGTGTTCGAAAATTTATTAAAAAGAATCGGATACTCCGGAATCTGCGCATTGGTTTCTTCAGCATGCTTGCGATAGTTAAGCCCTACACAAATGATTTTGCTTGGGTTCGTCACAGAGGGTCCATATTGGATATGAGTCTCATCCACCAAATAGACTTCTCCCTCTGAGCCTGCTTCAAGCACAATGTTCACAAGACGCTGCAGCTGCGCAACAGCCGCCGTTCCGCCTTCTATGACAGCATGCAGCGTCGTCGGCAAGCCAATCGTTTGGTTCAAAGTCATTCCTTCAATTGCTGCGGCGACATCCAAAATGCCTTTATCCGTTTTAATACCAAGCTTAAATTGCCCGTTGTCGTTAAATGTCAGTAGTTTCATTCGTACATATTCTCCTCTAGCTAGCTAATGTTAGGCGTTCTTACCGAAAACAACACCACCGTCAATGTAGAGCGGAGAACCCATCATAAACTTGGAATCATCCGATGCCAGGAACAATGCCGCTTTAGCAACATCCTCTGACTTGCCCAGTTCTCCGCTGAGTTGGCGCTGTTTTAGGGATTCGATGGCAGCTGTAGGATCGTCATAGGAAGTCTTCAAATAGTTCTCTACGAACGGTGTAAAAATCGTACCCGGCAGAAGGGCATTCACCCGGATGTTGTAGGCTGCATAATCAACCTGCATCGATTTGGTTAAAGCGAGAACGGCTCCCTTCGTTGCAGCATAAGATACTCTGCGCGCAAGTCCAATTTCCGCTACGCACGACGACATGTTGATAATGGATCCTGTTTTACGCTCCATCATGTAAGGCAATACATATTTCGAGGGCAGGAACACGCCTTTTACGTTAATGCTCATAATCCGGTCCCAAGCTTCCGGCTCAATTTCATGTACGGCTCCGACGCCACTGATTCCAGCATTGTTAAACAGAACATCGATGCGGCCAAACTCAGCAATAGCCGTTTCCACCATCGTTTTGACGTGCTCAGGATTTGTTACATCCGCGTGGAGAAATAACGCTTCGCCACCATTGTCCTTAATTTCGCTCACGGTTTCTCTGCCCTTGGTTTCATCCAAGTCATTCACGATAACTGTCGCGCCTTCTTGTGCAAAAAGCAATGCCGTGCTTTTCCCGATACCTGATCCAGCTCCTGTGATCAAAACGATCTTATCTTGTAATCGCATACTTCCACTCCTCTATGATTCAGCTTGAATGCCATAAAATTTTGTCGCTGTTCCGCCTAATATGGCAGCTCTTTCATGTTCCGAATAATCGGAAATTGCCTGATTGGTTTGCTCCCAGACTTTCTCAAAGTCCCCCGCCAAGTTAGCTACTGGCCAATCGCTTCCAAACATGAGTCGATCCGCCCCAAAATGCGTTAACGCATAGTCGATATAGGGTCTCAAATCCTCTGAGCTCCAAGTATGCCAATCCGCTGCCGTATTCAATCCGGATACCTTTGCGTACACATTCGGGTACTGAGCCGCAGCAGCAAATTGTTCCGCCCATGCTCCCATTTGCTTTTCCTTGATCGGTGGTTTGGCGAAGTGGTCTATGACCATTCTAAGATCCGGTATTTTCTCAGCCAAATAAGGGACATGTTTCAAATGATTCGGGAACTCGCCCACGATATCGAAGGTCAAGCCAAAGGAAGAGAGAATCTTGAGTCCCTCTATCACCGAATCGCGGATGACCCAATCGGGATCCTTCTCTTCGTGAATCAGATGACGAACCCCTTTGAAGTAAGGATTGGCGGCGTATTCCTGCAGCTTTTTATCCGCCACTCCCGGAATATTCAAGGGTACCCACCCAACAACCGCGCCTACCCATTCTCTTTCGGCGGCTACCTTTAACATATAATCGGTATCCTCATAGGAATTCATAGCTTGTACGATGACCGTTTTGTTAATGCCAGCCTTGCGAATCAGCGGTTCCAATTCATCCGCTTCAATGGTGCGGCATATCGATCCGAAAGACGGATCCAGCCAAGGGTACGCAACCTTTTCCAAATTCCAGAAATGCTGATGGGCGTCTATGATCATGGGCGAAAGCTCCTTTGCTTGAACTTATCTCATTCGGTACTCTAAGCAAAACGATTTTCTTCAGGATCTTCCATATCATAGCCAAAGGCATCGAGCGCCGGCCATAGCTCAGGGGCAATCGGGTAATTCGCGAGTTCCAGCGTTTGAGCGATCCGTTCCGGTTTACTCATGCCGACGACCGTACTCGCGATTCGCGGGTCACGAAGCGAAAATTGCAGTGCGGCAGCAGCAAGCGGAACATCGTATTCCAAGCAAACCTTGGCGAACATACGCGCTCTCTCCAATAAGACTGGTGGGGCTTCACTATAGGCATAACGAGCGTATGCTTCCGGACCTTTCGCCAATATGCCGCTGCCATAAGGAGCAGCGTTAATAACCGCAACGCCCATACGGCTCGCGACATCAAGCAACGGTTCGGCAGCCCGATTGAGCAGCGTATATCGATTGTGGGTTTCAACCGCACTAAACGCTCCCGTTTCGACATAACGAATGAGCATATCGATCGGTCCGCCGGATATGCCGATGTGATCGATGACCCCCTGCTCTTGAAACTTTTGCAGTACTTCTAGCGGTCCGCCGGATCCCATCACATTCTCGAAGGTGGTATGTTCTGGATCGTGGATGTAGACATATTGCAGGCGATCAAGTCCTAATCGTTCGAGACTTCCTTCGATGGAACGTTTCATCTGTTCGCCGCTAAAGTCGCCGGTCTTAAGGTCACGGTCGGCTTTGGTGGCCAACACATACCCTGTAGGAAGACCACCATTTGCATGAATGGCCTTACCGATTCGCCGTTCACTCTCGCCTTCGCCATAAGCCGCAGCCGTATCCAGAAAGTTAATCGGGCTTTCGAAGGCGGCGCGCAACGTCACCAATGCTTGTTCCTCCGACGTGCTGTATTGAAAGGTTTCCGGCATATCCCCCAGCGGAGCGGCTCCAAAACATAGCGGTGAAATGAGTAGGCCCGTACTGCCAAGCGGTCTTTTGGATAATAATGCGTTCGTCATGGCGTGTTCCTCGCTTTCTGATATTGTCTGTATTATAACGACACACCCAAAAAGCCTCGTGTCATTTGAAAATCGATATTCCCTTGCTGATAGAGACGCGGTACATAAGTATGTTCCAGAATTTCTTTGCTGCGCTCAAGAATTTGATTCACCCAGAAGCTCGGGTTACCCCCGAGTACCAAATCGACATCTTGCTTATTATGGTTAGGCAGATTAACCTGTTCCGACGTCACTTGCAGCATAGGGACAAAAGGATGCGCCTGCATCGGACGATCACCGATCAGTGCGATGATTAACTCCACACCTGTGGCGGCGAGTCCTGTGATCGTCTCTACGCCATGCGTTGTTGGCGTTTCCATCACGTGGAAGCCGTTTTGGCGGACGTGTTCCCCATAGGCAATGGATGGGCGAACTGGAGATGAGCCAAATAAAAGCTGACTGAATCCGTCCTCGGTAAGCAATCCGCTGTTCTCAGGAACAACGACCAAGCCTCCGGCACCGACAATCATCTTGGTTAGCAGCCCCAACTGCTCTCCGGCCTCTTTGTTAATGGCACCAGCGCTTACAATTCCAATGCGCAGACCCTCTAGGCCGACGGTCACCTTCTCCGCAGGTTCGGCGGCAGCCAATTGATCGGTGAACCAGGCCTCTACCTTCTCGCTCACCTTGGCAATTCCCCCATCAAGCTGGATACTGGCATAACCAAGGCGGCTCGCATCGACACCCATCACGTCCATCTGATGGCGCATGTAGTCGTTATGCGTTTTCTCGCAGCCATGTTCCAGCAGCAAACAATGCTCCACCATCGGATGCGTAATATAACCGATCATCGTGCGGGAAAACAGAGATTCGGCTGGCCCCCCCGAAGTGCCGCAGCCTTCCGTGTGCGCCAAGGTGACGAAGCGCGAGAGCTCAGGCTTCCCTGCTCCTTGCTCGTTCAAGCGCCGTGTGATCATACCCGCTACCTGTCCGGCACAAAGACTGGTCGGCACGATCAAGCCGATATGATCACTGGACTGCCGATTGCGATGCCGAGTGAAAGAGAATTGAATCGGGTTAGCCATCGTTACAGTATCATCTTCAACGGCTATCGGAGCTCCTGTTGGTACAGGAGTGTGAAGCAGCGTCTCCAGCTGACTCGCATCGTTCTGCTGCCAGTTGCGCCAAATTTGTACTTGGGCATGGCCTGCCTTCTCGCCGACACTTCGCTGACCGGAGGCAATTTGAATCGCCAGCTCGAATACCTCTTGGCCCAGCTCATCCATCGATTTGCCTTCCAGATACTGCCCCGCGTTCACATCCATATCGTTCGACAGCAACTGGAACCGGCGAGTTGTCGTGACCACCTTGACTGTAGGTACATACGGGAAGTTGGTGATTGAACCATTTCCTGTTGTAAAAAAGATCATGTTACAGCCTGCGGCTATTTGTCCGGCGATGCTCTCCAGGTCATTGCCAGGACTATCCATGAAATAGTAACCGCCATCCTTCATGAGCTCCCCGTACTCCGTTGCATAGTCGATCCGTGTTGTCGGGTCTTTCTTCATGGCGGCGCCTATAGATTTGAGATAAATATTGTACAAGCCGCGATACATGTTGCCGCCTGACGGGTTACCTTCCGCACTGGTGCCATGCCAGGACGTGCGCTCCTTAAATCGGTTCACAAGCTCCAGAAATTTGCGAGCGGTTTCCACGTTGCGTACTTTCGACAGGACATAAGGCTCCGCCCCAATCAACTCATCCGTTTCGGCTAGACTCGCCGCACCGCCGTAGCGCACCAATTCTTCCGAAACCCAGCCAAGCAGCGGATTCGCGGATACTCCGGAAAATGCGTCCGAACCGCCACACTGCAAGCCAATTCGCAAGTGGCTGATGGATTCAGGCGTCCGCTGCATCGAGCTAACCGCCCCCAGCCAATTCCGTACGATCCCTTCCCCTTTAACCAGCTCCTCTTCGAAGCTGCCAGTGAGCGACACGAACTTATGCAGCACTTCATCGATCGGATAGCTATGCTCGCGTGCATAAGCTTCCACCATCTTGTTCGTGACCGATTCATTGCCATAATCGACAACTAATACCGCTCCGACGTTCGGGTTGACCATGAAACCTGCGAGCGTCCGCAGCAGCAAATCCGCATTATTCGGTTTCTCTGTGCCGCCCTCTGTGTGAGCGACAGGAACGATCCCGTCTATATTCGAATCCTTGTTCCATTTGCCTTGCAATCGAGCAGCAAGCTCATTCACGTAGCTCCCCGTGTGCGAGGTGGTACCGAGCAGTACGACGTAGTTCCTGGTGCCAACCCCGCGATCTGCATGGCGGCGATATCCCATGAACGTACGCGTATCCTCATAAGCTGGCGATGCCTGAGCCGGCTGGAAGTTCTCTTCGTCAAGGATATAGGGAGAAATTTGATCCGTAAAATTGGGCTCCGCCGGCACAGCGAATGTCAACTGGCGCACACTGAGCGCTTCCCGTACGGTTTTGTTGATCACATAGTGACCGGGCTGAATCGGCTGAATCGCAACCCCGAAAGGCAAATGCCACGAAAGCAGATCTTCGCCAGGAGCAATCGCTTTCACCGCGAATCGATGACCTTCCATCACCGTGTAATCCAAGACGAGGAATTGGCCTTCATACTGAATGACAGTACCGGAGTTCAATTGTTGAATCGCAACGGCGCAGTTATCCCCGGGCAAGGGAAGTCTCGCTACTTCTTCAAATTGGTAAACGACGTCCATCGATGACTGGCTCCTTTTATTGAGATTTTCCGAACTTATAAAATAAATAGAGTTTCTTCAAGGTTAGTGCTGCTCAATATTATTGTATCAAGAATATGCCATTTGTTAATTCTTTACCTTTGCGAAAACATACTCTATTTTGATATTCTATAAATAAGAAAATAACGCAGTGAGATGATCTGTGGAGGTCCGAAACATGCAAAAACCGCTTATAAAGAACTTTATTAACGACCACCTCCTACCATTGGACATTGTATTTAAGGACATAAAAACACCAAATCGTGAACTGCCAGAGCATCTACATGATCGCTTTGAATTGGTTTATATTTATAGTGGAAATGGTACGTTTTTCTTAAACCAAATGCTCTATGAGATGAATGAGGGAGATCTCTTCATCATTCCTGGAAATACCGTTCATCAGGCGTTGCCAGATTCCGAATTTCCTATTACCGCAACTGCTGTCTATTTCGATCCGCAACTGATCGGGCATTATGCAGCAGGCGATTCCTTTACGAATATGCAAGTTTTTGAGCGAGCCCGGAAATATAAAAGCTATAAGCTTGTTGTCCCAGCAGCCATGCGCCCTCAACTCGAAGAAAAACTCAAACAAATACATGAAGAATTGGAACGGCACGAAGCCGGTTTTAGATACGCAGTTCAACTACTTTTAAACAGCCTTCTCATCAGCATTAATCGTTTGATCTTAAAAGAATCCCATCATCAACTGGTCGCGTCCGATATCGGTCCTCCCTGGTTACTGAACATCCTTCAACACTTAGATCAGTTTCACACTGAACCAATTGCTGGACTTTCGTATTTGGCAAAGCACACTTCCGTCTCAGCCGCTCATTTATCCAGGGTGTTTAAACAACTAACCGGGATGAACATCACCGACTATGTGAATGCCAAGCGAATTTCAACTGCTAAGGAACTGCTTTTAACTACCGACTTAGGCATTGATACGATCGCCCACAATTGCGGTTATGAGAGCTTACCTTATTTTCATAAGTTATTTAAGAAGTTTACCGGCGTTACCCCAGGCGTATATCGAAGAAAAGTAATGAATGAAATTAGCTCCCAATTAGAAAACAAGACATAAAGGTCACTATTCCTCCCTGCCTTCCGCCAAGAAAGTCAAAAACCGCGATGCCTCAAGGCTTCGCGGTTTTTGGCTTTTTATCTGTAATTGCACGAACTAACGAACTGTATAGAACGGTCAACTCTTCAGAAGGGCGAATACCTAGCTCCTGATGAAGCAGCCGAACATAATCCGTATACAGCACGGTCAATCCCTTTTTGTCCCCCGTCATTTCGCGTATCATCATCAAATGGTGGATGACCGACTCATCTAACGGATTGTGCTCGTTAAGCTTAAGTAATAACTTTGAGGCGGAGCCTGTATCTCCCGACGAAATCAGTACGGCGACAAGGCGTTTGACGAATGAAGTGTACATTTGACGATAACGTTCCGTTTCGTGAATAGCCCATACATACGCTTTATCGCCGAACAAATCACCCGTATAAAGCCGTTCAACGCTTAGAGCATTTTCCACTTGGCTGGCATCGATCGTTTGAAGTTCTTTCACTTGCGATTCGAACTCTACATAATCAATATTAGCGTCCTGCCACTCAAGTGCATAACCATCGTTCTCTGAACGTATCACCTCGCGCATACCAAGCGGTTCCAGTGACTTGCGCAGTTGGTACACCGTTGTATTCAAATAGCTTTCCGCACCCGCTTGCTCCATGCCGCCAAAAATATCCGTAACCAACTTAGAACGTGGAATACGTCTACCTCGGTAAAGCAAGAGATAGGCAAATAGCTCTGCGCATTTTCGCGAGATCCACTTCACTCGGCCCGTTTCATTGCTTACAACAACGTCTCCGAGCGCTGTAATAACAATCCCTCTTCTTTGCTGCGCCGGTGGTACCTGGATTGCTGGCAGATGGAAAGCCCGCCAGTTCTGAAGCGCACGATGTACGGTTCGCTGCAGTCTCTCTTGGGAAACTGGCTTGACCAGATAGTCAATCACCGAAAGTTCATAAGCTTCTAGGGCGAAATCTTTGTGAGACGTGACGAATACAATTTGCACCGGAGAGCCGACGTTTCCTAACCTTGCAGCGAATTCCATCCCATTCTCACCTTTCATGGAGATATCAACGAATGCGAGGGCGATATCCGTATGCTCTTGTAAAAAGAAGGAAGCAGATTTCGTATCCGTGAAGGCGCCGACAACATGAACCTCTGGCAGCTTATGCAACATTTTGCTCAAAATTAAATGCATTGTCACGTCATCGTCTACCAAAATAACTTTCAAGCCTCTTCGCCTTCCTTCCGATCGTCAATGACATCCATCCCGTCTCTTGAACGGTGTAAAGTAAAGAAAAACGTCGTTCCCACTCCCGGCACGCTGTCAAACCACAGATTTCCTCCATGAATCGCAATAAATTCACGAGTTAACATAAGCCCAAATCTGGCATGCCCTGCACCTTGTTCAGGGTCTGGCACTTTGATAAATGTATCGTCACGGCGCAGCATGTCCACTGTCTCTTCGTCCATTCCTTCTCCATTATCGCGTATAGTCACAACAATCTTATCCTTGTCCAGATTAGCTCCAATTTCAATCCATCCACCAACGCCTGTAAACTTGATCGCATTCGATAGCAAGTTCCGCAGAATGAGGTCCAACATCTCTTTATCTGCGCTAACTGTAAACTTCTCGTCAATTTGCTCTCTCAGCACAATATGCTTCATTCCTGCCTTCGACTCTGCTAGTAATAGGGCTTGACGAACGACTTGCTGCAAATTCCAGCCTAGCGGTCGAAACACGACATTCCCTTTCTGGTTGCGGTACCAGTCGAGCAAATTCTCGACAAGATAGAACGTGTTCTGTACTTGTCCTTGGAGTACTCCGAACAATTCGGCATGCTCATTGTTATCTGCAGCAAGTTCTTCACCAAGCAGTTCGGTTATACTAACCAAATGCGCGATCGGGTCTCGAACGTCGTGTGCCACAACCGTAAACATCTTGTCCTTAAACGAATTTAATTCCAAAAGCTGGTTCGCACTCTCACGCAGCCTTGCCTCGTTTTCTTTCAACTCCGTAATATCATTAAAGAGAATCATTTTTCCAATTGGTGTGCCTGAATCATAGATGAACGATACACTGCATTGATAATATGTATTTTTATTGCCATCAGCTTGGGATCTGTAGAACGAGAACCGTTCGTTTCCGTGATGAGAGTCAAGAATGGGTTGAATCAATTCAGGATTGGCGGAGAGAACCTCCCCGACATAGGCAGGGTAATGTTTCGTCAATGTGAGTTCCGGTAAGACGCCTTCGGCCGCTTTGTTGTAGCTGACAATTTGATCCTTGTAATCGAGCAGGATAACACCATCTCTGATGGTATCGAACACTTGAGTCAGTGCAAGCGGTGTAAATCGGAGCAGATTAAATCGCAGAATTCCCCAGGCATAGACGATACCAGACACTGCGAACCCGAAAGGCGTCAAATCGACCACCATTCCAAACCACAAGGTAATATTGAACAGTAGGGGCACTGCGGCTCCCATGGTCAATACGATAATTTGCTTGCGAACGATGCTTGAAGACCGCCAATACATCGGGATAAATAGAAAAAATCCACACAATAATACGAAATAATTATACAGCGTATGTGCTTTATACCAAGGCCCTTTAACTGTTATATACAAAGGAAATGAACTAGACTCATTGAAGAGATATTGCTCATAAAAAAGGTGATGCCACTCATTGGTCAAATGGGAAATAAAGACCCCTGCAGGGATAACGAAAAGTGCCACTGCAAGGCGTTTTCGGTAACGCGAAGCCGTCCCAGAGAACTGAATGACCTGGAAGAGCCAAAGCGTCGTGACGAATGGAATGCCCACATATTCGATTTGAAGCGAAAGCTTAACTTCGTATAAGTTGCGGCTTAACAACTCGAAAGCATAACCCGTTGCGTACCAAGCCGCTCCTATCATAATCAGAATCATCGTTCTAGCGACTGGTAAATGCCGTTGCTGATAGGACAAAAACGCAACGTATATCATGAATCCCGCTGCCAAAAAAAGCAATAAGGACAACCATTGAACTGTGCTCACTGCAGCGTCTCTCCTCTATGGAACTGACATGCGGGTCAGTCCGAAGTAAACCTCCTTTTCAATATACATGCTTATTCATCGAGTATCTACCCTTCCCCCTTAACATTTCGCCAACTAGTAGGCTTAAGAACTTGAGGATATAAAATAAAAAAGCCGCATCACATGCGACTTTTTCTGTAACCATATTTATTTAATAAAATGCACGTACTGCAAGAGCCTTTTCAGTATAACTGCTGCCTGCGCCCTCGTAGCATACTCCGTCGGAGCAAAACGTCCGTCTTCCATCCCATTCATAATGCCGACTTCCGAAGCTCGGATTGCCGCCTCTTGCGCCCATGAAGAAATGGATTCTTGATCCGTGAAAACGTTTAGACGGCTGTCCGCTTGCCCTTGCCCTTTGCTGCTAGTTCCATTGCTGGTCAAGGTTAAGGCGCTCGCGATCACAACGGCCATTTCTTCACGGGTAATCGGGGCATTGGGAGCAAAAAGGCCGGCACCGACGCCGCTAACCAAGCCACTAGCCACTGCCGCATCTACTGTAGATGCATACCATGCAGATGCAGGGACATCCGCAAAATGGATACCGCCCCCGTTCTCCTTTACGGATAGCCCTAACCCGCGAACGAGCAAAGCTGAGAATTCCGCTCGCGTTATGGTTCCCTCTGGCGCGAAACGGTCGGCCGCCACGCCGTTCGCCAACAATTTGGAAGCCAGATACTCCACATCCGCTTTTGCCCAATGTCCGTTTAAGTCGGCGAATGTTCGTGCCTGCACATCTAAAACCGTATACATGCTATTATGTGGCACGTTCAAAATCGCTTCTGTTGTGCCATCTGGACCGGTCTCCAGCTGTGAGGGAACAAAAATGACGGTGCCGTTTGCCGGGATATACTGAACGGCAACCAGGTTGCGGTTCATGTTCTCTCGGTCTAACTTTATGGTCCGAATCGTGTACGATTCGCCAAAGTCATGCACCTCCAACGTTTGCGCTTTTGCTTCTGCCGTCACCTGGTAGTCAATGACGTCGGCGAAAACAGTAAAACCTTGGGAAACGCCAATCCGATTAATCTCTTGTCGAACATTCTCACCGACCTGCACCTGTATGATGTTCACGGTCAAATCCGATACTAGCGCGTTGAGACGCTTCGCCAAGCCGGTCAGATCGATCGTGCTTAACCGCAATTGATAGCTGGAGTCGTTCAGCCTCACCTCGATAATTGCATTAGGATAAGCTTGGGCCATATGCGCAATCCAGTCAGCCGGAAACTGTGTTTGTACCGTTTGCTCCCGATTGCCAATTTTAATGCTAACAAACGGTTCCTTCGCATCTTTCAGGAGTTCCAATATCTTTTCCCTCGTCCGTTCAGGGAGGATAACCTGTTCGACCACCGTGCCGTCCGAACGCGTGATCTTTTTGAAGTTGGAAGGATCGACAAGAGCGGTAATCCCGCCGGTCATATTTATCTTCACTGTCGTCTCCGTCGTCGCAGTCGTTCCCAATGTGATCGGTCTATCGCCATTATCCGATGAAGAAGGGATTGAGATCTCAGTAATAGTGATACTTTTCACTGTTTCATTGCCTGCTCTGTCTAGGGCATATACGCTATAGTCTCCGTTGGCCGTAATCGTGAATTGAGATGCGGCCAAAATATCGCTTCCTTTCGTTCCCCTAGCAAAATCAGCCTCGCTAAGGCTTCCTGGCAGCCAACGGAGCTCTGTCAGCGCATTTCCCGCAGTCACGCCGTACACGCTTGCGGTCACGCTGATCGCTTTACTTGCCGATCCGTTCGATTCAGCCGTCAGAGCAACATCGGGCGGTATCGCCACGATGCGTATTCCGCTCGCGTCTGGTGCTACGTAATTCAGCGAAGCCGCAAGTCCGCTGGAGGTGCGAACGATGCTTGCACCGTTCAGGAGATCCAATGCAGCGGCAACTTTTATTCCGTCAACATCCGCGAGCCCGGCCGGAATTTCGTATTCGAAAGTAAGTTTTGTCAATGGTATGCCGCGCTCTCCTGTATACGTGGCATATACCGTCTGATATACCGTCTGAGTGACGGAATCATCTCCAATTATGATTGGAACCGCGGGTGTCCCACTCACAGTTACTTCGTATCCGTAAAATATCGTAAAGCGAAGCGTGTCGTTTGTTCCATACAAATCATTGGCCGATGCGGTTAACACCACCCCCACCCAAGAGGCTCCAAATACTGCCATAGCTTCGTTCAAACTGACAGTGGCTTCATCCAATCGAGTCTGAGATTGATTCTTCGCATCGCCGGCAATAGCCTGCGCTGCATCTATCGCGATCTGCAAGGCAGTGCGGTCTTTTGCCGAAGTTTGCCCTACATCCGTACCTTCTGGATGGTCTGTCAACGCCTGCTGTGCTGCTGTAATCGCCGCGCCCAGCGCTGTCGGAATGCCCGCCTGTATCACGGCGGCATTAAACACTTGAACCGCCGAGTTTAACTGGTTAACGGCCGTATCCAATTGATCCTGCGTGTAATTACCCGCGTTAGCGAGTATCTGCTGCGCTGCATTGGACGCTGTCTGCAGTGCGGCGCGTGTTACTGCCGAAGTCTGTCCTACATCCGTACCTTCTGGATGATCCGTCAACGCCTGCTGTGCCGCTGTGATCGCTGCGCCCAGCGCTGTCGGAATGCCCGCTTGTATAACAGCAGCATTAAAGACTTGAACCGCCGAGTTTAACTGGTTAACGGCCGTATCCAGTTGATCCTGCGTGTAATTGCTCGCGTTAGCGAGTATCTGCTGCGCTGCACTGGACGCTGTCTGCAGTGCGGTGCGTGTTACTGCCGAAGTCTGTCCTACATCCGTACCTTCTGGATGATCCGTCAACGCCTGCTGCGCCGCTGTGATCGCTGCGCTCAGCGCCGTCGGAATGCCCGCCTGTATCACGGCGGCATTAAACACTTGAACTGCCGAGTTTAACTGGTTAACGGCTGTATCCAGTTGATCCTGCGTGTAGTTGCTCGCGTTATCGAGTATCTGCTGCGCTGCATCTATCGCGGTCTGCAGAGTAGCGCGGTATCCTGCCGAAGTCTGCCCTACATCCGTACCTTCCGGATGATCCGTCAACGCCTGCTGCGCCGCTGTGATTGCCGCACCCAGCGCCGTCGGAATGCCCGCCTGTATAACGGCGGCATTAAACACTTGAACCGCCGAGTTTAACTGGTTAACGGCCGTATCCAATTGATCCTGCGTGTAGTTGCTCGCGTTATCGAGTACTTGCTGCGCCGTATCCTTAGCAGTTTCCAGTGAGGCGCGCACTCCCGCTGACGCCTGCCCCACGTTCACACCTTGCGAATGATCCGTCAACGCCTGCTGCGCCACCGTGATCGCCGCGCCCAGCGCCGTCGGAATACCCGCTTGTATTACGGCGGCATTAAACACTTGAACCGCTGAGTTTAACTGGTTAACGGCCGTATCCAATTGATCTTGCGTGTAATTACTCGCATTATCGAGTATCTGCTGCGCCGTAGCCTTCGCAGTTTCCAGTGAGGCGCGCACTCCCGCTGACGCCTGCCCCACGTTCACACCTTGCGGATAATCCGTCAACCCCTGCTGCGCCGCTGTGATCGCCGCGCCCAGCGCCGTCGGAACGCCCGCCTGTAAAACGGCGGCATTAAACACTTGAACCGCCGAGTTTAACTGGTTAACGGCAGCATCCAATTGATCCTGCGTATAATTGCCCGCGTTATCGAGTATCTGCTGCGCCGTATTCTTCGCAGTTTCCAACGCAGTGCGCGCTCCCGCTGACGCCTGCCCCACGTTCACCCCTTGCGGATGATCCGTCAACGCCTGCTGCGCCACCGTAATCGCCGCGCCCAGCGCCGTCGGAATGCCCGCCTGTAAAACGGCGGCATTAAACACTTGAACCGCCGAGTTTAACTGGATAACGGCCGTATCCAACTGATCCTGCGTGTAATTGCTCGCGTTATCGAGTATCTGCTGCGCTACATTGGACGCGGTCTGCAATGCGGTGCGCGCTCCCGCCGACGCCTGCCCCACGTTCACCCCTTGCGGATGATCCGTCAACGCCTGCTGTGCCGCCGTGATCGCCGCGCCCAGCGCTGTAGGATTGCCGGCTGAAATAATCACGTCTTCGAATGTATCTATCGCCATTTCCAAATGTGCCACAGCCACATCTAATTCGCCTTGAAGATATTGGGCGGCTTGATTGAAAATTTGTTGGGCTGCAGTGATCGCGTTTTGCAAAGCGCTGCGGTCTGCCGCCGAAGTTTGTCCCACGTTCACCCCTTGCGGATGATTCGTCATCAGCTGCTGTGCCGCTGTGATCGCCGCCGCCAACGCTGCGGGATTGCCGGCCTGGATAATGTCCGCATTGAATGCCGCAATGGAAGAAGTCAGAGGTATTGCGGCGTTTGCCAGGTCGGAGGCGATGGTCGCATTCCCGATTCCGTCGATAAAAAGCTTAGCTGTGTCATAGGCTGCAGACAAGTTGTTGTACGTATTGGCCGGTACTTGTCCTACTCCGGTGCCCGTCAGATGACTTTTCAACAACGACTTGGCGCCGGCGACCGCTTGAAACAACGCAGTTCCGTCCACAAACGTATGTCCGTTGCTAGACGCATAAGCAGATACGGGTGAATTCGCAATTCCGAATATTTTCAGATTGCCTGGATTGGATGCAAATACGCCTGTCCCAAAAGTTGTTGCATCACCTAACACCGTTATGCTTGTCAAGTTATTATTATAAAATGAGCTGCTGTCGACTTTCGTTACGCCTGCCGGGATGACTAGTTTCGTAATGTGATTAGTGTCGAAAGCTCCGCCGTTAATCGTCTTTAAATTTTCCGATAATTTAATCGTTGTCAAATTATTCATATAAAAAGAGTAGTTGCCGATCATCGTCACACTATCTGGAAATACGACGGAAGTTAATGGATTGTTTTCGAATGCACTTGAGCCGATTGTTAACAAGCTGTCAGGAAGGTCTATGGAAGTGAGGCTGGTATAACGGAATCCATACGTTTGAATGACCTTTACACTGTTCGGAATCACGACGCTCGTAATTTGGGGTTTGCCCGTACCGTACGTATCAAACGCTGATCTTCCGATCTCGGTCACCATCGTCCCCGCATACGCGGCGGGAATAACCACGTTCAGATCCGTGCCCTTGTAGTCTGTAACCGTGGCACCATTGGAACCGACTGTAAAAGTAAAATCGCTCTCAGCTGCATATACAGGTCGAATCTGCGAAAATGAAGTCCCAAACACAAATAATACAATGAATAGGGATAAGACTAATTTTTTCATGGTTTGCTCCTTTAATATAACGGTTTCTGCAACTAGAACGTTCGCTATCATTCATTGTAAAGAAGGCTAATGAAAGAATAATGAAAGAATCATACGATTTCGCTGTCATTACTTCCATAAAGCACTAATCTTTACAATTGATTTTCTTGAAAACATGGAAATGTCAGGATAAGATTTTAGATAATAGGAGTCAGGAGGGACAAATAAATGAACTTTATTTTCTTTTCACCGAATTATCCAAATTACTGCACGGAATTTTGCTTTCACTTGAAAGAATGCGGAGTGAACGTACTTGGCATTAGCGATGTTGATTATTACCTGCTTAACGAGAAGCTGCAGTATTCGCTGACTGAGTATATCAAAATAGATCGTCTGGAAGATTATGATGAGGTTCTGAGAGCGGTCGGTTACTATACCCATAAATATGGAAAAATTGATCGTTTCGAATCCCTTAACGAGCATTGGCTAGAGCTTGATGCACACATTCGAACGGATTTCAACATTTTCGGGACAAAGCTCGATTTCATTTCTAATTTGAAGCAAAAATCGAAGATGGAAAAGTTTTTCAAAAAAAGCGGTGTCGAGTCCATACGTTCCATAACGAAATTCGACCGTGCGAAGGCAAAGAAATTCATTTCGAAAATCGGCGGCTATCCCGTGGTTGTAAAACCGAATATAGGCGTTGGGGCGAACATGACTTACAAAATCGCGAACGAGTCGGAGCTTGAGCATTTCTTGCATACCAAACCGCCAGAAGTCGAATTTATCATGCAAGAGCATATAGACGGCGTACTGCAAACCTACGATGGTCTCGTCAACAAGGATGGAGAAATCCTATTTGCTGCAAGCCACGAATTTCCGCATAGCATCATGGAATCCGTAAATGCTGGAAATCATTTTAGCTATTATTGTTTAAAGGAAGTAAGCGGGGAAATCGAGGAGGCCGGGAGAAAAATCATCCAAACCTATGGGATTAGAGAACGCTTTTTTCATCTCGAGTTTTTCAAATCTAATAGAGACGGAAATATTATTGCGCTTGAAGTC
Organism: Paenibacillus anseongensis; assembly: GCF_009757995.1. NCBI lineage: Bacteria > Bacillati > Bacillota > Bacilli > Caryophanales > Paenibacillaceae > Paenibacillus > Paenibacillus anseongensis. Next base: position 406,474 of record NZ_WSEM01000008.1, read on the forward strand.
AATATGAGGCCGCCCGGTTCGTGGATGACGGATGCGATCAATTACACTTACGACATCGATATCTACGAACTATGGGCGAATATGGTTGTTAATAATCAGGTGGAAGGACCTTTTGTCGGGAAGTATTATACCGGGTTTGCCAGCCACAAAAACCACCTCCCCTACGCCCATGGACACGAAGAGATCATGCAGCGATATCACCATGAGATTGTCCATCACTTCAGCATTGAGGATGTACAAAGCCAGTCAAGGGGAAATTATGCGTATCAATTTCGCTCAAAGGACTTTAATGAAGTGAAACGAATTGAAGCTTTTATCCATGCAGTAGAAAACAAAGTCGAGGTGTATGCATGAAAGTAACCTATCACAAGGTATATAGTGACAACTTGCAAAGGGACATGGAATACAAAACTTACGGACATCAAGGGAAGCCCGTTCTTGTTTTCCCCACCTCCTGCGGGCGGTTTTATCAATATGAAGATTCCGGCATGATTGGAACGTTGGAAAGTTATATTGAACAAGGCCAGATTCAAGTCTGGACATGCGACAGCATGGATGAAGAGACATTTTATGCCAAGGACTCGACGACCGATGAGAAAATGAAACGCCATGACCAATATGATGCCTATGTGAAAAATGAGCTCATTCCTTCTATTTTGCATCAAAGCAAGGAGAATAACGGAGGACAAACGCAGAAGATTTTGGCGACAGGATGTTCGTTGGGGGCTTATCACAGTGCCAATATGTTTTTCCGGCACCCACAATATTTTGACAGTTTAATTGCTTTAAGCGGTTTGTATTCGACCAATCGTTTTTTTGGAGAAGAGGTCCCTCCTTCAGCTTATTACCATTCTCCACTTCACTATTTAAAAAACTTGGAAGACGATTTCTATCTGAATCATTACAGGAACAGCAAAATCATCATTTGCACAGGGCAAGGCGCTTATGAAGATTTAATGCGATCGGAAACGCAGAAGCTCTTGGAAGTGCTGCAGGAGAAACACGTCCCAGCTAACGTGGAGTTTTGGGGGCACGATGTTAATCATGATTGGTACTGGTGGAAGAAGCAAATCCTGTACTACATGAATTGGTGCTTAAGTTAATCCAATAGTTAAACAGGCTGCCAATTTGCCGGCAGCCTGTTGTCGCTTTATTTTATTCTTTTATTTTACAATTATAGCGAATTTTGTCTATGACATTCTTCCATAACGGCAATTTGCTGGCGTACTTGTGATGGTGTAATTTCCAGTTCTTTCCCATGTACGATCGTATTATAAATCATGTTATAGAAGTTTTGGGCCATCGAAGGGAATACATCTTTCCCCTGTTCGGCAGGGATGTCCCAGCTTTCTTCGTACCACTTTAGTTGTTCACGGCAGTAAGCCGGCTCATTTTTTTCGTTGACCATAGGCGTTGTCACTAATTTCAGTTCTCCCGCTTCCTCCTGTTTGAAATATTTCCAGTCCAGATGGGTTGTGCTCCCTTTAATTCCGCCTCTAGTCCCTTGGACATTATAGGTGAAACTCGGATAGGCGCAGCAGGAAGAAATTTCTATATCAATGACAGGACGCCCGTGGCCATGCAGGATGATCTTTACATAGTCCTCGGCGTCTCCAGCCGTATTCGCGCGATCCATCATGGAAGTGATATGCGGCATTTCCTCGCTTCCGAAAAATTGGAGGGCTTGATCTACCGGATGTGGACCCGTATTTAAGAGATTGCCTCCATCATTCGCTTTTAAAGTCTGCCAATCCCATCTTCTTGCAAAATTGTTGTAGGCAATACTGACCTGAACCACGCGTCCAATCACGCCGGATTTGATAATTTCCTGCACTTGGCGATAAGCAGGTGCGTACCTGGACTGCTGAAAAATAGCAAGCAATTTCCCTGTTTTCTTCGCCGTATCCATCAAAATATCAACCTCATGTGCCGTTCGGGCAAGCGGTTTCTCAGACAGGACATGAAATCCGCTTTCCATAATTTCTTTAGAAATCGTGAAATGAAAATGGCTGGGCGAAGCATTTACAATTAGATCAAGATCATTTCTCTTGAACAAATCACGGTAATCACGGTAAACCTCACAATTCAACTCTTTTTTGGCTCGCTCCAACCGCTCCTCCAACATGTCAGCTACTGCAACAATTTCATATTGCTCCTTCATTTGACTTAAGGAATTGGCATGTATGTCACGACCGCTGCGTCCTTGTCCTATAATGGCAACTCTAATCTTTTTCATATCGTTACCTCCGATATTAATTTGCGCATGTATTGTACATATTGGGGAAAGGCAATTTCCGGGTTTTCCAATTCAGGGTGCCATTTTTTCTCCCACTCTAAGGTGAAGTAACCTTGATAACCTTCACGAATTAATAACTTGTAGATGTCTTTCAGCGGTATATCTCCTTCTCCGGTTAAACAGTATTGGAAGCTTTCTCCCCCGCCTTCTCCGGCGCGTGAGTCCTTCACATGTGTGTACTCGATCCACTGCCCGAGTGTCTTCCAGGTTTCCTCAGGCTGTTCTCCCACCATGCGGTAAGGATGATGCACATCCCACAGTACCCCGACGGCTTCCGTATCCACCTGCTCCAACACCTTTTTCATATTTATGCATGAAATCCAGTCATCATGTGTTTCAATTAAAAGCTTAACACCGTGTGCCTTTGCGATTTTTGCCATTTCGCTTACATGCTGAACGACCTGCTCAACAGCCATTTCCCGGCTAGCATCATCGCTAATTTTACCGCCAAACACACGAATGTAACGTGTCCCGAAAATACGGCAAAGCTTCGAAAATTCCCTAATCTCCTGCATATTCTTCTCGAAGTTTTCAGCAGAGAATAAATGGACGGAGCTGGAAAAGCAAGATACATGCAGACCGGCATCTGTGATTTTACGAAGTGTTTGTTCAACCTGCTCGGAAAACTCCGGAAGCTTGTAAATATTCATTTCACCGGTCAAACCTCTAAAATCAATTGCGTCAAATCCATATTCGGTTGCGTTGGAAATAATTTTGTCTAAAGGCCACTCTGGACACCCTAACGTGGTAAAAGATAATTTCATATAGGTTCACTCCAATTTGTTCACATATTTTAGACTTCTTTTCCCATCCTATTGTCAGCTATCAAACTTCCAGTAATGTTCCTTCATATTTATAGTTTCTAAATCTCGGATTAATGCCGTGAAGCATCAACCCCTGTCCCCAGTTTACATGTTTATCATTCGTCGGCTGATCCTCGGGATCACGAACCTGGACAAGTATATTTCTACGCGTCCGGTCGCTGCGGTTGATCGGTGAGCCATGAATCGTTAAATAGTTAAAAAATAAGACGTCTCCGGATTCAGCGACACAAGGAATTCCGCTCTCTATAGGATATTCTTTATGATTCAAATAATAGCTTCCTACATGTGGTAATGGCCCCTGTTTATGCGATCCCGGAATAACATGTAAGCAGCCGTTTTCCTCATTCGTATGATCCAAATGGATGCTGGCGAGCATCATACTGTGCTTGCTGTGCGGGAAATACGGATAATCCTGATGCATGGGGAAGGCTGCCCCCTTCTCTGGAGGTTTGACCATCATCTTGGTATGATGCAGTTGAACATTATCGCCAATCAATTGGGTGAAAATCTTGATCAAATTCCTTTGAGTGATCATCCGCATAAACTGGGCGTCATGATATTGAACATCATGGAAGCCCTTAAGTACCAGCTTCTTTAATTCTTCCGGCGGCAGGTAGTCTCCAGCCCAAGCATGGCTCCGGTCAAATTTAGATGCAGCCGCCCTCTTCAGGAATGTTTCTACCGATTCACGGAACGTTTCAACTTCCTCTGCGTCATAGACACCTTTTACAAGTAAGTAACCATTCTCATGATAAAACTTCACTTGATCCTCAGAGATCATGCCAATCCCTCGTTTCAACTTTAATAAGGTCCTATTTGCTCAACCCTTCACAGCGCCTACCAAAACCCCTTTGGTAAAGTATTTTTGCAAGAAAGGATACACGGCAATGATAGGTAATGTAGCAATAATGATCGTGCAATATTTAATAATTTCGCTAACCGCCTCTTTATCGCTCCCGCCGGACCCGGTAATCATACTGTCGGTACTGCTGTTTATCAAAATCTCACGCAAGAAGAGCTGTAAAGGATAAGCATCTCGATCTCGCAAATAAATCATGGCGCTGAACCACGAATTCCAATGGGCCACAGCGTAAAACAAAATCATAACGGCGATCACGGCTTGCGATAAAGGCATCACAATTCGAAACAAGATCGTGAGATCATTGGCTCCGTCAATACGAGCGGATTCTTCCAAACTATCCGGAATCGCCGCAAACGAGGTTCTCATGATAATCAAATTATAGGTGCTGATCGCCCCCGGTAGAATGAGTGCCCACATCGTGTCAAACATGCCGAGACTTTTCACAAGCAAATAGTTTGGAATCAAGCCTCCGCTAAAAAACATCGTAAACACAATCATCATCATGATGGAATCCCGCAGCATGACACCTTTTCTCGATAATACATAGGCACCGATCGAGGTAATAATCACGTTGATGCTTGTTCCTACTACAACATAAATTAACGTATTGGTGTAACCCGTGATAATATTGGGATTTTTAAAAACACTGATGTAACCGTCTACATTAAAACCCAATGGCCAGAGCAACAACCCGGAATGACTCGCTAAACTTGAGGGGTTGCTTAAGGACGCCATAGTAACATATAGAAATGGATAAAGTGTAATTAAAGCTAAAAACAGCAAGAAGCATATATTAAAAAAACCGAAAATAGCTTCGGCCTTGCTTCGCTTTAGATTCATCGTCATCCCTCCCTACCAAAGACTGGTTTCATTGACTTTTTTACTGATTTTGTTGGTAGCTACCAAGAGCGCAAAATTGATCACCGAGTTAAATAATCCAACGGCTGCGCTGAAGCTGTAGTTTGCTTCCAAAATCCCTTTACGGTATACATAAGTTGAAATCACATCTGAAGTTTCGTACGTAACGGGATTGTATAACAGGAAGATTTTATCGAATCCGACGTTCATCATGCTTCCCATTCTTAAAATAAACAAAATGATAATGGTCGGCATAATCCCCGGCAGTGTAACATGCAGCATTTGCTTAAAACGTCCCGCTCCGTCAATCGTCGCAGCTTCATACAAGTCCTGATCGATGCCGGCTAAAGCAGCCAAATAGATAATCGAGCCCCAACCCACTTCCTGCCAAATATTAGAGCTCACATAGATGGTTCGGAATAATCCGGGTTCAAGCAGCATCGTTATTCTTTCCATTCCCATGAAGGCGAGTAAATCATTAATAATCCCGTTTCTTGCCGTAAAATCTACAATTAAACCGCATAAAACCAGAACCGAGATAAAATGCGGTAAATAAGTCACCGATTGCACAAACCTTTTAAAAACATCATTTCTTCGTACTTCGTTTAATAGCAAGGCCAAAATGATTGGCGCTGGAAAACCAAATATAATGTTATATACACTAATTAAAAGGGTATTCGTAAGAATTCTGCCGAAATAAACATCGTTGAAAAAATCGGTAAAATGCTGCATTCCCACCCAAGTGCTGCCCCAAATTCCCTTCATTGGGGAGAAATCTTTAAAAGCAATCGAGGCTCCATACATAGGAATATATTGAAAAATAATATAGTAAGCGACCACGGGTAAGGCCATGAAATAAATGATTCTGTTTTTATACAAGTCTCTTCGAAGTCTATGGACAAAGCTGCTTTGCTTCGTCGTCTGATAGACACTTCTGGCATGCGCCGCCTCACCAACCGTCATATTCTCCATCGTTCGTCCCCTTTGAGTGAAGAAATTCGCGCAGCAGGCATCCAGCACTGATCTTACCTTTGGGAGGCGATCAAGTGCTGGCGCTCTGGCTGCTAGCCAATCCAAATCTGGTCAACGTTAAGGCTTATTGCCTTGCCATGTATCTGTCGTATGCGGCTTGCTGAATTTTGATCGCATCTTCGATTCCCATAGCTTTTAATTTGCTCATATAATTATCAAACTCACTAAGAGGGACTTGTCCCATGATCATTTTAGAGAATATCTCATCCCTATACGTATTAACCGCAGAAGTAATGGATGCCATCTTGGTTGATTCCTCAATGGTTGGCGTTACGCCCGGCGGCATGGTTCTGTCGTAGGAGCCTGCTTTCCATAAGCCAATAATTTGCTGTTGTTCAGGTAAAGCCATGCGCTGCTGCCAAATCTCAGGTGTCATGATAAAGGCCAGCCCGCCGGATCCTCGGGAATATTTAGATAACGCCTCATCAATCGACAAGCCCTTTGGATTATTCGTAATCTCTGGAAGCAATTGAGGCGAACCGTTCACCATCTTGTAGCTCTCGCCTTCAATACCGAAGGTATTAAGCAGTGATCCTTCCGGGCTGTAGCCATAGTCCAACCACATCGCAGCTTCCTTCGCATATTTACTTTTTGCGGATATCGCGACACCGCCGCCACTGGCTACCTTGATTTCATCAACATTGAAATTATAGGATTTCGTGCCTGTAACATAAGGCGGAACCGTTCCTGATAATTTTACCGACGGATCTTTCGCTTTCATCAATTGAACAAATCTACCAAATGTTCCTGATGTCGATCCCGTCCATGAGCCTGCACGGTTACCCATAACTTTGGTATCGAATTGTTTGGCATCCGTAATTCCAAAATCAGGGTCGATCAAGCCTTCTTTATACCACTTTGCCAAGGTTGTTAGCGCTTCCTTATACTCCGGTGTGTAAGGTCCATATTTGACTTTATCGCCGTCATGATAAAACCCGTAGTTAATCCCCCATGCTCTGACCCAGTTCTGCAGGTCCCCCGCTCCTTTTGGCGCCAAAGGAATTTCGTCATTTTTACCACTGCCGCTAGGATTTTTCGTTTTGAAAGCTTTTAGCACTTCATACCAATCGTCAATTGTTTCAGGTGACTTTAAATTCAGTTTTTCCAACCAGTCCTGGCGGATTTGCCATCCAAAAGTCTGGAAAGCAGGATTCGGATTCGGGTTTACTTTTGCATATTGATTCGGCGATTGGGCCTCGGGATAAACATAGATCGTACCATCGTCTGTACGCAGCTGTTTATTCGCTTTAGGGTCGGAGTTCATAAACGCTTTAAGATTGGGTGAGTACTTATCTACCAAATCATTCAGCGGCAAAATGACGCCATCCTTGATCGCTTTATTGGGCCCGCCGTTATAATCGCCTATCCAGTTATAATAAATCAGATCAGGTAAATCGCCCGACGCGACCATGAGGTTAAACTGTTCTTTGATCGCCGCCCCATCCATAGATGCAGGATGAATGAACTCGATATGAATCCCTGTCCTTTTTTCCAATTCTTTAAACACAGCGATTTCATTATAGTTTTTCATCGTTGCCGCTACTTTGGCATCCATGGGCACAAACATTTTTAAGGTGATAGGCTTATTAACGATAGGAAGTGGGATTGAAGATAAACTTGCTTCATTTTTTTCTGACGTACTTGATTGCTTCGAAGCATTAGAGGTGCACCCCGTTAATACACTTGCGAATAATACAACAGAAAGAGATAAAGCTGAAACCATGCCAAGTTTACCCTTCATTGATCGTTCCCCCTAGATATTTTGTGAGTTGATAAGACCTAACCCTGGGAATAGCTGATATCCATAAAAACATCCTGTCTCACTGTCTTCTTGTATTTGGAGCTTCGGATCAGTTCGTTCAGCTTCTTCTCATATTCGTCGGCATCCAAAGGCAGCCTGATGGTTTGATCGTTGAACGAAGAAAGCATAATCGCACTCGCAAGGGTTAGTCCATTGATTCCCTCAGGACCGTGTGCGATAAGCTCCCCGCCGCCATTTTGTATCGCCTCGATAAATTTCTCTGTCACGACTTGATGCCCTGAAGGCACATTCACGTTCACAGGAATTTCCGTGTACCAATTTTCAACATTACCCATTCTACTTTGCGATTCTTTGATAAAACGAAGCATCGACTCACGGGTTCGATAAAAAACAATTTGATTATCCTCAAAAACCAATTTTCCGTACTCTCCCACAATCTCCATCCGGTTGGATCCAGGTGTTTCAGCGGTAGTCACGATAAAATGGCCAACCATCCCGTTCTCATGCTCAAAGTAGGCCGTCACTTCGTCTTCCACTTCGATATCATGATATTTGCCAATATGCGCAAAACCGTTGATACGTGACGGAAGACCGAATAACCACTGGTAGAGATCCAGATTATGCGGACATTGGTTGGTCAAAATTCCTCCGCCTTCTCCAGCCCAAGTTGCACGCCATTCGCCGCTATCGTAGTAAAGTTGGGATCGGAACCATTTGGTGTTAATCCAGGTCGCTCTGATTAATTTGCCCAGCTCGCCGCCGTCAAGAATGTCTTTAATTTTTTTGTGATGAGGGTAGGTTCTTTCTTGAAACATAATGCCAAACATCAGATTGGGATGGTGTTCCTTGGCACTTTCATAGGCGTCAATCGTTTTTTGTGCATCATTGACATGCACCGCAATAGGTTTCTCACATAAAACATGGATGCCCTTATGGAAAGCATCAATCGAGATAGGCGTATGATCGTAATGGGGAACGGCTATTAATACAGCCTCTATCTCCGATTTCTCAAAAAGCTCCGTATGGCTGTAATAGGCCTTGGTATGGTACAGAGCTGCTGCTTTATCAGCCTTTTCATGTACAACATCACAAACGGCTACGACTTCAACTGTCTCCATCCGTGTCAAATACTTGAGATGGCTGTTTCCCATTCCGCCTAAACCAATTACACCTAATTTCACTTTTCTCATTGGACTCAACCAATACCCCTCCCCGTATATTAAAGTGTAGTTAAGCCTGACCGCAGGAAGAAAAACGAAGAATAAAGCGTTTTCTTTTGCTATTCTAAAATAATACTCGAAATAAGTCATAGTTTTTTGTGATGAAAATATCGTTTTTTGTGCAGGAATGGCTACTTGATTCCCTTGACGGTAGTCTGTAAAATAGTTTTGTATAAACTTCTTTAATATGGAAGTGTAGGAAAGGTTGGGGAGCACCGGAGTTTATAGAACATCAGATTGATTGCGGTCATTATTTCACCGACTGTCGTTGGATTGTATCCAGCATCAGTAACACTACAATTCACCTGAATCTTCAGGTATTTAAAGTGAGGTAATATGGATGAACTTAGCTTATGAAAGTATAGACGAATGCATCCGTTATGAACGTAGAATCTATAATCCCAATAAATGTAATGTTAACTTTCATTTGCACGAAGAGTTTGAGATTTACTTTTTAATCTCAGGTGATGTAAACTACTTCGTTGAAAAGAACATGTATCCAATTAAATTTGGCGATGTCATGATTACAAATAATCAAGAAATCCATAAACCTTCCTTCAAAAACGATAACGTATACGAACGAATAACGTTACAGTTTGCACCACATATCGTTCGCAAGTTTAATTCTCCAAGTCTCGACCTTCTAAGCTGTTTTCTAAATAAACCTAAAGGCCAACAAAATAAGATTACGCTCCAACCCAGCCAAATCAATGAATTTCTACGTCTTTTTAATCAAATTGAGAATCTTAAACCCCATGCCGGCTATAAGATTTTAAAGCTGAATTATCTCATTGAATTGCTAGTCTTGATCAATATTATATTCAAAGACGTTAATCGTTCGGACAACCTTTCTTCTATGCCGGAATTATTAACTTCTCTATTAGACTACATTGATATGAATTTGGAAAAGGATCTCTCACTTGAATCTCTTTCTACCAAGTTTTATGTGGATCGATTCTATATGGGGAGAGTTTTCAAGAAATATATCGGTAGTAACATCCATGAATATATTCTTTTCAAACGAATATCCAAAGCTAAACAGATTCTCTCGGAAGGCTATAGCGTCACGGATACCTGCGAACTGTGCGGATTTAATGATTATTCTAATTTTTTGAAAATGTTTAAACGCACCGTTGGCATCTCTCCCGGCAAATATAAGGGAAATTTAGGTAATATGGACATTGACTAATCGGTTCGAAGAGGAGCGACTACTATATCCATGAAATTATCAAATTCACAATTATTGGCTTTAGAGCATATTACAAAGTACGCGAGGAGCCACAAAGATGAAGCTGAGCGGGCAATGAAGGAAATTATTCAAATGTCTAATATCGCGTCTAGACCATTTGAAGAAGCTGTCGCCAAACTCAAGGCGCACGCAAAAATTGCCCTGCATTTTCATCCAGACAGACCGGATCCGACGATGAAAAGCGTTGCCGAGGCCCTACTTGAGCAAGGAATTTATAAGAGCCAATTTGAAACATTATTATCAAATGGTAGTGTATCCGCTTACCCTGGCGGTCAACGCGACCTTTGGGAAAAGAAGATTTTTGGAGGCGCCTATCAACAAATGGGCTCAACCAATAGCCAGCGTCCCAAGTATGGGGCACTGGATTTGATGTTACATCCCGATGGTCCAGCACCACGTTTTGGATCTTGCTATTTCCTTTTATCCCCGGAGGTCTCACATCGTTGTACATTCACTTATTTAGATTCTCATCAAGATCCGAAGGAAAAGGGTACATATGAGGAGTTCGATATCATTTTGGCCGCTCTCCTGAAAGAGGCATTCTTAAGAGATTTTGCTATTGGGGGAAAAAATCTGACCCCTCAGAAATTAATCAATCATCTGTTGATTAATCTGGAGAGGCCATTCTCTGACCCAGGAACGAAAGAGCCTAGCCGCAATCTTAACCATTATATTGAGGCCCAGATACATGGAGATATTTCACTTAAGGAAGACGTGGAAGTACTCGTTGCAGATCCTTCATTTAAAGGTACTCCTACGGGCCGGACCCTGGAGCAAATATGCCTCAAGTATGCAATTGATCTCTATTGGCATATGGGCTTTGCGCTTTTGGCAAACGAAGTTCCCTCCGATTTTAGAGGTCCCTCGATGCCTTCCTTGGCCAAACGCATTGCACGAAATGATTTTATCGATGTGAGCATGATTGGATCTGCTGTAATGGACTTGAAACGCGATCCTGCTGCTTGGAGCGATCGTGGAACCTATAAAGAAGTGCTTCAAGAGTTGAAACTTATGTGGCATGTTCTAGTGAGATATGGAAAGCCACTTTCGAAGTTTTAACCTATACTTAATGGCAAAAGAAAAAAGAGACAGCCGTTAGACGAGGCCGTCTCTTTTCACTGTATCAGAACTGGGCCGTTTTATTGATCACTATTTTTATCTAATTTAAATACTTTGGCAATCGCTCCAACTGAGCCTAATGTACTAACTACATCCGTTGGGATGAAGATTGTTGATGCTGCTCCATTGGCCATCTCGGAAAGTGCCTCAAAAGACTTATAAGTAAGGATCTCCGAATTTAGACCGGCTTCATTTAGTGCTTCTATGCGTGAACGCTCTGCATTCGCAACAAGCTTAATAGCTTCTGCACGTCCTAAAGCTTCTAGTTCCTGGGACTTTTGCTTGGCTTCAGCGTCAAGAATTTGACGTCGTTTCTCCGCTTCCGCTGCAAGTATAACAGCAGACTGCTGCGCTTCTGCACGAAGGACGGTGGCTTGTTTTTCACCTTCTGCCTGTAAGATATTCGCCCGTTTTTCTCGTTCAGCTCTCATTTGTTTTTCCATGGAAGTTTGGATATCAATTGGAATCTCCAGTTGTAAAATTTCTACTCGATCAATTCTCACTCCCCAGTTCTCCGAAGCATTATCCAGGGCTTGACGCAGTTCAGCCTGAATGCGGTCGCGATTCGAAAGAATTTCATCAAGTTCCATTTTACCAATCGTGGAGCGTAAAGCCGAAGCTACAATATTGTGAATGCCTTGCACATAATTGGCTATGCCATATGTAGCTAATTTAGGATCAACCACGGAGAAAAATGTTGCAAGCTCGACGCCAATGGCCACGTTATCTTTGGTAATAACGGATTGGGAAGGAACTTTCTCCTGCTGAATTCTTAAATCATGCCGACTGCGAACATTATCAATAATGGGGATGATGATGTTAATACCTGCATGCAGTGTTTTATAAAACTTCCCTACTCTTTCAACAATCGCTACGGTTTGTTGAGGAACAATCCTAATGCCTTTAATGATAACAACAACAATGAGAATAATAAGAAAAAGAAAGACGATAACCCCTACCATATTACACCTGCCCCTTTTTTACATACAGTTTCGTGACTTTAACATCTATGACAATCGCTTCTTCACCTACTTGAATCAGCTCATCTGCGTATGCACTCCACATTTCGGAGTTCACCTTAACCAAACCGCCTTCACCAGGTTTGATATCACTTATTACGAATGCCTTTTGACCTATTAATTGATTCGGTGATGGCAGCAATTCTTTGGATGAAGGTATCAGCTTGCGTACAATAGGCAACAAAAAAGCATAAATCAAGAACGCACCAACCGTAAACACACATAGCTGTATCAGAAAAGAAAGATGGACGATTGCAGTGATCATTGAAAGAAAAGCACTGGCTGCTAGAACTAACATGTAAAAAGTACCTGTATAAAGTTCAAAAATCACAAATAACACGGCCAAAATAAGCCACAGTAACCAAAGCAATTTGTTTCCACACCTCCCTTTCAGCATCATTTCCTTGTTATGTTTTATGTGATATCCTGCTTGACTATGTCATTAAAACTACAAAGAAAGCAGTTACTTATGAAAACGAAACATACAAAAAAACCAGTAAACTCAAGGTTTACTGGTTTTTTTATAAACTTTGACCCCTCACATCATTGTTAGCTGCAAAACCTAGGCATCAATCTCCATATAATCAAAGAAGTCGAAGTCCGCATGCAGGCGAGTTCCGCGCAAATCCTGTGCGCAAAGACCAACGAAAGCGCCGGTAAAGGATAATTTGCTTTGGTAGCTGTCGGCAAGATTACCGGAGTACAGCGTCGGCCCCATTGGCTGCCACGACTGGCCGTCTAAACCATAAAAGAATTGAATTTGATCGAAATTCATTGCGGCTTTGAGATATACCCGTCCTTCAGGAATCGGCACATACGTGTCCAATTCATCATATTGTCCCTGATCGTTAACGACGATCGCCAGATGCTTGCCGAGCTGGTCATCGTGGGAAATGCGCAAATAGTAATGATCGGACTCATCATAATAAAGCACAAGACCCGCCATTTGTGTAAAAGCTTGCGGCTCATACTCCACACATGTCACGATCTCACAAGTAAAGCTTTGAATGCGTCTTGCCACTAGGCTTTGGTGGTGCAAAGAGGTAAGCGACTCTCTCCCCTTGAGCCGCAAATAGCCAGGACGCTCAGATAAGCTTAACCATGACTCGTCAGCCGGGACGCGCAGTGTGTGCCAATGCACGCTGAGCTTCCGTTCGTCAAAATCATCGCGGATCGGATCCGGATCAAACGGATGCGGCGTCAGCTCTGTTTCAGGAATGTGCAGCTGCGGCTGCTTTCCGCCTGCGGCCAGCCGCAGCCAGCCTTCCGGCGTCCACGTTACTTTCTGCAGGGAGGTTTCTCGTCCTAGTGGACTGAGTTTGCTGCCGTCCGGAAGAGGACGGGAACAAATGAACACCATGTACCAGTCCCCTAGCTGCGTTTCCACCAAGGAACCGTGGCCTGCGTTTTGCAGCGGATGATCCGGCGTGTTTCTTGTTGTGATCATCGGGTAGTCCGGATCAACTTCATAGGGACCTCCTACGGAAGTTGCGCGCATAAGGGTAGCGGCGTGCATTGGACCCGTTCCCCCTTCAGCTACCAGTAAATAGTAGTAGCCATCCTTTTTATACACCATCGGCCCTTCTGTCACACCCAAATCTGTCCCTTCGGTAATCAGCTTGATCTCTCCGATCAGCTTGCCTTCATGTGGACAGAACTCCTGCATGATAATGCCAGCGAACCGTTTCTTGTTTTTGCGAAAATCCCACTGCATATTAAACAGATACTTGCGGCCATCCGTGTCGTGGAACAAAAAGTGATCGAAACCGCTGGCATTCAGATAGATCGGTTCCGACCAAGGTCCCTCTATCGAAGGCGCTGTCACAATATAGTTGTGCAGATCCTTATATACACCTTTTCTACCAACTACATTCGTAAAGCACAAGTAAAACGTACCGTCGCAGTAGCTTAAGGAAGGCGCCCAAATGCCGCCTGAACTTGGCACACCGCGCAAATCCAGCTGACTCACCCGATCGAGTGGACGCGTTAAGGGTCTCCAGTTCATCAAATCTTTGGAATGATGAATGAGCACCCCAGGGAACCATTCGAAGGTAGATGTTGCAATATAATAATCATCCTCAACCCGAATGATCGACGCATCCGGATTGAAGCCGCGTAGAATTGGATTTTGAATCATGCTGTCGTACTCCTTTTCATTACCACAAATACAAATCGTTCCCTTTAAGCTTGAAAATCGCTTCCATGAAATAATAATCGCCATAAATAATTGCGTGATGATGGTTTGCCGAATGATAGGCCGCTGAACCGAATTGAACCAGGCTATCGCTGCCCGTTGTCCAATCGATTCGAGAGCTATCCAGCGTTTTGAGCAGCTTCAACGCAGCCCCGAGGTACAGATCCTTTTCATGCTCGCCTACGGCTTTCGCAATTTCAATCAGACCACACGCCGCAATGGCTGCAGCTGTATCATCCTCCAGCTTCGGTTCCTTCGGCTGTCGGAAATCAACGGGAATGACGCCATCCGCAGGAATGTTCGCGATAAAATAGTTGGCAATCCGTTTCGCGGTTTGCAAATAGTCATCCTTTTGCGTATGAATGTAGCTCATCATGTACCCATACAAAGCCCAGGTCTGCCCTCTCGTCCAGGAGGAGCCTTCTTCATAGCCTTGTCCGCCATACGATCTGATCACACCGCCTTCAAACGGATCAAATTCCACGATGTGGTTCACAGATCCATCTGCTCGAACAAACGCCGTCATCGCCGTATCGGCATGCTTCATCGCAATTTGCTTGAACCGCGGATCTCCTGTTTCTTCCGAAGCCCAGTACAGCAGCGGAATATTGAACATGCAATCAATAATGGCCCAACCTCTCGTATCGGAGCCCTCTAGATCGTTCCAAGCCCGAATAAAGCCCCCTGCCAAATTAAAACGGCCCGCGAGCAGGACAGCAGCATGCATCGCTCTCTTGCGAGATTCCGGATTCTGCGTCACTTTATAATTAGCCACACTCGTCGGCAGCCACATAAATCCAACATCATGATGCAGTCCATAAAATTCATCAAAACATCGATTTAATTCTTTTTCGGAGATTTGCGCAATTTCTTTATATTTCTCGTTGCCGGTTTCATGATACATGAGCCACATCATGCCGCCCCAGAAGCCATTCGTCCACCAGTTAATTTCATCTGTCTCCGTGCCTGTAGGATTATCGACGATACGATTATCATGTGTTCCGTTAATGGTTGTGTACGGAATTTTATGTTTTGACTTCTCGCTGACCCAGTCCATTTTCGTTGAAATCCTATCAATAACGTCATTCAACCAACCTTGTTCCTGTTCTTTTAACATTTGCTTCTGCCCACTTTCCCCATTGTTTAGTGATTAGCCTTTGGTTGCACCTGCTGCAATTCCTTTGACAAAGTACTTCTGAAGCGCGATGAAAGCGATTAAGACAGGGATAATTGAAATCGCCGTGCCTGCGAAAACCATGTCCCACTGAGAAGCATATTCGCCGACGAAACCGAAGATTTCGACGATCATCGTTTTGGGCTTATCCGAAGGCAGCACCAAGCTTGGCATCAGGAAATCGTTCCAAATCCCGAGACCGTTCAGCACAACCAAGCTCGCCGTACACGGCCCAAGCAGCGGGAATACGATCCGCCAGAAAATGCCGTACTTGGAGCAGCCGTCAATTTCAGCCGCTTCCTCAATTTCACGCGGCACCCCTTTCAGAAAGCTTGTATATAGCAACACGCCGAACCCAACCGAGCCGGAGATATAGATGAGAATCGGTGCGCTTAATGTGCCGTATAAACCTATCATTTTCATCTCTTTGAACAGCGGAATCATATAGACTTGAAATGGAATCATCATCCCTGCTAGAAAGTAGACATATACCATGTTCGTCCATCTTTTATTCGTCCGTTCAATGGCGTATGCCGCCATGGGGATGACCGCAATCATCGCGATAATCGAGCATAGTGTTAAAATGATAGAGTTGACCATCGCTCTAGGGAAATCTGTTTTGGTCCACAGATACACGAAGCTGTCCACGTACCAGCTGGTTGGAAATGAGATAGCATCCCGCAGAATCGCACCATTGCTTTTAAAGGCGGAAATTAAGCTGAAGTAGATGGGAAAAAAGAAGATAATAGCAAGAATTAGTGTCAGGACAAAGAGGAGAATCTCCAGTATATTTTTCTGCTTTCTCATCTTATAGCTGCACCTCCCTGCTGCGAAGCAGCTTAATTTGAATCAGCGATACGATCAAAATGAGAATAAATAAGACAAGCGATAGCGCTGTTCCGAAGCCTTGCCGCAGCTCGCCAAAGCCGACTTTGTAAATAATGTACGTCAGTGTTTCTGTTGCAAATCCAGGTCCACCGTCCGTCATGACGGCGATCTGATCGAATATTTTGAGGGATGCAATCATCGACAACATCATGCAGACCGTAAAGGCTCCTGCCAGCAATGGGAACGTGATATGGCGGAATTGCTGCCATCGGTTCGCTCCGTCAATGCTTGCCGCTTCCGTCAACTCTGGCGGAATCCCTTGCAGACCAGCCAAATAAATAATCATATAATAGCCGGCGCCTTTCCATACCGTTGCAAAAATGATGGAGATCAAGGCATAATCCGGATTTCCAAGCCAATCGACGTTCAAGAAGGAAAGATGCAGCTTAGCAAGCAATTGTGTAATCACGCCAAAATTGTAATTCAGAATAATTGTCCAGACAAACCCCATAACAATCCCGCTGAGTAACGTTGGGAAGTAAAAAATGCTGCGAAACAAATTGCGGAACCATTTCACCTGATCTACGAGCATCGCCAGCAGCAGGGCCACGACATTTTCAACAATAACTAAGACAACAGACAAAATTAACGTATTTCTCAGCGCATTATGTACGCGCTCGCTATGCCACATCTCTACGAAGTTATCGAAGCCGATAAAGCGAATATCCGGACTAACACCGTCCCAGGAAGTAAAGCTAAGGTAAACACTGCTTGCTGTTGGGACCATGACGAATAAGGTATAGAGGATCAGTGCAGGAACAAGAAACACGATGGAATAGTTTAGCCATTTTCTTTTTCTCTTAACAGGCTGTATGCTTGTCATTCTCTTATGCCTCCTATTGGAATTTGAAGGCAGTAGCAGGAAAACCTCCGCAAGTGACGCAGAGGTTCTCCGTTTGCAGCCTTTTCGCTTTTATTTTTTCATTGCCTTCACTTCGGTATCCCACTCAGCATCCGCTTTTTTCAAATAATCCGCGTTGAAATCACCTTTCACTAACCAATCTTGAACGGATTTATAGAACCAGTTACGGAATTGCGGCGGGATTTGGTTAGCTCCCCAGAAGTTATTGATTTGAAGTGATTTTTTAACATTTGGATCCGCCATCATCGTCAACACTTCTTGCAATTGCTGGGAAGCTTCATAGTTCATTTTTTCCTTTGTAGATGGGATTGCGCTTGCTATTTTCAAGTATTTCGGATATTGCTCTTTGCTGAAGAAGAACTTAATGAAGTCCGAGATCGCCGCTGTTTTGTCGGCATCTTTCGCTGCATTAGCTGACAGGGACCAACCTGCAGGTTGAGCAAGACCAACAACGTTTACTGCGCCTGTTTGATCCGGTACGGGGTACCAGCCAAAATCAAATTTCGGATCCGCTTGTGCAATCGTCGGGAACATCCAAGGACCGGAGAATAAGCTTGCTGCTTTACCGGTCACGAGCATGGAAGCCGTTTGGTTGTCCGCCGTACTCATGTAACCTTTATCTACGTAGCCTTTCGTAAATAGATCCGTCAATAGCTGCATCGCTTTCGCTGGACCTGGATCCGTAAAGCTCACTTTGCCTTCGGAACGCTTGGAATTCCAATCCGCATCTTTGATGAACACTTCGTCGATCAAAAATTTATTGACCCAGAAGCCCCAGTGAAAAATATCTTTACCGCCGACAACGATCGGTGAAATGCCTTTTGCTTTCAGCTTTTCCTGCACAGCGATGAAATCCGCGTACGTTTTGGGCTCATCGGTAATGCCTGCATCCGCGTACGCTTTTTTGCTATAAATGATCCCTTGTGGAGCAGGCAGCGCGATCGGCGCATTATATACTTTGCCGTTTACTTGTGGAACGTTTTCAAACAAGCCTTGTAGATCTTTTGGAAGTTCTGCCAGCTTGCCGGCATCCGCGAACAATTGCGTGTCACGCATTTCAACTAAATCCGGGAATTCACCAACGGCGTCTTTGGTTTTTAAGAAGTCCAGATAAGCCGCTGTCGTTGTTTCGCTCAAATCTTTGATTTTAACGTTCGGGTTCGCTTTCGTATAAGCGGCAATGGAATCGGCTACCGCTTGTTTGGTCGCCGGGTCGCCTGTCGCATAAATGACGCTGAAGGTTACATCCTTCTTCGGAGCTGCAGTCGCTGCAGCTGTGCCAGCCGGAGCCGCGCTTGATGCTGGAGTTGCGGAATCACTTTTGCTACCGCAGCCTGCCACAATGAGTGCTAATGCTGTCGATCCTACGAGTACTTTAGAAAAAGTTTTAACCATGGTTGAAAGTAACCTCCCTTTAGTTGTAGCTTCTTTTGAACAATCCTTGCTGTGTGCTTTGTTCGTTTGAATTAAGACTAACATACGCCCAAATCGTTTAGAATGAAGTTTTTTAAGCTTGATATGCATGAATTTAAGAAGGTGAAAACGGATGCAATAACTTTCTTCTACATGGAAAAACAGCCTCCGCTTAGGCTCCGAAACGAAGCTATGGCAGAAGCTGTCTTTAGAAAAAACAGATTGACTACGATTTATCCTTTAATTTGACTCTTATATTCATGCGGAAGCTTGCCATAGCTTTTCTTGAACATATCGCTGAATTGCCGTGGATTATGATAGCCAACCTGCTCAGCAATTTCATAAACGAGCAAATCCGTTTGCAAGAGCAGCCGGACTGCATTTTTCATCCGAATGTTCGTGACGTACTGCTTAAAATTCTCATTCGTGTGCTTCTTAAAGAAGCTGCTAAAATAGTACGGATTCATAAAAACTTGGGAAGCCATGCTTTCCAGCGTTATGTTCTCGCTGTAGTGCTCCTCAATGTATTCCTTAATCATCTTCATTTGCTGCGCTTCGCGGCTGCCGCCAGCGGTGCTTACTTGCTCCAGTATGTCCAAAATACGGGCATTTATAAAAGCGATAAGATCACCAAAACAGTAAAATTGATGCATCCGCTGCTGCCAGTCTTTCCGCTGCTCCGACGACACCTGAGGGTCAATTCCCACAGCCGACATCTCCTCCATTAAGTCCGTCAGCAGGGCGTATACGATTAAGATCGCCGATTCTTTGCGACCATTGGCGCCCGCTGCAGCATGCTCAAAGAAGCTGCCCAACAGCTCCTGCACCTGCTGCTTTTCCTTGGCGATGACCGCTTTAATCACAGCTTGCTTGGCATCAGCCAAGAGTTGATCTGAACCGCCACGCCGTTCATTCTGTGACCAAGAAAGAATCGTCCCATCCTTTTCAAAATAGCTATAGTTCATCGTCTCAACGGCCGACAAGTAGGATTGCCTTATGTCCTGTAGACTGTGAGCCGGCATTCCGATACAGATCGTCACATGAATTTTCAGATAAAATAAAATCTTATCCCGCATTTCGCTCACAAGAGGCTGCAAATCATCCTCTACATGCATGTGGTTCACAATGACGCATAAATTTTCACCTTTACGAAAGACGAGACCGCTGCCATAAAGTTGGATCAGCTCATCAACCAGATTGGATACCGCAAACACGAGCAGACGCTTCTCATGCTCCCCCCACCTGCCATCCTGCAACTGTACATGCGCAAGCTTCACATACAACACACTGAAACAGGGGCCCGTAAACTGTGTGTTCAATGCCTGAAGCTTACGCTGTGCTTCCTCCCACCGAATATCGCCTTGGGTAAGCCTGTCGAACAGCTCCTCGAGCTGTGTCTTTTTATCTTTTTGTTCATAAACAGCGAGCTTCCCCTTGGAGGATTGATCTTCATTCGCCTCCTGCAGCAACGTCATCGCTTTGCCCACTGCCTCGAGCAGCAGCCTCTTCTCAATCGGCTTCACCAAATAATCGACCGCACCGAAGGCTAGCGCGTCTTTAGCATAAGAGAACTCCTGATAGGCGCTGATGAAAATAATTTTCGTCCGAAGTTGCAGCCTTTGCACTTCTTTAATAACATCGATGCCTGATCCGTCCGGCATACTAATATCCGTGATGACCAGATCAGGCTGAGTGAGTTCAATCTGCTCCATCAAACCTCTGCCCGTCATCGCCTCACCTACGATTGCAATGCCGAGCTCTTCCCACGGAATGAGTTTTTTTAACCCTTTGATAATGATCGGTTCATCATCTGCTAGAATGGCGTTCAACACGGACACTCACCTCTTTCGTTAAAGGAATGACAAGACGGACGGTTGTTCCAATATGTTGACTGCTATTGATCTCTACACCAAAACCTTGCCCATACAGCGCCACAATTCGCTCATGGACATTAATAAGCCCGATACTGCTGCCCGTATCCAGTGAACTGCCCTTAGCCAACTTCTGACGAACAAGTTCAAGCTCATCCTCATTCATCCCTACACCGTCGTCGTCCACCGTGACACTAAGCAAGTTGTCCGGCAGCTTTTCAATCGATATACGAATTGTACCTTTTCCTGGTTTAGGCATAATGCCATGATAAATGGCATTTTCGACGATCGGCTGCAGCGATAACTTCGGAATCGCATAGTCCATTAAGTCCGCATCGAACCGGAAGTCAAGGCCTAGCTTATGCTCGCCGTACCTGATGACCATCAATTGAAAATATTGCTCCACATTCGCTTTCTCAGCCCGGATTGCAACCGATTCTTCGCCATAATCGAGGACATACTTAAGCTGATGAGATAACGATAGAATCATATCCCCAACCTCGTTCGCATCTTCCGCAACGGCGTTCATCCGAATTACTTCCAGTGTATTGTACAAATAATGCGGTCTGATCTGGCTTTTTAGTGCATTAAGCTCCGCCTGCTTTTGCTTAATTTGCGCTACATACACAACATCAATGTATTCCTTCAACCGTCCCACCATTTTATTAAAACCATGGGACAGTAAACCCAGCTCATCCTCCGTCTTGACGGTCACCTTCGTATCGAAATTACCGGATTCTACTTTTGCCATTTCTCGCGTAATGCTGCGAATCGGGTTGGAGAAGCGATTGGAGAACCAGACAGCTACCACAATCAACGAAACCATACACAAGCCAATGACGATCGTAATCGTCTTAATGAGCTGCTCGACTTTGAGAAACAATTCCTTTTTATAAAACTCTCCAACGATCTTAATGTTATTCTCGGCTGTTTCCTGTTGTAGATGCAAAAAATCATCTGATGCATTCGCATGAAAAACAGAACCGATTAGCTCTGTCTGATTGCTATAAAGGATAATCCCCTGTTTATCAACGACATAAACGGTATCACGGTTATTCAGAACCATTTGCTTAAAAATCTCATTAAACACGCCAAGCCCAACATCCATATAAAAGCTCCCGACGATCTCGCCTTCGACCTTTGAAGACCCCAGGACATCGGTTAGGTTGCGACCAAACGTCATCACTTGGTCCGATGCCCCAAGAAAATAATCTTGCTTATGTGTCGAAAAAAAGCCAAGACCGTTACGATTAAGCTTCATCTGCTCTTGCCATTCCACCCTCGGATATTGATATTGGTAATCCAGGGCAACGTTGTTCTTGGATAAGCTTTGAAAAGTTCCGTCCGGCAAAACAAAAAAGACACTTTGCAGGTTACGTTCTGTATACAACACCGTTTGCAAGAAATCGTTGATCGTCATCGTCAAG
The DNA here is from genome assembly GCF_009757995.1 of Paenibacillus anseongensis. NCBI lineage: Bacteria > Bacillati > Bacillota > Bacilli > Caryophanales > Paenibacillaceae > Paenibacillus > Paenibacillus anseongensis. The sequence continues at coordinate 428,544 of NZ_WSEM01000008.1, forward strand.
CGAATGTCTTTCTCCTTGCTTTGCGCTGCAATCGCTTGTCCCAATTGGCCATAGAGGCCGCCAACTCCGTAGGAGTACATGAGTTTGGAAATATTGTTGTATTTGACAAACATATCATCTACATTTCGGCTCGCAAACAGCAGCATTTGCTCATAATTGTTCGTCGCATAACGCTCCATAAAGCCGCTGAACGTCTGCAGTGAAATATAACTGAGAATGAGCAGCGGGATGAGACCGACGGAAATGAAAGAGAGTGTAAATTTGGCAAAAATGCTTTTGTGCAGCCGAAAAGGGTTCGATGCCATCTGGGAGCCGCCTCATGCTTTCGATTTAGAATAAGTCTATTTTAACAGAATTCGCCCGCTAAACGAGCGATGATATTTCATGTGAAGGTGCGCTTTTTTAAGAACTTATTCAGGGGCCTGATCAACAGGAAAATAAACAGTATACGTCTCATCCTTGATTTCATATAGAGGAATAAAGCGTATTCCCTTATCCTGCCCTTTCGTTCGATAGTAGCCGACATTCCACCAGCTGTGGTTTCTTTCGCGATCCGCCACGAGCATCGTCTCTGGCAAATCGGGATTTCCAACCAATCTACGTTCATATTCAACCAACCCTGCCAAAACAATCGGGCCATCCATAAAAGCTATCATGTCCTCTGCACCAGGAAGTGGCTCAGATGTCAATGATTTTGGAAACGCAATCTGCACGATATCCCCATTGCTCCATGTTCTACGAATCCCAATAAACGATTGCGGTCTTACTGGATCTGTCAGTTGAACGCCATTCACGTAAATAACGGGCTCATCTTTCACCCAGCTTGGGACTCTAAGTTTTAGTGTAAATTCAACCTCCATATCACAAGTCATTGTCAAACTATACTTAAATCGATCAGGTCGATGGACAGGGATTGGCGGCATATCAATTTTCGTTATCGCCGTCATGCCTGTAACATTCCAATTGTTCAAAGGATAGACGCCGTATTGCCCGTCTTGTTGTAGACAAATATTAATTTCAGTATCATCCAGCTTCAATTTAACTTCAGCGGGTATCCACTGACATACGGTCACTCCCGCTATCTCCTCCATGAAAATCTGCTGTTCATAAGAGGCATTCGCTTGAATAAGCGTTCCATGGCAGCACCAAAAGTGCTGTGTAGGGGAGCCCCACTTCTTATGACTCCCCGCGCCGATGCCTAGAAAATACGAAATCATGCCTGTTTCTCCATGCTGATGAGCAAGAACTCCGTTATAAAATCTTCTCTCCCAATAGTCCGCATATTGTGGTTCTCCTGTCCATCTGAGCAGTACATGAGCAAGTCGCATCATGTTGTAATTCACACAATGTTCCTGTCCAACTCCCATTCTTTCCACCATCTGACCGGGCGGCACCCATAATTCACCATCATCTCCAGCCCCCGTGCAATAATATCCTCTATTCGTAACCGCGCATGTCCAGAACGCCTCCACGACCTCTCGAAAACGTCTTTCTCCAGTTACTTCCCACGCTCTAGCAGCTCCCAAAATTTCAGGAATCTGCGTATTCGCATGCTTATTCGTCAAGACATCTTGTCCTGTTAACAAGGCGTCAAAAAACCGGCGGCGATCATAACGATGGATTAATGCAAGGTGTGTTTCGTCCCGAGTTACACCATATAGATCTGCCCAGACCTCCAACATCCCGCCTGTTTCCAAGTCCAGGAGATCATCCATTTGCTCACGGCTAAATGGTTCGGTGAAACGATGAAACCAAACGGCTACACCGCGCATTAAATCGAGCGCTTGTTTATTTTGACCAATTGCGTACATGTCGTATAGTCCCATCAAAAGCTTATGAATCGTATAATGCGGTGCCCAGACATACTTTCCTTTGGCTATTCTGTTCATATAGGACTCTGGAAATGCAGCAAGCCATTCCCCTCCATTCGCCTCCTGACAACGCGCCAATTCTTGGACGATGTAATCCGCTTTGGCTTTAACCAGCAAATCTTCCGTTTGCGCATAGATCCGCGCTGCTGCAGACAGCCAATGCCCCATCATATGTCCACGCAACTCACAAGTCGGTGATTCCCATCCCCAATGCCAATGTTCGGGTCCGTCCATACTCGTCGTAGTCGCGCTTGTAGTTCCTCCATTTCCACTGTAGCTCCACAATCCTGCTTCCAGATAGAAATTACGAAGCAGATTTTCATTCGTTAAGCTTAAGACGTACTTCTTGTTCAGCTCGAAACGTGCTGTAAGGGGTCCTGCGGACAATTTAACCCGTCCTGCCTGATAATCATTCATTTTAGTCATACGCAATGAGATACCTCCATTTTTTTGCATCTTAAGAATATTTTAAACCCCAATAAGTTGGATAAGAATGCACGGAACAGTATTTTACATATACTTTCTTTAGGTATAATCTATATACAGGCCATATAAGGGGGCAAGTAAGATGGATCCGTTCGTTTATTTAACTGGTGATCGTTTTCCCATGATAAGGGATATGGGGTGGAATCAAGTAGAAGAAGTTTATACGCATCACGACCGCCTATTGGATTTTGATGTATTCATATTTGTGACCAAGGGGAGCATGCAGGTCATTGAGGGGACCACGGAATATATCATTAACGAGAAGGAACACTTATTTTTGAAAAGAGGACTTCATCATTGGGGACGCCCTGAAACCGTGCCAGGAACATCCTGGTATTGGGTACACTTTAACTCCCCTGTACATGACTACTCATCCTATAAAGAGCACTCCCCTTTACCTGAAATCGACTTTTTTTATCCTGATCACTATGCCTACCGATTCCCTATGCCCAAGCATGGAACTTCGCCTTTTCATAGAACCTTAGAAAACAGACTACAAATGTTAGTTGAGGATTTTCAAAAGCCTAAGGAGCATGGTATGGTCCAGCTAAGCATTCAAGTCTATCAATTGTTTTTGGAACTTCATAAATCAACGAAAGAGTATAACAGATCTACTAGAAATGTAGGAAAAGGAGCAACGGTTACTGGGAGAGTTATGACTTTTCTTAAGCAGCATACGGACGAGGACTTTGATTCTACCAAACTAAGCAGCCATCTGAATTTGAACTACAGTTACGTATCGGCAACCTTCAAAACACAAACAGGACTAAGCATTATTGAAGCGCATACGAAATTAAGAATAAACAAAGCGATCGATTGGATGCGAAACACTTCTCTCAATGTATCTGAGATAAGCGAGAGGTTAGGTTATAAGAATCCTTATTATTTCAGTCGCGTTTTCAAAAAAGTAATAGGGGAATCTCCTTCTTCTTATATGAGTAATTTCTATAGGAATAAGTAGAGTCAAAAATAGAGAGCTGCTTCTTAGCAGCCCTGTGGATTTGCGAATAGAGATAATTTTGCATAGAAATCCTCTAATATAAACCGTGAGTCTACGCTCCGGTAAACTCGAATTTTCCGATTTCCAGCTTTATGTTGATAACTCATGTCTGAATGAATATTAGGGGCCTCAATTAGATCATAGTCAAATGCCTGATCGTCGAGCAATAGCGAAGTTGCAGGAGAATCACCAAGAACCCATATTTCCCCTTTCGGCCACTGAGGTCGATCCCCGTTTTTCATGTTGTGTTGGATCAGATATTCATATAAGTATTTACCGATTTCTCCATACGGGCGAACTTTAACAGCCAATTCTGCCAGTCCAACGCGAACCATATCATACACATTTTTCGGAACCTGCCATACATGTATCGGTGAGTTGAATACGACTTGGGCCGCTTCGATGTCGTTCGATAAATTAAATTCAACGTCGCCATCCGGATAGGTTCCGCCTCCAATCCAAATGGCCGTTAATCGCTCTGCGATTCTCGGTTCCTTCAAATAAGCAGATGCCAGATCGGTCAAAGGTCCTTGAAATGTGACAAATAGAGGCAGGGGGTCATCTTTCATGGCTTCTTCAATGATCAGATCAGCACCATTGGAAGATACGGGGGTTAAGGTATCCGGTATTTTATGGTTAGCGCCTTTGACTACTCTAAATTTGTCTTTCATGTGCATTAAATCAAGAAGATGCAGGACTTCCTGATAGGAATCCTCTGCACCTGTTGAGCTGCGAGTTCCGAAATGGGCGCCGATTATTCCTTTTATTTTTAAACGTGGCGATAAGATGGCATGCACAATGGCATATTGATCATCCGCTTCGCATTTCGCATCCGTATTGATAATAACTCGTATTTGTTTTTGTTCCGGCACTTCAAATGGCATATTCATACTTCATTTCACACCTTTTTTCGTTTCTTAAAAAATATCATTTCAGCTGAAACAATGAAATGAACTTATTGCATCTGAAAGTGTGGTTCTTTTAGAACATTGCGCTATTCTGCTCATTTAATCCTGTGCCTAAGTATAAAAGCAAATAACCGAGGCCCCTTCGGGTCCCGGTCACATGCGTAATCAAAACAATCGTCCTATCTTATTGATTCAAACCCTTAAAAATCTTCAAAATCTCAACACCAGTGTTCGTATGACCTGCTCACTCGCTTGCTCTAGCAATTCAGGTGCTTGCTTCATGGCGTCTTCTAATAGCATAGGACCTCTCATAATGCTATGAACACTATGAATACCAACATCATACAAGTGTTCAATCCCTTTACCTACCGAACCAGCGAAGGCAATGGTAGGAACATTGAATTTTTGTGCCTCTTGAGCAATGCCCATCGGTGTCTTGCCAGATACCGTTTGGTTGTCAATCCGGCCTTCTCCTGTTATGACAAGATCTGCGTCTATTAGATGCTGGCGCAATGAGGAATACTCGATAACAACATCAATCCCGCGTTGTAGCTTAGCAGGAAAGAAAGCAAGGAATGCTCCACCAAGACCGCCTGCAGCACCAGCACCGGGCTTATCATGCAGATGCATGCCGGTATGTGCTTCGATAAGATCGGCCCAATGTGTCATATTTCGCTCGAGTTGATTGATCATTACAGGGGTAGCACCTTTCTGAGGGCCAAAAACATGAACAGCGCCTTCTGGTCCGATCATAGGATTCTGCACATCCGAAGCGATCAGAAATTGAGACTCGGCAATTCGCGGATCCCAGCCACGATTATCGATGGTGACAATCTTGTCCAAGGCCCCTCCGCCCCATGAAACTTCTTCCCCGGCTTCGTCCAATAGTCGCATACCCAACGCTTGCAGCATCCCTGCGCCACCATCAAGCGTAGCACTCCCGCCAATTGCCAATATGAATTCGCGATATCCGGCATCCAGTGCTTTGGAGATTAATTCACCCGTTCCATAAGTGGTTGTTATTAACGGATTTCTTTGATCTTGTGATATTAAACAGATACCTGAAGCACAAGCCATCTCGATTACAGCGACCGATTCAGATTTAATCGCACCGTAACGGGCTTCTATCAGATTTCCTAGTGGCCCAGTTACGATTGCCGGATTAGACACGCCTCCGATACCTTCAATCAGGCAATCAATGGTCCCTTCTCCTCCATCAGCTACCGGAATGCATACAGTTTGAACATTGGGTTTATATCTCCTAAAACCCTTGTCAATAGCTAGTGCTGCAGCGGCTGCACTCATGCTTCCTTTGAAGGAATCTGGCGCAATAATTATCTTCATTGTCTTCCCTACTTTCCAAATGGAACCAACAATCTATTCGGCAAGCACGATATCCCATTCATGAATCTCATAATTACGGGCTCCTTCAATAATATAAGGATCCTCTTTCACCCATGCCTCGACTTCCTCCATGCTGTTTGCTTTGTAGATAACCAATCCGCCAGCTCCGTCTGTGAATCGCCCGTTTGCCAGCAGCTTGCCTTCCTCTCGCCGATTCGCTAGAAATTGTAAATGCTGTTCTCGAAACATCACGCTTTTATCCGCATCTTTCATCGGTAGAAAAACAGCAAAATGCTTCAAGAACTCTTTATTCTCGTCCCGCTGAAGTTGAAAGCCCAGCATAGCGGACATATCCTGTCCTGCAAAACCGTTTCGAATCGCGCCTTTCAGCAAGCTTCTTACACGGTTGCCGACAGATAGATCTACGCCGCTTTGCTTGGCCATTTCAATTGCGAGGTCCAGATCTTTTCCAAGAAGCTTAATGGCAAAACCAGGCTTGTAGTCTTCCTTCGCAATGTGATTACTATAGTGACGTTCAAGCATGCGGCTTCCTGCAAAGCTCGAACCTAAAATCTGCACAAGTTTCTCTTCTTCAACAGATGATTTCCTTCCAAGCGCCAAACCTTCACTAACCGCTTGCGTATGAATACCAACCATCAGTTGATTAATAAGTTTCACGACCGAGCCGCTTCCGCTGCTGCCAACGTAATCAACTTGCTTGCCGATTGCTTGAAGCACGGGGAGCGATCGTTCGAAATCGTTCCTATCACCGCCGACCATAATGCTCAGCGTACCCGCTGCGGCACCTGTCGTACCGCCGCTAACCGGCGCGTCGAGAAATGAAATGCCGCGATCAGCAGCAGCTAGGTATATTTTACGATTTAACTCCGGACTAACGGTACTGTTGTCAATCAGCATGAGACCCTCACGCCCATTGTTAATCAAACCATTATCGTCCAGATACACCTGTTCAATATCAGCAGGCAGCGGTAGACAAGTCATAATTAAGTCCATGTGAGAGGCAAGATCCGCAACCGTGTGCCCCGTATGTCCCCCTAATGCTTTAAGCTGCTCTTCAGCTGCTTTGCTTCTGTTTATCCCGTATACCTCATAGCCTGCATGAATTAAATTGCGAGCCATTGGCAAACCCATATTACCGAGACCAATAAATCCGATTTTCTTCAAAATAGTACCTCCTCATCTAATAACCTTATCTATAGTTATGGGGACCTTTTCTCCCCGTTTGGCGCTCTCAACCGCAGCAAAAACCATCGCCATGCTCACCAAATTATCGGAACAATCCGTTTCCGCTTTGCGGCCTTCATTCAGCGATGCCATCATCTCATCGAAACAAGCGTCATGACCTTCTTTGCCCGTCCAGATCTCGGAAGGTCCAACTGTTTCAAACTCCTGCATGCGAGAATCCGTAGTCACTTCTCCCCGCAACACATTGCAATACGGATCGTTGTCGCCATCCCATATGAGCGTGCCTTTCGAACCTACAACCCGCCAACTTCCTTGCCAAGATGTTGGAGCGCCATGTGCACACCATGATCCGTTGTACGAAAACACCGATCCATCCGACATCTCGAAGATACAGATTGCTGAAGCGTTTCCTTTATACCAAGAATACGGGGGATTGAACTCATGGCAATACACGGAGATGGGATCAGCCTGAAGCAAATACCGTGCCTGATCGAACGTATGAATAGCCATATCCAATAACAAAGGATTATTCATGACATCACGAAATCCGCCGAAGTGCGGCCCCAAGAAGAAATTCGCTGTTGTTTGTCCCGGCTTTCCAATTCGATCTTGATCGATCATTCCCCGTGCTTCCCTGATCTGTTTCGAAAAGCGGCGATTCTGCATAACGGAATATGTCTTGCCATGCCGTCGTACAAAGGCCTCCATCTCGATGGCATCCGCCATCGAAACGGCCATCGGCTTTTCGCCAATCACGTCGCATCCTAATTCTACCGCTTTCATTACGATTTGCTTGTGAACCTCGGGAATCGTCACATCAAAGACTAAGTTCGAATCTGTTTGGCGTATGGCGTAATCCAAATCATCGCTGCATAAGCAATCGATCCCAAATTCCCTTGCCATTGCTTCCGCAGCCGATTTATTAATATCAACCAATGCGACGATTTCTATATCCGCACGAGACATCGCATACTTCACCCAGCGCTTAGCCATATTCCCACAACCGACTTGTGTAAGCTTATATGTTTTACTCACAGATGACATGATGGACTATACCTCCTGCTGCGACTTAAGCTTTTCTAACGGCTTGCGGTTTCCGAAGTTAGGTGCCGGTCTTGTCGTCGGCGCTGCCCAATGTACAGCATTTCGAATAACCGTTCGGATTTGTTCATTGTAATAGGTCGGATAAGTTTCGTGCCCCGGTCGGAAGTAGAATATCTTTCCTTGCCCGCGCTGATACGTGCAGCCGCTTCGGAACACTTCTCCGCCTTCAAACCAACTGACGAATATAAGCTCATCCGGCGTTGGGATTTCGAAGCTTTCGCCGTACATTTCCTCTTGTTCCAGTTCAATATATTCCCCAATGCCTTCTGCAATAGGATGACCAGGTGCCACGACCCACAGTCTTTCCTTCTCATCGGCTTCCCGCCATTTCAGGTTGCAAGTTGTGCCCATCAGCTTTTTGAATATTTTAGAGAAATGCCCGGAGTGCAGAACAATCAGCCCCATCCCCGCTAATACGCGTTTATAAACGCGCTCCACAATTTCATCCGTAACCTCGCGATGCGCTTTATGGCCCCACCAAATCAGTACGTCGGTTTCATTTAGCCTTTCTTCCGTTAGGCCGTGCTCATCTTCTTCCAAAGTCGCGTAACCAATCTCCAGTCCACTACCTAAACCTTCCCCAATAGCATGATGGATACCCTTCGGATAGATTGCTTTCACTTTCTCGTTTATCTGCTCATGTCGGTATTCATTCCAAATCAAAACACGTTTTTTTTCGCTCATACGAATTCGCCTCCTGAATGTTCAATGCGTTCATCTACCTCCGATTATAGACACCTCCCCCAAACAAAAGATACGATCAAACCTGACCTCTTCTTCTCCAAAAATGACATCCATGATATACTGGTTCCGTAATTGCCTACAAAAGCGAGGTGCTCCTCATTGAAAATCCCTAGCCATGAACACGTGTCTCCCGTCAAAGAGGAAGTTGTCGACTATTTCAATCCTTCTCTATACTTGAAAATATGGGAAATAGATCTTGAGCCTCTCCAACCCGATATGGAGATCACTGGAATCTGGCATTTCCATAAAGAAGTCGAATTTCTGATCGTTACCGAAGGAAACATGGGTATTCAAACAAAAGATGAGTATTATTCACTGCAAAACGGAGACATTGTCCTTCTAGGTTCCTCCGAGCTGCACAGAACACATAGATCGAGCATGTCTCCTTTAAAATTCATTGTTTTCCAAGTCGATATATTCCGGTATTTCGACCAAAGCGACCTTCCTTACCTGCATGGCTTCTCTGAAACAACTCGTGCGCTAAGTGAGCTTAATTATTTGCTGCGTGAATCTCCAAAAGTGCGCCAGGAGATATTCTCTCTTATTCAATCTATATACGATGAATCTCAGCAAAGAGAGCGCGGTTACGAGCTGTTCATAGGCGCCGCCATTAAGCGTCTACTTTGGCTTCTCGTTCGTCACGATACCCGTGGCCTTCTTCAGAACAACGATTCCTACGATATTCAACGACTCCGACCTGTCTTCGACTATGTCGAACGCAACCTGCATCAAAAAATTACGATTGAAGATGCATGTACGCTCCTTAACTTCAGTTACCATTATTTTATCCGATATTTCCGTTCCGTCATGGGATGTTCCTTCATAGAGTTTATTAACCATAAACGCATTAAAAACGTCGAGAGACTTCTTCTTACCCAAAATCTAAGTATTACTGAGATTGCCCATGTATCCGGTATACCCAGCACGGCGCAGTTTTACAAACTGTTTAATCGTTACAACAAATGTTCGCCAAAAGAATTCATAAAAAACATGAGTGGCAAGAGATAATTCGAACGATCTGCTACGGACTTTTCTTACACTTTTCCAAGTTTTCAAGCTATGATTCCCACATTCCACCGTATTCGCAAAGGACAATTATTTTCTCAGCAGCTGTATACAAGTAATGTCTCTATTCTGCCCTTTGAATGGAATTTATGATGAAGTTGAAGCTAGGGCGTTCATCATCACGCTGCGCTTCAACACTATTTCGGGGAGGATACGAAAGATGAACGTAGTAAAACGATTACCGGTTTTAATCACGATTCTCACAACAATTACATGCATGACGGCATGCTCATCTAACGTGGGGAACACACAAAGCAACTCGAAGGGTACTGAAAACGCTGTCAATTCAGCCAAGGAGCCTCTCTCCATTCAAATGTTCGCAGGACTTTATAATGAAGTCCCTGATATGAATGATGCTTTTTGGACAGAATGGCAAAAGCGGACTAATTCGAAATTGAATATGGAATGGGTACCTTCCGGGGACTTGGACACGAAATTGGATCTCTTGCTTGCATCGGCACAATTGCCGGAGGTGCTGTCAGTTCCAGACTTCAAAAGGCCGTCATTGATCGGCGCAATTAAGAGTGGGGCTTTCTGGGATCTTACGCCTCTGCTTGGCGATTTCAGCAAATATCCCAATTTGAAAAACAATGTTGGCGCGAATGCATTTAAATACAGAACGGTTAACGGCAAAATTTATTCTCTTCCAGGATCACGCTCTGCGATCGACCCAGGAATCAAGATTCGCGAAGACTGGCTCAAGAAGCTCAATATTCCCGTCCCTACAACGCTTGACGAATACGCAGATGCATTAGTCAAAATCACACAGGGAGATCCTGACGGAAACGGTCGCGCTGATACGCTCGGATTAATTGGCGGAGGCGTTATCATCAGCGACGGCGACGCTTCATTTGCTTCCGGCTTTGGAGCCATGAATCCAACCTACAACAACGAAGGAGGACTTATTTACACCAACTTAAATCCTCAATATACAGATACAATCGCCTATTTCAGAAAACTCTATCAGTCTGGTGCGTTGTCTAAAGAGTTTGCTGTAACGAAACGTACCCAAGCACAAGACCTATTCACAACTGGACGCGCTGCTTCCTATACAAGAAGCATCTGGTGGGACAAGGAATGGGAGGATTTGATTAAGAAAAACGGTCAACCGGACGCAAAGATTCTCAATCTGACATTAAAAGGTCCGAAGGCTTATGCCGTTAACTTGACGATCGGCGGCACCGGAAGCTTCCTGATCTCCAAGAAAGTTCCAGAAGCCAAAGTCATCCAATTGCTTGACTATTTCGAGAAAACGGCCTCTACCGAAATGACCGACTTAGCTTATTATGGCATCGAAGGCGTTCATCACACTGTGATAGACGGACAAAAGGTCCTTAATGAGAAAGGGGTTAAAGAAGTAAACACCACCAGCAAAAACGCAGGCGTACTTGCCACCATGAAATGGGGAAAAGTCATCAGCGCATCGGGGGATAAAGCTTATAATGATGCCAAAATAGCTGAAGTAAAAAACTTTGACGAAATCGGCAGCGTGGATCCGTTCAACTATCTCAATTCAGACATATGGAATGAGCTATGGGCGAAGCGCCAAGATGAGTGGAAATCCATGGTCACCAAAGCAATCGTTGGTCAAATTACGATGGAAGAATACCAGAAATATGTAGACACTATTAACAACTTGCCAGAGGCTAAAAAAGCCTATGCTGAATTCGCGACCCAGTATAAAGCGATAAAACCGTAATTTATACACGTACGCATTGATATTAAAGGAAAGGAAGGTAATCAGAACTTATCCTGATTACCTTCCTTGTCTGTTTATTTCTAGCTCTTGTAGATCCACGGAGAGAGAGGGAATGCCATGATGAATTGGCTCAAAAAAATTCAACACCTATTTCAATACGCAATACCTCGAACGAATTACTTTAAACGCCTCGTCTGGTTGGGGTGTATTTCCGTATCTCTGCCTCTTATCATACTTGGTTCAGCCTATTATCAAATTTCCGTCGAGAAGCTTAAGCATCAATTTCAAGAAGATAGCCTTACTTCTCTTACGCAATTAAAAGATAGAACGGAAAGCGCAATGACAAGCGTGGAATATCAATCTTTACAGCTGCTAAACAACCCTTCTCTTCGTTCCGCGCTTGGACAGCCTACATTCTCTGAACAATTTGTTACGCAGATGGAGCTCCTCGACTATATGCAGGTTCAGAAAAATGCAAGTCCTTTAATCCAGGATATCGTATTCTACAGCAGCATGTCCGATACAGTACTTACTAATTTCTATGGAAAGTCTACGCTTGAAAATTCAACACAGCTGAGTAGTATCCAAGCCGCTATGAATTTGACGAAAAGCGAGGGATGGACTTATTTTCCTGGCAATCGCCAAAACGGATATATTTCCTATGTTCGTCAACTTCCTGTCATGAGAACCGGCCCTTTGCAAGGCTTACTGATCTATCAGGTCAAAGCCAGCGAAATTGAAAAACTTATCTTTCAATCCGTCACTAACAAGCTATCCGAATCTCTGATTGTAATCGACCCGGACAATACCATACTGCTCCATTCAACCGATTCATCCTTACTAGGAAAATCGATGAATGACTTGCCTCTGTACCAGAACATTTTGAATTACAATGGCAAAAATCAATCCTTTATAACAACAAACGAATCCGGCGAGAAATTTCTAACCGCAATTAACAAATCTTCGTTGGGAAGAACCTATATCTCGCTCTGGCCGGAACAAGAGCTAACGAAACAATTAAATTGGTTACGCCTGCTTATTGTGAGTTCCGTCCTTATCATTCTCATCTTTGGTATTATCCTTACGATCGCGTCTTCAAAGTTCGCTTACAGTCCGATTGATCAACTAATTCGGTATGGAGGACAATTGCGAAACGGTACTCTAGGGCGTGTCTCAGGTTCTGGAAATGAGCTCGATTATATTCGCTCAAGTTTGGCCTATTTGAATGAGCAGGCCAGTTCTCTCCAGAACTATGTTCAGAAAATTCAACCAGCCCTGCGCGATCAATTTATGATGAAGCTTCTGCTTGCAAGTAATGTCGTAAAGCTTGCCGAAGTCGAAGAGGGTTGCCGGTCGTTTCAGCTGCCTTTGAGTGGCAATTTTGCCGTGCTCATTGTGAGACCGGAGAACTTGTTTAAGGAAAAGCGTTTTTTTCCCAATGAAGGGCCTGTTATTGCCTTTGCCGTGAAAAACGTCATGCATGAGTTGATTGATTATGAACACATATCTGAGGGATTCGTTCTAGGCGAGGAAGAAAGGGAATCTATTGCCGTTATACAATTTAAGGATTCAGCCAATGAGACAGATTGGAATCAGGCTCTTCTTGCTTATGCGACAAAAATTCGCGAAATTCTTCGAACGCATCTTTCCTTCGATGTTTCAATTGGCATTGGTGGTTTGCGTTCAGAAATCGCACTTATTTCCGAATCCTACAAAGAGGCTTCACGCGCTTTGCAGCAACGGTTATTTGATGATAACCGGACCATTTTTCAATATCAAAGTAAAGCAGCTACAACAGAGAGATTAACCCTATTTAATTACCCCAAGGATATTGAATTATCCATTACAGAGTACCTTCTTCAAGGCGATCATCTGATGGCGAAACAATCACTACAGCTTTTTTACGAACGAATACGTATCTCTGATTCTTATAATACAGCCATCTATTGCTACCATATCCTTCTGTCCTCCATCATTCAATCGCTTGAAGAAATGGGCTATGGCGTGCTCGACAATCTTGGGGATAATCTATTCGTACAACTTAAGGCTAGACAAACCTACAGCGAGGTTCAGGAATGGTTCATCGAAGTTCTCTTCCCCATTCATAAACAAATTGCAGAACAAAGCCGTAACAATTCAACGCGCAAAGCCGTACAACTGGTCTGTCAACACATTGAAGCCAACCAAGGCATGCCTTCTCTCATTGAATGCGCAGAACTCGTGCAAATTAGTCCTTCCTATTTAAGTCGATTATTCAAGCAAGAAGCTGGAATGACCTTTATTGAGTATTTAATGAAATACAAAGTCGAACGAGCAAAAAAATTACTGGAAGAGACGAACTATAGCATTACGGAGATTGCTGAAATCATTGGCTATTCGGAAAGGAATCTGAATCGGGCGTTTCAACGACATGTCATGATGTCCCCCAATCAATATCGTTTATCGTTAAGGTAGAGGCTCATTTTGGCAGAAAAAGCCCACACATTTTGGGATGCAGGCTTTTCTAATGTTGCTATATACAACTGTACCACTACTGAAATTCAATTAGCAGGCATTCCCAAATATCCAGCTTCGGCAAACTAAGGACGAGATGATTCCCCTTTACCTCATACGCAATAGATTCACCGGATATCAACGGCCGTACATCGGCTATTTTCCGGCCTCTAAGCGCTATCTTTATTTCAATGTTATGGAGTGGAATGTTCGTTGCGAGCGGCCTTCTTCCGACTCCGTTAACCAGATGGATAAGCCACTGGCCGCTTTTCTCGAACATCGACATTTGCAAGCCATGATATGGGGTAACCTCGACCATTTTATCCTCGCCTAGTGCTATTTTCATGATATTGGATACTAATCCATAATGCTCACCCAACTTGTACTCATTAATGAGGGCACTCAATGAAAAGGTCAGATACACAGAACTTCCGAGTCCCGATCCATGATGAATGCAAAGTGGAATATCGGTATGGCTGACTGGTAATGATGCTCTTTCGGGGGGAGCACCGACGCTTTCTAACGGAGAAAACGGCGGAACCAACGTTGCCAGGACGCTCGATTTCGCGTTTGACGGCTTAGTATAATGAACCTTTCCACGATGCGGGATTAGCTCCGTATCCTCCATGCCAACCTGAAGCGGATTGTTAGCTCCTTCAAAACGTAGGTATGCGGCCGTTAGGTATTCGCTGACGGATGACCTACCTACTATTCCCAACAATTTCCGCAACTCCGGTTGCTCCGATACTTCACCCTCGCTGATTAGATGTCCGCCTTCTTCTACAAACTTGCTCAGGACAGCCGTGAAATCATCGCTTACTTTCATACCTTCAGGCAAAATAAGTGCCTTATATTGCGTCAACCGTTCTGAAGTAGCCTGTTCTTGCAATAACACGTCAAACGGTATTTGACAGTTGATCAATCCGTCAGCCCAACCCTCTGCTGCAGCGTCAGCTGTCCACATTAACGCTACCTGCGCTAACGTTTGTGCCTTATCCATATACATCTCTACTTTACTGACATTGCGATTAAATTCAGTTACCGTTTCAATAATTCGTTTATCCGTGATCGTATCGGGGATGCCAGTCAGGGAATGCCAGATGCTTCCTCCATGAGAAGTAATTTGAGCCAACCAGAAGCGATATTCCGCCGGCGGTAAGCCCGTATGCCTCCACTCCATGCCTGGGCTTGAGTGAACGATTCCAAGCGGCGGAGGGTTGTCTGGAATCGAACGTCCTAGCTTTATACTAAGCGCAGGTTTCCAGAACTCCGGAATACGATGATGCCCTTCGGACAAAATATCTTGCGGTTCCGTACATAAGATATCCGTAGTTTCCATACGGGCATACAGATTATCTTTGTACAGATTGTAATATAGAATCATAGGTACTTCCGGAGATTTTCGCTTAATAAACTTGTACATTTTCTCCATATTATCTCGGATACAGGAAGATGGCCAATCTACAGCAAATAAATTTCGGTCAAGTGGAATTTCTACCCCATAGCGATTACGGTATTTATCCTTGCAGATTTCACAGTAACAAGGCACATAATGCGGCGCATTAAAAAATATACCATCAACATCGTAATGGCTTAACACTTCCTCGAGCACAGGTATCGCCACGTCTTCATTTCGATAGCCGCTATTTAAGCACGTACTCATAAGCAGTGACCAATTGCCAGGACGCTCAGCGCCAATAATTTCCGGCAATCCCGAAGGTTGTCTTACAAACCAGTTTGGCTTCCTAAGGTAAACAACATCTTCTGTCTTGCTGAAATCCAATCTTGCAATGAAGCGAATATCCTGTTCATGACAAGCCTCAATAACTTCCTTCAGTAGATCAAAGTCCTGAGGAAGATACTCATTTACTTTATGTCCGTCTATCTTCGATGGATACCACGCATAGATGCCGCCGACATTAAATACGAGCGCCGTAGCCCCCATTTCTTTCATTTGCGATGCTAATTTACGTGGATTAATGAAGTGGGTATCCTTAATCTGCAAGTTGGTCTGTATAATACGTTGAGGTTTATCTAACCAATTAATAATATTTTTCGCCATTTTCAGCTCTCCTTCATATAAATTCTTGAGTTAGCCTTTAACCGAACCAAGCATTACTCCTTTAGCGAAGTGCTTCTGGAGAAACGGATAGACAACAAGAATAGGTAACATGGCTAGCACGATAGAAGCCATCCGTATCGTTTCTTGTGGAATGGATTTTTCATCTCCGCTAGCTCCTGCCATTCCGGCATTATCTGAGTCGATCACCAACGACTTTACCAACACCTGCAGCGTCCATTTTTTCGTATCCGATAAGTAAATGACTGCGTTGAAATACGTATTCCAATGAGCTACCGCAAAAAATAAAGTAAATGTAGCAATTGCAGGCATAGATAGCGGAATTACGATGCGCAAGAAAACACCAATATCAGAGCAACCATCAATTCTCGCTGCATCCTCAAGCTCAGAAGGCATGGATTCAAGAAAACTTTTAATAATAATCAAACTCCATGCGCTTGTTAAGACCGGCCAAATCAGGGCCCAATAGGAATTTAACAACCCAAGTTGCTTGACTAATAAATAACTCGGAACGATGCCCGCATTAAATACAAGCGTGAAAATAATAAATCCCATCATCGCGTTACGCCCTGGCAGTGCCTTTTTTGTTAATGCATAGGCCATCGAGAACGATACAATCAAGTTTAATGCCGTACCTACAATCGTGATGAACGTTGTGCTCTTCAGAGCATTGATGAAACTGCCTGTAGACAGGATATAGGAGTATGCCGACAGCGACCATTTTTGTGGAAATAAATTAAACTGCAACGGGATATACACGTCCGGGTCCGTAAAGGATACGCTGAACACATAGAGAAATGGAGCCAGACAAATTAATGAAATTAGGCTTAGTAGACCGTAGTTAATCCAATCAAATATGGCTATTTTTTTACGTGCAACTACACTCATTTTTCTTCCTCTCCCTTTTCATTAATAAATGCCTTCATGACCTAATTTTTTGACCATATAATTAGAGGTCATAACCAGAATGAAGCCGACAACGCCCTTGAACATGCCGATCGTAATACCTGCGCTGATCTGACCTCGTAAAATTCCTTGTGTATACGCATACGTGTCGAATACTTGAGCCACTTGCATAACAAGGGGATTCATCATTAGCAGCATTTGCTCGAAACCGACATCTGTTATTTGACCTATTCGTAAGATTAATAGAATAATGATTGTCGAACGAATGGCGGGTAAAGTGATATGCCAAATTTGGCGAAACCGATTCGCTCCATCCACAACAGCGGCCTCATATCTTTGCGGGTCGACCCCAGCCATCGCAGCAAGAAAAATGATCGTACTCCAACCTACCTCCTTCCACATGGTCTGAGCCGTGATTAATCCCCAAAAGTACTTCGGCTCTGATAAAAAAGAGATAGTTTCAAAGCCCGCCGCGCTGATCAGCTTATTGACAAGCCCAACATCCGTCGATAACACGAAGAAAGTCATACTCGAAACAACAACCCAAGACAAAAAATGGGGCAAATATACAATAGATTGATTGAATCGCTTGAATACCTCATGACGAACTTCATTTAACATCAGCGAGAGTAAGATAGGTAATGGAAACATAAAAACGATACCGAACACGTTAATGGCTAATGTATTTCGCAGCATGATATAGAAATTTTGATCAGCAAACAAATCTCTAAAATGTTTAAAACCAACCCATTCGCTACCTGTAAAACCTAAATAGGGACTGTAATCTTTAAAAGCGAGTAAAAGCCCAAATAATGGAACAAGTTTGAATACAATAAAAAACACGATGCCAGGCAACGCAAGCAAATATATCAATTTATATTGCATCATTCGCTTGCTCAATTGTTTCCAATACCCATTAGCTGTAAAAACCTGATCAGCTCTTTCGATCTTCAACATAGGTCGCACCTCTCCTTCATGACTGTTAACCAGATTATGCTTATTATTGTACGGCCATGGGAATGAGCAAAATAGGGACATAAATTGAAAATGACCGATACAGGGTATCGGTCCAATTGAGATGAAAGTTATGTCTGTTTCTTAATGGCCTTATCGGGTACGGGCGACTATATTTCCTGTACTATTTACAACTTAGCCTTGTAAGTAGAAAGAAATGTCTATTCCCGTATCAAAGCGCTGTACCTCTTGTCGGCACAAAAAGCCCCGACATATCGGCACCCTCAAATTCAAGCAATTTCACCTTTTTATCAATACCCCCGGCGTACCCCGTCAAGCTGCCATTTGAACCTACAACTCGGTGACAGGGAATGATGATTGAAATTGGATTATGCCCAACAGCTCCACCTACTGCCTGGCTTGACATACTTTCCTTGTTCATCTTTGCCGCCATTTTCTTTGCAATGTCGCCGTAGGTGATCACCTCGCCGTATGGTATTTTACATAGAATGCTCCACACCTCTTGACGGAACCCACTGCCAATGGGAGAGAGCGGCAATTCTGAAATGTCGGGCTTCTCGCCTGCAAAATATTTGTTCAGCCATTTTTTTACGGTATCGAATATCGGCATGTCTCCACGCACGATCACACCTTCAGGTATAGTAGCCCCGTGATACTTTTGTCCCTCAATCCATGTGCCAACAAGACCACTTCCATCAGATGCAAGTGTAATGATTCCAACGGGTGACGGGTAGGTTGTCTGATAATACATGTTCCTGCCTCCTTATAGCGTTAGCGAGTTCCAAAGGTTGATGGTGGCATAACTGCGCCACGGTCGCCATGCTTCCGCCATTTTCAGTAATTCCTTTGATGTGTAAGGCTGTAAGGCCTTTTTGACACCAGCGTCCGTTTCAAGGAAAGCGTCCGGCCATTCCATAGCGCGCATGGCGATGTACTGCGCTGTCCAGCTTCCAATACCGCGAATCGCGATCAGCTTTTTCATCTCTTCCTCCGGCTGGGTCGGGAGGTTAAAATCAATCTCCCTCTGTACGAATGCTTGTGCCAGTTCATAGATCGTATTTGAACGCGCAGAAGTAACCCCTAACACTCCGAAGAGATCTTCGATCGCTCCGTCTAAAGACAATATATTTTCGGGTAAAGGAAAAATATGGGTCAATCCCTCAATTGAGGTTTGTATAGGCACTCCGTAAGTTTGGACAATTCTTGTCGCCAATGTGCTTGCCGCTTTCACTGTAATTTGCTGTCCCAGCACCGCCCGAACGGCTATTTCAAACGCGTTGAAGCACCCAGGCACGCGGGCTCCCAAAACACAAAGACCGGGTCGAATGTCGTTCATTCCCTGAAGTGTTTCATACACCGCACCAGGATCGCAGTATAAGTCAAACAGATGACGTATCCGTGCTAATACTTGCGGCAGTACCGGCAGTAAAGTTGCGCTCACGGTTACGCTCAATGCATACTTTTTAGGATCATGCCCCACGCGCACCCAACCGTGCACAGGTTTTCTATCAACGTTTACCATCTGCACGGTACGCATGTATTCACCGTTTTTTACAACTTCAATTCCTGCTATTGCGCGTCCGGCCAAAAAGTTCAGCATTTCGTCCCAAAGATAGGGCGGACGATAGCTTAATGATAAAGTGATGTTGTCTGTATGCTTTTTATCTTCTGCCTTCCGTTTTCGTAAAGCCGTAGGCGAAAGTTTGTATTGTTTTTTAAAAAGGTCGTTGAAACGACGCAAGCTGCCAAAGCCCGCCGCCATCGCAACTTCCAGTACCGGCAAATGTGTGTCTGTGAGCAGGTTTTTGGCCAGCAGCAATCTGCAGGTTTGCAAATACTGAATTGGCGACACCTGATATTCTGCTGTAAAAACGCGCCGCAAATGTCGGTCCGTACAGCCAAGTCGTCCGGCTATTTCTTCTAAACTTTGCCCGCTACCGCTGCTTTCTTCTAACATTCTTGCTGCTCGATAAACTAAATTAGCTGTAGCGTCGGTAATTGAAGTGCCAGGAGCAAGCTCCGGCCTGCATAAAAGGCATGGGCGATATCCCGCCTGCTCCGCTGACGCCGCAGTCACATAAAAAGTGCAGTTTTCCGGCTTCGGTTGCTTAGCCCGGCAGACAGGACGGCAGTAGATTCCCGTAGACGATACGCCTACAAAAAAGCGTCCGTCGAAACGTGCATCTTTTGCCTTGAACGCTGCATACAGAGCATCTTTGTTATCCGTCATCTGGTCACCCCTCTCCTGACCTATTGTTATTATATCATGTTGTCCCAAAAGGTCTGGCCATTTTCGGACATGGTTTTTGAGGAGGACATTATGACGAACACGCTCAGCCATGCCCCCACTTTTCAAGCAGCTTGAACTATAAGTGCATTTGAAGCGTTCGCTTATAAGCAACATTGGCAGCCCATATCGACCCGTTAACGTAATATAGACCACCGATCATACCGGCAGCCTATCAATTCGGAGAATTTAAATGTGCTGTAAAATGGGGAATCCAAATTGATAAGTTCCTCTATTTTCCACAACCTCAAGTAATTTCTTACACCAACCGTACAATGAAATTATCTTCCGGATGTTGAATGAAATCCATGTTTCATCTAAATTGCACTCAATAATTGATCAACAGCCTCTGCAAACTTGGCATGATTTTTATTCTTGATTTCAGTAACAAGCGAAATAATCACATTTCTATTCATAACATCTAAATTTTTAACTATTTGGATATATACAACTAGAGAAGGAGGATGATTTAATATTCGTTTATGTAGAACTTTTGCCCACTCCCTCGCATGAGGAAGCATTACTGGAATTGATACTGCCAGTTCTTTTAAAGTTACTTCTAATTTATATTTTTGGTCAAATGATTCAATAGCATGGATTAGATTAAACATCACTTCGTCATAATCAGTTTCATCATAAAATCCTGAACATAAAAATTTTATTGATGAAAGTTCGTTCAGATTAATAATGTCTTGAATTGCATTTTCAAATTTTGTAATTTCTTGCTGACTTACTAACGTTCTGTTCTCTATAAGAATTTCTCTTTGCACATTCAATTTCAACAGCTTTACCCCTTTTCTAGCGAAATTAGCACCTGCTGCTTTTTCATATTGTTATTAAGATATAGTTCCCGTTAACCATTTAGGTTGTTATATTTCATTCTCAGGATATTTTGCACGTTACAGCCAGGACATGATAAATATCTTTCAAAGTCTGAAGGGTTCACATTACTTTCAATGTCCATAACTTGTAAGAAGTGCTTATTACATTTGGGGCAATTTACTTTTGTAGTTGGGTCTTTGCTTAAAACTATAGCAGCGTTTATCCATTCTTTATTCACTGCTTACCTTCTTCCTTATAGTAATTTCAAGTCCCAGTCATAGTTATATGGCTGTGATGCCCCGAGCAACTTATTTTCACTCTCTAAATACCTTAATGTTAGCTCAATATCATCTACATCATAACTCCGTACAATTATCATGTGCTTGATAAACAAACCTGGAGGGTTGATATTCTTACGTGAAAGATTATTTTTTAGCCTGTCAGGTGTGTACAAGATGCTCCATCGCTTGCTTCCATCTTCAAAGGTCATGGTAACTTATACCCAATTCCATTCATCTGACGGACCCTGCGGGTCATCATCGAAACACCAGTTCAATAATTACCTCGTACTGAGTCCATTGGGAGCCAGCCGCGGTGTTAAATGAGGTGTTATGCAGTTCTGCAGAATTCCTGTGTTATTATTCCAGAATTCCTTCACTTTCTAATTCACTTTTATTAGTCAGACCCTCAACAATCGATATATATAAAATAAAATAGTCTTTGACTCTTCGTTCCTTCATTAATTTTTCTATTTTCTTTCGTGTATCTTTTACCATATCTTCAGAGATAGCTAGTTCATTAGGATCTAAATTCACTATTGTTTTATCCCAATTACTTGTCCATTTTGGCTGAGCATTTTTAATGTACTTCTCAATGTATGTCCAAGATTCCCTAAGTCCATCTATGATTTTTGGAGGATTAAAATTACTTGGTTCGGATACTAAATCTAAAAAAATTCTAGTAACCTTATTTAGATGACCATAGATATTCATAATATCACCATTTGTAAAATTTGTTTTTTCAGATCTACTAACAGCCTAAACTTTCGAGTCCTACGTTAAACTGCCAGTTACTTCATGAAAACAGGGAACAACTGCCGTAGCAAGCTGGTCCCTGTTTATTGTGCTATAGTTTCCCGTTACTTTAATCAATAGTTGCTAGTGATTATAACTTTATTGTTTTAACCCAGTTGCTTCTGTATCAACAATACGAACACTCTTGCTCGCATCATCCCATTCAATTTTGCTGCCTAGGCTTTCGGCAACATAGCGAAGCGGCACGTAAGTCACATCGTCAATGAGTGTTGGCGCCGTATCAAAAACCGTAGTAACGCCGTTGACGCTAGCATCATTTGAACCAATTTGCATCACTATTTTTTTATCATTTCTTTCGGCTATGATTTGGTTATGCTCTGCGTCCCAAGTTACCTTGGCCCCAAGCATTTCAAAAACCTCACGAAGTGATATCATGACGTGGCCATCCTGCATAAAGAGCTTATGTTGGAGGATTTTCTCTTTTTCATTCAACCATAACGAAATATTGTTTTGCTGATCGTCAATCTTCTCGAGGCAGATTACATTCCTATTGTTGGTAATCACTATCGTATTCTTTGATAACGGGAGGATCTGCGAAAACCCGATGATTTTATTTGTTATCTCAAGGGTAAACCTTACTTTCCCCTGGTTATTTAAAGAATGAATAGTGCCTCCATTTGTTGACACGTAGACGTTACCCTGATCATCAGATACAAAGTTTTGATTAAAATTTCCAGCCATATTATATCCGGCTGAGCGTTCGGAATCGCTTAAGGTATAGCTCCAAATCGTATCGTTAGAATTAAATTTTTTATTTGACAATGTTGAAGTTTTCTCATCGACTTGGTAGTAACCTCCATAGTGGTCAATCGGTCTGCTGCTTAGTGTAAAGGCAGTATCCGGGTTTGTTTCCTCAGTAAGTCCGGTTGAAGTAATTGTATAAATCTTCTCCCCGATCAAGAGGTAGCCAGCGGAAATGGTTACAGATTTCGACGTATCCTTCGGAAATCCCCACAATACCTCTCCTTCAGCGTTCAGGCAAATGAGCTGATCATCAATAACCACCAGCAAGTGGCCCTGCGAATCTGCAAAAAGCTTTTGCATATTGAACACGT
Source organism: Paenibacillus anseongensis (assembly GCF_009757995.1). NCBI lineage: Bacteria > Bacillati > Bacillota > Bacilli > Caryophanales > Paenibacillaceae > Paenibacillus > Paenibacillus anseongensis. The sequence continues at coordinate 451,683 of NZ_WSEM01000008.1, forward strand.
TGAATGAATGATCATTGACCTTCAGCTCTTTGAATTGCCATTTCACGGTACCATTCGTTTCTAGCAAGGTAAGCCCATTGTTTAACAAAGCAATAAAGTTACCCTTGTGATCAACCGTGTAAAACATATCAGCTATGTAAGAGTTGTTTTTTCGTACTAATGCAAGAGGTATATCCTGATACTGGTTAAGTACTTTTCCGTTCTTATCAAACCGTGTCATTGTATCTTTTGATACAGTCTTCTTAGGATCAAGAAAGGCAAAATCATCGGTAACCGAATATAGACTGCCGTCGGCGCCAATTTCAAGTTCATGACTAGCGCTTTTCTGCTTCCAAATAACTTGACCATTCTCATTTACCGCAAAAACTTCGCTAAAATTATGTAAAATAACAGTGTGCTCATCCATCTTTGTTGCATTGAAATGGTCGTACTGACTATCACTCGTAATTGACCATTTCAATCGATACTTTTCATTTTCATTATGAAGAATCCAGTTTCGCCCGCTATCATCTTTCACTGGGAGTGCCAGTGGTTCCTCCATTTCAGACTCTGCAAGAGCTATGGATGTTGATATGTGGCTTAATAATAATATCCCTGTGAGAGCTAGTAATATTTTTTTCATTTGAAGTTAGTTCCCCCTAAATAGCACGTGAATATACAAAGATATTCTACATCTACTAACAAACCCCTTTTTTATCTAAATTTTCTTCGCGCCTTCTACCGCGTGACGAGCTGCACGCAATCCATCCATCTTAGTCTAACGAGTAATATAATTGGCTTATGAATATTTTAATTAGCACAATGACAAAAGCTGCGAGCCAACCGAAAAAGAAAAGACCTAAACACGCACTAAACATTTGTTTCCCGAAACTTCTTGTTTTATCTGATATCTTGATCGTTAAGATATAACCTATAAATATTAAAAAGAATAAAGTCCAAAAGATACTCTGAAATAGATAGATGGCTCCGCCGAATAAAAATGATGCTAGAATAAAATAAATTATCGATTTTTTCTTGTTCATTGTTCACCCTTTGATGTTTTTATGGCTAAATCTCCCACGTTGTATCTCATTAACTAGGATTGCTCAGTCGGAAGTAGCTCAATTGATTTATATATAAGTTTTTGTTTATTTGGTAATTCCATATCTCTATGAAAGTGACCAAAATACCACTTTTTATAAGATAACCGCTCTTGTATTTGCTCAAAGTAATCACTTAACTGATCCTTATGAATACCCGAATGTTTAGATTCATTCAGTGTATGCAAAGTCGATGTAGGGCACATATGCGTAACTACAAAGTCAACCTCCCAATTATGCCGCTCTAAATTCTTTATTCCTTCATTGTACTCTTCCAGTGATGGCATCTCTTCTGGCCACCAATTAACATTCTCTTTTCGATATTCTTTATCGTGAGATTGAGCTCCTCCAAAAGTAAATATCTTATATCCCTTAATAGTAAAAATCTGTCCTCGCATTAAATGTATAATGCTTTCATTTATTCGATGTACCTTCCCACCATTCCAACACTCCACAGGATAAGTATTAAGTAACTGGAAATTCTCATGATTTCCGTCAATAAATAAAGTACTAAAGTTTTTTCGAGCTAACCATTTCCTCCAATATATTTCATCATTTTTATTATCCCAGACAAGTCCAAAATCCCCAGCAATTATTACAAAGTCATCTTTACTTAACTCTCTATTTATAGAGAAGCGCTTGGAATTCAATTTACCAATATCAATATACCCATGAAGATCACCGGTTACGTACAATGTAATTCACTTCCTTGGGGAAATCTCGATTTAATAGCTAACAGTTCATTCTGCATTCAACACGATTTTCCTTCATTCAAAGCAAACCTGCCTAATACGTGAATAAAAAAGATACCCACAGCAACGGGCCGCGAGTCCAAGTTATATTTTCGTGTTCCATAAGTGCAATCATATTTCTCATATTAATGTCAAAGTTATACGGTATCTAATTACTTTATAAAGTCGGGATAAAACCAATGTAAATCAAAGAATAATTTTTCTAATTTCCTGAATCCACCACATCCATCATACACTCTATTCCATTGTCTATCTGCATAATAAGTATCAATGTATCTAAACTCTAATTTATTACTTTCAAACTGGCTTATTAACAAACTGAAGTCCATCATTTCAAGTCCAGTAAATGGGATTGTTTATCGCTTATTCAACACTTGGATTATTTTCATAATGTCTTTCTTCATAAGATTTCCCATTCTCATTAGAGATGTGATATTCAGAGTATCCTTACGGTCGCTATCTCTTTTCCAGCCCATAATTTAAAGCAATATCCACCCACGAGTAAATGCCATGGTGCTTCCTCGACTAGAAAACGTACATCTGCGTATGTATCCCACGTACCTTCAATGAACCCAGTGACCTTAACAGGTACCGTCCAAGAATCTCCTGTAAATGTCTTACCAATAATCTCTCCATAATTGACAATGAGATCCCTTAACCAAACATCTTTGGGAATGTTGCTTGGATCTCTTTCCCATGTAATGATGGCTCTGAAAGAACGATTAGTGTCCAAGTTTTTCCTCCTTTCCATATCCAATACCGCAGGGAGTAACTACTTGTCATCTGCTTCCTGTGCTATATAACTCAGCTATCGTACACCACTAGTTCAACCATCTTTTTCTTCTTCAACCCTTTGGGATTCTCTAAATGTACCGAGAACGCCTGTAATAAGACCGATTAACCCAAATGTAAATCCATATCCAGAAGAATCTTCAAAAGATAGCAAAACAATTACTCCGAACAGTATAATAATGACACCTAAAAGTTGAGCTTGAAGTGCGCTTGGATTAATAAAGTCCAAAAATACACATCCATAAAAGATCGCAACAGCTATTAGAGTTAGGACGATTAAACAGATTAAAGCAAAACTCCCCATCTTGACCTCCTCAAGATTCAAAAAAATGCTTTCGGCCACATAGTTTCCTTAAAAAACTCGGCTGCCAATCCATGCTGGTAGTTCTTTCTTAGTTGCTTGTTAAGCTAACGTTCTCTGATTACTTAATGTATTGCCATACACACCAGTTAAATTAGATTTCCATCCCAATCAACAAAATTCAGTTGGTCTTTTGGAAATAGGCACCATTCGATAATTGTTTTAACAAGCCCTGGTGTGATAATACGATCATCCCAAATTGGAGTTTGTACTCTAACCCAACCTTGAAGAACTTTATTTTCTAGGCCCCCAAACTCCTTACCCTGTATTACAATATGCGGTGTCTTATGATTGTCTGACTGCGCTACACGATAAGAAACAATTAATTTTTTATCTTCTGAAACAATACTAAGATTGATTCTTCCATAATCCTCGGCATCTTCTTGAACATTCCAATAATACATCTTGCCGTTATACTCTAGCTTCCGTCTTCCTTTTGTGTTTACACCCATAGGCTTATTCCTCTCCTATTCATAATAAAACCTCCCATTAGTCCTATTTAATCTAGGTCTTTCTACTAATGAGAGGTTTTAATCTGCTATATTGAACTAACTTTCTATCCGCTTTGAGCGTATTTCGTTCTGTTCTTTGCATATTACTAGTTAAATTCCAGAATATTTCATATATGTTTATTCAACGGTTGACTTCGTTATCCTGCACTTTTGATCAACTATAACGATGTTATATCGCAATTTATCCCTAATATCCTCGGCATTGTCGACCCAACTTTAATAAAAAAAGAAGCTGCCTCTTAGCAGCCCCTTATAGACGCAACTCCATCAAAACTTAAGTACGCTTTTCAGTGAGATAAGTTTTAACCGAGGGAGCCGAGTAGGTCGAAAACTTCTCTAGAATAGCTTCCGGGGTATACTCAGCGATGACTATCGAGCGATATTTGGGCTGCATGAATTGCTCGCGTTCCATATTATCAAACATCGACACAAGCGGATCAAAATATTGATTAATATTCAGCAGTCCGCATGGCTTATTATGCAAACCCAACTGAGCCCATGTAAAAATTTCAAAATATTCTTCCAATGTTCCAGGACCGCCAGGAAGAGCAATAAATCCGTCTGCCATATCGGCCATCTTAGCTTTACGTTCGTGCATCGAATTCACCATAATAAGCTCTGTCAGACCTTTATGCGCAATTTCGCGGTTTTGTAGAAAATGAGGGAGTACGCCAACTACTTGACCTCCTTGTTCCAATACAGCATCAGCAACAGCTCCCATCAGCCCTACATTGGCTCCTCCATATATAAGCGTAATCCCGCGTTTGGCAAGTTCTTGTCCTAGTTTAACTGCATTTTCTTTATATATAGAAGAGCTCCCTTCACTGGAGCCGCAGAATACAGCGATTGATTTCATTAGCTGAACTCTCCTTTCATTATTATGAGTAACGTGCTCCAAGCTTTTGTTTATGCATCTCTACTATATCTTCGAGGGATATATTGTATTCATTTGCAATGACAATTAGATTTCCTAGCACATCCCCAAGTTCTTCTGTTAGATGAGCTTTGTTCTCTTCATATGAGCCTTCAATTTCATCAGGCCGATCCCGCCCAATTTCCAATGCACGAATGGCACGAGCTACTTCTCCAGTTTCCTCCGCAAGAAAGCCAATTCGAATAAAGATATTCAAATCTAACCATTTCCGCTGCTGGTAATAATCCTTTACCCATGACTGAAATTCATTCATATTCATTTTAATCCTCCAAATGCTAAATAAATTACACACAAGCGTTACTTTGAAATATCTTACCATATTAAGATGTCAACCGAGTACAAGTAACTTTTGACTAGTGGGAGTGATGACAATCCGATAGCAAACATCAGACTGAGCGATGCTGTGCCTAGCCAATTAATTTTTCTATTCATGCAAAGGGTATCTTATTAGCGTACTAGCATTATTTCATCTTTATTAAAATGCTGAAATATTGATATTCTACCACGTAAAAGGGCTGCCATGCGGCAGCCCTTCATCATACCTATTAACCAATTTTATCCACTAAAATAGATAGCGATAATCTAACCGCCAACATTTATGCGTTATTTCCCAAAAATTGTTTCAACCGCTCCAACTGCGATAAATGATGCCTGTAATGCATCTCTATAAGCAAAAACCACTCATTGGCGTTTAGAGCGCCGAATCCAGGATGAAGAATTTTTCTGTTTATTCTGCTCTCGGGTACCGTACTCAAAGTGGATTCCGTATTTTTCATCCGCTCCACAATACCGAGAAAACTTTCCTTCAGCTGCTCCTTACTTTCCGGTTGTTTCGGAGTGTATTGCGGTGAAGCAGGTACTCGAATCCGCACGGGAGGAAAACTTCCCAGTTCGAAGGCTCCTTTGCCCCTCTCTGTTTTTTCCTCCATAGCGTCTAATGTCGCTACACTTCCAGCCAAACATTGATCAACATTGTGCAAATGCATGAATTGTGCCGATTGAATTAGATGCATATACATTTGACCAATCGACCATTCCTCCTCGTTCGGTTTTTTTATCAGCTGCTCCATATCGAGGCTATCCAGTTCTATTAAATAACGCCCTACTGTTGTCTCAAATGCTTGTAATGCTTCCGCTGTACTTCTCATGAATCAAACAACTCCTCATCATTCATTCTTGGATATGATCCAAATATAACAAAACGCTACTGACAATAGCGTGTCAGTAGCGTTTTAAGATTTTTTCGGCCTCTTCCCGAATCCGATGTCGGAGAGACTCCGGTTCCAACACCTCGACATTCCCGCCCCAGCCGAGGATATAAGACAGCAGCTCCTCCGGCTGTCGGACAAGAAAGTTGACGAGAAGACCGTCTTTCCGCTCCTCAGTCGATTCCATATAATAATGACAAGTCTCAGCGATTTTGTCCGCAATTTCAGGATGAGCCAGAACCAGCACCCGTTCGTTACGGTCGTCCAACGGACGGTAGTTGTTAAGGTTAAATCCGTTTGGAATGAGAAAGCGATCCTCCAATACGGTTAGCCCCGTCATCCGCGACAACCGGAAATGCCGAATTTCTTGCCGCAAGTCACAACGTGCAATCAAAATCCAATTTCCCTGAACAAGCGCCAATCCATATGGAGCGATTTCACGTGTACTCTTCCGATTGCCGTCCGCTTCCGGCATTTTTTTCAGATACGTCATACGTAATTTGCGGAGCTCCATAATTGCCCGCCTCGCTTGTCCGAGATAGTCCTTTTCCCTCAAGCTAGTTACCGGCTCGCCGGCCTGAAGAAGCCGCATCGTTTCCCGAACGCGCATCGACTCGTCGTGCACTGTTTCTGGCAGGATCGCTTCAATTTTGCGTCGGGCCGCCTTAGCTGCACTTACGTAATCGCCATCCAACCTCTGTTCGATAAAGTCAGTACCCATAAGCACGGCTACTGCTTCTTCAGCAGAAAACCCGACTGGTGGAAGAAAATAACCTTCTATTAGAGAGTAACCCTGCCCGGGAGCCCCAAGGATCGGAACCCCCATTTCACTTAGAGCTTGTATGTCCCGATATATTGTCCGAACGCTAGTCTCAAATATCGATGCCAAATCTTCTGCTCTTACTACTTTACTCCGTTGTAGTTCAAGCATTATGGCGAGCTGCCGATCGGTCTTGTTCATTACTGTTCCCCCCGTGTCCGTCCTGTCACTCCATCTACTTATTCTACCACAGCGAATTACACGTTAGCATGGAATTGACAGCCAACACTTACTTTGATTGTAATATTATGGTACCATAATATTACAATTTTATTGATTTTTTGTTTTCATCCGCTAAAATAACCATCCAGGCTCTACTGCCTGTTAACGCAACAAGACTGCCGTACAATCTCACGGCAGCCCCTGTTTATTGGTAATTTAGCTAAAATAAAACTGACTTTTTTCTCAATTCTTCCTCGAATCTTTCGCCTGCCGCATTTTTAACTCTACGAATCGTTCCGTCGGGCTTCTCCTCCAAACTGTATAGACCGAAGGTAGCCAGATTCTCTTGAAACGATAGCCCATTCGTCCGATAAGGCCAATCCACCATATCCAGAAAAGGAAACCACGTTACGCCATAAAGCTCAATTCCCTCCTCACTCATCTTCCAGCTTGCACGAATGAGTTCTTCCAACCAAGAAACGCGTTGTTCTACGCTGCCATTATAGCTGGTTTCCGTAATGAAAATGGGCTTCTTGTATCGTTGATACAGATCCCTGGCAATATCGATCATATCCTCAGCTGAACCCATCACCGCACGTGGGACCATTCCTTGCTCGGCCGTCTCTTTGCCAATCACATTCAAGGAAAATTGCGGATAATAATTGACTCCGATAATATCTAGATCAATCCGATTCTCTGCATACCATTCTAAATCACGATGGCTAAAATGATGATCCAATACCCACGTGTATAAAGGATGTGCCTGCTGAATGCGACCCTGTATAAGCTCCCACATGATAAACCGAATTTCATTCCATAAATGGGTTTCTTCGATATAGGATTCATCTACGGCTATATACTTCTTTGAAGCCTCCACATGCACCATCACCGCATCTGGGTCGACTTGTTTTAAATGCTGAACTGTTAGGATGATTCCCTTACATAATTGATTCATAAGTAAACCAAAGCCCAGTAAGCCCGTTAGATATGGCGGCCAAGTTCCGCTCCATCCACACCATTCCGCATTAACGAATGGCTCATTTAGCGGCGTGTAGTAAGAAGTTATGCCTTTGTATCTTTCCGCAAATGCCTTAGCATATCTAGCAACTAATTGCGGGTACTCCGCATTCATGAATTCATTCTTAAGCCATAGCGGCGTACCATAATGCATCAAGTCAATGATGGGCACTAATTCTCTATGCCGATCAAAGTAAGCCATCACCTTATCTGTCCATGACCAATCGAATACACCCTTGCTCGTTTCAATCCGATACCAGGGAACGCCATACCGAATCATGGTAGCTCCCGATGCCCTCACTCGATCTAAGTCCTCTTCCCAAAATTGATAATGCTGTGTAATTTCGAATTCATCTAGAACCCTCTCGCCTCTCGCCGTTTGACCGATGAAAGTATTCTCGATTCCTACAGCCCAAACCCAAGGATGTAATTTGCCCATACAGTCGTTCTCTCCTTTTCCGTCAAATCTTTTCTCTATTCTTTCATACCGGTAAATGCAACACCTTGAATGAAATACTTTTGCGCAAATAAAAAGGCAATAACAAGCGGTGCGGTAGCAATCGCTGCCCCAGCAGTTAAAATGCCATATTCCACAACATGCTGCCCCATAAATAAGGCAAGTCCAGCCGGCAGCGTTCTCATGTCCTCGGTACTTGTAATAATCAATGGCCACAATAAATCATTCCAGTTGTACATCAAGTGGAACAGCGCCAAACTCGCAATAGCGGGCTTAGCAAGAGGCAAAATGATTTGCCAATATAGTCTAAATTCAGAGCATCCGTCTATTCTCGCTGCTTCATCCAATTCTTTGGGCAAACCTACAAGAAACTGTCTTAACATAAAAATACCAAATGCATTCGTTGCACGTGGGACAATTAAACCCACAAACGTGTTAAGCCAGCCAAAATGGCTAAGCATGATAAACAACGGAATAATGGTTACTTGGACGGGAATCATTAATGCAACAAGCACAAGAAGAAACAACTTATTTCTTCCTCTAAACGAAAGTCTCGCAAACGCATAACCGGCCATGGAGTCAAACAGGAGAGAGATCAAGGTAACACTGAACGAGAAAATAACGCTGTTTTTGAAAAACACCAGAAAAGGAATCCTACTCCATACATGGATATAGGAGTCTAAAATCATTTTGGATGGAAGCAAAGTAGGTGGAAAATGTACAATTTCGTTCTCTGGTTTAAATGATGTTAGCACCATCCATACGAAAGGAAAAGCGATGAAGATTGCTGCCGCAATGAGCATAAGATACTGGAAATTGCGGGTTAAAGTTACCTTCATATCCAATACCCCCTAATCCGTTTCATTGTAGTTAAACAACTTAAGTTGAGTTAGTGTAATTAAAAATACAAAAATAAACAAAATCCAAGCCGCTGACGAGGCATATCCCATATCGAGCAATTCAAAGCCTTGATGGTAAATGTAATAAACGATGGTTTCCGTACTGAACAAGGGACCTCCGTGCGTCATAACAAACACCTGATCAAATACTTGGAATGAGGCAATGAGGGAGATAATGATCACAAACAGCGTGGTATGCCTTAAGGACGGCAATGTAATATGCCAAAATTTTTGGAACGTGTTAGCGCCGTCAATTTTTGCAGCTTCATACAAGGAAACAGAAATCCCTTGCAAGCCTGCCATAAAAATGACCATATTGAATCCGACATTTTTCCAAATAGCAATTAGAATAACAACCGGCATCGCCCATGTCGTATCCCGCAGCCAACCGGTCACGGAAAAGCCAATGAGATGAAAATAATAAGAGAGTAAGCCTATATCCGGATCCATCAAAAAGGACCAAATAATCGAAAGCACAGCAAACGAAGAGATCACGGGCAGGAAATAAATCGCTTTAAAGAAACTCATACCTTTAAGCGTTAAATTACACAATAGAGCGAGCAGCAGCGAACAAATAATACCCAGAGGGACAGATCCAACTGTAAAATAAACGGTATTTCTCACGGAATTCCAGAAGCGCTCATCCTGCATCAATTTCATGTAATTACTTAATCCTATAAATGGGTGGTCTGATTCCAGCAGACTCCATTGATGAAGGCTCAACCAAAACGAATTCATGATTGGCCAAAATACAAATAATGATAAAATCAGTCCAGTGGGCAATAAAAAGAAAAAGGCTGCCCGGCTTTGTTTTATCAAAGGCTTTCTGATAGTGCGTGTGCTTGTCATAACGACCTCCTGAACCGGGTTACTCTTAACATAAGCGGCATGAGAAGCACCCTGTCAAACTGGTGTTTTCGACCACAGTCCGTAGGGTGCTTTTTCACACCGTTATGAACTATTTGCCTGATAAAAGGGCATCCAATTTCTTGCTTGCATCTGCCATTGTAGCTTCTACGGTACCTTTGTTATTGGTAATCGCTTGAATAGCCGGAGTAAAGATATCGCTGTCAATTTTGCTAAACTGTTCTAAGCCTGCTAGATAAAATCTTGAATCATTTGCGACCGCTGCAAATTGAGGAATGAGTGGATTCGATTTTACCTGCGCATTGTCATTTAAATCTGTTCGCGTTGGTGGGAATCCGCTTTTTGAAGATAGATAAGCTTGTGCATCCGCACTGTTCCAGAACTTCATGAACTCGTAAACCTCATTTTTGTGCTTCGTGTTTTTCCCGATAACCATGGCAACCGCATTCGCAAGCGTAGCCTTACCTGCAGGGCCTGCCGGAACCGGTGCAACGCCAAAATTCACGCCGCTTAATCCAGCAGCCATCCAAGGACCATTAATTTCCATGGCTGCTTTGCCAGATGCGAAGATTTTATCAGCATCTCCACCCGTGAGATTAACGGGTGAAATCCCCTTGTTTGCGACTAGGTCAGCCCATATTTTAAGCGCTTCCACAGTTTTGCTGTCGTTTAACATGGACTTCTTGTGATCGGAAGAAAGAATGTCTCCGCCGTTGCCCCAAATGAGAATTGGCCACATCGGAATTGTTGCATGGTCAGCGAGCACCAGCCCATATTGTTTATCCGTGCCGTTCGTTTTCGTTGTTTTAAGAATAGCATCCTGCCATTCGGCCCATGTTGAGGGAGGAGCGGCAATCCCTGCAGCTTTGAATAGGTCCTTGTTATAGTACATTAATAACGTTGCTGTATTGGCCGGCACTGCGTATAACTTGTCATTATATTTCATTGCCTCAACTAAACTCTTCGCCATAACATTTTGGTCGATCCCCTTCCCGTAAATATCATCTACTGGAAGAATCAAGTTGCCTTTAGCATATTGCGGAATCAGCGACGAATCGAAAGAGGCGATATCAGGACCTTGCCCCGAAGCTAGTGATGTAGGTAATTTGGCAAGAAGTGCATCCCATGGAGAAATGTCCATCGTAACTTGAATATTGGGGTGTTTATCATTAAATTGTTTGACTAGTTCTTCATAGGCCGGACGATCCGGACCCGTGAATCCATTCCAATAGGTTAACGTTACTTTTTGTCCAGAAGCTTCTTTACTTCCTCCACATGCTGTCAGAACAACGGATAAAGTCAAAACGGATACGAACGAAATCACCCATGATTTTTTCATTAAAAAGTTGCTCATATTATTCCTCCTTTGATTAAATGTAAGAGACCCCTGTTTTTTGACACCTTGGGCAGCCATTTCACGTTACATCCCTATCACTTCCTTTCAAATTTAAATCGATTTAAATTAATTTTAAAAAAAAGCGTTTATGGCCTATCTGCACCGCATGATTCGCGAATGATGAGATGTGTAGACATAATCGTTCTTTTTTCCTTTACTTCTTGGTTATTTAGGAAGGCGATTAATTTCTCCGCAGCTGCATAACCAATCTCTCTCATGGGCTGATGAATCGTCGTAAGCTCGGGACTGACAACTGTTGCCATTTCAATATCATCAAAACCTACAACGGACACATCACCTGGAACCGAAATCTTGTTTTCTTTATAAAATTTCAATGCGCCAATTGCCATAAGATCATTTCCTGCGAACACTGCATCATAATCGATTTGTTTACCCATTAATTCCGCTGCAGCTTCGTATCCGGACTCTCTGGAAAAATCCTTTTCAATGATTAAAGCTTCATCGTAGTGAATTTTATTATCAGAAAGAGCTTGCTTATACCCCTCTAACCGATCAATACCTTCTTGATGGTCTAATGGACCTGTAATATGTACAATTCTCCTTCGGCCAATCCGTATAAGATGCTCTGTAGCTGTATAAGCCCCCCCCTTATCATCTCTTTCGACCGTTAGCACATTGTCATGGTGCCATTTCCCCAGATATACAACAGGGAAGCCTGATTCAACCATTCTTAAAATATTTCTATCATGTATGGAAGCCGATGAAAGTATGATCCCATCTGTACGGCGATTCTTCAATATTTTATTGTAAGCGGCAGATTCATCCTTTTCCGATGGGCTTGTCGATAGCATCAAATTATAATTATGATTATCAAGCACTTCGTTAATTCCTTCTAGTAGCTGAGCAAAGTAAGGATGAGTGAACACATGATGAGAGGTATTGGGGATGATAAATGAGATGGTTTCCGTTTTCTTAGCTCTGAGACTGCGGCCAATCTCGTTCGGAATATAATTCAGCTTCAAAGCTGCTTCTTCTACCAATTTCTTCGTTTTCACGTTTACCCTTGGATCTCCAGAGAGAGCTAAGGATACGGTCGCCGTTGAAACATTGGCAAGATTAGCAACGTCTTTTATTGTTACTGTAAAATTTTTCACTTGTTACCCCTTTTTTTGTTTAAATCGATTTAAATTGTATATCCGAATAATAAATCGTTCTCATTATTTTGTCAATACTAAGTTCGATGAACGCCTAAGTCGTACTGGCCATAAATCAAAACCGGAACCCAGCGGAGTCCCGGCCTTCAATCGGAGGTTTCTTGATCGGTGGTGTGAATGTCACTGGCCAGCCATCTGCTTGCGGTATTCCTTGGGGGAGACCCCCGCTATTTTGTTGAACATATGTGTGAAATAATTAGAATCGTTGAATCCGGTGGCCTCGGAAATTTCGAATATTCTCATTTCTGTGCTTTTCAGCAGAAGCTTCGCTTTCTGTACGCGCAGGTTCTGCACATAGACGGTTACACTTTCCCCGATTTCCTTTTTAAACAGATTGCTGAAATAACTGGGATTGAGGTGGACATGGGCTGCTACTTCAGCCAAGCCGCATACCCCCATGTATGATTCTTCAATAAACCGAATGGCCTGCTTGACCGGATTATCATTCTTGCTAGCAAGCCAGTTATTGTAGGACTGCATGAATTCATGGATGTAATCATTCAGCCATGCAGCAATTTCCTTCGGCGTCGCACATTTGTAGACAGAATCCCACTCTATAGGACGAACGGCCATTTGCCATTCGGGAAACCGGACCTGCACCAGCCGGAGAATGGCAGCAGCCAGCAGCAGCGCTTCGATCTTTGCGGTTTGCGGGGGTAAATAGCTAATCCGAATGGATTGCCCCTGCATCTCCCGGCTCAGCAGACTGTTATCCTCCGACATGAGCCAAGTTACAATTTCCTTCTCTTTCTCGTAAAGCGCTGTCTGGTTGAGCAGTGAATCATTGGCAGACCCGTGGTCCCTATCCCCTTCCCGGCAATACCGTCTGTAGCCCTGGTGTAATTCCTCCGTACTGGCGCATAGCCCTTGTCCGTTGCATTCAAGAGCCAACCTCAGATAATGATCGACTGAATCGGTGAGTAACTGCAGCCATGAGGAGGATGTATCCGGCCGGGAAGCACTCCGATCCACCAATAAAGCCCACTCCGAAGCATTCAGGGGGAACAGGCGAAAGCCGTCAGGAAACCATTTATTCAAGTGCTCCCCGGCTATATTCGCGAAAGCAAACTGCAAAAGCGGCACATCCTGATCTGAATAATGCTTCTCCGGTGGGAAATAGGTAGGAATATGGAGAAAGTGCAGCTCACATTGCTTCATCCGTTTCAAGAGAGCCTCCACCTCTTCACCGTTGCAGGGCATACCCATGATCGCCGAGCGTAACTCGCTGTCTTCATGCTGGCGCTTCCAGCCCTCCACCAAGAGCTGGGACTGGCTTTCTTCAATCAGCTGCACATAAATCCGGTCGAGTACGCTTAAGATATCCGCTTCCACACAAGGCTTCGTGATAAAGTCCAGCACCCCGAACTTGACGGCAGACTGGGCATAGGAGAAATCCTTGAATCCGGTTACAATCACAATTTTCGTTAGCCAACCGCGGCTTCTGATTTCTTCTGACAGCCGCAGACCATCTATATGGGGCATTCGGATATCGGTCAACAAGAGATCCGGGACACATTTCTCCATCATTAACAAGGCGTCCCTGCCATTTCCCGCTTCCCCCATGACCATCCACTCGGCGGACCGCTTCGCCACCAGCCTTTGCAGCCCCTTACGAAAGTTAGGCTGGTCCTCTGCAATAAACATCTTACCTTTCATCCGTTCCCTCCTCATGACTCCCCAGTGTCCCAGACTTAATAGGGAGCGTCATGTGAACAACCGTTCCTTTCCCTTTACTGCTGACAATTTCCACTCCATAAGCAGGTCCGTATACCAGTTGAATGCGCCGCAACACACTTTTGTAGCCGATTCCTGTCTTATAGCCGCCATCCGGTAGATCAGCCTTCTCCTCTGTCAAAATTCTCATGGTTTCTTTATCCATGCCACATCCATTGTCGGCTACCTCGATATGCAGCGCTTCATTAAATAGGAAAGCTTTAATCCGCAGCACTCGTTCACTCTCCATATCACGAAAAGCATGCACAAAAACATTTTCTACCACCGGCAGCAAGAGGGATCGCATCATCCGCAAATTCAGCAAAGACTCCTCCGCTTGAATAATGGTTTCAATCTCGCCGGTGAACAGCTCTGTCTGGATCTTGATGTAATTGCGAATCTGATGCAGCTCCTCGCCAAGAGTCGTATCCGTCTGAACAGATTTAAGGGAATACTTCAACATCTCCGAGATAGCGTTGATTAGAAGCGCTGCCTCCTCTTGGTCTTCACTGTACAGCTTCCAATACAGCTCATTGAAAAGGTTGTGCAGATAATGAGGATTCAGCTGTGCCTGGATGGCCTTCAACTCCGATTCTCTCTGGCTGATTTGCGCCAAATACACCTTATTGATCAGCTCGCTCACTTGCTCTGCCATGCTGTTGAAGCTGTCTCCGATGTAGCCCAACTCATCACCGGAATCCACTTTGACACGGACCGTGAAATCGCCGGAACGCAGTAATCGCAGTCCCTGCATCAGATGGGCCAGAGGAGTCAGGAGTGTCCGGGTGGAAATCGTAATAAGCAGGGCACTTAGCAAGATCACACCGATTCCGGCAAATGCCAATACCTGAATGATGTCTTTATTTTTCCGCTGTATCTCTTGTAAGGAAGCCCCTCCATATAGGGTAAATCCTGCCGGAATCAGCTCGTGGCGGACAAACAGATAGCTGATGCCATTCATTTTAACATAACGGGGATAATTGGCTTCTGTCAGTTGCAAGAGTTGCTCCATCTCGCTCTGGTCGGTATTGGAGTAGAGCATGCCGCCCATAGGCGCAAGTAGCAGGACCTTGCCACTGCCGTTCTCCGTGAGATCGCGCAGCACCTTGGATACTAGGCTTTCTTCCATCACCAACACCATGGTGCCATACGGGATCAGCTTCTCATTAAGCATTCGTCTAGCAGCAACCAGAACGGTTCTGCGGCCGTCGGGATCAATAGTGCTGGCCGCCTCGGCCCGGCCCCAGACCATATTCCCCCGATTGGGTTTAAGCTTTTCCATCATTCTGGTCAAGTCTTCCGTTCCCGGCTCTCCCGACGCACCGGTTTTAGAGAGAACCGTCATTTCCCCATTTTCATTGTATAAGAAAACGGAGCGGATGGACGGCGCATCCACCAGCAGCATATTCAACTGCTCTTCCACATACTTGCGGTTCTTGAATTGGGTGTAAGAATCGCTTGCGGGAACGGTGTTCTCCCTGAGGAATAGTTCGATGTTCGGATTCAGGATAATGGATTGAGATACTCGGTTGATTTCCTGGAAGGACATCTCCAATCGGGCCAAAGCCTGTTCGTTGGCGATGGAGAACTGCCTGCTGATTTCACCCTCCATTAACTGGATATTTGACCGGTAAACCATCCAGCCTGCCAAGGCAAAGGCAAGTGTTACCATACACGAGAGCAGCACGATCAGTTTGAACTTGAAGCTGCCTTTTATTTTTCCGGTTATATTCCCGGGCCAGCTTGTTGGATGCAGTCGGCTCCCCTCCCCCCTTGAATTTCATCTTGTATTATAAAACGCTTCCTTCCAAGCAAACAAGGTTTACATTGTACCTGTCTGCTTAGGAAGAAAGCGCATCACGCTCCAGTCCGTTTTACCCTTATTAGGTTAAGGCTTCATACAACGCTATAAGAGCAAGGGACTGCCCGTATGCCATAGGCATGATGGTAATATTTTTATAATGATCTTTATCCATGCCCATACCAGTTCCAGCCGATACATTCAGCACAGTTCCATCCCCGCTGATATTTTGGCAAACAGCCTGGATAGCCTTGTCTGCAGCAGCCTGATAGGTGAAATCCAGAATACCGGCTTTTATGCCTTTCAAGATACCCGCAGCAATTGCTGCCGATCCCGATACCTCTTCATAGCTGGTAGTGTCTTGCAGGACTGTGTGCCAGAGACCGGAAGTGGCTTGGAGCGGAACGAGAGCATGGATCTGAGCTTTGTACGTGTCAACCAGAAATTGACGGACGCCCGGGTTCATCGTATCCTGGCAAGTTTCCAGATAATCCACGAGGCCGTAGGTGAACCAGGAATTGCCACGGCACCAGAAGATGCTGCCGAAATTATCATTCCGCTCGAAACTCCAGCCATGGAAGAACAGTCCGGTATGCTTGTCGAACAAGTACTTGATATGGAGCAAAATCTGGTGTAGGGCTTCTTGCTCCCACTCCGGCCGATTGAACTTTCGCCCAGCCTGGTTCAGAAACAGAACCGCCATAAAGAGCGTATCAATCCATAACTGCCCATTGTGCAAGTGGATTCCATTACGGTTGCCAATGGCAGTGACTGTATGTTGGAAGCCTCCTTCTTTGGTTTTGGGCAGCTCATGAATGAGCCAGTCCGCATGATCCTTGCATAGCTGTTCCAGCTGGTCGGAAGGCTCAAGCTGATCTAGGAGCAGAACCAGAGCCAGATAAGGAGCGGTCGTATTAATATTTTTTGAGGGCAGACCTACCTCCAAATTGCGGGAATACCAGTTCTGTAGAAATGGCATATAGCGATGATCGCTGTAATACTTCTGCAGCTTGTACAGACCATAAAGACCAACACCCTGCGGCCAGTCCCATTCTTCGATTCCGAAATCCCGTTGGACAATCCCTTTTCTTGTATCGGTCTGGACCACGGTTTTATCCTTTTCATAGTCGCTGCCGCCCAGATTCATAAGTTTGTCTACGACCAGTCCAATTTTTTGAAGCAGCACTTCATTTATCATGATTCATATACTCCTTCTCATATAAAATGTTCCGAAAGCAAACTTAGCCCGGCCTTTGCCGGACCAAGTCTGCATTCATCCTATTATTCTTGACCCTTCAGCCCTTATTTGTGTTGGGAGCGGACCATCTCCAGGATATCCTTACCCAGGAAGGCTCTGTCCTTATTTTCTTTGTACCAGGTATTCATGAATTCCTCGATCTGTTTGCCTCCGCCTCTCTCCCAGGCAGCTTTAGCATCTGCAGCGGCCTGCTCAGGGGTATATTTGGCCCCGCCAATAATACCTTTGGCATAGATGTCCTTCATTTCCTTGTCGATATTGGTATTGATCACGACCAAATCGCTCGGTAAGTTAGGCATATGTTCGTAGTGACTTAACGCCGGATACTGGGCCTCGGGATTAAGCAGAAACTCGTCGGCTTTCTTCAGCATGTCCAGACCTGCCTTCTGGTCAGGATCACTCACGTCGAACGCAGTGGTGGAAATAAGAAGCGGATTCTCGGGTATCGAATAGAACATGGTGTAGTCCATCGCCCAATCCAGTTCCTTAGCATTCTTCGCAGGATCAATGACCTTAGGAAAACCGTCCGCACCTTTCTTCCAATGCTCTCCCTCCACTCCTTTTTTCAGAATTAGGCTGTTCTCCGGCTTTATCATGAAGTTAATATATTCCATAGCGGCTTTCGGATCTTTAGCATCAGCATTGATCACCGTGGTCATCTGAACCGGATTTACCACATGATGAACGAATTGCCCCATGGGAGACCTGGGCTCTGCCATCGGCGCAATCTCCGCTCCCGGAACAACCTTGCGGAGCGTTTGGAGGTCTGTTACGGTACTTTCAAACCAATTGCTGACAACAGGAGGAAGATAAACGCCTATTTTTCCATTCAGATAATCCTGCTTGGCTTTGGCCCCATTCTTATCTGCTAGGTAATCCTTATCGATAAGTCCTTCCTCAAATAACCTTTTCTTGAATCTAAGAGACTCTAGTGTATTTTCCCAAGTTCTTACAATTTTGTCATCACTGGAGATTTTCCAGCCGTATGAGCCGAACATGGAATCCACCATGCCATCCGAAGTGTAGCTCATATTAGTTCCATAAGTATCCTTCTTCCCGTTGCCGTCAGGGTCCTGCTCAACGAATGCTTTCAAAACGACAAGCAATTCGTCGGTGGTCTTCGGAACCTCCAACTTCAGCTTTTTCAGCCAATCCATCCGGATAAAGGCCACACTTTGCAAATGGGGCTCATTGATTTTACCGATTTCGTAAAGCTTACCGTCCGGCTTGGTACCTATCTTGCGAAGCTGAGGGTACTTTTCTAGCAGCTTCTGGTATTCAGGTGCATATTGCAAGTAATCGTCCAGAGGCAGCAATTGCTTCTGCTGGTACAGGGAATTCCGGAACCCCGTATCAAAGTCATTGACAATATCCGGTGCACTGCCCGATGCGAACAGCACATTCAGCTTCTTGACTGACTCTGCCCGGGCTACTGGCACATACTTGGCCGTAACGGGAGAATGTTCATTGATCCACTTGGTCCAACGGTTCTCCTCAACCGTTCCCTCCGCTGCGGGAATATTGCCTCTGTCATAGTTGGAAACGGTAATTGTCGCTTTTCTTTCGGCTTGTCCCTTTGTCCCCTCTTCCTTCTGACTGCAACCAGCTGCCCCTGCTGCCATAACCGCCGTCAGTCCCAGTGCCAACGTGATCTTCATTCTTGGTGTGGATGTTTGTCTAAACATGTGGAATCCCCCTCAATCTATGATTGATTTCGTTGTTGCTGCTAACCTTTGATAGAGCCAAGCATAATACCTTTGACAAAATACTTCTGCAGGAATGGGTATACCACCAGCATGGGCATAACCATAACCATAACCCCAACTGCTTTCAGCTTTTCGGATACCATCTCCTGCTGCTGCAGCATATCCATGGCCGACATATTAAAGTTCCCCTGAATTTGCAGCATCCCCTGTACGATAACAGTAAGATTTTGCAAATTCGTTTTACTGATATAAAGAATAACGCTCATGAACATGTTCCAGTAGCCCACCCCGTAGAATAACGTCAGCGTAGCCAGCATGGGAAGAGACAAGGGCAATAGGATGCGCAACAGCAGCTGGACCTCGCCGCAGCCGTCAATCTGGGCGGAATCCATCACTTCTGCTGGGGTGCTCTCAAAATAGCTTTTCATAATCAGCATGTTATAGGTGCTAATCAGCCCACCCAGCCAAAGCGACCAGTACGTATTGGTCAAATGCAGGCTATTCATGACCAGATAAGTCGGGATCATGCCTCCGCTAAAGAGCATGGTGAACAATGCGGCCGTTGTGATCGGCTTGCGAGCGTACAGGTAACGACGAGATAAGGGATAGGCCGTCAGCACTGTAGCCAGCATGCTCAAGGCCGTTCCGCATAAGGTAATGATCACGCTGTTGGTAAAGGCTCGCAAGGCCGGTGTATTTTCAAAAAAGTATCTATAAACCGTGAAGTCAAGTCCCACCGGCCAGAACCAAACCTGACCCAAGTCAACCGCATGCCCCGAGCTCACGGACAGCGCAATCAAATGCAGGAAAGGCAGGATGCAGGTGAGCGAAATAATGATCAATACCACGTAAATAAAGCTTACAAAAATTTTCCCGCCTGTGGATTCCCTCAAGAGGAATTCACTCCTTTCTTCAGAATAGTCCCTGATCAAATTTACGGGCCAAGGCATTGGCCGACAGCACAAGCACCAGGCCGACAAAGGATTCAAACAAGCCCATGGCTGTGGTCAGACCAAACTGCGCCTGCTGCAGCCCCACTTTGTACACATAGGTGCTGATTACTTCCGCTTTCTGCATGACAGTGGGATTCTGCAAATTGTAAACCTGGTCAAACCCAACTTCCATCAGACGACCCATTCCTAGAATCAGCAATAGGATAATCGTAGAACGAATGCCCGGCAGGGTGATATGCCAAATCTGCCTAAGCTTGCCTGCACCATCCAGCCCCGCGGATTCGTACAAGCTGGGGTCAATGCCGGAGAGAGCAGCGAGATAGATAATAGCTCCGAAGCCCATCTCCTTCCACATGCCGGAGCCGATGAAGATGGAGATCCAAGAGTTTGAGCGGTATAGGAAAGGCACCGGCTCCATCCCCCAATGGCCCAACAGCTTGTTGATGGTGCCGCCATCGATGGAGAACAGGGTCAGGATAATACCTGCAACGATAACCCAGGACAAAAAATGTGGCAGATAAATAATGGTTTGAATCCAGCGCTTTAACCAGCTCTTCCGGACCTCATTCAAGGCAATGGCGATAATAATCGGCGCAGGGAACCCGAAGACCAGATTCAGAACGCTCAGGGTGAGGGTATTCCAGATAATTTGCAGCGTGACGCGGGACTGAAATAAAATCTCGAAATATTTCCACCCCACCCACGGACTTGACCATATGCCATCGTGAAAATTGTAGTTCTTGAAAGCAATCACAAGTCCGCCCATTGGCATGTAGCGGAATATCAGATAATAAAGTACTCCCGGTATCAGCATGACAAATAGCGGAATATTCTGCCGAAACCGTTTTGTTTGGTAAAAAGCTTCTTTGGCTACCGGTGCTCTAACCGTTCCTACGGCGGCAGTCTTTGTTTTCATGGCTCCCCCTTCTTTCCAGGCGTAAGTTTTTGTTGGATGTGATGCTTATAATGTACCGCGGTTCGTCTATTCCGAGCCTTAAGAATCTTTAGGTCTTTCTGTACGATTTTTGTTTCTCCTTCAAACCAAGCAGCCTCCCTGACATGGGTAAGAATGAGAATCTACCTGACATCCACCAGCACGGGACACAAAAAACCAAGGAGCCGGGCGGATATTCCCGCTTGCCCCTTGGTCTTTTTCACCTGAGATCCACTCAAACGCGTTAGTTGCTGCGCCACGCTATGAAGCGTGCAAGCATGGCGGATACTTCCGCCCGGGAAACTGCACCCGCAGGCTCCAGAAGGTTCCACGGTTTGCCGTTAAGAATACCTGTCGATACGGCCCAATCGATGGCATCAGTTGCCCAGGCGGACACTTCGCCGCTGTCCGCAAAGCTCTTGCCATTGCTCCTTGCAGCAGGCTGTCCAGCGTAACGGTACAAGACAGTAATCAGTTGTTCGCGCGTAATGGAAGCTTCTGGGGTACTGCCATCGCTGAATCCGGATGTGGTTGCCCAGTCTGTCGCCTTGCTGTACCAATATTCCCCACCTTCGGTTTCAACGCCATGCAAGCGGGCCAGCACGGTAAATAACATGGCTCGGCTCAAGGATACGTCGGGAGCGAAGACTCCCTGCTCCGTTCCGAGCAGCCATTCCCGGCTTGCTGTGAAGGCAATCGCCTCCGCAGCCCAATGGCTGTTTGGAACATCCCGGAAAACAACTTTGTTGTCGATCAACTTCACTGTCATATCCCCCTTGGCAGTAAAGCTCAATCCTGCTTCAATAATAACCGTATCGATCACTTCCTTAGTTCCGTCATCCCGAACCGCAAAGGCCACAGTGTATGCAGAAGCATTCTTGAACGGAATCGTGACCCGCGCTTGTGCTACGCCTTCAGGTAGATGGATAGTGGAAGTTACTTCCCCCAGAGAAGTCGTGATGGTCTCAACTTTGACTCCCTGCGTATCCGTGGTGACCAAGCGGCTGCTGCCATCGGGCATGTTCACGGTCTCGCGCTTGCTCCCATTCGGCCAGACCGTAGTCTCCGTCACTGCACCGGTTGTCTGATCGGTTGTGGTAGTAGTTGTGCTGCCATCCCCGTTTTTGACCCCAGTAGAAGGCGTAGTTGGGACGGCGGAATTGCTGCCGCCTCGGCCGCTATCCTCTCTGCCGTTATCATATACACCCACAGTTACAACACAAGAAGCTGTAGATCCGCCGTCTTCAGCGATTACCGTAATAATAGCTTTACCTGAGGCATGAACCGTCACAAGCCCATGTTCGTCCACGGTAGCAACAGTCGGATTGGAACTGCTCCAAGTCACCGTCTTGTTGGCTGCGTCAATGGGCTCCACATTGGCGGTGAGCTGAACATACGAGTTTCCATGATTGGTATACAGTTGAGCGATGGTCTGATTCAGGCTCACCCCGGTGACATGCACCGGCTGAGTATAGACCGTAATGTTCAAGACCACATGAGGACTGGCTTTATGGGTAACCGTCTCAGCGTATCGAACCCAATACGTCCCGGGTGAAAGATTTGAGATGGTATCCCCTTCAACACTTAACCAGGTGCTCCCATTGTCCGAGGACCATTCCATGGAGGAGGTGACCCCCGTGATGCGTCCATCCTTGGCCCCAACCGCTGATTCATTGGTGATCTTGAGCCCTTCGGGCGTAGCCTTTGGCCCTCCGGTAACCATCGCTTTAAAATCGTCAAAATCGATGGAGGCGTTGGCATAGCCATCGACGCCGAACCGCTGGCCGGTCAGCTTGTCGCCGCCTGTATGACGGAAGTTGTAGTCAGTGGCTACCTCAACGTCGTCTATATAGACGGAATAAGTCTTGGCGTCCCCAATTGCCACCATTTTGATTTTGTACCATGTATTGTACTGAAAGTCTTTGACTTTAACCTTCGTAGACGGTCCGTTTTGGACGATAATTTTGCCCGTATCAAAAGCCGTGACCATGGAATAATTGCCCGTACCGCTGTCATTTCGTATCATGGCGCCATTGGCGTACTGGAAGTTGGTGTTTAATCTTGCGCGATATTCAATGACGATGCGTTGATCTGCCTCAGCCTTTACCTCGCCTGCATACGGCAAGAACAAGTTTGCCTTGCCCGAAGTAGCGGTTGTGGTCAGCCGGAGGAATTTATTCCCGTCCTCTTCCTGCACAGTTGCGGTAGCCCCATTGGTCAGATCTTCGGTGGTAATGCCATAAGGGTACTTGCCAACCGTATCGCCGGTGAAATCCCGGTAAGCGTTATAGAGGACGCCTTCTTGAATACTGTTCAGAGAACTTAACAAAGCTGCTTCCGCTTGAGCAAGCTTATCCAGTTCCTCGTCAAATTGTTCTTTGCTCAGATCGGCGTTTACGGCCATCTCTTCCGCCTTGTTGACTTCGGCCACGAAGGCATCATACTTGGATTGGCTATAGTTGCCAAGCCCATCGCCCAAAGGATAAGAGAAGTTGGCCAGCTTGCTGCGGAGTTGATTCACAATCTCGTCAAGGCCCCAGCCCGGAATAACGTTTACGGCAATGGTGGAAGGAACATCACGGCCATCCAGCTTTAGGATGACAGGCACCTGAACTGTGCCAAGCGAGCTGAAATCAAGCCCCTCCAGCTCCCAACTGGCAACCTCGGCTTTCTTCGACTGACTGTTGTAGACAACATCAACAACGCTAGGCAGCTTAGGAGCCACTCCGGAAGGAATCTTTACTACAGAGGCAACCTGAACTGCATCGGAAGCGGCAATAACGGTCAAGTTAAGCGCTATTTTCTTGCCGTTGTATTCGGCTGTAAGAAGCGCTGTGCCCGGTTTAACCGCATATACCGATTGGGTCACAGAATCCGAATCAATCCTGACCACCCCAGGATCACTGCTGGTTAAATGGGCAGCCGCTGTCACATTCTGAACCTCATAGTTGTTATAGCGTGCCGTTACCTGCAATGACCCGCTTGTCTGCCCGCTGGTCAGGATGCTGTCCAACCCGCTAATGGCAACGGACTGTACAGCTTTAGGCTCCGCAGCAACGGTAACCGTAGCTGTAGCCGTTTTTCCATTATATGTGGCGGTAATTGTTGCACTGCCCGCATTTACAGCCTTAACCCTAACGCCTCCGTCAATCACGGCGACCTTAGTATCGGAAGAACTGAAGATTGCTCCTGTGTCAACAGCGGTATAGGTAGTGCCTGTTACGGTATACAGGGACAAGCTGCGGGTTTCACCCAATCCCAACGTGTAACCCGGGGCATTGAATAACATTTCCGATGCATCCAGTTTATATATATCCATGCTGTCGATTTCGGCAAAGTTATTCCCCTTCGAGAAGCGCAGGATATTCTTGCCTTCTCTAAGATAAACTTTCGCTGTGGAGAGCCCCCAACGATTCAGTCCGGAATAGACGATGTTCAAATTGACGCCGGAGTTCCCGTTGACCGACAAGATATGGGAGGCATCGGCTGCATTGGGTGATCTGTTGGCATTGCGTACGGACAGCATATAAAATCCTGCCTCCGGCACGTTTACGGTAAACTGGGCGTAATCGTTGGCGTTCTTAATATTGGCGACCTTCATTCCGCCGGAAGCGGTGCTTTCCAACCGGACAGCAGGAGAAGTTTCGCCGTCCGGAGCTTTCACCAACAGCGCGTTTTCCGCTTCATAGCGCTTCCGCACCGGCTCGCCCGAAGGCGTCGCAATCGGTGTGTTCGGATCGGCAGGCTCTCCCAGGTTCGGCGTATTGTCTGCTTTCCAAGTAAATTCCTGCGTGTAGACTTTGCGGGTCCATCCCGATCCCGACCAGCGGGCGGCATGGTAGATGATCCAGTCCTCTGTGCCATCAGGAGACGTGACGATGCTGTGGTGGCCAGGGCCATAAACGCCATTGGCGCTGGAGAAGATCGGCGTATCTTTTTTCACCCACGAGTCGGGATTCATCAAATCGTCGCCGATCTTGGCGGTGATCAGCCCGAGACAATAACTGTCTGTCCAGCTTCCGTTTGCAGAATAAACCAGATTGATTGTGTCGCCCTTGATCGTGACTTCTGGACCTTCATTAATTCTGGCCGGGGATGATTCCCAATCATACTCAGACGTCGAGAGCAATACCCGCTCTGAACTGATGGTCCGAGGGTCACTCATCTGGGCAATATATAAATTCTGGAAGCTTCCGTCCGTTTCTTCCCAACCGGACCAAATGAAATAGTGCTTCTCATTTACAGTCAGCACAGTGCCGTCAATCGCCCAACGGTCGGTAGAATCCGTAATCTTCCCTTTGAACTCCCAGGTGCCAGTCAACGGATTTTCACTCTCGTTCTCCAACACGTACATGCGGTGGTTAGCGTTAGTTCCGTTGTCAGCCGCAAAGTAAATATACCATTTGGATTTGCCGTCAGTATCCTTGAGATAGTGCATTTCAGGCGCCCAAACATTGGAGCTGTACATGCTGCCCTTATCCGGCGTCCAGGCCAAGCTCCTCTCACCAGCCTCAATGCCGGTGATCGTTTTCGCTCTGCGGATCACGATACCACTGGAGTTCGAAAATACGTTGTAATAGTAGCCGTCTGTGTGCTTATAAACCCACGGATCGGCTCCTGTCTGCATGATTACATTGTAGAAATCCGACACATTCTTTCCCTCATGCGCGAATGTCGAATCCATCTTGGCTGTCTTCGGTTCTGCCGCCGCAGCCATTCCGCTCCATTGTGGCAGCATTAGCAGTACTGCAAGACAAAGCATCAGATGTCTGAACTTATTTTTGACCATGTACAATCCTCCTTGGAATCGATTCATTATTTTGGTCCTTATTGCAACAATTTCCTCCTTTAGAAATTTTATTTGGAGTTTTTTGCTGACAGGGAATGATCGCTCAAAATTAACCGCTTTCATTTCTTGTAAAAGCTTTACTCCATGGATGCTTTCACTGTACTGCGATTCCTCCATTCCAGGCCTTAAGGATCTTTAGGTCTTTCTGTACGATTTTTGTTATTTAATCAAATCTGCTTTCAACCGGATTATGAGACTGCGACACATATGTTCACGTGGAATTTTACAAGAATAATTAAAAACCGGAAACCCATCGGGTCCCGGTCCCTATTCATCTCACTCAGATTAAAGAAGACCCATTCTTACATATTGGCTTGCTGGCGCATCATATCTCATCAGAAGCTCCTTCATTTTGCTCCTCATTGTTTCCTCCAACTCTTGGTCGCATATAGGGAACTGCTGTTCCGGATCTTTAATTAAATCATAAAGCAGTGGAGAACCAGTAGCATTATGATGCCTGCGTGATGTTTCCGAAAAGCGATAAACCGGTAGCGGCGATTGCTTAAGAAAATTTCCTACTTCTACATTGGCGAAACGTTCGGGGTCAGATCTGAAACCAACCGGCATAGCCGTATGGTGATGAACGATACTTCCTTCTATAGGTTGCAAGCAATAGGTATACCTGCCGTCCGTAAGGTTAATATCCTTGCCGAAATATCCGTATAGCACAGCGTCATGGTGACATTGATCGTCATTAAGCAAATGTACAAGCGACTTGCCCTGCTCCATGCGGGTAGGCACGGCTCTATGAAACTCCATCACCGTAGGCATTAGGTCAATCGTCGTAGTAAGAGCATTCACTCGTTTGCCATTATTGGCTGCATGAGGTGAATAAACGATAAGTGGGATGTGTGCCAATTTTGCATAATCAAACATATAATTTTTGGCCCAATAGCCGTTCTCGCCTAACAAATGCCCATGATCGGTTGTTAAAATAACTGCAGTGTCTTTCCATAGGTCCAACTCATCCATCGTATCCATCAATTTACCCAACCATGAATCTGCCATCGTCAATGTGCCTGCATAGCATTTGCGGATGTGCTGAATCGCATCTTCTCCTTCGTGATCGTGATCAACAGGCCCATAACTTGGCCAATCAAAATGATACCTATCGTCCCAAGTATCCTCATACATATCTACATATTTTTGTGGGCATATAAAAGGTTCATGAGGATCAAATACCTCTACATGTAAATGCCAGTTATCCTGATCATGGTTGTGTCTAAGAAAATCGATTGCTCTCATAAACGATTTGGGTGTTGGATAATCTTCTTCCCGCTCCAAGTTCATGGCAGAACGGTTTACCCAATCCTGCCTTCTGTTCTTCCCGCGATATACCGGGATAACCGGATCCTGAACTCTGGGATGCCAATGATCGCCTTCTTGCCCCCTAATAAATTCCCAAGTATTAAAACCAGTATGATAACCCATACCGTTCCACTCGAAATAATGAAAGTGGTCGGTAATCATATGACAGTATGTGCTGCACTGCTTCCGCAGCTCGCGCACCAAACATTCATCGAAGGGCTGAAGCGGACTCCATGGTGTTTCAAGAAAGTTAAGTCTGCTAGTAAAGATATCCCGACGGGCGGGCATACAGGGCAGTGATCCGGCAAAATGTTTATCGAATACTGCCCCTCGCTCTGCCAACCGATCGATGTTTGGCGTCTGTACCCATGTCTCGCCATAGCAATTTAAGTAATGTCTGTTCAGAGAATCCATCAGAATGATAATGGTCTTCATCACGGCACCTCCTAATGAAAAAGGATGGAGGATTCCCCCATCCTTTCATGCTTTTATTTAGCGAAAGTTAGGCGAGATTGAAACTCCCCTCTGTATCTTTCGCTCCTTCATTATAAAACAGAGTATTTGAATTAAACCTTCAATCTTTACGGACATATCTTGAATATCTACAGAGTTTTAATACTCCACAATAACAGCTTTCAGCTCTTCATAAGTTTTTCTGTATTGCGAAGGGGTTAGTTTCGAAACTCGTTTGAAGGCATTCCCAAAATACGAAACATCTGTATATCCTAATCGATCTGAGATTTCAGTAATTCGCAGCGATGTTTGACTCAATAATTTTTTGGCTTCTTCCATCCGGAGATTTAGCACGTAGTCCCCGAAATTAACCTTTGTTTTCTGTTTAAACATTTGACTTAGATAGCTTGGATTCAAATGAACCTTAGCTGCTGCTTCGTTAAGCGTCACATCTCTTGGCATACTTTTTTCAACGAATTGAATAACTTGTTCGATTGAAGTCAGTTCAGATAAACTACGCGATTCGTTCGTAACATCTTGTTTAGATTCCTTCTTTATCCGTTCTAGTATTTTGCTTAAACACGCATTCATATCCTCAATACCGACAGGCTTTAATAAATAGTCTCTAACTTCAAACCTTATGGCCGCTTGGGCAAATACAAAATCATCATAACCGCTAACAACAACCATTGCCTGACCCTTGTTACCGTCATACAACTCCCTTACCAACGTTAGCCCATCCATAACAGGCATGTGAACATCCGTAATTACCAAATCCACTTCATTTTCTTTTAACCAATCTAGTGCTTCAAGCCCATTCGCACATTCACAAATTACACAGAACGGCAGTCCGGTGCGTTCAATACAGTGCTTCAATGCGGTCCGTATCCATTTTTCATCATCTACGACCAAAATTGTGTGCATGGTCTCTCCCCTTCACAATCACTTTTTTCGGAATCGATTAAGGAGAAATTTCATCGGATCCGAATAAACTTTTACATATAATAGCGCTTTCATAATTATCTAATCAACTTATTGTAACACCCCAATCAATACGATTTCCTTTGTAAATCATCGAACTTTATTGAATTTCTACAGTTGTAGCACATTCCTTATTATTCAAGCGGTCCCAATATTCGCTTTTAGGCAACTTTATGTTCACCGAGGTACCTTTCCCCTGTTTGCTTTCAATAAATAATCCGTACCCTTCGCCGCACAACAATTCAATTCGCCGATGTACATTGATAATGCCAATATGGGATCCTCCAGATAAAATATCTTTTTGCTGCAAATCTTCGTTTATGGATCTAAGCAACTCCTGCTCAATTCCCGCCCCAGAATCGCTCACTGTGATTTGAAAGCTATGATCCGATTGGCTTGTAGCTGAGATCGAAATTTTTGCTGTACCCAGATTAGGCTCAATACCATGAATTACACAATTTTCCACAATTGGCTGTAGAGAAAACTTTACAATTTTCTGCTCCAGGACCCAGTCGGGCATATCAAAATCATATTCCAACTTATTGTCAAAACGATACTTTTGAATACGTAAATACCTTTTACAAACAGATAGTTCTTCTTTGACCGTGACTAGCTGGGATGTTTCTTTCAAATTATAGCGTAGTAATTTTGCAAGTGATAATGCCATATCCGCAATATCTTCCTTTTCATATTCTAAGGACATGCCACGTATTGTTTCCAGCGAATTAAAGAGAAAATGAGGATTTACTTGTGATTGAAGCACCTTAAGTTCAGTTTCCTTCTGTCGCAGAGACATCTCTGTTTCTTTGAGCTTCGAAAAATAAATCTCCTCCAACAGGTTCTTCAGCTTTTCGACCATTTTATTAAAACCATTTGTTAACATCCCGATCTCATCTCTGGATTCGACAGCAACCTTCTGTGAGAAAACACCGATCTCCACTTTTTTCATGAAATGCTGCAAATTACGAATAGGTCGAATGATGCTGGATGCAAAGCCTACCCCAAATATGTAAGCTATACATAGCGTGATTATGGTTGTCCATACTATCGTATTCCCTATATACCCCGTACCCTGACTGAGTTCTGAATAAGGCACAGCCATATACAAGGTCCACCCGAGAAATTGTGATTTACTATAAGTCACAAACTCGTCCTTTTTTTCATTTATCAGAGTGCCTTTACCCTGCTTCAGCATTTCAGTCAAGTTGTCAATACTTGCCTTCTTGCCTATTTCATTAACATCTGGGTGATAAACATAATGCCCTTGCGAATCTAGAATATACATAGCTCCCGTCCGCCCGATAATCACTTTATCAGCAATATCCTTCAGCCTTCTGAAGTTAACATCCGTTATAATTAAGCCAAATGATTCCAGTGTATACGGATTTACAAGTTTTTTGATGATAGAAATAACAGGTTCATTCCTGTCCTGTAGTTTAACAAATCGACTGACTAGCAAGTCTTCCCCGTTAGTGGGAACCGACTTGTACCAATACTCTTGTGACAGATCGGCCATCGGCTCTATACTCTTCCCAAAAGAAGTAGCTACAGGTTCCATATTATCAAGTATTATTGTGATCCCGGAAATGTCTGATCTTGAATAAGAAGTATTGTTAAGCAGAGTTTGTAGCGAGTTACGAATGCTTGTTTTTTCCCCTTCTTCCCATATCCCTTTTCTCATGAAAGATCCCATATCTGGATGATTAATCATTTTCAACGTACCGATTTCAAAGTCTAAAACGTAATATTCGATATGTGATTTTACTTGCTCAATAATTTGCCAACTATAATCTCCGGCTTCTTGCTCTAACACTTGAGATGAACGGAGATAAGAAATACTACCTACTGTAACCATTGGAACAACGACCAATAACCCTGAGAATACAAGTAGCTTCGTAATTAAGGATTGATCTTTTAAAAACAAATAACGCAGTACGATGTTCATTCCGATCTGCCATTTTATTTGCATAGTTCCACCTTCATCATCCTTTACAGTTCACCTGTTCTTAAGTGTTAGCTCAACATCTAGAAAGAGGCTTCACTAGGAAGCCCCTGCTACTTTACTCATAACAGTAAAATGCGCTTTGATGCCGAGTATCTTATTTCGCTGTACGAGCTTTATCAATGGCATCAAGGACATCCTTATACTCCGGACGGTACTTGTCGATAACCGGCTTTACTGCTGCCTGCCATGGCTTTAAATCCTTGACTTCCACGACATTCGTACCCGCAGCTCTCACTTTATCTTCCGATTTCTTCTCATATTGCTTCCATTGGTCGCGTTGGTAGCTTACTGATTCCATGGCTGCTTCTTTAATAATCTTCTTGTCTTCTTCAGACAATTTATCATTCACTACTTTACTCATCATCAGGACTTCCGGTACGCGTTGATGTCCATCAAGACCAATATTTTTGGCAACCTGATAATGATTGGAAGTATCGAAGCTTGGCCAGTTGTTTTCCGCTGCATCAATAACCCCTGTTTGCAGTGCGTTGAATACGTCTCCAAATGGCATTGGCGTTGCACTGCCTCCAAGAGCTTCGATTAAATCAATATTAATTTTGTTTTGCTGAACACGAATTTTTTGCCCCTTAAGGTCGCTAACATTGGTGATCGGTTTCCGCGAATAAAAGTGGCGCGCACCGGAGTCGTAATAAGCAAGTCCAACAAACTTAGATGCCGAAAGTCCGTCAAGTAGCTTTTGACCATCAGCGCCCTGCAGGAATTTCCACTCATGCTCATCATTGTCGAAGATATAAGGCAAGCTGAATACACCGAGCGATTTATTAAACTCTGCCATTGGTCCTGTACTTACACGGGTGAAATCGAGCGCACCCAATTGTACTTGCTCGATAACCGCCTTCTCCTCGCCTAATTGAGCGGATGGAAACACGTCAATCTTAATTCGCCCGTCCGATTTCTGATTCACCAATTCAGCAAATTTTTTATCACCCATTGTTGTTGGATAATCAGGTGGTTGTGAGTCAGCCAGTCGGAATGTATAGCTCTTCTTGGTCTCCCCTGTACTTCCCTGGGCATTGCTTTTTGCATCTTGGTTCGTGCTGCACCCGGAAATTATGGTTCCCGTCATTAACGCCATAGCTGTAACGCCTAAAACAAATTTACCTTTCTTCACTGTAAGTCTCCCCTTTAATCCATAATTTGTTTTATGTGGAACGCATTTAAGCGTTTACATACCAGAGGTAAAACTATCTTCCGGGATCTCATTTAAGTACTAAATTCGGCAGCCAAAGTGTAATCTGGGGCACATAGGTAATGAGCAGCAATACCGCAATCATCGCAAAGAAGAATGGCAATGACGCTTTCGTAGCTCGATCTACAGATACTTTGCCTATGGCACATCCAATGAATAAGACGGTTCCGACAGGTGGCGTAATTAATCCAATGCCGCAATTTAGAATCAAGATCAGACCAAAGTGAACCGGATCGATGCCAAGCGACGTAACAATTGGAAGCAGGATCGGTGTCATAATTAAAATCATAGGTGCCATGTCCATCGGAAAACCGAGCAGCAACAGCAGCACGTTGATCATCATCAGAATAATGATTGGGTTTGTTGATACACTCAGGAATAGATCCGTTACCAATGCTGGTACTTTCAGAAACGCTAACACATACCCGAATGATGCGGATGCCGCGATTAAGAACAGCACCATTGAAACGGTACGAAGCGTTCTTTTCATGACAACCCAGAATTGGGACAACGGTACGTCACGGTATACGAAGAATGTAAGAATAAATGCATAGGCACAGGCAATCGCTCCCGCCTCTGTAGCGGTAAACCATCCGGATAAAATTCCTCCCAGAATAATAACGCCTGTAAGCAACGATAGGAAACCATCACGCAGAATTTTGGGAACATCCTTTAACTTGACCGGCTCCCCTTTAACATATTGGCGTTTTCTTGCTATTACGTAGGAAACAACCATCAAGGTAAAGAGAAGAATCAAGCCAGGAACAATCCCGCCTAAGAACAGGGCCGAAACAGAAATGCCGCCAGCAGCAAGCGAATACATAACGAGGTTGTGGCTCGGCGGTACAATGACTCCTTGAATGGATGCCGATGTGGTGACAGCTACGGCAAAGTCAGCGTCGTATCCCTTTTTCTTCATCGCCGGTATGAGGACAGACCCGACAGAAGAGACATCTGCTGCAGCAGAACCCGAAATGTTGCCGAAAAACATGCAAGCTACGCAGCTCACGAGTGCTAGACCGCCTCGTACCGCGCCGACAAATATTTGTGCCAGATTAACGATCCGAAGCGCCATACCGCCTACGCTCATAATTTGTCCTGCCAGGATAAAGAATGGTATGGCCAGCAGCGGAAAGGAATTAATGCCTTGAACCATCGTTTGTCCAACAACTATCCAAGGTACATTCAAATACATTAGTGTAATTAGTGTCGAACCTGCCAGCGTAATGGCGATCGGAAACCTCAGTACAATGAGGCCTACAAAGCTAATTACCAAAATAAGTATGGCCAACGTTGTACTCATTACTGAACTTCCTCCTCAATACCTTTATGACGAATCGTTTGAATACCGAGTAATTGTAGTGTCGAGTAAATACAAATCATAATCCCGGAGATCGGCATCACGACATACATGAAACTTGTTGGTAATTTCGTAGCAGGCAAAGTGGATTGATTCATTAACTCAGTAAACTGCCACCCATTCATAACCAAGTAAAGTCCAAACCCAAAGATACAAATATCGATAATCTTCCCCAGCACTTTATTAACTCTTTTTGGGAAATGCTGAGTTACACTATCCATCGCAATATGCAGCTTCTCACGAAAGCCGAGTGCAAACCCCATAAACGAGAACCAAACCATTAATAGTAAGGTCACTTCTTCCGACCAGAAAAACACAAAATTGAACAGCTTTCGCGTAACAACCTGAACAAAAACAATGAGTGTCATGGAGGTTAGCGCCACTAAAGCCAAATTTTCAAATAAGGTGTCGATGGCCAGCGCTGCTTTTCTTAGCATGGTTTTTTCTCCTTTCTTTAATGTAAGTGTTTTCAAATCCTATCCAGTTTTAATTGTAAACCGTTATCTATGAATTGATAACCTTTGTGCGATTAGTATTATCTTTCATTTATTTAGGTGTCAGCATTAAGCCTACGCCTGCTCTTTGGCACAAATACAAAGGCTGTCCCAAGCCATTTTCATGGTTTTTGGGACAGCCCTCGCTAACATTATAAATAGAACTTTACTGTTTTATTTCTTCATGCCAAGAGCTCTCAGAATGACCGTTGCGGCTTCTGCACGGGTAGTCTGCCCCTGCGGTTTGAACGTGCCGTCCGGATAACCTTCCATCAGTTCACTGGCTGTAGCAGCAGCGACGGCAGCTTTCGCCCATTCGGATACGGATGCACCATCCGCATAGGATAATCCTGCCTCTACAGCGCTGATTTGCGCAGCACGGACAATGATGACGGCCATCTGCTCGCGAGTAATGTCATCATCCGGTCCGAATGTTGTTTCCGTATAGCCTGAAACGATATCTAGCGAAGCTGCTATGGCAATTGACTCGCTAGCCCAGTGACTGCCGGTATCTGCAAAGACGATGCCTAGCTGCCCTTTGAGCTTGAAAGCCTTGACGATGAGAGACACAAATTCCGCCCTCGAAATTTGACGATCCGGTTTGAACGTACGATCCGGATAGCCTTCAATGGCTCCAGTTTTGATCAGTTCTTGAACGTTTTTCTCCGCCCAATGCCCTTTTAAATCCGTCAGATCTCCTTTACTCTCCGTTGGCTGCTCCTGTGCGCCATCGGGCGTAGCGGGCGGGTTGACCGGCGGATTAACTGGTGGGTTAACTGGCGGATTGGCTGGCGTACCTTCTCCATTGCTGTGGTTGCCCTCATGACCGCCTCCGCTGCTTAATGCCGTATAGGTAATGTACGAGGTAAAGTGTTTCGTCCAAAGCACCAGATCATTTCCTACGGTAATGATTGCGGACCCTCCAGCCGGAATTTCATAGTCAGCGGCCATCTGATTGTCTGCGCTGATTGTGGTTGTAATCGGAACAATCACTCCTTGCGCAACGTAGCCTGCCAACTGGCCTCCTTTTCCTGGAAACACCATTCTTGCCGCTTTATCCAACGTGAGAGACACTTCCTGTGAACCCGCCTTGATAACGGCGCTAACGACACCCTGCGGAACCGAAACGGTACGATTGTCTTTTAATTGCGGTAATTCAAACTTGCCGTTCCAGCTTGCCGGTGCCTGAACTTGCGTGTTGGCCGGAATGTCCAAAGTCACATTGCCAAGCGCTGTACTTGCATGAACCGCGATGGACGGAAGTATAACCTTCGCTGTCGTTCCTTCAATAACAGGCGCCAATTGAATCGCGGCATTCGTTACTTCTTGCGAAACCGTAATACTTACCGGAACCGTACCGTTCACGGGAAGATCCAGAACAGGCTCGTTGACTGTCGGCCTTAATTGAACAGCGCCGGTAACCGTAATGTTGGCGCTCGCGCTTTGTCCGCCGTAAGTGACGGTTAGAACCGTCGAGCCTTGGGCCAAGCCCGTAACCACCCCATGATTTGTCACCGTTGCAAATAAAGGGTTGGACATGACATAACTCGCATCATTCGTCACATTACGATAATTCCCATTCGAATACACAGCCGTTACAACAGTGTCATGCCCTGTGCCGACCAGTAAGCTGTAGCTGGTGCTATCCAACAAGATAGAGGCCAATTCAGGGGCAGTAGTACCGCCATCTCCTTCACGTGTTACGTTGACCGTATAGGTCTTGGTTGTGCCATTTTCTGCCGTAACCACGACCGTAATCGTATTGCTGCCCACTTGAAGTGCAACAGGGCTGCTTGGTTGACCGCTGGCAGTTGACTCTCCATTGATATTCAGATTCGCATGAATCTCAGCAACTTCCGCCATAATTGTCAGATTCTCTACATTTGTCGCTACGCTCACATGATAATTTGTCGTATTTGGCGTAAATACGAGGCTTCCACTTGACAATTTCAAGCTCGCCAAGTCTGCGTTGCTGCTGAGGTTCCGAATTATTCCGGCGACAGCTTGCGCTAATCGTGCAAGTGCCTCATCCACTTCGGATTGCATGGAATAGCTACCTTTTTCAGCATAAATCGTTTGCATTAGACTGCTCAATGCAGCTCTGGATTCCACCGTATAAGCCATGTCTTCTACTAATTTTGCAGCTTCTGCAAGTTTAAACTCCAAGCTTGCCAAATTTACAGCTGTAGTTCCCTCGCGATAGACACGAACATAGTCCAGATAACCAACGGCATTGGCACGAGATGTTGTACTATCATCGCTGTAGAATCTAAGTTTGCCAACTGTTGAGAATGGATTACGCATTGCTAAATCTTGTTTCTGCAGAATTCCATTCAGATAGACTTGCATTTTCTGTGTGTTGGAATCGATGATTAAACTAATCGTATTCCATTCTCCACTATTAAAGGTTCCAACTTGAGTTGTACTCGAATTGTTATTACCCAAATATGAAGTTCGGATTAAGCCATTATCGCGTAAGGAGACAGATCCAAGAATCGTTGTTGAATTATCGTTTTGATAAAGGAATGGTGCACCAACAAAACTCTCAGGCGTATCCGAGCGCACTTTCATCTCCAAATACAGTTTTCCGCTGGATTCCGGGAAATTTCTAATGGCTTCAACCGAAAGCCCAGCTCCCTTTTTCGTTTGGGCAAACTTCAGATATTTGTTGCCATTATCGTTTTCCAACGTCACATTTCCGCCTGTTTCAACCATTCTCCAATCATTCAAAAGGTCATTCCGTGAGTTGACGTTGTCAAAGTTAT
This sequence comes from Paenibacillus anseongensis, assembly GCF_009757995.1. Lineage (NCBI taxonomy): Bacteria > Bacillati > Bacillota > Bacilli > Caryophanales > Paenibacillaceae > Paenibacillus > Paenibacillus anseongensis. The sequence goes on from NZ_WSEM01000008.1 coordinate 487,904, forward strand.
CATTAATGATATAGGTTCTGCCCTTCAGCCCATCAACAGCAGCTTTAATATTCTGCTCAGCCCCTAGCAAGGCTTCTTGACTTCCGCCATCCGCAACAAGCTTGTCACCTGCGAGAATTGCAACCATTAAAGCACTATAACTGTCTGCCGTGTAGGTATCTCCCTGAAGCTTTTTCGCATTAACTAATGAGCTTTGCAGCTTAGTCATTGCTTCTCCGCCCGCTTCGCGAGTTAAGTGAACCGAATACGTCTTGGTCAAGCCGTTTGCTGCCGTTACGATAATGTTGATGGTATTATTACCAACCGCTAGCGTAATGGGACTGCTTGCTTGAGCACTTGCTGTTACAATGCCATTGATGCTCAGCGTTGCTTGACTATCAACTGTACCAGCCGTTACCGTCACGCTAGTCACATTGTTCGCAACGCTGACATTATAGCTCGTCGTAGTCGAGTTGAACGCTAAACTACCGCTTGAAAGACTCAAGCTTTCCAAATCCGCGTTGGCACTAGCATTCAGAGCTAATCCAGCAATGGCTTGCGTTAATCTAATTACTGCTGCGTCAACTTGGGATTGCAGCGAATAATCTGCTCTCTCAGCGCTGATTGTTTGAATCACATCGCTCAACACTTCACGAGATTCAACCGTGTACGCTTCATCATCGACGAATACCGCTGCTTCCTCAAGTTTAGAATTTAAGCTGTCCAGATTTATAGCTGTCGCTCCTTCTCGGTATACCCGAACGAAGTCGACATATCCGATGGCAGGCGGATTGCTTGAATTGTTGTCATCACTATAAAATCTCAGTTTACCAAGTGTCGTCATTGGATTGCGTAAAGGTAAATTTTGCTGCTGAAGAACTCCATTGACATAGACATTCATTTTTTGACTACTGGAATCTACAATTAAACCGATCGTATTCCAATCTCCAGGATTAAACTTTCCTACTTCAACTGTCGTCGTACTATTATTTCCCGTACTAGATGCTTTGATTGAGCCATTATCGCGTAAGGCTGCAGTAGCGATAATTGTTGTTGAACTATCATTTTTGTAAAGGAATGGCGAGCCGAAGAAGGTGGCTGGAGCGTCGGAACGCACTCTCGTCTCGATATACATTTTCCCGCTCATCTCTGGGAAATTTTTATTCGCTTCTACCGATAGTCCACTTCCCTTTTTGGTCTGAGCAAGCTTCAGAAACTTATTGCCGTTATCATTTTCCAGAGATACACTACCACCGGTTTGGATTAGCTTCCAATCGCTTGGAAGATCCGTTATCGCGTTCAAATTGTCAAAGTTGTCGTTAAGGATATAAGCCCTGAGCTTTAGGTTGTCGACTGCTGTTTTTATTTTCTCCACGGTGCTTAGATAAGCTTCATCTGTTCCATTAGTTGCGACAAGCTTATCACCTTCAATTATCGCACTCATCAGAACGCCATAGCTGTCTGCCGTGTAGCTTTCTCCCTGAAGTTTTTTAGCTTCGTTCAACGTATCTTGAAGATTCGCTTTGGATTGCTCGCTGCCGGTATCCTGAATAATGGTATATACCTTTACATTATCTATATATACCGATCCCGTTTTCCCTGCATTGGATCCATCGTTATTGGTATAGAAGCTAAGCATATTGGCGGTTGTCATAGCCACACGAAGCGGCAAGTCCGACTTCACCTTTACGTCATCCACATAAAAGTCGCAGGTCTGCTTAGCGCTATCCAGCACAATCTTCAAGTTATACCATGTGCCGCTTGTAAACTTGCCTGCATCTCCGTTATTTACGAGGAATGTGCCATTATTTCGCATTGCATTGCTGAAAAGGTTATTGCTGTTATCTCTAGAAATGCCATAGATATAAGGCATTCCGAAAAAGGTATCCGGCGCATCGGAGCGAACTCTCATCTCGAAGAACACTTGACCGCTTGCTTCTGGATAGGAAGCCGTAAGTCCCGTTTCACCGGCAGCATTGTTCTTCGTCACCTTCAAATATTTGTTGGTGCTCTCAACAGGATCCGTTTCCAGTGCTACGGTCCCACCGGACTGCATGATATTCCATTGTATGTTCAGGTCATTGATCGAGCCGATATCGTTGAAATCATCGTATACCAGCATTTTTTTGTTTCCGTTAATCTTAATCTGTTTACTATCTAGCGCGTTGATCGCTGCCACAAGCTCGCCATACCCGGATTGCTTAACTGTCCAGTCTTGGCTTCCATTCAATTTAACAAGTACCGCAGCGTATTGTGTCTTGAATGTCGCCAGTGCATCTGCTGGATAATTTAGAAAATCAGTTCCCGCGACGCCGTTCTTCTTAATCCACTCTGCCCTCGCTACCGCTTTTTCAAGCAAGCCCTGAAGATTCTTGAGGGAGTCCACCTCGCTCATGGCTTTGATCAGCCGGACATATCCGTCGTGCACGGTATCAGCCTTCAGATCACTCAACGATGCTATAACCTCATCACGTGTATTTTTTAGAAATGCCAATGCATCCTGAATAGTCGGATCACCGCTCGTATCATTTTGCAGTTCAGAAATCTTGGCGTTTACTGTTGGAATATAGGCATCCAAGACCTCTCGGGACATACTCAGGATCCTTGGGACGAATGACGGATTCGCATTGTAAACGGAGTTATAGCTTTCCTGCGGACCTTGATTAGACGGTTTTTCGCCTCCCGTATTAACAACGATCTTATCAATGGCCACACCCGCATCTATCATGTACAGCTCAATCGTATGGTATCCTGGCGTAGGAATATTGATGCTCACTTGCATCTTCTCAATTGCATTGGTGACATTGGTTTGCCAGTTGCCTTCCTCAGCCGTTTTTTGACCCGATAGGACGATCGGAGTTTTCCCATCCACCCCAATGGCAAATCTTTGGCCCTCCGCACCTAAAGTCGGCACACGATATACGGTCGTGGAGAAACTTCCCGCATTGGCAAAATATACATCGTAGCTTAGCTTAGGAGCATTGCTCAAATTATTCATATAGCTTGGTGTATTCATCGGATACGCCGCTACGGAGCCTCCGGAGCGGCCTAGTCCGTTAAATACTTGAAACCCGATAGCTCCATTCTTACTTTCTCGAGTAAAGTGTTCTGCTTCAATGGATATATAACCGTTAGCTTCGGCGAATCCGGTAATCTGATCCCTGGTCAGCGCAGGCTTGCTCGCATTTACTGTAATCTTTTTCTCGCTGCCTGCACCGATTACGGTAATAACGGCACTCTGAGTGCCAGTAGGGACTTGATCCCAATCGATGGACACCAATAGACGAGTGTCATCTATAATGGTACCGGTACTTTTCGAAATTTTCACCCATGGTTTATCCGCTGTTACTTGATAGACAAACGACTCGCTTCCTTTATTAAAGACGTCAATAAAATGCGTATCTTTTAAATAGGATGAGAAATTGAGCACGCTGCTCGTAGTGCTATTCGTTTCACTTTCAACGACGACTCCCAAGCTCGCTCCATTTGGAACATTAACCTTACTTACGGAAGGCATGCCCGGAGCGTTAGGTCGAAGTGGCGACAAGTAGGGATTCATCATCATTCTCCACTTCCCGCCGGACATCGTATTATTGTAATAGGCGGTTTCTTGCGCTTCTTTATTGTGCGCCCATTGCGCCAGATCTGCAGCCAAATTGGCAGCCAGGGCTCTCCCCTGAGCGCTATACAGTTTGTTCTTTTGAGCATAATAATATTTTAAGTTCATATAGTAAGATCCCTTAATAGGGTAAGAAATAAGCTGATAGAAGGAATCTTTCTGCTCATTAGGGAGCGTCTGATAAACGGCGTCAGCCCTGTTCATCAAGTTTTGATAATCCACAACTCTTTGTTGAGACTCATCGCCATAATTTACTGCGTTAAATTCTGCAGCGTTGGTGTGCTCAGGCTTTCTGGCATAATTCAGGCGGTAATACTCCGCTAAGATTTCACCTATTTCCTTTTTGTTCGCTTGAGGAAACGCTTTTTTAGCAAATTCGGATAGATATCCGTTGTCTCCGCTCAAGTTTTCTTTGTTCCACTTATTTATATTCCATGCCATATCCAGGAAAAAATCCATACCGATTTCATTTGGCTTGATGTCGCCTACGTTGAGAACCCAAAGCTCTTTCGCTCCACTTTCATAGGCTTTTCCCATTTCGCTTAACATAAGAGCAGGAGGGGTAGAATCAAGCCAGATGTAAGTCATGCTTCCTACATAAGACAGATGGTAGTATACACCGCTTCCACCCAAGCGAGCATTCTCAGCCACGGTAGGAAACCGCCGGATGAAACCATGATTGTCTTCCGCCCATACAATGGTTGCGTTATCAGGAAGCTTTAAACCTGCTTCATAAAGAGGCAACACTTCTTTGTATGGAATAAAGATAGGGAATGCTTCGGGATTGATGTTATGATCACTCATCATTTTTGTCTGGCTGTCAACGATATCCTGAAGCACCTTAAGTTTTTGTGAAGTTGTCGATGCATTGGCAGTGACGAATGGCTTGTCATGAAGTCCGCGCATGCCAAGCGTATAGGAGACCTCATAATCTTTGTAAGCCGTGACGCTTTCATCCCAGTATTTATTAACGAGTGTTGGATTCACTGTATAGTCATATGGCGCTGAGTTAGGATATTTCGTTAGGTTATTCAAATCATCTATTGCATTTACTGTTTTGAGATCAACGCCTTGCAAATATCCCTGACTTTGAAGAAACGGACCCCACTCACCGGTACCATTGCGCATCATCGGCTCAGCGTGGCTAGTTCCCACTACGATACCATAGGCATCGGCATTTACACGGTTCTCAGGATATTTATTGAAATAGTCCGTCGGTCCCAAACGAATTTCGGAATGCATGGCTGGCCAAATGTAATTTGCTTTCAGCCTTAGCAGTAACTCGAATATTTTCTTATACGTTTCAGGACCTATATTGCCGCCCTGTGCTCCTGCAGGGTCATTGAGCGCCGCCCACTTGGCAAGGTTTTGCTCATCATTCAGGAAGATCCCGCGATATTTCACAGAAGGCTCTCCCACTTCTTTCAACGGCTGCGTAAGGACGATTTCACTCTTTACTTGTGGGACAATATCCGCCCAATAATACCAAGGGGAAACTCCAATTTGTTCGGAGACGTCGTACACACCATATACGGCACCTCGTTTATCGCTGCCGGCGATAACCAATGACTTCTTCACGCCGGGAAGTGGATCATCTACCATTTTAATGACGTAGGATTCCCATTTGCCTTTCAGGTCCTTGGCTTCATCCAATTTTCCCTCTGTTATCAGTTGTTGGATAATATCACTTTTATCAACTGAACCAACGATGATGGAATACTGGTTCAAACCATTAGCACTAATTTTAATTCCAGGTGTCTTTGTTGTAACAGCAAGTATATCTTTTTGCAGATCTCCTACTGCTCGTACAATTTGCTTATCATCCGAGCTCGATACATAGATATCCGCTACCGAACCATTCTTAAATAGCGGAAAGCCTGATTCATTTCCGTCAGGTGCATTGTCTACAGCAAGCACATTCATCGGAACAACGGCCGAAAGCATTAATGATAAGACTAGAAATAACATCACAAGTATTTTCATATTTCGATTTCGCAGTTTTGCCATGTGCAGGCTCACTCTCCTTTCATAGATTACATGTAAGCACTTTCAAAATAGTGCCATTTCTAATTGTAAACGCTATATTTTCGATTGATAACCTTTCTATGATTAGTTTTATCTGTTATTTATTTAGATCATCCTACTTTTTGGGCATCTCTAATTCGCCTAACTGCATGAAGAATAGAGCGACTTATCAGTATGCGTTCACACTTGAAAAGTCGCTCTATGAACTAATAACGATTCATGCGGAACTGAGGTTTGATTCGCAATAGGACTAATTTAAAAGGACAACAACATTTGACAAGGGAATCATGCTTGCATCTTGAATATCTGTTCCTTCCCAAACGACTGCTTTCGCTTTGAAACCGTCGACAGCACCAGGCAGCTTGAATCCAGCAACAATCTGATCACTTTGTCCCGCTGCCAGCTTCTTGGATGAATAGGACAGATTAACGATTTCATCGTTCTGATTATAAAGCGCTACGACAACAAGCACTTCTTTCTCAACCTCGCCAATATTAGCTGCCGTTACATTCGCGTTAAGGGTTTTTAACGGTTCAAGTTTGCTCATGTTGAAAGTAACATTTACTATAAATTTATTCCCCTCGTTTACTGCTCCTATTGCAACAACTGCTGCACTCTGCTTAGTCTCCCCTGCCAGACCTTTAGCGTCTACAGGCGTAATTTCAAATTTGATAAATTTTCCAACATGAGCGGAAGTAACCTGCAGCGTTTTCTGTGTCTGGCCGACCAGAGCGCTGTACACACCATTCTCTGTATCCGCCATAAGCCAGCTGCAGGAAGAGGTTCCTTCTGCATCGCCATCTGCATCCGTAAACGTATACGTTCCAGTTAGTGTTTCTCCGGGCTCTGCCACACCGCTTATGCCTACATTGGATGCAACAGGTGCCGTATTCGTCGATACAGGAGGACGGCTATCTAACACTAATTCAGGTTTATTGTCCGTTGCTTCATTACTTGCAAAAACTACTTTCGATTTTTCATCGGCTGTTGTGACAACCAGTTTAAAGGAAAACTGTTTCGTCCCCATTTGACTTTTCATATAATCGGTTACATCAATTTCATACCATTTAGGCACTTCACTCTTCTTTACAGAGAAGCCCTTGATTTCAGTTCCATTAGCAGGGATCGCCGCCAGTGAGGCAATATCTTCTTGCCATGAATCATACGGAACCCCATACAGCATCAGATCCCTATTCTCCAACGAATCCGTGTCTGCCGTCGCATACAAACGGAGAATCGCTTGCCCCACCTGATTTCCATCATACTGGCTGGTGTCGAATTTTAATAATGCCACGCGCGTCGTATTTGCTGCTTCACTTGTACCCTTTAATTTAACTACAAGATCCTTTTCGTTCTTTTTGACAGAAGTGCTGTTTCCCTGAACATACGTATCGAGCGCCGGATGATAAACTTCATGGACAGGAACAGCTTCAATAGCGACTGCCGCACTCATCTTCGCTGCTCCGGCCAGCCCCTTGGCATCAACCGGCGTAACTTCAAATTTGATGTACTTGCCGCTTAGCGCTGAAGTGAGCTGTAACGTTTGGTATGTCGCCCTGATAACTGAGCTGTATGTTCCACTCTCCGAGTCCGCCATGAGCCACTTGTACGTGGACATTCTATCCGCATCGCCGTCCGCATCCGTAAATGTGTAAAGTCCCGTTAACGTTCCACCAACTTTGGCCTGGCCGTCAATGGCAACATCGGACGCAACTGGCGCCGTGTTCACCTGCTCAACTTCGGATTTGTAGAGCACTAATTCCGGCTTGTTGCTTGCCGCTTCATTACTTGCAAAAGTAACTTTGGATTTATCATTAGCTACCGTTACTTCCAGTTTAAAAGATGCCTGTTTGGCAGCCAATTGGCTTTTTAAATAATCAGTCACGTCGACTTCATACCATTTGGGAAGACCACTGGTCGACACCGAGAATCTGCCGATTTCCGTTGCATTATTGGTTGGGACACTAGTCAAAGTATTGATGTCATCTACCCACGAACCGTAAGGAATCCCGGATAGTTTCAATTCTCTGGTCGGCGAGCTATCCGCCGTCGTTGCATATAATCTGATTTTAGCTTGCTCTATCGTAGTGTCCGCAAAGTCATTGAAGTCGAACTTAAACAGTGCCACTCTGGTCGTATTTGATCCTTCATTATCGCCCTTTAGCTTAACATCAATAATTTGATCGTTCTTTTTGACCGTTGTGCTGTTTCCCTGTACATAGGTATCAATCGTAGGATGATACACAACCGGTTGAGCATCCGCGGCGTGTGCTGGTACCGAAGTCATTTGCGAGAGTCCTACAGACATAAGGACGAGGATAGCAATAAGGAGCAATTTGGATAGCAGCTTCATCTCGTGTTTTGCCCACCTTCCTATTTCAATCTAGTTTTAATCTGCTATATACTTAAACTTAACGAAAATCGGTGCAGCCAATTCATTTGTTCCCAACGCTGCTGTGAATTCCCCTTGAATCTTGTTACTCGGTGTGAACGTGAAAACGAACTTTCCTTCTGGGCCGCTTAATGTCTGACCAATCCAGTCCACATTTCCTTCAGGATCTATCACTCTGAATGTAACTGTTTCCGCACTGCTGCTAGCGACGTAGCCCTCAAGGGTAACCTGCTGACTCGCTGCGTTGACAGTAGTCGTAACATTGTAGATCCCCTCGTGAATGTCCTGCTGCGTTACGGTGACTATGCAACTTGCCGAATAACTTCCATCAGACGTCGTTACCGTGATCACTGCGCTTCCTGCTGCTTGTGCAGTTATTTGGCCGTTCTCTACAGTCGCTATTGCCTCATTGCTCGAGGACCAATGCACATTTTTATTATCCGCATTCGCCGGTGCAATTGAAGCCGTTAATGTAAGCGCTTCTCCTACCTTCAACGAAGCTGCTTGCTGGCTCAAGCTTACACCTGTTACGTGTACAGTTGAGCCCCCGCCCGAAGACGGGCCCGTAGGTTCCTTTGGACCTGTTGGGGCTGTTGGGCCGTTGGGTCCCGTTGGAGTCGATGGAGTCGTCGGATTTGTCGGGTTCGTTGGCTTTGTTATGACAGTAACTTTTCCATCTTCAACTTTCACAACACTTCCCGTATCTATGGTTTGCCCGTTTATCTTCACGCCCTCGGCAGCAATTTGGATGCTTTTAATCGTCGTTTTGCCGGAAATGGTCAGGGAGATGTCTTTACCAGTAATGACAACCTCTCCTGCAACCATCGTGTCATCCAGTTGAGCATTGCCCTCACCAACTCCTGCGGTGATATACAAATTTCCTTTGATCTTTACATTTTTCAGTGTAACGCCTATTTTATTGATTAGTGCATTGCCGAAAACATCCAAATCTGCATACGTCTCTGAGCGCACGAACAATTCCCCCGCCAGATTGTCAAACATTTTGACGCTCTCCGCGCGAGTAATCTGTTGAGTTGGTTTGAATGACTGATCGTCATAACCCGCAATATATCCAGCTTGCGCCAACCCGCCAACATACCCTCTGCTCCATTCAGCAATGTCTCTTGCATCTTTAAAGTGATTTAATCCCGTTGCATCCGTTTGTATGTGAAAAGCTAGAGATAACACTTTTGCAACTTCCTGACGTGTGATGGGATCATTAGGTCTTACTTGAAGATCGCCATCCCCTTGCACATACCCCGCTGCAACTGTTTTGGCAATATAGTCTGCATACCACGCATCCGCCTCAACATCCTTAAAATGAGTCCCCACAGTTGTGGTTAGTCCCATCGTTTCAGATATTAATTTGAAAAATTCCGCTCGGGTAATGGGGGCATCCGGTCTGAAATTTCCGTCTGGATAGCCGCTGACGATCCCGGAAGACTGCCACTTGGAAATTTCCTTGGATGCCCAATTCGTCTGATAGTCTGGTGATTCCGCATATGCGTTGCTACACATCATTAATCCCAAAACTACGAATAACATCAGTACTTGTTTTCTTAACATAGACTCACCACCTCTTCCTAATCGTAGATACAAAACATGATGGATGGAGACGGAAGCTATCACTATCCGCCCCATCCTCTCCAAACTATCTCAACGTAGTAGTACCATTTGCCAGTGGGATCATGCTGGATGATTCTATATCAGTACCCTTCCATACAAATATTCGTGCAACATGACCCTCTACATTGGCAGGAAGCTTAAAACCGGCATTGAGATATTCGCTGCTTCGTTGTGCAACGATTTTAGAAATGAAAGATACATTCACCATCCGTTCGTTACTGTCATACAAGGCGACAATGACCAGCACTGGTTGTCCGCTTGCATCTACGTTGGTAACTTTCACTTTTCCGGTAAGCATCTCGCCTGGCTGCAAAGAATTTAGGTTGAAGCCCGCTTCTATGGTGTAGGCCTCTGCTTCTCTTCCAATCTTATACATGAATTCAGCGACATTACTATCAGCCAGTCCGTCTTTCACTGCTATCGCTTTAATCGTTGTGCTTTCCCGAACATCAATTTCGCCTGTGTACAAGGTGCTGCCCGTCGTAGGTGTGGTTCCATCTATTGTGTAATAGATCTCTGCACCTGCCGTATCGCTTGCCAATGCTACTTTTTGTGCGTCAACATAGGTGCCTGGCATCGGATTCGCAGTAGGTATAGCAAGCTTATTAGCCGCTTCTATAAGTACTGTAATTGGTGCAGATACTGCCGTTGTGCCATCATTAAGCTTGGTAACTTTGATCGTCACAGTGACTTCCTCGTCATTTTTCTGAGGGGTTACTATGCCACTGGTTGAAATAATTTCAGGCTGACTTGAGCTGGCAATCTCCAATTTGTAGTCAGAATTATTCGGAAGATTAAGCGCATTGTTTCGATAGGTTAACGTTGTAAGAGCATTAGCGACTTCTTCTGCAGTTGGTGCCACATATACCTGCATGTCGTCGACATCAAAAATGCCGTTCGGCTGATTATCCAAACCAAATTGTTGATAATTCAGTGTTTCACGATCCAGCGCTCTATACGTAAAATTGTCAGCTACCAGCTGATTATTAAAATACCCGCTGTATGTCTTGTTAGCTGTATTTACAACAAATTTAACATCCTGCCACTTATTTTCTTCATAAAGGCCAACCATTTTTTTATTACTGGCATCTTGCATCATGACATTCTTCTGTTGTTGAGCATTATTTCGATCAAGACCTGATGCGATAGCATATTTACCATCCGGAGCGTTGGAAATATAAGCCAGATTGGTGAATGGTGCGCTCTGAGGCACTCTTACCTTCATCTTAACAATCAGCTCTTTTCCAGCAGCACCGCCGTTTTCCCCAAACGGCAATTGAAGCAAGGCCTTAGATCCACTTGTACTCGAAGTTGTAAGTCGCAAAAATCGCTTTCCATCCTCTTCGACTACAGCAGCCGTTCCGCCATTTGTAATACTTTCTACATTGAGGCCAAAAGGCAGTTTACCTATTTCATTGTTTTCAAAATTTTGATAGGCAATATAACTGAAAGGACCATCTTGTAATTTTAGATTTTTTCTTAGCTTACTTTCTGCATCGGTTAGCTTAGTAATAGCCGTATTAATGACTGTCATATCTTTGGAGCCACTATTTCTAAGGTTTTTCAATTCTTGTAAAGCAGAAAACCAAAGATCATAATCCGCTTTTTCATAAGAACCAACATCCGTACCTACAGGCACAGGTGCATCCTGCAATTTCTTTTCAGTGACGGCAATCGTATTGGACATGATCGTATCAGGGTTTGCTTGTTCTCTTTCAGAAACAACCCAGCTTGCATCATTAGGGGTCTCTGATCCCGTCGTAAGATAAATTCTGTCAACTGAAATACCGTCTTCCCGCATCCAAACATTGATTGTATGCTCACCCGCTGCAGTTACGGTAATAACGCCATTTCTTCTCGGCCACAACCACTTTTCATCTCTGTCATAGCTAAACAGTTGAGAAGTATCAAAACTCGCTGTTGTATATTTACCATCAATACCACCATAGATAGAGTCGCTAGCATCATCAATAACTCTAGTTCTCATCCAAACGTTATAGGTCCCTGGCGTTGAGAATTTGACTTTAAATTGCATTTCAGGACTCTTGCTTACCAAATCTGCCGCATTGCTCACCTGGCCGCCTAGGTCTGGAAGTCTCATTGCATAACCTGTATCCGACTGTGTGATCCTCCACGAATTCCCACTTTTTGCGATGACTTTTGCATAATCACTATTTTCCGAGGCCATTTCTGCTTCGATCGATACTTTACCATTCTTTTCAAGAACGGCACCACTTCCCCACTGAGCGAGTTCATCTTTCTCGGTTTGTGCGACAGGAGCAGTGCGAGGCAGCATCTCATATCCACTTGAAAACGCTTTGTTATACGTGCTGTTATAACTTTCAGGAGGTCCGTTGTCAGCATACAAAATCCCTTGCGGACTTGTATAAATGACCATCTTATCAATCATGATGTAATTATCGACCATCCAAACTTTCACAGTGTGCTTACCTGCTGTTGGGATAGTGACGTTTGTCAGATGCTTTTCAATATGCCGGAAGAAATTTTTTACCCAGTCTGTGCCTTGGCCTTCATCTGCTACTGCGCTGGAGATAACAGTTGGTTCTCCATCATCAATGGAAACTGCAAATTTGATTGTTCCCATTGAATCTAAAGTAGGTACTCTATAGATTTCCAATGGGAAAGTTCCTGCCGTTTCAAACTGTACATCATATTCCATTGAAGGTGCAGAAGCCTTGATTTGATTTTCTGGAACTCTTGCAAGAGTCGGGTTATAGGTTCTCATAACATCTCCCGTATTTCTTCCAAGATTATAAATCGGTTGCCACAGTACCTGACCAACATCATTTTTTCTGCTGTAATGCTCTGCTTCTATGGAGACGTAACCATCCGCTTCAGCGTAACCTTGCACTTGACTTAAAGAAATCGAAGTTGCCTTTATTTTTACGGTAATGATTTTTTGTATGGCTCCACTTTGTAAAGTTATTGTCCCGGATTCACCAGCATGGCTGGAAATATTACTAATGTTTACCCAAATACGATCTTCATCTACAATCATTCCGCTTGTTTTGGAAAGATTAATCCAGCTTTTATCTGCAGAAGCGCTCCAACTAAAGCTTCCTGCTCCCTTATTGAATATATCTACATATTTGCCACCTTGATTGAATTCAGAAAATTCAATAACGGAATTAGCGCTTACTTTTTCTTCCCCTTGCACAATTGCGCCCATTTCAGGATTTCCCAATTTCAGAGCCGGTGATCCTGCTGGCAGTTGAGACATTGGTGGCGGCGGATGAATCTCAGGATCCAGTATTTTATCCCATTTACCTGCAGCTAACGTCTTGTTGTAATAATTTATTTCCGTTTTCTTTTGCTGATCCGCCTCTTGAGACAGTGTCAAGAAATTATTCGCGGAAGAAAGTCTTCCCTGATCATAAGCCATGTTGCTTCTATCGGCATAATAGTAGGACTTAAATACATAATAGGACCAACGAACTTTACTTAGGACCTGTTCATAAAAACCGTCTTTCATATCCGCCGGCAAGCTGTCATAAATGGCACTGGCTCGATCAAAAATATTTTGAAGGGTGAGCATTCTCTTAGTTGATTCATCCCCATAATGTAATTGATCAAAGAAATCAACTCTCATTTGCTCGGGTCTTCTATTATAAGAAAGTTGATAATTCGTGTTGATAATATCCGTAACTTCATCTGCATACTGAGAGCCAAAGTCTCTGCTAATCCAGTCATGCAGGAATTTCTTCGAATTATTCTCATATTTATGAACATCCCAGCCATAGCTCAGGAAGAATTCCATTTCGCCCTCCAATGGTTTCAAATCACCAACATTTAATATCCAAGCTTTTTGAATCCCTGACTCATATGATTTCTGCAATTGTTCTCCCATTAAAGATAGTGGCGTATTTCCATACCACAAATAGCTTTGATCGGCGGGTGCCCAATAGGAAACGTGATAGTATAAACCATGTCCACCACTTCTTTGTCTTTCCGCTGCATTAGGCAGTCTTCGCATGTAGCCTTGATTATCATCGACCCACATGATCGTTAATTCATCCGGAACCGCTAAGCCCGCGTTATATAAAGGCAATACTTCTTTATAAGGAATGAACATTTTGAAGGCGTTGTCATATCCCTGTTGCCCCAATACATCTTTCATCATATTCTTTTGATCTTGTATAATCTTGCCAAGCAGGTTAACTTTTCTTTCTTGTTCAGTTGCGCCAGGAAAAGTTCCATTATTGATATTTGCCGTGGTAAAAGGTTCATCGTGGGCACCTCGCATACCAAGTGTCCACTGTGATTCATAGTTCTTGTTTCTCATAAGCGCATCTTTCCAAAATTGCAATACGGCAACAGGGCTTACGGTATAGTCATATACAGAGCTTGTTCCGTGAGCGGCATCGTACGCGGTATGCCACTGCGGCCATTCCATATTATTGTTTCTCAAGAACATTTCGGGGTGACTTGACCCCATTACAATGCCATATTCCTCAGCTAGCCTTGCATTGTTCGGATCATTATTAAATCCGTTGACATGCATCGCAGGCCACATGTAATTGGCTTTTAATCTCAACATTAATTCATAGATATGAACATAGATATCCGGTCCGATTGTCCCGTTACTTGTATGTGCTTTTGCCCAATCATTCAGATTCTCTTCGTCGTTGAGAAAGATTCCTCTGTACTGAACATCAGGTGAATCTGTAATGTTCGTATCCCCTTTTATGTATACGCTTTCTTTATGGTTAGTGGCGACATCCGCAAAATAATACCACGGAGAGACCCCCATTTTCTCAGAGATATCATAAAGTCCAAAAATAGTTCCTCTTCGATCGGTTCCAGCGACAACCAGCGCCTGATCTACGCCTGGAACCGGGTTTTCGACAACATCAATAATAAAGCCTTCCCATTTATACGACCCATCGTCTTTTTTCAATTGGGCTACATTTAGCTTGCCGTTGGCAATCAACGTATCCACAGCTGCACTGCTGCCAATCGTGCCGAATATGACAACATTTCCGCTTGTCGGGACTGTATTGACGACCTGCGCATCAGCATTCGTAACACCTTTAACATCTTTTTTGAAATCTCCAACCGCTCTTATTACGCTTACAGAATCATTTTTGTCCACGTATAGTTTTGCTGAAACACCATTCTCCACTAATTTGAAATCATTTCCTGCATTTACTGTGGACACATAGCTGCTAGAAATATTACTTTGTTGTGTCAATTCTTGTGCTTTTGCGGTAGTTACGTTTACAGTCGCGACTTCAAAGCATATCTGGAAAAATAGTACACAAACTAATCCCCTTGCAAGCCATCGTTGTATGCGATGATTCATTTTTCACTTCCCCTTTCTCTTGACATATAGTCAACACGCTTCCTATTTTAGGTGTAAACGAAATTAAAGCGAATACAAAAAAAGCATCAAACTGTTAAAAATACGAAGCAATTCTCTTAAGTGCTCATGCGGCTCCCGTTCCGATAATCCGTTGGTGTGAAGCCTGTATACTTTTTAAAACAGACGCTAAAATATTGAGGATTGCTGAATCCAACCCTGTATGCAACCTCATAGGATTTGCAGTCTTCCCGACTCATTAAACTCAGTGCTGATTTCATGCGAACTTCCAACAAATAATCGGAGAAGACCTTATTGCCCACTTTTTTAAAAATGGAGCTCAAATGGCCGGCACTTACATTTACATAATCAGCAACTTCCTGCAAGGATAATTCTTCACGGTTATAATTATCTTCAATATATTTATGTGCTTTATTCAGCAGTTGCTTTTGATGGCTGTCGCGCCGGGAACAAATTTCTGCTAGTAACTCGAGCAAAAACTCTTGAATCGTAGAGAATACTTCTTTCGAGGTTGTCAATGTTTGAAGATTCGTACAAAAGTGGGTGAACCCGCCGAACTTCAACTCCATCTTCCATGTATGAATCCACTCCCAGAACTCACGATACAGCAATAGTGCAATCTCTGTCCCCAGTATATGTATATCCTGCAGAGGCACGATCTTCCGGTTAACAATGTCTTGTTCCAATTCTCTAATAATTGCAAGTGATTCCTCTTTCATACCCAATTTTACTCTCACAAGAAGTTCATCCTTCCAGCCTTCCAGAACAGTCGTTTCAACTGGGGGTTGAAGATCAATATCCCTCGTAATCAACACCTGATTCGTGCCGACAATGTGCCGGTACTCCAGTATCATTTTCGCTTCCAAATAAGAGCGTCGAAGCGAAATCGGATTCTCGTAGATAGGTCCGACACCGATCGTGACCGTTGTTTTCAAATATCTTTCAACATTTTTACAAACTTCCTCCATCATCTCTCGAATTAGTTGTTTCCTCAACTCCGTATCAGCTGAAACTCCGAAAGCGATTACAATTTCTTCGCCGTCATAATGAAAAATATGGCATTGTTCAAGATCTGCCGTCATTTCCTGAATAATGTTGCTTACGCAGTACCTTAACATCTCTTGCCCATACCGATTCCGAACTTTAGGAAAATGGTAATCGTCCAGTTTAATAATACATGCCAAATAAGTAGCTGCCTGCAAGTTGATTTCCAGAAATTTCGCTTCTGCCATAAGCTCGTTTTCATGGAAGCGCCCTGAAATCAGATGCTCCCAGAACAATTGCCGCATCAGGGGCATGCTGTCAGAGATTTGCTTTCGTACCTTGCTCTCGCGTTGATATTCTGCAACAGCCCGTTGCATTGTCTCAAGTAATACTTCATTCTCAAAGGGCTTAAGCACATAGTCAAACACTTTAAGTTTAAGTGCTTTCTGGGCAAACTTAAATTCATCATAGCTTGTCATTAAGACGATTTTCACATCAGGATATTTTGCCAGCAATTGTTCAGCAAGTTCCAGCCCATCGATATGAGGCATTCGAATATCGCTCAGAACAATATCCGGCTTCAGTTCTTCGGCGAATTGGAGCGCTTCCCTGCCGTTTCCTGCTGCCCCAATGAGATGCAACCCATAACTTGCCCAATCGATAGTTTTGCTTAGTCCCCTTCGAATAATAACGTCATCGTCGGCAATAATCAGGTTACGCATAACCATTCCCCTCCCCATCAGCTTTACTTTCATCCTTGCTTTTACGGATTCTGATGGTTACAATTGTTCCTTTGTCGGGATCGCTATCATATTGCAACCCATATTCCGGTCCATACATCATTTGGAGTCTTCTGTGAACGTTGACGATGCCGAAACCAACTTGAACCGGTCTTTTTAGGAGCAATCCTTCCCTGATTTCATTTAATTTCCACGGTTCAATCCCCGCTCCATTATCCTCTACATATAAATAAATATCTTCGTCTGAACTGTAGCCCTTGATGCGAATTACCCCAGGCTGCTCACCCTTCTTGATCCCATGGTAAATTGCGTTCTCAACAATAGGTTGCAAAGTCAACTTTACAATGGATTGACCCAAAATTTCATGATCGACATCAACCTTATATTGAAATAAATCCCCGTATCTCATTTGCTGTATAAACAAATACATTTGGACTTGTTCCAACTCCTGATCGATGGTAATAACTTCTTCTCCTTTGCTGATGGAGATTCGAAAGAAGGTCGACAAGGCTGATATCATCCTGCTGGCATCCCTTGATTCACCCATATCACAAAGCTGTTTGATAGAAAACAACGTATTATACAAAAAATGCGGTTGTATTTGCGCTTGCAATAAGGAGATTTCAATCTGTCTCTTCACTTCTTGTTCGACCTCAACCTGATGCAAGAGAGTTTTGATTCTTTCAACCATTTCCTGCAACCCGTGATTTAGCGTATCCATTTCGTATTGCGGCCAACGTTGTACATTCACATTCAGATTGCCTTCCCGAATGTGATTGATTTGCTTCGTTAAATGTTTGATCGGCCTTGAAATGTATCTGGCTAGAAGATTGGAGTACATGATTGCAAATATGAGTGTGGCCAACATCACTACAATGCTGACATATTTGATATAATTCACCTTGCTGAGCAGTTCCTCTTCGGGATAAACGGCAGCAATCTTCCAACGATTCACACCTACTGTTTCGTAAATCACAACCATGTTCGAGCCGTTGTTATTTTTGACATCCATTCGGCCTCTTGCATTTGGCGCATGCAGCAGTTTTTCCTGAAGCTCATCTTCATCGAGATCATATTTATCCGCTACCGGCTTAAACCGCATAATGCCATCAGGACTTTGCAGAAATAAATAGCCGTTATCACTAATTTTAGGTGAGTTCAAAATTTTATAAAAAAAGCTTTCTTTGATGTTAACAATAAACACGCCCTGCGGTGCTGTCCCCTTTATGCCCAACCATGTATAAAAGCTGGCAACCATTGGGCTGCTGAAATCTCCTGATGGAAGGTCCCTTGTATGTATATTTTTCCAAAAGACTGTTTCAAAGGAGCTTTCGCTGCTCCGCTTTAAATATGATGCACCAGGAAAGTTCTGAAGTGGAAAGAAACGATCTGTTCTAGCAAAGGAAACGGACTCATTGTTATACCATAGAACAACAGAGTCGACCATGTCATAGTAATCATTTGTAAAAATTTGATTCGTTGCCTGGTTCAACGCAATATAATCCGACGGACCCAGAGTAAAATCTGGCTCCTCGGATGCAATTAAGGTTTGAGTCAGCTCCTTACTGCCTGATAAGTTGACAACCGCTGCTAATAATACGCCAAGTCGGTCGTCCAGGTAGTTTTTCGTTTGGAAAACGGTATCATAAATATTGTCGTAAGCATTCGACTTCAACTGTTCTGCGGATAAAATGTAGGAGACAACGCTGGAGGAAACAACTAAAAAGATAAGACCTGGAATTAGTCTCCATAGAATGGTAGATGTAATAGACCGTACCTTTTTCATGTTATCGCCTCCACCCATAGTAATCTCATTCAAAGACTTCTAGAACGATTACAAGATTTTCCTTTATTTTTTTATCATTTTATCATAATCTTGCTTTGATTTTTCTATAGCTTTCGCCCAACCGTTTAAAAACTCTTCCGCGGTCATCGTTCCTGAGAGTACCTTTTGAAAGTTTGGCTCCAGTTGCTGCGTGAGCAATCCTGCATAATCTGGTAAATAAACAGGAACATCCAGTACTTTGGTGCTGCTGTCCGCCAGAATTTTGGAACCTTCTTGAAGATGCTTAGAGTTCTTTACATAATCGCTGGTCATGGAATCCTGATTCGTCGGCATTTGTCCAATGTTTTGATTCCAATAGGTCTGCATGTCGCTGGAAGCCAGATAGCTTAACAGTTGGAACGCTTCCGCCGGATGCTTCGAATTCTTGAAAATGCTGTATCCGTTAGGCTGTGTGATCACAACTTGCTTGCCATCCGACGATTTTGGCAGCAATACACCTGCTAGTTTATCTTCTCCAAGTGCCTTCAGATTGTCGTTGTAGGAACCGAAATTATGTTGCACAATAGCCGTTGCACCGCTTCCAAATTCTGCAACCATTTCTTTGTATCCATTGGTAATGTCGCTAGTCGGCGTGTTCTTCTTATACAATGCTGCATATTTCTTCAAGAATTCGACGTTTTTCGGATCGTTGACTGTGGATTTGCCATTCTGATCAAAATAATTAGGTATACCGGAGTATGAATACATAACCGTTGTTAATTGGTTGATACTACCTGTCCCGCCACGCATCGAATAGCCGAACTGACTTTTCCCTGCATCCGTCAGCTTTTCGACATCCTTGAAAAAATCATCCCACGTTCCAGGGGGATTCAATCCGGCTTGTTTGAGCAAATCCGGCCGATACCAGAACAAATCCATATAGAGCGTATTCGGCAGCATATACAGCTTTTTATCCGGTACCAGCGTACGAATAAAATTGACAACGGAAGGAATCATCTTATCCTTATCCGACCATTTATCCAAATACGGATCGAGCGCAAGCAGTGCTCCTTTAGCTGTGAAATCAGATACATAATTATTAGCTACGGCGCCAACGTCAGGCGTATCATTCGAAGCAATGGCGACATCGAATTTCTGTTTATAGGATTGCTGTGGAACTCCGACATATTCAACGTGTATGTTCGGATATTTTTCTTCGAATTTCTTAAACATTTCCTGATAAAACGGCGTTCGGTTCGGCCCTGCATTATCATCCCAGAAGGTTAGCGTAACTTTCTCTTTGCTCGCAGGTGCTGCACTTTCAACTGGCTTAGCTTGAGAATCTGTTCCGTTACCCGCTGTATCCTGTTTTGTCCCGCACCCGGCAATCGTCATAGAAATGCAAGTCATGGCCAAAGCTATCTTCATCCATTTCAAAGTAAATCCCACCTTCTATATTTTTGGGTTATATGATGAATCCCCGTTTAAAGGAGTACATCCGAAACATTAGCCTTTGACAGCGCCCGCCGCCATTCCCTGAACCATATATTTCTGAACAAAGGCGAACAACACAACGACCGGGAGCAAGGAAATGACACTACCTGCCGCAAGTGCTCCGTAAGCCATGTTAAATTCGCCTTGCATATACCGCAAACCGATTGGCAGCGTGAAAAACTGCGGTTTGTTGATGAGCATCAATCCGAACAGGAATTCGTTCCATGCCCCAATAAACGTAAATACCGTGGTGGCGACAATACCAGGCAACAGAATAGGGAAGATAACCAAAAATACTGCTTTCAAACGGCTGCAACCATCTACCATAGCCGCTTCCTCCAATTGCTCCGGGATGTTCGTAATAAATCCGCTCATCAGGATCGAGTTAAACGGAAGCTGAAATACACTATAGGTGATAATCAAACTAAACGGGTTGCTCGTCATACCTAGTGTTTTGAAAATGAGGAAAAGCGGTATGAGCAGCATGGCACCTGGGATAAACTGAGTACAAAGCAGCATAAGAAGAAAGGCGTTTTTGCCATAGAATCTGAATCGACTTATGGCATAACCGGTAAGCACAGAGAGAAGAAGTACAATAAGCACGGTAGACATGGAGACGAATAAGCTATTTTGGAAAAATTTCGAGAAGCCGACTGCATTCCAGGAAATCCCGTAGTTCTCCAGAGTAAAAGTTTTTGGCCAATACACGATAGGCCGTTTGATGATATCTGTTTCCCGTTTAAAGGAAGTTACGATCGTCCAATAAAAAGGGAGCAAGGTAAACAGCATGGCCACCAACAAGGGCACATACAGCGTAAACGTGCGGTCCAATTGTCTAAGCATCATACTCTTCATTTACTTATCTTCCTTTCCGAAACCGCTCAACTTCAGATAACTGCTTGCAAAAATCATTAAAATAAGGAATCCAATTACCGTCAAAGCAGATCCATAACCAAAGTTTTGGGCGACAATGGCTTGATTGGCTACATACATGGTCATGGTCATCGTATGATTCGCAGGTCCGCCATTCGTCATAGTGAAAATCAAATCGACATTATTAAACTCCCAAACTGCCCGTAGCAGCGTCGATAAAATAATAGAATTCTTTAGAAATGGCAAGGTAATCTGAGTAAATGCTCTCCAGCGACCTCCACCATCCACCTTGCATGACTCGTATAATTCAGAGGGAATGGTCTGCAACGCTGCAAGCATGGTAATGGTAAAGAAAGGGATCCCTCTCCACAACTCAGCTAGAACGATAGAGAAAAATACCCAATTCGTGTCTCCTAACCAAGCAATCGGGCTGTGAATGAGATGCAAGCGCGTCAGCAAGTCATTCATCATACCATTGTGCTCACTGTAGAGGAACGACCACATAGTGGCCGTGATGACACCTGAAATGGCCCAGGGAATGATAGCAGCCGTTCTGAAGAAAGCGCGAAGACGAAATGCTTGATTAAGTACCAATGCAACTAATAAGCCAAAGACGAGTTGGAGCGTCACTTCCACAAGCACCCATTTGGCAGAAATCCATAAACTTTGCAGAAATAGCGGATCATCCGTAAATACTTTCACAAAATTATCCAATCCAGCGAAGCTATTATAAAAAGGCTTACTTGGATTGTAGTTCAGGAAACTGAAATAAAAAACGTTAAGCATCGGATAAAACAAAAACGATACGATCAGCAACACGGTAGGTGCGATAAACAGATAGGGAATCCATTGAATGCGCTCCCTTCTTCGCACAGATGCATGGGGGATATTGGATACCACGTCTGCCTTTGCTTTCATCATCCTGTACATTCACTCCTTTTCATGACCTTATTGTAGTAGATTGATGGCCCTGAAAGGAATGTAATATACTCATCATATTGTTTAAAATTATCTGCATTGACAAATTCGAAATCACCGCATTCGATGCTCAAAAGGATGGAGGAATCCCCCACCCTAATTGAATTTTCACTTTTCGTTATGCATCACGCTTTATACCTTTTATCTGGTTCGAGGCTTTACTTCAAGCTTCCAACCATTTTCTTATAATCCTCGTATTGCTTTTTGGAAATTTCGATTGCATCCTTGGCTAAAAACGCATTGTCCTTATTCGTTTCATACCAACTCTTATACCAGTCTTCTACCTGAGCGCCTCCAGCCTTGCTCCAGGCATCCTGCGCATCTTTCAATGCTTGGCTGATTGAATATTTCTCGCCGCTCACAATCGCCTTCAGCCAGATATCGCCAATCGCCTTGTCTGTGTTTGTTTCAATGATATTAAGATCCTTCGATGGTGTCGGCATATGCTCGGAAATGGTCAGTTCCGGGTAAGAACGGTCAAAATTCAAATACGTTTTAAAGAAATCATCCTGGAACTTCTGATACTCTTCCTTCCGCGGATCGCTCTTGAACTTGATCAGTGGTGCATCGCATTTGGTGTAAGGGGCTGCACTCTGCAGCATCCGCATATCAACGGTCAGATCCGTCACTTCTTTTTTCTGCTTAGCTGCATCCAATACTTCGGGACACCCTTCCGTGACCTTGTAATTCGTTCCCTCGATGCCAAGTTCGAGTGTTTTCCCTGTCGTTTCCTTACTTAAGAAATCGACATACTTGATCACGGCATCCGGATTTTTGGCCGTTGCGCTAATGGCTGCCGTCATTTGTACAGGGTTCGAAAGTGTCGGCATGAAAGCGCCAAACGGACTTGTTGGATATGGGAGGAAGTCAATCTCCGCTGTCGAAACGTTTTTCTTTAATGGATCAATAACCCCGATTTTCTCAGTGATCGGATCCGGGTTTAAGAATCCGTAAATGCCAGTCTTGCCGTTAATGAAATCCTGTTTGGCTTTGGCGCCATTCGTATCGTTAACGAAGTCTTTATCGATCAGACCTTCATCAAACAATCGCTTAGCTAACGTATAGTATTCTGTGGAGCGATCCCAATTCAGTACTAGTTGGTTGTCCTTGACTGTCCATTTGGACATGCCGCCGAACATCTGTCTTAAGCTATATGCGGAATTGCCGCTCAGGGAAATACCGTACGTATCTCTCTTTCCATTTCCATCCGGATCTTGCTCCGTGAATGCTTTCAGCACCGTATATAATTCTTCTGTCGTCTTCGGCATAGACAGGTTCAGCTTCTTCAACCAGTCGGTACGAATAAATAACCCCCGGTTTGGCCCGCCACGGTTAATTCGACCGAAATAGTAAAGTTTACCATCATCTTTCATACCGGCTTTTTTAAGCAAGGGATTGTCCTTTAGTAGATTTTTATAATCGGTGCTATACTTTTCGATCAAATCGTCGAGAGGCATGAACTGCTTTTGCTGCTGCAGCGGATCTCTGGCTTTCGGATTGAATTCGAATAGCAGATCCGGCGCGCTGCCTGAGGCGTACAGGACATTAATCTTTTCCTCTGGCTTCGTCCGCGGAATCGCGACGAATTTCACATTAGCCGGACCGTTATCGTTAATCCATTTGGTCCAAGCGTTGTTTTCGATCGTGCCGGCATCCGGAGATACTGCGCCCCGATCATAAATCGATACGGTTATATCCTTCTTGGGCGCTTCCGATTTTCCTTCTCCAGCTTTCTTGCCATCGCTCGAGTTCGAAGCGCAGGCGGCCAGTACAGTCAGGCCAGATAGCGAAAGCGCCAGCAGTGCGGTTAGTTTCAATTGTTTTTTCATTTGGAAACCCCTCTCGATTATGGATGATCTATGATTTCAAGCCTAGCCCTTTACGGACCCTAACATGACACCCTTAACAAAGTACTTTTGCAGGAAGGGATAGACGAGCAGCATGGGAAGGACCATGATGAGTACCCCCGCCGCTTTCAGCGATTCCGGCACAACATCCACAGTTACGCCTGAGGTGGCACCGCTGTTGACCAACTCCTGCAGCAAGTTCTGGCTTTGAATCATTTTCTGGATGAGCACGGTCATGTTAAACTTGCTCGTATCGTTAATATAAATCAAAACATTCATAAACATGTTCCAGTAGCTGACACTGTAGAATAACGTTATTGTCGCAATGACCGGCATGGACAGCGGCAAAACGATTCTCATCAGATAAGCCATCTCCGAACAACCATCAATTCTGGCTGCATCATCGACTTCACTCGGAATGTTCTCGAAGAACGTTCGCATGACGAGCAAATTGTAAGTGCTGATAAGAGCCGGCAACCAGAGCGCAAAGTAGGAGTTCATCAACCCGAGCGATTTCACGACTAGGTAAGTCGGAATTAGTCCTCCGGAGAACAGCATCGTAAATACCATGGCTAAGGTAAAGAAGCGCCGGCCGTAGAATATGCCTCTGGAGATGGGGTATGCGGTCATAATTGTTACGGTCATACTTAACGTTACACCAACAATCGTAATGATGATGCTGTTCTGCAATGCGGAAAGAATGCGCGTTCCTTGGATCATAGAAATGTAGGCTTCGATATTCCACCCTATTGGATAAAAGGTTACCTTACCAGAAGCAATCGCATGCGTATCACTGAGTGAGACGGCAATTGTGTTAATAAGCGGAAATAGACAGGTGATGCCTAGCAGCGCCAGGATGATATAATTAGCTGTATAAAACCACTTTTCTCCTACGGTCGATTTCATTTGTATATTCCCCCTTTACCAAAGCCCCTTGTCGTATTTGCGAGCTAATGCATTCGCCGTTAAGACAAGGATCAGACCGATGATGGATTCAAATAGTCCCATTGCCGCTGTCAAGCTGAATTGTGCACCTTGCAGACCGATACGGTACATGAAGGTGCTGATGACATCCGCTACATTCGACACCGTTGGATTCTGAAGAATATAGACATGGTCGAAGCCCACTTCCATCAATCGGCCCATAGCCAAAATAAACATTAGAACAATCGTCGTGCTAATTCCAGGAAGCGTCACATGACGGATTTGCTGAAACTTGTTTGCCCCTTCCAGACTAGCCGACTCGTATAAGCTAGGATCAATAGACGTTAATGCCGCCAAATAAATGATTGCACTGAAGCCCATTTCTTTCCAAATACCTGAACCGACATAGATCGTAATCCAGGATCCAGCGTTGAACAGGAATGGGAAAGGCTCCCCTAACAAGCTCTTTAAGACATGATTGATTGTGCCCGATTCGGTTGAAAACAAGGTTAGGACAAAGCCACCGATGATGACCCATGAGAAGAAATGGGGTAGATAGACAATCGTTTGAATAGCCCGTTTGTACCATGTCTTTCTAACCTCGTTTAACATAATTGCCAGAATAATAGGAAACGGAAACCCGACAAACACATTCAATACGCTGAGTATAATCGTATTACGAATGATGCCGACGGTCTGCGGCTGCTTAAAGATCGTTTCGAAATTCTTAAAACCGACCCATTCACTTCCAAAAACGCCGTCAAAAAAATTGTAGTCCTTAAAAGCAATAATCAAACCACCCATTGGCGCATATTTGAAAATTGCAAAAAAGAGAAGGCCCGGGATAAATAGGAGCATTAAGGGAATGTTCGCTTTCCATCTTCGCCGGCGAGATGCTTGCCTCATGCGACGCTGCAATTCCGCGCTGGATTCGGGAGCTGCTGTAACGGAGTTTGTGGACAGTGGTGCGGTTGACATAGATTGCAAAGCTCCTCTCAGGTTGTTGACTTATCTCTATTATATAAGGGCTGTCCTGAGCTAGCCTTCGATATTTACGGCGTTATCTTAGAAATTTACAGAAAAAAGAGGCATCGGCATTGTGCCGGCCTCTCCATTCTCATTTATTAAGCTGGTGCATCTTGCGGTATTCTGTGGGAGGTTTACTTACTACCTGTTTGAAAGCAGTCGCAAAATAGTTGGAGTCTGTGTACCCTACCGCTTCTGCAATCTCTGAAATCTTCATGTCTGTGTTTGTTAGCAGCATTTTAGCCTTATCAATTCGGAAACGCGTTAAGTACGATGTGAAACTTTCACCGGTTTGCTTTTTAAACAAGTTGCTAAAATAGTTTGGATTCAAATGCATCTGAGATGCTACACTAACTAAGTTGCATTCCTGTTCGTAATGTTGTTCAATGTACCGAATCGTCCTTTCGGCCAATCTGCTGTTACGTTCCTCTAGCCAACTAGCCAACGTTTGCTCCATCACCGCAATGCGTTCCATAACCCATTCGCCGACTTCTTCCCTTGATACCATTAAACGGAGCTTTTGAATTTCCGTTCCGATATCCCAGTCATCTTGCGTTGCAGCAATCTCTTTGCGCAACACCTCCCGGATCGCCAATGCCAAACAAAGCGCGTCCGCTCGGCACTGTGGCATTGAAGCGTGCAGATCTTCCCAGAATCTTTGACGTAAAAAAGCAGACAACTCTGCATGTCTGCCCAATAGCAGGAAAGAGGTAATTTCTGCTTGGACCGTGCGAACCTTGGTTTCATCGATGGTTCCCGGCGCAGTAGTAACGGCTGCGTCTGTACCAGAAACTGTGATCTCATCTGCTTCCCTTCCGAATGCAAGCGGGCTTCCCGTAAGAGTAAACATGGACGCAGGCGCTTCCAATTCGTGACGTCTGTACATCGAGCTGACGTCCTCCGCTGAACTGACAAGTCCTAGTGACAGAGTCGTGAGTGAAATTCCCAGTAAGCGCTGTACCGTTTCACATAATTCATGAAAGAAACGAACATGATCAGAAGCTGGCTCCATAAAAAAGGCAAATCGACCGTACTCAACCGTGATCCAACGTTCTAGAGAGCTACTGGCTTCCAGCAGTTCTTCTATAATATTTACCACCGCAAATTGCAGCAGCGGTCCATCCTCGGGCCGATACTCTTTACCTTCCGGCAGAAAGGTATCGACGCGAGCTAGCCAGAAGACATGTCCTTCAAGCAATTCCTCGGTCCGCAGAACTTCCCCTCCTGCAAGCGGAGGAAGTCGCAGCAGTGCGGCACGAACAGCATGATCTTCTCGCACCCGCAGCGCCCTGCGCTCCTTTTCCTGGTACTCTGATTTTTCCTGAAATTGTGTGTACGCTTGCCGAAGCACACGACAAATGTCATCTTCAGGGCACGGTTTAAGCAGAAATTCCTTGACGCCATAGCGAACCGCAGCCTGCGCGTATTCAAAATCCCGGTACCCTGTCAAGATGATGACCATCGTGTGCGAACAGTGCTCCCACATATAATTTGCCAGCTCCAAACCATCCATAATCGGCATTCGGATATCGCTAATAATTAAATCAGGCTTCACCTGCGCCAGTTTGTGGATGGCTTCCCTTCCATTACCGGCTTCGCCTGCAACGACCCACCCCAAATCATTTGACTCAATCAACTTGGTCAATCCTTTGCGGATTAATGGCTCATCGTCGACAATCATGATTGATCCTCTCATCCTACTCCCTCTTCCTCCTAAGACTTTCTGTTAGGCAAATCCAACTCATCATCTTTCGTTAGTGGAAGCAGTAACCGGAAAGTTGTGCCCGAACCTAGCTTGGATTCTATCTGTACACCGTAAGGCTCCCCGTACAGTAAATTCAGTCGGCGGATAACACTTCGAATGCCAATATGAATGCGCCTTCTTTTCTGCATCCCCTCTTCCGACCTCAACGTGCTGCCCAGGGATTCACTTATCGGTGATGTCGTATTCATGCTTGTGAAACCACGGTTATCTGCGGATTTCCAAATCGCATTCAGCTGATCTTCAGCGATCCCTTTGCCGTTATCTATAATTTCTATTACGATAGCTCCTAGCTTATCATCTTGTTCCCTATTCCTAACTGTACTTTGGAATGCCCGAATAATCAGCACCTGACCAGTCGCCATTTCCGTAAAAGCGTGCATGAACACATTCTCGACAAGCGGCTGTAAAATTAACCGTGGTACTGGCAGTTGTTCAATACCTTCCTCCAGTTGAGCAACCGTCTCCAGCTCATGTCCGAATCTGTGATTCTGGATCGTCAAATAGTTACGGATTTGCGTAAACTCGTCACGTAATGTCGTGGGCAGGTCAACCGGCTCCAAGGCATAGCGCAGCATATCCGATAGCGATACCACCAGCTTAGCTGTTTCGTAGTCATCTTGTAAGTACAACTTCCAATAAATTGTATCCAATGTGTTATGCAAAAAATGCGGGTTCAACTGTGCCTGAATCGCCGTAAGTTCCGCTTCACGCTCACTTAATTGACGCTCATATACTTCCTTTACCAACTTATCGAGGTTTTCCGCCATCGAGTTAAAACTATGTGCCATAAAGCCCAGCTCATCATCGCTGCGGGTCTCCAACCGAATCTGAAAATCCCCCTCGCGCATTCGCCGCATACCTTGAACCAACCGATGAAGCGGCCTAAACAGCCGATTGCCTGTCCAGAACACCAAGAGCCCCGTCAATGCGACACTGATAATCCCAATTACAACATTAACCTGAAGAATAATCCCGCTTTTCGATTGCAGGTCATCTAGTGAAACACGGCTGACCAGTGTGAAATCAACTTGTCCAGAACGACTCTTCGAATACAGATACGGCTTTCCGTCAACAAGATCCACACTTTTATTCGTAATGCTGCCCGGTTCAGGCGCACCGGAGAGCAGATTCATATCGCTGTAAACAAGGTTATCCATTTTATCATACAGGAACACATTGGCTTGCTCATCTTTCACAAGTTCATTCAAGTATTCGGAAATCAGCGATTGATCGAACAGCATGACCATCATGCCGTATTGGTCCTGATTAACCGTCTTCATCTGCCGTGCTGCTGCGAAAAGTTGCCTTACGCCAGACGACGTACTATCGCTTGGCAGTTGCAATGGGAACCAGATCAGATTACCAAAAGAGCCCTCCAGTTTTTCCTTAATGTCAAAATATATCTCCTTGCTCAGCCATGTCGAAGGCGCATTAGCTCGCCCGAAAATAAATCCATTATCCTGTACATCATAGAGATACATTGAGAACAACTTCGGCTCATCATATTTAACTTGATACAACAAATTGTTCAGCTCATCTTGGTCAGATAACTGCGTATATGTCTCTCTTTTCTCCGATTGTGCCGATCGTTTCAATACCTGCTCCACATAAGGATGGAACACAATAAAGTTTGAAATTTTATAGATGTTGCGGATTTGTAAATCCAGACGGGCAGCGGCTTGTTCGTTTGTCTTGGAAAATTGCGTGCTAATTTCTTCCGTAAACAAATGCAAATGAATTTTATAGGTAATGTAACCAGAAACAGCAAACGTAATCATCATAACGGCGCCTAGGCTGATAATCAATTTTCGCGAGAAGCTTTTTCGCATAACCAATTTCTATTCTCCCGCTCTCGTATAGAAGTCTGAAATGTCTGCCCTAAGTTTACTCTAATTCGATTAAGCGCGCCTCTGTTATTTGTGGGGATATCTTTAAAAATAACAGGATTTCTAAGCTCCTTGCCGAACAATACCAAAAAAAATAAAAAAAACCGCGTTTATAAGCGGCATTAACACATCATTTCTAACATTTTAAATGCATAACGTTTACCCAAAATCCGTTGACTCTCAGAATTAAAATGGGTATTGTCACCGATTGAGCTTGTTCCTTCACTGCTTACATAAGCTGAATTTGCAATTGTATCCGGAATTTTACCGATCATAGTCGTATTAAACAGCTCATATTTGCTGCCGGGAAGCAATTGTCCTGCAATAAATGGCATCTCGCTAGCACATATACCTAATTCAGACCTTAAGTCTGTAACAAACAGGCTCAACTGCTCGATATAACAGTCATTGTAACGATCCGCTTCTCCTTGATGCCATAAAATACCTTTCATTTGGCCGTGATTCATAGCTATTTTGGTTCTTCTGACGGCTTCCTCGAACAATCCCGTACCTGCATCCTTCTGCCATTTGACAATGTTGGTATCTCCTACTGCATTGGAAATTATGCCAATCTCTGCATGAGGCACACGTTCGGCCATTACCTTAGAGAAGGGTAGTGCAAGACTTAAACCGTTTTTTTTGCTCGCGACTTCGACCGTTGAAAAACGATTGAACCCTTGATGTCCTTGCTTGCCGTATTCCCCTGTTTGCGCAGGCTCCCATTGATCGTTGTTATTCAACAAGTAAACTCTCTCTATAATCCCCTGATCTTCTTCTTCAATTGGAGCTCTGCCTGCCATGTTCGACTGGCCGATACACAAGTACAAATACAAGTCTTTATTGAAGTTGCGACGGTGAAACGGCACCTCTGCAGTCCGTTGGGGAAATGAGTCCCCAATCATTTTCTCCAGTCGCCACTTTTCTTTCAAGTTTAATGAAGGCTTGCTGCTGGATACATCCGTGTTGGACAAATTTATCACCCTTTTTATCGATTAACGAATCTGTTTCAATAAATCCTCAATCTCCTCCTGGGACATCGTAGGCGCGCTAGCCATCGTTACTACAGCATTCAATAACAGCTGAGATCTGTGGGGATCGATTTCTTGGTCATAATAACCGAAAAAATCGACGGGATCTTTTTCAATAAAGGTAACAAAATCGTATACGAGTGGGTTCATATTATTTCTATCAAGAGGCATAACTTTTACTGTAGAGAGCAGCCCGCTCGCCTCAACAACCTTCTTCCTCTCTTCCATGCTAAACATCGAAGAAAGCACCTCAAAGGCCGCATCGCGATTGCTGTTTGCGGAAATGGCCCAGCCTGAGGAATAGCCTCCGTAATAGACTTGAGGATCTCCTTTGCCGTGAACCGTCGGAAAGCGGAAATAGCCGATGTCCGGATTACTGAGCATTTTTTCCGCAACCCAATCGCCTTGCAAATACATGGCCGCTTCACCTTTTAAAAGAATATCCTCGGCCTTCGGCCCGTCTAAGCCTAAAAAGCCAGGCACGAACATTTTTGCCGTAATCAGGCCGCGGAATAACTGAGCCCCTTCTAAAAAGGCGGGATCGGTAAAGTCACCTGTTTTCTTTATTGCATGCTGAAAAGGAGTCGAGCCTCCCATACGGTTGGACAAATAAGCAAACCAATTGAGAAGTGGCCATCTCTCCTTGCCGGAGACGGTAAACGGCGGAATTCCGTTATTCAATAACTGCTGCGCAGCCGACATTAATTCATCCCATGTTTGCGGAGGCGTAATGCCATATTGAGCGAATATTCGTTTGTTGTACCAGAACACGACATGACTGGTTGTGTGTGGCAGCCCATACAACCGGTCATAATAAGTAGCATATTGCAGCGCTTCCGGATAAAACTGTTTCATAAAAGCGGGCTTTTCCTGCATTTTCTCGGTTAAATCCGCTATAATCTGGGAATCTACCATATACTTAAACGACTCGCCTGTCCAATAATAAAACAAATCCGGCATTTTTCCAGAAATCATGGACAGTTTAAGCTTGGCTTTATAAGTTTCCACTTCATAAAAATAAGGCACGATCTGAATAGCCTTATGAGTTTGGTTAAAGGCTTGGATGCTTTGATTTAATAAAGCTTGTCGAAGGTCATTGGTCTCGACGTTCCAGAACGTAATTTTTACCGGGGCCGAAGAAACAGAAGTTGCTGCCGGTGGAGACTGGGAAACGTTAGGAGCATCCCTCCTGCCGTATATAGTAAATAATAAAGTGACTAACAGCACGGCTGCAATCAACATGTTTAGCTTATGCGTTCTATTCATGGCCGAACCCGCTCTTATTCATCATTTTTTTATGTTCATTGCGGAACTCCTTAGGAGTCAAAAGCTCCGCCTCACGGAAAACCTTCACGAAATATTTAGAAGAGCTGAACCCCGTACGTTCGGCTACTTCGTATATTTTCATATCGGTTCCAAGCAGTAATTCCTTACCTTTGAAGAGCCGCAGCCGGGTCAAGTAATCACTGAACGTATAGCCGGTTTCCTCTTTAAACAACACCGAAACATAACTGGAGTTCAAATGAATATGCTCGGCTACATCCTTGATCCCAAGAGACGGATTCCACAGCTCGGCGGAAATATAGACTAAAGACTTACGGATTGAATCGTTAAGCACCTGCGGTACAGTGAAAGAAGAAACATGGTTGACCTGTTTCCACAGCTTGTTCTCTTCAAAGGCTTCCTCGACGGCCGAAATTAAATTTTGGAATTCTACGGGCTTCAGAATATAGTTCACAGCGCCAAGAGTCAGCGCTTTTCTGGCATATTCAAACTCCGCATAGCCCGTAAGCAGAATGGATTTTGTCTGCAAGCCTTCCTTCTTCAGTCTTTCGAGAAGCTGTATCCCGTTTAAACCGGGCATCCGGATATCCGTGATCAGTAAATCGACTGGATTTGTTTTTCGGTAGTGGAAGGCTTCCATCCCGTTTTCCGCCACTTGCAAATTGATTTTCCCTTCCGACCAAGTTTGTAGCGCTTTCATAATGCCGTTTCGGGTAGGCGGCTCGTCTTCGGCTATAAGAATACAAGGAAGTTCAGACATCGCGTTCAACTCCGTAAGGAAGATATAGATCCACAACAGTCCCTTGCTCCGGGCTGCTTTGAATGTAAACTCCATAATGATTGCGGTAATAAAGCTTAATACGCTGCTGTACGTTTAAGAGGCCAATGCCTGATTTGGAAGATGTATCCGGCCGGCTGGATGATTCCAATCGGTTTTTGAGTGCTTCAAGAACATGCCGTTCCATTCCTACGCCATCATCTTTAACTTGTATACCTAGCAAGGTTTCCCCATCCTTTTCGACGGACCGTATCAAGACAAGCAGCGATGAATTTCCAATCTTCGGTTCAATCCCATGCTGTATCGCATTTTCTATTAACGGTTGAATCAACAGCTTGGGAACCTTTACTTCTTGGGTCAGCGGTTCGATATGAAACTGCCAGTTTAGACGATGGCCTAGGCGGTATTTCATAATTTCCATATAACGCTGGCAGTGCTCTATTTCGTCTGTTAAGCTCACCCAATCATCTTTGTCTGCAGCATGTATCGTATACCGGAACAGCTTGGATAAGGCAATAACCGTCTGGGCGCCTTCTTCCTCTTGTTTATCTATCAGTGTCCAATATAACGATTCGAGCGTGTTGAACAAAAAATGCGGGTGAATTTGCGCCTGCAGCATTTTGATTTCCGCTTGGTTTTTGAGGCGTTCCTTTTCGTAAACCGTTTGCACCAGCTGATGCAATTCCCGAACAAGATTGTTATAAGAAATATTCAACTCATTCATTTCAAAATTAAAATAGACCTCTTCATTCAAATGCGGCAGCCCGAGGAACGGAATACGCATTTTATTTCTGAGCCTGCGGATCGGCTTTGTAATAAAGCTGGAAAGTATCCACAAAAGCAGAAGACAGAAAACAACGCCGACAATTAACGACCAGAGTAAAGCCTGCTTGAGTACAAGCAGCCCTTCTGTAATCGCTCTTACAGGAACAAGCATGAGAATGGACCAGTGAGTTTCCGTTGACTGCCGAATAATCTTAAGATAATCCGTCCCGTGTATATTAATGATGGAATGAGTTCCCTGCGGAGCCGAGCTAAGCAAGAAGGACGGATCTACCGATGTCAGCAGCGAGGGAGAGCTGGATGCGACAAGCTGTTGATGCTGGTCGTACAAATGCATCGTGCTTCCCTTGATTGAAGAGAACTCCGTGTTAAAAAAGTCAAGAAGTGAATCGCTGATTCGGAACACAATGTATCCTCCTCCAGCCAGATAGTCATCCTCCAACCGGATTTGCCGCACAGCGAGAAGGTGACCATTCTCCTTCTGCTTTGTGTCCGCCCATACAAGCTGCCCTTCTTTCAAATTGGCGAAAATAGCAGCCTCCTGGCCGATGCGTTCCAATAAATTTTGGTTTTCCAACGGATAGAACGGCTCATCGCCCGCGTACAGCTCAATGCCTTGAATGAGGTCGGAAAAGGTCATCAAATTGATCAAAATAGGCCGGACGGACAGCTTTTGGTCAACCGTTACGGTTTCTCCTTGTTTAACTTTGTACAATAACTGTTGGATCCGGGCATCCGTCATCAGCAGCAAGCTAAGCGTGTCAACCTGTGCAAGCACCGCATCCAAGCGGGCACTGGCCTGCTTGGTTGTTTCCCCTACGTAGGATTCAGCATTGCGGACCAACAACTCGGATATTGAACGGTAAACCAATCCGCCTGCAATGGACAGGACAACCATCATAACCAGCAGGAAACCAAGTAAGATTTGCACTCTTGTCCGGTTCAATTGCAAGGCGCCTATAATCCTGTTCATGCTAAACACATCCTTTATTCCTAGCAAAAAGAACCATAACCCATAGTATACATCATAGGAATGGTTTGCAAACTACTTATATTTATCTGTCGGAAACTTATCCTTTTACTGCGCCGGCTGATAAACCTCTAACCACTTTTTCCTGCGAAAGAAAATAAGCGATTAGCAGTGGTAAGGTTCCAAGTGTCAATGTAGCCATGATTCCAGGAATGTTAACGGAAAACTCACCGTAAAACGCACGTAAACCGAGCGGCAGTGTCATTTTTTCAGGGGTTGTGATAAGCACCAAACCAAAAACAAATTCATTCCATATATGAATAAAATTATAGATCCCTATCGTCGCAAGCGCCGGAGCAAGCAATGGCAGTATGATTTTCCAAAACAATGCCGGCTGCGAGGTTCCGTCCATGATAGCCGCTTCATCCAGTTCGCGCGGAATTTCCTGGATGAATTGTGTCAAAATAATGATGGAAACCGGGAGGCTAAATGAAATATACGGCCCCAATAGCGCCCACAACGAATCATATAATCCGATTTCCTTTGTAAGAAGATAAACCGGGATCAATGTGGTATGCACCGGAATCATCATGCCTGCAAGAAATACATAGTAGATAGGCCGGTTCAACTTGAATCTTATGCGGGACAAGGGAAAGCTGACCATAGCCGATAATAAAATAACGGCAAACACGCTAACGACCGAGATCAATATACTATTGATAAAATATTGATCGATTCCGAGCTTAAACACGAGCGCATAGTTTTCAAACACAAAGTTGCTCCAGAGAGAAGTTGGATTTTGAAAAAACAGCTCTTGTGTTTTCACAGAAGTTGCAATCATATATATAAATGGATAGCCTGTAAAAAGCAGCAGAATGGCCGCGATCAAATAAAGCCCTGTATACTTTATTATGGAAGGCATAGTGATCACCCTTTCTTTATCTATGTCATATTCCTATTGGTTTGCCTTCGCGCGTGATCTATCCGCTGCCAAAATGATCAATGCAACCACAAATGCGATAACAAACATAGTAAATGAGATGGAGCTCGCGTATCCCATATTGAATTGGGAAAAGGCCTGCTTATACATATATGTGGCCATTAGCTCTGTACTGCTGGAGGGACCGCCCTCCGTCATGACGAAGATTAAATCAAAATATTTTAACGAGCCGATTACTGATAAAACCGAGGAAGTAATAATCGTTGGTTTAATTAACGGCAGTGTAATATGCCAAAACTTTTTAAAGCCGCTGCAGCCGTCAATGCCAGCCGACTCGTAGATGTCCGTCGGGATTCCGGAAATGGCCGCTCGGAACAAAATCATATAAAACGGAGTGTACTGCCAACAAATGGTAATGATAACTGCGATAAAAGCGGTTTTCGTATCTCCAAGCCAACCGTTCTGCCACGAGCCAAGCCCTATAGCCTCCAACGTTTTATTAATAACGCCGAACATCGGATCGTAGATCAGCGACCACAAAATCCCTACTGCTACGGTTGACATCAGCAAAGGCAGGAAATACACGGTTCGGAACAACCGCATGCCCTTTAGCGGAGCAAACAAAATAAGCGCCATAACGAGTCCGAGCGGAATTTGTGTAACAACGGAAGCGATAACCAGCAGTAAATTATTAGAAACCGTCATCCAAAAAACGTTATCCGACAATAGAGTTAAGTAATTTTGTAACGCAATGAACGTTTTTTCAGTCTGAATTCCGCTCCACTTAAACATGCTGTAATAAAAAGTAGCAAAGATGGGATAAATCACATAAATCAAGTAAACGAGCAACGCCGGACCGATAAACCATAATAAAAATAGGCTGTTTTGTATCTTATTTTGCCGGCGTATATTTCGTGGCGAGGCATTGCTGTTCATGGGAAGCTCCTCTCCTTGGTGTAATAGTAGAAGGGGAGGCATCCCTCCCCTTGAATGACTTTATTTCTTTAATACTTCTTTTGCTTTAGCTTCCATTTGTTTAGCTGCCTCGGCCGGCGTCATGGTCTGGCCAAAAATATTTTGCGTTGTATCTTTATGCAGCTCAGCTAATTCCGAAGGCAACGTTTGGTCATAGAACGTTTGCAAGGAAGTCGCGCTGCTCAACATGTCGTTTAATTGTTTGGCAAAGGCATCCGTGTAAGTAATACCTTTCTGTGCCGAGATTGTACCAGCTTGGTCAGCTAATTTTTGTCCCAGCTCCTTGGATGTTAAAGCTTTAATCAGCTCAACGGATTCGTTAGGATATTTCGTTTTGGAAGATACGGAAAGTACAGGTGATACTCCTCCGACTACGTCTGTAATTTTCCCTTTGCCGCCGTTGATGGTCGGGAATGGGAACATGCCTAATTTTTTCTCAAAGTCAGGCGCTTCGGTACGGACGTTGTTAATATACGAAGAGGTTTGTACTTCCATTGCAGCTTTGCCCGTATACATCAACTGACGTGAATTTCCCGCATCGTATTGAATACCATTAAACCCTGGATTGAAGCCGCCGGCTTTGACCAGCTGCTGGATCATATCTCCAGCTTTTACATAGGATTCATCATCAAATGTGCGTCCTTTTCTTTCAAAGGCTTCGTTGAAAATTTCCGAACCCCCAAGACGGTTTGCATAATACATGAATAACAAAGCAGCAGGCCATTTCGTTTTATTAGCAAGCGCAAAAGGAATGATATTCTCCTTTTTAAGCTTTTCTACAATCGTCATCAGCTCGTCGTAAGTTTGAGGCGGCTGCAAATTGTATTTAGCGAAAATTTCCTTATTGTAATAAACAGGAACTAAGGACAAAGCCACCGGTGCGCCGTATACTTTATTATCAAAGGTAGCGGAGCTGATCCCGGCAGGGATAAAGGTATCGGTGCTGATTTTACCGGTTAAATCCAACACTTGGTTAGCGCTTACAAATTGTTTCAGCCAACCGCCGCCCCAAGAATGGAAAATATCAGGAGGATTTCCGCCGCCCATAGCAACGGTTAACTTCGTTTTGTAAGGGTCATTAGGAATTTGAACCGCTTCCACTTCCACGTCGGGATGATCCTTCATAAACTGTTGAATCGTTGCCTCAATCAGTTCCTTCCGTTTCCCCGTTTCTATATACCATAACGACAGTTTCTTTTTCTCTCCGGCCGCAGCAGGAGCAGGAGCAGGTTGGGTTGGTTTGGAGTCAGGTGCTGCCGGTGCCGCAGTTTTAGTGCCACTACAAGCTGAAATAACAAACAGCGCGCATACGCAAAGCATAGCAATCCATTTCTTCATTGGGGAACCCCTCTCGATATGTTTATATTAAATGTTTACGCTTTCATAATATCACCGGTCCCTGCGCATAAAAAAGGTACTTTGATAGGCAAAAATGCCAATTTGATTGGGTATGTAGGCTTTTAACAGAAATGAATAAAGGAGTGATTGCGGGAGAAAATGCCGGGGGAATGCTTCTGGAGAAGTCATTTCATATAACGAAACAGCCGCCAAAATCACTGCTTCAGTGAGTCTGACGGCTTTTTTGTTATGACCATTCGACAAACCTAACAGATATTCATTCATTTCAACAAATTAGAGTGGAGGGATAATTACCGGAATGTTACCATCAGCTTCCCATCCTATCTCGACATAGGACAAATACCAAGTTTCCCCGTTATCGTTGTTGCCTTGAAAAAACAAATAAGTGCGCTGATCTTCATCTTCAAATAGATATGGATGACCTGACTCACTAGAATTCCAGCTGCCCGGTTCGCCATTCGGCAAAAGAGGCTCTGAAAACAGCCTTTGAAAATGCACTCCATCTTCGCTTACCGCACATCCTATTTGCTGCGGCCAATTATTATAGGCACCCGCATAAAACATAAATACTTTGCCATTCCGCTTACACGTCGCCGCCGCTTCGATACATTGCCCCTCCCAAGGAAGCTCGGGCTTAAGGATGGATTGGTCACAAGCTTGAGTCCATGCGCCTGCTCCAAAGTCAGAATCAAGTGGCGCTGTTGCCACACCCTGCATTTGAATTTCACCCTTGGGATCGCGCGTCGCAAAATAAAGGAACAGCTTATCCCGGTGAATAATAACATCGGCATCGATAGCTCTACCGTTATTCCACTCACCTGTTGGCGAAAACACGGGGTTCGACTTATTTCTCTCAAAATGCAGCCCATCTTCCGAAACGGCGTGACAAATCGCATCCTTTGGGAAATTCCCGTAGGTTTGATAGAACAAATGAATGCTTCCGTTCAATACAATAGCCCCGGGAGCACATATTCCGTTGATTTCATAAGGATGCTGCGCTGTCATTTCACCAACGCGTTCCCATTGCTCCAGATCATCGCTTACAGCAATACCTATGCCCCAGCCGTCCGGTTGACGCCCGTCTTCATAGGAAGGAATGGAATAATACATCCAATACTTTTCTTTAAATTTTACAACAGCCGGATCTTTAGCGTATGGCTTTCCCCTGGAATGATCAGCATAGTACATCATTTTTCATTCTCCTTTTTCTGGATAATTTATGCATTGGTAAAGTATAGCATTTATCCGAAAATTCTATCAAATAGTTTTTCCTGTGTACTTCCACTACGTTTTTGAACACAGGGCCTAATCCTTTAATTCAATCCTATTTCCTTCGGGGTCTATAATTACTCCAATCGTTCCCCAACTATGCTTCTTTACATCAACAGAAACGCCACGCTGCATCAACTCTGATACGGCCTCTTCAAAGTTATTTACGTTAAAACGAATAACTGTAGGATTCTCTGCCCGTGTTTTTTCCTTTACCGAAGCTACCCCGTTATCCTCTAACATGAGATAACTACCTCCGAAGTCTAATACGGACAAGTGCTCTCCTTTATTGCGAACATGTAACCCTAATTTTTCAGAATAAAATTTTAATGCCACATCATAATTTTCACAAAATATAATGATTCCGGTTTCATTAATATTCATCTAGATCCTCCATTTTTAACCAACTGTCATTTCAAAATAATAACATAATTGCCCAAATTCTTGTTGAGGAATTCTGCTCACGGTCAAAAGAAAAAAGAACAGCTGCCGGCCTCGGCAAACTGCTCCCTTAACTTTCCACTATTGTTCCCTGTTAGTTTAACGCTCTACCCAATTCGGTATACGTTAGCTTAATCGCATGCTGGACAAAAACATCATACTCTCCTCAACCGACTTGTTAATATAGTCAATGATTTCAAAGTTATTGTTGTTAAACAGCTCCAGCCCTTCATTCATAAGGACTTCATCAATTGTAAAGTCCTTTCTCAGCAAATCTAGTAAGACAGGTAAGTATTCGCTGTTATACCCGTCAATGTTCACGGTAGTCAGTACATGCTGATGAAGTTTCAGAGAATATTGTTTTATAATTCTTCCGTTTAGTCTTTCAAAGTCACGATAAGCGACTAGTCCTTTCTCCTTCAATTGCTGAGGAGATGCGAATCCCACGATTTTTAAATATAGTTCCAGCCAAACTACATCCGAAATTAAGTGACATAAATAACCAAGGTAAAAGGGTTTATTCATATTATCCTTGTACGTATCATAAAAGCGAAAGTAGTTGATACGACTTTTTCCACTTGCATCAATATCCTTAAAATGTGTTACTCCTTTTGCCACACCCATGAGCCCATGTATATCGGGTGCTATCCCCCCGAGCATAAACTCGTTCCTGTTCCCTATACCTAACCTATCAGCTAATAGAGATGAAATACAATAATGCATGATTCTTGAACCCATCTGTATGCCTCCTTCTTAAGCTATAGAAACTGTATTTATATGCCTTTATCCATATATACATGCATATATTTCAATAGTCGTAAACTAACATGTCAATGACAATAAGATAATAACTTGTGGAGAAATGTAAAAAGGAGTTCCAATCATTATCCATAAAACAGAAAATATGATCCCTACCAGTGGGTGTAAGAAATTTAG
Source organism: Paenibacillus anseongensis (assembly GCF_009757995.1). NCBI lineage: Bacteria > Bacillati > Bacillota > Bacilli > Caryophanales > Paenibacillaceae > Paenibacillus > Paenibacillus anseongensis. The sequence goes on from NZ_WSEM01000008.1 coordinate 527,931, forward strand.
GTTTATCCACTAAATTACCCCCGTAATTCTTCGTTGTAATACTTTATACAATTCCATTACTTGGTAGTTGTGTTAAACTCCCGTTAGGTGAGCAAAAGGCTGCCGATCGTGCCGGCAGCCTCCCATTGCTGTGTATTGAACAAACGTTCACCGTATTTTTTAAAAGGGAAATAAAATCTGCTGTGTTTGAGAATACAGCATCAGGTTTTATATCAAATACTGTACTTTGATAAGTGGATAACCACTGAACTGCATAAGTCCGAACCCCTGCAGATTTCCCCGCAATAATATCTGCATTACTATCACCTAGAAACACTGCTTTCTCTACTTAAGAAGGTGCTCAATGGAGTTATCGTCCTCGCTAGCTAAAGACGTTAGCGCAACACTATTTGTTTTAGTTCAATTAAGCTATCTATAACGATATCAGCTTGAGACAATTCATTCTCTTGTGCAAAATCAAATTTACACCCTATTGCAATTAAATGATTGTCTTTAGCTGCATTTATATCCGAGAGACGGTCTCCAACTACCGCTCCGTTGGTAATCGCATACTTTTCAATAATGATCTTGACTAGATCAGATTTATTTAAAGATTCAATTTGCTGAATACTAAAAGTTTCAGTCACCCAATTATCTAATTGATAAAAATTCACAATGGCAGTTAGATATTCGGTTAAGCCATTACTCGCTATGTAAATTGTACAATTATTCTCTTTTAAATAACTCATAATCTCCTTTACATAAGGATATAAATCACCTTTTCCGATATTAATATTTTCAATTAGCTTTTTCAGGAAATAAGCATCGGTTCTTTCTCTTACTTCAATTGAGTGATTTGGCATCAAAGCTTCCCATACTTTAGGCAAAGGTACACCCATAATTTCACGGTATTCATCTATAGGTGTTTCCTTGTCCCATTCTTTTAGTGACCTTAAATGATTGAAGGTATCTTCGAGTGATATTTCTAAAATCTTATCGGTTTGAAAAAGAGTTCCATCCATATCAAAAATAATTGATTTAATCATTGAGTTCCCACTCCATTTCTTATCTGTAAGGCACAATTCATATTCTATATATTACTGATATGAACTGCAATAAGGCAGGTTCCATTACGAATTCCGCTCCCGCCAATCATTTTCAGCATCTTTTTTTAATCCATATAAATTCTGCTTCAAATCTATCTTTCAAATAAATAAATAGGCGTGTACTCAATGAGTGCACGCCACTTAGCTTCAAATGCTCCCCGTTAGAGTTGCCTGTAATTCCTTCGTTTGCACTTGCGATATACACCCGCCCATTTGGTAGATTTGCAACTAACTTTAGTAGAGTCATTTATGTGTCATTAATATTCACACAAAATCAATAAACCTTAAACTTTTCAGTGCCATTTTCGCTTGTTTTGTCATTAAATATTAAACTTTTTAAATATATGTTATTTTATGTAACATATTAAATTATATTACTTGACGTTATACTAACGCGGTGATAGAGTTTCCACTATATTCTCTAAAGGGAGTTGAAAAATATTGTTTAAGATCAAGAACATTTTGAGGCTTAATAAAGGTCAGTCTGCTATAGACTTACCAGCCTCCCAAGCAGTAAAACGTACCAGGAGTAATAAAGCCACTTTAGCAGCAGCACTTGCTCTATCCATCTCCATCGCAGGATTGGTTCCGTTCAACAGTGCATATGCATTAACTAAACTGACATCGAAAAGCGGTACGGAATGGGAATTCCATGATTCCTTTGCGCCTAACCTCGATACAGGCAGTATTCGCAGAGCGAGTGCTACACCTCTACAGGGCTTCGGCGATATTTTCGTACAAGTGTCCACCACACCTGGACCTCGCATGAATGGCCAAATGATGCGGGGTTTTGGACTTACCTTTGACAACAATGACACTTTTGCCACTACCCAATCTGTTAATCTGGGCAATGTACTTATTACACGCGATATATACTTTGATAGCACAAACAATAGAACACGTTTCTTCGACACCTTTACCAATACGACCGCTTCGCCCATCACGGTCAATGTATCTTTCGGTGGATCACTCGGCTACGGTACAGGCCCCTATTACGCCAATGTGAAAACGACCTCCAGTGGAGACACTGCCATCGCTTCCAACGATTCATGGGTGTTGATAGCCAATGCGAGAGCAGCAGATCGTCCAATCGGTGTTGCTCTTGGTTCGCCTGCTCCATTTGGAGGCGCGCTGCAAGGCACCGGCAACCAGCAAAAGGATCCTTTCACTACTCCACTGGCCACTTCAGGCAATGATGCAAACTTCTACGGTTTTATCCATCGCCTGACGATTGAGCCTGGCCACACCAAGTCGCTTGCCAGATATGTACTAGCTGGAGATACAGGCGCAGCCGGACTCACACAGGCTGCCGATTCGCTGGATCAGTTGGCGAAGAATCCTGATCTTACGCACCTGACTCCTGCACAGGTATGTACAATAAGCAACTGGGACTTGACCAATCTGGCTGGTTATGATGCTGCTGCTTGCGCAGCCGTTACTCGCCTTGACATTCCGGCGGCTCCTGCCGTACCACCTACAGTGACAACCGCCACTTACGATGTACTCAACAAAAGTATTTCGCAAATGCAGGATGCTATGGAGAAAGGCTTTACTACCTCCGAAGACATCACAAGGGCTTATCTCGATCGCATTACAGCGTATGATTTTGGACAGTTGGGCTTCCATTCCTTCCTTCATGTCTCTGAAACAGCTATTCAACAGGCCCAGGCAGCGGACCAAGCTCGCAAAGGGGGGAAGAAAGGCCAATTGCTTGGCATTCCGATTGCAATCAAGGATCTTTATGATACAAAGGATATGCCGACTACCGGCGGTACCAAAGCACTCGAGGGCTGGCAGCCCCAAGCAGACGCTTACCAGGTTCAGAAGCTGAGAGAAGCAGGAGCCGTCATTATCGGTAAAACCAATCTTTCAGAATTTGCCAACAGTGGCAGCTTCAGCGAAAGCGGATGGATGCAAACCTGGAATGCGCTCTATCCGTCCAAAACCTCGTTCGGTTCCAGCGGCGGCTCCGCAGTAGCCGTTGCGGCAAACTTTGCAGCAGCAGCCTTGGGTACACAAACTGGTGTTTCGCTGTACGCACCGTCTGTAGGTGCTAGTCTGACGGCTTTCCGCGGAACGGATGGCATGGCAAGCACGCGCGGTGTTATGCCGCTGACATGGGGACAGGACTATGCAGGACCCATTGCCCGCACCGTCACCGACCTGACTTATTTGCTTAATGCAACTACAGGAACCGATCCACTGGATTTGGTGTTGACAAAGGAGGCAGATGCAAAAAGGCCAAGCGACTGGACGGAAGCACTTGATCGCAATGCCCTGCAAGGCAAGCGAATCGGCTATATTCCATCCTCATTCGTTTCCTCGTACGCCGATGACGGCACGGGTGAAGCCGTTTTGCAACATTTATCCGATCTGGAGGCGGCAGGAGCTACTCTGGTCGAAATGAGCACGCCTCCTGGCGGTGGATCAAGCCCATCGGGAAATGCCGGCGCTGAGGGATGGGCGCGCTACATCGAGCTACAGAAGGATTTCCCATTCGCTAGCGGCGACGAGCTGCTCGCCTCGCCTAAGGTGCTGCTGTACAATCAGCGCAACTTGCAAGTGCGTCCGCGAATGACAGAAAGCCAGGTACAGGCCTACCTCAATTACAGAAAGAACTACAAACAGATTATTGCAGGCTGGATGGATCAGTACGATGTAGACAGCGTCGTTTATGCAGGATTTATAAGCGATGTGTATAACAACGACAGTGCAGCTACTCAGCTGAGCTCGGACAGAGGTACCGGCGTACTGACATCCAATGTCGGACTGCCAACTGTTATCGTACCCGTAGGCACAAGTCCAAATGGTTATTCGATTTCTATGCAGCTTGTGGGCAAAGCGTGGGATGACGCCAACATTCTGGGCATGGGCTACGCATTGGAGCAGCAAACCAAGGCTTCACGTGTTACAAGCTTTGCTCCTGCGCTGACCTACCAGAATAACAACAACGAATCGACAGATTCAGGCAACGGACCGTCATCCACACCAACACCAACGCCAACGCCAACAGTAACACCAACGCCAACGCCAGACAATGTGAAGGAGCCGTCACCAGAAGTGATCTCGTTTACCGACACGAAAGGACACTGGGCCGAGGATAGCATTGACTTCCTCATTAAGAAGGGATTGCTGGCCGGTTACCCGGATAACAGTTTCCGTCCTAACCTCAGCATTACCCGCGCCGAGGCAGTGAAGGTGCTGTCGACTCAGCTTGGCCTAAAGCCGCAAACAAGCGACTTTACTGATGTACTTGCCGATCACTGGGCTGCTGGCTACATCGGAGCCGCAGAGAAGTCAGGCCTCATGAACGGATATGATGACGGCACATTCCGACCGGATGACACCCTTAACCGAGCTGAGATGGCCGCCTTGGTTGCAAGAGCATTCAAACTAAGCGGCAGTAGTGCTGTTTCATTCTCAGATGTCCAGTTGGACTCCTGGTCATACACATATATCAATACTCTGATAGCCAACAAAATCGTCACAGGATATGATGATGGTACATTCCGCCCTACTCAAGCGATAACCAGAGCCGAATTTGCCACAATGATAGCCAGAGTACTGCAACGCTAAACAAGAGAAACCGACGATCGGATGTAACCAGCAGCCGTTTTTATTTTACATCGTCAAGACCAACAAACTGGATATCAAAAGATTTTCACACTCAAGAAGGCTGAGAACTATTTATCAACCTATACAATATAATAATTGTTGGGTGACAATTAAGTTTTGAAGTGCAAGAAGCCAGCAAACATAAGGGTTTGCTGGCTTTTCATATATATAATCGATTTGCAAATTAAGGAGTGAAAACCCTATTTACAAATAAGACTTGAAGTACTACTAACAAATAATTGCCTACCCTTTCATTCAACTAACGTCTCCCGTTAGCGTAACACAATTAAGAGTTTCCAGTTCTCTCTTTAATCAAATACAAGGCTAGATCATAGATTATGCTATCGTTCAGAATTAGTTTTTCATACCAGAGTTTTTCGACGGTATCCCTCATCTAGAATTTGTTTCAAACCCTCTGCTCTTTTATTAATAAATGTGTTCCAGAATAGCTTTCCTTTTTCAGCCAGTTCATCGTGTGAATAGATTCCTTCTTCGAACTTTCCCCAACAACCATCCTGAGTTAATCTATCCCATCCTAAGTAATCCGCATAAAGACGGTTTTCTGCTGGTATGTCTGAACCCATTGATCTTGTTTTAACCAGTTCGGGACAAAGCCACAAAGCTGTACACACTGACAATAACCCACCGTGTATTTCGTTTAAGCCTTGTAAACCTGCCATATTAACTGCTTCTTCCCATGCAATATGATTGTTATGATTTGCGGTGATTAAGATAATCTGAGGGTACTTGTAATTAATATGTTTGACGAAAGCCCCCTCCCAATATGAGCCACCATGTCCAGTGCAGACCAAGAACTTCTTAAAACCTTGTCTTATCAGGTTATTAATAACTTCTTCCAATAAGGATGTTAATATATTGGGGCTTACTGTAACTGTTCCTTTAAAATTAGCATGTTCTTCTGAGGTATTAAACGGAATTGTAGGTAATACGTAAGCATTTAATTCTCTTCCATAAGTTTCAGCGAATAGCTCTGCGATAAGCGTATCTAAATGCATTGGCAAGTAAGGTCCAAACTGTTCCGTTGCTCCTACCGATAGAACAACTGTGTCAATGCCACTATTTGAAATTTCCGTTGTACTGTTCTTAAAACTTAGCATAATAACACTCCCTGAATACGAACAATTTTTCATTACGTAGAAAATTATACCACTCCCGGGGCTTTGAAAAATGGCTATATCTATCTAAACTATCTTAATCAGTAAAAAGTTTTTAGTCATTATTGAACAATTCTGCCCGTTGGTGAGCGAAAGGCTGCCTATCGTGCCGGCAGCCTCCCTTTGCTGTGTATTGAACTATCGTTCTCCCGTTAGCTCAACAAAAACAGCAGCCGGCAAGTAACCGGGTGCTGTCGAGTTATTTTAAAGTAATCATATCCTTTGCTCAGATAATACTGCTTCATTAATAAATTCTAGCTGTTTAGATAATGTTTTTTTAACTGGACAGTTCATTACCTTTCTCAATACTACTTCCTTGGTTTCTTTATCGATTGATCCTGAAATGTCAATTTGGTACTTAAATATAGTCTTTACTTCGTTGCTTCTATCCAATTCAACTTTAACAATAATCCCGTCGTAAGATACATTCATAGAGTCCAATATCATTCTCGTAGTAATATTTAAACACGAAGCATAAGCTGATTCTATCAGATCATGTGGTCTAAAATATTTCCCACTCCCCCCTTTCTCTTCAGTAACATCAGAATGAATTTTGGAAGTACCATTAAAAATTTCCGTAATATAAGTTTCGCTTCCACTTGTTGAGATAACCACTGTATTCCCTCCAATTATATTCTTCATAATAAGGATAACTGTATTATTGCTCTTGCGATGATAGTAGTGAAATATATTAAAACAATTTATTTAATAGATATAACCTATAAATAATTCTTGATCGAATCTACTGCCCCGTGAGTTTAATCCCAAGGCTATTAACAAAATAAAAAACCAGAACTCCAACGGAGTCCCGGTCCTCATCCTATCCAACCTCACTCAACTTCCCATCCCAAAAATACACAACCCGCTTCGCCTGCTGAGCAATCGCCAAGTCATGCGTAATTAAAATAATCGTCCTACCCTGCTCATTAAGCCTCTTAAAAACATCCAAAATCTCCACGCTCGTTTTCGAATCCAGTGCCCCCGTCGGTTCATCCGCCAGTATTATCGCCGGATATAGCTCTTACTCACATACTCAATCTGGATTAAGGTCATGCTCTTCGCCTCCATTATCTGAAGCCAAATAAATGAAGTATGCGATTCATTAGTCACGCTCGACCGACCTTACCGCTCACCGCTTCGCCTTATAAAATTCATGATACAGCTTCATCAGCGCCCGCTTCTCAATCCGTGATACATAGCTGCGTCCGCTCTTCCCCGCCAAGCTCCAACCCGAACCGCCCGACAACGACTTCCTTCTCGCTATCATCCAAAATCTCTAAGTTCCGATAAATCTTGCTCTTCTCTATCTTGAGCTGCACCTTATCCACGACATCGTCGGCCTCTGTCCCAAGGATGTCGATCAAAGTAATTTCATTCCCCTCTTTGTCCGTTCCGATGGGATCATGCAAGGATACATCTTTGCGTGTTTTCTTCAGTGAGCGAAGATGCATAAGTATTTCGTTCTCAATACAACGTGCCGCAAACGTTGCCAGCTTTGTCCCTTTGTTCGGGGAGAACGACTCGATGGCTTTGATCAAGCCGATCGTTCCGATCGAGATTAAATCCTCTAGATCTTCACCGGTGTTGTCGAATTTTTTGACATTGTGGACACGAAACAACGTAAAACTTACTCATATATATGAATCAATTTCATTTGTTTGCAGTAGGAGGTCCTTCATAAAATACGAAGTTTTGGGTAACCTCACTGGTTGGAAACGAGCAAAAAAAAAACTCAAGTCGTTAATTTTGCGTATACGATAAAAAACACCATCATCTCTCCGATGATTGCATAATTAGGTACATGAAAAACCAAGTCCAACGCCATAAAACATCCAATTATCCCTAATAATATCACCAAATGATAGTTCTTCAGGCGTAGGTGTTTGTGTCTGTATCGGTGAAAAACCAGTGATGTAGAGAAGAAATATAGCAGTACGGATCCAAAAATAAAACCCAACATGAATAGATAATCGAGTTGTTCCTTAAATAACAATTGGATTGAAGCAGCTATCGAACTCATGGATAAATAAATGAATAGATGTCCATAAATAATCGTTTGACCGGTAGTTTGTATTTCTTTGCTCAATTTCCGTTCAATGGGATCAAAATATTGCCACCACAAAGCAATAACTAATATACATGTATATGAGGCAAACAATATGGAGGGCAATGTCCAATCACTTGACTGCAAAACAGCAAGTATACTGATCACCGATTCACCAAGAAGAATTAGTGTAAACAATGCAAAGCGTTCCAATAAGTGATGGGTATGTATGGGTGTTTTTATCAGGTACCGTCGGCCGATTAATGGCAGCAAAATATCTACAGCAATTCCCGCATACAGAATCGCGTAACGGATCCATGAATCAAAGAATAGCGAGCAAGAAGATATCAATATTCCGATCCAAAAGCGAGTCCCCAAGTATTTAGCGGTCTTTTGTTGATGTGTGCCTATTGCTTTGTGTACCGTAAGATATTGAATAGCTGTCAGTGCTCTCGAACCAATATAGCCTACAAAAAAGGGAATATAGAAGTGATCAAAATTAACAGATAGGCTTGCTGTCATAATTAAAACAAAGAATAGTTGTAGGAACATGAATATCCTTTGAGTAACAATATCTTGGCCAAAACGATTATTAAAGAGAGTTTGTCCTACCCACGCCCACCAGATTGGAATGAAGATTAAAACAAATTTGGTTAAGTATTCAATGGGAATAGTCCCATGATCGGCATGCAGCAAAACGTGGTTCGCTTTTGATACTGCTGCTACAAAAAGCAGATCGTAAAAAAGCTCCAACCAGGTTACTTTTTTCTCAACCATAACTTCAAAACTCCCTTTATTTGACTTCATGTTTACTAAACAATGAGAGAAAGGACTATCATCAAAATTCGATAGCCCCACGTATATAAAAAATTATATTTTCAATATATTAGAATATCACTTATCTACTAAATAAGCCGCTACTTCAGCTAATCGCGAAGCATAACTCCATTCGTTGTCGTACCATGTTGCGACGGATAGGAGTTCTCCCTGTACTTGAGTCAGGGGAAGGTCAATGATAGAGGAATGGGAATCGCCTACGATACGAGAAGAGGCCCATTCGCCTTCTAAAATATCTAAGACTCCCTTTAGCTGACCCTCTATAGCGGCACTACGGAAAATATCATTTACCTGTTGCACCGTACATGGTTTTTCCGTAACAAGGTTTAATTCAGCAATACTTCCGGTACGAGTTGGAATTCGGTATGCCTTACCTGTAACCTGTAAATCGTTCCATATGAATTTAAGCGCTCTTGCAGCTCCAGATGAAGAAGGAATGATATTTTCCGCAGCGGCCCAAGAATCCCTTCGATCCTTCATAGGCTGATCCGTAAGCGATTGCGTGTTTGTATAGGAATGGACGGTCGAGAATAGACCATATTTGATCCCGAAGTTTTCTCTTACGATTTTGATGACTGGAGCCAATGCATTTGTCGTACAACTCGCCATACTAATGATTTTATGCTTATCCGGGTCGAAACTATCCAGATTGATCCCTTTAAGCAAGACAGCATCACAATCCTCAAGGCTCTTGCTGGGTCCACTAACCAGTACTCGATTTGCACCACGGTCCAAATGGACTTGAGCAATAGCACGGGTAACGGCTCGGCCTGTACAGTCGATTACCAGATCCACATCCAAGGCCTTCCAATCCGGAACTTCTTTAGACGAATTGATAAACTGAATTTCCCGTCCGCCGATAACTATTAGACCATCCCGTCCGGAGACATCTTCAACCCAGCGTTTATAGTTAGTATCCACTTCGAAAAGAGCGGCAAGGGTCGCTTCATCTTTAATATCTGAAATTGATACCGGAACGAAAAGTTGATCCTGCAAAGCGACTCTTAATAATTGCCTTCCTATACGTCCAAATCCATATATCGCTATTCTGCCCATCTTTAACCTCCATTGAAAATGAATTATACTATTCTTAGTCATCCATGCTCTATATGCCAAATTCATTCGGAATATACTCGATCCGAGACTCGGCGAAAATAGTAATCTGCTTGAGCTGATCGTCGTACGTGACAGGACCTTCTTTCACATAAAACCAAATTTTTTTCGCAGGTTGATCATCATATTCCCGAAAAAGAAACACATTCAATTCCTGTTTCCAACGGAGAATCTCATGAATATCCACGTCCTGTGTAATGATTAAAGCAATTCTCCACCCCTGACCCGTACGTGTTACCGAATATTCCATGGGTTGTTGTTCGGTATGAATAAATGTCCTACCTCCAACCGAGTGCCTAACCACAAGTACCTCTTTCATACAAACACTCCTATTCGTTCTTATGGAAGGTCAATCAGCATTAGAAATGCATCTTCCTCCGCCATGATGCCGAGCTGAGCCAAAGATTCGATTCGAGCCGTATCCCCTTCACCTAACCGAGTATCGTTTACTGTAAGGCGTCCCTCAATGACGAAAAGAAATATCCGACGCCCCTCTTCCTGCCGAAAGGTAATATCTTTATCTTTATCCAATTTGCATAAATAGAGAGTTAGGTCCTGATGGATTTTAACAATCTGCTCTGATCCCTGCGGATCAACGATCGGGAGCAAGGCATTCTTTAACTTCTCTGAATTGTACCTGCGAGTTTCATAGGAAGGATCTAATCCCCGTTCATTCGGCATGAACCACAATTGAAGAATTCTCATCGACTCGTCCTGTGAAGCGTTGTATTCAGCATGAACAACTCCGGATCCCGCGCTCATTCGTTGCACTTCCCCAGTTTTCGTTTCTTCCGTGTTGCCCAAGTTGTCCTCATGACGGACGGATCCTGAAAGTACGATTGTCACGATCTCCATATCACTATGCGGGTGGGCACCAAATCCTTTGCTAGGATCTACGTTATCGTCATTGCATACTCGCAAAACTCCAAAACCGGTGTTATCGGGGTCATAGTAATTGCCGAACGAGAAGCTTAAACGGCTGCGCAGCCATCCATGATCTACGCTAAACCGGGAGTCTGCCGGGAATACCTGGATCATTTTAGAACTCTCCTTATCAGCTATTTAAATTGATTATAACTATTGATTAAAATTATTTTAATAATACGTCATCATAATCTTGATGTTGGTCAAATTGACTTTTGGCGAAAGGACATAGTGGCATAATCTTTAACCTTTCCTTCCGAGCAAACTCGACTACGCGCCTAACTAATTCTTGTCCTACCCCTTGTCCTCGCAGACGATCGGAAACAAACGTGTGATCTACGATTATGATTCCATTCCCAGATGGAACATAATGTAATTCTGCCTCTCTTTTATCCTGATCTCCTACATAAAAACTGTCCGTATCTTTATTAATTTCAATCATTATTGTTACCCCATTCATGCTTGAAGATCTTTTCTTATATATTGCAAAGCACCGCTTGGACATTTATCAATAAGATCAGCGATTTTGTCAGCCGTTTCTCCATCTGCTTGAATCCATGGTTTCTTTTTAACGTTAAACACTCCTGGCAACCCTCTCACGCAATTTGCCGAATGACCGCATTTTCCAGAGTGAAACAAAACATCAATATCTTTCCCTTTATATATTTTGAATTCTTTCATTTATCTGACTCCATCACACGTACTTGAATAGGTGATAAACCTTTTTCGATTTCTGCACGTTCAGCTTCAAACCATTCAGGAAGCATAAGTTTTTCACCTAATACATCGGATTGCTCATCTACTGCAAAACCTGGTGGATCCGTGGCGATTTCAAATAGGATACCGCCTTCTTCACGAAAGTAAATCGCATTAAAATATTGCCGGTCGATAATAGGTGTGGGTTGAAGGCCATGTTCCTGTACATGAGTTCTCCATGAAGCATGATCTTCATCATCCTTTGCGCGCCATACAATATGATGAACAGTACCTGCCCCACTTATGCCCCACTCCATTGCCGCAATGTTTACGTCAATAACATTACCAATACTCCCTGTCGATTTATAACGAATAAAATCCCCTTCTTGGTTCACCTTTTGAAGACCCAAGACTTGCTCTAGGACATTCATCGTTTTTTCCGGTGCGGTACTAAACAGAACAGCGCCGCCAAAACCTTTGATAGCTTTGTCTATTGAAACACCACCGAACGACCACTGACTCAAATCTCCTTCCTCGCGCTCTACAATCTCTAGCTGTAAACCATCCTGATCTGAAAAAGTTAAGTAATTCTCATTAAACCTCGTCTTTAAAGAATAAGGAACATGAAAGCTCTCTAGGCGATCTTTCCAAAAATCGAGTGCACCTAAAGGAACGATATATGTTGTTATACCGACCTGTCCTCCACCAATACGCCCTTTACGGTTCAATTCATATGGAAAGAATGTGATTACGGTACCTGGACGACCTGATTCATTACCGAAATACAAATGGTAAACTTCCGGAGCGTCAAAGTTGATCGTTTTTTTTACAAGTCTCAGACCCAGTATCCCTGCATAAAAGTCCACATTTTTTTGAGCATTCTTTACAAAGGCTGTTATATGGTGAATTCCTTCCGTATGTTTTTCCATTTTGCAAACACTCCTTGTATGATCTTTAACTGTTTGTGTCCTATCATATTGAAATTATCCTTCATGAACAATTCCATTATTTCTATATCACGTATAGTCATTAGCTATATCTTCAAGGGCGAAGCTAATATAAGCATATCTATACTTCATATAGATAGATTCATATTGCTAGCAGCTTATAATTTTATTTAAGAGAGGCTATCCCAAAAGTCATTTAAATGACTTTTGGGATAGCCTCTCTTGATACAGATAATATTCTGATTATCGGCCGTTGCAATACGAACGAGATTGGGCACGCCAAGAAACCTGCGATGCCGTCTTGGCGATCGCTATGCAGCACAGCCATTCAATAAGGGCTGGAGGCAAATCGAGGGAGCGTTTTCACAATCCCTATTTGTGATGGCCATAGTCTACCTACTTTTTCGATTGTTCTAGAAAAAAGTCGATAAATGTTTGAACCGAAGGATTGTTGTAATGATGTTTTTTAAAAATAAGCTTGATCTCACGGACAGGCGATGGATCTACAAGACGAATCATTTTCAATTTCTGACCAAAAAAGCTTTCGATTAAAGAAGCAGGTAAAATAGCTACCCCCATCTTATGCAGTACCATAAAAAGAAGAATTTCCACAGAAGTTGACTCAAACTTTGATTGCAAAGATTTGGTGATCTTATCGCTAAATGTATGAAGTTGCTCGATTACACTTAAATCCCTAACAAATAAGGCAGATTCTAAATCCTCTAGCTCCTGAAAAGAAATAAAGGTTCGATCTGCCCATGGATGATCCTCATAAACGACCAATGCTTGTTCTTCTTTATAAAGGTGCATCATATGAATTTCTTTGTTTGGTTCATGATAGTCGATAATGCCAATATCGATACTACTATCCAATAATTGCTGTGATGAATTCTCTGCACTGGCAAATTTTAATGTGATACCAGGATACTGTTCATGGAATTTCAAAAATCGGGGTACTAAACGAAAAAAGTCCATAGACGAGATGCCTATCAAAAGTTTATTTGTGCGAGCATTGCGTAACTCGTAAGTTTCTTTCTTCGATTCCTCAATGAGCCTCATCACGAAAATAGCTTTTTGGTAAAGTATTTCCCCGGCAGCTGTAATCTTTACCCCTCTACCAACTCTCTCAAACAAAGGAGTTCCAACTTCTCCCTCTAAAAATCGGATCTGTTGACTTAAAGTAGGTTGAGACATCATTAAAACTTCTGCAGCCTTAGTATAGCTTCCTTCTTTGCAAATTTGAATGAAATATTCTAATTGCCTGAACATGAAAATCAATCTCACTCCTATTTTCACAAATTGGCTGGTTCTGTTATTCGTTAGCATAGGGGGACTTTTCTTGGTGCTTCCCTTACTGGGTGTTCACCCCCTGGTGGTAATGAGCGTGATCGGAGTGATTGTTGGACTTTGTAAGCATTATATCAAGGAATCTGTCATGTAATATATCCGCTAGATTTCAGGTAAAGGTTGCTAGATTTTAGGGTTGGTACGTTTGTAACTCCCTAACCACCCGCTTAGTCTTAATTATGCAGAAAAAAGGTACAGTCCCTTCAAAAAATGAAGAAATCTGTACCTTACTTTTATACATGGGACTTTTTCAGCTGCTTGATTTGAGGGTCCTGCTAAGTTCAGTACAATTTTAGATTACTTGGATTTCAAACAGCCTTCGCTGGCTTCGGTATTCTAGCGCTGTGATGCCTTCGGTATCCTTGAATATTCTCGTAAAATGCTTCACATTTTCGAATCCAACCTGATCACTGATTTCGTACACCTTCAAATCGGAGTGCACCAGCAGCTCCTTCGCCTTGTCCAGCCTTAAACGGCGAACATAGTTCGAGAAACTCTCACCGTAATATTCTTGGAAAGCTTGACTGAAATACGAGTAATTGAGTGAGAAATGGTTGGACACGACCGCCATATTCAAGTTGTCGGCATAATGCGTCTGCAAGTAGGCGACAACTTTTTGCATCGTATTTTGCTCCGTAGGCGCTTGCTCTCTCCGATCTTGGATGAACCGATCCAGATTATCGAGAAGTTGCTCAACAAATGCATAATAATGTTCAAAACAATCGAAATTCCCGATATGGCCAACAGAGGCGTAGTGACTTAATAGGTCAAGCACTCTATTTCCGTATATGTGGAACACCTTGTCGAACAGCTCTTCATTGAGCAGCTGGCTGATCCGCTCCAGATAGCCGATTTCACAGCAGCTAATTATACGAACGTCTAGAATTTGATTGAGAAGCTGCTTCATTTCGTTCCCGCGTCCCATTCCCATCAGATTCGATAATCGCCCAATCAACTCAACAGGAACGACATGCCGCTCATTGCGCTCGCTTATGCTGGTGTAGTCCAGCACATCAAGTTCAGGAAGCACAATACTGTATTTCAAGGTTTGCTTCGTTTGGCTATATGCCCACCTTATCTGCTCTATCCCTTGAACAGACTCGCTAATCGCGATTCGCAGCTGCGACTCATATACACTCAACCTCCACCGTTCCGCCAACTGGTAGAACATAACCGGATCGCGTGCGATCATAATCGTTCCGCCTTTTCCGTCACGCGTGAGTATCCAATCCATATGCCCTTGTAACAGCTCAGCGATCTGATTCCTGAAGACAGCATCCGTACTGCTGGTCTGTGATCCTCTACCGCGTCGCGTAAGCAAGCCCAGCGTATATCCTGTATCCAACCAGCTTAAGCCTGCCTGCTTCAGTTTGTTCTGTGTTATTGCATCACCAGCATCCTTCTGGGTCAAATGCAGGGTTACTAGCTCGGCAGCAACAAGGACGGCATCTTCGCCCGCCTTGTCTGCTCGCTCTTCTCTCATTCTTATGTCCCGCATTAATCGCTCCAGGACGGAAAACAACTCCTCCCGCATCACAGGCTTTACAAGATAATCCTTCACAGCACAACGGATCCCTTTCTGTGCATATACGAAGTCATTATAGCCAGATAGCAATACAACCTCGGGTTTAACCGGATGGTCTTGCAGCTGCTCGAGCAGTTCGATCCCATCCATAATTGGCATTCGGATATCTGTGAACATAATATCCGCAGGCTCCTGGCTAAGCAGCTCCAGCGCCTCTTGTCCATTCTCGGCAAATCGGTAGTTGAACAGATTAGGAAACTGCCTCTCAATCACCGATTGCAAGCCCCTCCGAATGTTCTTCTCGTCGTCGACGATCAGCAAGTTAATCATAGATGTCTAATCCCCCTCCTATGGCCCGATACGGCAAAGTCATGATTATGCGTGTATAGCTTCCTTCCTGACTCTCGATCTGAATCCCATATTCCGTCCCATAGCTCATCACTAAACGTTGGTCCACATTACGCAGACCGATTCCATTGCTGTCCTGGTTATTTTTGAGAACGAATAATTGCCGGACATTCTGGTAAGCGGACTCTTCCATTCGTAGCATTCGGTTCAATATGCCCAGCTTCTCTTCCGGTATGCCGCAGCCGCTGTCAGTGATCTCTATGACACAAGCTTGATCACGCAGGACGGCAGAGATCGTAATGACAAGATTTCCGTCACTGGAATGCATCCGGCTCATCCCATGCTTAATTGCATTTTCGACTGCGGGCTGAAGTGACATTTTGAGCGATTCCTGCTTAAGGCATTCCGGTGCTATTGACAATCGGAGATCAAGTCTTCCGTCATAACGGATGTTCATGACGGATACATAATGCTGAACTTGCTTAATCTCATCGCTAAGCATTACGTGATCCTGCTTCCATTCCATCGAATACCGCATCATACCGCCTAGCGAGGTCATTATGTCCGAAATAAGGTACTGCCCTTCAATCTCTGCCAGCATCTTGACGTTCTCCAGCGTATTGTAGAGGAAGTGGGAATCGATCTGGTTCTTCAGCGCCCGAAGCTCTGCTTCTTTGCCTGCCGCCTGCCTAGCTGCCTGCTCTTGAATAAGCTCGTTTATCTTCAGAATGAGCTTATGGTAATGCAGGCCCAGCTCTCCTACCTCATCGGTACCAGTTATCGGGGGCAGCTCGATGTTGAAGTTACCGCTTCTTACCTGTTGCATCGATTCTCTTAAGGCCTTAAGCCTGCGCAAAATTATCGCCTGCATCGAGTAAGATAGCAGTACGAGAAATGCCACTAATAACGAAATGAGTACAATATAAAGAACTCTCGAATGGTTAATGCCTTCCATCGTGTCCGAAAGACTAACCATATTGACCAGATGTACGTCGATCGAAGGAATGTAGCTCTGAAATGCCAAGTAGGACTGCCCATTAATCTTGAACTGTACCGTCTCGATATCTGTATTACTCGTCAGCTTCACACTGTTCATCAATTGCTCCACACTGTGCTGTTCGAACACAGGTGATGCCTTCAAGCTGAATACCTGTCCGCTCCTTGCTACTACAATCAGCTGGGAGTTCTTGTCCTGCACACTACTGAACGTTCGAGAGAAGAAATCCGACAGCTTCATCGATATCTCTAGAATCCCGTTATGTGTTGCGTTGTCTGCATATTTAAATTCCTGCAAGTACGTCATGAAGGGCTCATTCGGCGATGGTTCGGATGGCATACCGGTGAGGGAGACGTTCTCCTGTATCTCCCACCAGGGCAAACCGCGCTGCTTCATCACCTCATCATGCCATGGCTTGTCCTTAATACGTGATTCCTGTAGAATGACTGGCCAAATCTCGTTCACATAAGGGTTGCCCGTGAACAACCGGACATTCGCAATTCGTGGATTGTTGAACAAAAAATATTGAAAGTTGTTGACAACATCAAGCTTAATATGAAGAACACGCGCTGTATCCTGAATTTGTTCAATTTGCAGATAATTGTTCATTTCCCGATTGGATAACGCAAGCTGATCGGTCCATCCCATCAGCTCCATGTTATTCTCAATGTTTATTTTCTCGAACTCCAGCACATTCTCGTTGTTCTTCGTCAATTCTTCCATTGCCTTGGTGGACTCTTCATTGAGGGTATACCAGGAGAATAGAATAACCGGTATGAAGATAACGAACACAAATGACAGAATCAGTTTGACTTGAAGCGAAAGCTTAAACGTAAATACACGTATCCCCAATAACCAACGGATTGCCGCGAATCCCATTTTCCTGTCTCACATCCTGCTGCTTCCTCTATAAAATTATTGATTGAGCACCGACTTCAGCTTCTGTACATTTCGTTCATAGGCTGCTTGGCGGCTAGCTACAAGGGCTCCATACTCTGGATCCTCGGTAATACTTTTCATGAATTCGGTGAATAGCTGATCGAATTCAGCATCCGACTTGGACATCAGCAGCTTCGGCAGTGTCTCGGCCCAGAGCCGTATGTTTCGGTCTTCCGCAATACCTTCCTTCGTCGTCGGGTCCGGATCCAGATTGTCGAACTCAGTCATGCTGATCGTCTTGCCCCTCGTCCAATCGGCAATTTGTTTGGCAGGCTCAGCATCCATTCCCGTCATCCATGCTAGATTCATGTTCGTATCCATTAACATCCAGTACATATAAGAACCGCCATATTTGCTATCGAATGCTTTGCGGTCGGTGTTGAGCAGATGCATGACCTCCGGCAGGAACTGATCTTTGCCGTCTATCGTATCGTAGGTAATGCCCTTCTCTCCTAAATACAGATCCTTGTTTCCCTCTTCGCTGAGCAAATAGCTGAGAAAGGCAATTGCCCGTTTCTTATCCTTGACATTCTTCGAGATGAGCGTCACCGTCCAACCAGAGACGCCATTTCCTGCAAGTGTTGGCGCATCATGCACATCATTCGCAGGACCATCAATCGCAATATACACCTTATTCGGGTCCTTCTGATACAACGCTTGATTAATCTCTGTAAAATCAGACCACTGATACAGCATGGCAAAATAGCGCCCTTGCGATATTTTTTCATCCTTTTCCAATCGTTTTTCGTCAATGTAGACATCTGTCGGCATCAGTCCGTCCTCATTCGCTTGGCGGAACACCTTCAGCCATTTCAGATAGGTTGGATCGCTTCGGCGGTCGTAAAGTTTGCCGTTTTTCTGCTGCGGAATGGCTAGGAAGTTCTGAAGATACGTATCCAGCGAAAAGTTGCCGGTCTCCGTAAATTCATGCAGGCCGATCGGAATGAGCGGCTTGCCGTCCACTTTCGGAAACTTCTCCTTCGCAGCCTTCAGCGCGCTGAGAAACCCTTCCGGCGTGCTCATATCCGGCTTCCCAAGTGCTTCATACATGTCCTTCCGAACAACAAAGGTCTGATTAGACGTAATAAACTGACCATATTTCTGATAATCCGTAGGGGATGAAGATGCATTCGGATAGCCATACACATTGCCGTCAGCCTGTGTATACCAGCTAAGCTTTGCAGGGTCTGCAACTTTAATGAAATAAGGATCATACTGATCCGCTAGCTTATTCAATGGAAGCACCATATCTCCCTTGATCATCTTCAACACGGCATCTTCGTACCAGCCTAACGTGATGAAGTCAGGGAGCGTCCTTGCTGCCATCATCGTGTTGAGCTTCTCGCTGGCGTCACCAGCAGGCATGATAAAGTTCAAGCTGACGCCCGTCTTCTTGGTTATATAATCGGAAACGACGTTCCCTCCCCATTTACTGGTGAACCAATCGAAATTTATGTACCAGTCAAACGTAATCGGTGTCGTGTCCAGCTTCCAGGCAGGCTCATCCGGAGAAGGCTTCGTTTGAGAAGCAGCACCTGCCTGCATAAGATTGGCGTTCGATTTCGTATGATTCTCAGCAGTGTCATTGCTCGATGTGCCAGTGTTCCCATAACAAGCCGCTAATGTCCAACACATCATCAGAGCAAGTAACAGCATTGCTGATCTACGCATTTTATCCATTCATAATTCTCCTTCGTCTGTGCAGTGGTGTACTTATTATCCTATATAGGAAAGTGGTGATCTTGTCATACGCAAACAAGCTCTCAGCTGCGCAAAACCCTCCTGCTAGTATAAAGGTTACTGAAAGAAAAAGAAAGAAAGCTTACATTTTAGGTAAGGTTATTTAGGTTTCCTAAACCGCCAACGCAATAAGCGAGCACGACAAGGAAATATCCCTTCGTCTTGCTCGCGTTCGTTAGCTATGATGTTCTAATTCTTGTCCTACTTCTTCATTATTGCAGCACCGCTTGGACATATGGATTCATCTCTTGAATGAATTTGCGTACAGTGGGCCTCATAGTAACGGAATTAAGATAAACTAGAGATATATCCCAACATGGAACATTGCCTTCTAATTTTACAATACGCAAAGAATCGTCCCTTAGACTTTCGAGCAAAGATGTTGGTATAAGAGCTGCTCCAAGTCCATGACGAACCCCATGAATCAATACTGAAATGGAGGACGTTTCTATTATCGACTTCAAGGTAAACCCATAAGAGAAACAATACATTTCAATTAATGATTTGTTTTGTTCTCGAAACATGATCGAATTCATTTGCTTCAAGGATCGAAAAGGAATCGAAGATTTATCGGCCAAAGGATGTTCTGAGTGAATCAATAGCGCCATTTCTTGTCTATACAAATGAGTCGAAATGACCGAAGCATCAGAAATCGGATTTGCAGTGATTCCAATGTCCACCCTTTGCTCCAAAACTTTATTCTCGGCATCCTCTGCAGCGATAATTTCCAATGAAATATTCGGGTACTTTTCGCGAAATCTCATGAAATAAGGAGCTAGATATCCAAACTCAGCAGGACAACATCCAATAGAAATTATTTCTCTAGATATATGGTTTCGCCCATATATTTCATTTCGCGCCTCTTCAAGAAGATTCATAATAGCGTTCCCCTTATTCAAGAGAATTTTACCCGCTTCCGTTACTTCAACTCCCCTACTTACCCGATCGAACAATGGAATATTATACTCATCTTCCAAAACCCGAATTTGCTGGCTTAGTGTAGGCTGAGTCACACCTAATTCATCTTTAGCTTTGGTGAAACTTCCCGATTTGCATATTTGAATAAAATATTCAAGCTGGCGAAGCTCTATATAGACCACCCCGATCATCCCACTTGCGTATTTTGCTTACTGGACTTTGTAAACATTATATCAAGGAATCTGTCATGTAATATATCCGCTAGATTTCAGGTGAAGGTTGCTAGATTTTAGGGTTGGTGCGTTGGGAACACTATGTGTGAAGTCCGAAAATATGAAGAGCCCCTTCTCGATACGAAGCAGGCTCATCTTTTACTATGTTTTTTATAAAATCGGATTACTTCTGAAACATCGCTCGCGCAAACGCTGCTTCGAACAATGCTGTTACTTCGAAACGATGCCGCGATACACCCATGGCTTGAACGGCTCCAATTCGCGTACTTGAATAGGAGACAAGTTCTTTTCTATTTCAGCACGATTGCTTTCGAACCATTCTGGCAGCATTAATGCCTCGCCTAAGCGATCTTGAGGCTCATCCTTAGCAAAACCTGGCGGGTCTGTCGCGATTTCAAACAAGATCCCGCCTTCTTCCCTAAAATAAATGGCATGGAAATACTGCCGATCAATGATCGGTGTAGGGTGGAAGCCCCAATTCTCAACATGGCTTCTCCATGCTTCGTGTTCTTCATAATCCTTGGCTCGCCATGCAATATGATGAACCGTACCGGCTCCACTTATGCCCCACCCCATTGCCGCAATGTTTACGTCAATAATATTACCAATTCTCCCCTTTGATTTATAGCGAATAAAGTCTTCTGTTTGTTCCACCTTTTGAAGACCTAAAATCTGCTCTAGCACTTTCATCGTTTTTTCAGGAGCGGTACTATAGAGGACAGCGCCGCCAAAACCTTTGATTGCTTTATCTATTGAAACACCACCGAATGACCACTGACTCAAATCCCCTTCCTCGCGCTCCACAATCTCAAGCTGTAAGCCATCCGGATCTGTAAATGTTAAGTAATACTCATTAAACCTCGTCTCCAAAGAATAAGGAACATGAAAGCTTTCAAGGCGCTCTTTCCAAAAATCGAGTGCACCTAAAGGAACGACATATATTGTTACACCTACCTGCCCTCCACCAATACGCCCTTTATGACCTTCATACGGAAAGAATGTAATTATGGTGCCTGGACTTCCTGCTTCATTACCGAAATATAAATGGTAAACTTCCGGAGCGTCAAAGTTGATCGTTTTTTTTACAAGTCTCAGACCTAGCACCCCTGCATAAAAGTCCACATTTTTTTGCGCATTCTTTACAAAAGCCGTTATATGGTGGATCCCTTCTGTATGTTTTTCCATTTTGCAAACACTCCTCGCATGATCCTTAACTGTTTATGTTTTAGCATATTGAAATTATTATTAACGAACAATTCCATTATTTCTATATCATGTATAGTCATTAGCTATATCTTCAAGGACAAAGCTAATATAAGCAATTTCTATATTAGATATAGTCAGATTCATATTGATAGTTGCCTATCTGTGCTTATAAGATGTTGTATAAACTTCCAATTGAAAGAAGTTTAAGTTTTAGGATAATTCCCGGCCGGATGAATTGTTCTTTATAACATTAACAAGGGGGAAATTCTATGGGCGTACGTTTTTTAAAAATGGCAGTCGTTTATATTTTGCTTGGTATTTGCATCGGTATTTACATGGGTACAACACTTAACTTTGCACTAACAAGCGTACATGCTCATACAAATCTTTTCGGGTGGGCAACATTGGCTCTTTGCGGATTTACGTATCTTCGTTTTCCCAAAGCATCAGAATCTCCTCTAGCAAGGTGGCACTTCTGGTTGCAAGGCATCGGCCTGCCCATCATGCTCATTACCCTCGCTTTAATGGCTCATGGCTACGCTCCAGATTGGGTTACAACGTTAAAGCGTATTGGCGAATCTGTGGCTGGAATCGGTATCTTGATATTTGCGGTCAACGTTTTTACTAACGTAAAAGCAATGGACATTTATAATAACCATACGAATGATGTTTCCAAGTAATACTCAGATACGTTCTTATATAAGGCCGGGAGGTGATAATTAGTGAAGGTAAAATGTCTGGTTATTTTGTTTTCCACTATATCTATGCTCTTGGTATCTGCTTGCTCAAAACAAGAAACCCTTGCTTCAAATTCGAGCGCTTTGAGCACCTCAATAAATGACGGTGAACTGCTGTACAAAAAAAGCTGCATTGCATGTCATGGCAACAATTTGGAAGGTGGAGTTGGACCGAAATTACAAAAAATTGGTTCAAAACTGAGTGTTGATCAAATAAAAAACCAAATTATTAATGGTCGCGGTGGTATGCCTGCTGGAATCCTCAAAGGGGACGATGCTCAAAAAGTAGCCGTTTGGTTAGCTGAACATAAATAATCCAATTAAAAAATCTGAAGAACAAGGGGGTAGGATCTTGGTTAACGAACCGTTGTCCAACTCGTCGAATTTCTCATTCATTACCGTCGTTCTTTTCTGGTGTTCATTAGTTGTAGTATCTTGTGTGTATTTAACAATCCCGTTAATAACGGTTTTTGCAGACGTATTCAAGGTGTCGTCTTCTCAAGCTGCTTGGGCTGGCAGTGCCTTTTCGTTTGCTTTTGCAGGTGGAGGTCTATTCTTTGGAGTTTTATCCGATCGTTTTGGGCGAAAAAAAATGATGTTGTCAGGGTTATTATTGCTAACTGTAATAACTCCTCTAATTGGAAGTG
The DNA here is from genome assembly GCF_009757995.1 of Paenibacillus anseongensis. NCBI lineage: Bacteria > Bacillati > Bacillota > Bacilli > Caryophanales > Paenibacillaceae > Paenibacillus > Paenibacillus anseongensis. Next base: position 551,004 of record NZ_WSEM01000008.1, read on the forward strand.
TCAGCAGCTTTTCTTGGCTTGTTGCCCTTCGAGCCATCCAGGGTTTAGCTGCATCCATGTTCCCTCCGTCTGTCTTAGCCTACGCCATGGAAATGTTTCCGATAAAAAGAAGAATAACCATTATTGGTTTCATCAGTACGGCATTTTTAATGGCAACTATCGTTGGACAAATATATAGCAGCTATATTGTTTTATTCTTTAGTTGGTCTTATATTTTCTATATTCTTTTTGCCGTGTATTTAATATCGTTTATCTTGATTACCTTTATTGCAAAAGATGCAACACTGCAATCCGATGGCAGCTTCTTTTCTGCCTTTTTGCGAATAGGCCATATTTTTAAAAAGAAGGGTTTGCCACTTTGCTACATTATTTCTGCTACGCTCTTTATTTCGCTTGTCGGTTTTTTTACGACACTTGGAAGTTACCTAAACAGTTCGCTCTTCGGATTAAGTCATCAAGATATTCTATGGGTACGTGTGGTTGGTATTATCGGAATGCTAATAGCACCATTTGATGGAAGATTGGTTGCGAAATTTGGAATCAAAAACGTTTTATGGTGTGGATTGATCTTTGCTGGAATCGGCTTGGGATTGTTAGGCCTCTGGCCTAACCTCATTTTTTTAGTTTCGATGAGTGTCGTGTTTATTATTGGAATTGCTGTGGCTCTTCCCGCACTGATCTCACTAATTGGTCACATTGCGGGGGAGATCCGGGCGATCGCGGTTTCGTTCCACATGTTTATGGTGTTCATAGGTGCATCACTTGGGCCGATTCTCTCAATTTATCTGATCAATCACGGAGGCTATTTATTCTCTTTTGAAATATTAGCTGGACTGTTGTGTTTGAGCTTGATTGTCCCCTTTTTTATTCGTTTAGAAGAAACTCGCAGTTAACCAGCATCGTCCCAAACAAGACAAACGCGAACTCTGAGAATTGATTCGGTATCGTATCCGGTAATTCCGGTTCACCATGGCTCATCGTTTGTACACATATATTACTTTGGAGGTTTGTACATGGAAACCAAAAATGGCCATTTAACTACAAGTTGGGGCGCTCCCGTTGGAGATAACCAGAACTCCATGACTGCCGGCTCACGCGGTCCAACCCTTATTCAAGACGTCCACCTTCTGGAAAAGCTTGCTCATTTCAACCGGGAACGCGTCCCCGAACGTGTTGTGCATGCCAAAGGTGCCGGCGCACACGGATATTTTGAAGTAACGGGCGATATTTCCGCCTATACAAAGGCCAGCTTTTTGTCTGAGGTTGGCAAACGTACACCCGTATTTATACGCTTCTCCACGGTAGCAGGTGAGCTGGGATCGGCAGATACCGTACGTGACCCGCGTGGCTTTGCTGTAAAGTTTTATACGGAAGAAGGAAACTATGATTTGGTGGGCAATAACACGCCTGTCTTCTTCATTCGGGATGCCATTAAATTTCCGGATTTCATTCATACCCAGAAACGCCACCCTCAAACTCATCTAAAAAACCCCAATGCTGTTTGGGATTTCTGGTCCTTATCTCCCGAATCCTTGCATCAAGTCACTATCTTGATGTCCGATCGTGGTATTCCTGCGACTCTGCGTCATATGCATGGCTTCGGAAGCCATACGTTTAAGTGGGTCAATGTGGACGGACAAGGCATTTGGGTCAAATATCATTTTAAAACGGAACAAGGCGTGAAGAACCTGAATGTCGAGCTGGCCGCCAAGCTGGCCGGTGAAAACCCAGATTATCATATCGAGGATTTATTTAATGCCATTGACAAAGGCGACTTCCCCGCATGGAAGCTGTATGTACAAATGATGCCGATGGAAGATGCCAAGACCTATCGTTTCGATCCTTTCGATGTAACGAAAGTGTGGTCGCAGAAAGATTACCCTCTTATCGAGGTTGGACGCATGGTCCTCAACCGAAACCCTGACAATTATTTTACCGAAGTTGAGCAAGCAACCTTCTCCCCTGGGGCGTTCGTACCCGGTATTGAGGCTTCGCCGGATAAAATGCTTCAAGGCCGTTTATTTGCCTATGCCGATGCTCATCGCTATCGGGTCGGCACGAACCATAATACACTGCCTATCAATAAACCTATCGTAGAAGTGAATAACAACCAGCGTGACGGACAGATGCGTTCCGATCGTAATGGGGGAAATTCGATATACTATGAACCAAATAGTTATGGCGGAGCTGCCGAATCTGAAACGTACAAGACAGCCCCGTTTGAGATAACCGGTTCAGCCGATAGCGTCCCATATGACCAAGATGATCATTACACTCAAGTCGGCGACCTGTATCGATTGCTTAGTGTAGAAGAACGCGGACGATTAGTATATAACATAGTAAATGCTATGAAGCCGGTGGAAAAAGATGAAATTAAACTCCGCCAAATCTCTCACTTCTTTCAAGCAGATCCCGAATGGGGGCAAGTCATCGCCAAGGGGCTTGGTTTGAGAGTTCCACAACTGACTTAATACGATCCGTCAAAAATAGAGCAGTTCACCCAGTAAATGATAGCTGGGGAACTGCTCTTTTTTTACTGAAGGAATTCTCCATTAAACGAGCCAGCTAAATGTTTGGCTCTTCTTTCTCGTGCACCAACTTTAATGGAGTTACGTCATTACCTTCAGGGTCGACAACAGATAAGCTTAACACGGTAGACAAAGCTTGGAATCTAATAAGCTGCAAATACTCTTGACGCAATGCTGCTTGTTCAGATTTCTCCTCTTCTGTCAAACCAATTTCGCGTTGTTTCCTGCTTAGCTGGTTGATACGATCAAGAATAGGGATCATTTTCTTCACCTCAATGACAAAAGTTTCTAATATGATAAGGAAAAGACCTTCAAGAATCGTAGCTTTTTAAGGCCGCTCTCTTTCAGGTCTTCCGTTAATCCATTATTCTTTAGAAAGATTACAATTATCCTAAGTAAGATTTTAACATCCATACATGCTTTTCCAGGGAGCTATGAATCGACAATAGCATATCACTAGTTGTCTCATCACCTTCACGGTCAGCAGTATTCATGCCCTCTTTCAGCTCACTCACAATAATCCCAAAATCAGCTACAAGCGTACGGACCATCTCATTTGCATTCTCATTGCCTGCTGCATCTTTTAATGAAGTTTTTTCAATAATTTCATGGAGTGTCGCTACCGGACTACCGCCTAATGCCAGCAGACGTTCGGCAAGATTGTCCACATGAAGTGCAGCTTCTGTATAAAGTTCTTCGAACTTCAAATGCAAAGTGAAGAACTGCGCCCCTTTAACATACCAGTGATAGTTATGAAGTTTGGTGAACAACAGACTCCAGTTAGCGATTTGAATGTTAAGCACTTCCGTTAGTTTTTCAGTCATCAAAAAACTCCTTTCGAATTTAGCAACATTACCAACTATTAGCTTAGGCTATACGAAATATAGAATGATCGATATTGATCTTTTAATCTAAGCTCGAGGAGCGCTTTCAAACTTACCTTTATGAGTCAAATCGCAGAACGGTTTTTGACTGGATAAACCGCACCGGCACAGAATAAAGCTTTCCTTGGTTTCAAAACGGTTGCCCACCGCATCCACCATTTCTACTTTGCCTGTAATACGCAATGGCCCATTATCGTTTACTTTGATCGTAACTTCAGACATGATGATTTCGCCCCTATTGGATTATTTTGGTGAAACATACTTAGAAAACGAAGCAATCCAGGTCACAGAAGCCACTGCCATGGTGATGGTTGCATCCATGATGATGGTGTGCCTTTTGAGGTGCCTGAACCCCCGCTCCGCCTCCTCCGTAACTTGTTCCATTGTAGTAGCCTCCAAAGATATTATGCGGAGACCAGTCTGGACTTGCTTGGGGAGCTGGCGGCGACAAAGGCTGAAATTCATTAGTACCATAGACAATTTTGCCTCCTACAACAGTGAAAACAGATTCAATTTTTTTAATAGCTTCTTCGGAGACATGAAAGAAGTTATCAGAAAGTATCGAAAAATCGGCATATTGACCTTCTTTAATTTGCCCTTTCACATCTTCCTCTTTTGAAAACCATGCATTTCCTGCTGTATACATGCGAAGCGCTTCATGCCTCTCTACACGATTGGAAGCAGGGTACAAGATTAGCCCACCAAGTGTCTTGCCCGTTACTAACCAGTATAAGGCAACCCATGGATTATAACTGGCTACTCTGGTTGCATCTGTCCCTACTCCAACACGCAAGCCAGCTTTAATCATCTTGGTGATCGGAGGCGCATTTTCCGCTGCTTCGGCCCCATATCGATCGACGAAATATTCCCCCTGAAAAGCCATTCGGCTTTGAACAGCGATCGAACCGCCTAATGCGATGACGCGCTCCAAATCCTTCTCCTGGATTGTTTCAGCATGGTCCAGAATCCAGCGTAAGTCTTTAAAGGGAACCTCTTTGTTCACGCGTTCAAATACATCGAGAAAACGTGTGATAGATTCTCCGTAAGTGGCATGAAGACGAAATGGCCAACGCTGCTCTACGAGATGCTGGGTTACTTCGAATAGTTCATCTTCCAGTACAGCGGGAAGTTCCGGACGGGGTTCAACAAAATCTTCGAAGTCCGCTGCGCTATAAACAAGCATTTCACCTGCACCATTATGACGATAGTAGGAACTGCCTGTGTACGGCTGCGTCGTAGCGGTCCATGCTTTAAAATCACTCAGTTCATTCTTGGGATGCTGGGTGAATAAATTATACGCCGTGCGAACCGTAATTTCTCCACGTCTATCAAGCTCATCAAATACCTGATAATCGTCAGGGTAGTTTTGAAAGCCCCCACCAGCGTCAATAACGCTTGTAACTCCGAATCGATTCAATTCCCTCATAAACAATCGGGTTGAATTGATTTGATCCTCGTATGAAAGCTTCGGTCCCTTCGCTAGGGTCGCATACAAAATAGTAGCATTAGGCCTAGCGATGAGCATTCCTGTCGGATTCCCTTGGCTATCCCTTTGGATTTCTCCACCTGGCGGATTCGGCGTATCTTTCGTATATCCGATGACTCGTAATGCTGCTTTATTCAAAAAAGCCTGACGGTAAAGATTGAGAATAAATACCGGCGTATGCGGAGCAATTCGATTGATTTCATCCAAAGTTGGCATTCGACGTTCCGCGAATTGAAATTCTGTCCAACCGCCAACAACACGAACCCAGTGGGGTGCTGGCGTACGATCCACCTGCTTTTTCAGCATCCGCAAGGCATCCGCAACGGATGGCACGCCATCCCATCGAAGCTCGAGATTATAATTGAGGCCGCCTCGAATAAGATGAATATGAGAATCATTCAAACCTGGAATCAACATTCGTTTATTCGCGTCCACAACCTGCGTGGTAGGTCCAGCATATTTCATGATTTCGGCATCGTCCCCCACGGCCAGGAATTGGCCGTTCTTCACTGCAATGGCTGTTGCAGTTGGATTAGAATCGTCCATGGTCACGATATTGGCATTATGAATGACTAAACTTGCTTCAACAATCCTTGATTTCTCAGACATGATTATGTTCTCCTTTGTTATTTAATGGGAACTAGGTTTGCTTCAACAATCGTCGGTTTCTCAGACATGATTTTGTTCTCCTTTATTATTGTGTTACTTACGGCTTAACCAAAGTTGTATCCAAGGCATCAAACGTTGTCCTAAAAACATTCCTAAGAGACCAAGTAATCCCAAAAAAGGCGGCGCCGGAGAGGGGATCTTCAGCGATTGAAAAACAACGCCAATGACGATACCTGTAGCTAAAGCGAGAAGCATTGAACCCCACATACTAACTTTCCTCCTTCAATCCAGTCATTAATGATGTTGTTTGTTCAATCATTTACTTTCTATTTAAGTTTATAAGTCAGGATTTTTTCCATCAATAAGGCTTTCTCTATACCAGCCATAGAAATCACTTATACATTATTTTTATTTTTTCTTTATAATCTATAGTTTTCACCTATGGGATTTATAGAAAAATGAAGATTGTTCATCCTTTTACATTTCAATAGACTTGTTACATGCAGCAGGTTCGGGTTCTCATATTTGTGGATCTGTTGTAATCAATCATAAATAGAAAGTAGGGATTTTTACATGTTTAACGACAAGTCCGATTTACTAACTGCTGAGAACTCCGCTATCATTCTAGTAGACCATCAGCCTCAAATGCTTTTTGGTGTACAAAGCGCCGATCGCCAAACGATTATTAACAATACGGTTGGACTGGCTAAAACAGCTAAAGTTTTCAATGCGCCAATTATTCTTACAACAGTTGCTGCTGAATCGTTTTCTGGTCCTATTCATCCGCACATTCAAGCTGTATTTCCTGATCAAAAGCCGATTGACCGAACAACAATGAACTCCTGGGAAGACAAAAACTTCGTGGAGGCCGTGAAGAAAACAGGTCGCAAGAAGCTGATTATGGCAGCTCTGTGGACAGAAGTTTGTCTTGCTTTTCCTGTAGTTTCAGCCATCAAAGATGGATATGAAGTATATATCGTAACGGATGCTTCAGGCGGGACGACGACGGAAGCACATGACATGTCCGTTCAACGCATGATTCAAGCAGGAGCCATTCCCGTGACCTGGCTGTCTGTTCTTCTTGAGTATCAGCGCGATTGGGCGCGTCAAGAAACGTATGATGCCGTTTTGGAGATTGCTTTGCAACACAGTGGCGCCTACGGTGCGGGTATTGTTTATGCTCAAACGATGTTTGGCGGCCATGGAGGGTAACCTATCCATTCCAAAAAAAGATAGTCAATTCATTTTGACTGTCTCAGCCTAACCAAAACCAATTCGAAAGGAAATATGAAACATGGCTAAATTAACAGTAGGAACAGAAAACGGGCAACCCATTGAACTATATTTTGAGGATCTTGGCGCAGGCAAACCTGTCGTTTTGATCCATGGCTGGCCGTTGAGCGGGCGCTCGTGGGAGAGTCAAGTTCCAGCGCTCATCGATGCAGGTTACCGCGTTATTACATATGACCGCCGTGGATTCGGGCAATCCTCCCAACCGTGGACCGGTTACGACTATGATACGTTTGCGACGGATCTCCATAAGCTGATCGAGTATCTGGACCTTAAGGACGTTACACTGGTCGGATTTTCGATGGGTGGCGGAGAGGTTGCCCGTTACGTTGGCACATACGGAACAAGCCGTGTCAAAAAAGCCGTGTTGGCTGCTGCAGTTCCGCCGTTCTTCTACAAATCCGCTGAGCATCCGGAAGGTGGTCTGGATGAAGGCACCATTCAGGACTTCCAAGACGGTTTGAAAAAAGACCGTATCGCCTTCCTTGACGGCTTCACTCACAATTTCTTTAAAGCAGGGGATAGAACCGACCTAGTCAGCGAGTCCTTCCGTGTTTACAACCTTGATATTGCTACTTACGCTTCGCCAAAGGGGACGCTAGATTGCGTTGATGCCTTCGGCCGGACGGATTTCCGTGGCGATTTGGCCAAATTTGATATTCCATTACTTGTTATCCATGGCGATTCCGATGCGATTGTGCCGCTTGAAGTAAGCGGTCAACTTTCCAACGAAGCTGTTTCAGGCAGTCAACTCGTCGTAATTGAAGGTGGACCGCATGGCTTGAACGCGACTCACCCTGAACAATTCAATACCGCTTTGATTAACTTCCTTAAAAACTAAATTATATGAAAAGGCTATCCCAAAAGTAACAATTATAGATATTCGGGACAGATTAATATTTGAAATGAAAAAGAGAGCTAAGCGGCTATGCGCTTAGCTCTTTCGTTTTTGGCATCCACTACTGCTTTCTTCAGCAGATTGTAGGCAAGCGAAAGTACCCGACCTTCAGACTTACTTTGGGTAAACCTCGAAGCAGAAACCTTTTGAATCCTCGGTTATTCTAGTTGTGGTGCAAAGCTCTAATTCATGATAACGTTATAAAAGCACATTCTGGATGCTATGGTCAGTATCGGGTCATGTCTTAAGTCCAGTAGATTTTTTAGTTTCTTAACTCGCTCACTTTGCATGTAATGATTCCGTTAGGTTCTATAGCTGGTAGAATAAATCAAACAATTTGAAAATAAAATAGCCGGAACCCTTATTTGGAGTCCCGGTCTTATAAACACTAAACAACTTCATTCAACCGCCCAACCTGAAACCGCACTACCCGCTTCGCCTGTTGCGCAATCGCTAGGTCATGCGTAATCAACACAATCGTCCTGCCCTGCTCATTAAGCCTCTTAAAAACATCCAAAATCTCCACGCTCGTTTTCGAATCCAGTGCCCCCGTCCGTTCATCCGCCAGTATTATCGCCAGATCTCCCGCCACTTTGAGCCGATTAATGGCCTTTCCATCCAGCACATAGTCCCCGCGATCCGCTACATCCAAGCAGCCCAAAATGTTCATCAGCGTCGACTTCCCCGACCCCGATGGACCCATGATCGCCACGAACTCGCCGTAATCGATATCTAACGAAACATCGTCCAACGCACGAATCGTTTGAAGATGTTAGGCAGCGTGAGTATACGGAATGACCGTTTTTTCAGGAGTGAATGACTCCTCGGAATGTACCAAGCCAACTAAGATTCGTGCCAGTTTTCCGAGCAATTTAAATATCGACTTCTGCTTACTCATACGTTTAATCTGAACATTATTCAAATGTAATTGCTTAAATATAGGATTTGTTCCCACTAATGTTAAGGTAGCCAGATACAAATATTTTCGGAGTGTGGAATCCCCTCGTTTCGAGAGTATGATCTGGCCTTTACGCTTTTCAGACATGCTCTCTGCCAAATTTAAACCGGCTTTTCGTAGCAACTGACGACCGTGAACGTACTGCTTCAGATCACCGGCACCAGCTAGAATTGCTGCAATATAGATCGTGCCCAAACCTTTAACAGAACGAAGCTGGCTAGCAATCGGGATCTCGCCAAGTAAAGCCGCGATTTCTTGTGCTATTTGGTTCAATATACCGTCAATGCGCTCGTACTCTTCTAGTAAGCGATTCAGCTCCTGTTTGGCCTCATACAGCGCTACCGTCTCCCCCATGCTTTGAGCCGCTTTAGAGAGTAATTCAGCTGTCTTCTGAATACCTGTGGAGCCGCCAGCTCGTTTCATATATTTTCGCCAACCTGTAATAACTTCTGAGGTAGATTGACCTTTTAAATCCAACGGAGAGGGAAACTCTTTGAGTGTAGCTATGGAGCGTGGACAAGTCCAATCTTTAAACACAGAAGCATACTCAGGGAAGCGTATATCCAGCCAGCGGATGATCCGATTCTGCATCTGAACGCTATTTGTGACCCAAAACTCTCGATCACTCATTAGGGTCCGCAGCCTTTGAAAATGAGTCGCTTGCCGAATGTAATCATAATAATAGCCACGGCTAACAACACCTGCAATGACAAGGGCATCCTTCGGATCACTCTTGGAAGGACAATTATCTCGGTTCTCCTTGTTTCGTTTCGTCGTTGCTGGATTAACTAAAACGACATTTAGGCCTTTCTGGGCAAGCCAGGTAGCTAAACTGTACCAGTAGTGTCCCGTCGGCTCCATGCCAATTATGATATCCTTCAGTCGATGTTTTTGTTGCAAACCCTCCATCCAACGCTGTAATTTCTCAAATCCCTGGATAGTGTTTTTGAATGACAGATATTGGGTTGTAAGGACAATCCCTCGATAATTTGTAGCTTGAGCTACCTGAGTTTCTTTTGCCATATCAATACCCACAACTAGATACGTTGATTTTGTCCGTCTGATTGCTTAAACTTCATATTAAGAGCGTCTCCTTGATGGTGTTGGGTATCTACCCGTCGACAAACCCATCATACCGAGGCGCTCCTTTTTTGACAAAGCCCATTTCTTAGGCTATACAGAAATGTTTAGCGTAACAAAGAGGCTGTCCCATACGCAGCACAAGGGATGGCTTCTGCTTGCCCCGGCCCGGGCTGAGCTGGATGGCGTTCGGATTGACGTGGACAATGGTCGCGATGGCCCCCTTAGTTGTTTTTTATTAACATACCGTTAGGTATTTGCCCTAACACCTCGCTGTTGGCGACTGAATAAAATGTTTAGATTTAACTAAAGGAGGGGATTCTCGTATGCCAAAGAAAATATTGATCCGACGCCAAATGGCCGTCGTATCCAAGAAGCAAACTCACGTTCATGAATTTGAAGGCAGCACGAAATTAGCTGAGCAAGGCGCAGATCGCCACAACCACCGCTTCGCCGGCGTGACCAGCCAAGTAATTCCAGCCGGGAACAGTCATGTCCATGAAATTGTGTTCGAACACACCGATTTCCTCGATCATTTCCATAATCTCCGTAAAATCAGAACAGGTCCTGCCATTCCTGTCGGAAACGGCAAGCACATCCACTTCGTGAGCGCTCAGACAACGGTCGTCGACGGCCACAGGCACCGGCTTCAATTTGCGACAGCGATTCAGTCTCCGCTCGTATAATCGGAAAGGGGCTATCCCGCAAGTGCTCCCACTTGTGAGACAGCCCCATTTTAATATTGCACTTATATATTTTACTTTTATTACTGTAGAGTAGGGGACTGGTTTCCCAGTCCCCCCTCATCAAACCGTACGAGCGGTTTTCCCGCATACGGCTTTCCGATGTTCTTCACCTTGGGCAGTATAGCTACCCCAAGCGCTTACTCGTTTCAGGCCCATACGGCCAAGTACCTCGGCGACCCTCCTCGGGTGCAGTTGGTTTCGCTTGTGTTTTTTGTTCCAGTACAGTGTCAGTCTACGAATAATATGCCAGTCCACTTTTAATAGAAATTTGTTCGACATGCCAGGATCTACATTACCATAATAGTTCTTCCATCCTTGTATAACGGGATTGAGCTTGTCTACCATTTGCTTTGGTGACCAGTAAAGTCGCGCACGTGGCGCTGTTACTTCCTTTACTTTGTCACGCATCTTCTTCATCGCCTTTTTGGATGGAATACTTCGCAGGTCATAGAATTTCCCCGACTTAAACAATTTCGGCATGCGGCGGTGATGGAATCCAAGAAAGTCGAATCCCTCTTTATCCAGCCACAGGTTCACAAGCTTGGACTTGTCCGTGTTCATCGTCAATTCCAGTTTCCTGAAAACTGCCTTAAGCACCTGAATGGCTTCCATTGCGTTGGGTTTATTTTTACATAGGATAACTAGATCGTCCGCATATCGCACCAATGTACCAATATGGGAAAATTGCTTTTCCCAAAGGCTATCGAGATAGTTCAGGTAGATGTTCGCGAGTAGCGGTGAGATGACTCCACCCTGAGGGCTTCCGATCTCTGTGTTATGAACCTGTCCATCTTCCATGACACCGGCTTTCAGCCACTGTCGAATAAGTTTCAACACTCTTCGGTCACTCACCCGTTGTTCCACGAGCTTGAGCAATTTGTCATGTGGGATATTGTTAAAGTAACCGGCGATGTCTACATCAACCACCCAGTACACTCTCCCGTAGTTCACTGTTTTGTGTATCCGCTCAATCGCCTGTTTCGCGCTTCGCTTCGGTCGGAACCCAAACGAGCAATCCTTGAAATCCGCCTCGAATATTGCCTCAAGGACGATTTTCGTTGCCATTTGTACCAGTCTATCCCGAATGATGGGTATTCCGAGCGGACGTGTTTTACCATCGCACTTCGGTATATCCTTCCTCCGAACCGGCTTAGGACGGTAGAGGTTTTCCACTAGCTGGCGTTGTACGTCCATCACGAATCGCTCTTCTCCATACTCCTGTACAATGTGCTGAATCGTCACACCGTCGATACCGGCGCTTCCTCGATTTGCTTTAACCCGTTTCCATGCTTCCCACAAGACATCTGTCCGATACACTTTGTCGTATAGAGCATGAAATCTGCGCTTGTTACTTGCCTTAGCCGCAAGGTAGAGGGTCCTTTGGAGTTCTTGAACTTTTACTTTGGTGTAGTTAGCAGATTTCACTGCATTCACTCGCTCTTACCTCCAATGTTACCCATAAACAAAGTAAGGGTGCTTTCCTCCCACAGGTTATGTTGTCCTGCGTTCATAGGTACTACCACCCTCTCCGACTCCCTTCTCGCCGCTTACCACTTCACCCTCCGGGCTTATAGGTTCGCGCTTTACGACGCTGTCGTGCGAGGTAGGGTCTCCCTAGTTCCAGACACAACTGTTACTACATGCTGTTCCCCATACACCGGAGGATTCTTCCGCGTTGCTTTTCCAAGTTCTTCACGCGTTCCGTGGCCTTCACCGTACAATACGGGGTTCGGCTCCCTCTTGTCCCTTTCGGGTTCGATATGACGATGCGGCAGGATTCACTTTATGTTACAGCCTGCAGTTTTGCTTCACCCTAGTTTGGGGTTTTCACAGGGCTTCATCCTTAGGATCTCGCCACCAGATGCCTGCTAGCTACGAGGCGGCTTGGTCCCTACCTCGGTTGGACTTTCACCAACTAGTTGTGCCTAGCTTTGCTAGGCGCACTATTGCGCTATCCTGCCCGTTCAGTCTGCAACCATATTACTATAGGACACAAGATATAGTACTGGCGGCAAGATAATGCTTCAAATTCAGAACTTAAGGCAAAAATATGCTTTAAAAATGAACTTGTTGGAATGAAAATAGCCTAAAATCAAATGATTTTAGGCAAGAAAATGTTTCAAACTGCGGCAAAGAAATAGCGGCAAAGTAATGCTTCCAAAATTACTGTATAACCGGGATCCGCAGTTGCAGAACCCATTATAATTCATTGAACTATCGTGTCCCGATGGCGTAATGACTTAGTTCACTCATATGCCTTTCCTGCCAATAATGAGGTTGCAAAGGTACTCCAGGTTGGCGTATTAGAAACGGAATTAGAATCATTTAACCAAGCTTCCATAGCTTCCAAGAAACTCTCTAGTGTTTGGTTTTCCCAGCTCGCAGCATTCTCAGTTAAATCATGTCTCAATGTATTAAGAAATGTTATGAAGTCTTCTTTTGTTGATAAATCTTTTGGGTTCAAGCTATTAGGTCCTCCTTCTTTATTAAGATTCAACTATCGTTTCCCGTTAGTTTAACACCACACTATGTTTTGTGAGTAGTAAAATGAGCTGCCGCGGCAGCCCATTCATTGTTTTACAATATTGACTCAACCAAGCTCCAACGTTTAGCAACTTCCTTAGCCTGTGCAATCGCTTTTGCTTTAACTTGCTCTGCTGACCTTACTGCTGTTCCTTCAACAAAAATTGCCTCCATATTTGGAATCCCATAGAACTGTAAGATATTTTTCAAATACCTGTATCCCATTTCAATTGAAGCTAAAGGACCTTCCGAATAAACAGAACCACTAGCTTGAATGTGCAAGGCTTTCTTACCGTGCAACAGACCTACAGGACCATTTTCGGTATATTTGAAAGTCTTACCCGCAATTGAAGTCGCATCTGTGTATGCTTTCAAAACCGGTGGGAGCGTAAAATTCCACATCGGGGAAACATATACGTACTTATCCGCAGCCACGAATTGATCAACAATCTCTCCAAGACGAGCTACTTTTGATTTCTCAGCATCAGACAGTTGATCAAAAGATAAACCCGACCGAAGCTTTCCCCAACCCCTTAAAACATCAGCATCGATTTGCGGAATATTCTCTTTGTACAGATCCAAATGAATAACTTCATCTCTTGGATTTGCTTCACGGTACGCTTCAATAAATTCTTTGCCCACCGCGAGGCTAAAAGATTCCTCAGGATCAAGGGGATGCGCAGTGATGTACAGTACAGTTGCCATGAATCAAAACTTCCTTTCTGCAATCAAAATAATTAACTTCTTTGGATTTCATCATATAATGCATACTTAATTATCGTTATCGTAAGTAGGCACTATAGTGTGTTATTGTATAAAAAAAGGTACTGTAATGGAGGCCAACGTATGAACTTAGAGCGGTTAAATCCGCTGATGAGACACCCCCCTTGTAACCAAATTATTCAATGGCACCTTTCATCGCTTGATACATTTTTTCTACGTATATGTCGATTTCGTCACGTGACATGCGTAAGCGATTCATGGATGAGCCATAGCCAATCTCCTGTTTACCTTCTTCAAATCCCTGGAAAATTCCATCCGCAAATGCATCCAAAGGCTCTCCATTATTTTGGGTGAAGGCAGTTTGAACTGCCGGCGGAGCCACTTCAATGACTTCTACAAATGCATCGGAAAGTTGATGTCTTAGACTCATCGTAAAGGAATGTAATGCCGCCTTTGTTGCTGAATAAATTGGGCTAATTGCTAGAGGGGTGAAAGCCAACCCAGACGTAACATTCACAATAGCCGTATGTTGTTTTGTTGAAAAAAATGGTGCGAACAGCAGAGAAAGATGGACAGGGGCTTCAAAGTTTATCGCAATTTCACTGTTGTAATAGCTCCAATTCTCTTTTTCTTTCAATACATGAAACTGGTCCCCAATCCCCGCATTATTCACCAATACATTGACGTCTGGATAATTCGTGGTCACCCAGTCAAATAACGCTATACGCTCAGATTCAAGCCCAAGATTACTAACTCGAGTAATGAGACTCGGGAACTTCTCTTTAGCATCCTGTAGAACACTTTCACGTCGTCCGCAGACAATGACCGTATTGCCAGCTTTGATAAACCGCTCTGCAAAAGCTAAACCAATTCCAGAACCTCCACCAGTGATCAGTATCGTGTTCCCTGAAAGTTTCATCAGAGTTTCCTCCTTGTTTAATTTAATGTGTCTAGTCAAAATAAAGTAAAAATTTCTAGACAGTTATTTGAAGTGAAAAAGTTTTAGGCGACCATTCGCCAGAATGCTGCGAAAATCGAATCAACACCGTGGTTTGACAGGCTTAGTACAGTGCTTCGGCCAATGCCGCGGCTTCCTCCTGTAACAAAGGCAATCTTTGTGGTAGCTTGTGACATCGAGAATTCCTCCTTTCATTAGGTTTTCAGACAATATAACCATCTGGTTAGTTATAATCTACATCTAACTAAATAGTTTGTCAATAACATTAACAGTATGATATATTTTAAATACAGATGCTTGAACATGGAGGGACGAACTTTGAAAAACGCAGAAGCAACAAAAGCGCGGATTTTAGAGGCAGCTATGGAGGAGTTCTCCTCCTATGGTATTGCGGGCGCACGTGTTGATCGCATTGCCAAAAATGCCGGATGCAATAAGAATATGATCTATATTTACTTTGAAAATAAAGAGACGCTCTTTACAACCGTTCTTCTGAATAACCTGACACGCGTTTATGAAGAACCCTTCACACCTGATGATCTTCCCGGTTATGCAGCAAGGGTTTTCGATTTTGCGATGTCAAATCCCGATTTATTTCGATTAATGGCATGGTACGCGTTAGAACAGAAGGCCGTTAACTTAACTGACCGTGCGTCCGTCCAACAAAAAAAAATAAATCAGCTGATGAATGCGCAAAGCGCCGGTCAGGTAGGAACGACCTTCACCCCTGGTTTTCTTTTAACTGCTATCATGGTCTTAGCTACTGCCTGGATACCAACAAATCCTTTTGGCCCATCGTACGATCCTGATGCATTGAAAACGCCAAACGAGACAAGGGAAGCAATCGCGAAGGCCATTAGACTGCTTACCAAGGGCGAAGAAAGCATATCAAATTGAGGAAACAGCAAACCAAATCCTAATTTTAAAATGAACAAGCATGGAACATTTCTGTTGCGTGGACAGGATTTAATGCTCTGTCGAGCCTTGCATTTATGATGAAGCGGTCTCGAATTTCACCATGTACAGCTTGTCCCCAACCGGTACTTCGCCCGTACAAATGACGGATGCATACACACCGAACTGCAGTTTCATCACATCCTTCACTGCCAACAGCATACGTTCGTGACATTAGGTGATCGAACCTTGTAATCAACTGAATTAACGGCGACAGCTTTTACACGAACGAGTAGATCCCGGCCAGAGCAACTTGCTTTTCCATTTTTAGATCCAACAAACTTTCTGGGTTTTCAATAGGCAGATAACGATGCAAGCCAACAGCCTTCATTGTTTCCATAGTTCATTCATCTAGTTCTTTAGAGTTTGGATATGGTTACCTTTCACGCTCCAACTTATAATAATGCAATCAGCTACTTTATATAAGTACGCACAATTTTGTTGTATAGTGTACTTTTTTATACTAAGACTTGAATGGAGGCATAAATATGGAAGGGAACAATAACCAGTACCTCCCTGACCCCCGCGGATGTCCAATGGAAGCCACATTAGAAGTGATTGGAGTAAAATGGAAAAGAGTTATTGTATATCATTTACTGTCAGAGACAAGGCGGTTTAATGAATTTCGCAGGTTAATGCCAGATATCACACAGCGAATGTTGACCCTCCAACTTCGTGAATTGGAGGATTGCGGGGTATTACACAGGGAGGTTTATAAAGAGGTTCCGCCAAGGGTTGGATATTCGTTAACGGAGTTCGGTCGTACCTTAGAACCCATTATTAATCTCATGAGAGACTGGGGGTTGGAGAATGCAAACAAAAGAGGTATGTTTCCTGGTTAACCACAGTCAACTGAACGAAAACAAAACGGATAGCGGCAGCAGATCGGTTCTGCTTCTGCAGCCCGCTATCCGCTTTTAACTTGCCTGCGCTTCGTACAGCACTATGCTGTCCGTTAGTTTTTATCTAACCACCAGGACATCATTAACCTCCCCCTCCGATTACTCAAGTATATCCCCCCTGTCTCGTTCTAGTTTCGTTAAGTCTGATTTAACAAGTCTCTCCCCATGCTTTCATAGATACTATGATCGGTTCCAACGTTCTTCCAAAGTCAGTCAACGAGTATTCCACTCTGGGTGGGACTTCTTTATAAACTTCTCTATGGATAATCCCATCCCGTTCAAGCTCCCGTAGCTGTAATGTAAGCATAGACTGCGTAATTTCCGGATGAAGACGCCGGAATTCATTAAATCTTTTCGTTCCGTCAATGAGATGATACAGAATGATCCCTTTCCATTTTCCACCGATGACATCCAGAGTTGTTTCCACAGGACATCCTTCAATTTTGGGACTAACTCCGTACTTATTTCTTTGATCTCCCATTACTCTGTTCACCACCAATAGTATGATTTTTCAGTTGATTCGATTCTTGCACAAACGCCAATTCCACCTGTTAATGAAATTTAAGCATATGCTCGTGCAGCCTGTTTCCCTGAGGTACAAGGTCATTTTCCGTAAAGAAAAAGCTGCTCACATTCCGTTTTTCCTTCGGGGGGAGCAGTGTTCAGGAATGTTGATGTTTTTATTGAATTCCGTTACGACTGCTACATTGTTGTTCTTATGAAGCCCTACGGGTGCTCCCTCCTGACATGGAGAGCGTTGCCTGGCTGCGGCTGTTGACCCAAGCAACCAAGGCGGCTGCACACAGAATAGCTGCCAGCGTAATGCCAAGGAAGCGAAAGCCAAGGTGCATCAAGGAAGAAGAAAGGATCTGTCCGATACTGGCTCCAATAAAGACAAAGAATGAGTAAAGTGCAACGGCACCACCACGGGCATTCCCGGCAAGCTGGCTAATACGAACGATAATTCCCGGAGCGCTTATCGAGATGCCAGCGACGAAAATAACGCTGGAGACAACCAACGCGAATACCGTTGTGGATAAAGCCTCGAAAGCAATACCGGCAGTGGCGATTATCAGCCCGGTAATAAGAACCTTGGAGGCGCCAAAACGCTTAATCGATTGACCGGCAAGAGGTGACATCAAGATGCCGGGAATGCCTGCCACCCGAATCCACATTAGCCCGCGTCCCCCCATACCAAATGCATCCACGATATGCGTGCCAAGGCCAGAATACATCGCCACGAAGCTAAGCAGCAGCGTAATAGCAACCGCATAGGTGGCGAGCAGCGGTGCGATCCTGAACAAGCCGAACAAACGGCCAATGACCGTTCGAACCGATGCCTTATCACCTGAAACCACTCCGGCTGGTAGTCGAAGTAAGCATACAGCTATAATAAGGTAGCAGACGGCAAGAACATCAAACACCCCTTTCCAGCTGACTATCTGCTCCATAGCACTGGCATACAGCTGCCCAAGCACGCCGGCAAGCAGGAAGCCGCAGCTAATGATTGAAATGGCGACTGAGCGCAGGCGAGGATGTATCACATCACCTACGTACGCGAGGGCGACCGGAGGAAACGAGGCCGCTATAAACCCTTGTACGATGCGCAGTGCGATCAGCCATTCCACCGATGGGCTTAAGCTGACGGATACACTGGACAAAACGAGGACGAGTAAGCCGCCGATTAATATATTTCTGCGTCTAGCTCGATCTGACCAAGTGCCAAATACGATAGTACCAAATGCATAAGCAAAGCCAAACCCACTTCCCGCCCACACCAGCCGGTTTTGCGGCACACCATATGCCTCGGCCAGCACGGGCAGCAGTGGAATGGTAACATACAGCAACGATACGACCAATATAGCTCCAATAGTCAGAATCGCTATAATTCCATAATTCGTTTTGTTTTTGTTTGTTTCATTCATCCTTATACCCTCTATCCTTTTGTTTCTACTCATTTTTTCTAAACCAAATGCTATAAATGAATTCGACCCCTCAAAAATGCCTTACTCCCCAAACCGCTGCACACAGCAGCAGTCCTGGGAAAACATTAAAATTATTAGAATATTCAGTCATTTAAATCGGGATCAGAGTTAGCCGCTCCGATTATTGTATCGCTTAATATTTCGTCGGTGATAAAATAGTATGGACGGCTCTTAGTGTTAGAGCCAGATGTTCATTGGATATATTGACTTTTTTCAGTCTCGATACCGTATCACATGATTTGTATACAATTCATCATTGTAGAGAAGTTCATGTCCATGTGAAGAGCTGAGTAGTGCGGGTTTGATTTCATCAATAATTGCGGCGCTATCAATGTTCTCGTTGACATCGATGCTAAAACTTCTAATGGGTGGATGTAAATCCTCCTTACTTGTAATAAAGAGATCTCCTGTTAAAAGTACATTGTCCGTTTCATGATGGTAGATGACATGCCCAGGAGAGTGCCCAGGTGTTAGATAGTATTGGATAGGCAGGTGTGCAAGTGTTTGCTCTGTTAATGGCAGAACTCTGTTGGCTACCCCTGTATTTTCAAGAGTATTGAAGTTCGGATAGGGCGCTTCTCCATTGATATAAATAAGTTCTTTCTGATGCGCATAAATAGGAATGTTAAACTTCTCTAACCACTTCGCAGCACCTTGAATATGATCACTGTGGCCATGGGTAAGTAAAATTGCTTTGGGAGTACCAATAGCTGTGGCTGCCCTCATTTGAGCATCTACTAATCCTTCTAGACCTGTATCGATGATATAAACATCATCATGATCTTTAATTAACCAAGTATTTACAGGGATATGGATAGGTTCGGTGACTACAGATTCGCATTTATACACATGTTCTGACAGTTGAATCAGGTTCATGTTAAGCACTTCCTTTTAGTATGGTTTGGTATTTCTATTTAAATTTTATTGGGAAGCTGATAAATCGATTTGAATCGGGATTAGAGTTAACAGCTCCGATTATTGTATCGCTGAATATTTCGTTGGCGATAAAATAGTATTGACGATTCTTAGTGTTAGAGCCCCATTCTTCTCTGACGCCGCACGACCAGCAATCCATTCGGGATCGCTAAAAAATGAAGCCCACGCTCGTTCTCGATGGGAGAGATCTTCGAATTCACAAAGATAGACCAGTTTTGGATTTTCACCGACTACGACATTCCAGTATCCAAGCGCTTTTATTCCATGTTTTTTAAATAGAGGCTCTGTTACTTCCTCAAACCGCTTGTGCAAATCGGCAGATTTTCCTGGAGCTATTGTATATTCACGCCATTCATGTATCATTCTGAATCTCCTCTCAATCTCGATACCGTAGCACATGATTTGCATACAATTCATCATTGTAGAGAAGTTCATGTCCATGTGAAGAGCTGAGTAGTGCGGGTTTGATTTCATCAATAATTGCGGCGCTATCAATGTTCTCGTTGACATCGATGCTAAAACTTCTAATGGGTGGATGTAAATCCTCCTTACTTGTAATAAAGAGATCTCCTGTTAAAAGTACATTGTCCGTTTCATGATGGTAGATGACATGCCCAGGAGAGTGCCCAGGTGTTAGATAGTACTGGATAGGCAGGTGTGCAAGTGTTTCCTCTGTTAATGGCAGAACCCTGTTGGCTACCCCTGTATTTTCAAGGGTATTGAAGTTCGGATAGGGTGCTTCTCCATTGATATAAATAAGTTCTTTCTGATGGGCATAAATTGGAATGTCGAACTTCTCTAACCACTTTGCAGCGCCTTGAATATGATCACTATGGCCATGGGTAAGTAAAATTGCTTTTGGAGTACCAATAGCTGTGGCTGCCCTCATTTGAGCATCTACTAATCCTTCTAGACCTGTATCGATGATATAAACATCATCTTGATCTTTAATTAACCAAGTATTTACAGGGATATGGATGGGTTCAGTGACTACAGATTCGCATTTATATACATGTTCTGAGAGTTGAATCAGGTTCATGATAAGCACTTCCTTTTAGTATGGTTTGGTATTTCTGATATTGTTTTTGAGTGCATTAAAAATTTTCAATGGCAATTTTACCAATAACTCTGCCCGTTTCCAGCAATGAATGAGCTTTTCGTAAATTCTCAGCATGGATAGGGGAAAGTCGTTCGCTCAGGGTAGTTTTTATCTTTTTACTATCAATTAAATCAGCTACTTCGTTCAAGAGTATGTGTTGTTGAATCATGTCTTCTGTTTGAAACATGGCTCTTGTAAACATCCACTCCCAAACAAAGGTTGCACTTTTGTTTACGATCAATTGCATATCAAGCGGCCCGTCTGCAACGATTGAACAAATGGTTCCTTGAGGTGCAATCGCGTTCGCCATGTTTTTCCAATGCTTAGCTGTTGCGTTAAGACAAAGAATGTACGGAACGGTTTCATATCCTAACTGCTTTAATTGGGGGACGAACTCCTCGAAGTGGTTGATGGTGTAGTCAGCCCCTTGCTCTTTTGCCCAAGCAACGGAATCAGGTCTGGAGGCAGTTCCAATAACGGTCAGTCCAGCCCATTTTGCTAATTGGACAGCTATAGATCCGACTCCACCTGCTGCTCCAATGATAAGAATAGCTTTATTCTTATTTTCGTTGGATTCACGACTAATGTTCATTCGTTCAAACAATGCCTCGTAAGCAGTCAGCGTTGTTAATGGCAGGGCAGCAGCTTGTGCAAAGTCCAAGGATTTTGGCTTTTTCCCTACAATTCTCTCGTCAATAAGATGGAATTCACTATTACCCCCTTGCCGAGTAATGTCACCAGCGTAATAAACCTCATCACCTGGACGGAACAACGTGCAATCCGGGCCAACTTCTTCAACAATACCCGCCACGTCCCAGCCTAAAATTTTTGGGTTTTCTTCAACCTTGTCTTTAGGGGAGCGAACCTTGTAATCAACTGGATTAACGGCCACAGCTTTTACACGAACAAGTAGATCTCGGCCAGTAGCAACTGGCTTTTCCATTTTTAGATCCAACAAACTTTCTGGGTTTTCAATAGGCAAATAACGATGCAAGCCAACAGCCTTCATTGTTTCCATAGTACATTTCATCCTCTCGTTTAATTCTTTAGAGCTGTTTAACGGTATATAAATGTGAGTTGGTTACCGTTTATGTTCCGACTTCTGTTATAATAAAGCAGTTAGCTATTTTATGTAAGTACGCACATTTTTGTTGTATAGTGTACCTTTTTATACTAAGACTTGAATGGAGGCATGCAAGTGAAAAGTATTAATACTGAGTATCCATCTTGTCCTGACCCCCGCGGATGTCCAGTAGAAACCACATTAGAAGTAGTTGGAGGTAAATGGAAGGGCGTTATTTTATATCATTTACTGTCGGAGACAAGACGCTTTAATGAATTTCGAAGGTTAATGCCAGATATCACACAGCGAATGTTGACCCTTCAGCTTCGCGAATTAGAAGACGGCGGAGTAGTACATAGGGAGGTTTATAAAGAGGTTCCACCAAAGGTTGAATATTCGTTAACGGAGTTCGGCCGTACCTTAGAACCCATTATTAATCTCATGAGAGAATGGGGGTTGAGGTACAACCAGGAGATTGCAGACAAAAGGGATATGTTAGTAAAAGCGGAGTAACAAATTACTTGCGTCACTCGATCCAGTTACAGAGTTACAGGGCTCAGGAGTGGTCTAGCCGACGAACTCATAGACATATGTATCAAATTCGTGATTTTATTAAGTAATTAAAAGGAGCTGCGCCGCAGCTCCTTCGTCGTTTATTAAGCAAGCTTAACGCCCGCCCGCAGTCTAAAACTTCATTTTCACAGTTTATCAAGACCTAATTTTGGGAAAGTCAGATATAATAAAGGGTTCCACATATTATACATGACTAATATGTGGAACCCTTTATGTTTAACTATCGTTCGCCGTTAGTTGAATCCCATGAGTATTTGTTTTGCATAAGAATCCCAGTCTGCTTTATCGGTGTTTATCTCTAAACTGGGGATAAGCGATTGTTTAGTACACATACGAAGCTTTTCCTGATCCTCTAAAAACTTCTGACATGCCTCTGTTACTGTGGGGTGGTTTTTCATTACGTAGGATTTCCAAGCTTCGCCCCGACTTTCAATATATCTAGGCTCTACAGCATCTTGGGATAAGGTTAAAAGCACACAACGTGCATTCAGCCTTGATAAACGTTTTTCCATCATTTCAATTTCTGCAGAATTTATAAAGGCCGCTCGATGATTTACATTGAACCTCTCTAAAAGAAAAAATACACCTTTGGATGGTTTCGTATGACCAAGTGAATCAATCCATTCGAATTGCTGCTCAAGATAATCAACATGACGATTTAATAGCTGAATATGTTCATCCTTGTTCATGGATCTTAATATACCTTGGTATGAATGCAAAACTTGCGAGTAGTGTTCACTTATTGCAAATAACGTCTTTTCATCATTGTTTGTTTGGCTGTGTAATCTCTTTATTGCAGAAAATACTGATGTTTTTCCTGTGGTAGACAATCCTTCAATAATTACTCCCCGAATCATATTTCACCTCACGCTATAACCTTATAAGTTCCACTATAATTGAAATATTCGATAATTGGTTAAACTATCCCGCCGTTAATTCACCGGGAAACGGCAGCCAATCATATGCCAGCTGCCGTCATGTTCCTTTTGAACTATAGTTCCCCGTTAGAGCTTAGTCAATCGCTTTCAAGCTCTTGAGCGAGCTTGCCATCCTAATCGGATCTCAGTTAATATTTATCACTTCGATACTTTCCACATCTAAGTCAAAAAAATGGTATTGGGTAACTTTATTTTTAATCCAATCTTTTAATGGCAGGACTTGAGGTCGGAAATTCAAATATGCTTCAAGTTCCTTGATTGGAACAAAGCTTGCTTCGCTTATCTCATTATCAGGGTCATTGTTGACAGTAATATTTCCATCAATAATATCAGCTGAATAATAAACTTGAAGATACTGCCCCCAGTCAGACCTTTTAAACTCCGTTACAAATGCTACATCATTTAGTTTCACGTTAAAACCTGTTTCCTCTTTTGCTTCTCTGATCGCTGCTTCTGAAAAGACCTCTCGTTCGTGGATACCACCTTTTGGCAAACTCCAACGGTTATTGTTTCCCTTTACTAGTAGAATGGCGTCGCCATTTCTAATGATTACTCCAGTTGCTAATCGATGAGATGGTGGATACAAAACAAATCACTCCTATTTATGAGATTTACTATTGTTTCTTCGTTAGTTCATTTATACTAACCGAGTAATCTGAGCTTATCTTCGATTGATCTTTTACTATCCTCATCCCATACGACGGATATCTCAAAGGTTCCCTTTTCAAAAAATAGGGGTAGTCTACGTTTAAACCACGGCTGCATCGGTAAGTTTGTAGCATCACTAATATCAACCCAGCGCAACTCTCCTTCAGGTGGATTCGTAAGTAATTCCCCTTCAAATTTTGTAACCAGATAATTGAAGACCATATATCTATAATTGTTTTTTGGCACCACATATTCGTCTATTCCTTTGAATATTAAGTCCTCCGGTTTAGCGAGTAATCCTGTTTCTTCTCTGAGCTCACGCACAGCTCCCTCGGTCAAACTTTCAGGGAGATCTACTTTCCCTCCAGGACCAAGATACCCTGGAAATCCCAG
The DNA here is from genome assembly GCF_009757995.1 of Paenibacillus anseongensis. Taxonomy (NCBI): domain Bacteria; kingdom Bacillati; phylum Bacillota; class Bacilli; order Caryophanales; family Paenibacillaceae; genus Paenibacillus; species Paenibacillus anseongensis. The sequence goes on from NZ_WSEM01000008.1 coordinate 575,178, forward strand.
TTTATCAGGGCGATTTATTAGTAGGATCTTATCCTCATATTGCACTAAACACATTGTATATAATCCGCACTCATTTTTAACCGACATTTTCTTCCCCCAAGTATCTTGTAGTAATTGGTATTTCTACATTGTTACAGGAATTCCCTTCAATTGGAACTAACCTGATCGTTACTTTAACGAAAGCAGGGAGCAGCTGCCGCATGGCGGGCTGCTCCCTGCTTATTACGCTATCGTTCCTCGTTAGAATAAAGACCACTCATAAATACATTTTTGTCTTTCTCCTTCAAGGTACATATCATTATCGGGAGGAAGGTCAACAATATCATTCAATTTAGCCCCGATGTATTCACATGTTTTTCTGGAGGGAATATTATCTGGATTACATGTAATTATTAGATTCTCCATGAAATGTGCCAGAGCTACTTGTTTAATCAACAGACAAGCCTTTGCAGCATAATGTTTGCCTCGAAATTTTTCAATTATCGAATAACCTATATGTCCGCCGTAGTAAAGGTTTTCATTATTCCCAATTCGAACATCAATTTTACCGACTATCTCATTTGAACTCGTAAGAACGATGTTATATTTATATGCAGGGACAAATCCCTTCGCTTCATCTCCAGGAATCTTTCTATGAATGTATAAAGTTATTTCCTTACCTGAAATGAGGTCAAAATCTAGGAATTTAAAATTCACATTCATCCCCCTAATCGAACTATTAAGTTATCATATTTTGATGCATTATTTTGAAGATAGATCCAATTAGTTCAACGAAAAAGCAGCCGATCGGCTACCATGGTATCGTATTGAATTAACGTTTCTTGCTGGCTTAACCTCGAGAGTCACCTTCAGTTATATAACTTGCTAATCCAAAGATAAGTTTAAAAGCATGCCGTGACTTTTTCATTCTTTTTAAACCTTCTCTTGAGTCCAAAACGAACACTGTTTTACCTAACCAAATTCTAAAATAGATGGAGTGAAGAAGAATAGGCTTAATAATACCCTTTTGCTCATATTCAGACCCATCATCAAGTTCTGTTTCCGTACGTACGATCCAGGTATTCCCTATACCAACCTCGATATATTTCAATTAGGTTACCTCATTCCTAGCTAATAAGTGCCAACCTTCATATTAACACATATTGGAAGTAATCTGCCCTTTAGTTGAATGAAAACAGGGAGTAGCTGCCGAGGCAATCTGCTCCCTGTTTGTATTGAACTATCGTTCTTACGAAAGTAGAATTTCATTCTTCATCTTCAAGTAGTTTGTGCTGCTTCATATAATCTTCATATGCTTCATTCACTTTCTTTTTACAAAGACTTTCCCATGATTCTTTTAGTTCCGATACCATTTTGTCGTTATAAGGATTTGGGTCCATATCGCCTCCAAATCCTATCCACGCATCAGAGGCTACCTCACCCTTTTCATCTGAATAGGCTATTTCAAGTGGCGCTGGTGCATGCCCAGAGAACTCACAATTTTCCATTAAACAATGGTACCCTGGTTTACGTACTCCATATTTACAAAAAGGTGGAACAGGTGGAATACCTTCATCTTGGTCTCCTATCCCGTAAAGACAGTGTAGCTCCACAATAAGATGTGCAAACGCCACGCTTACAACCTACTTTCTCAATATACGTTCCATTCATGATTATTAATTCTTTGTACTTTCGAAGTATCCTGCCCTTTGAGAAAAAGGTCCCCTCGCGGCAGCCCAATTAATTAAACTATAGTTCGCCGATAGTTCAACGGAGATTGATCTTTTTACTGCATTAAATCAATCTTCTACAGCTGACAAAAGTGAAGTGACATTATAAATCCAGGCCCCTTTTTCGTCGGCTAATATGGTTTTCCACCCGAGCGAATTTGCTTCATTAAAATTTTTATCCTGATCATCAACAAACAATATATCTCCCTGGTGGTTTAGTTGCTCATGAACTAGAGCGTATATTTCAGGCTTAGGCTTGCAGCAACCTACTTCACTGGATACTGTAATACTGCATACATAAGGTTCGATAGGTTTAAGAATGGATTTTATCCACTCTATGCGATGGTTACTTAATATATGGATATTTGCGTATTTACTCCACATCTTTACTTTCTCAATAGCTGGCATTGGACGAATATTTGAAATAAGGATTTCTTTTGCGTTTTCTATATGAATTGTAGGAAATTTCAAATGCAACTGTTTCCAGAACCCCTCCTCTGGCATCTTTCCAGTCCATAACTCTTCACGCATTTCCTTTCTAAAATTAAAAAGCATTTCATAAGGAGTACTTGATTGTTCCGACAGATCTTTCCAAAAATGTGGAGAAAAATTAGTAGCAAGTACCCCACCAATATCGAGGACTAATTCTTTATCAGCCATGCATAAAACCTCCACTAAAAAGTTTCAAACATATTCGACTTATAGAGTACAAACACCTCTTGTTAAACTAATCTCCCGGTACTTCATTGAAAAAGGCAACCGATCGTCTGACCGGCTGCCGTGGTGTTCATTACGTTTTCGTTCTTGCCTTAGTTCAGCACTTTGTGTGTGTCTATGCTTTATTTTCTCTATTGGATTTGAATAAGTCTCTGCTTGGCCTCATTTCTTGGTCAAAAACGGCTTCATATCCTCGGGAGACTTGATCAAATCCAGCGTAGTTTTTGTTTTGCCTGTACGGGTATCAAATTGGATTTTAAACGGTAAGGCTTCACGATAGAACTTGCTATTCATGGTATCGCTTTGCATGGTAAAAACATCATTCTTCCTTATGTCATTACCTAGACTTTCGATGAAGCTCTTCGGATAAAAGATAATCTCCATTGAAGCATCCTTTAGAGCTCTCTGCTTCATAAACTCAGTTACGAGATAACCATACTCAAGAGCTCTTTGCTCAGTAAAATAAGGATCGACTGCCATTCCCATAAACAGATATTCTTCAGTAGCATGCTCATGTAGCTTCCTAATGTCCTTGTACTGGGTCTCGGCAGAGAACTTGTCGAGTAACTCCTTCGGTATGTTTATATTGACTGCATAACAATCGAAGCCTGGACTCAATTGAGAAATTAAAGGAGCGTACTCCTTGATCGTGTCATATCGCCATTTCGATTCCTTAAAGCTATGTTCGTCCACTTTAAAGTCTTGAGACACAGACACATAAAACTTGAGTTGAGGTCTAGTCGCTGGGTGCGCCGTTACGAGATATTTTCCCTTGTCTTCTCCGAACTGTTTAGAATAGGCTACGCTCTCGATGAGGAAATCTTCTGATTTCATGTAGACAACTGCTGCGTGTTCAGCCTTAAACCCGATAATCGGATAGTAGATATAGTCCCAAAGAACGGCGATGAAAATGGCGGCAATTAACCCGAATACTGATATAAAAACGACTAAAAACGCCTTCAATCCCTGCTCCACTCCCTTTCGATGTCGTCATTCCCCCGATAGAATGCCCTTCGATATTCCATGAACATTAGGATAGAATTGGGAAGCATGAGGTAAAATTGCTTATAACCTTATATTAATTATCGGCTCTCACCTAATCTCTCTGTAGTGCATTTATTGAAGATTACTGCCTGTTACTTTAATGAAACAGGGAGCAGCTGCTGTGGCATTCTGCTCCCTGTTTATTGTGCTATTGTTATCCGTTAGTTGAATCCCTTATCGGGGAGGATTTTGATTTCTATCAAAGACCACCTCTGTTTGGTCTTCTAATTGATTGTAATTAGCCCAAATCGATAACTCTCCATCGAATCCTTCTTTTCTCCATCTAGAAATAAATCCCCCTGCCCAATCGTTTTGTGTATCATTATCATTAAGAGTTGAACTCTCATACGCAATTTTCCAATTAAGTCTAGGGAGTTGTTGCAAATAAAAGTTATATACTTCTTTCCAATGGTTGCCTCTGATAACATAGTTCCGATTGGTCGGTTTCAATCCTTTATATAAAGGAATGTCCTTATGTTGCTCAGGAATAATAGACATCGCCTTGTAAGTGTCATCTGTAAATTTTTGATATGAAAACCATCCTACAATAAATAAAACCACAACAAAACCTAATACAAGACAATTTAATTTCTTCATTTCATCCTCCCACAAAGTATTTTCAGCTAGCTATTAATAGCCTTCTCCGCGAGATATACCTCATCCTTTTTGACGTAGATGTCGTATTGGCTGTTTTCATTTCTGCCTGAACCCACTGTACCCGTGTCATGACTTGTTATTCGGCTGCGATAGGAAATGCCATGACTTTTTAATTTATTTACTGCATCATAATAATTCGATTGATTGAATGCAGTAAACACTAAACGCCTATGCTTGGAAAAAAGAAACATGATGATATTCATAATGAGTTGCTCGATATTCCCCATATTAATCATCACCCCTAACATTTTTCAGATACTTGCGAAACCGTTTGCCAATATCGTTGGTTGGCAATTTTTTGCTTACTTTCAGGCTAGGTTTCGTTTCGTGATTATTTTCCATTGAACCACCCTCCTGTAAGTTACTAATATCATTTAGACATTCAACACTACTCACGTAAGTTCCAGCGTTTTACAGAATTTATGTATTTTTCATTTCACTCTACTGCCCGTTCGCGGGGAAAAGGCCTGCTACGCGTTAGCCCTTTTGAAAATTTAAATTTTTTTTTCCCGTTAGTTCAATCATTAATTATTTCTATCTTTTTAGCACTCGCCTGTGTTGGAAAAGACTCATTAATTCCACCATCGACCCAATATCTTACTTTTTGTCCTACTGAATGTTTTGAGGTCGAAGTTTTTAGCCAAATAGCATTTCCTGAATAGCTCCCTGATATATCTCGCCATTTTTTACCCAAATCGGTGTCTTTAATATTATCCAGAACTAATACTCCGCTGTCACTTACTTCAAAGATATACCCTTGCCCAGTAGGTTCCGTACTTAATTTCCCTTGACATCCCAACAACGTAAATACGACTGCTGCTATCATCACAATCTTTAAAAAATTCAAATCTCAAGTCACCTCTGTTATTAAATTTGTTCCCCCTTATTGAAGCAAACTGCCAGTTAGCGGGGAAAAGGCAGCCGCTTGATGTCGACTGCCTTCCTGATGTTTATTAAGCTATAGTTACACGTTAGCTTAATCATCATTTGTTGCGGTTATTTTCCGTATTCGATAATTTTAAATGCCTGCTTTAAGCAAACAAGTTGATTTAATTTTACCCCCATTTTATCGTTGAACACTCTGTAAATAAGTATCGCTAAATCTGTTTCAGACTTACATGACGTGGATTTCTGAGCGATTGCTCTTACTTCAATGCTATATTCGTTTTCTGGAGCACCTCCTGCTAAAAGACCAACAGGGTCCCAATCATTAATTACTTGGGTTAGAGCCTCTATGTTTATGTTCACCTATTTATCACCTTCTGATATTGGTTATATGTTCTAATCACTCCCGGTGGTGAGCATAACCCGGCAGCCGATCCATGCCCGTATCCGCGTCTTCGTTGAAGCTATAGTTCCCATTAGTTTAATCGTAAATTTTGCTTAGTTGAGCAATGTATTGCGATTCCTCGAAAATCATTGGAGGAATTTTATCAAGCCAATCAACTTTCGTTCCCAAACTTTCATATCCCTGAAGTAACTCTTCTCTTGTGCTCTTATCGAATCCGATATGCTTCCAGGTGATAAAACCATCTGCTTTAATGACATCTGCAACAATTACAGTACACCATAAATCGCAATCATCGGGGCACATCAGAATTGGCAAGACAAACTCACTTTCTGCTGAATTGAACCTCTCTTTAATCAATTCCTTCTCTTTCGGGTTGTCTATCCAGTCAATAATTGTTGGAATCATACCTAATAGATGATTTTCAGGATAGTAATTATGAAGCAATATATCCAAAGGAATATCGTCTATTACGATATTGTGATGCTCGACTTTGCAATATTCGCTCTTCATCGAGGCGACTTCAATTTTATTCACCAGTTTCACGACCAACACCTCATTTGAGCATTTTACTTCAATGATATTTTATCACGAATCACTCCGCTAAACTGCCCGTTAGCTGAATGCCCAAAAGTATATATTTTGGTCTTGTCGGCAATCGGAACATATTCTTGACATCGAGAAATGACAAGAATATATTCCGAAAAAATAAAAAAGCCGCCATTTTGGCGGATATAAATCGGACTATATTCTTGTCACTCGACATCTAAGTATATAGAATGAACGCGTGTTGAATTATTTATTTGTTGTATCGACGACGGGATGGTGGAAATTAAAAAGGTCTGTGCAATTAAGCACAGACCACCACATACTACTTTTTATGAGACTATTATTCCGAACGGGGTCGCTTTTTGGTCACGAAATCCTTACTTAATTGACCCAGTAACTAGTTGATGTTATTCATTATGGAATCTCATTGTGGAATGCCCCCATGCCCCAAGCTTGATCTTTGACTGCCTGGTAATATTCATCTATGATGCTCTGAGGAATGAATTTTTTAAGGAATGTCAAATCAACATAACGACTTCCCATATAAGCAGGAATATCGTCTGAATTAATTACTTCTATACCATATGTAAAATTATATTCTGTACCTTGGAATACAATGTATTGAACAATTGTTTTACCATCTCCAAGAAGCTTGCTACCTGTATTGAACCAATATTTATTAGAATTTCCAGTTCCCTCAGCCTTAGCGCTCATGAAAATAGCGAATTTATCGAGGTTTATAAGTTCAATACCTTTCACCTTATAATCCCCATAGAGTTTTTGAATTTTTGTATTCAGAGCTTGTCTGAATTGTTCAGCTCTTTCTTCTGGTGTAAGTTCAATAGCTGTTGCGGGTACATCTCCGATCTCTACCCTCTTGAGAGTATCATTCCACAAAACTTGTTTACCTAAAGCTGTTCCAATAGACTTCAGAGGAAGATAGGTACTTCCATCAATGTTAAGTGGTTCTGAATTATTACTTTGTAATTGTTTCCCATTTACCAAGATTTGGTAGGTAACTGGACTGATAATGTGCTGGATCTGCTCAGCAAACGATTGTCCTGCAAAGGTAATTGTACAGCCAATGATGATACCTGCAATAAGTTTTTTCATTCTTGATCTCCTTTATAAAGATAAATATATACGAATTTCCACATTGAAATTGGAATGATAAAAAGTAAAATAACGGGTCTAAGTACTTACTTGTAAGTCTTAAATTGTCATGCTTCGTTCATACCATCGTTACTAGAACTAAATGTTAATCTTATTCGCAAGCAACGCCATCACCATCCCGGTCAAGCTTTTCTAGTAACTATCAATGTTGCCCAACTGCCGGGGCCTTCCTGCAATAAAAGAAGAAAGAGGGTTTCCTAGGGTCCCTCTTTCTTCTTATTCAAAACAGCCTCAGGGATAACTCTTAAAGATCGGTCTCCTTCGTTGATCCTCGTAAGAAAAAATATCCAAGGAGGGAGGCAGCATCTTGCTTTATTGACTTCACTTTTTTTAAACCGTGATGTATAGGGCGATTTACTGTCAGAATCGTTATTAGGACTGAACTTCAAAGAAAATGTACTTTGCCCCACCGAAGTCAAACATGTTATCCCGAACGGCTAGTCCAAATCTAGTCACGTCAGCCGGTATTTCAAAAGCTATCGTACCTGATTTTTTGAGATCAGGATTGATCGGATCATAGCTTAACATTTTATACTCACCACTCCACGGTAGGATGTCAAGGCTGTTAGCTTTGTACTGACGGTCTTTGTCATCGATCAAAACAAAGTTACCGTCCATCATGGTTTCAGGCTTTTTACCTACGTTCTTTAGTTCAATATCTATTAGGATAAATTGGTTATCAGTTGTTTTCTTATCCACTTTATTGGTAGCAGTGTTCTTCAAGACTTTTAATTCAAAGCTACCAATTGTACCGGATTCACCTTTTGGAATCAGCTTAGGTGGCGTAGGTGTCGGTGCAGGAGTAGCTGTTGGTGCAGGTGTGGAAGCCGTTATCGCTTGTTGAACGGGCTTCTGATTCTCTAAATTTTTGTAAGCTGATTCTGTAGTACAAGCGGAAAGAACAATTGCACTTGATGTAATAGTAATAGCTGTGATTAAGAGTTTTTTCATAGTTGAAGTGATGATCCCCTTTTTATGTAATTTCTTACTATTCTACAGAAGTAACCCTACATCCTCTTTATTTAGTTATATCTCCCTGCTCATCCAATATGAAGCGAGCAAAACTTAGCATCTATTTATGCAAATACATAAATATTTAACCTTCTTCTACAACTCCAAGACGAAGCGGCAATTTACTATACCGGCAAAACAATCCATTAACCGGATACAGCCCAATTGAAGTTATCTTTGCCATTCTGACTAGACTAGATTCGGCCGTTCCATAGGATGCCTAAAGTTTAGAAACAGCGTGTAGTATCCTTACTTTCATCACTTACGATGTAATCTTTCGTAATATCTGTTATAGTAAGAAAAAACTTACAAAATAGATTTAGGAGTGAATGGGTTAATGAACGCCAAGAATCAAATTATTTTACTTGCAATGCTCTTAGTGATTATCTTGTCAGGATGTGCAAAGACAACGACAGAAGTAAATGGAGAAGGTTCTGTAGCAGCAACTACTGAGCAGCCCAAAACAGAAATTTCAAAAATTACTAATCCACCAACAACAGAAGTAAAGTCAATAGAAGTAGATAAGGGTCTTTTGAATGTCAAAGTGACAATGCCGTCAAATATGTTCAACGGGGCAAACTTAGACGAAGTGATCGCAAAGGCCAAAGCTGATGGTGTAAGTGAGGTTGTCAAAAATGATGATGGCTCCCTTACATATACCATGTCTAAAGCCAAACATAGTGAAATGATGAAACAAATGGAGACCACTCTTCTTAAAAATATCGACGATATTAAAACTAGCGGAAACTTCAAATCAATTAAGGATATAACTAGCAATAAATCATTATCAGAGTTTACAATTACTGTTGACCAAAATGCATTTAAAAATAGTATGGATGGCATGGCTGGCCTTGGTATCGCCATGACAAGTATGTTTTATCAATTATTTAATGGGGCTTCAGCAGATAATTATAAGGTTACAATTTCTTTAAAAGATGCTGAGACAGGTGCTATCTTCAATACTATTGTTTATCCAGATGCTTTAAAAAAGAAATAGGAAACAATAATGTCCAAGGAGAAGCTACTGCATATCCCTGGAAATTATTTTTTGAAAAAACGTTTCTAATCTTTATCTATTTACATCTTATATTTATAATCTGGCTTGAATGTGCCGTCTTGATAGCCATCAACATAACCGGCTTCTAAAGTATTGTCGATACTTGTTTTTGCCCAGTGTGTGCTGGTATCAGAAAATCCGGCAGTATTTCATAGTTGCCCCTGTTGCTGTCCAGAGAAATTAAAGTTTTAGACTGTGGGGCTTGATTTAACGTGGTTTATGGAGATTGAAAACGCCAGACTTTGAAAAATGAGTATTAGACTGACTAAAAAATGAAACAGCGGCGGCCCGAGACTTCAAAAATAAAGTCTTAGACTGTCGCTGTCTTTGTTCAACTAACGTTCTCCGTTAGTTGAACGAGTGCTCACCCATAATACTCTTTAGGGATTCAGCCCTGGTTTATTTGCAATAATTGATCGCGTACTTCGGTCAATGCAAATCCAAGCAGGTTTCTCCCTTTCCATTTCAACGGATTTTCTATGTCTGGGTTGTCCTTTGCTAGCCCAATACCCCAGATAGGGTCAACAGGACTCGCTTCGACCAATATTCGATTTTTTGTAGTTTTCATGTAATTCCAAAGATCTGAGTTTTGCTCAAATTTCGCATAGTTTCCACGTTTCACAATGTCATAACAGTGCTTTTCCCAAATAGCCCCATCGAAGGACTTCACTAATCGACCAAAATCTTTCATCTCTTTAGGATGCCGCGCATTCATAATTGCTTTTAACATAGCTCTATCGCCAAATAACCTTGCTTTTTCTGCCATCATGAACTGTTCTGCACAACTATAGGATTCGCCGTTAACAATGAACTGACAATTCCACCACTGACTGAAGCAACTCTGGTTGATACTTCCATCAGAAAGAGGTGTATGACCCCAGAAGAAAATAAATTTTCTTCTTTCTCCTTTTTCATAGAGATTAATCAAATCTTCGATCGAGTAAATCATTCAATTCTCCTCGCATTTTTATGAATTCATTGATAAAGCATACCAATATATAGTAACAGATAATTACCATTTACTGAAGAATTCTGCCCGTTAGCTTAATCCCAATACCTAAGTAAAAAAAAACAAACCGGCACTCCATCGGAGTCCCGGTGCTTGCATCCACCTATCAAACCTCACTCAACCGCCCATCCCGAAAATGCACAACTCGCTTCGCCTGCTGAGCAATCACCAGATCATGCGTAATCAAAACGATCGTCCTGCCCTGCTCATTCAATCTCTTAAAAATCTCCAAAATCTCAACGCCCGTCTTTGAATCCAGCGCTCCTGTCGGCTCATCCGCCAGAATAATCGCCGGATCCCCGGCCAACGTCCGGGCAATCGCAACCCTCTGCTGCTGCCCGCCGGAAAGCTCCGAGGGCAGATGTCGCCTGCGATCTACTAAGTCAACCGCTTCCAATGCTTGCATGACAAGCGGCTCCCGCTCTTTCCTGCTCATCCCTCGGTAAATGAGCGGCAGCTCTACATTCTCATATGCATTAAGCCGTGGCAGCAAATTAAAGCTCTGAAAAACGAATCCGATCTTCCGATTCCGTATTTCAGCCAACTGAGCATCCTTAAGCTGGTTAATTTCCTTCCCGTCCAGCACATAATCCCCATGATCTGCAATATCCAAACAGCCAATGATATTCATGAGCGTCGACTTCCCCGATCCTCACGGGCCCATAATCGCCACAAACTCGCCATGATCGATTTCCAGGGAAATATCATCCAATGCCTGAATTGTTTCCCCACCCATCACATAATTCTTACTCACATGTTCGATCTGGATTAAGGTCATTCCCTTCGCCTCCATTATCTGCAACCAATAAATGAAGTAAGCGATTCATCAACCTAGCCGACCTTACCGCTTCGCCTTATAAAACTCATGATACAGCTTCATCAGCGCCCGCTTCTCAATCCGTGACACATAGCTGCGACTGATGCCCAGCTCCTTCGCAATCTCCCGCTGCGTCCGCTCTTCCCCGCCTAACTCAAGCCCAAACCGTCCGACGACGACTTCCTTCTCGCGATCATCCAAAATCTCTAAGTTCCGATAAATCTTACTTTTCTCTATTTTGAGCTGCACTTTATCTACGACATCGTCGGCTTCCGTACCGAGGATGTCAATCAAAGTGATTTCATTCCCCTCTTTGTCCGTTCCGATGGGATCATGCAAGGACACATCCTTGCGTGTTTTCTTCAATGAGCGAAGATGCATAAGTATTTCGTTCTCAATACAACGCGCCGCAAAAGTCGCCAGCTTTGTACCTTTGTTCGGGGAGAACGACTCGATGGCTTTGATCAAGCCGATCGTTCCGATCGAGATCAAGTCCTCCAGATCTTCTCCGGTGTTGTCGAATTTTTTGACATTGTGGACACGAAGCAACGTAGATTTCCTTGGAGAATATAATGCTAGATTCAATTTTGAATTAATAAGACAGACATAAAAAAAACTGCTTCTTACTTAAGTGAAAAAATAATTCTATTTTTCTCCTTCACGATTTCAAATGGTCGTTTCATATCGTAATCCTATGTTCGAGCATGTGACAATGCCATACAAAAAGCCCAGTGAAAGGATCGAATCTCGCGATAAAGGGAGGTGACATAACCAGTGGGTGCATGATTTCAATTTTTAAATTCCCTTTCATTTGGTTCAGAAGGACGCGCCAGTCCTGTAAATTCAAGTTTAGCTGTTGCTTGAAATTGAGCAGCGTTAAAGGTTGGCGCTCTATAATTTGCGTGTCAACGACATGCAAATTAATGGGGTGGTCATCTGCTGTGAGATTTGATTAACCGCCAGATCTCAACAGTTTAATGCCTATTGTCCTTTGTATCTCTAACCTTTCCAACCTTTTTACAAGCTCTTCAATAGGTGTGATATTAGCTTTTAATTCTTTTTCAATTTCTGCAATCTCCCTTTTCTTCTGTTCGACAATTATAATTCCTTTCTTATAACCCCCTCCTATTCAGGATCATCGACGGGCAAACGCCGTTAATGCACTGTAAGATGTAACTTAATGGATTCCCCTGATGGTCGTAGTTATGATTTCTATTACCTTCTAACCGTGACTCACCGCACGGGACTCGTCTAAACAAAAAAAACTCGTTCCCATAATTGGGATCTGAGGCTTTTCTTTATTTGAATATATTTTTCATAAAATTAAAGATATCAAAAATCGTCCGATTGTAAACTTTGTTGTAAACAGCTTTTCTAGGATTTCTTAGCCATCCATACCCACAAGGCAGTTAATTCCCAAGCCGTTGTACAATCTGCCATCTTACACTAGTACGTGAATAAAATATATGTAATTGGAAAATTTAAGTATACCGCCATCGTAAGAAGGAGCTGATTTGTTTGAACGGAAAAATCACACCCTTCCAGTTGTCTATGCTCCTGATTACATATATCGGAATCTCCAACCATGTCATCCTCATTCCAATATTGTTAGATACCGCGAATCGCGACGCATGGATCTCTGTCTTGGCAGCCATTGTACCTTCCTTACTTCTTGGCCTGTTGTATGTATATATGTACAAACAGATCCCCTCTTCGCTCTCCACCTGGGTAAAAGAGAAAACAAATTCACTGGTGTGGCTTATTTTCACAGTTCTATTCACGTTATACTTCTTAACTCAGGCTAGCATCAGCATACGGGATACGATCGTGTGGTCAAATACATCATACCTCACTTATACCCCAACATGGGTAGTCGGCATATGTCTCATCGGGATTAGTTATTACACGGCAAGAAAGGGACTGGCCGCAATTGCAATCACCAATGGTATTCTGCTTCCCTGGATCGTTCTATTCGGTTTTTATATTATGACAGTAAACTTTCAATATAAAGACTACAACTATATGTTCCCTATCTTCAAAAATTCAGTGCTATCTATCACAAATGGCGCATGGTACACAACATCGGGGATCACGGAGATCTTCCTCGTGTTCTTTCTCAAGGACAATGTGAAGGGCAAGCTGTCTCGAATGAATATGATACTGGTTGTTCTTATGTTGATTGAGCTAACGTTCGGACCATTGTCAGGCATAATAGCCATGTTCGGTCCGTTCGAAGCCGAGAAACTGCGATACCCGGCTTACGAGCAGTGGCGCATGGCATCCATCGGAAGTATGCTAAGTCAAACCGACTTTTTGTCCATTTATCAGTGGTTAGCCGGTGCGTTTATACGAATTTCGTTGGCGATCTACATCATTCACACTCTGTGGGTGAAAAAATGGAGGCATCCAGAAATTTTATTCATCCTGATTTCTTTATTTCTATTTGTAATCAATCAGCTTAAGCTGTCGGATATAAAGTTTCACGATTATGTAAAAACCTATTATACGAGTTCCAGTCTATTTTGCGGTGTCACTAGCTTAGTGCTCTTAATTTGTTTTTGGGCAGGAAAGAACAAGAAGGCGGTGAAGCAAAATGGCTAAAATAAGCGAAAGCGACATACGGCAGTTATTTGAGGACTGCGGCGATGTTAGCCTTGAACCTATCGGTGGTTTTCTGTTCATTTTCTGCCAAGGCATGTCCAATCGGGAGCAAATCAATGAAATGAGCACATGCAGTGCAGACATTTTGAGGCAGCACCAAGCCACTTTAACATCGAATTGGAAGAATGAGCTATCGTTATATGTGTTTAGTGGCAACTTACTTCTCTTCGACATGGAAACGGAATGCTTTTATCTGCACTATGTCGCAGACCCGCCTCAAAGAGACCCGGAAGAGTCAGTGACGGAAACGTCCTCCAAGGGAGCACGCGACGGATTTACCGAAAGCATCAAGACCAATGTGGCGCTAATCCGCAAGCGACTGCTAACTCCGACACTCAAAGTGGAATCTTTTACAATTGGTGTCCGGAGTCAGACCGAGATATGTTTGCTCTACATCCAAGATATTGTTAATAAGGAGGCTGTCGATGAGGCTCGAGAAAGATTACAGAACATCCACATCGATGCGCTTATTACGAGCTCTCAGCTGGAAGAAGCAATTTCGGATAAGACTATGTCGGTAGTACCGCTTATTGACAATACCGGGCGGCCCGATTTTGCTGCTGAGTACTTGATCGGCGGCCGTTTCGTAGTTTTGCTTAACGGTTCGCCACTTGCCATTATCGCCCCCATTACACTTACATCGCTTATAAAATCACCGGAAGACGGCTATTTCCGTGCGGTGATCAGTTCTTTTCAACGGCTAATCCGAATGTTTGGCTGGTATTTGGCTTTGTTCCTGCCAGGATTCTACATCGCGCTGATCGGATTCAATTTCGAGCAGATTCCATTGCCTTTGTTAGCAACAATCGCAACAAATCGCATCGGACTTCCGGTTTCACTTCCATTAGAGGCAGTTATCGTGCTCATCTTGTTTGAGTTGTTTAAAGAAGCAGGACTGCGGCTCCCGAAATCTGTAGGCCCAACCGTAACCGTAGTCGGCGGTATCATCGTAGGCGATGCCGCCATACGAGCCGGTATTACATCCCCTACAGTAACAGTCGTGGCCGCGACCACGGTAATATCCGGCTACACGCTGGTGAATCCGACGCTGAGCGGCATCGTATCAATTGCACGCATCGCCATTATGATCATCACCTCTTTTCTCGGGATGTTCGGGTTCTTCCTGTCTATCTTCTTCGTCATCGCCTATTTATCCGATCTCAAATCGTTCGGGATCCCATATCTCTCTCCGCTTTCACCGCCATCTTGGGCAGATATCACAGGGGCTCTGCTTAGGAAACCGGCGAATAAAATGAAAAAACGTGCACAGAACTTACATTTGCAGGACGATACGAGGATGAGGGACGGAAAGTCATGAATAGAGTCTGGAAATCTACCTTGGTCGGCTGCATCATGTTATTCCTTTGTGGATGCTGGGACGGAAAGAACATTCAATACTTTAATTTCGTTAATATGATCGGCATCGATTATATCGACGGAAAATATAAAATCTATGCGCAAATAAATGATCTCGCGTCCATGGCGAAGCAAGAAGGAAGCGGAAACACCCCGAATCCGATTGTTGTTGGAGTAGGCGAAGGCGAAAGTATCGGGATGGCGATGTTCGATCTGCTGAAGGAAAGTCAGATGAGAATGGATTGGACACAGACAAAAGCGTTTATATTTAGCGATCGTATGCTTGCTAAGGGGATTTTCAATATCCATGACGACTTGATGCGAACACGCGATCAACGCTATACACCCTGGGTATTTGCTACGAATGAAGACCTTAGAAAGATTCTAAGCACAAAGCCGATTACTGGAAACTCCTCGATTAACACAGTGTACTATCAACCAAATCTTTTATATAAGCAGATGCAATCCTCTTTTGAGCCATTGAATTATCAGAGGTTCATACGATCTTCAAGAGAGCCGTTCGAAACCATGCTGTTGGATCATATAAAACTCTCCGAGAGCTGGGATAAAGACGGTAAACCGTTTACGCTGCCAACCGTGGATGGTCTTGTTGCTTTGAAGAAGGGAAAGAGCGAAGTCAGATTCAACCGTAAAGAAGCTAGCGGAGTGAAATGGTTAAAAGAGAGAACATTACGCGGTATACTCCCCATCAAGGACGATCATGGCATATTTATTGGAACAGCTGCCTTAAAGAACAATAAGGTAAAGAAAACAGCCGCATATAAGAATGATAAACGAATCGTTAAGATTGAAATTAGCATGGACGCCTCCATTAGAGAGCAGAAGAAACCGCTCAAGCTGAATGAAATGAATATGTTGATTAAAAAAAACGTCGTAGATGAAATTACAAAAACCTATGAACTTGGCAAGAAACGATCTGTTGACATTTACTCCTTAAACGAAGTTTGCTATCGTAAAGGCTTGACCGTCAATGAAGATATTCCGGAGCTTGAGCTGGATATCAAAGTCAATCTCTTGGCTGCGAACATGTTCGAGTTACGGGACTAGTTCTTACGAAATGCCTCCACTTAGGCCCTCTTTATAATCAACGTCTGACTGTTTGGATATTATATTTCAACGTTGATTAAGTACAGATACTAATTTTACCATTTAA
This sequence comes from Paenibacillus anseongensis, assembly GCF_009757995.1. Classification (NCBI taxonomy): domain Bacteria; kingdom Bacillati; phylum Bacillota; class Bacilli; order Caryophanales; family Paenibacillaceae; genus Paenibacillus; species Paenibacillus anseongensis. The sequence continues at coordinate 591,400 of NZ_WSEM01000008.1, forward strand.
TCCCTAAATTTATGACTGATGTTATTCTGATGACCCGATAACAAAAAACGAATCGTCTGTTTTGGTAGTCAGCGATCAAATATCATTATCAATGTATTAAAAATGAAAAAGTGAGCAGCGCCGCGGCGATTTGCTCACTTAATGTTGTTGAACTATGCTGCCGGTTAGTCGGGAATGGGATAAAGATCTTGTCATTTGGTTTTGACAAGAACTTTATCCCATAAAACAAAAAAGCCGCGATTTTCGCGGCACTTAATTAGGTAATGTTCTTGTCAGCCGACGTTCTTGTATCCATTTCCTGCTTACAGTAAAGTCATTCCAATCTATTCCACTTGCCCTGACCTCACGATTCGAATATCGAAATGCACTTCAAAGGTAGCGGACTTATACATGTCGCGCCAGACTTCGCTCGTCAGATGTGCGCGGTAGACTTGGCTTCGGAGCACCTCGCCGAATCCAACAGGATCGGATTGCATCGCAGTTAGCCGCCCGAACAGTCGTTGAACATCGGCTTCCGATTTGCGGGTAATGGCTTGTTCGAGTGCTGCGATCACCGCCGGCTTGCCAAGATCAAGCTGCGCCGAGGATTCCGTCAGCATACCTTTCAACCGAACATCTACTCGGAACTTGAGCGGATACTGGCTAATGAGCTTTTTCTTACTGTCGCTCTGGATGTTTTCAATGACAATACGAACTTGCTTCTCGTCGATTTGCGAAGCGACTTTTCCTAAATTCTCACGATCCAGAGACACCTCAATGCTGCCTGCCTTATAACGGTCCCTGATGAGTTTCAGATAAAATGTTTCGTTTGGATTCACCGTGCCAACCATGCGATCACCGCGAAAAACAGCTACATTCTTTAGTTCGACTGATTCCCCTTTTCGCTCAATTAATGGAATCATTGGATCCTCCAGCGAGTAGTAATTTGACAAAAATTCATGCAGCGTACTCGAAATGAATTGCTCCCGAATGACGTTCTGATGAATGTTCTCGACGATATAAGCACCGGCATCCGGGATATCCAGATACTTGTGCATGAGGATGTCCTCCACATCGCCTTTACTCACCGCCATATACAAGGTGCTCGAAACGGATGCGTCGCGAAACAGCGTATCTACGAGTGGTAACACGCCTTTTTTGGCAAGCTTCTCGTTAAAAATCGCCACACGCAATTGGCCGGAAACGAGTTTCTTATGCGATTTTCGGTTGGCTGCAACCCTAGCCCCTTTGCTGGTTAAGGCTTCCGATGTCAGCCGCATGACTGGCGTTTTGGAGTTGGGGTCAATTTGATGCAAAACATACGTCCCTTTAATGCTGTCGCCTTCCAGCTCATCGTATCCTGCTGCAATGATCATGCCTAAGTCTTCGAGAACATTTTTCTTCAAATGTAGGGATAACGGCAGTGACATCACCAACACCAAGAAGAAAATGACATTGAACTTTTTCATGATTGCGTTTCACCTGCCAGCAACGTCGTTTTGTGCTTCCTGCCATAAAGCCAAGCAGCTACATATAAAATGAAAGGATACACATAGATGAGGTAGACACACCCTTTGGCAAAAAAGTCGTTAAGCGCTTCGATCTGAAGCCGAGTATCGATAAAGGAGCACGTAACCGTTACGACGCCGATGATTGGATAAAGCCAATACTTTTGCTGCCAAGCAAAGATTCGTTTAACTCCTCTGGAGGCTGCCCAGCAGAAAAATAGTAAATTCGGCAAAATCACCATCAACCACAAGCTTACGCCAATGAACTCAAAACGTTCCAGAAAAGGAAACTTGATTACTTTCAGCATGGTAAAGGTGGCCCAATTCGTCTTTAACAGCTCACCGCCGCTAAAGAACACAATCGACACAATCATGACCGTCGTATAAACGATCGTCACGCTAAAAATCCCTAGCTGTGCATAGAGCTGGACTTTCGTCTTGTCTTTCGCATATGTATAGATGAAATACAGGATCTCAAAGCCCGTCATCGTAAAAAAGTTTGAAAGCATCCCTTTTGCAAATTGTCCAGCATCTGCTTCCATCAGCGGCAGGAGCCGAGTCCATTCCGAATACCTCAGCGGAAAATACAGTAGTAGATTTAGCCAAAGCGTTAGGCAGATAAATACTAAACTTGTGCCGACAATGGTCCGTAACCCACCTCTCACACCGTAAAATACGGCACAGCCTATTAAGAGGGAGAGCACCCATTGCGGTGCAGCGGGAAACAGCCAAACCTGAATCATTTCCACATAATTGCGCAGCTCAATGACCATTGCAAATAGAAAGTACCCGATATAAATCAGGTTCATCGCATATCCAATCGTTTTGCCATACACCATGACATGTATGTCATACAAGTCTTTATCCCCAAACTTCCTGAGCGTTCTAATCATGATCCATACAATGAGCTGATTGACCAGTCCCGCCGCAAGAACGGCAAGCCAAGCATCATGTCCGGCATCCCTGTACACAATTCGCTGAAACCCGGGGAGTCCGACTCCCACTTGAGCGTCATGCACCAAAAATATCAGCAGAAAGCTGCTGTACATATAGGGTATTCGTGATTTATTCATCGATATCCGGACTTCCCTTCCGAGGCATGCCCCCCATATCGGCGAACACCGACCGCTTAGGCGCCATAGGAAACGGGATACGGAGAATGCCATCACGCTTATTTTTCTCCTTGATATCATATGGCGGGTAGAAATAGGGATGTCCAGCGCTTGTCAGACGCAGCAAATGGATTACAAGCAGCGTCGTGCTAAACACCATGCCGAACAGCCCTAACAAACCGGCAGAAATAATGATGGGAAATCGGATGATCCGAATCGTGAAAGCCATGGACAGAATCGGTGTTGTAAAAGAGGACAATGCGCTCAGGGCAACGATGATAATCAAAATGTTGCTTGTAAAACCGGCTTGTACAGCGGCTTGCCCGATGACGATACCGCCTACGATGCCCATCGTTTGGCCTACTTTTGTTGGAAGTCTTGCACCTGCTTCACTGAGCAGTTGAATGATCGTTTCCAGCATAAGCGCTTCGACAAGTGGTGGGAACGGCACCCTCGACCGTGACTGTGCCAGGGGGACTAGTACTGCCTGTGGAATGATTTCGTAATGAAACGTCAATGCCGCCACGTAGATTGCAGTTGCATAGAACGAGATACCAATAGCAATGATTCGCAATCCTCGCAGAAACAAACCGATAATCCATCTAGCATAATAATCCTCAATGGATTTGAAAAAGTCCAAGAACGTTGAGGGTGAGATCATGACATGAGGGCTGCCGTCAACGGCTATTACGATTTTACCTTCGAGAAGCGGAAAAATGGCTCGATCCAAACGTTCGGTGGTCACCGCTTGCGGAAAGAACGAACTTGGGCTATCTTCCAGCCATTGCACGAGAATCGTCGTATCTATGACTGCTGCCAGTTCCAGGGCCTGCAGTTTATCATGTATATACTTGACGATTTCGGCGTCAGCACGGTTGCTGATAAAGAGGAGTCGAATTTCCGTCTGCGTTTTTTTCCCAAGCTTCATGCTAATTTCACAAAGATCGGGGTCACGCAAATACTGATGGATAAGTGCAATGTTTGTGGTCAAGTTTTCCGTAAACGCAATTTGTGGGCCCAAAATCTGACTTTCGTTTTCGGGCTTCATCAGTGTGCGCTCGCGAATCTTTGCCGTATTAGCCAAGACGCCAATCGCATGTCCCTGTACATGAATGTACGTCCAACCGTGCAGTATATACTGCTGAATCGTTTCCCAATCCGTTTCCGGGAGCAGTTCGCAGCTCGGAAGCAGCTCAGCCAACCGCTCTGGCGTATTTGAACCATCTGTTTGCTGCAAAGGTTGCAACAGTGCTTGCAGCAGGACATCATCGTCCACCAATTGACTTAGGTAAAACACACCGATCGACGGTTGCGTCGGCAATGTCCGAGAGACGAAGTCCGGAAACATGCGAAATGCTGCTAGCAGTTGTTGCTGCATCTGAGCAAGTTCGGGCACAAGCAGATAGGAGGAAGATTGGCTTGCTGCCGCTGCGCTCTGTCTCGGACTTGATTTGAAGAGAAAACGAAAGAGAGAAAACATAAATTTCACCCAATTACCCGATAGATTTGATATGGGTATGTTTTCCTTGAAGTTGATGGATTATGCAAAAAATGGATAGACGCCTTTCGAATAAATTGACTTCTTGATCATAAATATACGTCTAATTGCAAAATATATATTTAACCAATTAAATGCACTTTGGAGGTTTGAATAATGACAGGAAATGAAAATTACATCCAATTAACTTCCGCTGAGATAGCGTGCATTTGGAGCGAATATATGAATGATACTATGTCTACATGTATTCTTGGCTATTTTTTAAGTCATGTAAAAGATAATGAAATTAAATCTGTTATCCAGTTCGCCTATGACATTTCAACTACTCGTATAGGCAAACTATCCGAAATATTCAATAACGAAAAAATTCCTTTACCTATTGGTTTTACAAATAAAGATGTAAATATAAATGCTCCAAGGTTATATACAGATCCTTTTATGCTTCAATATTTAGCGCATATGGCTAAAGTAGGACTACTCGCATACAGTGCCTTTGTTTCTATGGGTGCAAGAAAAGACATTAAAACGTTTTTCACTACAGGGCTTCAAGAAACATCCGATTTATTTGTTAAAAGTACGGATGTATTACTTGAAAAAGGATTGTATATTAGAGCACCATATATTGCATATCCAATGAATTCCACAATGGTAGAAACTAATAAATATTTAAGCGGTTTCTCTTTTTTTAGTAAACAACGTCCACTAAATGCAATTGAAATATCCCATTTATATATGAATATTTTGACTAACCAAATTGGATCAAAATTAGCACTAAGCTTTGCTCAAATATCGCCAAATAGTGATGTTCAGACATGGATGTTGAGGGGAAAAGATATCTCCAACAAACATGCTAAGATATTTTCAAGTTCTTTAATCGATAATGATACACAAGCACCCTCTTCATCAGACGTTTGCATAACGGATTCAACAACGCCTCCATTTTCAGACAAGTTGACAATGTTTCATATGAGTTTGTTAAGTGCTGCCGGGTCAGGAAATTACGCAACTTCAGCATCTGCTAGTCAAAGAAGTGATCTTATCGTGAATTATGAACGTTTATCTCTTGAAGTTGCTCAATATGCTAAGGATGGAGCAGATATTATGATTAAAAATGAATGGATGGAACACCCCCCCACAACTTTGGATAAAGAAAAACTTGCAAAGGATAAAAACTTCAGTAATTAGCTAATCATTTTATGAATTATAGATTTTCCGAAATTAATTAATTAATTAAATCACGCAAAACTTCCCGTTACTTTAAACGAATCCAGGGAGCAGCCGCCGGGTGGCGGGCTGCTCCCTGGTTATTAAGCTATCGTATCCTTTAGCGTAGTAACGGTTCTATATACCATCATTTTTTGGAACTGGTGATACATACAGCGAGTCATTCTGTATTAACACAATATAAAAAAAGCTCATCGATTGTTTCACGTATTTTCCTGGTAGTTACGAAGTTTTCGATTGCCGTCAGCTTATAACTATTATAAATATAAGTCGTTTTTGGGGACTCCATATATGTTTACTTTTTAGTTACAATATTTTTTATATAATTGATTCTATCCATCTTAACAAATCTACAATTGGGAACAAGAGGGTTTTTATTAATCTGCATGTCCAATTTATTCAATAATGGCGCTAATCGATCTCTTTCTTTTTCGTGGATAGTAAATTCTAAACCATATTGATAGATTCCATTTTCTATTTCTTGTTGCCAAACAATAGATCCAGATACTTTAATGAGTTCACCTAAAATCTCTGTCTCCATTTCAAATACGATGTCTGCATCAATAGCTAAACTAAGGTATGATAAGAAACGAAGTCCACCAATCCCAATGTCTTCTATTAATACCTCTGTACTTCCCAAACTAATCGCGTGATCTTTAATCCTAATGATGGTCATTTGCGAACTCAAAGGAAAAAAGAGAGCCACACGGGAATATCTCCGCTTGTTCTCAAACCCCATTAACGGACTTCCTTTAACTGGTGTTATGATACGATTTGCGAGTAGTCTTAAAAAATCTTCGAAAACAATAGGCTTACTAAATAAGTACCCTTGAACTTCATCACAATTTTGTTGCTTTACAAATGTTAATTGTTCCTTCGTTTCCACGCCTTCAGCTACTACTCTCATCCCTAACCCATGCGCTAAATGGATGATGGTTTTGACGACAGTAGCATTGGCTTGGTTGATGGTAACGTCCCTGATAAAAGATTTATCAATCTTTAATACATCAACTTTGAATCGAGTTAGATATGCAAGAGAAGAATACCCCGTACCAAAATCATCTAAAGATATTTTTATACCAAGTTTCTTTATCTCGGTTATCGTTGAGTCCACAAGTTCTTGGTTATCTAAAATGGATGTTTCTGTAATCTCCATTTCCAGCCATTTTCCTTCTAATTGTGTTTGTTCTAAAGTTTTCTTTATGGTACTAATAAAATTTTTTGATAAAAATCGGTGGGCAGAAACGTTTATCGAAATGGGTACGAGACTGATCCCTTGTTCTTGCCAAGATTTTAGTTGACTACAAACTGCTCTCTCAACCCATTCCGACAGTGGAGCGATTAATCCCGTCTCCTCCGCTAAAGGGATGAAATCTGCTGGAGCCACCATCCCCCACTCGGAATGATTCCAACGAACGAGTGCCTCAGCGCTCAATATTCTACCTGTTTTTGCACAGACTCGTGGTTGATAGTATACTTCTAAATGATTTTCTTCTATTGCTTTGCGTAGGTCTTTTTCAAGGGAAAATTTTTTAAAAGCTTCAATATCCATCACAGGATTAAAAAACTCATACCGATTTATGCTTTTTTGTTTAGCACTGTTAAGGGCTATATTCGCATTTTTTAATAAGGAACTTGCATCTTTTCCGTGTTGTGGATAAAAACAAATTCCTAAACTACATATCAAATAAAGTTGATTATCATTCAGATAAAAAGGATATTCTTCAATTGTTTTGATGATTTCTTGAGCAATTATTCCGACTGATTGAATGTCATTAAATTGTTCGTGCAGCATTATGGTAAATTGAATTCCCCCTACATGGGAAACAAATCCTTTTTGCCCTATATGTTGTATTAGCCGTGTTGAAAACTGTTTAATTAATTGATCTCCGATTATATACCCTAGTGTATCGGTAATATATTTAAAACGATCCAAATCTAAGGTGATGATGGCAAATGAGTATTGTTTTTGATGTGCCTCTCGTAACTGCTCACACAATTTTTGTTCAAAGCACCTTCTATTAGGTAAATCGGTTAAATAGTCATGATAAGCCATATGTTCAATAGTTTTTTCATAGTTTTTACGTTCTGAAACATTATTTACATAACCAATCAAGTCACTATCTGATGGAAACAATCTAACTTCAAGCCATTCATTTGTTGGCTCATAATATTCTTCAAAAGTAATAGAGACTTGTTCTTCCATAGCTTTATGATAATTTGTGTAGAATTTAGTATTAATGGATTCAGGCAGGGATTCCCATAAATTGTATCCAATAAGGTCTTCTTTCCTTCTTTGAACCCAATTCTCCATTGATTTATTTAGATAAGAAATAGTCCAATCTTGATCTACAATAAAGAAACCATTGGTTATATTATCGAGAATGTTAACTGTTGGTGGTAGGAGGGAACCATTATTTATACGATTTAAAGAATCTATCTTTAATTGCTTTGATTTAAATAAACCCATTATAGAATTCCCCTTAATATTTATCTTTGATATTTATCTACTTATAAAAAAAAGCTTACTCGATAAAAACTCCGAGTAAGCCACCTTTCCGGGCGCAAAGTATTTCAAGTGGTATATCGGCAACTGGTTAGCATGGGATCCTATTATAATACAAAATTCAACATATCACTACATTATTTTCAAAAAATGGATTAATCATTGCCAAAAATAACCGCCATTGTCAACAGTTTATTTATCAAGTCTTTTCGTAAATGGGTGCGAACTCTTTTTCAACGATTGTTGATTTTGAATTTGAATAGGAACTGGATGATATTTTGGATAGTCTTCATCAGAGCAAATAGAGTCAACTTTGTAAAGCGAAATACTTACTAAAAGGTAGGAGCAGGTGGTTCGTCTATTTTCATACGGAGTAAACTATAAGGCTTCTGCCGCAGGTCATTTCCATAATGAAATCTTGCCTGCCGATGTAATTGGTTCACGATGAAATATAAGTATTGATCTGGACCAATAGAAAAAGTATCCGGCCATAAAATTCTCGGATCATGTGCGATGGTTTCCATTATTCCGTTCGGCAATATCTTACGAATACTATTGTTTTCATAGTCTCCAGCGTAAACGTTTCCTTTTGCATCGGTGATCATTCCATCTGAAGCGCCTTTTTCTCCCCAATACTTCACGTGATACTGTAAATGCATATCCGGTAACGTTCGGTCTCTTAGGGCTTCCGTTGAAATCGAGTACAGATGACGACTGGAGAGAGGACAAAAATACAGCATCTTGCCGTCCGGGGAAATGGCTATACCATCGGATGCCAATCTAAAGGGTGAAGTAGATCCGTCTTTGTTTCGATTCATCAGGATTTTACCTTCAACTTTCGGTAAGAGATAGAGATCGGGCGAAGTTGAATTTGCCCCATTTAACCTTCTCCAGGCATAACCGGTTTCTAAATCAACGACAATAATGGCTCCTGGTCCTCGGGAAGATGAATCCGTTATATAAGCATAACCTGCTTTACCAACACGAAAGTCAACTCGGACATCATTCAGATACGTGGTTGGCAGGACAACATCTTCCGTAAATGTATATACCCTTTTTATAGTATTTGAATTTAAATCAATAGCGACTAACTTCGCACCCCCTTTGATGGGTTCTGAGAAATTAGGAGCTCCTGTATCCAATACCCAAAGCGTACCATTTCCATCTGCAACGACACTTTGCACACTAATGAGGGACGTTGTGATATTCGATGGGCTTACCACATTAGCTTGTAAACTAGGATAAGGCTGTAATGTATCGTGTACGATTTCAGCCACCGTAAATTTAACGTCGTCTCCCCATTTGGGAAAGCAAATGAAAATACGCCCGGTTTCAGAAACAGCAACGCCTGTAGGCATGGCTCCGTAAAATAAAAAAACCGCCTCAAACTTACCGAAATACTTTTCACTCGGTAACATCACTTGTATAAATCCTCCTCAACAGTTTCGAACTGCTTTCCCCTATTTATATGACTGAATGTGGCTCAATTGCCTGGATAATAAAATAATATTACGGGAACCTCGCAAGTTCGTATCTATGACGGACAACGAGTAAACGGTGTTGTATTTTTTTGCCTAAGTATCACCGCCCACGAAAGTGTGAATAAAAAGAAGTACACTTACATAGGAGCCTCCTTCCTTGTACAAGCTATGGCCATGAACATCGAACGAAATTTATTGCTGCTAGTCTGGTTTGTGTGTATAACCACCATCTATTTTCTTGTTCCAAGAGCAAAAGCTCATGAATTTGTGCTGTGCTTTCTTGCGTGTCAGGCTGTGGTATGGACGGTAGAAATGCTGCTCGTTCACTTTGATCTGGTGGCCTACCCGTTGCGTGAATTTCCCAAAGCTTCGGATTTGAATATCACGTTCAAAGTGGTGTGGACGCCTGTTGCGAGCGGACTTTATTATATCTTCAGACCTCGTTCGAATAAGTTGACGAAGTGTTTTTACTTTGCCGCCTGGATTTCACTGCTCACCTTAATTGACGGGTTGCTAGCCGCATATACCGATTTGGTGGATTATGTACATTTTCACTGGATTTTGATGGCGATCGTGTTATCGTTTATATTCCTATCCGTCCACAGCATAGCGAGCTGGTTCTTTAGAAACCGCAAAGTTTTCAGAAAGGAGGCGAGCGACCGATGAGTTTGCTGCTGCAATACGGCATTATCGTCTCCGTGTGGATCCTTTCATTGTCATTGATTCTCATTATCCCGCGGCAGAAACGTCGATTGGCGATGGTCGCTTTTTTGTTCAAACAGTATATTACATGTATTTTCGGTCATGCCGTGGTCGAACTCCAACTTCTCGCCTATCCCGTAAGGGAGCTTGCCGACGTTAACCGGACGAGCTTCACCTACGAATATATGGCCTATCCGATGACATGCGCGGTGTTTAACGTGTATTATCCGAGCCATCGGAGTGGCTGGATTCAATTCGGCTATTACGTATTATTCGCTACTGTACTGACGATAGTTGAGGTGTTGCTTGTACAATATACAGATCTGATTCGGTATGTTCGTTGGAACTGTTTTTGGTCGTGGGCCACTATTTTCCTCACATGCCTGATGACTCGAGCGTTCTGCGTGATCTACTTCGGAACCATGATACGAGTGGAAACGGCAAAACAAAAGAACGCATCCAATACGACACGTTCCTAAGCTCCTGCTGCCGCCGCGCATGGTGCCGAAGAACGTCGGCATTTAAACAACCAACCCGTAATAATAGGAAGCAAAAGAAAGAGGGAGTCCCCTTAAGGGTCTCCCTTTCGCTTGTCATGATTCGCTGTGCTGGTCCGGCAGACGTAATGCGTTTGCTGAAGTCTGTGCTTGATCTAAAAATTCCTCTGCTTGGGTCAATTGCTGCCGGGCCGTCTCCAAAGCTTGTGAATTTGTTGACGCATTAGATTCACTTATCGAGCTTATCGCCTGATTTAAAGCCGTTTGCGCCTCAGAAACCGCGTTAGATGCATGCTGTTCAAGCGTATTGCCGCTCGAGTTAAGTGCACCTTCCGCCGGTTTTCTTGCATTTTCGGTTGCTAGATCAATTTTGTTTTCATTGGGCAAGGTAAGTCCTCCTTCCTTAAACAAAGATCAATAACTTAAACGAAATATTATACAGAAATAAGTATGCGGTTGAGATTTTGTTTATATTCTTACGACTGCATGGGAATATTCGGACCCCACATTTCCGGCAATTAAATTTTAGTATAAGATCCAATGCGGAGGTAAATCTAACTTAGATGAAAAAAAGGAGGAGATAATTTCTCAATGAATACGCCAACGCTAGCGCCGCACGAATCGATGGAACTGCATGAAGCGTTAAACTTTAAAACGCTTTGCCTCGCTAAGTCAAAACTTATGCAAGGCTTGGTCTTTGACCAAGAGCTTAAAGCGTTAATGCAGAAGGACGTCATTCTATCCACGAAACAGATTGCCGAGCTCCAGGCCATCTACGCAAGATCCCCATTCCAAGCACCTGTTCCAAATAGCCCGACACCTATCACACATTAAAGGGGAGCGCCAATGAACACCGATTATTTAGACCCGATCAATTCATTAAATATGCCGGAAATGGCAGACATGACTTTTGCAATGGACTTCCTTCTTCGTGCTAAGGAGGGTGTGCGGAATTTGTCCATCGCCCTGACGGAAACGGCTTCTCCGGATGTAAGAGCGCTGCTACGCAATCATCTTAAGCAAGGGATTGCAATGCACCAAGAAATCACGGAGCTCATGATTCGCAAAAAATGGTTCCATCCTTACGAGCTGAATGAACAGTACCAACTCGACCAGCTTTCAGCGAAAAATACGGTGATGATCGGGCAGATGAATTTGTTCCCGGGTGATACGTCGCGTAAAGGGATGTTTGATCGGACCCCAGATGAACATATTGGAGGACATAAAGCATGAAGGCGGTAACTTATCAAGGGATTAAAAATGTCGTGGTCAAAGAGGTGCCGGATCCAAAGATTGAGAAACCGGACGATATGATCGTAAAGGTTACCAGTTCCGCCATTTGCGGTTCGGACCTTCACCTGATTCACGGGATGATCCCTAACCTTCAGGAAAACTATGTCATCGGGCATGAACCGATGGGGATTGTAGAAGAAGTAGGACCTGGAGTGACCAAGGTAAAGAAAGGCGACCGGGTGATCATCCCTTTCAACATCGCATGCGGAGAATGCTTTTATTGTAAGAATCAGTTGGAAAGCCAGTGCGACAACTCAAACGAACACGGGGATATGGGCGCATATTTCGGCTACTCCGGAACGACCGGTGGTTACCCTGGCGGGCAAGCCGAGTATTTACGAGTTCCGTTTGCTAATTTCACCCACTTCAAGATTCCTGAAAACTGCGAGCAACCGGATGAAAAGCTAAGCTTGATTGCCGATACCATGACGACGGCGTTCTGGAGCGTAGACAATGCCGGCGTCAAGAATGGAGATACAGTCATCGTACTCGGCTGCGGTCCGATCGGACTTCTTGTCCAGAAATTCTGCTGGCTGAAAGGAGCAAAGCGGGTCATCGCCGTCGACTACGTCGATTACCGCTTACAGCATGCGAAGCGAACGAACCATGTTGAAATCGTAAACTTCGAGCAGGATAAGAATATCGGTAACAATCTCAAGGAAATGACCAAAGGCGGCGCCGATGTCGTGATTGATGCGGTAGGAATGGACGGCAAGATGAGCGATCTCGAATTTCTAGCCAGCGGTTTGAAACTGCAAGGCGGCACCATGAGCGCATTTATCATTGCGTCTCAGGCTGTACGCAAAGGCGGGACCATCCAAGTCACTGGGGTATACGGCGGACGCTATAATGGATTCCCATTCGGCGACATCATGCAGCGCAACGTGAATATCCGTTCCGGACAAGCTCCGGTCATTCATTATATGCCGTATATGTACGAGTTGGTTAAGTCGGGTAAAGTGGACCCTGGAGACGTTGTTACGCACGTCATTCCGCTCAGTGAGGCCAAGCGCGGCTATGAAGTGTTCGATACGAAAACGGACGATTGCATCAAAGTCGTCTTAAAACCTTGAATATGGATGAATAAATGGGGGGACAATCCAAATGAATTCCAATTACGCCTTGCATGAGATGCTGGAGGTTCATGAAATGGCTGCGTTCAAGACCGTTTGCATGACCAAATCCAAAACCATGCAAGCTCTGGTAACCGACCCTGAGCTCATACAAATTTTGCAGCAAGACGTTCAATTATCACAGCAGCAGCTTCAGGAGCTCAGTGGAGTGCTGTCTAAAGTGACCCTATAGGAGATAAAACATGAACACAATAGTAGAACACATGACAGGGCTTCACACGCTAACCGACGACGTTATCGCAATGGATTTTTTGATGAACGCCAAGAGCGGAGTCAGAAACTACGCCATGGCGGTAACGGAATGTGCCACCCCCGAAATCAAGCAAATTTTGATGAAACAGCTCGACGAAGCTATAGACTCCCATGAAAAGATAACAAACTACATGATGCAGCGGGGCTTATACCATCCCTACCATATTCCAGAGCAAATTCAGCTCGATCTGAAAAATATTCAGATCGCTATGAATATTCCGTCCTGAGACCGTATTCTTCCAAAAAAAACGCGCAAAACCATTATGGTTTCAGGCGCGTTTTTGATTTTAGCCGAAGACTTTAGAGAATAAAATGTTCCCCGTGTCAAAAACCCAACAATACAATAAGGGCAGATACGCTTCGCACTAAATACGGCTTCGTCACAAACACACTTGAACAAGCGCTCCTTCGTTTGTTTTGCTTCTGATTGTCATCACCACGCACTCTGTGGATCTCTGCTCTCACGTCTCCCCTTCTCTATAGGTATTCTTATGTTGCCAATCTTGCAGATAACGTCTGATTTGTGATTTTAAAATACTCAATCCTCGCAGCATTCTGTAGAATTGAATTATTTGAACTATTCTGCCCGTTCGTAACGCGTCTCCGCTTCAAGCCAGCGTTATAAATCAGCTCCCTTGTCATTTAGATCAACCAGAAACTGAAGTGATTAATAATACATAGCTATCCATACTTAGAGCGATCCATAATACTCTATTTATAAATAACGGGAATAACCGTCAATAGGCGGTTATTCCCGTTATTTCACAATTACATAACAATCTCAAGCCCCTGGCCGACAGGCTGAACCGTCTCCAGAACGCGCTGGGTCATTTCATTCCCCATCAAAGAATCAATTACCCAAGCAGACAACTCTTGTCCAGCCAAACACCCAGCAGCCGTGCTGATGTTACCGTTATTTACAAAACTCTCATTAACGACCTCCACGCCAAATGCGATTAACTGTGAAGCTACAGTCGGGTAAGTGGTAGCGCGCTTCCCTGTCAAGAAACCGAAAGCTCCCAGGAGCAAAGCACCCGAACACATGGATCCAATCAATTGCCGATCCGGTGTAAGTTGAAATCGACTTAGATAAGCCGGGTCCTTGAACAAGGGTTGCACCCCTCTCCCGCTTGCGAACAGAATGGCATCAAATGTGTTCGCCTCCTCAACCATCCCATGCATGGGGATTCTTAATCCCGCCATAGACACATGCGTTGGTGCGGTCCCAAGCAGTTTTACTTCCCAATCGGCGATACCACCGACCAATCGTACTCTATTCAACAAATCCCAAGGCAGGAACACATCAAGATCCGTAAAATCATCAAAGCAAATAATAGCTATTTTCATTTGTAAACATCTCCTCACATTTTTATTGGAAACGTCACTCAATCCCTAGTATAGCGCATCGTTATAAGTTTACAATTCATAATTTTTATACTTTCGATTGTCCTCATAGCAAATCAAAAATCACTATTGCATAAATTGGAAAATGTTAAAGTAATCTGCCCGTCCCTTAACGAAAGCAGGGAGCAGTTGCCGTGTGGTTGGCTGCTCCCTGCTTATTACGCAATCGTTCCCCGCTAGCTCAATGACAAGTACCCTAATTGCTGATCATTTTTCCGAGATAAATCCCTACTCCTACACCAAAAAAACAAAAAATTAATGCTAGCCACACCGGCCCTAACAAATAGGGAGAATATATCAAGCCAGCAGTTGCAGAAAATGAAGCAAATACAAAAGGAAGAAAGGCGAATGGTTTTAGTTCATCGTCCGCATCACGGTTAGCGTCCCAAATTCCAAACATATAAACGCAAGGGTAATACATAAGCCACTGATAATCCGTCTCCGCAATAGCTCTTCCGACGTCCCCCGTAAAACTTCTTTGTATCATTTTATTTAAATGAGATTGTAGGTTGATTATTACTTCTAGTGCAATTAATAAGACTCCCTTAATATATTTCCTATTCAATAATTGGCCAAGACCGGGAAATGAAATGCTCCACAAAAGCCTTTCTAACTTCTGTCCCCTAACCATATGAATCACCGTTCACATGGATAAAAGCGCATCACGTTCTACCGCATCAGGCATCTTTTGCATCCATTTATACTTTATCAAGAGTTCAGCACCGTCATCAACTTCAGCATTAGCTAGTACAATGGATAAAGAAAAACTTACAAAGGATAAAAACTTTAGTAATTAGCTAATTATTTTATGAATTATAGATTTTCCGAGAAATTAATTAATTCACGCAAAACTTCCGTTACTTTAAACGAAACCAGGGAGCAGCCGCCGCGTGGCGGTCTGCTCCCTGCTTATTAAGCTATCGTTCCCCGTTGTATCCCTTAATGGCTGATCATTTTTCTGAGAAAAATGCCTACTCCTACACCAATAAAACAGAAGATTAACGCTAGCCACACCGGTCCTAACAAATAGGGGGAAAATATCAAGCCAGCAGTTGCAAAAAAGGCAGCAAATACGAAGGGAAGAAAGGCGAATGGTTTTTGTTCATCGTCCGCATCACGGTAAGCGTCCCAAATTCCAAACATGTAAACGCAAGGGTAAAACATGAGCCATTGATAATCAGTCTCCGCAATAGCTCCTCCAATGTCCCCGGTAAAACTACATTGTATCACTTTATTTAAATGAGATTGTAGATTGATTATTACTTCTAGTGCAATTAGTAAGACACCCTTAATATACTTCCTATTCAATAATTGGCCAAAACCGGGAAATGCAATGCTCCACAAAAGTCTTTCCAACTTCTGACCCCTAACCATATGAATCACGTTTACATGGATAAAAGAGCATTACGTTCTATGGCACCAGGCATCTTTTCCATCCATTTATTTTTTATCAAGAGTTCGGCACCGTCATCTGCAAATGTTCCTATTTCTGCTATAAGCCGCAGATACAAAGTTGCTAAATCTCTCCTTGTGCTCGTTGCAAGAGCTGCTCCATAATTCCCTAAACCTAATGTTGAGAGGAAGACCGTATGATATAGCATAAGCTTTTCGGAAAATGGTGCTTCTTTCGAATTGGATATGTCTGTTTCCCAAGTCATAGGTGCTGGCAATTTGTCATCGCGTAATACAGAGCTAAATACTTCAATGTGTTTAGCGGAAATATCTCTGCCGCGCAAAATATATTCGACTACCTCCTTTGTTCTTGCTACTTGAGAAAAACCTAGCATCAATGCTTGGCCTACGCAGTTAGTCATTATGTTTAAAAACAACTGTGTTATTTCTGAACCATTAATGGGTCTCCGATCACCTAATACCCCATTTAACCAGCCTTCTTTTTGTACAAACTCAACAGAATCAGGATACGGAATATAAGGACTTCTTGGAAGTAACCCTTTTGATTGCAGGGTAGTTGTTGCTTTTTCTAGCAGTTCAGCTGCAGTCTTCAAATTATGATTAAAGAACGCGCGTATATCTTGTCTAGAACTGCTAGCTAATGCCATTGAATAAGTTACTGTACCAGCAATACCCATATTTCTTAAATACAAAAGCATAAAACAATCCGAAAATAATCTTGGAGCGTTAATGTTAACATCATTATCAGTAAAGGCTAGAGGAATAGGGAACTTTTCATTTTTAAATAATGAATTTTTAAATTCCATATGTTCCTCTGTCAATCCAAGTGCATACTCAACGATTGGTTTTACTTCCGCGTCTTCAACTTTATTCAGAAAGTATTTGAGCACACAATTTGCCATACTATCGCCTTGATAACCTGCCCATAGGGGGGTGAGTTCACCAGAAGTTAAACGAATATCATGTTTCTTTTCCAATACTTCTTTATTTTCGCTCATTACGTTTGTCTCCTATCATGGTTATGCAGTTTATTCTTAGATTTCCAAGAGTTCGAGTTTATTATGTATTAATTGGAATTGTCACAACCGTATGAATATAAATTAGATTGCTTGGTGGTTGCCCGCATTAACCTGTTCTCACGATATGTAATCTGCCCTATAGTTGAATAGCAATCGGGTAGGCGGCTACCCATTAGTTGAGTAGCCGACCTCCCACACCACCGTACGTACCGTTCGGTATTCGGCGGTTCCTTAGTTCATGCAGTTACTTGTCGATAATAATCTGAAAAGAAAGGGAATCCTAGGCTTTTGATCGTCTTTTTTCCGAGGGATTTATCGAGGATTGGGCTTTTGGAGGTTCTCCAATAGCTCTTTCTTGTGTTTGCAAATTCCCATCCTTTCTGGACCTGTACTCCGAGTGTTTGCAACATATTGAATCTTGTTTTGACCCGTTTCCATTGCTTCCAGTAAATCATGCGAATCCGTCTTCTCATCCATTCGTCCGTTATTTGGAGAAGTTTCTTCATGTCCGGTATTTTGAAATAATTTATCCATCCCAACATATAACGTTTCATGTTTTCTGCTCGGGCCGTATTTCCCATTCCATTGCTTCTTGACGTAAGCGCCTTTATTTTCGCTTTCATCTTTGCTATAGATTTCGGATGTACTCTGACTCTTACTTTTTTACTTTTCCTCTGTTTCGGTAGAACGAAAACCCAAGAAATTTAATCCTTTTCGCCTCATCCACTACTAAGAAGATCGTCCGCGTATCGTACGAATTTATGTCCTCTTCTCACCAGCTCTTTATCCATTTTATTCAGCATGATATTGCTAAGAATTGGACTTAAGTTACCACCTTGCGGCACGCCGATTTCCGTTTCCTCAAATTGCTGCTTCACAATGACGACCGATTTCAAGTACTTGTGTATGAGCGAGATGACTCGTCCATCTTTGATGGTTCTAGATAATACCTCGACGAGTTTACTTTGATTCACCGTATCGAAGTATTTCTCTAGGTCCATATCCACTACATATTTGTACCCTTCACCTATATTGTTCTGGCTTTTCTTGATCGCATCGTGTGCACTCCTCGATTGGACTTCGTTTTGTTTTGCAAACTTATCCCATACCGTATGCCTGATCATGTTCGTGTTCCTTGGGTCGGAGTTTTGCCTCCAGCTTCCTTCAGATTCTACCTCACGGTGGACACCCTTGCTCTTGGCTAATTGTTGGTAACTACAAACCCCCATAGTGGACTTTCACCACCTAGTTAACCGCCATGCGTGGCGCACAAAAAGAGACCCACAGCATCGGGCTGAGGGTCTAAGGTTTATATTTAAAAGGGGGGTCGAGTTTTATTATAGGCTTAATTCATTAATATCACATGAATGCAAGATTTCAATTATGTTACATTCACTTAACTCTCGTGCCCCGTTAGCCTAATCCCAAGAAAGAATTCTATTTCCGTTTAATTACTTCATTGTGTATAACAATATCGCTACCCTGAAAATAATAACTCCGTAAAGGGGTGTTAGTTAATGGAAAAACAACAAATTATTGAACTTATTGACGCTAATGTTAATCAAGTTCAAACATTGATTCATGAAAGAGTACAAATTTGGCAAACCTACGTTCTCTTTTCAGGTTTATGGTGGTTCGGCGTATTCTTATCCATTTTTCCTTGGATACTTTGGATTTTCTTACGTGATAAACATAGTACTGACAGAATTCTATACGTTGGATATTTCGTCATAGTTATCTCACTCGTTCTCGACATTCTTGGGGATCAGTTAGGATTCTGGCATTATAGATTTAATGTAATTCCAGTACTTCCAACTTATTTTCCATGGGATATAACTCTAATGCCAGTTTCGGTAATGTTTCTTATACAGATAAAACCTAAAACTAATCTTTACCTTAAAGCAATATTTTTTGCACTTCTTACTTCGTACGTTGCAGAACCATTTATCACATGGCTTAAGATTTATGAGCCGCAAATTTGGAAATTTAGCTACTCAGTCCCAATTCAATTCATCATTTATTTACTTGCTCATTACTCCAGTAGAAGAAATAAATTTAAAGAATTGACTTAATAGCGGACTGTATTGGTGCATTCACCATATTTACCATACATTTTGAAGATAACTGTCCTTTATCTTAATGGAGCTGACCAAGTAATAATAGAGATACAAATAAAAAAGTCTAGGGCAATATTTCCCCGGACCTGTATTCATAATAACACATGTCCAATAGATTATTATTGAATATCCAAATAAATCAATAAATTCCATCACTATATCATTAATGTAACCTCCCGTTAGCCATACATGCAGCGCAAGCGCCGCACCACAGATGATGAAAATGGGATGACGAGTCCGTCAATACTGCTAGGAAGGTCGATGAGCAATGGTGCCTTAGAACCCATCCGTTAGTCTGACTTGGGCGATCACGGTGCATCACAGATTGTCGCTCCCTTTTGGGAAGCATCATAGGAGATTAATCCTACTCTGGTTGTTGCACCAGCCTCTTACCCGATTTAGCCGTAGAGAGGATGCTTTTTAGTGGAAGTTGTCATTGAACGTGCATGCGGTATGGATATTCACAAGGATAACATTACAGCTTGTATTCTTACTTCTAAAGGAAAGGAGATTCAAACGTTTTCTACGAAAACAGTGGATCTATTACAACTCATCGACTGGATTAAACAACATGAATGTTCTCACGTTGCAATGGAAAGCACGGGCGTGTTTTGGAAACCAATCGTCAACTTGCTAGAAGCCGAAGGAATTGAATTTTTATTGGTCAATGCCCAGCATATGAAGGCATTACCTGGACGTAAAACAGATTTTAAGGATTCCGAATGGATCGCTAAACTTCTCCGCCATGGACTTCTAAAAGCCAGCTTCATTCCAAATCGAATCCAACGTGAACTCCAAGAGCTTGTGCTTTACCGCCGCAGCATCTTTGAAGAGAGATCGAGACAACGCTGCGTGCTTTTGCAGATAGCGAGGATGATCCCGAAAAGCTAGCAAGTTTTGCTAGACGCACCTTGAAACGAAAAAAGGACGAACTCGAACTTGCTCTTCAAGGCTATGTAAACCCTCACCAACGTCTTATGATTAAAACAATTCTAACTCACACTGATTTTTTGAGCGAACAAGTTGAATTGCTTGATAAGGAAGTTGCTGAACGGGTAGCCTCTTTTCATGAAGAAGTTGAACTTCTAGATTCAATCCCAGGCATAGCTACTTGAATGGCAGAACAAATCCTTGCGGAAATTGGAACTGATATTAAAAAAACAGTTTCCCAGCGCAGCGCATTTATGCTCTTGGGCTGGATTAGTGCCTGGACATAATGAAAGTGCAGGAAAAATGAAATCTGCCAAAACAACTAACGGTTATGTTACGGATTGCATTTTATCTTTTAACTCGTAAAGAAATGTATGTGGATCTAGGCGAGGATTACTTTGACAAGCAGAAACAACAATCTATTGTAAAGTATGCCGTTCTTAGACTAGAGAACTTAGGTTACCCTGTAACAATTGCAGCTAATTCCTAGTTCTATTTCACCATATTCAAGACGCTTCAAAAAATGATTAGGAAGTGTCTTATTTAGTGCTGCCATTTTCCGATACTCCAGATTTAATTTTCATGGGAGTTCAACGAATAGTCCACATTGATTACAATATCATCACCTCTACTCTACCCTGCCCCACGTCGGGAATGAGATAAAGTTCTTGTCACCCAACATTATCGCAATTGTATGTACTGGACTGTCTAATGACACAAAGTTCCCTACATTTTAGCTAGCCGCTCCTTTTTGTCAGTCTTTTTGATGGGAGGGATTGCGTCTTTTTAATGCGGGTATGGAAGTCTGAGAATGTTTGGGGAATAGTACTTCATTATGAACAGTAATGGAGTGTGAGGAATGAAAGTATTATCCATGATTCAACCGTGGGCGACTCTGCTTGTCCAAGGCGAGACTCTCTATGAAACAAGATCCTGGAAGACCCGGTATCGCGGACAGTTGGCCATTCATGCAAGCCAGAAAGTCGATAAGCAGGACTGCAAATATGAACCCATCCGTTCATTACTCGCCAAGAATGGCTATACAGAACAAAACCTCCCTACGGGGGTTATCCTTGCAACTTGCGAGCTTACTAATTGTTATCAAGTCATCGACGCTAATCATACTTCAGCCATTCTGGATTGCGGGAAGGTCGTGACGGGGGATGACTTCCTGTTAGGTGATTACAGTCCAGGTTATTTTGCGTGGGAAATAGCGAGTTTCCGTCTGCTGAAGTCCTATATTCCAGTGAAGGGAAAACTGGGACTATGGGAATATCCGATAGGCGAAGAGTTGATGATATGACCTATGTAAACAATCAATTAATGGAAGTTCTTTACTGAGGGCATTATATAATAAAAATGGATGGGGAGGAACAATGTTGGAACAGAAATACGTTAGAGAGACTAGATGTTTCAAAACTTCAAGAGTGTTTCCGCTGGATGTCAATAACCACAACACGATGTTCGGCGGTAAGCTCATGTCCTTGATCGACGATATCGCATCTATAACGGCTTCCAAATTATGTCGGGTGACGGCAGTGACGGCTTCTACGGACTCCGTCGATTTTCTGAAACCGATCCGTCCGACGGATTATGTATCCTTGGAATCCTTCGTCACTTGGACGGGCAAAACATCCATAGAAGTTTTCGTCAAAGTTATTACGGAAGATTTGCGCACTGGAAAAAGGGATATAGCAGCAACTTCGTTTTTAACCTTCGTTGGACTTGATGAATGCAACAATCCAATCCCTGTACCCAGAATCCTGCCAGAAACCGAAGAGGAACGAAAGCTATACGAGACTGCAAGCCACCGCGCGGAAATGCGTAAAACCAGAAGAGAAGCAAGTAAAAATTTCGCTCACTATTTGGTCACAAAGTATCCGTGGGAATGAACATATCTAGGAAAGGGGAAGAAAAAATGACTAGTTTTCAAACAACTGTTGATGAAATGAATGAATACTCCTACATCTTAAAAAATGCATTATCCATGGAACTGAGAGTAGATAATTCGAAAGTGGATCACATCGTGGAAATCATGGAAAATCTAGGCTTTAAAGGTAAAAACTCATGGGCCTCCATGCAATTATCCGACCATACTGTAATTGAGTTTTGGAAAAAAGAGCTTATTAAATCCTGAGTTCTCCGATAATAACGGCACTTCTGAACGCGGTTGCTCAACTTCGAAAGATCTCAATAAAGTTTTATCTCATCGAAAGTTGGATTTATGCTATTTTCTCGCATGATATCCAGACTGGACTCTCATATGATAAGGGTATACTTGCAGTAGAGGAATATAAAGGAGAAATTATAATGTCTGAGGTCGTTCTTAGCTAGCAATTTCATACTGAAATCTGTTTTGCTTGGCGTACGAGAGTGAACCGGCAGGTTGCATGTGATGCTGTCATCAGTTTCTCCCTAAGCGGACTGGAAACGATTGTGGTTTCCAGTCCGCTTTTTGTGAAGAAGGAATTTCGCTCCGCGGTGGGATCGAGCAAGCGGCAGTCCCATCCCATCCTTACCTTAAGCAAAGGCACTAAACTGACTGGGTAAGGCGTCACTTTCGCACCATCCCCTCTGGGCGAAAGTTGATTCGATGTGAACAGTGAGAGTAATAGATTGAAGCACAAAACAATTATAAAAAAACCAGAAATCTAGAGCATTCTTTTGTTCTAGATTTCTGGTTTTTATTCAGAGATATTCACAAAACAAAAAAAATTATTAACATTTTGTCTATTGATACTGTTAGTAAGTATATGTCCATAAATCAAAAACCGGCACCCCAACGGAGTCCCGGTTCTCATCTTATCCAACTTCACTCAACTTTCCATCCCGAAAATGCACTACCCGATTCGCCTGCTGCGCAATCGTCAGATCATGCGTAATCAAAACAATTGTCCTACCTTGCTCATTCAACCTCTTAAAAATCTCCAAAATCTCCACGCCCGTCTTCGAATCCAGTGCCCCCGTCGGTTCATCCGCCAGTATTATCGCCGGATTTCCTGCCAATGTCCGAGCAATCGCAACTCGCTGCTGCTGTCCACCGGACAGCTCCGAAGGCAAATGCTTCCGGCGATCCACCAAGTCAACCGCTTCCAATGCCTGCATGACAAGCGGCTCCCTTTCACGCTTACTCATGCCCCGGTAAATCAGCGGCAGCTCTACGTTTTCATACGCATTCAGCCGTGGCAGCAGGTTAAAGTTCTGGAAGACGAAGCCGATCTTCCTGTTCCTTATTTCAGCTAACTGTGCATCTTTGAGCCGATTAATGGCCTTCCCGTCCAGCACATAGTCCCCATCATCCGCAACATCCAAGCAGCCCAAAATGTTCATCAGCGTCGACTTCCCCGACCCCGACGGACCCATGATCGCCACGAACTCGCCGTGGTCGATATCTAACGAAACATCGTCCAACGCACGAATCGTTTCCCCGCCCATCACATAGCTCTTACTCACATGCTCAATATGGATTAAGGTCATGCTCTTCGCCTCCATTATCTGATCCCAAATAAATGAAGTATGCGATTCATTAGACAAGCTCGACCGACCTTAGCGCTTCGCCTTATAAAACTCATGATACAGCTTCATCAGAGCCCGCTTCTCAATTCGTGACACATAGCTGCGGCTGATGCCCAGCTCCTTCGCAATTTCCCGCTGCGTCCGCTCTTCCCCGCCAAGCTCCAACCCGAACCGCCCGACAACGACTTCCTTTTCGCGATCATCCAAAATCTCTAAGTTCCGATAAATCTTGCTCTTCTCTATCTTGAGCTGCACTTTATCTACGACATCGTCGGCCTCTGTCCCAAGGATGTCGATCAAAGTAATTTCATTCCCCTCTTTGTCCGTTCCGATGGGATCATGCAAGGACACATCTTTACGTGTTTTCTTAAGCGATCGCAGGTGCATCAAGATCTCATTCTCGATACAGCGAGCCGCAAAAGTCGCAAGCTTCGTACCCTTATTCGGTGAGAAAGACTCGATCGCCTTAATCAATCCGATCGTTCCGATGGAGATCAAATCCTCTAGATCTTCCCCTGTATTATCGAATTTTTTGACTATATGGGCAACTAATCGTAAATTGTGTTCAATCAGTTTATTCCTTGAATAATCATTGCCTTCGGCCATCAATCTAAGATGCTTTTCTTCTTCTTCTTCCGTTAAAGGTTGTGGAAACGCGTTATTTTTGACGTAGGATACGAGTAATGTTAACTGCTTGATTAACACAGCAATTGCACTGAAAATTCCAGGCATTCCAGCCACCCCCTCAATGTTAGCGGATCTTAGTTGCTTCGGAAGCCTCCGCTTTAAAGATTAGTATTAGTGTATGTGGGTTTGTGCCTAGAAGTGCATGTACGGATGAACTTGAGGAAATTAGTCTTGTAATCGCCCCAATAAAAAACTGCCCCCCCAGCCAAAAAATCGCTGAAAGAGCAGTTCAAAAAAACATTATTTCGGTTCGTTCAAAATATAGTCAACCAATTCGTCAAGCGGCACCGTCGCAAGAGCGATCGCTGTGTCCGTAACACCGTAATAAATATATAAAAGTCCGTCTTTCACTACATTGCCCGTCGGGAAAATAACGTTTGGAATCTGGAAGCCGAACTTCTCGTAATACGTTTCCGGTTCCATGATGAAATTCTGGGTTCTGGCAATGATTTTCTCCGGGTTCTCTAGATCGAGCAGGAGTGCCCCAACTCTGTACACGGTATCTTTATCAACACCATGATACAGGGTCAACCAGCCTTTATCTGTTTTGATCGGAGGTGTGGAGCCGCCGATTTTCTTGAATTCCCAATCGTCGTTTTCCGCTTTGGCGAGCAATTTCGGCTCTTCCCAGTCGATCAGGTTGTCGGAATAGGTGATCCACATCGCCGCTTTTTCCGTGCCGTACTTCTCGCCGATATACTCTTCCGGACGGCGCAGCAGCACGTACTTGCCGTTAATTTTCTCAGGGAACAGGATGTTGTCCCGGTCATTTATATCAAGCGGAGTGGTATCACACAGGTACTCCCAGTTAATGAGATCCTTCGACGTCATGATTCCGGAACGGGTCAGCCAGTGCTCCGGCTTCTCTCCCCAACCGTCCGGATATGTTGGAACTGAACGTTCCGGAATGCCGGCTCCGGTCGGATAGTAGCTCATCGCGCAAGGTCGCAACGCATAGTTCAAGTAAAACGTATCGTCAATCTTAACGACACGCGGGTCCTGTACGCTGCCGTACGGAAATCCGAGCATGTCCGGCGTAACGATCGGTTGGTCCACCACATGGCGGAAATTAACGCCGTCTTCACTTTCCAAGAGTCCTAGAAAGTTTTTGCAAGGCGTCAAAGATTCTGCCGTACGTTCAATCATGTAGAACTTGTCGTTGTCGATAATGACAGCTGGATTAAAGACCGTCACTTTACGCCAGTCGTATATGCCCGGAACCACGATTGGGTTAGCGGGATGTCTTGTGATTTTCATGGTGGTGCCTCCTGATTATGAATTATCTGTTATCCATTGTGTCTTGCCGTTCACCTCATTATATAACTGTCCAGTGAACGCCTCATATCCGTGAAAGTTTAGAAAATATCCAGATTTTTATGGATGCTGTCCGGAAAACTAACGTGTGATGTGAAGCATCGTTTCGGCCGTATGCTGCGAATTGCTGCCGACCATGATTTTCACATTTCCCGGCTCTACTTTGAATTCCATTCCCGAATCCCAGATGGCCAATTCCTCGAAACCAAGACGGAAGATTACGGTCTTCCGCTCACCGGGCTCCAGCTCCACTTTCTGGAATCCTTTGCATTCAATGATACGCCGGGTAACGCTCGCTTCCATGTCTTTGATGTAGAGCTGAACAACTTCAGCTCCCCTCATTGCACCTGTATTTTCGATGTCAACCTCGACAACAACAGAACGCCTGTTCTCCAATTCTGCTGTAGAGATGTTCGTTTGAAGAAGGCGAGGTTGTCCGTAATCAAACGTCGTGTAGCTGAGGCCATATCCGAACGGGTACAGCGGGTCGGAGGTCATATCGCGATAAACGCGCTTTCGACCGGGATCCTTCTGGTTGTAATATACCGGCAGCTGCGCGGTTGACCGCGGTAGCGATACAGCCAACCGGCCGCTCGGATTGACATCTCCGAACAAGATTTCGCCGATCGCCTGTCCGCCTTCCTGGCCCGGATACCAGCCGCAAAGAATGGCATCACAAGCATCGACGATGCCGGTTAGCGCATGCGGCCGTCCCTGGATCAAAACGGCGATGACCGGCGTTCCCGTCGCGGCGATCTCCTTCACAAGCTGCTCCTGCACGCCTCCAAGCCGTAGATCGGACAGGTCAACGCCTTCCCCGCAGTCCATCTCGGACGGATTGCCTGCCGTAATAATCGCCGCCCCATTCGTATCAAACCCCTGATCGAAACGGCGGGCGCTGCTTCCTCCCAATACGAGAACGGCCACATCCGAATCTTTAGCGGCGTTGACCGCCTCTGCGAATCCGGCTGTAGACTCGTCGCGAATGCCGCAGCCTTTCGCGTAGACGACCTCCGTCTCGCTTCCAGCGGCCATGCGGATGCCTTCCAGCACCGTGGTTCCTTTGCCTTCCCGCTGTGTGGATGTATAATCGCCGAGCTGGTTATAGAGTTGATGCGCATTCGGTCCGATGACGGCGATGCGTTTCAACGTTTTACTTAACGGAAGTTGATTCTGTTCATTTTTGAGTAAAACGGCCGATTCCCGGGCAACCTGAAGATTGGTACGGCGGAACGCTTCGTTGCCAATGACGCGTGCAGCCGTCGTTTCATCGGTAAATGGCTGGTCAAACAGACCCAACACAAATTTAAGCCGAAGCACACGTCGAACGGCCCGGTCGATTCGTTCTTCATCCGTTACCCCTTTTGTAACCGCATTCTCTAATGTCGTGAATGCCGTATCCCACAAGCTGAGATCGACGCCTGCGGCTAACGCGGCGGATGCGGCCGACTCCGAATCGGCCGTCTGTTGGACGAGCCGGTCCACGGCTTCTCCGTCCGCCATGACGATGCCCTCAAAACCCCATTCTTCGCGCAAAATGCCGGTCAGCAGCTTCGTATTCATATGGCACGGGACACCGTCAATTTCGTTGTAAGCGGCCATACACCCCATCGCTCCCGCTTCGACACCGGCCTTCATGCCCTGCAGATGAATTTCCCGCAGCTCTCGTTCCCCGATATTCGCCGGCCCAGCATTGCGTCCACCAACGCAAGCGCCTTGCGCGCTTAAGTGCTTCAACAATGCGACGACTTTGTCCGGTCGCGATAGCTCTTCCGGCGTCCGGCCTTGCAAGCCCCGTACGACGGCTTCGGTCATGCGCGAAGCATGGTATGGATCTTCGCCATAGCATTCCTCCGACCGCCCCCAGCGCGGTTCGTGCAAAATGTCGAGGGCGGATACCAGCGCAAGATGTGCGCCCCGGGCCCTGATTTCTTCCGCCGCATGAGCGTATGCTTGCTCGATCAGCTCAGGATTCCAGGTCGATCCCGCGCCGATATTGACCGGCAGCAGTGTTCCGTCCAAAGCCTGGTGGCCGTGGGGACACTCTTCCGACAACAGAACAGGAATGCCGAGCCGGGTATTCTCGATGACATACCGCTGCACCTTATTGGCGATTATCGAGCTTTCGCCTGCCGGAATGCCATTCTCAAAAGTGACTGCGGACCAAGGATCAGCACGGAACAAACCGTACAATGCACCCATCCCGTCGCCGAAGGCCACCTCATTCTTGAACGCATCCGTCAATTCGATTCCATGTTCCGTTCGGTTGTAGGCATTCCAACCGTACATCTTCTGATTAAGCTGGCCGACCTTCTCCTTTAACGTCATGCGCGACAACAGATCGTCCACCCGTTCTTCGATGGAAAGCTGCGGGTTTCTATATTTCTCCATCCCCAAATTCACACTCTTTTCTTGTCATAAGTAGCAAGTTGCGAACCGATGCTCAAGTCGTATTTAGATCGCGATATTCTGTCGGCGTCATGCCCGTGTACGTTTTAAAAATTGAAACAAAGTATTTGTACTCCTTGTAGCCCACTTTGTCGGCGATCTCGTATACCTTGTCATGCGTTTGCAAAAGCAGCTGTTTGGCCTGCTCGATACGAAACTGGTTGACGTACTCCGTGAAGCTTTTTCCAGTGCTTTGTTTGAAAATATAGCTGAAATAGCTGGGCGTAATTTTCAGCCAAGCTGCCACATCAGCCGCCTTCAATGCGCTCCCGTTGTGCTCAAGGATATATTTTTTCGCTTTTTCGATAATCCAATAAGGCTTGGAAATTCCGCTCATCTCGATTAATGTAAGAACGGCCGCCAAATCTTCCTTCGCAATCTGACTTATAGCCACATAAGAGTTAAGTGCATCTAAATCCAATGGCGCTCTATTCAAAGCATCCAAATCTTTGATCCCACTCTCCCTAAGCCGCTGCTGTAGCAGAACGCGGATTTCTCCATACGCGATAGCCGCTTCGTCCAACAAATAACCGCGACTTCGGAAAAATCCGAAGATGTCGGAGATCAGCGTTTCAATCTCTGCTAGATCATACCGGAACAGCGCATGCATCAAATTTTGTACCATTTCAGCGCCAGGAAAATGTTCCGGAACCCCATCTCGCTTACGGTCAGCCTGATCTTTAAATTCCGTTGTTAGTATGGCCTGCTCATCCAACACATGATAATTCAGCAGAAGCCTGGCCTCGTCACAGTGTTCTGCCGTATCGGCAAGCGAGTCATAGGCCGTCGAAATGCTGCCGTACAACGATTCCGGACCTTGCCAAGCCTGCAGCATGTCATCTATCGCTTCGTTCCACGCAAGTTCCGTGGCGAGCCGGTTCGATGAATCCACGCATAGTGTAAAAAGTAAATTGGTATGATCGAACACCGATAAACAATGAATCGCATGCTTTTCAAAAGAGAGGTGAACATGGGTCATCCATGCTTCCTGAAGCGCTTTATGCTCGGCAGATGATGTAACCGAAAACCATTGGTAATAACGGTTCATTTGTGTAGCAATCATCCGGAATTGAGCCCCCGGTTGAAGCGCTGGCATGACGCTCGAGAAATCGTATGAAGAGTTGACGCCTCGAACGACATTGGAGAGCCACATCATTCTGTTTTCGTTGTCACGATTGACCTGCTCCGCTTCCTTGCGCACCTTGGCCACAATGTTGCGGACGAGTCTCAGCAATTCGTCTATATCCACAGGCTTGAGCAAGTAATCGGATACACCCAGTCGAACCGCCTGTCTGGCATACGCAAAATCCTCGTATCCGCTTATAATCACGATTCGGACATTAGGCAAGGCTGACATGAGATGCTCAGCAAGCTCTAAGCCGTCCATCCCGTTCATCCGGATGTCGGTCAGCACCAAATTTACCTTGTGCTCCTCAGCAAGCCGAAGCGCTTCCGTTCCGTTATATGCCTCCCCGATTACTTGAACGCCAAGCTCCTCCCAAGGGATCGTGTATCTTAAGCCTTCGCAAATAATCGGCTCATCATCGACAATTAACATTTTAACGTTCATGCCATTCACCGCCGTTCTGCGCTTCATAAGGAATGATTAAACGAATCCAGGTTCCTTCTACAGAAGCCGCAACAATTTCCAACCCGTATCCCGCTCCGAATACGATAGACAAACGCTCGTGAATATTCGCCATCGCTCCCCGATGATCACTATGGCCTGATCTTGTGAGCGATTCTCGAATCTCTGCGATCTGCTCGTGGCTGAGTCCTCTGCCGTTATCCTGCACGTCAATCCATATATCCTGATTAACTTGATAGCATTTCACTTTAATGAAATTACGTGGTTGACCGCTATCGAGACCATGCTTCAGAAAGTTTTCCACAAGCGGCTGAATGGTCAGCTTCAAAATAGCCGCATCAGCGATATGTGCTTCCGCTAGCAGGGAGTACTCCAGCTTGCCGCCTAAGCGCTTCTGTTGAAGAAACAAATAAGATTGAACGAATTCCAACTCCTGCTGAATGGTTGATCTGTCTTGTTCCCTGCCCAGGCTGGAGCGAAAAAACTTGGATAACATCTCAATAAGCTGGCTTGTCCGGGAAGCTTTCTCCAGTCGGGCGGTCCAGCGAATCATATCTAAGGTATTATATAAAAAATGAGGGTCCATCTGTTTTTGCAGCAGCTTCAGTTCGGATTCCCGCTGTCTAAGCTCCAGCTTGTACTTATATTCAATGAGTTCTTGGATCGTCATCACCATACCGTTAAACTGCCTGTTCAGCTCGGAAATTTCATCGTGCGACTCGATCGGTACTCGGACCGTAAAGTCGCCCTGCTTCACACGACCCGTTTCCCGTTTTAACCGCAAAATCGGAAGAATGATCGTGTAGTGAAATCCAATCAGCGCTGCTAACCCGAGGATCAGCGTCGCGACGATAATCAGCAGCATGATAAATTTTAAACCGGCTGTATTTTCGTTCATCGTAGCCTCCGGAACCATAGCGACAACTTGCCATCCGGTATTTTCCATCGACTGATGAAATGTGAGATAAGAGGCTCCGTCCAGCTCATAAGTGAACGTATCGCCGCCATGCTTGCGCAGTGTATCGAGCAGCGCCTTGTCCGTATCCCGCTCGCCGGTCACCTTATCATCCGAAGTGAGGATTAAATTCCCCTCTTTGCCCACAATAAAGATAATTCCGGTTTCTTTGAAAATACCGCTTTTCAGCAAATTCACGATGCTTGACGCATCAAGACGGATAATGAGTTTGCCCAGGGGCTGCGTAATTTCATCGAACGAGTTGATAATCCGGAACAAGGAAATGACCTTCGTTGGCCCGTACCAATCACTTGTAACCGGATATGCTTCGCTCCAGACCAAACCGCCTTTGCGCTGCGCTGCGCGCTGAAGCCATTCGTTCTCATTCCCGCTGACCGGCTCCCCCATATGGATCCGATTTTCGTTCAAGCCTTGAATCATGATCGACTTGATATAATTTTTGGACATTAATTGAAACGTAAGAAAACCCTCGATATTCTCCTTATAGAGCTCCGTCTGTTCTCCTGTCATCCATAAACCCGACGGGTGCAAAAAATTGCGGATATCAGGGCTAAATATCATATAATCCGCGATATCCTCCACCATCTTCGTTTCTTCCGTCAGCTGATTCGTAACGGTATCGAGACTCCTTTTGGTGGATTCAACGAATTGTTGGGTCAAGATGCGACTGAACTGATGCTGAACGAGAACTCCGACTCCGAATGTAGGCAAAGTAACAAACAGCAAGAATATGAGGAAAGCTTTCCGCTTTAAGCTGAAGTTTCCGAACTTCCACAAACGAGCCCGCATTGTACTTTTCTCCTCATGGCCAAAGTCGGTTGTTACCGTATCTGCACCTGCTTACCCCTTGACCGCACCTGCCGTCATGCCGTTCACAAGCTGCTTCTGAAGAATCAAATAGAAAAGGATGATCGGAATCAGTGCTATCGTGAGCGCAGCCATCTGCAGTGTAAGGCTCGCCGTTTCGATGCCGACGAAATTAGCAAGTCCGAGCGGCAATGTTTTCAATTCGCTGGAATTGATCAATACAAGTGCAAACAAGTATTCATTCCAATTATAAACGAAATTTAATATGATGACCGTTGCCATGGCAGGTCTCGTAATTGGCAGGATGATGTACCAGAAAATACGAAAAACGCCACACCCGTCCATAACGGCGGATTCTTCCATATCTTTCGGAAAACCTCTCATAAACCCTTCAAGAATAAAGATCGTCAGCGATAAATGAAAGGCGGTATACGGCAAAATGAGCGACAGACTCGTATCGAGCAGCCTCAATTTTTGCATAATATGAAAAATCGGTATTAAGGTCGCATGAATCGGAATTAACATGCCGAGCAAGAAAATTCCGTAAGTGATTCCCCGCAGCTTAAACTCAAACCGGGATAAAAAATAAGAGGCCAACGCTCCGAGCAAAACCGTGACAATAACGGAGACAGCTGTAATGATGATGCTGTTTTTGTAATACGTCCCCATATTCGCGACTTCCCACGCCTTCGCATAATTGCTGAAGTGCAGTACGGTCGGCAGTGAGAACGGGTTTGCAGCATACTCCTGCTCACTCTTGAAGGAATCGACTACCATCCAAAAAAGCGGCAATAGATTAATAACGGCAAACAATATTAAAAACGCGTAAATGATGAAATGCTTGATTTTTCCTATCCGTTCCATTCGGCTTCAACTCCTCCTTCTTCATCTCTTTTTTTCCATGCCTAATTTATTCACGACAGTGACGACAATCAGGCTGAATACAAGGATCAGAATGGATACCGCACTTCCGTAACCGAAACGCATGTTTACGAATGCATTGTTATACATGTAGATCGTCATGACTTCTGTATAATGAGCCGGTCCACCGCCGGTCATGACCTGAATCAGGTCGAAGACACGGAAAGAACCGCTGATACTGTACACAATAGCGACGACAAGCGTATCCCGAATCATTGGAATCGTGATGAGAAATGTTTTCTTCAGGCCAGTAGCCCCGTCCATATGAGCAGCCTCGTTGACTTCGGCCGGTATATTTTGCAATGCGGCAAGCAAGATGACCATATACAAACCGCAGTTTTGCCATATATAAGTGATGCTGATCGACAGCATGGACCACTCGGTGCTTCCAAGCCAGTTTTGCTTCAAGCTGTCCAAGCCAAAGAGTCCGAGAACGGAATTGAGCATGCCGTATTCCGTATTATAGATCATTCCCCAAATCAAAGAAACGATAACGGAAGAGATGACAACCGGTAGAAAGCCAACCGTGCGGAAGAAACCGGAACCTTTCAGTTTCTTATTGAGCAGCAGCGCCAGAAGCAGCCCGAATGGGATCGTTCCTACGATACCCGCAATCATAATGAAAATATTGTTTTTGAGCGAATTCCAAAAAATCGGATCTTTCATAATTTCGATGAAATTATCAAGCCCGATGAACGTCATGGGCGAAATACCATCCCAGTTCATGGCAGAGTAGTACAGCGACAAACCGATCGGTACGACGGCGATGCCTAAATAAATGACAAGCGCGGGCAGCAGCCCGATGAAAATCGAGAACTTTGTTCCCTTGAGCGTATGCATGGCATTTCCTCCTTTTCCCAAATTTGCCCCTTAAAAAGGGAAGAAAACTCGAACAATCGAGTTTTCCTGCCTATCTCATTTACTTTTTAAGATTATCGATCGAACTCTGCAGATCTTTGGCCAGCTGCTCCGCAGACCCTTTGCCTACCGTGAGAGCCTGTAGGCCGTTTTGCATGACATCGACCACTTGTGCAGGGATCACGCTATCGAATACCGGAGCAATTCCTTTACCCGTAAGCGCCATCATCTCTTTTAAATAAGGGCTCGCATCTTGCGGAATTTCGACTTTCGCAGGGACGACGACACCTTTGCTGATCAATGTCTTGTACAAATCTTCTCCAACGAAAAATTTCAAGAATTCAATGGCTGCCGCCTTCTTTTTCTCATCCAATCCGTTGCTGATGGAAATTCCGTATTGAACGACACCTGCGCTTTTCTCAGGGTTCCCCTTACCGCCAGTAACACTAGGGAATAGAGCGATACCGAATTTATCTCCTTCCTTATTGTTGATACGGACTCTACCGTCAACTGTAGAAGAAGAAATATGCATAGCTGCTTTACCTTGGATGAAATAATCTTGCGCCTGAACCGAATCCATATTGTTCATGTCTGTGTTGAAAGCGGACAGTTTGGTCAGTTCTTCAATGACGCCAAGCGCTTTCACATACTCGGGATCTGTAAATTTGGCTTGCTTATTCAACACCTGGTTCAAGAAATCGCTGCCAACAAAACGATCCCCGATAATTGACATATAGGAAGATTGAAGCGGCCATTTCTCTTTGTTACCCATGGCAATCGGAGTCATTCCCGCAGCTTTCAGCTTTTTAATCGCATCGATAAAGTTATCGTACGTTTTTGGAAACTCAGTATAACCCACTTTTGCAAACATCTCTTTGTTGTAATAAATAATGTCGACGAATGATTGCTTGGTCGGAATGGCATACTGCTTCCCGTCCACTTTCATGCCGGCCAGCGCATCCTCAGGAAGGATGTTTTTCCAGTTGTCCATAATTGAATCAATCGGCATTAACAGGTTTCCAGCGACGAGCGGCGTAATATCTGCTCCCGGCCACACGACATTAATGTCGGACAGATTGTTTCCAGCTGCAAGCGTACGAAGCTTAGTCTTATACTGGGCAGATGGCACCCCGTCTTGTTTGATTTTAATATTCGGGAACTTTTTCTCAAATTCTTCGATTCTCGCCTTATACGCGTCATTATCGACATTCGGCGACGTCCAAGGATGCATCATCGTCAACGTAACGGTTTCGCCCGCTGCTGCTGTTGCCGCTGCTCCTCCGGAAGTTGCCGTACCTTCTTTTTTACCGCAAGCGACCCCTACCGTCGCAAGCATGGTAACCATGCCGATCAATAATGATTTTTTCAACTTACGACTCTCCATTTTCAACCCTCATCTCTGTGTATTTTGTCCTAGTTTTAATGCCCATTTCCTATTCCTTTAGATTATAGTTCCTATGAAATGAATCTAATATCCTACGAAATTTTGATAATATCCGAAATATGCCACTAAAATGCGGAGCGCTTTCAATTTTGCACATTCCAACCTTACATGATCCTCAGCTAATCTGCCTGAATCATCGGCGAATCCTCCTAGTTCTAACAGAGCGATGCTTCTATACTTATCTTATAAAGGAACGCCAAACCAATACGGAAAGGACGATCGCCATGAAGGAACAGCCATTCGGCCAACACCCGGCGGACCGCTACATCTCTCAGGATCAGATTGAATTTTATCGGGAAAATGGATTTGTTCAAGTCAATGATTTGTTGGATGGGGATGAGCTTGCCGCATTACGCGAATATATGGAGGAGTCGATGAGTGCGAAGGAAGGCTTATCGGTGAAAACGGGGAAAGACAACGCTGCATACGCCAAAGTGCTTAATCAAAAGGTGAACACCTGGAGAGATCACGGCGGCATGGCGACCTTCGCCTTTCACCCCCGATTTGCGGAAATTGCCTTACGTTTGACAGGTGCGAAAGGAATCCGTTTTTTCCACGATCATGCGTTATGGAAAATGCCCGGGGACACGAATGCCACGCCATGGCATCAAGACTCACCGAAGTGGCCGATGAATGAGGACGGCTGCATGAGCATCTGGATTGCGCTTGATGATGTGGATGAGAATAACGGCTGTATGATGTTCGTGCCGAAATCTCACAAGGTGGGGAAGTTAACGAATATCTCGTTGCATGATCCGGTTAATATTTTCGACTTTGTTCAAGGGACCGAAATAGCTGAACGGAAGCCGGTCGTCGTACCTCTGAAAGCGGGCAGCTGCACATTTCATGACGGTCTTACCTTTCATTATGCGCATGCAAATAAAACCGACAAGCCTAGACGCGCTTACGCCATCATCTATATGCCTGACGGTACCACGTTTAACGGGAAACCTCATATGGTTTTGGATGGGCAGACCTATACGCCGGAGGAACCGCTGCGCGGGCCTATGTTCCCGCTGCTTGCCAAAATCCCGGCTCAAAGCTGATCCTTTCGATACTGGCTGGGAGACATGCCGGTTAAGTGTCGGAACGTGCGGTTGAATAAGCTGACGTCCTCAAAGCCGACCTCTTGGGCAATCGCTATCATTTTGAGTTCCGTCTGGACCAACAGCCGTTTGGCAGCCATAATTCGCATTTCATTGCGGTATTCCAGAAACGTACGTCCTGTATTCGCTTTAAACTTGGCTTTGAAGGTGGAGACACTCATCCCGCACAGACGGCTAACCTCGGCCAGCTTAAGCTGCTTCTCCAGATGACGTTCAATAAAGCGGGCGATTTGTTCCATCGCCTGCTTTTCTGATGGACTCGCAAGCCTTACGCTTTCGTTGTTCTTGCGGTTGCAGCGGCTTAGAAAAACGAAACATTCCACGAGCTTAGATCGGATCATCGATCGATAGCCATGGTCTTTTACCGTAAATTCCCGAACAATTTCATCTAGCAATGACTTAAATACGCTCTGCTCGACTGGGGACAGCCATAGCGAGGGCTGATCTTTGACCGATTGGCGCATAAAGGGAACGACATAATAAAAATCAAAAAAGGAAGAGTCTTCCTTTAAGCTTTCCAACTCATGAAAAATCAGAGATGGATGAAACAGTACATTATAGACAAGAAGCTGTTCATGCTCCCCCACTCTGTAGGAATGTTCCATGCCGGGTTCAATGATGAACGCATCACCTGTATGAAGCCTGTGTTCAATTCCTTTATATGTATGCATCCCGCCACCTTCGACAATGTAGACAAATTCGACGAATTCGTGGCTGTGCGGAGCTACGTACCTTCCTGCCGGGAGTTCGAAGGGGGCTGCGTAGAATGGAAAAACATCGCTTTCCAGAAAGCGGTCATTGGTATGATTAACCATAAGCTTAGCCCCCTCTCCCTATACGTTTGTCCGCTTACTCCGCTCTTTTAACCGTGATACCTGGCGGGAAGCTTTCGGTCCATACCCCGTTGTTGTAACTGAGCTCTATCTTTCCGGTTGGCACTTGTACCTGCAGCGAAAACGATGTCCAAGATGCCGGAAGCTGCGGATAAAATGCGATTTCTTGCCAACCCGGCTTCGCAGGCTTCAGTCCAATAATGTCTTCAATCAGCACAGGAACGGGTCCGCTTGCCCAAGGATGGCATAGGCTGGTGTTCCATTTCTGATCCTTCCCCCATGCCTCGAAGCATGTTGTTGCTCCTTCTTTCAGCATATTCCCCCAAGAATGCTCATCCTCTGACGATAGCAAATCATAGATCAATTCATACTCTCCCACCTCTGCAAGTGCCTTCATAACGAAGTAGGAGAAATAAACGCCGCAAGCGAATCGTTTGGTTTGGATCATGTCTACGATAGCCATGACGGATTGATCAGGAGCGATGCCGAATAATAAAGGAAGAACATTGGCGTGCAGAGCATGATGCCTACTTTCTTCGGAATCTTTAAACAAGGCTTTCTCCTCATCATAGAAGGCGTCCAAGAAGCTTTTCTTTAATTTTGGCAGCCGATTCTCATAAGTGATGCCCAGCAAATCCCGCATCTCGTTCACAGTACGCACACAGCCGATAAATAACGCATTGATGACATTATGACAGCCAGGGCCAATCGGCTTGGTTAGTTCAAAATCATAGTTATCACGCAATCCTTGCGGCCAATCGACAAGATTCCATTTATCCGCAACGCCCTGCAGCAAGCCATCTTCACGTTCAAATTTCTCAAAATGCTGCAGCAACCCTTCCGCATACGGGTACATTTCTTGAAGAAAGGCCTTATCGCCACTGTAATTGAAATACGTCATGACCTGCATCGGCCACTGTAAAGAAAAATCAGCTATTTCCTGCATAAAATGTCCCGGTACAACGGCCATGAGCCCGCCACAGACGAAAGAGCTGCGTCCGAATTGCTCAATCGCCTTGCGATATAACCGTAAATCGCCGCTAAGCAGCATATGCGAGTGACCGATAATCGTATTGTCGCCCAAATATTGGCCTTTCTCTCGGCTGGGACAATCCACGAAGTTTTCCTGAGATCCGTATTGGACACCATTTTTGCATATATCAAAAATTTGATTCATCCGCTCATCCGAGCTGTGAAGCAAACAACTTTGCGCATCAAACGGATAATGTCTTACCAGAGCATGAAAGGATGCAGGACTCAGAGATTCCTCCGGTCCTTGCACCTCTACATAGCGGAACGCCTTGTAATCAAACGTTTGGAAGAAATCGCTGTCACCGGATAGTGTCCACTGATCATGGTAAAGGCAATTGCAGCGCATTTCGTAGCGTACCGCCTGATCCCCCGGCAGCAGTTCTTCTCCAGACCAGATTTGCACTTCTTCTCCCGCTTTTCCATGTGCCATCATGGCGAATTGGCCCGTCAGTTCCCCTCCGAAATCGATCAAATAATGACCAGGTGCCAGCTGACGGACATCCGATGGCTGCTTACGGTAAACATCAAGCACCGGAGTCGGCTGTTGAACAAACGTATAATCGATTGTCTCCGCAGCTTCCGTTTGCGGCCAATCGGAATCGTCATATCCGACTTCTGTCCACCCTCTCTCCGATTGCCTGGCGTCCACATGCTCGGTGAATTGCGTGTCATAGCCGAAAGCGACACCGGGCCGATTGTCATATACCCGCTTCGCTTTCCATGTACGATCTGTTTTAACCAGCAAATTCTCGCCTGCCCACAGTTCTGCTATCACACCTTGCCTGTAGTCGGCGCTGTTATAAGCGCGATTTAATAGCCCTTGATAATAGACATGAATGGCAATCACATTTTCCCCGGCCTTTAAACTTGAACCAACATGAATACGATTGAAATAGTAATGATACGCATCGCTTTGAGCCGGCCCCTGACAAACGAACTCGCCGTTTATATACAGCTTGTAATAATCATCCGCCGTTAGATGAAGCCAGATCTCCTCCTCATTCAAGCTCTTCTCATCCAACCTAAATACGGATCTTACATACCAATGGTGATGCTGTAAATCGGTTCGATGCGGTTCTACCTCACGTACTTCAAGCTCTTTATGGTAGAGATCAGGCTTTTTTACATTTATAAATGAATGATCAGTCAACCAATCTGCCTGCCACTTTGCTGACAACCGAACCATCTCCTCTTTAATCATAAGTACACGCCAGACTCCGTATTACAGTATTTTGTCAGTGAAACGTTTCTTCCGAAAATCGCTCGGCGGGAAGCCGGTCAACTTCTTAAACGCTCGGTTAAACGAAAAATAATGCTCATAACCAACGAGTCCGGCGATATCCTGTATCGAAGTCCCCGTTTCTTCGAGAAGCTGCTTCGAATGAAAGATGCGCAGCGCCGTTAAATAATCGATAAAATTTTCACCTGTTTCTTCTTTAAATAAGCGGCTGACGTAATTTTTACTTAGTGAAAATTGTTCGGCAAGCAGCTGCAGGGACAAATCTGCATTTGCGTAATGGGCATCAATATAGGCTTTCACATCGTGAATCAGCAGCCTGTGATTTTTAGTTTCACGCAGCTGCTTCCATAGCTCGGCAACGGTGCTGAGCCGTTCCAGAAGAATCTTTCTGATATCGTCCATCGTTTCGAATCGGTCAATTGCCTGGGAAATAGGAACGAGTCCCTCCACTCGCCATGACTCGGTATATTCGCTGGGAAATTCAGACAATTCACGTGTAAACGTAAAGGTCATATAGTAAAGAAGGTTCTTCAACTCATCCCGGGTATACAACTCGCGATTGATCGCTTTGAATAGAAAATCGAATTGGTTATACCATTCATCGTTTCCGCTTTTATACAACTGAACGATCGTGCGGATTAACTGTAAAATATCAAATATCTCGGTTTCCGTCTGCCGCGCAATGACCTCATAATGAATAACGCGATTATTTCCCAATGCGGAGCGGTACTGCACAGCCTTAACAGCCTGCTCGTAGGATTCGCCGATATCCTCCGAACACTCCGTCTTTTTCCCTACGCCGATCGTTACTGTGAAGGCAAGATTGGCTTCAACCCACTCCCGCATACTCTCACAAATGGCGCTAATATCACTCATCGAAAGTTCGTCGTCCGCGCCAAACAGAATGCTCATTTTATCCACAGATATCCATTCACTCCAAATACCTATTCCATACTGTTCAGCGGTTTCTTTCAACACGTTCGACAAGACAAATTTCAAGAGCACCTGATCTCGCGTAGAATAGCTTTCTGTAAAATCACTAATTCTATCGATCTCCAATTTAGCCGTATTAAAAGAATGCCAATTGCAAGGGAAGCCAAAGTTATGCATCTCTTCGATCAATTCGTCTTGGCTGATGGGACGATCCCCTGTCAGGAGTTCTTGGAAAAAATATTTTTGGCGATACGGCAAATTTAAATTACTCTCCGACTGATAACGATCAGCGAAATCAATAATTTTGTCTACAGCCGCATCGACAACTGAAATCAATTCTCCACCTGGCTGCCTGACGTTTAAATAATCGGATATTCGGCTCATACTCGCATCAATCGGTCTTGCATAGCGTTTGGACAGGTAGATAATTAAGGCTGAAGCAATCAGAACCATCACAACTCCGATAATGATCCAACTATAGTAAAGCTCGGAAAAAAAGCCATAATGGTAGGATTCTTTTATCCCGCTGTTGAACGTCCACCCCGTCTCCTCAAACTTCAAGTTAAGGATATCCTTATTGGCTTTAACTTTACTTTGCCCAATGAGCTGCCCTGCTTGATCCACTAATGTAATCGAACTGATGGAGTTGGCAGAGATGTTTTGCAACCAAGAGGTCAGGCTGGAAACATCGATATTCACAATGAGGATACCACTTGGTTCTGTTAGAAAAGGGACCTTTTTCACGAGGGATACAACTTGAGCATCATAAGGTTGAGAAGGAAGAACTTTGTAGGTTCTTACATTCGTCCAAATGCTTGGAAGCGGCTGCTTTATCTGCTCCTGTACGAAATCGCGATCACCAAACTCTGCAAGTGGCAGGTACATTTCCGTACCGAGCACCGTCATATCGATATTGCGATAGAAGTAAATGGATTGAATGAAGGGAAAACCCGCCTGGACCTGCCTGAAAAGCTCCGCCACCTTACTGCGCAGCAAATACGGGTTAACATCAGAATCGTGAAGCTGAAACATATACTGATTAAACTCCCTGTTATTAACGGTTGCCGCATTCACATTCTGATCGATGTTGCCAAGAATCGAGTTAAGCTGAAGCATGGTATATCGCGTAAATGCTTCATTGGCACTCACAGTTTGCGTTTGGGACTGCTTATTCATTGTCATGAAGAAAACAAAAAACAAGATGAATACAAGCAAATAGACAATTGGCAAGTAGGTTGTGACCAAACGGTAAAACCAAGAATGTTTCTTTAACATGGCATGCTCTCCTCGGTCATCGAAATGAAACGGCGAAACCGTCTATTAGGGACGGTACGAACAAGGCTGTCGGCAGAAATCTACCGACAGCATTTTTCGTACTCTTTTAGTTAAAATTCATAGAAAGTAAGTCGTTCTGGCTAACCATCGTATCCTTATTTTTCGTATACCAATCCTGATACCAGGCCTCCAGCTTATCGCCATCCGATTTTTTCCAAAGATTGATCGCATCCTGTTTGGCTTGAGCCGAAGTATACGAAGATCCGCTTACAATCGCTTTATTCCATAAGTCTCCAATCGGATTGCTGGTGGAATCAAGCAAGTTCTTGGAGATGAACTGCATGTCAGCAGGCAGTGTAGGCATGAACCCGCCAAGCGTGATGCTGGCTAACGGGCGGTCCTTTGTAATATTCAAGCTGAAAACGTCCTTGCCGAGATCGTAAAACTCCTTCTGAAGCGGATTGCTTTGATCAAAGCCCTTCATCGTCGTATCAAACTCGTTATAAACGTATTGGCCGCCTAACATACGGAAGTCGCCCAACCAGTCCAGCTCCTTCTTATTTTTCTCCGCATTAATCGGAACCTCTTTGTTATTTTCAACTTTGTAATGTGTGCCTTCAATGCCGCTATAGGTGGTTTTGACCCACTCCGGTGAGCTCAAATAATCAATCATTTTGATGGCCGCTTCAGGATCTTTCGTTTTGGCGTTCAACACACCCGTCAACTGCACCGGTGGATTGAAATCAGGCGAAAAGCTGCCAAATTGGCTGGAAGGTAGTGCGATGGCCACCAGCTTGGCATCCGGGACATTTTTACGCAAGGTTTCGTATTGAGAAGTAAACACTTTGTATGAGCCTGCAGCTGTATAGATCCCTATTTTACCTGTAACAAAATCCTGCTCGGCTTTCTTTCCATTCTTATCGGTTAGAAAATCCTTATCAACGATGCCTTCATCGAAAAGCTTCTTGCGGAATGCGTTCGCAGCCTCGGCCCGATCCCAATCCTTCACCCATTTGCCGTCTTTGAGAATCCAGGTCACATTCTGGAACATAGGATCAATTAAGCTGCCGCCTCCGGCCATATTCAAACCATATGTATCCTTCTTGCCGTTACCGTCAGGGTCTTGCGTTGCAAACGCTTTCGCAACTTGAAACAATTCATCCGACGTTTTTGGCACCGATAGCTTCATCTTATCCAGCCAATCCTGCCTAATCACCGTATAACTGTATGGCACATAACCAAGA
Source organism: Paenibacillus anseongensis (assembly GCF_009757995.1). Lineage (NCBI taxonomy): Bacteria > Bacillati > Bacillota > Bacilli > Caryophanales > Paenibacillaceae > Paenibacillus > Paenibacillus anseongensis. The sequence goes on from NZ_WSEM01000008.1 coordinate 633,690, forward strand.
ATACGGCCCAAGTCATAAATTTTTCCGTCATCTCTCGTGCTCAGCTTTTTGAGAAGAGGAAATTTATTTAACAACTGCTTGTATGTTGTGCTATTTTTTTCAATCAAATCTCCGATGGGCATGATCTGTTTTTGTAAATACAGTTGATTGCGGAATCCCACATCGTATTCTAAAATAACATCCGGCGCTGACCCTGACGCGACAAGGGTATTCAGCTTGTTAACGGATTCCGCACGTGGGACGGGCGATATTTTCAAATTGATTCCTGTTTTTTCCTGGATGAATTTCGTCCAGATGTTGTTTTCGGCAGTCCCGAGATCAGGTGCAATCGTTCCCCGATCATAAAACGACATCGAGAGGGACATGGCACGCGCAGATGCCGAAGCAGCAGGTGTGGTTGATGTTTGTTGAGCTTCTCCCGTCTTACTGTCGGAGCAGCCTGCCAGTGACGTTGCCGTAAGCGTCAACGCAACCGTGGAGATGACTAGCGCTTTTTTGTTCATATAAGAACCCTCCTGTTTAGTATTGTATACAAGCATTCTTCTTTTAGGAAGAGCAGACTTGTCAGAATATCAGATGTTCAACCTATCCTTTGACTGAACCAATCATTACGCCTTTCACAAAATACTTTTGCAAAAAAGGATATAAGATCAGCATTGGTACGATCATGACAAATACCCCTGCCGCTTTAATCGACTCCGGTGTGATGGATGTAAGGTCTTCCGAAGACGTGTTTGCAATTTCCTGCAGCAGCTGCTGGCTGGAAATCATTTGCTGAATAAGTACAGCGAGCGTATTCTTACTGGAGTCGTTGATGTAAATCATGACACTGAAAAACGAGTTCCAGTAGCCGACACCGTAGAAAAGCGTAAGTGCGGCGATTACCGGCAAGGAAAGCGGCAAAATAATCTGAAGCATCAGCCTGATCTCTCCACAGCCATCGATACGGGCGGCTTCTTCAATCTCCTCTGGAAAGCCGTTAAAGAACGAACGCATGACCAGCATGTTATAAACGCTTATCAATCCAGGCAGCCAAAGTGCGCCATAGGTATTGATCAATCCGAGTGATTTAATAACAAGATAAGTAGGAATTAATCCTCCATTGAAAATCATTGTAAACACAATCAGCATGGTAAAAAATTTGCGGCCGTACATAAATTTTTTCGATAAGGGGTATGCCCCTAATAAGGTGAACAGCATGCTGAGGAACGTTCCGACCACTGTCACCTCGACACTATTCCGAGCCGCTTGCAAAATGCGTGTGCCTGTAAAAAGCTTATGGTACGTCTCGAAATTCCATCCGATCGGCCATAAGCTGACAAATCCGGATAAGATGGCATCATTGGTACTGAGAGACAAAGCGAGCATATGCAGCATGGGGAGTAGGCAGCTGACAGCGATAACGCCAAGAAGGACATAATTGATCAAGTAGAAGATCTTTTCTGTAGACGAAGCTTTAATGAGAATACCCTCCTTTTCTACCAAAGACTATTGCCTGTTCGTTTGGCAATTACGTTGGCTGCAATGACGAGCAATAAGGCCACCATCGACTCGAAAAAGCCCATTGCCGTAGCCAGACTAAACTGGCCGCCATTAATGCCCACCCGAAAATTCCAGGTGGAGATGACATCCGAGACTGCGGATACCGCCGAATTCTGCAGCACATAAATTTGGTCGAAGCTGACCTCCATGAAGTGGCCAACCGATAGCACAAACATGATCGCAATGGTCGGCAATATAGCCGGTAATGTAATACTCCAAATCTGCCTTAGCTTACCTGCTCCATCCATGCTGGCCGCTTCGTACAGTGACGGGTCAACGGCAGCAAGAGCGGCCAAATAAATGATGGCGTTCCAACCTGCTTCTTTCCATATCCCACTGCCTACAAATATCGCGATCCAACTGTTCTCTTTGTACAAAAAAGGATAAGGTGTATCTGACCACTGGGTAACAAAGTGATTCAGGAACCCTTTTTCCTGGGCAAACACGAGGGCAATAATACCGCCAATGATGACCCAGTTCAGAAAATGAGGTAAATACACAAGGGTTTGCACCAGTTTTTTAAACCACAACTTCCTCGCTTCGTTCAAAAGAATGGCTAACAAAATGGGGAACGGAAACCCGACAACAATTTGTAGGAAGCTCAGAATAATCGTATTGCGGATAATTCGCAGCATTTGAGGTTGCGAGAACAGAATCTCGAAGTTTTTGAAGCCTACCCAGGGACTTCCGAATACGCCATCACCAAAATTGTACTCTTTAAAGGCAATAACCAAGCCTCCGATAGGGGCATATCGAAAGATAAGAAAAAAGGCTAGCGCCGGTAAAAACATAAGCATAATGGGGACGTTTTGCCGGAAACGCATGCGATCGAATCCCCGTCTTCTATTGAGCTTTCCAGATACTGTCGTATTGAGCAGCTTTTCTATTTGTCTCACCTTCCTCAAAATTTGATATCAGTTCAATAACCTTGAATCGCCTTGCCAAACTCTGGATTTATCTTATCTCCTGTTCTCAGCCCTCACAATTCACACATTTCCGGGTAGATCACATTTCTTACATAGCCATCTGATCTCACCTTTTTCACTTACCTCAACTTTTTCAATGTGGGAAAAGCTGCAAAGACCAAAAACCCCCTCCATGTCTCACCTGGAGGGGGTTTGATACGAGAGAACGCTTCAAGAACGCTACCCGTTACTGGGAAAGAACGCTATAATACTGCTTCAAGAACGCTGTCAAGATGAGCCCAAATGGCGCTCCAACTGCAGCACTTCAATACCAGCAAGCAGCACAATACCGATGCCGTGCGTATCATTTAACAGCCAGGAGAGATCATCTTTATAGTAGCCAACGCTATACGAATATCCCGAACCGCGGCACACACCGTACACGTTGCCGAATTTATCGATGGAGATGCGAGCCATTCCGTTCCATCCTTTATGAATCGCTGCGATATACCTCTCCGTTTCTGTCAGCCAGCCATATCGTACGCCGCGAGCAAATGCATACAAGAACATGGAGGTACACGAGGTCTCCTCATACGAGGCAGGTTCTGTCAGCACTTGGTGCCACAGGCCGTTCTCCCCTTGCAGGCGCAAGTAACCTTCGCTCAGTTCATTGAAGAATTCCAGCAGCTCGTTGCGCTGTGCGTGGTCGTCAGGCAACACAGCCAGTAATTCGGACAGGGAGAAAATCACCCAGCCATTGCCGCGGCCCCAAGCAATTTTCGTAGGCTTGTCGATCCCGAAGTCATAGACGTGAGACATGATTTGCAGCTCAGGGATGTACAATTTTTTCTTAAATTGGATGAATTGATTTGCTGCATCCTCCAGGTAACGGATTTCACCCGTCCGCTGGTAGCAGCGGCACATGTACGGCACGCTCATGTACAAATCGTCGCACCACAACGTCGCGTTCGGGAAATCGACATGCTTCGGCTTGCGGTACAGCGATCCGTCAGGCAGTCGATCCTGCTGATTGCTAATATAATTCGCAATCACATCGGCAATCCGCTCAGCGCCTTGAAGCGGCTGATTTTGCAACGCAAGCAGCATCGTTGCTCCGAATGAGCCGCAATCATCCAAGCTATCCAGTGTCGCCAGCGTGTTCAGCACACCGGAGGCGCCGTATTGGGCTTTATCCCAGCCCGCATAGGTGTAGAGCCGCGTGCATGTTTCAATATGCTTGTAGACATATTGCAGCAAATCGTCGCGACCGAGCAACTTTCCGGTCTGCAGCATCCCGTAGAGCGTCACGCCAAGCGGATAGTTCCACTTGCCGAACAACGCATTCTCCGTGAACGGCCGCACCCACGTGTTTGGCTGATCCAGACGCCAGAACGTTCCACCTTCCTGCGTCTCCACCAAGGCAAACAGCGAAGCTTCAACATCAGGCATCACGTCCTCTGCACCGAACGGCCCTAGGTACAGCCACTCGTCCTTCGCCCCATGTACGGGATAAGGCTCTACAAGCTCAATGCCTGCCGAAAGGGAGTCCAGACGAAATCCTGCGCTCCCGTTCGCACCAAAACATTGGATGACGAGGTTATGCTCACCGTACGCTAACTTCACCACGGCATGGAAAGCGCCTGCTTTGTCGATGCTGGCTTGCAGTTTCCCATCCACATAAATGGCAAGGCTTCCTTCCGCATGACCACTCAATTCAACCTGCCGCGGTTCAGCCGAAAAGGAGCGAAGCTTCGTCCAAGCGAGCACATACCCCTCGTTCAGTTCGCAGAAGATGCGGGCCACCGGGTTTTTCGCCTGCTCGGCATCACTCCACGCCAGCTCCGGATACCAAGCGATGCCGTGATCTCCTTCCGTGCTTCCCTCGCCCGGGAGCTCGCTCCACACATGATCCTGCGGAGCGGTGTAGATCCAGCCTTCGTGGCCGAATCGCTCGGGTGAAGGTGCCAGGAAATGAACCGGGTTGCTCTTATAAGAACCTGGGCCAAGCGAACCTCCACAGCCCGCTTCCGTTTTTGTAAACTGGAACACAAAGTGATTCCAGCCTTTCTTCATCTGAATCGTCACGACTGTTCTGCGTTTCGGATTCAGTTCATCGGCGATATTCGCTTTATATATGGGTTGCCCATTCGCATACAAAATGAGCGGACCATAGCAGTGCAAGATGAAATTGAGCGGTGTCTCCACGTCACTCCAATATTGCGACCATGCGTAAACGATCTGTCCGTTCTGAATCTCGGGAAACCGGTTTACAAAATGAAAGTCATAACTATAATCGTGATTCTTCAATATGCCATTAGCACAAAAAGCTCGGTATGCCATCGGATGAGGCGGGTTGTTGCCTACATGTCTGTCGGCTACTGTAGCTAATATTTCGCTTACGTGGTCTCCACATTTCGTATAAATGCTCTCATTGATGTCAATATAACGCTCAGCCATGGTCTCTTCCTCTCCCATTCCAATGCAGAAAGGGGCGAAGTTTCCCCGCCCCTTGCCAGATTTAATTTTTATTTAGCCGCTGCGCCAGCGCTGCGTTTTTGGTACGCATCCGTCATCTCTTGGCTCATTTTCGCCAAATCCGCATCTGTTTTAGCTTTTGTCACGAAATCGTCCCAAGCGGTAATCGGCTCACGGCCCAGAATGATTTTTGTTTTCAAATCTTGTACTTTTTTCTCAAACTCAGGCAGCAGCTTTTGCGCTGTTGGCGAGTACAGACCGATACTGATATCGGCTACGCTTGTTTTGGCACGATCATCTTGGATCTTCATAAACAGATCGTTTGCTTCTTTCGGGAAGTATACCTTCGTAGAGCTCGCATATGGATCTGCTACATAGACAATTTGGTTAAAGTCAGGACCGTTATCTTTGGCCAGCTGCTCGGTGTTGATCACTTTTTGGCCATCTTTCACCGTGTAATCCACACCTTCGATGCCGTATTGCTGAATAGCGAATACATCGTCATTCATCCATGTATCGACCATTTTCAAGATGCGTTTCATTTTCGCTTCAGGTACGGATTTCGGGATTGAGATCATACCGGAGAAGCCAGGGCCTTTCGGATTGTATCCATTCATATTGGTCAACGGATAGAAATCAGTTGGCTTCATGTTCGGATCGATTTTTTTCAACAATTCGTAGTGATCGTTCATCGTGCCCGCTTTATCCATAATGATGCCCGCTTTACCGCCATTGAACAGATCCGCTGCCTGTGACAGCTTGTAGGAGGCGAAATCTTCCGGCAGCAGCTTATCTTTGTACATTTTAGTCAAGTATTCAATAGAAGTGCGAGTTTCAGGCAGCAGCGCGGTATTGACGATTTTGCCGTCGACCAGCTTCCATTTATCGTTTTTCACGTTCGCGCCTGTGAAGCTGTTCTCAATCATCGCAAGCGTTCCCATATCTGCCGGAGGCGTCATGAAGGCCGCGAGTGCCGTTGTATCGTTTTTGCCGTTTTTATCCGGATCTTTCTCCGCAAAGGCTTTCATAACCGTGTACAGCTCGTCGGTTGTTGTTGGCACCTGCATCCCGAGATTGTCGAGCCAATCCTTGCGAATAATGAAGAAGGAATCGGCTTCAGCTGGGCGAGGACGCGGAATCCCGTAGTTTTTGCCATCCTGCATTTTCGTCAGGTCCCAAGCTGTTTTGGAGATTTTGGAATTCAAGTTCGGATAATCTTTAATGTAAGGAGTCAAATCCCAGAAGGCGCCTTGCGATACGGAATTACGGAAAACTGACGTGAACGGATCGTTAATCGTGATCAAATCAGGAATATCGCCGGATGCCAATGTCACATTCAACTTATCCGTATAGTTATTACCGGACACCCATTGAATTTTCATCTTGGAGTTAGTTGCTTTTTCAATCGCTTGTTTAATTTTGTTATCATCTGCTGCCGGAGACGGCGTAAGCAAGATCGTCATGATGTTCACTTCAAGCGGTGCTTCCGTTCCGCCTGCGGCATTACTTTTTCCCGTATCCGCTTTGTTCCCGCATGCAGCCATGACACTGGATAATGCCAGCATCAGGATCATTGAGCCCAAGACTACTTTTTTGTTTTTTCTTACTTTCATTTTGTGATCCTCCCTTGTTATGAACTTCTGTGTATCGAACGCCTTAACAGAGCACAAGGTTGACAATAGTACATTCCACTTTGATCGACAATCGGACTTTTTTGTACCGCATTTCCAGCCATTCTAGGACTATCTTGCAGCTTGCACTTCGATGCACAAAGGCTTCAAATCCCTTATTCCGTGCGGTTTACCTCGCGAAATTGACTTGGTGTAATGCCTTCATACTTTTTGAAAAGCCGATTGAAATAACTATGCTGATAGCCAATCGCATCGGCGACTTCGTTGATCTTCATATCCGTTTCGACGAGCAAAGACTTGGCGTTGCTAATCCGAATATTCGTCAAGAAATCGATAAAATTAATCCCGGTTATCTGCTTAAAAGCCCTGCTTAACGTATATGGACTTGTGCCGAATAAATCGGCGCACGATTCGAGCGATAATTGCGTCATGTACTGCTCACGTAAATGAGCGATGACCTGCTCGATGATCTGCTTGAAATGATAATCCTGCCGGGAGATCATCTCCTGAACGAAAACCGCAATCACTTTGTGCTGAAACCACTTGAGCATTTGCTCTGGCTCTTTAATTTGCGCAAGCTGCTCAAACAAGTTCACACTGCCGAACAGCTGCACGGGATTCATCCCGGATTGCAAGGACGCATACCGAATGCTGCCCAAGAGCTGCAGCATGCCTTGCTGAAGCATAAATTCGGTCGAGCCGTTCGCCGCCAATTCCTTCATAAATTGACCGATCAAATCAACAGCATCTGACTCCTGACCATTGCGAATCGCATGAATAATTTCTTTATCCAAGGTGAACGGGTAGCCGGTTTCCTTGAAGACATTGAGCTTGGAAAGCTGCTCCGTCTTAATAATCTGATTCTCGTCAAGCAGATCTCGATATACCAACGCTTGCTTCACTTCCTCGAACAAATGTGGAATTTGTTTCACGTTGTGAACCCATTTGCTGACCGATATCGTAACCTGCATTTTCAGAATTCGGTTAATTGCGAGAATGATTTCTTGGCACGCCTGCTCCAAATCATCCTCTAACCAGGTTAACGGGTGAGCTGCGGGAAAGGATAGCAGAACCCCAATCGAAAAGTTATGGAAATTCATGATTTCCGCTTGTTCATATTGGCTTGTGAACAACTCATCGATAATGTTGGCGGCGGCGAACGTCACAAGACTTTCATCGCCTTGCGAGAACCTTCCCTCCAGGTTGGCAAAACCCGTCAATTGAATCACAAGCGCTACAAATTGACGCTGCTCCGTTTCCCAGCCATAGCGCTTCATCCGCTCCTTCAAGTCGCTCTCTTGCAGAGAAATCAAGTAGCCTTGCGCCAGCTGGAGGAAAAAACCCTCCCGCAATAGCGGCATTTGCTCTTTAAGTTTGTGCCGCATCGTCTCGGTTTCCTTGGACATATGCTGCCAGTGCTTCTCGATCATGGCAAATTCGTCCTTCACCTCAGCATTCTTTTCACCGGACAACAGGGTCAGCAGCCGCTGTACGGGATGATAGATGCGGCGGGACACGAACCAAGAGAGCAGCAGCGCAATGAGTAGACCAGAGAAACTAAGAATTAATATCCACTTGGAAATGGAAACAACCGGGGCGGTAATGGACGATAGTGGCGCAGCGGAGATATACACCCACTTCTGGCCCAGCCGGTTAAAATGACCGTACGAAACCGAATACGAAACCTTCTGATAGTCAAATAACAACGATTCAGGCTTCGCGTCGTTCACCGCTGCTTCCCCTAAATCCGCTTGATGCTTCATGTAAGCTTGTTTAAGCGCTTGATCGAGTTTTGATCCTTCCGCCCCGCTGCTGCTGGATAAATTCCAGTTGTCCTCCTCATTAAAAAGCATCGTGACGCCCTCATCATAAGGAGTTAGCGTTTTTAGCACCTTTAACAAGTTATCCTGATTCAATGTGGCAACAAGAGCACCGAAGGGTTCGGTGCTGTCGCCGGGAATTTTATTCACAATCGTAAGCTCCTGCTTGCTCGTTCCTTGAATCTTCGGAAACGTCCAGAACATCGACTTATCATGCTTAAGCAAGGTCTCGTAATTCTCGACATCCGCCGAATCACCTAGAAATTTGTACCGTTCCGTTGTGAAGACGAGCGGACGCGGTTTGTCCAGAAACAGCTCTACTTTCTGCAGAAAAGGATGTGAGCTCTCAAGAGACAACAGGGTCCGGTACATATCCTGAACCGTCTCATAATTATAGGCAAAGTTAAGCGTCTTCAATTTATCGTCAAACTTGGAGTCGAACGCCCAATGCGATACCGTCATTTCGAGAAAAGCAAGCTGGTCGTCGATATTCGCCGCCCGATTACTAATCTGATTCTGGTGAAGTCCCTGGAGCTCTTCCTCCACATTGTTCGTGGCGATCCAATAAATACTGAGGCCGGTAATGAGCCCGGGAATGCTTGCCATAATGAGAATCATCGCAAGGCTTTTCCAGAAGAAGCGATTGTTATATTTATATTTTTGAAAATAGCCGAGTAACGCGCCCCAAATTCCAGTCAAGATGCTCACCTTCCAAATACTATTTTTTTACACGATTCGACATCTAGAGCTGGAATCCCTCCCCTTCGGGTCGTTACCCTTTGACTGATCCTACCATGGCACCTTTGGCAAAATGCTTTTGCAAGAAAGGATATACCACCAAAATGGGAACCGTTGCAACAATGACCGCAGCCATTTTTAATGTTTCAGAAGGAGGCGGTACCGAGGAAACATCCATCCGCAGATCCGTGTTATTCGCATTGAGCAAAATGTTTTGCAGCATCACTTGCAGAGGCCATTTGCTGGCATCGTTAATATAAATCAAGGCATTAAAGAACTGGTTCCAGTAAGCGACCGCATAAAACAACCCGAATGCAGCCAGCGAAGGGAGCGACAACGGCAATATAATCCGAAAAAAGGTCGACAAGTCGTTGCACCCGTCCATTGAAGCGGATTCCTCCAGCTCGGCGGGGATACTGTCGAAAAAGCCTTTCATCAAAATGACGTTCCAACCGCTCGCAAGTGCCGGTAAAATGAGCGACCACAGGCTATCGATGAGGTGCAAATTACGTACCAGCATATAGTTCGGAATCATACCAGGATTAAACAATATGGTGATGAGAATCGCGATCAGAGCGAATCGTCTGCCGCGAAGCCTTTTTCTGGATAACGTATACGCCAAGGAAGCGGTGAAGATTAAGCTTAGCGCGGTACCGACTAGAGTCACGTAGACGCTAACACCGATCGATTTTGGAAAAGCGCCTGTCGCCATCAGAAATTTATACGATTCAAGCGACCACACCTTCGGAAAGAGCACGAAGCTTTCCTTCAAATATTCCGTGGGATCGGTAAAGGAAACGACAAACACATAATACAGCGGGAAAAAGGTGATGATGCCGACAAGACCCAGCAATACGATATTCCCTATGTTAAACAACCGGTTTCCCAATCCTTCTTTCATATAATTCCCTCCTAAGGACATTGCTATAGCTATGTCTCTCCATAGATATGGACGCTAGTAAACCCCTTCTTCGCCCATTTTTTTCGAAATCCAGTTTGCCACTACGACCAACACCAAGCCTACAATCGATTTGAACAAACCGGCAGCGGTACTGTAGCTAAACTCGCCTTGTTGAATACCGACCCGGTACACATAGGTATCAAATACTTCAGCCACATGGGAAACGGCGCCATTGTACATCAGGAATACCTGCTCAAAGCCAACATCGAGCATATGGCCGAGGCGCAAAATGAGCAGAGTGATGATCACGTTGCGGATCGCCGGCAGGGTAATATGCCACATTTGGCGAAGTCGGCTCGCCCCATCAATTTTAGCGGCTTCATAAACCCCTGGGTCAATGCTTGCCATCGCGGCCAGAAACAGAATCGTCCCCCAACCACATTCCTTCCAGATCGATTGCAAGGTCAACATGCCCCAGAACGTATCTGGATTCGTTAAAAAATCAATCCTGGCCAAGCCCAGTCCTTCCAGAACTTTATTGACCAATCCTTCACCTTTGGCAAACATGAGGAACGTCAAGCCGGAAATAATGACCCATGACAAAAAGTGCGGCATGTAGACGATCGATTGAATGACCCGCTGATACACCACACTGCGAAGCTCATTCAAGAGCAATGAAAGCACAATAGGCAGCGGGAAAAAGAGCACGAGGTTCAGCAAATTAATGGCCATCGTATTCCGGAAAAGCAGCATAAAGTCCGGATTGGTAAAAAATCGTTCGAAATGCTCGAACCCCACCCATTCACTGCCGGTGATGCCGGCAAACGGCGAAAAGTTCTGAAATGAAATGACGACGCCCCACATCGGGGCAAATTTGAATATCAGAAAAAACAATGCGCCTGGCAGGCCAAGCAAATATAAATATTTATCCCGCCTTAGATCTCTTATAATGCCCCTCTTATGCCATTCTCGGGACTTCGCTAATTGGTCAGATGCCGTAGATTCCGGTTGCATGAGTGCCATCCTCGCCATTCCCCTTTCTCATTTTTTTCTCGTATGCTTAACAACTTAGAATAAAATCTTACCGTTTACAATCAGACAATATTGTTCGGGTTTAAGGCAATTTTGTCGCAACCGCAATCGAGGGTGAGACTATTTTGCCGATTGAGACAATCTTGTGCAAGGGGTTAAAAAGCGCGCCACAACAAGGATTACGTTCCGATATACGCAAAAAGGGGCAGCCCCTGGTCAGTCATGACACTTGGGCAGCCCCTCATTGTTATTCCATTGCCGCAAGCCCATGCCGGTCATAAAAGACCGGGCCGCGGGACCAGACGCATGCCAAATGCATCAGAAGCTCCCCCGTCATGCGTTCACGTATTCTCGCATAATGCTCATTGTCATACACGTTATGCCATTCGGTAGGATCCACTGCCAGATCATACAGCTCTCCTTGAAACTCGCCGATTCGGCCAATCGCCTCTCCGAGCTTACCAGGCATGTACAGGATCAGTTTATAATCCTGTTTTCTCCACATTAAGGCAGGCGCCGAATGGTGCGGTTCCGCTCCTTTGCCATGAAATTCGCAGAAGGTCCCCAGACGCTGCGTCTCGCCCAGCAGATCAAGCCCGGGTAACTGCGGATTTACCGGCAATCCCGCTACCTTGGATAAGGTCGGCACAAGATCCACCAACTCGGCTGGGCGGTCGTCTACTGACCCCCGTACCTTTTGTGGCAAATAACTTCCGGCTAAGATCATCGGTACACGGACACTGCTATCATACAAACAATATTTGCTGAAGCGGTGTTGTCTCTCGCCCATCATCTCGCCGTGGTCGGAGACGAAGACGATCAAGGCATTGTCCAGCCGCCCTTGCCGCTCCAACCGCTCCAAAGCCTTACCCAAGTAATCGTCAAGCCAGGAGCAATTCGCCCAATAGCGAAGCGTGGTCCGCTTGCGCTCCTCCGGCGTCATCGCTTCCCAGACATGCCGTTTCTCCCAATAGTTGCTTTGGCTGCTCTCATTCACAGCATCGGTCGCGGCCAGATGCGTATTCTGCTCAAGCTCCCATGGAGGTTGAGCGATATCCGGGATCTCGTTAATATCGTATAGATCCTCGAATTCCTTCGGGACGTTGAAGCCGGCATGCGGTTTCAAGAAGGAAAGATAGAGAAACAGCGGGCGCGACTCGTCCAGCCCTTCGTCGATGAAATTCAAACATTGCTCCGCCACCCATCCGTCACGGTGCCAATGGTTCGGTATTTGACTCGTGCAGCCGATATAACCTTTAGAATTCTCCTCACCGCCACCGTAGTCTTTCGTTTCTTCATAATAAGCGGCGAGCCCCTCCGGCTCGGCATCCCCCATCATGACAGCGCCATCCTCATAATGTCCGCTGTCACGTGACAGTCCGACAGCCCGTACTTCGAAGCCGCGTGCTGAGGGAACCGGATTTTTCACACCGTGATTCCAATGGGTTTTCCCGAAGCCTGCGGTTTGGTACCCTGCTTTTCGCATCAATTCCGGAAGCGGATCGCTCGGCAGCTTGTCTTCGTCGTACAAGCCGCCGTGATTGGTTCGCACACCGAGCTGCGAGGGATAATAGCCGAACATCATCGAGGTGCGGCTAGGCACGCACATTGGCGCCTGACATACCGCTTGGCTGTATGTGATTCCCTGTGCCGTCAGTTTATCGATGTTCGGTGTATGGATATGCTCGTTGTAGGCACCGATACAATCCCAGCGCTGCTGATCCGTCATGAAGAAGATAATATTGGGTTTGTTCGCTGCTTGTTCTGTGTTGTTTGGCATGAACGTCTTACTCTCCTTCCGGGTTCTGGTAGGACTGCACCCGCTTGGCTGTGTAAGCCGGCTTCAATTCGTGCTTCGCATAATCAAAATATTTCCCTTCCAGCAAGCCGATTAACGTGTTGGTCACGCGAACTTCAATACGGTTTGTACCTTCCGTCAGTATGGAGGCAGGGCCGCTGAAGCGGTACGGCATCCAAGTACGGGCGCCAAGTGACACCTTGTTCACCAGCACTTCCGCCACGTCGTGGAATTCACGATCCAGTCCTTCAAATGTAAGCTCGAAGCTATCCCCTTCGGGCAATTGGCCAAGCTGAAGCTCACGGCTGAAGGTCATCGTTCCGGCAAAATGCGGATAACCCGCATATGGACTTGCCGCAAGCGGATGCTGCTGGACGAGTGGACGTTTCAAGACAGGACGCTGTTCGGCGTCAAAGCCGGCTTGGAAGCTGCCCGTTAGATACAGCGCGTCGATCAAACCATGCCAATCCTGCTCAATCGTCACCTCAACTGAAATTTCATTGACGCCAGGCTGCAGATACGCTGTAATTTCGCAACCTACGTTCATATAGTCATACAAAACGTGTCTCGCGAAATCCCCTTTCTGAAGACGATGGCCGTTAATTGAAATCGAGCCTTCTCCGGAAAGCGCTCCTTGATCCATCACGAGAATCACCCGATCCAGTTGGTTGTCCACGACGATGGTTGTAGAATATCGGGCTTGAAGCGGATAAGCCATACTGATGCGCATCGGCGTTCCGAACAATTGGCTCATCTGTACCGGCAGCTTCGTCGAAGCCGTCAAGTCCGCACATTGGTCAATGAACGTTTTGACCTGAACTACCGGTGCGTCCTCCTCCGCTCCCGATGCCAAGCTGTTCACACCAGGAATCAAGAGGTGAAACGCATCGAGCCGAACCGCGTTATCCTCCTCGGTTTGCATGGTCCATAACGTAGACTCCGACGCATCGACGGTGAGCTGCCAAGGTTGGTCTGACAAGGCTTGCACAGCTGTACTCCGCGTGATAAGGAAAAGTCTGGACTCGTAGGCACCCAGGAAGACCGGCATCGTCCAGCCGCTAGCCGTACGTTCAGCCTGGGCAGGCGCCTCATCGCCGCGATCCAAGGATAGCTCTGTAAACAGAGCCGCATAACCCACATTTTCCTCCCAGAGAGCGGTTGAAATTTGCAAAGACAAATCACGCTCCGCCTCTTCTTGATTGCTTATGAAAACAAGGAAACTATCCGCATCGATTTGGCGAGTTTGCAGGAGAATACTGCGTCCGCCGTATGCCGGTTCAAGCTTCACCGCCTGCGGATGAAGCTCCTCAAGCAGCATGGACAGACTGCCCAGCACTGCAGCTTCGTCAGCGGATGCTGCGAATGGCAAATGATACGCGCTCGCAGCGCCTTTGGACCACACCGGCACTGATGCCGCGCCTTCGTTCCAGAAATGCTCTCCGCTTGGCTGCTGCAAACCGAACACGCTCGCTGAGGAAGCCGCGTCCAAGCCATTCGTTTCAATCGCTTGATACGGCAATTGCCCCATGCTGATGACCGTTCCACCTTGTGCAAGGAACAGTTCCAGCTTCGCCCATGCGCCACTCTCCAGATTCGTCATTGGCGGCACGATCACATTGGTATAGCTGGCATTGCCCAGCCTAATCCTGCCGTCCTCCACCACCGCTTCCGCGAGCAGCCCTGTATCCAAATGATCGTAATCTCTGCCGCTGTAGGTCAGTTCGTTGCAAATACGTGTCCACCAGGCCTTCAAGTCGTCAAGCTTACGCTTCTCATCCGTGTTCTTACCGCCATAATCAAAATGGTGGAAGGGATTGCCCATGTAGGCCCACAGCGATGTTGTCGGTTGAAGCACCGCCGTACGAATATCCGCTTCGCCGCAGCTCATGACGTAGCTGATTCGGCCGACGTAATCGCCGAGTTGTCTAAAATGCTGCCAATACGGATTTTGCAGGAACTGAGAAGGCGGCGCGTCATGTTTCATCAGCGCATCAAGCGTATAGAAAAAAGCATGGAAGTTAAAAAAGTTCGTGCCTTGCGCAGCCATACGATCAATCATCCACTTCGCGTCCTGGAGCGTCATTGACCATCCGACACTATGGAAGCACTCAATCAAGTTACGCTCGCGGCCGAACTGGCGGGCAATGGAACTGACCATTTTGGCGCTGGAACGAAAGCTTTCCGCCTGATTATTCAAAATCCAATCCAGCGAACGCCCGAGCTTTTCATGCGCGGTATCTCCACCTGGCACATGGCTGTAACGCTGTGTCGTATGCCTTACGGACGGCACTTCAGTCACGTATTGAAGCCCAAACCGTTCACACCAATCATGCACCTGCTTATGATAGGAGCTGAGCAAAAGCTCATGAATCGCTTGATAGTAATCATAACGAATACGGGCCGACTGCTCCCCTTCTTCATACAAAAGGGCATGCAGATGTTCCCGTAGATCATAGCCGTTTTGCTCCATGAAAAAAGCCAGCAGCTGCGGCGACCACGGCAGCTTGCCCAAGAGGCCGATCTCGTCGGTAAACATGCCCTTGATCGTACCGCCGAAGTATTCGCCCAAATGCTGGGCATACTTGTCGTGCGTTAATCGAATAAACGTCGCCATTGCCTCATGATGGCAAGGATCGACGAACGTCCCGTAATATTTGAAATCTTCGATTTCCTTCTCCTGCATGATCAGTACTTCCCAATCACCGGGAGGCGCCGTCCACTCCATCTTCTGAATCGTGCGGTACGTAAAAAACCGCTTCTGGTTGTAACTCGTCAAACCCGCTTTCTGAAAAATCGGCTCCGCCTGGAAGTTCCCAATGGATGAACGGACGTCCACCGCCTCGGCCCAAAGCTTGTCACCGTCCGAGTTGACAGGTACCGCTTTTGCATACAAAATACGTGCCCATGGGAGTTCCAAGGACACATGCTCTCCGCCCTGCACCCGCTCGGCCCGATGCTCGAGTGTATAGTGCTTGGCCTCCGGATGCTCCAGCGTCACCTCGCCGCCGGCGATGCCACTCGGATACGGGTACTCGTCGTAGAGCCACACCTGCAAATTGCGGCGTTCGGCCGCTTCGACCGCTACGCGTACTTTTTGAAACCAGGCATCGGATAAGTAAGGAATCTCCAACCCCTGCCTCGCACAGACGAAAAATCCCCCCAAGCCCTTGTCCGCCATTTCATCAATCTGATAACGAATCTGCTCGTCGTCCATTTCCCCATTCCAAAACCAAAACGGATGAATGCGATATTCCGCTTCCGGCTGTGCAAAAGACTGCCTATTAAACTGAGCCATCTAAGTTCATCTCCTCGGCATGTACGTATATGAAAATATTGCTTCCATCTATTGATCACTATAAAGGAAGTAACTTTGCCCTAACAATCGCACTATTTTGACGTGCCTAATTCGCTCTGCAACTATCTTGCCCGGTTTGCACATCCTTGCGAAATCAATGAATTCAAGCTAAACTTACCGCCCATATACGTAATAAGGCTGCCAAAAATTCCTGGCAGCCTTGTAGTATTTGTTTACGTAGCAGTTACTTCTTTTTCATTTCCTGATACACTTTCTTCTGTTCGTCCATAACCTCTTTACCGCCGGTTTTCATATAATCCGCAACCATATCGTCGTACAGTTTATCGAAATCCGCCGGTTTTGCCGTTACCGTCTTCACAAAAATCTCAATGGCTTTATCACCCAAGGTTTGATTGTATTTAATTTGGGCTTCGATCGGTCTGTCAAAACGCGCCGGCAGCTGCCCGTCCTGATCGCCAACCTTGATACTATTCATCGTGAAATCCTTATATTTGGGATCAGCCGCGTTTGCTTTTAACGTTTTTTCCTGATCGCCCATATCTTTACCGTTGATGAGCATGCTGTAATCCAAATAATTGTACATCACCTTTTTCGCATCATCTGAGTCCAAAATAACCGGAATGCCATCATCGCCCTTCTTGTAAGTAACCCCTTCCGTTCCGTTCTGCAAGTCGAAGATCACCTTATAATCCGACATCCAGTTTAGAAACTTAATGGCTTCAACAGATCTTTTGCTAGCTTTCGGTATCATGAGATGAGCAGACAGCGGGTGGTAAATCTGCTTCACATGTTTGCCTTCATAGTTCGTGAACGGATCTACAGGCAGCAGCGTAGCACTCGGAACATTCTTCTGCAGGGTGGAGTAATAAGACTGGTAGACAGGTTCGTTCGTATTGGTGATCGCAAAGCCGATCAATCCGTTCACCAGATCAGCCTGAAATTTTTTACCGTCCTTATCCAAGGCAAAATCAGGGCTAATCAAACCTTCGTTATACAGCTTGTTCAAAAACTTATACCCTTCTTTATTGCCCGGTTTCATCAAATCCGGAAGTGAGTAATATTCTTCTTCCGTCATTTTCTTCCAAAACGTGCGAACCAGAGGATCAAGGTTATTGTTATAGCGAATACCGTAAGGAATAACCTTGCCTCCCGTTTTGCCTGGATCTTTCTCCTTAAATGCTTTCAACACAGCGTAGAATTCATCGGTCGTTGCAGGTGGTTTCATCCCCAGCTTGTCAAGCCAGTCCTGGCGGATGATTGGCGTCGAGCTGGCGATAATAATTCTTTTTGCCGGGATGGTGTACTGCTTGCCATCAAAATTTCCATAGCTGAGGAGCTTATCTCCGAGATACTTTTTCAAATTCGCACCATGCTGGTTTAGCAAATCACTAAGCTCGGTCAAGCCTCCTTGCTTCACCCAATTCTGAACTGCGGGATCACTATAGGTAAAAATAATATCCGGCGCCTCATTAGCCGACATCAGCACGTTCAGTTTCGGCACTTCCTCTGTTCGCGGAACGGTGACAAACTGCAGCTTGATATTATTTGGGTCGCCAAACTTTTCCTGCATGTATTTGACAAAGTAACTTTCCGTAAGCGGCGGCGCGCCAGGCGGCGTATTGCCACGGTCGAAAAGCTCTATTTTCAGTGTTACGGGATCTCCCTTAGCCCCGCTTTCCTTCGCACCATCTGAGCTGGAGCAAGCGGTCACCATACCAGCCAATAAAATGGCCGCGAGTGAACTGTTAATTATCCGGATAAGCGATTTTTGATTGCGCAAATCATTCATCTCCCTTTTTCATGTGGAATGGGACTCATCGTTAGAATCTTTCAACCCTTCACTGCGCCAATCATAATCCCGGAAATAAAGTACCGTTGAAGCCAAGGATATACGAGCAAAATTGGAATCGTAGCAAACATAATACTTGCCGCTTTCAAACTCTCGGGAATCGGAGCCAAAGCGTTCATCCCTTCCGTTGCCGTCGCATCGCTCATTTGATTGCTGATGACCAATTGGTACAGCTTCAGCTGAATCGGATATAAATCTTGATTAGTAATATAAAAGAGTGCATCCATGAACCCATTCCAACGCCCTACCGCATAAAACAAGCTTAATGTCGCCAACACCGGCAATGAAAGCGGTAACACAATACGAAATAACGTTCCGAAATGCGAGCTTCCGTCAATCCGTGCAGACTCTTCCAGTTCTTCGGGAATGGAGCTGAAGAAGGACTTCAGGATGATCAGATAAAAAGCGTTAATCATGCCCGGAAGTACTAACGACCAGATGGTGTTCGTCAGCTTTAATGATTTTACAAGCAAATATTCCGGAATTAATCCCCCGCTGAAAAACATCGTAAATACGATGATAATCAAAAAGAAGTCCCGGCCTTTCAGCTTTTTCTTCGTCAGCGGGTAAGCTGCGCAAATCGTCATGATCATGCACACTACTGTAAAAACAACCACAAGTATAATTGTAAAAAATAACGAGCTGATCATCTTGGCATCCTTGAAAACCGTTTCATAAGCCAGTGTGTTCCACTCTACCGGGAATACCGTCACCTTATTCGATAAAATCGCTGCGTTGGAACTCAACGAGACGGCAATCAAGTGAAGGATAGGAACAAGGCAAATAAAGGACGCCACGGTTACAAGCAGGATGATAAAGCTATCAATAATCTTGTCGCTTGCACTAACTCTCATTTGACGCCCTCCTTACCAAATGCCTTGGTCGGTCACTTTTTTGGAAATATAGTTTGATGACAACAGGAAGATCAGTCCGACGACAGCCTGGAATAATCCAATAGCCGTAGCGATTGTGAAACGGGCGGATTGTACCCCGACTTTATACACAAAGGTACTTATAACATCCGACACGTCAGTAACTAGCGGATTTCCCAGAACAAAGGGACGTTCAAAACCGATGCTCGCCATGTGCCCAATATTAATGATCAGTAAGATCATAATCGTTGGTTTGATTCCGGGAAGCGTGATGTTCCATATCTTACGCAGACGCCCTGCTCCGTCCACCTCCGCGGCTTCATATAACTCTTTATTAATGCCTGCTAGAGCCGCCAAATAAATAATGGTCCCCCAACCGGCATTTTGCCACACGCCTGATCCCACATAAGTGATCACCCAATAGACGGGCTCAGTCAGAAATGGAATCGCTTTCACGCCTGAGGACTTCAATAATATATTTACCAGCCCTGTATTCGTGGAAAGCAGCTGATAAACCATCCCCCCGATAATGACCCATGAGATAAAATGCGGCAGATATAAGATCGTTTGTGCACCCTTCTTAAACCATTTGATGCGAATTTCGTTCAATAACACAGCCAAAACGATAGGTGCCGGGAAGGAAACTAACAGATCCAATAGATTAAGCAGCACCGTGTTTCGCAGCACCTTGTAGAAATCCTTCATAAGAAATATTTCACGAAAAGCATCCAGGCCCACCCAAGGACTCTTCCATACACCCTGGAACATATTAAATTCTTTGAAAGCGATCGTTACCCCATACATCGGGATGTACTTAAAGATCAGGAAATACAGCATGGGCAAAAATAGCAGCGCGTACAACTGCCAATCCTGACTCGCGATAAACCTCTTGCTTTTCTTCAAGACTGACGAGCGAATAGTGTACTGAGCGACCAGCGTCTTGTCCATTGCAGGTTCGTTACCAGGCATATGATCCCTCCTTTTCGTCATTGTCTTCCCACAATAATCCAAGTTTGGACAACGTTCAATTAACATGAATCGCCGCTTATCGAAATGTAAGAAAAGTGCTTTTTCCTATGACCTAACCTTTTCTCACACCTTAACATTTCCGAATAAAAGGTTGAAAGCGCTTGCCATTTTCTATTTTAACGTGTCCAAACCATCCCCTTATCCCTTGCTGTTTACCTCTGTTTTTTTACGAAAGTCCCCTGGTGGAATGCCGAGCGCATTTTTGAAAGCCCGGTGAAAGGAAATGACATGAACATAGCCAACTCGTTCTGCAATCGTTTGTACCGGTAAATCAGTCATAAGGAGCAATCTTTGAGCTTCCTCCAAACGAATCCGCACCAAATAATCAATAAATTTCTCCCCGAACTCCTCTTTAAACAGCTTGCTTAAATACCGGGGATTCATTTCAAAATGGTCGCTTATCCTGTTTAGGGATAAATCGCAGTCGTAATAATTCGTTTCGATATACACTTTGACTTGGCAAATGAGTTCATGATTGTTCCTTGCGTAGCGGGCGGCTCGCACTCGGGGCTCAAGCTCGGAAAGCAGCATAACCAACCGCTCATGCCATTCTTCCAGCTTTTCAGAGTGATCCACTAAGGCTTCGAGCACCGGCTTATACTCCGTGGTCCACAGTTCCTGTGCCTCTCCCGTCATTTCCATCAGCTCTTTATTCAAATGATAAATCAAATAATTGGAAATATGATTGATATCCCCTTGGGAGAACCGGCCCTTCTTTAGCGCATGAAAAAGCGAAATCATATGCGTCTGCCATTGCCCATCGTCTGTCCGGAACGATTTGACGATGGTGCGAACCGATTGCAGATGAGGGAAAATCCGGCCTTCCGTTTTGGCATGTACATCTCTGCTTCCAATCATTGAACCTAAGCCAAACACCGGCTTGTAAGACAAATGCTTTTTGGCTTCCGCATAGCTTTGAGGCATGCCTCCAAGTGTCTGGGTCTCCGGCCCGATGCCAACGGACACCGTAAATTCAAGATTGGCCAGAATCCAATCCTGCAGTTTCTTCATGAAATCATAGACCTTATCGCCGTCATGTTCCTGGCTATCATTCAAGTAAAACATGACAGCCATTTGCTGTGGCTCCACCCATTCATTCCAAACAAAGATCCCTTCGTTCTGGGCAACCTCCTGAAGAACATTGCTAACGACAAATTTAAGCAAATACTGGTCACTCGAGCTATAGTCACTGATAAAATGAGCATAACGGTCGATTTCCATCACCGCCACCGCCAGTCTGTCGAACTGGGAGGGGAGTTGCAATCTCGTGGTCTCTTGCTTCCACTCCGTTTCGTTCATCCTCCTATGTCCTTCCAGCCAATCGACCAGCACCTGCCTTCTACGAATCAGTAGATCATCTTTATGCAGTTTTTCGTACTGGCTCGTCCTTTCCAACAAGTTATCGATGGCCAATTCGATAAATTTCAGCTCGTTGACCCCTGCCAGCTCACTGCTTTTTCGTTTCGTGTATTCATTGATCCTTACCGCAATAGACTGAATGGGCTTGTAATGCCGGTGAGTAATAAATGTAAACCAAAACACGCCAATGATGATCGTCGCTATGCCCACTATGATCCAAAGATCACTAAATTGGGACATCAATGATAATTTCTGATCTCTTTGTCCACCTGGCATATACAGCCACCCTGTATAGTCAGAAAGAATCCGTTCCCTCTTTAGTTCTTGTACGGAAGTGGTTTGGCTCTGCAGCGCCATGTTTCGATCAAAGGGCTCCTGGTTAGCAGTTAGCAACCGAATGAAACCGGCGTCGTATCGCGTCAAATCTTTAATAAACCCAACTAACGCCCTAACACGGATGTTGACCACGACAGCTCCCTGTTTGATACCATCTAATGGGAAAAATTTGACTAACGACACCACTTGTTCCTCACTTGAATCATGAATGAATTCCCGATAGCTTCTCGGACTCGTCCACCCGGCCGGTGCCGTCTTCGCACGATAGGCAGCAAGAAGGAAATCACGGTCCCCAAACTGATCCAAATCTGATAACCCGTTTCTGGATAAAATTTTTCCTGATTGTTCATTGTACATATAAATGGAGCTGGAAAAAGGCAGCAGGGAAGAGAAATCATCCAGCTTATGTGAAATGACAAAGTAATCAAAAAGCGTTTTATCACCGGTCGTATACGTATAGAAATCTTTTAACTTCTCATCGGTAAAAATTTCTTTGATCGTCATTTGTTCGGAAGCCTTCAGATTCGCGTCGACGGCCTGCATGACCTTTCTCGCAATAGAGTCATCTGTCATCGCGATTTGTTTTTGTGCGGAGTTGTTTAATATCGAGAAAAAAGAAAAGATTAAGACGGAAATGACAACGAAAAATAGAGGAGCGTAAGACAGCAACATGCGATGATACCAGCTCATTTTCATCAAAATCAGTCCTCCTGCACCTATAACTTGATTGACAACAAGCAGAATACGTTACTTTTCCGCCAATTTCCATTTATTTAGCATAGTCGATTAGAGTGAAAATTGTTGTCGAATCCTGTTTGGAACACCATGGACAAGACGCAAAAAAACACCGGAATTTGATCCGATGTTTTGGAGTAAATTAACACTCTGCAGAAGTCATTTCATTTGTAAAAATCCGTTTGTATTCCCCCGCTGACATCTTCTCTGCCGATTTAGGCGCATAGTGAAATTGCAGCGATCGGCGGCGTTTGGAAGAATGATTATTCGGCGTGCCGTGATACAACAGGCCATGGAAGAACAGAATTCCGCCCGGTTGGAGTGGAACTGCCACATCCCTCTCTACCGGCACGTTCGCATCACAGATTTGCCAATCTCGAACCGCGTAATGTGGTGTGGCTCCATCCATGTGGGAACGTGGGATGACGTGCATGCAGCCGTTGTCGAGTCCCGCCTCGTCGAGTGCAATCCAAACGCCAACCACCGGCTTTTTCCATGTCAAGTTGTTGTAAGCCATATCTTGGTGCCATGGCTTTTCCGCTCCCCCGAAGGGTGGCTTGAGCAAAGCCTGGTCCTGCACAAGATTAGCTTCTTCGCCCAGCAGGCGCTCCACCACGGATAAAATTGCCGGATGATAGGCGATCGATCGCAGCGACTCATCAAACTCCACGAAGTTAAAAAGCTTTCTTACCGCAAACTCTCGTTCCTCATCGGTCTTGAGCTCACTCTGCGGTTTGGTGAATTGCAGCTTAACCTTCGTATCACGGTTATGAATATTATCCATAACAGCAGCAATTGACTGCCCGACTTCTTGGTCCGTTAATATTTGCTCTATGGCAATGAATCCAGCTTTCTTATACTGTTTGACTTGCTCGTCCGTAAAATCATTGATCGAAGCTAATGGCTGATGCACATTGTCAAACCGGTACATACGTTGGTTAATGTCTTCTGAATTTTGTACATTTGTACTCATTGAAACCCTCCTTCAAGAGTGATAAATCTACATCCATTACACTAACAATAACGTTTATTATCCTGAATGAAAATGGACCAAGGAGCGACTTTTTTGTACAAATCTGCATGTGTCAGAGATTCACAAATTCGTTGCTAACAGCCTGTGCTTATGATTAAATGGAAACCAAACGTCACTTGAAGGAGGGTTTGCGATGATCACTTTCATTTACAATGGCTCCGTAGGAAAATCTCGTTGTGAGCCAGGTTGGGAATGGTCTCGTTTAACTCCCATGCCCGATTACGACCTATGGTATGCCATAGAAGGAAGAGGGCAAATGACAATCAACGGAGTCAGCTACCCGATCGCTAAAGGCTCCTGCTTCTTAATCCGGCCCGGCGATCAAGTGAAGGCCACTCAGGAACTCGAACATCGGCTAACCGTCATTTTCATCCATTTTATTATCCAACCGGGTATGGAAGTTAAGCTCCCCGAAAGACATGTCCGATTAGAGGACACGATTGTACCGGAAACCTGCCTGCAGCGCATTGTTGAACTGCAGCTTCGGGAGGAGGATCAGCAGCAAGAAGAATTCGACCTGCTCGTGCGGCTTGTGCTACTGCATATGCTGCGCCAGCAAAAAAGCGGTGCTTCGTCGCCGGTCTCCCATATGCACAAACAACTCATCCACAAAGTAATGGATGAGCTCCGCGACCAAATCGGCGAAAAGGCCGTCACCGTAGCGAGCCTCGCCGAAAACGTCAATGTTTCTCCGCGTTATTTGAGTCAACTGTTCATGAAATATACCGGCTTTTCCTTACGGGAGTACATTACACGAGTCCGCATGGAACGGGCACGATTTCTCCTATCCGAGACCTCGATGAACATCACGGAGGTTGCAAGCGCACTTGGTTTCACCGACGTCTACCATTTCAGCAAAATGTTCAAATCTCACAATGGCGCGCCTCCGTCCAGTTTTCGCTATAAGGGGCGGCCGGCTAAGAGTAATTATGGGGATTTAAAGATTAGGCAGGATATTGATGTTGATGAATGACTATCAATTATTCTAGATTAAGATTGTGTTTGTTTGTTATTGCATTTAGACCCGTTGGTAATTCTTTGTTTTTACCAATAACTGTTCCTGACTTATCTAGTTTGAACTTACCTTGATACATCCCAAGTATAACATAGGCTTCTTTTGTGACTGGGCCATTGTATTTTTTGAGAAATAAGATAGCAGTATCCTGTTTCTTTAACGTTTTTTCCCCTTCGAATGTGTGCTCTATATGATTATGAACTCCACCAGTTTCAAGTATATTTATAGAAGTTTTATTCTGTAATTCCCCTTTATATATTTTTTTTACCTCGGCGTTCGAAAGAGTAAAGACAACTTCATTATATTTTTCCGCTTTCGCATCAGATATATTGACTTCAACAATGACCTCAGCTTTCTGTTTGAGTTCGTCTACTGTGGAAAATGATTCAGATAACTCGCCATGACTGTTAAATGTTAAAACGGGTATGTTTAATAAATAGATCAGTAGTGTAGATAGGCATAGCGCAATGATAAGTCCGAGAATTATTTTATTTTTATTTAAGGATAAAGACATTGTCATTCACTCCTTTTCGCAGCTAATTAATACCAATAATTTACCATTTAATTTAAAACAAGGGAACTAGCGTCCTCTATTTGAAGAAAAACGAGCAATTTCCTCGCCGAGCGGAACTACAGGCCCTTATTTGTTCTCCACGGCGCCTTTTTCAGGTCAAATTGGTAAAATAGCGGACCGTAGTTCCCCTTCCACGTGGAAAATGTGCTTTATCCAGGGATAGCGGACCGTAGTTCCCTTCGAGCTGATAAAACCAAAAAAAGCCCTCCCCAGTAGAAACAATCTACTTGAGTGAGAGCTCCTCGCGAAAATCGACGTAATCCTATGCCCCGCTTTTCACCGAAAAACTGAATCTGCGCAGCACTTCGCTTTGCTTATAATAAGACTCGACGCTTGCGCCTTCCTCAGGAGGACTTCATCCGTAACGGCGCACACGCAGATCCGCCTGTTCCTTATGGCCCATGAAGTTCTCAATGTCACACAGCCTGGAGACATATTCGCCAACCAGTTTGCTGGCGTCCTTCGTACAGCGCTGATACGTGCACGTTTTCAAAAATTTGCCCACCCAAAGCCCGCCCGTATATCTGGCAGCCCCTTTGGTCGGTAACGTATGATTCGTGCCAATGGCTTTATCCCCATAAGCCACATTCGTTTCGGGACCGAGAAATAATGCTCCGAAGTTTGTCATATTCGCCAAGAAGTAGTCCGGCTGTTCCGTCAGTACCTCCACATGCTCGTAAGCGAGCTTATCAGCTTCGATGAGCGCTTCCTCTATGCTGTCAACGACCAGCACGGTACCGTAATCCCGCCATGCGACACCTGCGATGTCTGCTGTAGGGAGTACCTGAAGCTGCCGTTCGATCTCAAGCAGCGTCTCCCTGGCTAGTGACTCGGAAGTCGTGATCAAGGCAGCCGGCGACGTAGGGCCATGCTCCGCCTGACCAAGCAAATCCACGGCGACCATTTCCGCATCCGCCGTATGGTCGGCGATGACGAGAACTTCCGTCGGACCAGCAATCAGGTCGATGCCGACTTTCCCGAACAACTGGCGTTTGGCTTCAGCCACGTAGGCATTCCCAGGCCCTACAAGCATATCGACGGGACGAATCGTTTCTGTCCCGAGAGCCATTGCTGCCATAGCCTGAATCCCGCCAAGGACGTAGATTTCATCAGCTCCGGCGAACGCCATCGCGCATATCGTTGCTGCCGGTATTTCGCCTTTAATCGGCGGCGTGCAGGCAATAACTCGCTTGACTCCGGCCACTTTAGCCGTGAGGATACTCATATGCGCAGAAGCGACCATCGGATAACGTCCGCCAGGAATATAACAGCCCACGCTGGCAACAGGAATATGTTTATGGCCAAGAATAACGCCGGGCAAGGTCTCGACTTCCATATCCTGCATCGTAGCTAACTGTTTTTCGGCAAAATTGCGAATTTGCTGCTGTGCGAATCGAATATCTTCTTGCACTTGTTCAGGTACGCGAGCGATGATGTCCCTAATTTGCTCCTCACTCAATCGGAAATGCTCAGGCGACCAGTGATCGAATTTTTCCGATATGGTTCGAACCGCTTTGTCTTGACCAATTGCAATGTCATGAATAACTTCTTTCACGGTACGGTAGACAGCCTCTTCACTAGCGATATAAGATGTCTGGCCGACATCCCCTTTTTTCAAATAAATACCCACGCCGCTCTCCTCCATGTTTCGAATTCAATTGAATGTCAAGCTGTCACGCTGTCACTTGCCTTCCCACAGGTTAGGCGTGATTACATATTCAGGTACTTGTGAAAATGCTTGAGCCAGCTCATGCAGTGTCTTCTCACGGATGGCAGGCGTATGCAACAGCGCAATATTGGCGTTAACCTGCTCCGGCGTTTCAGCGCCAAAGACGATACTCGCAATACCAGGCATGTGGTGAATGTAGGAAAAAGCAAATTCAGCCACAGACATGCCTTCCTGCTCAGCGAAGTCCTGTAACCGAGCAAGCCATGGCTCTGCCGGCTTCAGCCGATCTTGCAGCGCCTCCGGCTTCATAAAGAACAAGCCTTGCAAATAAATGCTTCTTGCAAACAGCTTTTTATTCGAACGAGTGAGCTGATCGAAGGTCCCGTTCGCAAACATTCGGCGATCCATGACATTGATGGGTACCTGGACAAGCTCGTAGCAATCATGCTGCAGTTCCCGCCAATTCTCTGCAAATTCCTGCGCATCAAAGGAAAGCAGCGAAGCACCGAGGGTGCCGATATTCCCCCGCTTGACCTGCCTCAACAGCAGCTCGGTCACTTGGTTGCCGAATTGGCCCAGCACATTTGGCCGATGCAGTAAGACTGCAGGCAGACAATCCACCTGAAGCCGCTCCATGGAACGGTTCACACTGTCTTCGATTTGCGCTTCCAAGTCAGACAACGTCGTTTCACGATTTACTTGTAAAGTGAACTTCGTGATGATCGTGGCTGCACGTGTTTGCTTTTGAAAATAACGGCCCAACACCTGCTCCGCACTCCCGTAAGCGCTCGCTGTATCGAGGCAGGTAATGCCTCCATTTAGCGCAGCATCCAAAATGCGCCCCGCCATTTCCTCATCCGGCTGCCCCAGCTGGTTTGCAATGCCATAGGGCATACCCAATTGGACGGTTCCCAGCGTCAACGGAGAGATTGCGGCCGTCCACTGTTCATTGTCGGTTCGAATAAGACTCATCTCGCTTTCTGCTAGGCGATGTTTCCTATTATTCTCTTTTACGAATCCGTTTCGCATAAGGCGGGCGCCCAAAAGCTTCCACAGGCAATTCCCCCTGAGGATGGTACCCGTATTCGTCTTTTCCTCTCATCATATACATTTCAAAATTAGGATAGGTTTGCGGATCCCACTGCACCATCGTCTTGGAGTAGCGGATAACGAAGCCGATGCGCCAGCGATCGGAAGTGTTAGGACCGGAACCGTGTATGAGCGTATCGACATGCATGGAAATACCGCCTGCGGGAATGATCATCGAGACCGCGTCCTTCTCGCTGAAGGTCCCCTGGTCGAGTTCGAAAGACAAAATCGCGTCATCGCCGGCAATTTTATGCTGAATCACACCTGCTGTATGTGTTCCCGGGATCACTTTCATAGCCCCGTTAGCCTCATCCACATCTGTGAAAGCCAACCACACCGTGACGGTGTTGTTTAGCGCAGTAGACCAATAATAGGAATCCTGATGCCATGGCACCACTTTGTCCGAATGCGGCGATTTCGTAATAAACTCGCTCGCTGCCAAATAAAAATCGCTGCCCAGCACGCCTTCCACATAATGGATAATCTGCGGATGAGCACAAATGTCATACAGCCACCGGCTCGTCTTATGCCAACCCATGATGTCCGAGGGATTTTCGTCCCCCTGCAATAAAGCCGATAGCTGCTCATAACCCTGTTGCAGTTCCTTCACTTCTTCGCTTGAAAAAACAACGGGAAGCCCTAATAAATACCCGTGATCTTCATAGAATTTCTGCTGCTCGGCGGTTAATTGATTCAGTCCCATCCGAAGCACCCCCTTCTGCCAGAAAAAATGAACGCCCCACAATCAACGACAACGCACTCTCACCGATTTGCCGCTGGCATAGGATTGGTTTAGCGCCTCTGCTACATAAAGTGGATCCATACCATCCGCCAGTGAACACATCGGCTCCACGCCTGCTTGTAATATATGAACAAGGTGGTCAACCGCATTTTGCATGTTGCTCGATTTGCTGAGCATACCTGTCTCCGTTCGTTCATGCACCAACTGCCTGATTCCCGGTTGCACAGGATGCGGTTCGGTCGCAGAATAGCGGATTTCATCTCCGCCTTTTACCATCTCCATCACCCCTTTTTCCAGGTACAGCACAATGTCAAAAAGGTTATAAAGCCGGTCATCGAACGCCTCCGCATAACCTGTAATCGAACCTCCATCTGCCGTAAAAAAGAAGGAATAGGTCCAATCCTCCACAGCATCCAAGTTGGTCGCAACCCGCTCAACTACTTGCACGTCCTCGATCGCCCCGGCCAAATACCGAACCATATCGAACAGATGCGAACCTGTATTGTAGATGCCACGGCTGTATCGCAAATGGATTTTCTTCACCTTCCCGTACGTCCCGTTGCTTACGGCTTTTCGGACCTGCATCGCTCCTTCACTCCATCTTCTGGACAAGTTGACAACGACCGTCCGATCGCTATGCTGCTCGCACAAGGACATAATCCGCTCCGCTTCCTCCACACTATTCGCAACGGGCTTTTCAAGAAAGATGAGCCTGCTGCTGGATTGCTCCAGCACGGTTTGCAGCAGTTCATACCGAACGGTAGGCGGTGTGCAAATGCTGATGAGATCCAAAGGTTGCTGACTCAGCATGGCAGACAATTCCGAATCCAAATAAAACTTCGTCTCCGGAGCAGCCTTAGCCAGTTGTTCCGCCTGTGCCTGCCTTCTACCGACAGCAGCTGCCAGCTCAATCTCCGGATGCAAAAGATAGGCCATGGAATGGCTGTGCGCTCTTCCTTGAAAAGGGATGTCAAAGGTTAATCCAATTTTGCCAAGTCCGATTACTGCTGCCTGAAACACCAGGAATCCCCTCTTTCTGTCTCATCCCACCATCAACCCTTTAAAGCGCCTAAGGTAATGCCTTCCGTAAAGTACTTTTGGAAATATAGAAAAATGATCAACACAGGAAGCGTAGCGAACATCGCCCCAGCCATCGCAATGCCATAATTAGTCTCGAGCTCCGATATTTTCTGGGCAACCTTGATGCCTACCGGCAAGGTAAACATTTTCTCCCCGTTCAGCACGATGACTTGCCACACATAGTCGTTCCACGTGTTCACAAATGTAAAGATGGCAAGCACGCCAATGCCAGGTTTGGCAAGCGGCAGAATGATGTGCCAGAACGTCTGCCATTCGCCGGAGCCGTCGATTTTCGCAGCTTCTGTCAATTCCGTCGGCAGCGAAGCCATGAACTGCTTCAACAGGAACACACCGTACGGCCAGCCAACGACCGGCAGTAAAACTCCCCACCGTGTATTAATGAGACTGAAATCATTTAACAACTGAAATAGCGGGATGAATAACACCGTGTGCGGAATCGTCATGGCGGCGATCATCACCGTGAACAACCATTTCGAACCTGTAAATGGAATTTTGGCTAAAGCGAAAGCGGATAAGGAGCTAACCGCAATCACAAGCAAAGTGGCGATTAGCGAAATGAACATGCTGTTATAGAACCAGGTGAACACCGGGCTGTTCTTGAATAGCGACGCATAATTTTGAAAAGTAGGATGAACAGGTATCCATTCCGGCGGGATTTGCAGGGCTACCTTCAAATTCTTGAAGGAGCCGCTGACCATCCAATAAAAGGGCCAGAGGAAGAACAAAGTGAGTACCCAGAGGAAAATATGGCCTCCCCATAGCGGTGATTTTTTATTCGGCATCTTCGTCTCCCCCTTCCCTAGTACTCAATATCCGATTTAAGAAATTTGAACTGCACGTAGGCAATCAAGCTGATTAAGACGCACAGAACAATCCCCATCGCATTCGCAATACCAAAATTCATGTTCACGAACGCCTGTTGATAAATCAGCATCATGATCGTCGTTGTCCGGTAAGCCGGCCCTCCACCTGTCATGATCAAAATAATCGCAAATACCTGGAAAGCACCGATCGTTCCCGTTACTACGACATATAGCAAGGTCGGCTTAAGCATTGGAAGTGTAATCTGGAGGAACATCTTCCCCGGCTTTGCACCATCCAGTGCAGCAGATTCATAATAATCCTTGGGAATTCCGCCGAGCGCAGCAGAAAAGACGACAACCGCTGACCCCACAGAGATCGTAAGCACAATTAAAGATAACGCCAGTGTCGCCGAATGGACTCCCAGCCAATTCACCGGCTGCAGACCGACTCGGCCCAGGATATAATTGCCAAGGCCAAATTGTCCATTGTAGATGTACTGCCACACTAAAGTCAGGGAGACAATTGAGGTGACGCCTGGGATATAGAAGGCAGCCTTGAAAAACGATTGCATTTTCTTCGGATAGGCATGTAATGTAACCGCTATCATCAAGGCAATCACGGTGATGGATGGAACCAGATACAAGACAAATTCCAACGTATTAAGAATGGACTTCCAGAAAAGAGGATCTGTAAAAATCGTGCGGTAATTATCAAGTCCCGTCCAATAGTACTTGGTATAATCAAAGCCATAAAAGCTGCTTTTGATCGCTTTGAGAATGGGATACACAACAAACAGCAGAAAAAACAACAACATGGGCAGGACGAATAGCCAACCGCTGGTTTCTCTGCGCAAACGGATGCTGCTGAATGTACTCGGTTTCATTGGCTGCTCCTTCCTTTTACGGCTAAGAGGATAAGGAAATGACGGCAGGAGGCTACAACGTGACAACAGCCAACCTGCCGCATCGGTTACTTATTATATTTGGCGATGGTGTCGTTAAATTTCTTCGAAATGGTATCAATCGTTTGCTTAGGCGTCGACATACCGATAAACAGCTTTTGAATTTCAGGGAACATCGCGGCTCTCATCTCTGGATACCCTTTGATTCCCCAACCTGGATCAATCACCGGCCATTCCTTCGTTTTCGTTGCCAGCTTGGCAAGGAACTGCAGCTCAGGGTCGCTTTCTGTCCATGCAGGCGCTTTGCCGAGCGGGTTAAAGGATTTCATGGCTGTTTGGAAAATGGTATTATCCTTCATCGTCCAATAGAGGAATTTTTTCGCCCATTCTTCTTTGATTGCATCCGCATTTTTGAACACGACTCCGAATCCTACTTCCGACTTTAACGCCGCTTGCCCTGGGGTTGTCGAAGGGAAATTGACGTACATGTACTCATGCGGTCCGCTGACGCTTCCGTCTTTCAAACCGTTTTTGATAATATCCGAGTGGGCTGCCGATGCAACGACCATCCCGTTTTTCCGCTGCTTCCAATAGTCCAATGCGTTCGTAGAGGTCAACGTTTCAGGATGCGGTGTGACAAGCCCTTCATCAACCAACGATTTGAAGAACGTTAACGCTTTTTCCGACTCCGGGCTTTCCCCTGCTGTATATTTCGTGTAATCCGCATTAAACAATTTGACCCCGTAGCCGGAGATAATGTTGTTATAAATCTGATCGCCTTGTTCGTTCAGAGCGAACAACGTCAATCCGTATACGCCCTTCTCTTTGTTCGCCACGGCTTTCAATGCCGCTTTGAATTGGTCCGGCGTCCACGTCCTGTACTCGTCTTGCGGAAGCAGGTTTTCAGCGCCGGCCTCTTTCCACAAGGATTTATCAAGAATCAATCCGAGCTGAGTCGAGTAGTAGGGCATTGTCACAACGGTGCCGCCTACCGAAACCATTTTCATCATATCCGCACTCTTCTTCACTTGAGCCAGATCATCTGCAGGAATAATATCCTCCAGGGAAGCTAGCGCACCCATTTGACCGTAGGCCAAAGTACGTCCCGGATAGTCCAGGAAGACGTTAGGCGCCGACTTGGAAGCAATCGCTGTCGTGACCTTCTCATTAATGCCGTCGAAAGGGATGAGCTCGATGTTTACCTTGACGTTCGGGTGAATTTTGTTCCATTCCGGAAGCAAATCCTCCTTGAACCAGTCACCGGCCTTCTGCCCCGGCTTGTAGGTACCGTTCGGCGCTGCCCAGACCGTTAGTTCAATCTTCGGATCTTCCTTCGGGGCTTGCGACGCTGCTGCTGCCGGACTCGTGCTGCCTGCGGGAGCCGTTGTCGGCGACGGTTTACTGGAACCCCCATCTGTACTGCACCCTACGGTCGTCGCCATGAGAAGCGATACACCTGCTGCTACAAACCATGATTTAAATGAATAATTATTCATTTTACGGATCATTCCGTCGGCCCCCTTCTCCTATGTAAAGCGAATTGGATAGATATGCGGATAACGAAGTTAAGTCAGGGGAAACATCTCACGAATACTCATAGTTGAATAAGAGAGATGCCTCATTAACAAATCACTTTTTTGCGCAGCTTCCGTTAATGGTAAATGCGAATGCGTTTCGTTATAGACGCGGTAAAAGCCTTCTGCGAAATTGACGCCGGCCGCCCGTCCATACTCGCCGTTGTAGGATTCAAGCAGCTTGCGAGCGAATAATCCGCTGTAGCCTTGGCTTTTGAATTCATCCATCGCTTTAATCTTCTCGCCTACAACTGAGCTGATATCAATAAACACGTCATTACGCATCCCGTACAGGCTAAGGCCATCAATTGGGCTAACCGGCAGCGAGGTTAAAAAGATTTGTTTCACTTGATACTCCGCCTGACCGTCCAGGTTTTTCAAGAAAAGCGAAACCTTGCTTAGGCCGGCAAAAGCCATCTGGGTCGCAATCGTATGCGGATTATGGAAGGCCGTATTCATCGGAAAATCGCAAATCACGATATCCGGCCTTTCCTTGGACACTTCTTCCGCGATCCGATCCACGATTTCTTCATTCACAACCGAGTAGTTGTCATCATAATCAAGTAAAATGAGCTTGGATATGCCGATCGTTTGAGCGGCCCGCTCCAATTCACGCCTTTTATTCAGCGCAATTTCTTCCAGGCCCGCATGTAGAAGGCTCTCGTCGGGATTGTCTTTACGCCATTCCTCGGCGTATTTGTTGGGATGCAGCCGTCCTCCATGTGTCAAAATCAGAGCAACGACTTCATCCCCGCGCTTCGCGTGAAGCGCCAGCGTACCTCCGCAATTCGTGATCGTATCGGCGGGGTGCGCATAAATCGTCATCACTTTCATAGAGCCCTCCTTGTGTGATCAGATTGTTGAACCCCTCTGTGAATCCATCTGCACAGCGCTGTCAACATCGAGAGTGTGATCTACCAACAAGGTAGCATAGGTCCCTTAACATTGCGTAGGTGAAATTCATTAGATAACCTTAAATTTCGTTAGTCTCACAAGAGAATATAAGGAATTCGACCTGTTTCTTAAAATAACAAAGGTGTATAGCTGGCTGTATGATTACCCGATTTGCCCTAAAAGCTGCTTGCGATACTGCGAAGGCGACAGTCCAGTGTTGTCTTTGAACCAAATGCTGAAATAGTGCGGATTCATAAATCCGACCTGCAGCGCGATATCCTTGATTTTGTTGGCCGGTTCTTCCAAAAGCCGTTTGGCGTGTTCCATGCGCACTTGCCCAACGTAGTCCGTAAACCCGACACCAACTTCCTTTTTGAATAATTGGCTGAAGTAGTTGGCGTTCAGGCCGATTTGCTCGACAACCGAATCAATCCCCAGTCCCACATCGCTGTATTGCTCATTAATGATTTGCAGTGATTTGAGAATGCTTCTGCTAGGCTTTTTCTCTTCCTGAACATTCGGGCTTAAGTGTTCTCTGACAAGCGCGATGAACTGTCTGCCGTTTTTCTCCAGCGGCTGCGACAACAGCTTTTCCTGCACATCGCCGAACCAGCTTTTACTCAGTACCGCCGATTGGCCTGATTTAATGAGCAGCTTATACAAGTGATTGTAGAGCGAAGCCATTAACGCATACAGCACGTGCGGCACAAGATGGCTGGCTCTCGCATAGACAATCAACTCTTCCATCACAGCTGAACAGTTATCAATATCACGCTGCTCCATGTAATAAAGAAGCTTGTTTTCGTACGCTTCAGGGTACTGCAGCTTCCAGGCATCTCCGACGAAGAAGACATTGGTCTGTTCATCCATTCTTTCGCCAACCAGATAATTCAGCAATGTCTTGGCTTCCTCGAACGAGGTTTTGATCAAGTTAACATGTTCATATTGATTGCCGACGAACGCATACATGTGCAGGCCAAGCCTTTCTTTCAACACGGCAATCAGCACATTGATTTTATTAAACACTTCGTCATTGGTACCGTTAAAAATTAAACAATATTGTTCGCTCGACAAATAAATGCTGATCATCTCATGCCAATTTTCGAATTCATGGATGATCGATTCCGCCCGATCCAGCATTTCTTTCTCATTACCTCCGTGTACGTGCAAGAGAACAACGCGAAACGAAGTGCTGCTGAGGCGGAAACCGAGCCGTTCTTCGAACATCTGCGCTTCCGTCTCCGTCATACTTCCTTCGATGAGGGAACGGACCAGCTTCTCCCGCATGAGCGGCTCGCCCTCGCGAACTTTATCAATCATGTGATTGAACGCACGGCCAAGATCACCCAGTTCATCTTTATATAAAGGTTGAAATTTCAAATTCAAATTGCCCTGCTCGACATGCCGGAGCATGCGAATCATTTTGCGCATCGGCATGGAAATCGTCCTGGAGATGAAGACGGAAACAATGACCATGAGCGCAAGGGATAGGCCTAGAAAAGTAATCCATAAATTGTTGATTTGCTTCAAATCCTTAAGCAGCAAACTTTCTGGAATCGTATGAACAAACGTCCAGTTCGTCAACGGGTGCTTGGAATAAGCGACAACATAGTGATTGCTCTCTTCGGTATAATGCCCTTTCGTACCCGTCATTCGGGCGATGTCAATGGGAGGATTCTCTGCTCCGCTCCCGGCGGAAAAGATAAAACCGTTAGAGTCGACGATACTGTTCGTACCTTCGTCCAGATTTGATGAGGCCAAATAATTGTTAAGAATCGTTGGAGAAATCGAAATGATGAGATAACCGAGGATTTGCAAATTGTTTTTATCGTAAATCGTTTTGAACATGACAATCGATGTTTGCTTATCGCGCCATTTAATGAACGACCATAACGAATTGCTGCTGTTATTGTTGGCCATTTTGTCGTACCAGCCTTGTTTGACGAACTCATCGCTAACCAAATAACTCGGCGTGAAATTCATCCCGACACCGCTGTCGTATACATTCTGATATTTATCCACCAAATAAATCGCTTCGATCCCATAAAACCTGTCAGATAACTGCCGTAATTGATCATAGATGTAATTGAAAGCCTGTATGCGATTCATCCCATTCAAATTCGCCGCATTAGCGCTTAACGGCTCTTGAATATTTTCATTGTAGACGAGGAGCTGGGAAGACTTTTCAATACTTTGAATGTAGCTATCCATGCTGCCGGTGAAATACTCGATTTTTTGCAGCATCGCATTGCCTTCCCGGTCCGTCATGAATTGTTTGATAAATGTCGAAGACAGCACAGCAAAGATAATGAGCGCAATGAGTGTAACCAGTGAGAACGATAACCACAGCTTTTTTACCAATTTCAGATCGTGAAAAACCCGGAACCCGTGAACAGAGCTTCTCATAACCTTCACCCCCAATAATATCTATTTTTCTAGTCTAAAATTGACATAACCGCGGGTACGCGAAAACGGCACCATGCGTCGATGCCGTTTGTGTATGGATGTTTACTTCGCTGTGTAACCCCCGTCTACCGGAAGGTTCGTGCCGGTTACGTACTGGGAAGCATCGGAGGCTAAGAAAACAATCGGCCCCCAAATGTCATCCGACTTCGCCATGCGGCCTAACATCGTTCTGTCGTTATAGCGATGAACGAATTCAGGGAGATTTTTCTCCGTCTGGAAGCCTCCCGGCGAGATGCAGTTGCACCTGACCTGACGCGCGCCATAATAGCTGGCGATGAATCGGGTAAAGTTAACCATGCCGCCTTTGTGGAAGAAATAGTCCGGGACCAAGCCATTCAAAGGAAGCCCCTCATACAGGGTGGGGTCCGGTCCAACCATCCCTTGAATCGAGCCGATGTTAATAATCGAACCCGATCCTTTCTCGGCCATCCAATCTCCGATTACCCGTGTGATCTCGAACAACCCTGTCGCGTTTACCGCCATGCTGCGGGCAAAGCTTTCGAGCGAATCGTTGTAGTGCGACATCGTGCGGGCAACCGCATTGTTAATGAGGACATCACACTTCCCTTCGCGCTCTTCAAGCTTATCACGGATCGCAGCAATCGAGGACAGATTTTCTTGGTCGAATTGGAGGGCATGCACCGTACAACCCTCTTGTCTGAACTTCTCCTCAATCGCTTCAAGACGCGATTCATCCCGTGACGTCACATACACGCTGCCTCCGGCCTGTGCACAAGCGATTGCAATTTGCGTGCCGTACAGCCCTGCTCCTCCTGTCAGTAATACCGTCTTGCCGGCTAACGAGAAACTTTGCATCACTTGCGAATTCAAATCGAATTCCCCCTGTCCCTTGTGGCCCTTGCTGCCCCTTGTGGAAGCATCACCTTTCCTATCGTTACCAAGCCGTCCATCCGCCGTCTACCATCAGATTCGATCCCGTCATATAACTGGAGGCATCCGAGGCCAGCATGATGACGGCACCCGTCATTTCTTCAGGCTTCCCTACCCTGCCTAGCATGGTTTTAGCCTGCAGCTTCTGAACGAAATCTTCATTCTGACCGATGATGGTGTTCGGAAAAGGTCCCGGAGATACGCTGTTGCAGCGTATCCCGTATTTCGCCAGATGAGCGGCGCTATAGCGGGTCAGCTGGACGACGCCCGCTTTGCCAACGCCATAATTCGGCGGGTTGTTCGCACCGCTGTCGCCATAGATGGAAGGATCAGGCGAAACGATGCCGTACATCGAGGCAAAGTTGATGATCGAGCCGCCTCCGCTTTCTCTTAAGTGCGGAATGGCTTCCCGGATACAGCGGAACGCTGTTCCTGCCGCACCGTCCACACCTTTTTGCCACACTTCATCTGTCATAAATTCCAGCTCTGCTCCTTTGCCATAACCGGCCCCATAGGTAGCACAGTTGACCAGTACGTTCAACCGCCCGCTGGCTGCGACGTGCATCTGCATCATATTCCGGATCGAATCCGTATCCGAAACATCACAGACGATATTACGCAGACGGCCTTCCTGAATGGCGGCCTCCAGCGTTGCATTTGTACGGAACGTCAAATCCGCCACCGTGACATCAGCGCCAAAGGCCAACATCGCTTCCGTAAGCGCCGATCCGAGATAACCGGACCCTCCCGTGATCACAATGCTTTTTTGCCGTAAAGAGAATAGCTCTGTATACATCCCTCGGCCTCCTTAACTGCTCTTCGTCGAGCCGTAGACAGAATCCGTGCCGGTTCCAGACACGCGGTTAATACTGGAGGCAACCCCGCTCAAATATTGGCCGAACCCAACGACATCCGCCCCCACACTGACAAATTGGTAGCCCATTGCCGTCAACTCGTGCAGATTGCTCGGACTGCCTACCGTTCCTGCAAATTTGCCGTGTTTCTGAGCAAGACGCGCCACCGATTGGCGTGTTTCTAGCAGCAGCGGGTGGTCCCACTTACCGGGTGCGCCAATGCCTTGGCTGAAATCGCCGGGACCGAAAAAGATCATGTCCAGTCCAGGCAGTGCAATCATCTCCTCGAGCTCGGCAAGCGGCTCCGGATCTTCAATCTGCAGCACATTGAAGCGCTGATCATTGGCCTGTGAGATGTAATCAGCCAAGTCTAAATTACAGAAAGCGCCGTCGGCATTTCCGCCATCGAGCGGGCGTCGGCCGAGCGGATGAAACTTCGTATGATGGATGATTTGCTTGGCATCCGCCAGACTCATTACGTGAGGAATCATGATCCCTGCTGCATCCATTTCCA
Source organism: Paenibacillus anseongensis (assembly GCF_009757995.1). Classification (NCBI taxonomy): domain Bacteria; kingdom Bacillati; phylum Bacillota; class Bacilli; order Caryophanales; family Paenibacillaceae; genus Paenibacillus; species Paenibacillus anseongensis. The sequence continues at coordinate 672,149 of NZ_WSEM01000008.1, forward strand.
ATGGACGGATCAAATCGCTATAGCTGCCCCTCGCCACGCGCACAAGCACATCTACATCATAAGCTTTCGCAGCCCAAATTTGCCGCTCGATCACAGACCAATCATTGGGGACATGCTCCATGTCCGTCCAGAGGCAATCCACACCGGAAATCCTGGCAGCCATCTCCGTAATTCGCGGGTCAGCGAGATTAAGCTTCAGCGCAATCGCCGTTTCCCCTGATCTAAGCTTGCGTAAAACGCGACTCGGACGCATATGAAATTGTGTTGTCATCCTTTCAACCTCCTTCAGGTGTATGCGAAAAGCAAAATTGACTTCATCAATAATCCGCAGCGATTTCTTCCAGAGGGACTACTCTTCCGCCCTCTTCCCGGCTTCGAATACCGGCAATGACCATACGCATTAATTCTTCTGTTTCACTGAACGGAAAAGGACGCTCATCTGTATGTAAATAACCGATAAAGGCTTCAAGCTGAGTTTTAAAGGAATAAAACGTATCTTGGAAACTGACGGTAGCACTGGCACTCGTGCCGCACAGCTGCAAGAGGCCGTGCGAACCATATAGATCTTCAATCGCAATCACAGCAACATCGCCATGTGTGCGATGCTTAAATAACACGATATTTCGTTCCTTGGTTCCTACGTTTTGTGCAGAAAGAAAACCGGGGCCTAGAATGGGGTAAATGGACTCCAAAGCATGGATGCCGTAACGCTCCCAGCTTTTGCAAGTCGTGATGCTTGAATAACGAAGCTGTCCTAAAGAATGTATCGAAGTGCGGTAGGGCATGAATTCTTTGCTGTAGCGCATACAGCTCGATGACATGATTCTGGCGCCATCCCGCACCCATCGCTGGAATTGTCTAAGATCAGGCTCATTATCGACCAACGGTTTGTCGACAAAAATGGGAATGCCCGCTTCGACGAACGGCCGGCAGCGTTCCACATGCTCGTGGCCCTTGTCCGTCGTGATCATCACAGCATCCACATGCCCGATGACATCCTCCGGCCTGCTCACGATATGAGGAATGAGTGATGCTTTTGCCACGAGTTCCGCGTCTTTGGGATCATCGGTCCAAATGTGCGTCACCGACGCGCCTGGAATTTGCAGCTTTTCTTTCGGTTCTTTTGCAAGATAAGCCGGAATGGCGGGATAAGGACAATCGGCCATCGCTGCTTGATCATAGTTATTGAACATGGCACTCCAGGAGTAAGGATGGCCATTCCCATCCACCATCCCGAGAACCGCAATACGCAAAGGTTGCATGAGGAGCTCTCCTCTCATTTTTCGTCCATAACGGTTGGTGCATAGGGGTATCCCAGCTTTCGGGAGATCTGGAACGCAGCCGTCTTGATGCTTTCCGCCATTGCGGGCACAACGTCCGGAGCAAACCGGTGCATCGCCCCTGACAGGCTGACTGCACCCTCGATGGTCCCATACATATTAAAGATTGGAGCAGCCAAACAACGCGCACCCTCTACAATTTCTTGATCATCCAATGAAAATCCTTGCTGTCTGACCTGATTTAATTCAGCAAATATCGATTCAGGTGAAATCAGGGTATGTTTGGTTTTTGCCGGCAATCCATGACGTGCAATCAGCTCCCTGACTTGGTCCTCCGGCAAGTAAGCGGTCATCGCTTTTCCCATGGCTGTGGCATGAAAAGGGGATTTGGAACCTACGGTATCCGTCATGCGAAGTGGCTGTGTGCTTTCAATGATGTCCACATACAGTACCTCACCATCTACTAGAACGCCTAAGTTAATTGTGTCTCCATAGCGCTCTGAGAGCTTCTTCATTTCGTGCATCGCAGAGGCTCTTAATGTGTTGCGTTCCAACAATCCTCGCGTCAGCATTAATTGCTTGTAACCAAGGCAATACTTGCCGTTGTCATCGCTTCTACTGATGAAAGCCCGCTGTTCCAACGTCAAGACGATCCGGTACGTGGACGATTTGGGTTGATCGAGCAGATCCGTCAGCTCTAGCAAATTCAGGGAACCATGTTCAGCCAGCAGCTCCAACAAATCCAACGCTTTGTCAATCGTTTGGATGGTGTAGCGTTCCTGCTTCTGACTTACATCCATGCTCATAGGTAGGTTCGCTCTCCTTCGTTAAGATAACTTAATGAGCTGCCCGCCATCCACCACGAGGCAATGGCCAGTCATATAACGTGAATCGTTCGTCGCCATAAATAGCGCAGCGTCGGCAATCTCTTCCGGTACCCCGGCGCGTCCCATCGGAATCGTCTGCAAGTACGGCCCGAAAGCGGCCGGATTGTCGATCAGCGGCTTCGTGAGCCTAGTCTCGATAAAGCCTGGGCACAGCGCGTTGACGCGAATACCAAGCGGTGCAAGTTCAATGGCCATGGACATGGTGAGCAAGTTGATGCCGCCTTTGGTTGCATTATAGTGCGCTTGATCCTTTTCTGCTGCGAGACCGTTCACACTGGACATGTTAATGATCGAGCCGCCTTTGGCCTGCTTGGCGAGCACTTTCGCAACGGCTTGCCCAGCGAGAAACGTGCCCTTCAAATTGATCGCCATATGCCGGTCCCACTCCGCTTCCTCGATCTCCAGGAAGGAGGCCGGACTGCAAATTCCCGCGTTGTTGACCAATACGTCAATCATGCCCCAATGCTCTAGCACCGTATCTACCATCCGATCAACATCCGCTTTGAATTGCACATCGCCATCGATCCAAATCACCTGCCCGCCTTGTTCGGCGATTTCCGCAGCGGCTGCTTGAAGCGCCCCCTTCTCTCTGCCTGTGATAGCCACCTTGGCTCCTTCAGCAGCGAAACGGAAGGCCGCTGCCTTCCCGATGCCGGTTGAGCCGCCGGTAATAAGCGCAACCTGATCTCTCATTCTCATCCGGTTTCCCCCTTATAAGTGAGCCAACGCTCGATCGACAGCCGCTAATGTCTCTTCAATCTCCTGTACGCCATGTGCAGCAGAAAGGTACCACAGTCCGTTCGATCGGACCAGCACACCCTCCTCCAGCATATAACCCGAAAACTCGGTATACCTCGCCGCATCCCGCTTCGTGAAAGAAGCGAAATCGTCTACTTTCGGCTCCTGAGTAAACATCATATGGAAGACTGGCCCAATGTGGTTAATGAGGCCAGGAATCGCATGTTTCGCGAGTAAGCTGCGAATTCCTTCGACCAGCTTGCTTGCGTTTGCTTCCATTTTCGCAAAAACCGCCCCCTCCTCCTGCGACAGTTCAGCAATAGTCGCCAAAGCGGCAGCCGTGGCAACACCATTCCCGTTCAGCGTACCCAGATGGCTGACCGTCCCCTTCTCAATGAGCGCCATGACTTCCTTCCTGCCGGCCACTGCACTAATGGCGATCCCTCCGCCCAAAGCTTTACCGACCGTAACCAAATCCGGTTTCAGCCCGAATCGCCCATGCGCCCCGCCAAGGCCAAGCCGGAAACCGGTAATCACTTCGTCCAGGATCATCACGATGCCAAGCTCTTGAGTCAGCTCCTGCATGCGCTCCAGATAGCCCGGCTTCGGCAGCACACAGCCCGAATTGCACATCACGGGCTCGGAAATGACCGCCGCAATGTCATCCTTATGCTCGCGGAGCGCCGCTTCCAACACAGCAGCGTCGTTCCATGGCAGCAGAATAATTTCCTCCAGCGCCAGTTCGCTTTGCCCGCCTGTGCCTGCGGCAATCGGCTTATCCTCCGCCAAGCCAGCTGCTGCATCGGATTTGCGCATATCCGAGCTGGGGAACGAGGTGAAAATCGTATCCGACCACCCGTGATAATGGCCGTGAAAGCGGACGATTTTGCGCTTGCCTGTGTGTGCCCTGGCTAAACGGAGCGCCAGCATGACCGCTTCTGTGCCTGACCCGCTTAACGCCACCTTGTCCGCGCAAGGTAAAATCTCCGTCAATCGGCGGGCTAACGCGATCTCTCCCTCATGCTGAAGTCCGAAAGTAATCCCGCGCTGCATGGCTTCATAGACACGTGAGGCGGTTGCTTCGTGTGCATGGCCCAGAATCAACGGCCCATAGCCGAGCAAGTAATCAATAAATTCGTTGCCGTCCACATCTCGAATTCTCGGACCCGATCCCGCAGCTGCGAACAAAGGTGTAGGCTTCATCGCGCTTCTTAAGGAGCTTGCCACTCCGCCAGCCAAGTAAGCTTGTGATTCCGTATATTTTTGCCTCGAATTCTCAACTTGCTTCATCGTGAATCCTCCCTTTTCATGGCCTACTCATACGTTTCGAACCTAGGTACCGGCGTAGGCGTCTCATCTAATGGATAAACAGGGCGCAGGACCCGATGATAGTCAAAATGCGCCAAATTCGCGTTGCAGCACCCCGGTGAATCCACGTTAATGACATGCTTGGCGAACAATCCGAAAGCCGTCTGCCATGCGAGCGCCGATTTGGCTACAATAATGTGATAATCAGCCGGCCATAGCCCGACGGAGCGCACATGCCCAACGTCCCACGGAGCCACCCGTTTTTCCGTCAATATCAGCGTCAGCTGTCCGCATTCGACGACGGCTGTTAAGCCCATTTCCGCGCGCTGCCCTGTCATATAAGGCCCGACATGCCGATAATGCCCGTCGAACAGCAGCCGGACTTTCCCCTTAACCCGGACCGGTTTGCCGTGCAGCGTATCGCTTTTCCCGCCGACCCAGCCTTCGAACGCGCCTCCGATGCCGACCTGCCTAGCAGCTTCCACCGCTTCCTGATCGCGGATCACGATTAACGCTTTTTGCGGCGAGTTTACCAGCTCCGCAAATACATGGGTCGCATCGGCCGGAGCGCCTCCTCCGACATTATCGGAGCCTTCCGCGATAATGACGGGACCTTCCGGCTGGGCGAGTGCTTCGGCTACTGCTTCGCGTGGTGTCAGATAAGAGACATTGAACGACTCTTTATGGTCGATAGCCATTTGCGCAAGTTCCGAAGCGCATCGATTCGCCAAATCGGAATCACCGTCCGTCGTCACAACAAACGACATGCCTGCATCCGGGACATCGCTGTAAGGAAAGCCTCCCGCCACAGTCACGTTTAGAACGCCGGGGATGCGCTCCATGCTGAAAGCAAGCTCCATCAGCTGCTTCATGCTGCCTTTATCGGTCAGCATGCCTTGCGGCACGACCAGCATTCCCGTATGCGCCAAAGCCCGTACGGGACGAATATCCCCTCGGATTTTACGGATCAGCAAATTTACAGCCTCGACAGCCCGTTCGTACATATCCACATGCGGGTAGGTATCGTACCCGACGATCAGATCAGCATGGCGTACCATGTCCTGACTAATATTACCGTGCAGATCAAGCGTCATGGCGATCGGAAACTCCGGGCCCAATTTAGCTCGAAGGCGCTTTAGACATTCACCTTCATAATCCGGATATTGCTCAGCTACCATAGCACCGTGCATGATGATGACAAGTCCTTCCGCCCTGCTGTCGATACTGTCCACAAGTTCATCGATGAGCGCATCTCCTGCGGCCGCCTCTACCATTCCGCTTGGCGTCGCCGCTGCATACAGGCCTGGAATCAAATCGACGCCATGGCTCTCTGCCGCTGCGATGACCCCGCCCATGGAGGTCCTTGTTCCCGCATACCGTGCGGTAAATGCCTCCAAGCCAACTGTCCACTGATCGCGAAAATGGGACAAATCCGTTATCCCCGGCGCAAACGTGTTCGTCTCATGCAAAATGCCGGCTACCGCAATCCGCAGCTGATGATTACTCATCTTCACGGCTTTCTCCGCGACGAGAAGCGGCGTAAGCGATGGCGTCAATCTCGACTAAATAGCTGCCGATGGAGCATCCGATCGAGGTTCTGGTAGGAAAAGGCTTTTTCATGACATTCTCATAGGCCCTGTTGTAACCTGGAAAATCCTCCTGCCTGGAAAGGAAGGCATTGATTTTCACAATATGATCAAGTGAAAGTCCCGCCGCCTCCAGAATGGTCTCAATATTGCGCAGGCATTGAACCGTTTGTTCCTCAATCGTTTCGCCAACGACTTCACGGGTAGCGGGATTTACGCCGACTTGACCAGACACATAGACAAAATCGCCGGCACGGAGCGCTTGGGAAAAAGGAAGTGGAAATTCAGGTGCAAGGTTCGTATGAATAGGCTGTGACATGCGTATCATTCTCCTTCATATGGATATTTCAAAGTTTGTTCCTGCTACTTCACTCTGCCTCTTGCATCTACCGGGATGATTCGCTCCAGTTGACCATTCCGCACGCCCAACAGCTGATCATGCAAATTGGTAACGGCGCAGCAATGATTCGGGATGATGGCTACCACGTCACCGATTTGTAAATGAACCCCTTCCGGAACGGACAAAATGCCATGCTCCTCGCTAAGCCTCTCCACGAAAATGTCAGGGAATTCCGTGATGATCCCGAAGCCTTTGCGATGAGCGCTGCTGTCATTCGACAGCGTCTTTGAGCCGGCATCGATGATCACGGTGCCGGGTCTCGGCGTGCTGACAACCGTCGCATAGATGCGCATTGCGCATTCCTCTTCGCCGATCAGCCCCGTGTACAGCTGAGAGCCATCGCCGAATACGTAAGCGCCGGGCCGAATCTCGGTGACACCGCTGCCTGCGAGTGCGCCAATGAACTTCGACGTCGGGGTTGAACCGACGCTAATGTCGGGCACCTCGATGCCGAGCTTTCTCAGTGCACGCTGCGATTCCAGCAGCGCTTCCGCCTCGGCTAAGGCGACTTCCAAGCAATCGTCGGCACGGCTCTTGGCATACGCTTGACCTGCATGCGTCATTAAGGCGGCAAGCCGGATGCCGGGCAGCTTCGCTATTTCTGCTGCCAGCTCGGCCGTCTCTTGCCCAGGCTCTTTCCCGCAGCGGTTCAAGCCGCTGTTGACATCCAAATAGAGCGGAACCCGCAGCTTCAGATGTTCGCCTAATTCAGACAGCCCTTTGGCTACTTCATAGCTGTCTACACTGACAGACACCTTGACTTGCTGCAGCAATCGCCCAAGTCGCTCAAGCTTGAGGCGCCCGACAATGGGATAGGCGATCAGGATATCGTCTATCCCACCGCTTGCCATAACCTCGGCTTCGCCTAGCTTGGCTACAGTTATGCCCGAAGCCCCGTGCCGCAGCTGCTCTTGCGCGATCCAAATGCTTTTATGCGTCTTCGTATGCGGCCTCAAGCGTACGGCTGCATGGGATGCTAATACCGCCGTGCGTCTCAGATTGGCATCCAGCCGATCCAGATCAATCACAATTGCCGGTGTATCCATGTTCTCTTCGAATTGCATTCCTTCACCGCCTTTTTCCCTAGAGATTTACGGTTTGGCCTTGTAAAATAACCTGTTGAATACGGATTTCTTCATCTACTAGAAGAAGATTAGCCCGCTTGCCTACCGCAATGCTTCCCATCTGATCCTCCATGCGGATGACCTTTGCCGGGTTAAGCGCAGCCATCCGAAAAGCATCCACCATGCCGATTCCCGCATGCACCATCATATTGCGCACGGCTTTGTCCATCGTCAGCCGGCTTCCGGCCAAGTGACCAAGATGATTCCAATTCACATCGGACGAATCTCCCTTGTCCACGCCGGCATCCGGCATCGCATCCGTAATAATGATGACACGATCCGTCCCTTTTGTTTTGTGAATCAGCTTCAGCATCAAAGGGCGAACGTGAATGCCCTCGCGGTCAGGAATCACTTCGGCATAAATATCGTCATGAACAAGAACTGCCTCATCGACGCCAACTTCACGCGTTCCCCCATAACGGGATGGTGAAGGCGTTATGCCCGAAGCATTCGTGCAGTGACAACCGATTCTCAGACCTTGAGGGACAAAACGGAATATTTGCTCCGCAGTCGCCTCGGAATGACCGACAGATAAGGAAATATGATATTTGGCCGCTTCGGTTACAAAAACATCCTGGCCATCGAGCTCAGGCGCCAGCGTCCAAACCTTAATCCGATCTTCGGCAACTCGGAGTATTTCCCCATATTCCTGCGGATCAACCGGACGGATCGGGGACGTGATGGCCCCGTATTTTTTATTAATATACGGTCCCTCCATATGTATACCCACGATTGCTTCCACAAATGGCTTACTCGACTCCATCGTCGCCAGAATGGTTTGAAGTCCGTCCCGCACTTGCTCCCGACTCTCGTTATATGTAAAAGTAGGAAGAATCGCTGTCGTCCCATGCTTCAGATGGCTAAGGGCAAATTCATAGGGCTGTTCCCACGACCACACCCCGCCTCCGCCATGGCAATGGATATCGACAAAGCCGGGAGCGATATAGGCTCCTTTCGCATCCAGCACCTCACTTCCCAACGGCACTTCCATGCTGCCCGCTTCTCCTACACCGACGATCCACCCGTTCTCCATAAGAACGAGCCCATTCGGGATCAATCTGTCTGCTGTCACAATGGTGCCGTTTTGAATCACGCTACTGCCTTTTGCCGACATCCAGCCACCCCTCAACTTAAATTGAAACCACAGTTTCACTGATGAGTATAGCAACTCGCCAATGGGCCTAAAAGATTAAAAAACTCAGATTGCACCTGCCTAAGAAAAGTGACCATCACCGGTTTGGAAACGCATACAAATGTAGCAAAACCAATAAAATTCTACTATGATCAGAGGAATTTAACCTTTTTTGAGCATCTAGATTTTCCAACTATCCATCCTCATAAATACAACTCCTACTCATAAGCTATATACATCTCTGCAGATTGGATGTGACCTGTTATGGATTCCTATCCTGCACAATCAAAAAGAATGATCCACCTTCCCATCGCCACTCCTCGGCCTCCCGAAACCGATCTCAAACAGTGGATTCCTTTAACTTCATTAGAACAAATGTCAGAAACCGAATATGATGTGCTAATTGTTGGCGCCGGGGCGGCAGGTCCTGCCGTCCTTTGGAGATTGTGCCAGCAATGGGGATTAAGCGGCAAACGAATTGGCATCGTCGAAAGAGGAGATCTCCTGATTCCCACGCACAGTATGAATATCGCTACCTTAAATGCATCTCGCAAACGGGATTTTTACAAAAATATCTCGTATCCGCTTGGCAAATCCCAACCCGAATACCCGGGGGCATCTCAAGTTTTCGCGCTGGGAGGCAAAACTTTGTTCTGGTCAACGGCTTCGCCCCGTATGGATCCCAGCGACATGCAGGAATGGCCGATTTCCTACGAAGAATTGACCCCTTACTATAATATTGCTGAGCGGATCATGAATGTCTCCAAAGGATATACGCAAGATTCCACGCTTACAACGATCATGCTCGATATCCTTAGAGGAAGCGGTTTTCCGGAAGTTACAGAGCTCCCCACAGCCGTTGATCTTTCGGCAACGAAGTTTGGTCAGGTCCACTCCAACGCTTTATTCAGCTCCATTGCCTTTCTAGGTTCAGCTTTAAATCTAAGACCTTTTGATTTAGCCGTTAATGCTAGAGCTGTTCAAATCTTATCCGAAAATGGAAGCGCAACAGGTCTGCGGGTAATGACTCCCGATATGAAATCCTATCTCATCCGGGCAAAAACAATTGTCGTGTCCGCCAGTACTTGGGAAACCCCGCGCCTTCTCTTGCATTCCGGCATTCCAGGAAAGGCGATCGGCCATTATTTAATGAACCACTCCAAAATCGTTGCCACCGTTAAAATAGATCGCAGCTACTTCCCCGAAGTGTTGGGAACGCTTTTTATTTGGAAGCCTCGAACCGCTGTGCAGCCCTATCAAATGATCATTTATGGTCCGGATCTCGAAAGATATCTGTGGTACCCGGTTTTTGAAAATAAAGAAATTCTTCCGGAATTTGATATCGGAATTGAAACTTTGGGGGTTGTAGAGCCGCAGTTTGAAAATTATATCTCATTAAACCACTCTAAATTGGACGCGTATGGGGTCCCGGAGATACAGGTTCATTTCTCTTACAGCGAGAAGGATAGGACCGTCATTGGCCAAATGCTGCATGCGACAAACCATATGATCGCCAGCCTACAAGCAACCATCGCTGCAAAAAACCGCCAGCCTGACTTATCTTTTTACGTGCCGGGAGAAGATTACCACGAGATGGGGAGCTGCCGGATGGGCAATGATCCCTCTACTTCGGCTACCAATCCTTATGGCCGTGTGCATGGCATGTCAAACCTCTATGTGGCTGACAATAGCGTTATCCCCTACAGCGGTGCCGCCAATCCTACATTGACGACGGTTGCCTTAGCGATTCGTACGGCAGATCATATCGTCCATCAATTAACAAAATAAGCTCTACCGGATAATCCCGGTAGAGCGATCAGTTTCTGATACTTCCGTAGAGCGCCGAACAACCAGCTCCCCTGAGAAGAAAGGCGTTTCAGCTGTATGTCCTCCTATCGTATCCAGCAGCAATCGCATCGCAGCTTCGCCGATTTGCGGACGAGGATAATGGATGGCCGTAAGCGGCGGATCCGTTTGCGCGGACATCAAGATATCCTCGCAACCAGCCACAGCCAACTGCTGCGGCACCTGGACACCGGCCTTTCGGCAAGCGGCGAGGCAGCCGGCGGCCATCAAATCATTGGCGCAGACCAGCGCAGTAAAGTGGGCGGACTGATGAATCAACGCAGCGTGCAACGCCCGTTCGGCCGGTTCGAATCTGCCTTCCCCATTCAATAAATCCTCCGAATGCCATGTACAGCCTGTTTCCCGCAGCGCATGAATGAACGCCTGCAACCTGACTCCATAATGCTGCGCCGTATCACCGCCGCCCATAAAGCCAATCCGGGTATGCCCTTGCTGCTGCAAATGGCGGACTACTTTCACCATTTCATCTTCCCAGTCGACATCCACATATGGAATTCTCGGCTCTGAATTCTCTAAGCCCTCCGGCTTCAAAACAGAGACAATCGGCATTCCAAGCGTCTGAAAATGCGCCACCACCTGAGGTTTCAGCGACTGCCCGAGCAGTAAAATCCCATCCACTCTGCCCATGAACAAGCCCTTGAGCTCATCTTCTTCCTCTTGTTTATAGGTTTGGAAAAACACAAAGTACCCTCTGTCTTTCGCATGCTGCTCGATATTGATCAATAGACCGGCCTCAAAAGGGTTCCCGAGGTAGTTGATCAGCACGGCAATCTGCCGCGATTTTTTCGTTTTCAGACTTTGCGCTAATAAATTCGGTTGATAGCCAAGCTCGCGAATGGCTTCCAGTACTTTCTGCCTCGTCTCTTCCTTCACAATCTCCCGATTATTCAACACATAAGAAACGACCGCAGAGGAAACTCCTGCGCGGTCGGCTACATCCTTTCTAGTTACCATTCGCTATCTCCCTAACAAACGTTATCAAATCCCAAACGTATTGCCCCCGTTAACCGAGAGGCATTGCCCAGTCACAAAGCCTGACTCTGACGAAGCTAAGAAAACCACCGCATTCGCAATATCTGCCGGCTCTCCGACTCGCCCAAGCGGTACGCCGGTTTGGTAACCTTCCGTGCTGACGCCCTCATGCCGCTCAACCGGTATCCAACCTGGTGCGACCAGATTGACCCGGATACCGTGAGGTCCCAGCTCGCTCGCCCAGGAGCGCGTCATCCCCACCATGGATGACTTGGCCGTAACATAGCTGGAGAAGTTTGCATTCCCGATTTGCACAACCTCGCTGCCGATATGAATGATGCTTCCTTCTCTCTTCAACTTCATCCCCGGAAGCACCGCTTTGGCAAGCAGCAAGGGGGCTTTCACGAAAAACTCCAGCTGGTCCAAGTAAGTCTGCCATGTACTCTCTTCAATCGAAAGCATTGGTTGAGGGCCTGTTGCGTTGTTGACCAGAATATCAATACTCCTGCCAAAATGCTGCTCCACTCGCTCAATAAGCTCGTTAACTTCCCCTTCGCTTGTGATGTCAGCGCGAAAAGCAGTGGCGTTGCCTCCAGCTACGGTAATCAGCCGAACCGTCTCCTCCGCATCCTGAGTGCTATATGCATAGTTGACTGCCACATTCGCTCCCGCTGCCGCAAGCGCAGCTGCAATATGACGTCCCAGTCCGCGTGATGCTCCGGTAACAAGCGCGATTTTTCCCTCTAACCTTGTTGATGAACCCAAGATATCCACCTCTTCCAAGTGAGCTTATTTGTAGACGCTTTTGCCAGCATCCTGATTGTACAGCTCCTTTAATGGTACCATAGATTCGGAAGGAACATAATATTTAAAAGGATTCTCATCAATGACACCCAAAAGCTGTTTCCGGTAAGGCGATGCGTTTTCCAGCAATCGATCGGATGCTGTGCGGTAGTCAATCGGTCTCATCCAGATCGGACTGTAGCCTAGAAACAGCTGCCGGCGTGTAAATTCCGAGCGATTAGGTGCTCCGGCATGCCACAGGTTTTGTGGGAAAATGAACACATCGCCCGGTTTACCGCAGACTTGCACTTCTCCGTCCACTAGACCATTCACATCCTGGCTCCCCGGATGAAACGGTTTGTTATGCGAGCCAGGGACGACTTTGGTATTCCCACGGTCCGGCTGGGACATATCGCTCAAGATATAACATGTTTTAATGTAATAGGTTGAAGTGATGCCATCTTGCTTCGGGAATTGTGGATGCGGACCGTCTTGGTGCCAGTTAATGAAGCTGTGCGACTCGGTTTTCACATCGTTGGGATTCGGTTTACGTACAGTTAAATGTGAAATGTGCAGCTGAATGTTAAAGCCAAGCAGATTAACCATGAGAGGAAGCAGTGTCGGTTCATCAATTAGAGAGGCTATTTCCTCGTCTCTTTCTATGCTGTTATAGATGTTATACGCTAATGATTCCGGTTCCTCGGCAACAATTCGGTCGATCGCAGCGTTCAAACGGTTCACTTTCTCTTCTGACAAAATCCCTGGCAGGATCAAGTAACCATTCTCGTTAAATTGCTCGATAAGTGCAGGAATATCAAGTTTTGTTTGTGTCATTTGAATACACTCCTCATTTTTTAAATTCATTTATGGTAAGTATAACCAATAAATTTACACGTGTAAATAGTGTTTTTAAAAGAAAAGGAAGCCCATTTCTCCTTCCTTTTCCGTACACTTCTACGTTTACTTCACGTAGCCAAGCTCTTTAATTCTTTTATCCGCAGCATCTAAATACGCTTTATAATTCATGGAGCCTTCCAATGTCTTAAGGAAGCTGTCATATTCACTCAGCGGACGCTTGCCATATATAAATTTGGAAAACTCTTCTTCAATGTAGCGAGTCGCATCTGCAGCGTTATAGCCATTCGGCATATCCACGAATCCAGCCAAACCGTCAATGTGCGGCTGTTTGCTCGCGTATTCCATATACTTAGCCTGCGGACCGAACTTCACCGTCAAATATTCCATCTCCGGGCGTCCTGCGAATTGGTACAGCCAGAAATAACCGCCCTCTTTGCCCATCAAATCGGTTGGGACCACTTTATTGCCATCGAGGTTGAAGTGTTTGCCTTTGACCCCGTATTGCACCAACAAAGACCCATCCTTCGAAGAAACATAATTCAGCAAGTCGACGACTTTCTGCAGCTTCTCAGGGTTTTTCTCAAGGGACTTCGGCACGGCGTACAGTGCTGCTGCCTTCCCGATGTCATAGGCGCTTGCATATTTGCCGCCAGGTCCTTTTAGTGCATCCACTTGCACCCAATTGGCATTCGGATTCACTGCCTTAATTTGCTCAACAAATTGATCCTTCGTCACATTCGGCCAATCCAGGTAGACGATTCCCGCCTGCCCTTTAATTGCTTTTTGCTGGTGCTGAAGGCCGGAGTTAGCCAATAGCTCGGGATCTACGGAACCGGATGCTATCATTTTCTGGATAAAAGCAAGAGCATCCTTCATCCCAGGATCATACAGTGAATTCACCACTTTATTATCCTTCACATAAACGGTCGGTGTGCCGCCATCCATACCAACGCCATAGGCTCCAAAAATGGTATCAAAAGCTCCCAGTTTACCGCCGGTGAGGCCATACGTATCCTTTTTCCCATTACCATCCGGGTCTTTCTCGGTAAACGCTTTAGCTACCTCAAGCATTTCCTCCGGTGTAGTCGGAACTTTCAGATTCAGCTTATCGAGCCAATCCTGACGAATCCAGTACGTGTTGTAGGGAACTTGCGGTGACTTCGCGATAGCATACGTTTTGCCGTTCAGCATCCCTTTCTTTAAACTGTCGGCTCCAATGAAGTCTTGTACAGGCTTAAGCTTATCCAAATAAGGCGTGAGATCAAGCAGAAGTCCCTGGTCTGTAAATTGCTTTAACTGCTGGCGGTCGACAGCGAATAAATCCGGGAAGTTCGCTGATGACATGCGTACGTTTAACTGATTTTTGTAATCGTCGCCGGAGGCATACACGGTCAGATTGAGATCCGTGCCCAGCGCTTTATCCAGCTCCTGCTTAATGGTGTCCTGATCAGGAGAAGGAAGTCCGCTGCCCGTTTCGATAATATCAAGCTTCACTGGCTTGGCGCTGGCAGCTGGCTTGCCGCTTTCCGCAGCTTTGTCAGCAGGTTTATTCGCAGCAGGCGCTCCACCGCAACCGGCAATCAGCGTTCCACCGGCGAAAGTCATGGCGAGAAGAATTGGTACAAGCAATTTCTTTTTCATAGATACCCCTTCTTTCTTTTAAAATAAAAGTTGCTTCTATTGTCGCCGTTACAGAACGAATCAGGCTGCAGTCCTGATGCATTCAACGGGGTCAACCTTTGACAGAGCCCACTAACATTCCTTTGGTGAAATGCTTTTGAATGAACGGATACACGATAATGATCGGTAAGCTTGCAGCAACAACAGATGCCATTTGCATCGTTTCGGTAGGAAGCATATTTTCGGCATTTTCCAGCGGTTGCTGGGTCAGCATGAGAATTTCGCGAATAACAACCTGCAAGGGAAACAGGTTCCGATCCGTCACATACATAATCGCCTGGAAAAATTCATTCCAATGGCCGACCATGTAAAACAACCCAATCGTGAGCATAGACGGTATAGAAAGCGGCAATACGATTTGCCAGAGAATCCTGAATTCCTTCGCTCCATCCATTCGAGCTGATTCGAACAACTCTTCGGGAAGGTTTTCAAAAAAGCTTTTCATAATCAAAATGTTAAAGGCCCAAATCGCATTCGGCAGAATCATCGACCAGACGGAATCCAAAAGCCCTAAGGCTTTCACAACTAAATAAGTCGGAATTAGCCCTCCGCTGAACAACATCGTAAACACAACCATAAGAAGGAAGAAGCTTCTGCCCGGGAGATTGCGACGGCTAAGCGGATAAGCCATCAGCAAAGTCAATATCAGGTTTACAATCGTACCTACAACGGTGATGAAGATTGTCACCCAGAAAGCTTTTGGAATATTCGTTTCAGTGAAAAGCTTGTGATAAGCGCTAAAAGTGACGGACTTCGGAATAAGGATGAATCCTCCATTCTTCAGTACTTCAGAGAAAGGTGTGATGGACACGGCAATTACATACATCAGCGGTACGATCGCCGCCAAAGCAGCAAGTCCGAGGATGACGACGACAATCGTGTTTACGATCCGGTCTTCCCAGCCTCTTACCATATGCCATCACCCCATTTCTTGGATAAATGATTCGAACCTAGTACCAAGATAAGCCCAATGACGGATTTGAATAATCCTACGGCGGCCCCCAGTGAGAAGTTCATCTGCTGCAGCCCTGTCCGGAATACCCAAGTATCCAGGATATCGGCAACTTGATACACTTGAATGTTATACAAAATATAAATTTGATCGAATCCGGCATCCATAATATGGCCCAGCTTGAGGATGAGCAGAAGGATAATGACATTTCGAATGCCTGGCAGCGTAATGTGCCAAATCATCCGCAGGCGGCTTGCTCCATCCACACGGGCTGCCTCGTATAACGTCGGATCAATCGCCGTCATCGCAGCCAAGTAGATTATTGCGCCCCAGCCGAGATCCTTCCAAACTTCCGAGCTTACCAGAATCGTTCGGAAGTAATCAATTGAGGTCATGAAGCCTATCGACTGTCCGCCCGCATCTTCGATAAAACGGTTGACGATCCCGGAATTCTGAGAAAGCAGGGCGATCAGAATCCCGTAAATGATGACCCAAGATAAGAAATGCGGCATATACGTGAGTGTCTGCACAACCGTTTTGAACCACCGCAGCCTGCACTCGTTGAGCAGCAAGGCCATAATAATTGGCGGCGCCATCCCAAATACGAGCTTGTAGATACTAATGACGAACGTATTGACCATTAGCTGCCCGAAGTATGGAGAATTAAAAAACGTCTGAAAATGCTTGTACCAAGGATCCGCCCAACCACTGCCGAGAATGCCATCCAGTATTTGAAAATCCTTAAACGCAATAATCACACCATACATGGGAATATAACGGAAAATTACGAAATAGATAACGCCAGGCAAAAGCATAAGATAAAAAGCCCGAAAGGCCCAAACCTGCTTCGCAGATAATTTAAGCCTTGCATCTTTTGTTTGTCTACCCGCCTTTACTTCCTGCTTGGCTACGATTTGCTGTTCCATGAGGCCACCTCTTTTCCATCTGATCACTCGCTTCCTAACGGGTTGAGTTAAGTATAGCAAGCGCTTTCTTTGGAAAATATACAGTGATCCTGCGAAAATGTTCGAATTCTTGCAAACGCTTTATTTGTTTTTTTCTGTATGTTCATGTTCCATTGCCGGAAGTTCTATTCGAATCAATGTTCCGATTTCGGGCAAGGAGAAAATAGACAAACCATACTCCGTTCCAAAATGAAGCCCGATTCGCTCATGGACATTCATGATCCCGATTCCTGTGAATCTATGTTTGCTCGGCGCTTTGTGCCGCTCTTCGAACACACTGTTCAGGACCTCCGAGTTCATCCCGAGCCCGTTGTCCCTGATCGTAATAATCAATTTATCCTTCGCACATTTGGCCCGTATGCGAATGATTCCCTCACGTTTGAGTGGAACAATTCCATGAAAAATGGCATTTTCCACAAGCGGTTGCAGGGTCAGCTTGAGTATGGTTTTGGAGAGCGTGGCAGGCGCTGCGTCGATCTCCATCGTGAATTTATCACCATAGCGCACCTTCTGGATGTAAGCATACATGCGCAGCCCTTCCAGTTCGTCCGCTAACGTAACGAATTCCGTGCTTTTATCAAAACTGAAAGACAACAGACCGACCAGGGTTTTAATCGTTTCTCGGACCTCGTAGATCTTGTGCTGCTTAGCCAAAGAGCTAATGCAAGCAAGCGTATTGTACAGAAAATGCGGAGCAATTTGGCTCTGCAGCATTTTAAGCTCAAAATGCTTCTTGCGGCGTTCCGCTTCCTTCGTTTCCTGCATCAGATGATGAATCCGCTCCATCATGGCATTGTAGCTTCGCGCCAATCGGCCAATTTCATCATTGCCTGTTGCGTGTATCGTGTGGAGCACTTCCATATCTCGCACCCGATCCATTTTGGCAACCAATGTGCGTACCGGCAGCGTAATATACCGGCTAATCATGTAGGTGCTGGCCAAAACAAGAAATATCCAGAAAACGCCTGCCGTGCTGAAGTTCCGGTACAGGCTAGCAATATTTTGATAGAAAAAACTATTTTCATAGAAGGCGATAAAATACCAGCCCAGATTATTCATGCCGGACTTGACCGCAACCAAATCGCCTTCCGGGCCACCAATCTCCGATGCACCGACAGGCAGATCGGACACCTGCTCGACAAACCCCTCATCCAGCTCAGGCGGATAGACCGACGTATGATAAGGCAGCAGCCGGTAAGAGCTGAGCGGAAGGCCAACATCAAACGAATGGACAACATTCTTTTTGTTCGTGATGATGGCGAATGTTTGATTCTTCGTATTCATGAACTGCGCGATCATATTCGTTAATTGAACGAGATCGATTTCTACGACGGCAATTCCTTTCAGCGACTTCGTCGAAGAGGATTGAATCGGCAGCACGAAAGCGACTGTTTTACCCGACATAGGGGATTGATAGGGTTCGGTGATAAAAATGCCGTAAGTTTGCTTGGCTTTCTCAAGCAGCTTAGGGATTTCCGGATTTCCAATAATATCGAAAGTGGTTTGCGAGTCGGATATGACATGGCCGTCTACGCCCACCAAATAAAGCGACTTATACAGCGTCCTGTTCATATTCGCATACGAGCGCAGAACGTCTGAAGCCTCCTTTTCCATGCCCACATTTAATAAATCTTCCCGGGTTGAAATCAGCAATAGGATATTTTGCACATTGTCCAAATAGGCATTCATATAGAGATTGGTTCGGTCAATAATCACTTGAGCGTCCGACACGACCTGTTTACGAAACAGTCCCTCCGCTTCGCGCAAGTTAATGTAGCCAAGCCCCCCTAACAACACCAGTGTTCCCAAGGACAAAAACAAAAAATGCTTGGCCAGCATGCTCCAGCTGCCAAACCATGAGATAAGCGCTTTCATTTTAGCATCATCCCTTTTTATAGTCTGTAGGCGCTACGCCGGTCCAATTACGGAATAGCTGTGAGAAGTAACGGTAACTTGGAATCCCTACCTGTTCGGCGACTTCATACACTTTGAGCTGCGTGTTCTGGAGCAGATTCACGGCTTTCTCCATTCGCAGCCGGGTCACATAATCGTTAAAGGATTCCCCTGTTTCTTCCCGAAACAGTCGGCTAAGGTAATAGGAGCTCAGCCCAACTTCTTCCGAAACGGAAGTTAACGTAATGGGCTCGCCGAGCTTGACCTCAATAATTCGCTGGGCGAGCTGAACTTCTTTGCGAATCTTCCGTTCGTCACTCACCGCCGGTTTTGGCGCATTCGCATTGGCTGACTCTCGGCGCATCCGTTCTTGTTCATATTGTTTCAGATCGACTTCACGTCGGATCGCTGCTCTCGCTTTTTCAATCGCCGTCTTCATATCCTCTTCATCAAAGGACAGCTTCGTGAAATAGTCCAAGGCTCCTAACTTCAGCGCTTCTTGGGCATAATGAAAATCGCTATGACATGTTAAGAGGACGAATTGGATGTGCGGAAATCTTTTTTTGACGTTCCGGAACAATGTTAAGCCATCCATGATGGGCATCGTAATATCTGAGATCACAAGGTCGGGTTCCAAAGCGATACAGAGCTCCAAAGCCTCTTCCCCATTCTCGGCCTCTCCAACCAGTTCTGCGCCAAAAGTAGGCCATGGCATGGACCGGAGTTCTTGTCTTAACGGCAATTCATCATCAATAATCAGCACGCGTACGGGTGCGACAGACATATTGCCCACCACCTTTCCTTTGAAGCTTGAAATCGCTATCATTCTTTAACACAATGATATCAATTATATCAGTTTTTGTTTATACAGAAATAATGTAAAAATGTATGAAAAACCAAACTCGCGCGCGCATTGTGTCGCCATCACATGGCGGCTGCCACCCAGTCAGAGGACATTCACTCGCTGTGGGAACTACGATCCCTTATTCGGCAATAAACCGGTGCTTGGATTAGCTGAGGGGAACTGTGGTCTCTTATTCTTTCATTTTGGCGGAAAATCGGTTTTTTCAAGGGAATAAGACCCTGTAGTTCCGTTTAAACTAAAAATAGGCCTATTTTCTCAAAATAAGACCCTGTAGTTCTGTTTCACCCAAGAATTAGTCCATTTCAGACCGCTGGCCGCAGCACACGCAACAACCTTTCGGGACAGTGCGCGCTGAGGGAACTGTGATCCCCTATTCTCCAAAAAAGCAGCGCTTGGGCTAGGTGAGGGGAACTATGGTCTCTTATTCTTTCATTTTTGGCGGAAAATCGGTTTTTTCAAGGAAATAAGACCCTGTAGTTCCGTTTAAACTGAAGATTATACAATTTTCTCGAAATAACGCCCTCTAGTTCCGCTTCACCTCATTATCCCCAAAAATTAGCACGCTTCAGATAGCAAATTGGCCAATCAGCGCAAAAAGAGGCTGCCCTCAAGTAGCATTCTACTTGTAAAGCAACCTCTCAAGTGTGCCTATGCGCCACTCACCATCCTTGAAGCGCAGCCTTAAGCTTTGCCGTCACATTCGGATAATCCTCCGCGACATTGCGATTCTCCCACGGATCGCTACGTAAGTGGTACAGCCGATCCGCCCGATCTCGCTCAACGATCAGCTTCCACTCCCCGTCCGAAGCGATCCGCCATGAGCTGGGATGCTGAGGTCCATCGTCCAATCCGGAAATTTGGACGTCGCGCAAACTAGCCGCCACTTCGCCGCGCACCACACTTTTCAGGGAAAGCGAATCTTTCGCTTCTTCCATAGTGAGATCAGCGAAATCTAATATGGTGCTTGCCAAATCCTGCAATTCAACCAGTACATCGCTGTACTGCCCCTTCTGAATGTCAGGCCCGCTAATCACTAGCGGAATATGAACAGAACCGCGCTCAGGCTTGCATTTGCCGAATTTATCGAAATCCCCTAGCATATCGCCATGATCCGAGGCATAAATGATCACCGTGTTCGCCAAGTCGCCTCTGCGCTTTACCGCATCCAGAAGATGACCGATATTGCGGTCGATGTTCTCCAGCATGGCGGCATAATTTTGCCGAATCGGGTTCCAGGTTTCCTGCGGAACACTGCTGTTGTTCGGCTCTGCGAATTGCACCTGCTCCCAGTCCGCTTTCATCCGGTGCGTAATGTCCCATGGCTCATGCGGGCCAACGAAATTCACCATGAGAAACCACGGTTGGTCAGCTGGAAACGACTCCAGCATTTGCACACCGTTTCGCGTCAGCCAATTGTCGCAATACGCTTCATCCGGCAAATCCGTGGCGTCGGTGCGTTGACCGCGATCCTGCATATCTTGCAGGTGAATCTCAGCTAATCCTTCCTGATACAAATACTGCATATAGGGGTCTTTCGGAGACTCTTTGCCCGAAATAATCGCGTCTATTTTGCCGGCGTTATCTATCGCATCTGTAAAACCAAGCTGGCTTAATTCATCAATCCAGCCATCCAGCCCCCACCAATGGGTGGCTTTGTGCAGGTCGAACTTGCCGACGCCGCCAACACGGTAGCCGTTATCTTTCAAGACCGAGTAGAACGTTCGGCGTGACAAATCGTAATTCTCATGATTACCGGCCACTTCCGGCTTATTGTATCGTAATCCCGATGCTAGACAGGCACGGGCCGGTGCGCACAAAGGCGAGGAAGTAATCGCCTTGGTAAAGGTAACTCCTTGCTTCATTAAAGCCTCCATATGTGGCATTCTAATCGGCAATGGCTCCATGCCCAAAGCCTCGACAACAGCCGGTGCGTAAGGCATCCAATCTCCACGATGCGTGTCTGGAAATAGAAACAGAAAGTTGGGACGGCTCATCCTTCACTCCCCCTTTCATGAAGCATTGGATCTTGGACGCTTTGCTGCCACACGAACAGCTCATCTTCCAATCGCTGCAGTTGCTCCTGATTTGCGGCATCCTCCGCCAAGTCACGGGTTTCCCAGGGGTCGTTGTATAGATCAAACAACTGCGTCCGATTCGTGCCAACTTCGCCGCTTCGGAAGTAGCGGATTAATTTCCAGCGTCCGTCACTGACCATGCGCTGCACATTTTTATAAACGGCAAATACTGTTTTCCTTGACTTCGTATCTTCACCGGTTATCATTCGGACCATGCTTTTACCCTCCACCGTTTGAGGCAGCGATGTTCCCGTTAGTTCGCATAATGTCGGGAAAATATCCATTTGACAGCAAAGACCACCAGCTACAGCCCCTTTCGGCAGTCCGGGACCCTGCATGATAAGAGGAATATGGATGCTGTGATCATACAAATTTTGCTTGCCCAAAAGTCCATGCTGCCCCAAGGCGATGCCATGGTCAGCCGTGTATACAATGATCGTCTGCTCTCTCCGATTCGTTTGGTCAAGCGCCTGCACAATACGGCCGATTTGCTCATCCATATGCGTAATCATGCTGTAATACTCAGCCAGATGCTGACGAATTTCTTCCGGCTTGCGCGGAGAGGAAGCCAACTTCTCATCCCGTACATGCATTTCGCCATTATCAAAAGGATGTTCCGTCATGAAATTATCGGGCAGCGGTATATGATCACTTGCGTAGAGATCCAAATACGCTTGAGGCGGGGTCCGTGGATCATGCGGAGCTGTAAATGCCACGTATAGAACAAACGGCTCCTCTTCCTCATATTGCTGGATAAAATCAATGGCTGCTTCTGCAAAAAGTTCCGTCGAAAACTTCTCGCTAGGAGCTGCCTGATCCGTCGGATAGTGGCCTGCGGGGTCATATTGATGAATGGGCAGGCCAATATGATCGCCCATTCCTCCGAAGAAAATGTTCGCCCCGTCCGAGAAACTCCGGGCAAAACTTTCTTTGCCATTATGCCATTTGCCAATGCCAAAGGTCCGATAGCCCTCTCTGCGGTACACCTCCGGCCATGTTGGGAGGGAGGGATGAATCGCCCATAGCTGCTGATTCTCCGTCTCACCCAGCTTCACTTCTTTTTCCGTTACCGTTGCCTGAAACACATTTGTCCCCGTCAAGAGACAGGCACGGCTGGGCACGCAGAGTGCAGCTGTCTGTCCCCCCATCGTATAAATGGATGTAAACCGCACACCTTCAGCTGCCAGACTATCCAGAACAGGCGTTTGTACCACCTGATTGCCATAAGCGCCAATCCCGTCAAATCGATGATCATCTGCGATGAAAAATACGATATTCGGCTTTTTATCCCGAGCTTCATGTTCTCTCATGTTAACCTCCAGAATCTGGCGTTTATTTGATTGCGCCGCTCGTCAAGCCGCGCTGCATATACTTTTGACCGAAGATATACAAAATCACGACCGGAATCGTAATTAACACAAGTGCCGCAAACACTTTATGGTAATCAGAGGTATACTCTTTGATGAAAAATTTGGGAGCCATGGTTACGGTCAGCATCGTTTCCTTGCTAATGAAAACCAGCGGAAAAACGTACTGATTCCAGGAATTCAGAAAAGCCAAGATGCCAATGGTTGTCAGCACAGGGATCGCCAGAGGCAGCATCACGTGAACGAATCTTCCCCACGCGTTTGAACCATCTATCTCCGCCGCTTCCAGAAGCTCGCCAGGCACCTCGTCGAACGCGTTACGGGCCAGCAGCAAGGAAAAAGGAATGCTCATCGCGACTTCCGGGCCAATCAAGGCCAAATAGGTATTCATCCAATGAAAGGACTTGATCGTTTGGAATAAAGGAACGAGCATCGCAACAGGCGGGATCATCAGTCCGATCAAACAAATGGCAAAAACAGAAGAATCCCCAGGAAATCTGAGCTTACTGAAGCCAAAAGCCGCTAACGATACGACCATCAGGAGCAGCAGCACAACCGAAGTCGATACAATAAAGCTATTGATTAGAAAGTGCGGAAATAAGTCCAAATTGACAACGGCTTGATAATTCCCCCATCGGTCACCCTCGAACGAATACATCACCAGATAAATCATAGGAATAACCCAAATAGCAGCCAGGATTAGGAGCAGAAGGTTCATCGTAATCTTTTCAGACAGTTGTATGCGACCGAACATCTTTTTTACCTCCTAACCTTGTTATAGACACGCAGCTGGAAAGCCGTATAACCAAAGGCGATAAGCAGCAGAACAACAGAGACCGCTCCACTGTATCCCGTTCTATATTTGAGAAGAGACTCACGGAATAAGAAAGTGGAAATAAGCTCCGTTTCTCCTCCCGGACCACCTTCTGTCATAATCCAAATGAGGTCGAATACTTTAAGCGCATGAATAATACCCAGAATGAGTAAAGTGATGTGTGTACCGCTGAGCATCGGGAAAATAATATGGCGGAATTGCCTCAGCACCCCCGCTCCATCGATTTTTGCCGCTTCGAATATTTCCTGGTCAATATTTAACAGACTTGTATAGTAAATCAGCATGTAAAATCCCGTATTGGCAAAAATGTAGACGGCAGCTATCGCATTTAGCGCAGTAGCTGGCTCAGACAGCCAGGCATGTGCCCAGTTTTCTACGCCTGCAAAACGCAGCATCGTATTGAGCAAGCCAAAATTCGGCTCATAAATGCCGGCGAACGTCGTACCAACCGTGACAACGGCAATGACATGCGGTAAAAAGAAAATGGACTTAAACAGCCCATCTGCGACCCAAACGCCGTTAAGCAAAGTTGCCAGCAAAAGTCCAAGCGCCATCGAAAGTGGAATGGTAACAACCAGAAAATAGAACGTATTGCCGAGTGCTTGATAGAAATTAGGGTCATGAAGCAGACTCACATAATTGTCGAGACCGACAAACGCTTTGCTTCCAATACCCGACCACTCAAAAAATCCGATATAAACATTATAAAAAATGCCAAAAAACGTGAACACCGAGACAAAAAGCAATAAGGGCAGAACAAAATATAAGCCTGCGAAACGTCCCCGCTTTTTCTTTTTCAATTTGGCTGCTGCTGGTTTCGTTGTCGTTAGCACGATATCCACTTGGCTCCTCCTCACAACCTTCACGAGGAAAGGGACCCCTGACTGCCAAGCTGCAGATGACAAAGGCCCGCTTCTTCATGAATGTAAGCTTAATTAATGAAACGTTATGTAGTCCAAATGAGCAAAGTAGTTATTTGAGCTTGCGTTTTTCGTATGCTTCACGACCATTTTAACCGTATGATTGCCGGCAGTTAGATCTTGCTTATCGAATGCCAACACTTTATTTTGCTGCGAAGCTGCGTAAGAATCGAAAGTCGTCTGTAGTACGCCATCTACATAAATATCAAATTTGCCCCCGCCTGCTCCTTTTTGGGTATACAGCTTAACGCCTGTTCCATTAAAAGCATACTCGGCATACGCATCCTGTGTACTGCTGTACGAAATCGTTCCATCATAGCTTGTAGCCCTGGAAATGTGATTCCATGTACCGCTATAAGTGATGGCTGCATTCGTATCGTCAACGATCGTATCCGTTTGTGTCTGCACGGGAGTCCCCAAGTACTCGAACAAGTCCAAATTCACGTTAGTACCGCTTGAGTTCGGATTTTTCGTGCCTGTTGCGACCATTTTAATCGTGTGCGCAGCGTTCGTAAGCGACGTTGTTTCGTAGGCCACAACATCAAAATCTGCCGATGACGAGTAGGAATCATAGGTCGCAACCTTATTCCCATCGATGTAAACATCGAAGATGCCTGTGGACGAATTTTTTTTCGTAATCAGCCTCACGCCTGTCCCTGTAAACGTATATTCTGCGGAAGCACCCGCCTGACCGCTGTTTCGGTCTGTACTTTTGAAGTAGCCGGAATTGCTCTGGTCAGCCCAAGTTCCGCTATAGGTGATGAGCGGGCTTCGATCATCGGTTTGTCTCCACCTCGGAATCAATCCAATATTGTGCATCAGGTCGATCCCTGCCTGCGATATTTTCCCACTCGGGCCAGGCGGCACGCTTACGGCGAACGAAGCATACCTCTTGTTGTAATAATGCACTTTATTCGCTGTATACGCTGCGCTACTCCATGGTGCCGCCGGCGATTCATTGTTCGTATAAGACCAATAATCTGTATATAAGCTCCACGCTTCTTCCCACGGAGTGCTATTGCCAACTGGCGGGTCGCCATTCACTAATTCCGTCACATGCACATCGGAATCGGCTGCTTTATCATCATCATGGAAAAAGACGAGCGTATTCGGCTGAATCGATTTCACGTGAGCTTCCAACTCAGCCGCTTGGCTGTTATTAATGGCTTTGGCATGATCAAACCAGATCGCAATAACGTCCCCATAATTCGTTAACAGCTCAGTTAGCTCATTTTTGGCAAAATCCGTATACGCGCTATTTCCCATAACGCCATTTGGAAAATGGTACCTGTCATCCGCGTTAAAATAAATAGCGAACTTCAATCCGTATGTGGCGCATGCATCCGAAATCGCTTTAACAACATCGAGATTCGGCGCAGAGCTTGTAGCGATATCGTAGGTCGTATACGCGCTATCCCAGGCTGCCCAACCATAACGGTGTTTGGCCACGGCAATCACATAGTCCATCCCTGCGTCTTTCGCAGCAGCTACCCATTGATTCGCATCAAAATCTGTCGGAGCAAACAGCGTGGAAGGAAAGTTCTGAGGATTCCCATCGCCGCCGGATGTACCTGTGTAAGTATTTAATCCATAGTGTGGGAAAAATCCAAATCCCAATTGCACGTATTCATCCGGTGTAATTGCCTTAGCGCTAGGGATAAAGGTAGAAACCGACAGCACAGACGCGATGAGCAAACTTCCCATGGCGAGTATCGCATTCTTTTTCATGGCTATCTCCTCCTCACACTAGCGTTTCACGGCATCCGAAGCTTTTTGCACCTCGGCCATCGCTTGCTCCGGCGTAACTGCTCCAGTCGCCACCTTTTGCAAATTGGTAAACAACGCTTGCTCGATGGAAGCATTGTCCAGGAAGCGAATGCCGCCAACATTATTCGTAAGTGCGTTCAGAACCACATCAACGGATTGCTTCTCAATATCGGTTTTGAGCGCGGATTTGTCCATGGACAGCCCTTCTTTCACAGGAAGGAACTGGAGTGCTTTGCTCAAAATCGTCTGATATTCGCCCGTAGCCATAAATTCAACGAATCTCCAGGCAGCCTCTTTGTGCTTCGAATCTTTACTAATGCCAAGCGGGACATCGCCGTTGATCAGGACGCTTGTTTTACCGCCGGCAATGGTCGGCATCGGCACGAGCCCGAAAGTGCGGTCGCCGATTTTCAAACCGTCCTTATTCGCTACGTCTGTCATAATCCATGCCCCAACGAGAATCATGGGAAGCTGTCTCTTTTGCTCATACATATCGCGAAGGTCCGGATCGAATTTGGTCGTCAGGTTGCCGTCTTGAAATAGATGATCGGTATAAAATTGCTTGAACGCATTCGTCGCTTGAATGAATACCGGATCGGTAAATTTCGCTTTACCCGCATCCGCTTCATACAATTTGCCCGGCGCAATCTGGTTGACGAGGGTATAGAAAACATCCGTTACCGTTGCGCTTTTTCCGCCGGCGAAGCCTAGACGTGGCACAATGCCCGGTAATTTGGCATCTTCAAACTTTTTCACGACTTGTTTCAACTCGTCATACGTCTTAGGCGGCTCTGCGCCTACTTTCTTGAACAGGTCCACATCATAGGAAAGAAACGGCGTAACCGCGACCCCTGTCGGTATCGTCTTATAATCATTTTTCTTGGACGATTCCATTGGTGTAGATTTGAACAGCTTCTGCCAATCCTTACCTAACGATTTTTCCGCTAAAGGCGCTAATGGCTCTAGAATAGGTGAATAGTTTTTGATCATCGGACCGTTGGAGAACGCCATGACATCCGGTACCTCGCCGCCTTGAATGGCGACTTGAATTTTCTTGTCGTAGTCAGCCGATGGTGTACGCACATAGTTCACTTTAATTTTTGGATATTTCTCATTGAAAGCTTTGATTAAGGGCTGCCAGACGTTATCTTCGGGTGACCAGGACCAAAATGAGATTTCACCTGTGACCTCTTCCGGCTTTTGCGTGGCGGCTGTTTTTGTATCGCTGGATGGGGTTGCCGTCGTGCTTTGAGTCTGAGCGGAGCAAGCGGACAGCAGCATCAGGCCTATCAGCAAAGAACTCGCAAGTCTCATTCGTTTCATGTAAGAACACTCCCTTTTCGACTTATTTAGTATAAATGTAATACCAAGTAAATAACTAGGCTTAGTTGATATTAATTTAATGTCTATTCGTTAATAAGTCAATAATGAGTTTCAAGTCGTTACAAAAATACATTCCCCCCTCGTTTTAGCCCGCGAACCCCCGATATTTTATGTAAAACGCTTTCAACTTCTTGCTATTTAGTATATACGTTATACTAAATAAAAGCACGGTAATTTTTGGATGTAGCGATATTATTTTTTGACATGTTCTAATATTTTGTATATCATTCATACTAAATAACTACCACGCTTGAAGTAAGGTTGTGATCCATTTGCATTCGAACGGACCTATCGGCAATTATGATCTTGTTAAAAAAATAAATATGGAACATGCCATTTCAACGATTTTGAAATATCGGCCATTATCCCGCGCCAAAATCGCCTCTCTGACCGGCCTCAACAAGATGACCGTCTCCAGCTGTGTCGATCTCTTCGTGCAGAAAGGTTTTGTCGTCGAGCTCGGCACAACGGGGACTTCCCGGGGACGTCCGCCAACGCTGGTCGACCTGAATGAAAAAGCAGGCATCTGTGTCGGGATTGATGTTGAAATCAATCAGTTCACCGTTCTGGTTACAGATCTGCTCGGAAAAAAGCTGGACAGCATGATGATTCCGCTCCAAAGCAAAGATCCCTTCTTTTTCGTGGAGGCGATATCGGACATTCTAAAACAATTAGCAACAGATCATTCGCATCGCCAATTAGGCATTGTAGGTGTCGGAATCGTCATCCCGGGCTACTACAATATCCGGACTGATGTTGTAGATTACAGCGCCAACTTGCAGGAATGGAACGATTTCCCTTTGCGAAGTGAGCTGGCCAAACGCGTTCCCGGGCTCACGATTCATGTCAACCCTGCTTCATATGCGGGCGCAATGGGGGAAGTCCATTTTGGAGGGGCGAGAACAGCTGATCATTTAGTCTATGTAACAAGTTCCTGGGGCTTGTCCGTTGGGGTCTACAGCAAGGGAGAATTATTCACGGGTACGACGGGTACTGCGGGGCGATTAGGGCATTCCACCATCCATATGAACGGCAAAAAATGCACCTGCGGCAGCAGAGGTTGTTGGGAAATGTATGCATCCATCAAGGCGCTTTACGAATTATTGGAGACAACGCCTCAGGAGATGTCGATCTCTGACATTGTGGAAGGGATTGAGCGTGGTGATTCCAGAATCACGAGTGCGGTGCATGAGCTTGGACATTATCAAGGTATCGGCCTGGCGAACGTGATCAATGCGTACAACCCAAGAGTGATCTGTCTTGGAGGGCTTCTAGCGCTGCTTGGCCCTACGCTGATTAATTCGATCTGGAACACCTTGCGTGAAATGATTCCTGAGCGGTTTCTTCTGAATTTGGAGATTTACTGTTCCGATTTAGGCGAGCTTGGCGTTGCCCACGGAGGCGTATCCATGGTGCTAAGGCAGCTTTCTACGACGATTATCGAGAGCTCTTTGTTGGAGTGACGGTGCAGCAGCAGAAATAGCCGGAAAATCTACCGTTACTCTTCGCTGCTCAGCGGCAATGAAGAAAATAACGGTAGATGACCCAGCTAAAATGTGTCCCCACCCCTAGAGGCGCACCGGTTTATTAAGCCTAATCGACTCGTAAGCCGCTAGCGCAATAACCGTTGAATTATAGCCATCCTCACCTGTAATCGGTACAGGCCGATCTTCTTTTAGACATTGAATCCAATCATCGATCAGCATTTCATCTTTGTTGTCGCCCCAATAGCTCCACTCCGCATGCCCGGTCGTTTCGCTGTATATTTCGTTCACCTGAGCGAAATAATCCAAGGAAATGACGCCCTCCGTCCCGATGAACGTCATCGTTAAGTCACGTTTATAAGGAGCCGCATGCTTCCTTGACCAACTTGCATCCAAAGCAGCGATAACTCCGTTAGCAAATTTGACATGAACAATGGCAGCATCATCCATATCGATGCCATGAAACAGACTGTCAGCCTGCGCGTAAACTTCAACGGCTTGCGATTGGAAAATCCAATTCAATAGATCCATGACATGCACGGTATGATCCATGAGAGAGCCCCCGCCGGACAACGAGCGGTCATTAAACCAACCGCCAATCATTTCTCCTTTGTTCGTCGCCTTAACAGCAACCACCTCACCAATCTCTCCACGCTCAATGGCTCGTTTCGCCTCCACAATCATCGGAATGTAACGGTTTGGAAAGGAAGTCATCAATTGCACGCCGCCAGCTTGGCACGCCTCAATCATCTGACGCATTTGTTCGCGGGACACACCTAGCGGCTTCTCACATAGCACATGTTTTTTGTGCTTCGCAGCCTCAATGGTCATCTCAGCGTGATTGGCGTTTTCCGAGGAGATAGTGACAGCCTCGACATCTCCAGCCAGCAGCTCACGGTAATCCGCATAATAAGGCAGCTGGTACTTCCTAATAAACGGTTCCACCCGCTCCCGGTTTTCATCTGCAATTCCGACAAGCTCTACATCGTCGCGCCGAACCAAAGCTTCCAAATAGCTGACCGCATGCAGATGGGCAAAACTGATCATGCCGATCTTCCGTTTATGCATCCTCTTCGCCTCCAATCCCGTGCGAAAACGTATGGTCCATGAGCTCCACCGGCTGCCCGGTCAAGATGGATTGTTCCGCTGCAGCTGCTACCTTCAACGTTCCAAGGGCATCCTCCGCCGTCATTACCGGCTGCAAACCCTCTTTCACGCAGTCTAACAAATGAACAAGCTCTTCATATTCAGGATTGCGAAAGGAAGGACTGAAGTCTTGCTTCCGTGGACTTGCCGCTTTATAAACATGCAAAGCATCTGTTTTCCGATTATCATAGCGAAGCAAACCATGTGTACCGGCATATTCCACGGCCGATGTATACTCCTCCGGGTATCCCAAACACGCTTCAAGATTGGCAATTGTCCCACAGCGGAATTTAAGCGTAATCAAGGCATAGTCCAAATCCCCCGTGCCTCTTTGCATGGCATAGACGTTTGTAACTTCCCCTACGATCCAGCGAAGCACGTCGATGTCGTATACAGCGAGCCGCTGGAGCGCGCTTCCTGACTCATTTTCAGGCGGCTCTGGACTATAACGCTTGACGTTAATCACCCCGATGCTGCCAATCGTTCCGGCATCTATCCGCTTTTTAATATCCACTTGATGAAAATAAAATCGTTCCGGGTTGATAAATAGCAAGCGACCTCCGCTTGAGCCGGCAGCGCGCAACATGGCTTGAACATCCAACAAATGGGAAGCCGAAGGCATTTCGGTTATAACGGTTCTGCCTTTTTCTAGTAGGAGTCTCACCGTCTGGGTCCAGTCGTTCCGAAGCTTCTGAAGTCCGACAAAGACGAACAAAGTGCTCAAAGGTAGTGCGTCGTTCAAATCGGCAATCGAGGGGAAGACAAGGCCGCCGTAATCCGCAGCAAGCTCTAATGCCGCTTCCTCCCGCTCATCGTATAGACCAACGATTTCCACCTTTCCCGTTTCCGAAAGCAGCTGCGCATATTTTCTCGCCGCATTCCCAGCGCCAACCAAAGCTACTTCTATCATTAAAAGGCCTCCCCCACTCTAGAGCGAAACAGCTTTCCCGGTTTCCGAAGAAACATAAATCGCTTCTAGGATTTCCTGCACAACAAGTGCTTGCTCAGGCTTCACAATCGGATCCTGCCCGTTCATCAAAGCTTCAATCCATAACCGCGCTTCGAGATCCGCCGGACTTTCTTCTTGAGTCTTATAAAAAGGGACTCCCGTATGCTGAAGATGGATACGTTTCCCATACTTTTCTCCGTTGATGTTCAGACCGTCCCACATATCGGCCCCTGCCTCTGTTCCGCATAACGTCACTTTGCCAGCACCTTCATTTGTGATGTTTAGCGCCCAGCTGGCTTCAAGTTGAATGGTGGATCCGTTCTCCATCATAATCATCGCCACGGCAGAATCCTCAACCGTGAATTGAGCCGGATCCCACGATCCATACGGATTGGCTGCATTTGCTTGCTGCCCCAACTGATGAAAGGCTTTTCCCAGCACCGTTCTGGGTTTATAGTTGTCCATCAGCCATAGGGCGAGGTCGAGCGCGTGTGTGCCGATATCAATCAGGGGTCCGCCGCCCTGCTTATCCTTATTCAGAAAAGCTCCCCACGTCGGAACCCCACGTCGGCGCAGCGCATGTGCTTTAGCCAAATAAATGTGTCCCAAATCACCGTTTCGGCACATGTGACACAAATATTGCGAATCCGGGCGATAGCGGTTGTTGTAACTGATCGTCAGCTTCTTATTCGCACGTTTCGCCGTCTCAACCATTCTCCTGGCTTCCGCCGTCGTTTTGGCCATTGGCTTCTCACACATGACATGTTTCCCTGCTTCCAATGCGGCAATCGCAATTTCGGCATGCGAGTCGTTTGAAGTGCAGACATGAACGACGTCAATCGTCTTGTCTTCAAGTAAATGGCGGTAATCCCCGTAGACCTTGGCATCCTCCGAACCGAATATTTGAGAGGCTAATCGCGCTTTATCCTCTGTCCTGTTGGCAAAAGCAGCCATACTCACCTGCGGCAGTTTACTCAGACTTGGCATATGTTTGGCGTTGGCGATACCGCCGCAGCCAATGATTCCGACTCTCAACTCTTTTGCCATGAACGGGAGCCTCCTTAAGAAATAACGAATACAGGCGTGATCCAAGCATACTGTTCATTTGTTTGTCTGATTTCCACATGATAGGCGTCGCAATCACGTTCTTTTTCATCGTCGTGCCATTCGCCCTGGAAGCAATAAGCGTGTTCAGGAACAGCGCGATGCACGAGGATAGCCTCGGAGCTGTGCGGCAGCATATGCGCCGAGCGGCTTCCTTCAAGGAGCTCACCGATCGTATAAGTGAAGGTTTGGCCGTTCACTTCAATGGATAATTGACTGTTTGTGTCTCCTTCAATTTCGAAAATAAGCGCAGCGGTTTGCGGGTGCCGTGTGGACACATTCTTAAACGTGGTACAAGTCCATTCCGCCGTCTGTTCAGACCAAGCTATGAGCTTGTTGCCTAGCAGGTTAATATCCGGATTATCCCGCATCTCCGGCGTCGGCGCCAACACGCTTTGTCCTCGGAAACATGTCTCTACCGAGACGATTTGCCCCTTGTCCAGACGAGCACTGCCTTGCCATACATACCCTGTCTGGCTGTCGCCCCATCCCATTTCCACACGCACTTTATACTTGCCTTGCGTTTGAGGCTCGGGTAACTGCTGAAGACCGGCATACTGAGCATTAACAACTTTCCATAGCACACCGTTCTTATACACGCTTACTTTGTCAATGAAGTCGCAGCCCGTAACATCCAGTTTAAGCTCTCTGCGTCCGTCTACCTTCACTTCGCTGCCAAAAATAGCCCCATTCACGGTAAAGGAACATGCGATTTTATCGCCCGTAATTGCATATGTGCGGCGAGCCAGCAGAGCCTCCCATATCGCATCACGCGTTTTTTCAGTAGCCAGTACAGCCACTCGACCGTCTCCATAAGAGCCGGGGTATCCAGCGTGATGATCGGTTGAGCCAGCGAAGCCGAACTTCCGGCCGCTCCGAATGGCTGATACAACTGTATTGCGCGAGTCGCGAGGGCCCATCGTATGCCAACACGGATACGCACTGGAGTCGGACATGGAGCAGCCGTGCTTGGAGTATACTTCCACAACAGGACTGATTGACTCCGAAAATGCCTCCCAGTTCGCTCCCCGGTAGCCAGGCGTGTAACTCACATGATGAGGTACAGCAATGACAGGCAGTGGAGCTAGCGCAGCCACAAGCTCAGACGGCGAACCAGCTTCGATCAAAGGAAGCTCATCCGAAGTTGTCAGTACATGATGATCACCAAATTCACTCGAGTGGATCTCATATCCTTGAAAGGTTACAAATTCATGTGGAACATTCCACGTTTTAACCGTTTCACGGACATGCTCCCAATTGCCTCTCAGCTTAGCAAATCCTTTCAAATGGAAATCGACCAAAAATTCCAGGCCTTCCGTTCTTTCCGGCATATCCGGCCACATCGCGTGGCCAATGATTGCGCAGAAATCCAATTGTTCTTTGGCCACAGACAACGCATTCTCCAAATCGCCAAAACCATACGTAATCCCACAGTGATTATGCAAATCTCCCCACAACAGCTTCATTTCCCGATCACTCCAATTCATGATATTATCGTTAATCCTTCACGCAAATTTCCACCCCTTATACGGGTAAAATGGATTCCAACCGAGCTTCCACGCAAAATGAGTACGTTTTCCGCTCTCCAGGAGCCAGTACCGGCAAGGTTCCCCTCGCGCGATGTACAGCGCGTCCTTCAGTTGTCGCATTGCCTGGCTCAATGCCGAGTACGTAAACTCCTTTGCCAGGATGCTTCCATTGCGTCAAGACAGGGCTTGCTTTTTTATCGTATCGTATTCCTACCACTAACCTTTTCTCTTCGCCGTTATGCACAATCTTGTTGCTGATGCGAACCTGAACGGTTCCTTCCTTATGATCCTCCTGCACATTCTCGTGTGCCATTACCGATGGCTGCCCATTCTCCAGTGGCGCAGGATACGAGCTCCAACTATCGGTTGCTCCCTGGCCGTTAATCCATCTTTTGGGGCCATCTGGTATATCAATCGCACAGTTTTCACCAATAAGCGGAAAGCCAAGGTTAAAATGATGCATCATTAAATGTGCAACCGGCCGCTGCGATTCGTTCGTGACCGAATCCGTGATCTCCAATCTGTTCTCCCCCAGCCTGGTCACGATCGTCCTTTCCAACACAAGGTTCTCACCGGTCGCTGAGCTTTCACGGACGCGTCCGCGAAAAATCAATTCATATTGACCGCTGTCATTCCAGCGCCCCTCTGACTGAAGAAGTTCCGCAGGTATCGAGGAAATACGCCCGTGCGGACCGTACACTTGCCCTTCATCTACACTCGGTTTGCCCATCGTCGTTAAGCCGCAAGTTGCCAGCAAGCCGCCTTCAAAGCTGCGGTTCCACTCCTCTCTTTCATAATAAAAAGGAGCGACAGGCCCGTTTTGCGACAGCCAGGCAAGAGAAATGCCATACAATTCGCACATGCCAATATCGAAAGAGCGGCTTACCGCAATTTGAAACTGCAGTCCTGAGCCATTGCGAACCTGGATGACTTCATTGCCACGGCCTTTGCCTTGCAGCAGCTCCATGCGCTCAAAACCGGCTAATTGGCGAATATCTGGCATATGCGCAAGCAAACTCTCTTTTCCTTGTAATCCGTATACATTCGGCATCCTGTCACTCCCTCAAAAATATTACTTTTTACTTCCGTCTATAAGTGCTTGCAAATCTTTCTCCGCACTTTTCAGCGCAGCATCCGGTTTGACCGTTCCCGTCATAATTCCCGAAAGGGCTGTGTTCATGATTTCATGCTGCTTCAAATAATAAGGCACGAGCGGCTCGTCTTTTGCGACTTTTAACGTTTCCAGGACTGTATCGTAAAATTCACGTGGCTGCAGCGAAGGATCGCTGAGTACAGAGTAACGAATTGGCAAACCGCCTAGTTTGGCTTCACGCATCGCTCCTTCTTTACTGGTCATGAACTCTACGAATTTCGCTGCATCTTCTTTGTTTTTTGCATTCTTGTTCATAATCAGCGTCCATGATTGGAAGAGCGGTGTACGCAAGATGTTGCCGTCAGCCTGCTTCTCTCCAGGAATTAAGCCAATTTTAATCTTATCTTTGTAAGGGCTGTCGCTTTTCTTAAGTTCTGTATAAGCTGCACTCCAGAAAGGTGCGGCCATCGCAATCGTGCCTGTTTTCAATGCATCGAATACATTCGAATAACCCCAGTTTGGCGTATCCTTCGGAATGACTTCGTCCTTCACCATGGATTGCCAGAGATCCCCGGCCTTGATCGCCCCAGCCGA
Source organism: Paenibacillus anseongensis (assembly GCF_009757995.1). NCBI lineage: Bacteria > Bacillati > Bacillota > Bacilli > Caryophanales > Paenibacillaceae > Paenibacillus > Paenibacillus anseongensis. Next base: position 707,684 of record NZ_WSEM01000008.1, read on the forward strand.
CCCTACGCCTGCCTTGCCGTCTTTCGCAATCTCCCCGCCAAATGACCACATCATCGAATAAAATACTTTCGGCTGCTCAGAGCCGGACATCGCCGTCCAGGAAGCACCGTATGCCGTTGGCGAAGCCGGATTTTTCGATTTGGTCCATTTTTTAGCTTCTGCTGCGAACTCTTCCCAGGTTTGCGGCGGATTCGAAATCAGGTCTGAGCGGTAGTAGAACAGATGAATGCTTAGGTTATAAGGCATGGCAACCGTTTTATCTTTGTACTTGTATTGAAAAGCAACATCTTTCCAATCATAGTTCGGATCAAACTTCTTGATGTACTCATCGTACGGCTCAATTGCGCCTGCTTCTGCCAGCGGAGCTACATACGTATTGTTTGTAGTCGCCAAGTCAAAAGTGTCTGTGCCTCCAATCAGTTGATTGGTCATGTTGGTAAAATAATTGCTGGCACCCTGCTCGGTAATGTTGACTTTGATCCCTGTTAATTTCGTGAACTCTTTGCCTTGTTCTTTGACATAATCACTCGTGTCTGGACCCGTACGCGTAAATATGGTGATTTCCCGCGCTTTTTGCCCCTCTTGCGCCTTCGGGCTTTCCTCACTCCCTTTGTCGATTGGCTTCCCGCTGTCAGATGAGCATGCACTTACGTAAACAAGACTTGACGCCAGCAATACCGTTAACACTGATCTTCTTTTTAACCGCTTTTGCTTCATGTTCGAACCCTCCATTTTTATTGGTTTTTGCTCTATTTAACTGCCCCCACAGTTAAGCCCTGCACGATATAACGCTGCAGAAACAAAACCATGATAAAGGCAGGCAATAGAATTAAGCTTCCCGAGCCGAATACCGGCCCCCAGTTAATCGAATACCCCGTAATGAAATCCCCGGTTGCGACAGGCAATGTTTTACTTTTCTCCGAAAGCGCAAGAGTAAGGCCGAACAAGTATTCATTCCATACAAACAGGAAGCAAAAAATGCTGGTCGTGATGAGCCCCGAGCGGGCCAAAGGCAGCGATACGCGCCAAAAAGCTTCAAGTCTTGTGCAGCCGTCAATTAACGCAGCTTCCTCCATATCTTCAGGCAATTCATCGAAAAATCCGCGCATCGTCCAGATAACAAAAGGAATATTGAACGTAATGTTGGCAATGACAAGCGCCCAAACCGTATTGATCAAGCCAATGCTTTTGAACATCAGGAAAAAAGGAATGATAAGAATCGCAGGAGGCGCCATTTTCGTAAAAATGACCCAGTTCGCAAACGCATTCCCTCCTGTCCGCCATCGTGCAATGCTATAGGCAGACAGCGTTCCGGTCGTTAGGCATATAAATGTCGCACATACTGCGACGATCAAGCTATTGATCAGGTATTGGAAGAAATTCTGAGTTTCAAAAATAAATTTGTAGTTAGCGAGTGTCGGCTTAAACCAAACGATGAGTTTTGGCTCAATGATCGCTTGTGTGGACTTGAAACTGCTTAAAATCATCCAGAAAATCGGTACTGCCCACACCAGGATGACGATTGCAATAAGACAAGTTACGACAATTTTCGCCGCAATGGCCTTGAAGGTCCTTTCCATCCGTTATGCCCCCCTTTTGGAAACCCATTTACCGATATTTGAGAAAAGAAAGCTGATTCCGATAATGAGCACCAGCACAAGGATGGATAAGGCCGCGCCTTTACTATAATCCTGACCGGTCAGACCCGTTGAAAAAATATGAATATTCAGTGTCCGCATGGTAACCGAGTCGCCAAACAAAGCCCAGATCTGATCGTACACCTTCATGAGATCAATGATTCGAATGAGGAACACTACACCGATAACCGGCCGCAACAACGGGAACGTAATGTGCCAATACGTCTGCCAGATATTTGCTCCGTCCACCTTGGCTGCTTCATACGGCTCCCTCGGCAGAGCACTTAACCCCGCTAGGAACATTAGATATACAAAAGGCGTCCACTGCCAAATATTCACGATGATCGCAGCCGCAAAACCGATATTGGCATTCAGATAGGTAACCAGAAAGTTACCGATTCCCGGGATTTGGCTTATCCATGGCAGCGGTTGATTGGTTAGCCACGGGATCTCGCCGATCCCCACGTTTTTTAACATTAGATTTATAAAGCCGTTATAACTGCTGTACATGTATTTCCATAACATCGCAATGACGATGGGACACGTCATCACCGGGATCACCAGCACCGAAGAAACGAAAGAGCGGCCTCGGAACTCTCGTTGCAGCAGCAGCGCAAGGCCCATTCCGATCACCATTTGCAGCCCAAGCACAATGACCATGTATTCGATCGTGCGGATAATGGCTCCGTAGAACAATTTGTCTTTGGTGAGGAAATACGTATAGTTGGCAAGCCCTACAAATGACCAGTCCCCTTTGAAATTTAACAGCGATACATCGAACACGCTAAGGTATAGGAGGAAGATTGCGGGTACGGTTGTGACGCAAAACAAAATCACAAATCCTGGAATCACAAGCGTATAGCGGATATGTTTATCTCCGAAGAAAAACAAAGACCATAGGAACATGAAGACAACGGTTACTCCAATCAAACCGAATTTGGCTGCAGGAGCTATCTCACTTTGCAGTGTAAAGATATTTGTAACGAGTCCCAAGATAGACAACCATAAAAACAAGTATGCTGGTGCTGAATGGCTTCTTGCTTGCTTTATTTGATCCATACACGAACCAATCCCCCCATAGACGAAGTCATTGCCAAATCATACGGTGATACATGTCGGAAAAAAAATGATTGCTGATGATAGCTGCAGCCCCCCTCACTTGAAGCTTCTCCGAATGTTCGGAGAACCGGATTTGGCTGCGCCTTGTGACCGCGGAAACTCTTTGCTGAACAACTTCGATAATTTTCTTTTCCAACTCAGGGCCTGCTTGGGTTATTTCCCCTTGGATAATCAGCTGTTCGGGATTAAACACATTTAAAATCGTTGCTATGCCAATCCCCAGCCAATAGCCGGTATAGTTAAGCAAAACATCTGCAACAACCGGATCGCCCTCACGGTAAAGGCTTACGATTTCACTGAACTCTAACTCCGCATACTTTCCGTCTCTGCGTGACAGCTCTTCGCCCAAAGCCGTGATGGATGCCAGAGCTTCCCAACAACCGCGGTTGCCGCAGCGACAAATGGGGCCATCATGATCGATGGTTGCATGGGCCAAGTTTACAGCCCCACCGAATGCTCCCCGGTATACCTCATTACCGATGACGACTCCGGTCCCGATCCCGATTCCAACGCTGACGCAAACTAGCGTATCTCTATAGTTGCCGTTGCTGTTCAGCATCTCTACATACGTGCCAGCCCTCGCATCATTTTCCAGGAAAACCGGGATGTCCAGGCTTTGACTCATATATTCTCCGATGGGTGCGTCCTTCCATGGCATCGCCGATGAATAGCGCATGATGCCCTTATCCGTGTCGACCAGTCCGCGAACGGCAATGCCGCATGCCATGACAGGCTGCTGCTGGCCTTGCGCTCGCGCCTCTTGAATCAAATCGCGAATTCCTTGCACGATCAGATCGATCGTTTGCCGGTAGTCATCATAGATGCGGATTTTCTTTTTCATATAAAATTTCACGACACCCAGCAAATCGACTAGCGCAATTTCGTAATGCTTGTTGTTAAAAGATACGGCTGCGATCATCGCCACATCTGCCTGAAAATCAAGCAGAATGGGCTTTTTACCGCCGGCTTCGGTAGAGTCCCCCCTTCCGGTCTCAACCACCAGGCCTTCCTTGATCAGTTCATCAACGAGCGCGGAAACGGCCGGCTTACTTAGCCCAAGAGCTGCTGAAATTTCGGCTCGTGAGCAAACTCCGCTTCTGATCGTTTTCAGAATGCTCATCCGGTTTCGTTCTTTCATATCATTTTTGCTGATCATTTTCATCGTGTCCTTCCAATCTGTCCATTTGTCGGCATGAATTGGTTTTGCGTATGTTAGTTATAATAACTAACTAACTTATAAGGCAATATTACTGCCTACCCGTTGGGGCTGTCAATATATTTTTTGAGCCTTATGTTGTGGGCGGATTGGCGCTCGTCTCTAACGGACCGAGCGGCCGCTATTCGCTGGAATTGGGGCTTTTTCTAATTCTAACGGACTCCAGTGCCGTTATTCGTGCTTCAAGACGGGATTTAGCGTGTGAAAAGGCGAAATAACGTCACTGGGGTCCGTTAATGTTGCATATAGCGGCAAAAGGCTGCAATAACGGCGCTGGGGTCCGTTAAAGTAGCTGGCTACTTTTCAAGGATACACTGTCGGAGTGTGGGTACTGGGGTTGGGTGAGGGTGTGCGGTGTGCGGTGCGGTTTAGTTACGCGGTATGCGTGTAAGGTTTGGAAGTGCGGCGTGGATACAGTTCTAAACATTAGGCGAGTTCCTATCCCTAACGGACCGAGCAGCCACTATTCGCTGGAATTGCGGCTTTTTCGAATTCTAACGGACTCCAGCGCCGCTATTCGTGCCTGAGAAGCAGATTTAGCATGTGAAATGACGAAATAGCGTCACTGGAGTCCGTTAATGATGCAAATTGCGGCAATTTGCCTAAAATAACGGCGCTGGGGTCCGTTAACGCAACAACGCCATCATTTCCAAATAAGACGATGATGCGAGTCGGAGAAAAAGTACTGGGAGATAACAGCCGCTGCTCCCCTTACTTGAAGTTTTTCGGAATGTTCGGAAAAACGAATGACGCTGCGCTTTGTGACCGCAGACTTCACTCGTTGATGGACAACTTCGGTAATTTTCCGCTCAAGCTCAGGCCCGACAAATGTAAGTTCCCCTTGAATAATCAGTACCTCGGGATTAAATGTTTGCAAGATGTTGGCAATGCCTACCCCGAGCCAATAGCCGGTATAGTTGAACAAAACATCCGCGACAACAGCGTCGCCCTCATGGTAAAGATTTAGAATTTCAGTGAATTCTAAATCCGCATATTTTCCATCGCGGCGTACCAGCTCTTCACTGAATGCAGTGATGGATGCCAAAGCCTCCCAACAGCCGCGATTTCCGCAGCGGCAAAGAGGACCGTCATGGTCGATAGTCGCATGAGCCAAATTTACAGCACCGTCGAACGCTCCACGGTACACTTCATTGCCAATTGCGACGCCTGTCCCGATTCCGAGCCCGACACTAACGCAGACGAGCGAATTGCTGTAGGCTCCGTTGCTGTTCAATAGTTCAACATACGTGCCTGCTCTCGCGTCATTTTCAAGAAAAATCGGAATATCCAGGCTTTGCTTCATGTAATCCTCAATGGGTGCATCTTTCCACGGCATCGCCGAGGAATAGCGCATAATCCCCATCTTCGTGTCCACTAATCCGCGAATGGCTACGCCGCAAGCTATGACAGGCTGCTGATGCCCCTGCTCCCGCGCCACTTGAATTAAGTCGCGAATTTCTTGCACGATCAGATCGATGGTTTGCCGATAGTCGTCATAGATGTGGATTTCTTTTTTCACATAAAGTTTCACGACACCTACCAAATCAACTAACGCGACCTCGTAATGTTTATTGTTAAAGGAAACAGCTGCAATCATCGACACGTTCGCCTGAAAGTCTAGCAAGATAGGCTTCTTGCCCCCCGCTTCAGTCGAATCACCCCTTCCGGTCTCGTACACCAAGCCCTCCTTGATCAGCTCGTCAACGAGCGCAGACACCGCAGGCTTACTAAGACCAAGCGTGGCCGAGATGTCCGCACGGGAACAAACTCCTCTTCGGATCGTTTTCAGGATGCTCATCCGGTTTCGTTCTTTCATGTCGTTTTTACTGATCATCTTCCTAGTTCCATCCATTCTGTCTACGAAGTTGCGACCGTATCGATCACAACTGTACGTTAGTTGATATAACTAACAAACCTTATCTTGTGTAAAAATACCGCTTACCCACTGGGTTGTCAAGGTATTTTCAACGTCCCGAGGTTCTACCACTCATACACGCGCAATGGCTCAGCCAAGCGAAGTTTATGTTTACTATGAACCTGCTCACGCGCATCCGCGAGCACATAATCATCCACATAATGCATGAGCAGCATCTTCTCTTGAATGGTCACGGGGAGCGTTAAAAGCTCCTCAAGTGACGTATGCGAAGGCAGTTGATCCTCCTGCATGTGGCATTCGTGGAAGATCGTTTGCACCTCGCCGGCAACCTCTCCGAGAAACGTTTCGTCTAACCTCGTGTCCCCGCTGAAATAGAAATACGGCTTACAAAGCAAGCCATAGCTAAGCATGTCCGGCACATGCTGCGTCCGAATAAGCTCGAATCGCTCACCCGCGATTTCAAAGACATTTTCCACGCATTCCACGTCAAAATAGTCCTCTAACACTCGTTTCCCTCGTGTGGTTAGCTCCAACCCATGGCGTAAAACCTGCCATAAATCAGCTAGCAGCCCTGCAGGCACATAAAGTTTCGGCTTGATTTTGCCGGGATACACCCGGTGAAACAATGCCAGCTTCGCCAAACCATTGATATGATCCTCATGCAAATGCGTTACGAAGACATGCTCAACCTCATTGAGCTTTTTCCCCATCTGATGCAAAGCAGTATGATTCGACTCTGGAAAATCGATGCACAGGTTGGTATTTCCGAACGTGAGTAAAGCGCTGTTATGGCCTTGTTCGACACTAAAGCCGTCACCACAGCCCAAAAATGTTAATTTCATCATATATGCCTCGCTCTTTATCCTCATGATTTCGTTAATCATTGTACTACTAACCAATAGTGTATTCTACACCTACTCGAAGTAAAAATACGGCGGAACCGTTCGGATAAACTCAACGAAAAGCGGAACAACCTACATGATTCCGATCAAATCCCAGTTATATTGACGAACATTATATGATTGACAACCAAAATTGTTCGTATTATGATAATTAAGGCGATAAGAAACTGCCACATACGTCATAATCGTTCGTATATCCTTGAGAATTGGCTTAAGGGTCTCTAGAGGAAGCCATAACTTCCTAGCTACGACGGGTTCTTGCTTTTGCATACCCGTGTGGCTAGGTTTTTTTGCGTCTAAAAATGACATTTCCAGAGGAGATCGCAATGAACGCTTATGATTTGATCGTAGTTGGTGCAGGACCTGCCGGTATTTTCGCCTGCTATGAAATGACACTGCTTCACCCTGCCGCTAAAATATTGCTCGTCGACAAAGGCCATGATATTTACCATCGCAGTTGTCCGATTCTGGAAAGCAAAATCAAACTGTGCCCTCCGCCAGCCGGTAAAAAGGAGTTCTCAGGCTGTCTGCCTGCATGTTCCATAACGGCCGGATTCGGAGGTGCTGGCGCTTACAGCGACGGCAAGTTCAATATCACCACGGAATTCGGCGGTTGGATGACGGATATATTGGCCCCCAGCCAAGTCATTGATTTGATTCGATATGTAGATCGCATTAATCTAGAGCATGGTGCAACGGAGAACATCACGGATCCGACGACCGAAGCTGTGAAAAACATTGAGCAGCGCTCTTACGCGGCTGGACTTAAGCTGCTTCGCGCACAGGTCAGGCATCTAGGCACCGAACAGAATCTAATGATTCTGAAATCCATTTACGAATATTTGAAAACACGTATCGACATGCAGTTCAAAGCTGAAGTCGACGACATCATCACCGTAAAACGCGAAGACAAACATATCGTTCAAGGCATTCGGCTGAAAGATGGCACTGAGATCCACAGCGATCATGTCATGCTAGCTCCCGGACGCGACGGTTCCGCATGGTTAACGCAAGTTTTAAAGAAGCGCCGTTTGAAAATGTACAACAACCAAGTCGACGTTGGCGTCCGCGTCGAAACATCCGATGTCGTGATGCGCGAAATTAACGAGCATTTGTATGAAGGAAAATTCATCTACAATACCTCTGTGGGCACGCGGGTACGCACCTTCTGCAGCAATCCTTCCGGCCATGTTGTTGTCGAAAATCATAGCGGCGTAATGGCCGCCAACGGGCACTCCTACAAGGATCCGGCCCTCGGCTCCAATAATACGAACTTCGCCCTGCTCGTTTCCCACAAATTCACCGAGCCGTTCGATAAGCCGAACGAATATGCCCGGGAAATTTGCAAACATGCGAACGATCTATCAAGCGGCGGCGTTATCGTTCAGAAATTCGGAGACATCATGAGAGGACGACGCTCTACAGCAGATCGCATTCGCGAGGGTTTTCTGGAGCCGACTTTGGCTGAAGCCGTTCCTGGTGATCTTGGTCTCGTGCTTCCTTACAATACAATGAAAAGCTTAATTGAAATGATTCACGCTCTTGAAAAAGTAACCCCGGGAATTGCGGCTGAACATACGCTCTTCTACGGTGTCGAAGCGAAATTTTATTCCGCTCGTCCTAAGCTTAGCGAAAGCTTCGAAACCGAGATCAAAGGCCTGTTCTGCGGCGGCGACGGTGCAGGAATTACAAGAGGCTTAGCCCAGGCTGGAGCTGCCGGTGTTTGGGTGGCTCGCAACGTGCTTGAGCGAATAAAATAAGTATTAATGTTGTTAAATATTTCCTAGGAAATACAGTATCACGGATCTCCTTTTTTTAACCAAGGAGGTCCTTTTTTTACATGAAAAACACTTTTAAAATCTAAATAAATGCGGTATAATGAGAACGTTCTCAATTGTAAGCGTTATCATTTTAAAGGGGGAATCTAAAATGACTGTAGCGCTCGAAACCAGAAACAGCTATGAAAATTTCGTACTGGAGAAAGATATTATGTACTTCCGGGTCGGAGAGCATGGGCTGGTCTCTTTTCATGGGAAAAATTTTCACATTAAAAAACGGATGTCCACAGAGCAGATCGTAGAGATTACAACGGGCAGCGTTTTTTTCAAGGTGAATACTGATTGCTATGTGAACACGCATAAAATTGTTCAGATTCAAGATGGCAAAGTATTTTTTGAGGTCAAAGGTGCTGATTCCAAATTCACCTCGGTCACGAAACTTCGCCAATACCGTTTGAAAGAGATTGTGCAGCAGCACAAAACGGAAGCAGCGAAGAAGTAATCATCGCTTGCGACCGCAAAAAAAGCTTAGTTAGATCCATGTTGGGGATCTGGCTAAGCTTTTTTGTTATCGTAGGGTCCAGGCGTTGCCAACACCTACACACTTCACCAAACTGCGTTTGCAACAGCGTTCTATGTTGTAGTTTGTACAACCATTTCGCTCTAATTGCGCCTTAACACACCTCTATATTGTACTTTATGCAATGATTTAAACACGAAACTGCCTATATCTCACCTTTTGGCAACCAATGGTTGTACTTTGTGCAACGTAGGACCGTTTTCGCGGTCAGACCTCGCCATTACGTTGTATAATATACAACGTAAGCCTTTGATTTCGACTTGGCCACTCAGCTGCCGCTTCACCGTCCACTTAAATCGAGCACGCTTGTCCCAAGTAGACAAAAAAGCCAGCGATGAAATCGCTGACTCCTTTATGTGGTCCTGCTATGAAGTTTGGGCGAGTGTCTCTTGTTGATGTTCGCGAATCAGGAATCGAATGTATTCTACGGTCGTATCTTTTACTTTCTTGGCCTCTTCCAAAGTAGCAAAGCTATACTCCGCGTAATCCGTGCTCCCGTATTTCTTCAACTCTTCATAATTCATACCCAGCGTGGAAAAGTTATGAACCAGTTCATATGGTGTCTTAGCATCCACATTTTGCACGAAAATGTCCTTGGAGAAGAAAGAGCCTTGTTTCTCTACTTTGAAGATGACTCGAAAAGGCCTGTCCTTATCCGACACGAAGCACTTAATAACCACGTCAATCTCCATCGTTTTATAATCCACAGCGTTTGCAGGATCTTGCTTTGGCATATGTTCAGGTGAATGCATCCATCTTTTCAAAAACCCTAGCACAAGATTACCTCCCCAATAACGACATGAATATAACTCATATTGTAATGGAAACGCTTCTAATTGACAATCCAAAATTTGGATAAATTGGTTAAATGGCCTCAAGCGATTTTTTTCCGCCTGTTTTCCTAAATTTCCAGATAATAATTAAACATAAAATACCCGTTAGTAACCCGCATACGACAAAAGCCCCATTCGCCCCAAAACGGTCTGCGACATATCCGGCAAACAAGCTACCAAACGGTGTAGAACCCGCAAATACTAGCGCATAGACACTCATAACCCGCGCGCGATACTCCTCTTTGGCATTCATTTGAAGATTGGAATTGCTATTCGTAGCGAACATAATATTGAAAAATCCCGTTAAAGCCAGCACTCCCCCGCACAGCCAAACAGACGTACTAAGCCCATTTAGAATCAGGCAACTGGCAACCACTAGGCTTGCGATCATGCTGATTTTGAGTCTTGGACCCTTTTTACTGCGAAATGACATCGTCAGCGCCCCTGCAAAAGAACCAATTCCAAGGCATGACATCAGGGTACCGTATGTGGTCTCTCCTAATTGCAATACATTTCTCGTGAAAACTGGAATGAGGATATTAAAGTTAAAAGCTAAAGTCCCAATCACCGTCACAAGCAGGACCGTCTGAGCTAACACTGGATCTCTTGCAATATAGACGATTCCGTCTTTAATCTCTTTAAAAACACCTTCCCGCGAGGTTTTCTTTCGAACATAAGGCGCTGTTTGAATCTGGAGAATGCCATACAATACAGCTATAAAACTGACTCCGTTAAGCAAAAAACACCAGCCTGCCCCAAGCCAAGCCATCATTACTGCGCCAATGGAAGGTCCAACAATCCTGGCCATATTAAACGTTGTGGAATTGAGCGCAATGGCATTCATCAGATCTTCTTTTCCAACAATTTCAATGTTAAAAGCCTGCCTGGTCGGCATATCCAGCGTGTTATTAAGCCCCAGCAAAAGCGCAAGTACAATAATAAACTCGTACCTCACTGTATGTGTCAAAACAAGCGTTGCCAGCGTAAAAGCAAGAATCATGGAAACCGTCTGCGTGACCAACAGGATATTTTTCTTTGGAAATTTATCTACGATAATGCCCGCAAATAGCGAAAATAAAAGGATCGGTAAAAATTGACAAGCCGTAACCATCCCAAGCTTAAGCGGCGAACCTGTCAGTGTAAGAACAAGCCAAGATTGCCCGATATTTTGCATCCATGTCCCAATGAGCGATACACACTGCCCTGTCCAAAGATAGCGATAATTCCGATGAGTTAAAGCATGGAAATGTCGATCGATAAAAACCGAACCTGCTGCCCTCACATTCATGCTGATCTACGCCTCCTCTGCAAATCCAGCTGCATTATTGCCCATTTTCTCCAAAATGGTTAGAGCCAATTGCTTCTCTTCTTGGGATAGACCGTCGGTCAAACGCTCCCGCCAATCCGTTAACACTTTACGCACATCTTCCTTGATCAAAAGCGCCTTTTCAGTCAGATGAACCTCGTTGCATCGCTTATCCTTTTCGCTGACCGTACGCGTTATGTAACCTTGCTCTTCAAGTTTTTTCAGTGCTTTTGCCGTCGTACCTTTATCGATCTTCAAGTAATCAGCCAGATCTTCTTGCGTCAGGCCATCTTCCTTATAGAGCGCGTTGAGAAAAATATGTTGCCCCTTGCCGATATCATACGCTTTCAGGTGCTCACCAATATACATTTGTCCATACCGGTATAACAGAGAGATCCACCTTGGAATGCTGTTTCGGGCATCAATCATAATCCTTTCCCCTTCCTTTCTGCAAAATGGTGGGACTGACCGAATCGTTGCACTTGCCACTAGTTTATCATACGCGCGATTAGTTGCATGCGCAACCAATTTTTCAGATAAAACAGCCCCCTTTTTAAGGGGGGCTTGTCTGATCTGGTCAGATTATTGTTCAAAAATGTGAAGTCACTGTGCTTGTAGAAACAGCAGTTTTCGGCAGCTTTTTGCGAGCCATCCAGCGCCGCTGGACAAGAAATCCGCGAATCGCTTCATCGCAAATCATAGCCACATAGACGCCGTGGAGCAGCCAACCGAATTTTAAACCAAATACGTACGTGCCTCCAACCGCAAAAATCCACATGACGCCAATGCTCACATACATGACAAATTTGGTCTCACCAACGGCATTAAGCGCATTGTTGAGCGGCATATTCCACATTTTGAGCGGCTGCAGAATTAAATTCATGGCCATGACACCAACGACAATGGAAATAATTTGGTTATTTTCAGTAAATGCCCCTACGATATGTTTGCCTAATAAAAATAACAAGAGCGTATTGGCAACGACGACCACTTCGCCCCAAAATAACGCTTTATAGAGGCTGCGATACGCTTTCTCCATCTGTCCCGCACCAAATAAATGCGCAACCTGAATTTGTACCGCCATCGCAAAAGACCAGCCTGCCAGAAAAGAGAACGACTCCATCGTATTTAGATAGGTTCTAGCCGTAAGCTGCTCTGCGCCCATTGTAGCAACCATTGAAAAAAGGATGACTTGGGACAAGGTCCATGACGCCGAACTAATGGCCATCGGCAGGCCAACTTTCGCGACCTCTTTCAATAGTCCCTTATGGAATACGCGCAGGTCACGCCAAGTGATGAGTGTAGTGAAGGTTTTGCGGAAAATATAAAAAAGCACGAACAACGCGATGACGCGACTTCCCACCGTTGAAAGAGAAACGCCAAAAAGCCCCCATTTCGGCAAGCCCAACGCGCCAAAAATAAACACATAGTTGCCGATAATATGAATGATGTTCATACCGATAGCAACAAGCATCGTGCCTTTCGTATTGCCAGTGCTGCGGATAATCGTGCTTAAAGTTAAAACAGCTGCCATGACGATCGTTCCGCTACCCACAATTTGAATATACTGCCTCGTCATCTCATAAAGGGAAGCCGGGACATGTAGGAAATAAACGAACAGATCCACACCGAAATAGAGCAGCAATGAAACAACAACGCCCAATCCCAGCGTTAATGTAAAAGCCATCGAAGCCACTTTTCGCGCTTCTTCCTCTTTGCCTGCTCCAAGCTTCTGCGAGATGACAATGCCCGCTCCGCTGGATATAAGAACGAATAGCATAATGACTGCTTGGAAAAATTGATTGCTGATCCCAACGACAGCTACCGCATCGTCCGAAATCCGGCTCACCATCAGCGTATCCGCCGTGCCAATCATAAATTGCAGAAATAATTCAATCATTATCGGCCATACAAGCCCGAATAACGTCATTTTCTTTGCGGTTTCCATGTAGGTTTCCTGTTCTTGACCTTATTGTGTACACGCGTTCAGCACGTACATACAATGATCTATTTTAACAACACTTCTTCAGAAGTCAATGCTTTTTACTGCACAGCTGCTGTGATATCTAGGGCCGAGCTGAGGAAGCATTGCCTGCCTACTCGCTAACGGACTCAGGTGCCTCTATTCGATGAAATAGAGGCCTTTTTAAAAGCTAACGGACACAGCAGCCGCTAATCGCCTTTGTAGCAGGGTTTTCCGCTGCTTTTAGGTATAATAACGCTTCTGGTGTCCGTTATGTTCAAAAATCAGGCTATTTTATTGAAAATAGCGCCTGTGGGGTCCGTTACAACTTCGGGGAGGCTTCTTGCCTAGAAAGCCTAAAGAAACTTCACGCAAACCGGCCGCGACACCGCCGCGCTTTGCCCGGTTTCCTGCAGCATCCCCGACTCCGCGTCCACGCGGAAAACTGTGATGCTGTCCGAGCCCTGATTCGCCGCAAGCAGGAAGTCTCCCTGCGGCGTCAGGGCGAAGTTCCGCGGCGTCCGCCCCAGCGTCGCCTGCCAACCCAAGACGGACAGCGTCCCGCTTGGTCCGTCCACGGCATAAACCGCGATACTGTCGTGTCCGCGGTTTGAGGCATACACATGCCGGCCATCTCCGGAGAGATGGATGTCCGCGCATGTGCTTTCGCCGCTGAAGCCCTCTGGCAGCGTCGAAATGCTTTGCAGCGCGGTCAGCGTTCCCGCGCTCGCGTCATAAGCCAGCACAGTCACTGTGCTGTCCAGCTCATTAATTGCGTACACGAAGCGGCTGTCCGCGCTGTACACCAAATGCCGCGGGCCAGCGCCCGGCTTCACCGCTGTTTCACCATGCGCGTGAAGGAGGCCGCCCTCCGCGTCCACGCGGCTCACGATCAGCCGATCAAGGCCCAGATCGGCGGAAATCGCATACCGATTGTCTGGCGCCAGTACAATCGAGTGCGCATGCGGACGCTCCTGGCGATCCGTTCGCGGCCCTAAAGTACCTTCATGCTTGACCAACTGCGTAGGCTCGCTCAGCTTTCCACCGTCTTCAATCTGATAGAAAGTCACACTTCCGCTTGAATAATTGGCCACAAACACGGCGCTGTTCGTTTGATCCACGCTTATATAACAAGGAGCAGTGCCGCCTGTAGGCTGCTGGTTCAATTTCGTCAGCTTCCAAGTCCCGGCTTCAATGGCATATGCTGCGGCTGAGCCGCCGAATCCACCTAGATAAGTATCCGTCTCACTGACGGCGTATAAAACAGTCCGATCCTCATTCAGCGCAAGGAACGAAGCGTTAGGTAAATCACTATACGCATCCATAAGTGTGATTTCTCCGCTTTGCAGGTCCAGCCTAAATAACGTAATCCCCGTCTTATGTTCTTCGTTCGTATAGGAACCTACATAACCATACAATTCTTTCCGTTCTTCACCTGACATCAGCAATCAGCCTCCACAATTGCAAATTTAATTACTCATCATTCATCTTCCACCACTACCACGCCTCAGCACAGCCGTCACCACCATCGCAATAACAGCCCCATAAAGCGCTAACTCCATATCGTGATGAGTATCCCACGGATCACCTTGCGTTCCAAGAAATAACGTACCAATTTCCGGGGCAACAAGCAAAGCTACCCACATTTCTATCAGCTCATAAAAGGCTCCCAGCGCCAATATCATAACGCAGGTCATCACGTAAAGCCATCTACGGCTTAACTGCGTCCACGCACGCAAAGCTTCCCTCAACGGGTAAGCGAGCAGCAGCCCAAAACTGAAGTGCACCAAGCGATCATAATTATCGCGTTCCGAATGTAAGATCAGCTTCAGCCAAACATCCACGATATTTTCGTTATACGAATAATGAGCCCCGACGGTATGCAGCGCCAAGAACAAACCGATTAACGCATAAGACAAATTGGATAACTTATTTAGCTTATAAGTGCTGACCAGGGCAATAAGCGCTGCCCAAATCAAAAGATTTTCCAATACCCAATCGAATCTGCTGTAAGGAACAATCGCCATCCAGATCCACAATCCGGCATAAATGACGATCATCGCATGTAAAGGCCAATTCGAACCAAAGGTTCTTTCAGATTTCCGCGCAACGTTTCCCTTCTCTTTCATGGCTGAGCCCCCTAATTTAGCTTTTACTAAGTTTAGGTTATCTCGCCACAGTCTTTTCCAAAAGTACTAAGTTTATGTAGTACTACGCAAATCCTAGCTACGGACGAAGCTGGTAAAGCTTGGGTGTTAGATCGGAGCCTTCAAAAGCTTTTAAAATCCGACTCGGATACGTTTCAAGCTCGGAAAGCGTCGCAATGAGGAATGCAGGGGCAGTCCTTCCGGACGCTTCTGACAATGCTCTTGCCTGTTCCAAAGTCTTATACGAAAAACGCCCCCAAGGAGCGGTATTCGCCTCCACAGCCGGATCGATCCAATAGGAAATATGTAGGCCATGAAACCAAGCGGCTTTGAGAACCTGCTCGGCAAATGCACCCGTTCCATACAGCATTAGAGAGACAATGCCGTCTTTTTTAACCCTTTGAAGAGTGTCGAAAATCATCGCCTGACTGCCGAACCCATCTGCCAGCTGCAAATAATAATGATACAAATAGTAGGGAAACCTTCTCGTCGCCATGCCCTGCGGCCAATTCACATTCATAACGGAAGGCGCATAATTACAGCTGTTCAAAAACGCTTCCGGTCCCGCCAAATACCACTCCTCCGCCACCGCTTCACAAATCAAAGCAATATACTCCGTGCAGAAATTGTCCTGATGCGTCAAGTCCCCCAAAACCCTTGCCTCTTCCGGCTTAGGCATAGCTAGGACGCGGTGCAGCGGCTTGCTCCACTCTTCCGGATGCATGGACGCTCTGGATAACCGTCCGTCTTTTTGCTGCAGCAGATACGCATAGTACCTTTGGAAGGCTAGCGCACCTTTTTGACACGCCAGTTTCCCTGCGTATTCTTCCTCTGATCTGTGCAGCTGCGCTTGTATAGGGCTTATGCGGCCGGAATCGTCTTCGCTATAACGCAGCGTTGAGCCGAAACCGCCCATCATGAGCTCCTCCAAAAAAGCCGGCGTCCTCGCAATCCGCTTCCCCGACTCGCTTCCCCCGCTGCCTGAGCGAAGCATGCTCCGAATGTCCATGCCTTGAAGCCGGAGCTCATCCAGCCGATTCGTGCCTACAGCGAGTAAATGCAGCATTTCCGGCTGCAGTCCTGCGAGTCGTACAATTTTTTCCAATGCACCTTGAATGGTTCCTTGAAACCCAATATCGATCGTCACTAAACGATTCGGGGACCCAAACTCTTGCGTCAAATAGCCTACCAAATGCTGCCTATGACGCTCAATCGACGCGGAGAGCTTACTTTGCCCAGATTCACTTTGTAGATAATTGTATAAGAGACTATAGATGGTTTCCCCATTGTCCCCAGTTATGTATTTACATGCTTCAATCGGTTTCTCCAAGTAAAGCTCGAAATCCCTCTCATCCAACCCAACACCTAACACGTCGAAAAGCTCTCTCACTTTCAAACCTTGAATATTTAATAGATAAGCAAGCTCATCTTCCCCAAAATGCTCCAGTCCCGCCATAAAAGTAGCTTGTCTGGACACGTAAACCGGCTTCACTTGAAGCTCCATACCTCTGAGTTGCGCAGCTTGCTCAAGCATCGGAGCTAATAAATACGCCTCCCTCATCAACGGGTTCACACATGTGACGCCCTCTTGGACGCAAATATCCAGCACCCACTCACACAAGGTATGCAGGAAAGGTCCGATCACATCCGTACCAAATTGGTACAAAACGCGCTCCTTTTCCTCATATCCAGCCGCAAAGTCCGAAGCTGCAGCCAGCTTTCGCAGCGACTTCCATTCCGGCAGCACATCCCCGTGCCTGACAAATTCCCAATGATGGATGCTTTCAAAATGCTCCAGAATGACAGGATAATGTAACCCCCTGATTCCGGCTTTGGACGCTCCTTCCACATCAGCGGCTATATTGTCACCAATGTGTAAGATAGATTGACTGTCGATTTGCGGATAAAATTCTTTGAGCCTGGCAAACAGATGCCCTGACGACTTGCCCTCGCGCTCCTCCGACGAGACGAGCAGCGTATCCACCTGAGACAGGTCAAGCCCGGCTGACGCAAGAATTCGCCGAAGCTGCTCGGAAGACAAATACATATCCGATAACAACGCCACCGGAATCCGCTCTTTTTTACAGGCGTAGAGCAAGGAGGTAATGTGGGGGTTAACATAGCAAAATTCCGCTTCAACCTCCACTTCCATCCGGGCAAGCTCATCTCTGCGGCCAATCGCTTCCGGTATTTCCTCATAAATCAGCTCCAGCGTGACTTCACCGAAGCCGGTTCGAGCGGTTTGCTTCGCACGAGCTTTGTGTTCGGCACGAATGCGCATTTCTTTGAATGCTTCCGGGGACACATAAGTTTTCAGAAAGCCATTACGATGCGCCTGCTCGGCGATTTCCGCAAATACGTCAGACGGATTCGCACAAGTACGAAAGAGCAGCGTGTCGAAAATATCCAGACTTAGCAGCCGAATACCCTGTATTTTCCCAGCCAAGACACTCAAATAACGATCCTTTTCCCACAAAAGCAGATCCGTCGGGCTTATCGGAGCATGCGGTTCCTTTGGCATCCAAATCCTCCTTCATATATGGCGCAAGAAGCAACTTGCACAAATGTATTTGAGAAATATGACGAATATGAGGTAAGCTTAATCTATGATAAATCGGAGGTGTTCCTAGTTGTCTGACCAACCCTTGGTGTCCATTATTATTCCAACGTATAATCGCCGAATCGAGCTTGCTGAGCTCGCAGAATCATTATACCGCCAAACGTACAAAAACCTGCAAATCATTATCGTCAACGATGCCGGTCCTTCGGTAGATTTCATTCAGGAGCTATATCCAGAGCTTGACATTCAAATCGTGAATATGCCGCAAAACCTTAAGCACGTTCACGCTCGAAACCGCGGCCTGCAAGAGGTGAAAGGCGATTACATCATGCTCTGCGATGATGACGATTTGCTGCTTCCCACCCATATTGAACGCATGCTGCAAGAAATTAAAGGATATGATCTTGTTTATCCTGATGTCGAAATTTTCGATTATGTCTATGAAAACAATGCCCGCTCCATCACGAACCGATTCGTTTTCGCGTATGAATTCGATGTGCCGGCGATGCGCAGATTTTCGACCTTTTTCTCATCCGGCTGTATTTTCCGCCCTGCATTGATTGAAGCTTTGGGACCTTTTGACACAGAAGTGTTCCATTACTGGGACTGGGATTTCTTCCTAAGAGCCGCTGAGAAATTCCGCGTGAACCGCGCGCCGATTGCCAGCGTCCTCTACGCTTTTGCGCAGCAGGGCACCAGCAACATGTCAGGCCAGCTTGACAATATGCGCCCCTTCTTGGACATGCTCTCGGCCAAACATGGGCTCGGCGATTTGCCTACCAAAAATTTCTTCCTCCTGCTTGAAGAACCCGAAGTCAAGGAACGTCAAGCTGAGACTGAAATCATTTGGGACGGCGAACCGATTCGCTCGCGCTTATTCGAATAAACCTTTGCCATACAAGCTCCGAAATTCGCTCGGCGTCATCCCTTCTTGCTCCTGAAAACGCTGGTTAAAATAACTGGCGCTGGCATAACCGGCCTGAATCGCGATTTCCTTGATCGCCAGGCTTTCCTTCTCAATCAAACGCTGCTTCGCAAATTGAATGCGGCATAGCGTAATGAAGGAGAGCGGTGTCATCGAGGTCGCTTTGCGAAACAATTTACAAAAATAGTATGTGCTTACGCCTGTGAGCTCCGCCCATTCTTCCAGAATGAACGGTTCGCAGGCTTTTTGCTGCATGGTTGGAAGTATCGCCAGAATCCGGTCTACTGACTCTATTCCTCGGTTGCTCGATAAGGGGGCGGCATAGCTCATGAACTCACTCAAGATTTTATAGGATAGTGTCGAGAGATTTGCCGGCTTCAGAATGCTGTTCAGCTCCGCTTCTACCAGCAGTTCATGCAGGGCTTCCTCAAGCTCACTCCATCTTTTGAGTGTCCATAATGTGCGCAAGAAGCCTTTCTCAAGCATAAACTCCTTCAGATGACTCCCGTAAAAATGAATCCAACGAACGTCCCAAGGATCATCTTTGGAAGAGTAATACCGTTGTTCTTGAAACGGAAAGTACAGGAAAGCATCGCCTTTTTGAAGCACGTGCTGCTCCCCTTCAATCTCCACATACCCTTTGCCTGAAAGGATAAAATGGATGCTGTACGAATCATAATAGCCTTCTTGCCGGTAAATGGAATGGTCAGGAAAATCCTGATACCAGCCAACCGATTCCGGAAAAATAAAATAGGGGCATTGCTGCAGCTTCGGCAGCATGACTTGTCTTTTCATCCCTCGTGCCCTTCTTCCTCAATGACAATATTCCGATATCTGATGCAATATATTATCATATTCATTTTAAATAACTCGATTTATAATAACAATATAACGCTATTAAATATTTTTTCAAAGGAGATCATATTGTCATGACAAAGCTTCGTTGGGGAATTTTAGGCTGTGCGGGTATTGCTATCAGGGCTTGCATCCCCGGAATTGTGCAGTCCCAAACTGGAATTGTAAGCGCTATAGCCAGTCGCGATTTGCAGAAGTCACAAGAAGTTGCGGAAAGGCTTAATATTCCAAAAGCTTACGGCAGTTATGAGGAATTAATTGCTGATCCAGATATTGATGCTATGTACATACCTCTGCCGAACCATCTGCACAAAGAATGGACAATTCGCGCTGCTGAGGCTGGCAAGCATGTGCTTTGCGAAAAGCCTGCTTCACTAACGGCTGCTGATACAGAAGAAATGGTTGCGGCTTGCGAAAAGGCCGGTGTTCAGTTCGCCGAAGCCTTCATGTATCGCCATCATCCTCGTTACACACGCATTAAAGAAATTATTGATTCCGGAGAAATCGGCGAAATTCGCGGTATTCACGGCGCTTTCACCTTCAGCAACCCGGGTGACAGCAAAAATGTCCGCTTCAAACGCGAGTGGGGCGGCGGTTCGCTCTATGATGTAGGCTGCTATCCGATCAGCGCAGCGAGATTGATTCTGGGCCGAGAGCCTGAAGCGGTTACGACACATGCCTTCTTCTCACCTGAACATGATGACGTCGATATGATGATGTCCGGACTTGTGGAATTCAGCGGCAATGTCGCGCTAACTTTTGACTGCGGCATGTGGGCTGGTTCCCGCAATATTCTAGAAATCGTCGGAGCGACGGGGCGGATTGAAGTCCCTTCTGCCTATGTCACACCTACGGAAGAATCCGGTCACTTTATCGTTCATACTCGCAATGAGCGTCGGGTTGAAACCGTTCCTTTCTTGAATCAATATGCGTTAGAAGTTGACGATTTGGCTTATGCCGCTTGGGGCGAGAAGCAGCCGAACTTTGCGGCTAGCGATGCTACCCTTAACATGAAAGTGCTTGACGCTTGTTTGGAATCAGCCAGAAAGCGTTCCCGCATTGTACTGTAACTTAACAATAATTCCTTATCATACGAAAGGTTGGGATGACTGCGATGAAACACATTCAAATTAAAGGCTTGGAGAAACCTGTATCCAAACTGATTATGGGCTCTGACTTTTTCCGTCTGGACAACCGTCAGGAAGTCAGCGACGTTCTGGGCCATTATTTAGCAATTGGCGGAAATACTATTGACTCTGCTTTCATTTACTGTGGCGGGCAAAGCGAGCAAGCGCTCGGCATTTGGATGGATGAACTGGGCAACCGCGATGACATCAACATCTTCACCAAGGGAGCTCACCATGATCAAAACGGCCCCCGTGTGAACGCAGAGGCGATTCGCAGCGACCTATTCACATCGCTTGAGCGACTGCGCACGGACTACATCGACCTCTACGCGCTGCATCGTGACGATCCGGCTATTCCGGTCGGCGTGATCCTGGAAGCGCTGAATGAGCATGTAGAAGCCGGACGCATTCGCGCTTTCGGCGGCTCCAACTGGACGCACGCGCGTCTGCAGGAAGCGAACGACTATGCGGCGAAAAACGGCCTCGTCGGCTTCAGCTTCAGCTCCCCGAACCTCAGCCTCGCGAAAGCGAAAGAGCCGTTCTGGAGCGGCTGCGTCTCCGTCGATGAAGAAGCTCTGCGTTGGCACGAGTCCACGCAGCTGCCGCTGCTGTCCTGGTCTTCGCAGGCGCGCGGATTTTTCACGGGCCGGTATACGCCGGACGTGCTCGACAACGCCGACCTCGTTCGCGTGTTCTACAGCGACGAGAACTGGACGCGGCTGCACCGCGCGGAACAACTGGCTAAGGAAAAAGGCGTAACCGCGATTCAGATCGCGCTCGCCTACGTGCTAAGCCAGCCGTTCCCGGCTTGCGCGCTCATCGGACCGCGCAACGAGGCCGAAATGCTCTCATGCCGCGACGGCGCGGAGCTTGTGCTCACTCCGCAGGAGTTGGCATGGCTTGATTTGACAGCAGCTACGGTGTAGCTGCATGATGGAAGCCCCGGCGGGTAGTGCCGGGGCTTTTTTACATTGTTAGTGGCAATTTATATCTCCCCGCTCCAGTTGAAACAAAAGGGATTTCTACCTCTAATCCGCGCTGCGTAGTGGCTGAACAAGAGCTAGCTGTAGAAACTCCATTTAAATCATCAGTAGATGAAAGGTAGTGGTTAAATTCAGCGAAATTAACGGTAGGAATTCCAGTTGCTTGGGCAAAAATGACGTACACCAGATATAATAACAGCAAAAATCGGCGTTAATCTCAGCATGTCCCCCAGACCAATTAGAGGACTACAGTTCCCTCTTGCCGAAAGAATTGCTTACCGCAGTCTTTTAGCAGCTATGAGCCTCATAATCATCTAATCTATTAAGGGAGTTGTTCAAATGAAGTACTTTATCATTACCGGCACATCCCGTGGTCTTGGAGAAGCTATGGCATTTAAGCTCATTTCTCCTGAGCATCAACTGATTTGTATTTCTAGGACAAAAAACAACGACTTAATAGCGGCTAGTAGTCACCTAGATTACTACGAATTTGATTTACAAAACGTCAATCAAATCGAAGCTCTGATGGAACAAGTGTTCCAGAAGATTAATCTAACAAATGCCGATGGCGTCTATCTCATTAATAATGCAGCTATCATTTCACCTTTTTCCCGAATCGAGCAAGCGAACTCACAGGACTTAATGGACAACCTTCATGTTAATCTGCTCGCCCCTATCGTGCTTACCTCCAGTTTCATTCGCCTTACCCAGCACCTACCGTTAGAAAAGCGCATCCTGAACATTTCCTCAGCCTCTGCCAAACAATTGCTTCCAGGTATGAGCGCATATTCGGCTGCCAAAGCGGGTCTCGATGCTTTTTCATCTTGCGTGGGATTGGAACAGGGAGTCGAATCAGCGGCAGTTAAAATCGTTTCGGTTTACCCGGGTATGGTTGATACAAGTCTGCAAGAACAGGCAAGGAATACAAGCAACGAGGCATTGACCACACCGGACATTTTTAAAATGGTAAAAGATCGCGGTATGCTGGCATCCCCCGCTGCAACAGCCGACAAATTGATCAGCTTCTTGCTTGGTCACTCTTTCCATCAAGGGGCAGTTGTAGAAGACCTCTTCCTGTAGCAACGACCTCAAGCACATCGGCTTGTCCCCCATCCTCCTCCCCAATGGACGGCTTATCCATCCACATGATAAGATAGAAGCTAGCACTACTTACATCGTTAGCTAGCTTTCCTTGAGGAAAGCTTTTTAGGAGGTTCCATGGGAAAGACAGATATTCGCCGAGATGCCATTATGCAAGCCATCAAAGATAAAGGCTCCATCGCCTTGATCGATATCGTTCAGCAATTTGGCGTATCGGAAGCAACAGCCAGGCGGGATCTTGAGATCCTGGAGCAAGAGAAACGCTGCATCCGCACCTTCGGAGGCGCCGTGCTGGAAAGCTTAAAGGTGGAAGTCCCCTTTTTCAACAAAATGGACCTTTATACAGAAGAGAAAAAAGAAATCGCCGACAAAGCGCTTAACTTCATCGAGGATGGCGATATTATCGGTTTGACCGGCGGGACGACTACGACATTCATCGCCAAAAAGCTGAACCAATTCAAGAACCTCACCGTCATCACCAATGCGGTGAATATCGCCTACGAGCTGATTGGCACGCAAGGGCTGCAGCTCATTCTGACAGGTGGCGTGATTCGCACGCAAACGTTTGAACTTTCGGGGCCGCTCGCCAATGCGACACTCGATAATCTCAGCATCCGCAAAACCTTCATGGGTGTAGACGGCATTTCCTTGACTCGCGGCATGATGATCTACAATGAGCTGGAAGCCGAAACGAATCGCCGAATGATGAAGCAATCCATGGAGACGTATCTTGTGGCCGACCATTCCAAATTCAGCCGCAGCTCCCTATTCGTCATTGGGGAAGTGCAGGAAACAACCGGTATTATTAGCGATTCCAAAATAACGCCAGAAATGAAGGAAGCCTTCAGAGACGCCGGCGCCCCCTTCCTTTAAAAAGAAAAACTCGACCTCTCGGCTCATCACCGGGGATCGAGTTTTTTTCATTTTAACAGCACCTATTGATTTTGCCGCTTTCATAACGCTCGTGAAGAGACTGCATATAGAACTCTTTTTCCGTCAAAATGGGATTGCCCGGATGATGCTCCTGCTGATGCCTTACATATTTGTCATAGTCCGGAATATTGAAAATGATCTTGACCGTCGTATTCAGCTTGTTCGAAAATCTTGTGATCGCATTCACGCTATCACCCTCCAAATGTGGATTGGACGAACGTCGATTCTTGTAGTTGGGGCTTTTGTTTTTGAATAATAATGTTGAACCACAAACGTATTGAAATGATGATCATCAGAAGGACAACGATACCAAAGAAAATCGTTAACCCTGCATCGATATAATTATTCGTTACAATTTGGTGCATAATTGCCATGTTTTTAGCTGGCGCTATTACTTGGCCTTTATCAATTCCCTCTTGATACTTTTTGGCAGCCGATAGAAAACCGATCGTTGGATTCGGGGAAAATGCTTTTTGGTAACCCGCAGTCAACGTCGTCACGGCCAGGAATACGAAAGGGATCATGCCTACCCAAGCATAGCGGGCTTTGCCCATTTTAATCATAATCGTAACCGCTACGGCTAAAGCAATGGCCGCCAGCATTTGGTTGGCAATCCCGAAGAGCGCCCACAGGGAGTTAATGCCGCCAAACGGATCGACAGCTCCTTGATAAAGGAAGTATCCCCACGCCAAGCAAACGATTAGGGAAGCGATGAAATTGTATCTTAGATCTTTGGTTTGGCCAAAAGGTTTGTAGAAATTTCCGACTAAATCCTGCAGCATAAATCGGCCGACGCGTGTTCCCGCATCTACGGCAGTCAGAATAAAAACCGCTTCGAACAAAATCGCGAAATGATACCAGAACGCCTTGGCCCCATTTAAAAAGGAAGAGAAAATCTCCGCCATACCTACGGCAAGCGTTGGTGCTCCACCCGTTCGAGAGAGGATCGTTTTCTCGCCGATTGCTTTGGCTGTGCCCATAATTTGATCAGGCGTCAACGTGAAGCCCCAGGATGAAATTTTGGCAGCGACGGCAACAGGATCGGTTCCGATAACAGCAGGCGAAGAATTCATCGCGAAGTACAGACCTGGCTCCAAGGAGCACGCCGCAATCAATGCCATCACCGCAACGAAAGATTCAGCTGCCATTCCGGCAAAACCGATAAACGGCGCATGGCTTTCTCTATCAATCATTTTCGGCGTCGTACCGGAGGAAATCAATGCGTGAAACCCGGAGACCGCGCCACACGCGATCGTAATGAACAAGAACGGGAATAAATTACCGGAGAATACAGGCCCAGTACCGTCAATAAACTTGGTCACGGCAGGCATTTTTAGTTCAGGCAAAATCACCATAATACCGCCGGCAAGGAGCAAAATAACTCCTATTTTCAAAAATGAGCTTAAATAATCCCGCGGAGCAAGCAGTACCCAAACCGGTAAAATGGAAGCAATAAGACCATAGATCACCATCAAAACCGCAATTTGCGGAGCGGTGAACGTAAACATACTAGCTAAAGCTGGACTTTCCGCCACAAACTGGCCCGACCACAAAACGATCATTAACAAAACGAAACCAATGATAGAACCCTCAATAACTTTGCCTGGACGAATAAATCGCATATAAAAGCCCATGAATATCGCAATCGGCATCGTCATCGCAATGGTGAACATGCCCCACGGAGATTCTGCTAACGCTTTCACAACAACAAGCCCAAGAACAGCGACAATAATAATGAGAATGGCCAGCGTTGCAATAGAGGCTAGCGTACCGCTGAATGGGCCAACTTCATCCTTGGCCATTTGTCCGAGCGACTTGCCTCCGCGGCGCATGGAACCTACCAGGGTTACAAAGTCCTGCACGCAGCCCGCAAGAACGGCCCCTATAATGATCCAGAGAATACTCGGCAAATATCCCATCTGAGCGGCCAAAATCGGACCAACTAGCGGCCCCGCCCCTGCAATCGCAGCAAAATGGTGACCGAAGAGGACATATTTATTCGTTGGCACATAGTCTTTGCCATCATTTTGAACATGAGCCGGCGTTGCCCGCTTGTCGTTAAGCTCGTAAATTTTGCGAGCGATAAATCGACTGTAGAATCGGTAACCGAAAGCATACGTACAAATGGCAGCAACAATCAGCCATATGGCGGAGATGCTTTCGCCTCTCGAAAGTGCGAGCATCGCGAAGCCTGACGCGCCAAGCAGAGCGATAACACCCCAGATCACATAGGAAGCAAATTTGTTTTTTAATAGTGACATATCTATGAACACCCTCCTGATAACATGATTGTTAGCGCTTACAGGAAGTATAGCTTGTTTGGGGAACAAGCGAAATACCTGAAACGCAACATGCCATTTTCGAGCTTCATGATGTTAAATTTCTAGTTTCAAACGCAGCTGCTTCACATAATTTCGGCTGACGGGTATGGTGCTTCGCCCTGCATCTTCCATCAGCAGATTGTACGCGCCATTCACCCAGGTCTTCATTTCTGAGATAGCGGCGAGGTTAACCAGATAGCTTTTGTGGCAGCGGAAAAAACCGTAGGGCTCCAACTTTTGCTCTAGCTCAGATAGGGTATACGAAACGATATAAGCCTTATCGTGAAGGTGAACCTGCACATGCTTAATCTCTTTGCTAATATACATAATATCCTTCGGCGAGACATATCGGATTCCTTCTTCCAATTCCAAAGCGAGCTTTACGCTCGTTTTCACGGATGCCGTCTGGCCTAGTGCGGCCGCCGCTGCGCTGTTCTGAGGTTGTGTTTTGCTTTTGCGCAGCTCCCTGAACACAATGGCGATATCCTCCTCATCGTACGGCTTCAGCATATAATGAAAAGCACGCAGCTTAAACGCGTGAACGGCGTATTGATCGTAAGCAGTGGAAAAAACAATTTTCACCTGCGGATTGATTTCTCCTACAATTTCGGCAACCTGTAAGCCGCTAAGATCCGGCATGTCCATATCGAGAAATAACACATCCGGCGCTAATTCTTTGACCTTCTTAATCGCATCCATTCCGCCAGTTGCCGCGGTAACTTTATCCACCTCCTCACTGCTTTCCAATAGATAAATCAATTCTTCTCTTGCCGGCTCTTCGTCATCCGCAATGACAATATTCCAACCCAACCGCCATCACCTCACCCAAAATTTAATGATCGTGCCTTCCCCCGGCTTGCTTGCAATTTCCAAAGGATGTTCTTTGCCGTAGTGATAATTCAGACGCTGCTCGATATTCCGCAATGCCAGCCCCGCATGTTCCGACTGATTATCGAGTTCGGCTGTTTCAAGGCCAACTCCGTTGTCCTGTACAGTAATACGCGCATGGAGCTTGCCCTCGTCGAGCTCCTCCTTCACCGAAAGTCGAATGACCCCGATGCCCGGCTTGTTTTTGATCCCATGCACGATGGCATTCTCGATCAGCGGCTGAATCGTAAAAGGAGGAATCGCATGGTCCAGCAGCCTTTCATCGATATCGGCGTAAAATTCCATCTGATCCCCTAGACGGGATTTGATCAAGCTCAGATAAGACATGACCAGCTCATATTCATCACGTATGGTGATAAGGCGCTGGTTGCCGTGACTCATATTTTTGCGCAAAAACTTGGATAGATGCATCACCATTTGGCGGGCCTCTTCCGGTTTCGTACGGATAAAAGATTTGACTGTATTCAGCACATTAAAAAGGAAATGAGGATTCATCTGCGCCTGCAGCGAGCGAATTTCTGCATCCGCCAAAAGTTGTGTTTGCCGATCCGATTCAACGAAAGCATATTGCTGAGAAAGCAGCTCCGCGAGAGAGGAAAGCATGCGTCTGCGCGACGGATTGTCATCCTGCTCACGCTCAAAATACAGACGGAACTGGCCGACCTGCGGCCGATTGGGAACACGGATGATGAGATCGTTGGCGTGCTGCGTTTTTCTCCCCTCCGCAACCCACGACTCGCCATCCTTACTGAAAAATACGCCTACCGACTTCATTTCCTCATTCAGCACCTTCGAGATCTCCGCTACAGCCTTATCGAAATCTAGCCGCCAAAGCGGCATTGTCATATCAGCAATTTGCAGGGCTTGATGTGCATGCTCAGCACCAATTCTGGCCTCTTCGCGCTCCATTGTGTTGTATAACACAAAATAGAGAGCGACACCAACACTATTCGCGAGCGTCTGAGGCAAACCAATAAGCGATACCAAATTGAACGCATCATCCCAAGGCTTGGCCAAAGCAAGAATAAGAATCATCTGTAAGGCTTCAGCCATGAATCCAACGAGAAATGCGAGCTGTACGGATGCTATCTTCCGAAAGCGCTTCTTGAAGGCATTGCGGCACAATCCTGCCAATATGCCCTGCAGAATAGGAGCAATCATACAGGCAACCGCTACAAATCCACCTAGGCTGTAGCGATGCACGCCGGCTATGATGCCGACGATAAATCCGCTTTTGACGCCACCCAACAGTCCTGCGATGACAACACCAACGGTACGTGCATTCGCAATAGCCGCTGTTGGCGAAACCTCGCCAATCCAAGGCGCCGGCCTGTACGTGTAGTCGGAAACCGTCACACCCGAATACGTCGCAAGAATCGCATACGCGGAGAAAAAGAACAAGAAACGCCATTGATACGTCCTGTCCCCTTGATAGCTCATATAGCTGCGCATCCATCGGCTGCGGGAAAACGCAAACGCCAACGCGATCAGAAAGCCAACCCGTTCCATCATATCCACGAACAATTGAATCAGTTGAAGCATGCTTCACTCACCTTTTGCAATCTCATATCGTTATCCTAACAGAAATTGTGTGGGCTTGCTTGCCGTATACTCATCCAGCGCACCTTTCCCCCCGCCAGCCATTGTCAAAAACCTAGCGAGAATTCCGCTATGGCTTGCTTATGGGAACTGGCGTCCTCTGTTGGGAGGAAAACGAGTGGTTTCCTATCAGAGCGGAACTACAGGGTCTTATTTTGCCACTCAGGCGCGTTTTCCTCAGGAAATTGGCGAAATAGCAGCCCGTAGTTCCTCTCCCTTTCATAATCGGCTGTTTTCGGGAGAAATAGAGGCTTGTAGTTCCCTCAGAAAAAAGCTGTCTGCGGGACCTGACGACACAAACGCCCTCAGGCTTGGGGCTAGCTAATTTGCCATTCCATCCCCAACCTGCCCCCACAATAAAAAAAGGAGACTGCCCTAAGAAGTCAATAATGACCTTCTCAGAGAATCCCCTTTTTCAAAAAACTTACCCAGCTTTAACTTCATCGGTATTCGGTTGTGGTGCAGCATTTGCTTTGTACTTCAAGGTAGGCAGCATAATAAATACGCCAATCAGGAAAAGTACTGCGGATGTGACATAAATGGATGGCAGCGAGAAGGACGCTTTAATGCTGCCGGCCAAACTCATTGTGAGAACCATAGCTCCCATGAACAACGGGTTCAAAATCCCATTTACACGGCCAACGAAAGATTCCTCTGTGTTACCGAGTATCATTGTAGAGATCGCAATTTGGATAGCAGGCATCACTAGACCGGAGAAGAACTGCATCAAAAGTGCCAACCACACCAGATGAGTCAATCCCATGACAGCAAAAGTCACGACGCTTACCGCCATCCCGATAATCAGCAGTGCTTGCGGGGACACTTTTTTCGAAAAGCCCATTGTCGCCCCGCCTCCAAGGATCATCGCAACGCCGTTGGCTGCCATAAACCATTGCAAATCTTCCTTCGGCAACCCAAGGTTTTCAGTGACTAGAAAGATGCCCAGCGGTGAAATCAAACCAATCGCCAGACCTGCTACTGCAAAGCAGCCGCCTAAGGTGACAAGCATTTTATTATTCAAAACATACTTAAACCCTTGACCCATTTCCGCAAAAATATGCGTGGATGGCTTCTCGGTCCCTTCCTCATTTTTACGGTCCGCAGGAAGAAACGTGAGCACAAGCGCAGAAAGCAGGAAGCATACGCCCATGATCGCAATAGCTACTTCAATGCCAAAATGATAGTAAACAAATGTCCCCATAATAGGGCCCAGGATCATAAAAATCGCCATCATCGATTGAAACAATGACATCCCCATTTGCATTTGGGATTCAGGCACGTGAACCTTGAACAACTTCATGCCGGAAGGTTGGGAGAACTGAGACAAGATGGACGAAACCAATGTGGCGAAAAAAATCGCCTTCCATGAGCCGTAAAACAGTGTCACCATAATAGCAAATACAGACACTGCGCTGAGAATATCACACCAGACCATCGTTAATTTCGGTCTCCACCGGTCCGCAAAGGCACCACCGATAAACGAGAAAATAAAAATTGGCGCAAACTCTGCCACCGAAATTAAAGAAACGGAGTATGGATCATTATTCGTCATGTCTGTGACATAGAGTAGAATCGCAAAGTTACGAACCCAGATTCCGATTTGTAAAAAAAGACCGGACAGCATAATGGCTTGCACGAAACGACTGGCAAAAAACGAACGCATCGTCGGAGTATCCGAAGCTATTGCTTGAGACAAAAGAAAAACACCCCTTCATTAATCAGATAGTCTTATAAAACAAGACCTCCTTCTTACGTAAGAAGAAGAAAAAATGTTTCATAAACCTTTTCTACTTTAACGAAAAAAGGTTCCTATCGTCTAGTGACATATGTCATATGACCAGTCACAAACCTGGATGCCTCAGCGTGACTGAGACATGAGCAGCGCGGCCCCAACAGCGCCTGCGGAGGACCCGAGCGCAGATGCCGCGAACCGGACCGGTCCGCGAATTGAAGGCAAGCAGCGCTCCTCGACGATCTCGCGCATCGGTCCTAACAGCGGCTCGCCGATATGCGAGGCGCCGCCGCCAAGAATGACCACCTGCGGATTCAGCAGGTGGAGAATGCTCACGAGCCCGATGCCGAGGGCTCGGCCCGCTTCGCGCAGGATGCCGCTGGCGGCGGCATCCCCTTCCGCGGCTGCGGCCGCGACCAACCGCGCATCCACGCGGTTCGGGTCGCCTCCCGCGAGCCGCACGAGGGCGCCCGCTGCGCCCTCGCCAGCCCGGCGCACGTAGTCGGCGCCGCGGCGGCCAATGGCAGTGCCTGACGCATACAGCTCCAGGCACCCCACATTCCCGCAGGGGCAGAGAGGCCCATTTCCATCAATGGAAATGTGGCCAAGCTCCCCTGCGTTATGATTCGTTCCGGCGATCAAGCGCCCGCCGGAAATGATGCCCCCGCCGATCCCCGTGGAGATCGTCACAAACACACAGTCCGGCGCGCCCTCGCCCGCGCCGGCCAACCATTCGCCGACCGCCGCTGCGGTGGCGTCGTTCTCCAGCCTGACCGCGCAGCCGAAGCGGTCAGTGAGCACGGCGGCGACGGCCACGTCGCGCCAGCCGAGATTGGTGGCGAACGTGACGACACCGTTCGCCGTATCAAGCGTGCCCGCGGTGGCGACGCCAATGCCGCGGAGAACGCCGCGACCGCCGGGCGCGGTCGCGAGCAGCCCCTCGATCAGGCTGCCGAGCCGATCGAGCACAGCCGCCTCTCCCTGCTGCGCCAGGGTGGGAATCTCTTCCTTGGCGATGATGTTGCCATCGCCGCTAATGAGCGCGGCCAACATCTTCGTGCCGCCCAAGTCAACCCCAACGTAGTACTCCCGCAGGGACACGTCTTGTGTTTTTAATTCCTCCATCCGTTCCTCACCCCCACTCATACCTCCAACCTCCATCCAATCGCATATTGTTCCGACAACGTAACAGGCAACCGCCCAACCGGCTTCTCATGCCCCAGCAGCACATTTGCCAGAGACACCATCGCCAGCGGACGATTCTCATAACAGGCGAAATACGTCTTCACTTCAGGAAACTCAAGCAAATCATAAGGGTTCCTTCCTGCAGCTACGATAAGATGCAAATCTTCAATCGCCGCAAGAGCCTTTACCAACTGAGTCTGTCCTGGCGAAAAAGTGGCATTATAAGTGACCATAACCACCTGCTTTTTGCCTTCGGCAGCTTGCAAGGTTGCTGTAATCTCCGACTCGGAAGGATATATTCCCAAGTATACCTCTTGGATATCACTCCCCGTAAGCTCAGCCAGTGCACGTCCCAGCGTTCCCTGCCGCTCAACAACCTCATCAATCTCGGTGCCCGTCTGCACTTCCGTCCAAATCACGAGCGGCGACTCATTCATATCCAGCAGCATACCGACTTCGTCCTTCACTAGCGTAATGCTTTTGCGGCTGAGCTCCTTAGCCAAAAGCTGATGCTCCGGCGTTGAAATAGGCCCTTCAGGAATTGGCGCCAGCTTTTCAAATTGGATCTCTCGTTTATATTTGTGGGTCATTACTCGCAGGACTGACGCATCGATTCGAGACTCCGGAATTCGCCCGCTTTCAACGGCTGCAATGACGGCCTCCATCGCGGAAACTTGGCGTTCCAGTGTATGACTGACCAGTATGAGATCCGATCCAGCCTCGATGGCACGAACCGCGCCTTCAGCTACTCCGATCCCTTCGGATATCGCTTTCATTTCCAAACAGTCCGTAACGATAAGCCCTTTGAAATTAAGTTCTTCCCGCAGCAGCTCGGTTAAAATCCGATACGATAACGTTGAGGGCACACCGTTTTGTTCCAAAGCCGCGAACACGACATGCGCAGTCATAATGGCGTCTACGCCGCCTTCAATGGCTTTGATAAAAGGAGCAAGCTCAAGCTCCATAAGCCTCTCCATGCTGTGCGGAACAACCGGCAGATCATGATGCGAGTCCTCTGAAGTATCGCCATGCCCCGGAAAATGTTTGACCGTGGCGATAACGCCCATGTCCTGCAGCCCTTTGACAGCATGCGTTCCCATATCGCCGACGATGGCCGCGGTTTCCCCGTAGGAGCGCACCCCGATAACCGGATTCAAGGGATTATTGTTAATATCCAGACATGGCGCAAAGTTCATGTTCACGCCCATCTGACGCAGCTCTTTGCCCATGATTTTGGAGCTTGCATACACCCCTGCAGGCGCAAAAGCAGCCCCGAGCGCCATATTCCCCGGCAGCAAAGTCGCCCCTTTTTCGATTCGAGACACCATGCCGCCCTCTTGATCCACCGCGATAAACAGGGGTTGTCCCCCGCTGTGATGGCTTATTTCTTGCAATTTTGCAGACAAATGAGCCAATTGATGCGCATCTTTTACATTCCTCCGAAAATAAATAACGCCGCCAAGCCCATACTCTTCAATTAGCTGCGTAATCGCTGGATTTGGCTCAATGGCATCAAAGCCGCAAATAAACAGTTGACCAATTTTTTGGCGTAAAGTTAATGGTTTATGCGCGTTGCTGGATATGGACGACATTATGGACACGCTCCTTGAATAAGTGGTTAAGCTTTAATGCATGCAATAATTCGTTTCTGCATAAGGAAATACATCAGCACGACAGGAATCAGACTGAACATGATGGCTGCGCAAAGTGAACCATAGTTCATATTCAACTGGTCATAGAAGGCCACCATGCTCACAGGTAGCGTTCGAAACTTTTCTTTTGTGAGAAACAGATTCGCCATCATAAACTCGTTCCAATTGCTAAGGAAATTGAGCATAAATACTGGAATAAGCGGAGGTACGGTAATTGGAACAATGACGCGCCAAAGCAGTCCATAGATGGATAACCCATCCATTGTACCCGCTTCCTCAAGCTCACTTGGAAAGGATTTGAAAAACCCGCTAATCATAAAAACCGTGGGCGGCAATCCAATAGTAATGTAAGGCATAATTAAAGCAAGAGGCGTATTGTATAGATGAAAGCTTCTCAGCAGCATATATAGAGGGACAAGCAAAGAGCCGGCAGGCACCAGTAATGCTACCATCAGAACTCGATTAATGACCTTGCTCAGTCTCGGAAATTTCATGCGTATCAAGGCAAAGGAGGTGCTTGTACCGAGGATCAGCGTCATCACAGCCGAAATACTGGAAACCACGAGACTGTTCGTAAAATAGTGCGAGACATGCGCGCCTGTCCACGCGTTCCCATAATTGGACAGCAGCCACTCATGAGGGAAAGACCAAGGAAATGCGATGATTTCTTTATTCGTTTTAAAAGAAGAATTGAGTACCCAGGCCAGAGGGAACAGGATGATAACTATGTAGACCATAAGTATGGCGTGCTTGATGGCACTGCGTAGGGAATTTGCTTTTCGCTGAGTTTTCAAAACCGCGCCTCCTCTTGCTTGGCCGTCAACCAGCCAAAGACGGAAGTCAGCACACCTGTGAATAGTAAAATGAGCAGAGCAATGGCATTCGCATAGCCGTATTCGCCGATTCGGTACGCCTTTTTATACATATAAGTTGCCATCACTTCCGTTATTCCGTAGGGGTTCCCTCCTGTCATCACAAAGACGATATCAAGCGCTTTCATCGCACCGGTAATCGAAAGCAGGATCATCACAATAATCACAGGACGCAGGAGCGGCAGCGTGATCGACCAAGCTTGACGAGAGCTTGATGCGCCGTCCATTTCGGCTGCCTCGAGGATGGTTACCGGGATGGCATAAATGGCTGACAAAACGAGAATCACATAGAAGCCAACCCACTGCCAGGCGTTAGTGACGAGCACAGAAATCATCGCTGTCGATTCATCAGCCAACCAAGTATGCTTCCAAGCCCCTAGGCCTGCAGCTTCCAGCAATTGATTCAAGAGTCCCGCTTCAGGATGATAAATGAATCCCCACAATACGCCGACAACAGCCGTCGATAGAATGGTAGGGAGGAAAATCATGGTTTTATAAAATCCCGTCCAACGCCGAATTTTGCTCAACACGAGAGCTAAACAAACAATGAACGGGATCTGTACACCAATCGAAAAAGCAATAAAATACAAGTTGTTTCGCACGGCAATCCAGAAATATTTATCCTGAAACGCTTGGGTGAAGTTGTCCAGACCGGTCCACTTGGCTGGTAGGATTCCGTTCCATGCCGTAAATCCGTAGCGCAACGACATCAGCATGGGGGAATAGAAAAAAATCACTAGAAAAAGCAGTGTAGGTACTGTAAAAATGGCGTATGCCAATGGGTTTCTTCCTACTTTGTTCATGGTTCATCCTACTAATTCGTATGAGTTTCTTCCTTATTTGAAGCATCCTGCTGCTTCTGTATTTCTGTCATCAGCGTGACCGGATCTGTTCTGCCGCCGACTAATTCCTGCATACCGCGTTCCAACTTCTCACGAACCTTGGTTTGAATGCGCGAGTCGAAAGCAGGGAATGCCCCTTTGCTGGTCGCAAACACATCCAAAATTTGCGTAATCAGCGGATTCACATTGCTCGTATCCTGCAGCTTCATGGCAGGCGGCATGCCTTCCTCGACCAGCTGCCTTTTTTGCATCGGCTCATTGTACATCTGCCTGATGAATTCCTTTATCGCATCAAGCTGCGCCGGCGTCACTTTCTTCGAGAAACCATACGCGTTTGACCACCCGCCGTTAATGAAGCCGTCTCCAGGGCCGCCCATATCCGGGAAGCTCATGAAGCCTACATCCTTCGCAATGGCAGATTTCTCCGGGTCAAGCAGCGGCGTATTGGCCCAACTGCCGTCAAACATGAATGCCGCTTCTCCGCTGCTGAATTTGTTTTGCTGCTCGGCATATGAAAGTGCTAAACTGCCCTCTTGGAAGTACCCTTTTTTCACGAGGAGATCGTATTTCTGAAATGCATCCACGACATCCGGATCTGTCCAGTGCTTGCTCCCATCCAGAAAGCCTTCGACGGAGTCGCGCCCAGCTGTGCGCACCCACATGGTGTTGCACATCATGTTGATGACCCACGAGTCTTTGGCTGCCAGCGCGAATGGCGTTATCTTCTGAGCTTTCAGCTTGGCTGCAGCGTCAAGCAGCTCATTCCAGGTTTGAGGCGGTTTGATTTGATGCTCTGATAAAATCTTTTTATTATAATACAAGCCCTCGACATATCCGGCCATCGGGATGCCGTATATTTTACCGTCGACTGTAAACTCTTCAAAGCTGTAGAACTTGTCCGTTAACCCCAGTTCACTCAAGATGGGCGTCAGATCTAGCAGCCTGTTCGCTTTCACATAATCTTTCGTATCCGTCCCGCCGAATAAGTCGAAGATCTCGGGTGGATTCCCGGCAGCCATCTCGGCTCTAAGCTTTTCGAAGCGATTCACTTTGTCCTCTACGCCATCCAATGTAATTGAAAGGCCGGGCACCTTCGCCTCCGTGGACTTCACAACCTCTTGAAGCATCGCCAAACGCTTCTTCTGCGTATCTTTCACCTGCGTGTGACGAATGGTCAGCAGGATTGGTTCACCTTTTGCCCCTGGGGAGGGTGCTTCGGAGTTTGGGCTGTTCAGGTTTAAGCTGCTGCAAGCGGACAGGATGAACGATACGGCCACAACCCCTGTTACCGGGAACAACGTTCTAATTTTCATCTTCCTTGATCTCCCTTAGGCTTGCATGTTAAGTATAAAATAATGGCTGCTCCTCCTAAAGACCGATAAATTCCTTATATAGGGGCAAAATCCTCTACTTCGGCTCCATGCGTTTCTCCCGATACTCCGAAGGAATTTCACCGGTAAACTTCTGGAACACTTTCGTAAAATAACGACGCTCCGTATAACCGACGGACCTTCCGATATCCGTAATGCTTTTGTCGCTATGCAGCAGCATCGATTTCGCCAGCTCCATCCGGTGTTTGGTTACATATTCAACGAAAGTTTCCCCGAATTGCTGCTTGAACAATAAGCTGAAATAACTCGAAGAGATGCCGAGGGAGCTCGCAATATCTTCAATTCCGAAATCATTCGAGTAATGAGTTCGAATATACTCTTTCGCAGCTGTCATTAGAAGTTCGCTGTTTTTCTTCTTATTCGTCCCTTCCAGCCCGATGGCGGCGAGCTGTACCATCACTTGAAGCAGGTGTTGTATGCTCTCACTTGTATCCAGTTGGCGCCAAACCTGCTCTTCTTCCTGCACATCAAGCGAGTTCATCTCGCGCAATTCGCGAAGCACATGCAGGATCAGGAAGTGCAGCATTTGATACGCTCTGGCGAAAGAACTGTTCGGCAGCCCCTCCAGCAACAATTTCAGCCTACTTAGAGCGTCCTCCGTTTTGATTCGATTCAACTGTTTGAGTCCTGTTACAATCTCTTCAACCAAGTACCATAAGGAGCTGTTGGCGTCCGCCTGCTCTTTGGACTCCCTATAGAGCAGCACAGACTCCTGCTTATTCAGGTTTAACTGCATGAACCGCTGCAGCTTCCGATACGTGTCAGAGAGCAATCGCAGACCTACAGCACTAGGATAAAAACCTATGCTAATGCCCAGTTTGACGGATTCGCGGACATCTTTTTGCAGCTTCAGCGCTACTTCATGCAAATTAGACTGCATTTGCGTTTCCTCGGCTTGGACTCCGTTGTCCTCGCCCCCTCTAGTGTCCCATTGAATAAGCAGGCACCATTCGCCTTCACGCATCTGCAGCACGGAAAATTCCGCTTTGAAATTGGCTAGTGAATCTTGCATCACATTACGGACGGCGAAATTCCACAGCTTTCGTTCTTGCTCTGACCAAGGCAGCGACTTTTGCGAGTAATCATCCACATCGATCATCATGAACGAATACGTCATCGTTTCCAAATCCATATTATCGATCGGAAGCAGCGTGTACGTTGAAATTTCCGTATAGTTCATGAGGACATCCTGGAGAATTTTCTCATAGGCCAAATTTTTCATTTTACCCCACTTTTGCTGCTCCTGCTGCTTAATCGCCTTGTTTTCCCTGATTTCATTCGCTAGCTTACGAATACAGTTTTCCAACTCTTCATAGTTGATCGGCTTTAACATGTAATCACTAACGCCAACCCGCATTAGCGAGCGCGCATACTCAAAATCCTGATAACCCGTCACCATCAGCACTTTGCAAGCTTCGTTGATTTCACGGAGTTTTTGGACAAAGGTAATCCCATCCATCAAAGGCATCCGAATATCGCTCATCACCAAATCCGGTTCATGCAAGCGGGATAGTTCCAGGGCATCTACCCCGTTCTTGGCCGTTCCTACAATATCAATTTCCAACTCTGCCCACGGAATGACCGCCTGCAAATTACGTAAAATGTTAGGCTCATCATCCGCCAAAATCGCTTTTAGTCTCACAGGCTCGCCTCCTTTGTTTTGGGAATGACAATCTTCATCGTCGTCCCGTGCCCTTCCAAACTGCAAATAAAGATGCCATAATGCAGGCCGTACTGGATGCGTATGCGGTCGGCTACATTGCTGACGCCCAGACCTCTTCGCTCTTCATTGACATTCGCATCTAAAATTTCGTGAAAAGGCGTCTCCAGCTCTGTTTTATAATGAAATTTCGCTAACTTGTCATTGGAGATGCCGATCCCGTTATCCGAGACATAGAGCCCGATCCTGTCCCCTTCATCAAGGACTTTGATCGCGATTACCCCCATATAATCAATAGGTTCAAAACCATGCTGCAGCGCGTTTTCTACCAGTGGTTGGAGCGTAAGCTTCAAAATGCTGTAATCCAATATCTCCGGGTCCGATTCAATTTCATAACGGAATTGGTCTTCGAAGCGGAATTCCTGAATTTCGAGGTAACTTTTGAGATGATCCAACTCTTGTTTAAGCGAAATCTCTTCCCTGTTCTCCATACCGATCCGCAGCAAATTGCCAAGCCGATACACCATTTGACTGACTTTCTTCCCTTGGTTTTGGATCGCAAGCACATTGATGGATTCCAGCGTATTAAAAAGAAAATGCGGCTTGATTTGCGCCTGCAGCAGCATGAGTTCCGCTTTGTTTTTGCGGTCCTGCTGACGTTTGACTTCGTCCAGAAGGTCCTCGACCCTCTCTACGAGACTATTAAAGCCTCTAGCCAGCGCCGTAGTTTCATCCTTACCGCTTTCCTCCATACGCGTCGTCAGATCGCCGCGCTCTACTTTTTTCATGGAGCCCAGCATCCGGAGAATTAACTGCACAATTCGGCGAACGAACACTAAATTATAGACCAGAGCAAAAAATAGGCACACAAACGTAATCCCGGCGACCAGCTTCATAATCGTTTCGATTTCGCCCGCCACGTACTTCCAAGACGTTATCGATACGACGCTCCAATCCTGCACGCCCATTTGATTAATATTTAAATGATAAAGAGAAACAAGACTTTTTTCATTTTGAAAATTAGCTTGAAAACTCCGGTTGCTTTGCTGCAGATCCAGCTTGCCTTGCAGCAGCTGAAGCACATTGGCGCCTTCCAAATGCTGCTTATTGTCATAGAAAATAAGTCCGCTTTTATTCACGAGCAAGTAACGCTTAGAGCTGTCTTCATTCGTATTAAAAGATTTAAAAATTTGATCCAGCTCATTAAATTTAAATTTCAACAGCATGTAGCCGAGATTGTCCATTGTCCAGAAATCTTTAACCATCCTAGCCTGATAAAACTCCCCGCGACCTGCGCCCAGCTCCTTATATTCAGAGGGGCCAATCCACATGGGACTGCCATTCAGTTCCTTGATCTGTTCAAAAGCCGTGCTGCTCGACAACGTTTTCCATGGCAGCGCATTCCCGCTTGTTCTCCCTGCGCTGAAGGACTTACCGGCATTGTTGTAAATGACGACTGACTGAATCGGCGAATACGTCAAAATCGAGCCACGCAGCAGCGTATCGAACGTATTCAAATCATACGACGACGGAGCTTCTTCATTCGGCCTGACCTCATCGATTGTCCGGTAAATGCCCTGAATGCTGTCTTTGACCATCCAGAAGTCTGAGAAATAATTCGCTTCCTTGAACATGTAATAAATGTTACGGGAAATCGCTTGCAGCGTAACCTCGGTCAAGTCACCGTATTTCTTCTCAATGAGTTGTTGGGATACGGTATAGACGGCCGTGCCCAGTACGAACAAAGGGATAATAATAAAAAATAAAAATCCGATAAACACCTTTTTGTTCAAATTCATCGACGTTTGGCAGACCCCTTCTAACCCGAATCAGGCACCATCCTGTATGCTGGTGCCCTTCATTGCTTTTTATTATTATAATTGACCCGTCTTTGCGTCACCTAGGGATAGGTTCGGATGGAGGAGGGATAAAATCCTCTAGTCCAGTTCGGATCGAATTTCGGGTTCCACCGTCACTTCCACATTGCCTTTTAGCGCTTTACTGATCATACAGGCCTGCTCGGCCCGATAGGCTGCTCTGCTTATTTTATCCAACTGATCCGGAAGAGTATGAGCGGGTACTGAAATGTATGGCCGGTGTATGATCCTATTCACCTTCATGGCCGGCGTATTCTCAACATAAATCTCCGATTTCAGCTCAAGAGAGGTAATGCCCTGCCGCTTTACCAGCATGCCGAGCGTTATGAGATAACAGGTTGCGGCTGCTCCGAGCAGGAGCTCTTCCGGATTCGTGCCGATGCCAGGTCCATCTAACTGGCTTGGTACTGAAATTGGTGCGTCCAGATTCCCCGCGCGAATGCTGCCTGTGCCGTCCAACCCGCCGGTCCACTCTGCTTTCAAATCAAATCGATGCTCGCTCATCCGTATCACTCCTTATTTAATGTAGCCGCGGATTGCTCTTGTTGCTTGCTGGACTGCGCTTTCGCTTGCGATTGCGTCTGGGCTTCGTCTCCACCACTTATATGCAGCCCGATGACGCCTAAAATGATGAGAACAATGGAAATCACCTTCAGCGTGGAGATGGACTCGTTGAACCACCAAATGCCGATGATCGTTATCAGTGCCGTCCCTACCCCGGACCAAATGGCATAGGCCAAAGAGACCTCAAGCTGCTTCAAAGCCAGTGTAAACAACGTGAAACATATGATGTAGCAAATTCCCATCACAACTGCTGGACCAATCCTCGTGAAACCTGATGACATCTTCATTGCCGTCGTGCCAATCGTTTCAAACAGGATAGCCAGCAGCAGAAATGTCCAATTCATATTCCAAATCATTTCATCCATCCTCTACTGATCTTGTTGCTCTCATTGTAAAGGAATGGAAGGCGTTTCACCAGTTCGTTCGTCGTGAAGTTGTCCGGGAATAACCGAAGGAACAATAAAAAATGGCTGCACGCGGCAGCCATAGCTATTTTGACAAACCAATTAAATTTTAGGCAAATTTGTTACGAAGCCTGTCTGCCATCTTAAGGCATACCTCCCATAAGTCAGACACTGGCTCGTTCGAAAATGGCATCGTATGCATGTAACCGGGAGGCCCGAATTCCGGTGTAATCGTTGTAACTGCACAACCTCGACTCATTCGAGTCTTCCATATATTTTCCCACCACAGCTCATGTGTCTCTAGTTCCCGTTTATATTCAGGTGCATCTGGATGGGGAACTTGTGGCCCCTGCGCGTAGCCTACCCTTGCATGGATATGTATGGTCCGCTCAAAGGCGATCTGCAAATTCTCCTGTTGATCCTCTAAAAGCGATTCACAAACGCAGCACCAGTGGCTGAAATCCGCTGTGATCTTCAAATCAGGAATAGCTTGGAGCAGCCTGGCCGTTGTCCATGGGGTAAACATGGCGCGATGCCGGTGTGTTTCATGGCCGACTGGAATGCCATAATGCTTCTCTGCTTCGACGGCAGACTTAAAAAATTGCAATTGTCGCTCCTCACTCATGTTATCTCGGGCACTATGGGAAATAACTAACGTCGGGTCCAGTGATACCGCAGCTTCGAGATTTGCCTTGAACGAATCCTCATGATTGCCGGATGTACTAATAAGTGCAATATAGTCCAGGTTATACTCCTGCAAGAGTTGTGCAAACTCTGTGCGATGTTCCTTCATCGGGACTCCTGCTTCCACACCTGAATATCCCGCCGCCGCTATTTTGCCAAACGCTTCTCTATAGGTATAACCTTCCATCCCCCACAACGATTTAAACAACTTCATTTGCATGGCCATTCCTCCAACATTCATTTATTCAAAGTTTAACGGAATAGGAGGCGTTGAATCCATGGATGCCTGTATGCTTTCATGTATAATCGTTCGCTAAAACTTCAGCGTACTGAGACACTTGGCAGAAGGGGTAGCCTTATACTAGCGTTAATTTGGTCAACGAAATACCCTTGAGGAACTACAGGCCACTATTCTAGCAAATGCAGCCCGTTTCCGTGTTCGAACGGAACTACAGGGCTTTATTTGACCGCCTCATCCCGGTTTCATTAAGAAAACGGACAAATAGTGGCCCACAGTTCCCCTGCACTCGAAGAAAGGTCTATTTCGATGAAATAGAGCCCTGTAGTTCCCCAGGACAGGGAGAGACCCCAGAACCCCAAACCTATCAATTGAAAAAACCGCCCCCGCCCTGTAATCAGGGCAAGAACGGTTCTATTAGCGCAATGGATGAAGGCTGCTCACTACGTGTGATAGGCTCTTCTATAGAATTGCGAATATTGATCTCTATGAAAATGCAAATTTCATGTGTTGGAATCAAAACAATGAAAGCCCTACCTCTCTTCCATCCTTGCGGCTCCAATGACCGCGCCAGTGCGAATTGCTTTACAAACACCTGCTGCCGAAACACGATGACACTGCCTCGGGTTTACCATAAAATGAGCTGAATTTACTGCGTCATTGGGAGAAAAACAAACAAGGAGAGGGGGTTACTTTCTACTCGCTAATCGTCCGTATGGGGGTAAATGAGGTTTGGTCTAAAGTGTTTATATGGTTCATTTCAATCAATCTATAAAATATACACGAAAGTTATGAACGTGTCAATAGGACTATCCACAGTAAACTAGTTATGCTATAAGGGAAAATAATTTCAATCGGTTGTGAAGCACACGCCGCTTTTCTAGATCCAGCATGGACTGCTGAATCCAGAGAGGCCGCTTATTTTATTCATATATGAAATGGAGTGTATTAACATGGATGAGCAATTTCGCATTGCATTAGAGAATTTTCTTACTAAGCATCTTGCTAAAAGGGAAGGAAAACGTCATCGCAGACTCAAAGAGGGCCATGGCCACGCTGAACAATTATTTCTTCGGCAGGTTTGATGGCCAGCCTTCGGCGGCTTCACGGATTTGCACCCTGAGTACGAGGTGAAAGACTTTCGGGATGGGACTCGCTTTCTCGACTTTACTTTTATGCGGCACTCCCTGAAGCTAGCCATCGAAATTGATGGATACGGACCTCACGCCTCCCAAATGAGCCGCAACCAATTCTCCGACCAATGGATCCGCCAAAATCATCTCGTCATAGACGGTTGGAAAATCCTCCACTTTTCCTATGATGATGTCAAAGACCGCCCCCGCATGTGTGAACAAATCCTGCAGCAATTCATGGGACGCTTTCTGGGCCGCGATGCTTCAACATATGTGAAATTGAATTACGTGGAGAAGGAAGTCATTCGTTTTGCACTCAACATTGACAGAGCTATAAAGCCAAACGATGTATCGGCTTTGCTGGACGTTGGTTCACGTAAATCCTATCAAGTACTAAAAGCAATGACAGATAAATCGTTACTTAAGCCTGCCGGCAGTGGGCGAAAGTGTATTCGCGGTTACAATTTGCATGAACAAGCACAAGCAATTTGGGAGAAAAACAACCACTAAACCCTGCAGGAGCGAAAATTTCTGCTGAGGCGGCCTTTTCAGACGGCTCGTTCTCCTTTTCCTCCGCTCCGCCTCCGGAGACAGCCCTTTCAGCTCTCTCGACCGCAGTGGGCGCACCGACGACTGCCTTGCACTGCTGAAGCGGCCTTTTCAGACGGCTCGTTCTCCTTTTCCTCCGCTCCGCCTCCGGAGACGGCCCTTTCAGCTCTCTCGACCGCAGTGGGCGCACCGACGACTGCCTTGCACTGCTGAGGCGGCCTTTTCAGACGGCTCGATCTCCTTTTCCTCCGCTCCGCCTCCGGAGACAGCCCTTTCAGCTCTCTGACCGCAGTGGGCGCACCGACGACTGCCTTGCACTGCTGAGGCGGCCTTTTCGGACGGCTCGATCTCCTTTTCCTCCGCTCCGCCTCCGGAGACGGCCCTTTCAGCTCTCTCGGGCGCAGTGGGCGCACCGACGACTGCCTTGCACTGCTGAGGCGGCCTTTTCAGACGGCTCGATCTTCTTTTCCTCCGCTCCGCCTCCGGAGACGGCCCTTTCAGCTCTCTCGACCGCAGTGGGAGCACCGACGACTGCCTTGCACTGCTGAGGAGGCCTTTTCAGACGGCTCGATCGCCTTTTCCTCCGCTCCGCCTCCGGA
The DNA here is from genome assembly GCF_009757995.1 of Paenibacillus anseongensis. NCBI lineage: Bacteria > Bacillati > Bacillota > Bacilli > Caryophanales > Paenibacillaceae > Paenibacillus > Paenibacillus anseongensis. Next base: position 751,715 of record NZ_WSEM01000008.1, read on the forward strand.
GACGGCCCTTTCAGCTCTCTCGACCGCAGTGGGCGCACCGACGACTGCCTTGCACTGCTGAGGCGGCCTTTTCAGACGGCTCGATCTCCTTTTCCTCCGCTACGCCTCCGGAGACAGCTTTTTTGGCTTTCTCGGGCGCAGTAATCCACGCCCCAAGTAACATAAAAACCGCGAGCCTAAGCCCGCGGTCCAAAACTACACCGTAAATTTCTGTAGCGAAATTTGCAGCTCCTCAGCTAGTCCTGCCAGCGACTTAGCGGAATTCTCGATCTCCTCGGTCGTGGACATCTGCTGCTGGCTGGCAGCGGATGTCTCCTGGCTGACGGAGATGCCCGTTTCCGAAACGCTGCTGACAATGCCCATCACCTGCTCGATGCGGACATTCGCATCCACCAGCTGGTGAATGTTCTGATTCACACTCTCCACCTTCGCGTTGACTTCGTCAACGGAAGTTTCGATGTGAATGAACGACTCTTGCGCCTCACCGGAAATCGTTAAGCCGGCCTGCACTTTGCCCGCTCCATCTTGCATGGAGCTTACGGCGTGGTTGATCTGTCTCTGAATCGTCGAGACCAGATGCGTAATGTTGCGCGCTGATGCAGCAGATTGCTCCGCAAGCTTGCGCACTTCGCCAGCAACAACCGCGAACCCGCGGCCCGCTTCACCCGCACGCGCAGCTTCAATCGCCGCGTTCAGTGAGAGCAAATTGGTTTGCGTGGAAATTTCATTGATGACATTGACAATCTCGCCAATTTTGTGAGCATTTTTCCCTAAGGCTTCAATGACGCCATTCACTTCTTGCACGGCTTCCGAAATCTCGCCCATCTGGCCTGCGATCGATACGACAGAACGTTTACCGTTTTGCGCGGCAGCCGTAGCCTGTCCAACAAGTCTGGCTACTTCTTGCGCTGATTCATCAATCAGCTTCGTACTCGTAAGCATCTGCTGCACAGCTTCATTCGCCTGATTCACACCCGCAAACTGCTTCTCAAAATCCTCCGAAAGCTGCTGACTCGAAGACGCGACCTGTTTGGCAGCTTGCGAACTTTGCTCCGAGCTTGCAAGTAGCTCTTCAGAGCTTGCCGAAAGGGTTAGTGCATTATCAGCGATTTGGGACACCAAGCTGCGTAAACTTCCTGTCATTTCATTAAAGGAACCGGTCAGTTTACCGACTTCATCATCGTAAGGATAATCTCCTTTGACAGACAGATCTCCGCCAGCGGCTTTCTCCATATGCTCCTGCAATCTACGAATCGGAGTCGTAATAATCATATTTAATGCCATTGCGTTCACCGTCATAATAACAATAGCAATAACAATCGTAAGAATGATGAACCAGTGGGAGGTTTTAGAGTCGTTGCTGCTCGTTTTTTGGAAATTTTCAGCCGCGGTCTCTTTAAGCTGCACCAATTTATCGAGTGCCACAATCGTTTTATCACCATGCGGAGACACTTCATTATTATAAACTTGGTAAGCCACTTGATTATTTTTGGTGGCATGATCGATCGTCATCGTAACGATTTCACGATACTTCTTATTCAATTCTTCAAAGTCCTTGAAAGCAGCCGCCTCTTCTTCCGTCAACCGGATACCTGACAGCTTCGTGACAAGCTCCTGGTTCATCGCGCTGTTTTCATCAAGTTTGGCCTTCAACTTACCTTTATATTTCACATCTACGGATAACATCATTTCGAGCAAATTTGATTCGGTTTCATTGAAGTTCGTTTTTAGCTGATTAATCCATTTCACAGATAACAGACTTTCCTCGTACATTCTAGTAGAATTACTAGACATCTTATCCATGAAGTAATAACCCGTAATACCTACAATAAGCAGGAACAAAATAGCAATAGCATTCATGAAGAGCAGCTTGTAACGCAGTTTAAGGTTGCGAAGGACGGACAGGTTGACTTTCACATTTCTTGCCTTCTTTTGTTGATTCACATTCAAACTCATGTTGAATTTCAAAGTCCTGTTCTCCTCCCGACATGCAGATAATCCTCTAACCAATGTCAGATTACCTTACACATAAATGATTAATTTACCTATGGTTTATTTTACAAACAAGTTAACATTATGTAAAGACAAAATTCGTCATAAAACGTATATTTATAGAACTTTTATCCTAGTAATTTACTACTATTTCAGCTGCGGATCGGGGATATTTCACATGCAGTCAATAGGCTTTATTGTGAATCCGTTTTCAGTCGATGGCAGAGGAGCTAACATCTGGAAGGAGATTGAAACCTATCTGGGCAGAACCAAATTCCCTATGTGGCTAAAATAACGCAAAAAAGCTGGCGAAGCCAAAGAGCTCGCCAACTTTCTTATCCAGGATTTTTCGGTTACCCTACGATTGGAACTGTCCTCGATCACCGTTAATTTCTAAACGGAAAGTTTCAACCGCTCACGCTGAACAATCAAATACACGACAAAACCGGCAAGGATACATGCAATCCCCGTAATCGACAGGTCCGGTGACAGCCCATCCTTCGAAATTTGCGTATAGAGACCGACTCCGGCAAGCATCATCGCATTTTCCAGGAAGTTTTGAACCGCTATCGTTTTCCCTGAGCCTATCATTCCTTGACCTCTATCTTGCAGCACGGCATTCATAGGTACAATAAACACCCCGCCGCTGAAGCCTACAAGTAGAAGCAGCCCTATTGTTAGATACAAATTGGTGATTAGCGGGAATAGCAAGATGCAGATGATCATGAGAATGCCAAATATAAATGAATTATAATAACGCCTTGCCGGGACCAGCTTCGGTGTCATCAGCGCCCCAATCATGATTCCTACGCCGGTTACAGCGACAAGCATAGAAATTTGATCGACGGACTGGATACCGAGATGAGCAGGCACCCAAGCGATGATCGCCAACCGGACGACCGAGGACGTCATCCAGAACGAGCCCGTGCCGACGAGGGAGAAACGGGTAGCCCGGTCTTTTAACAAGAAACTCATGTCGGAAACGAACGTTCTCGCTGCCTTGCCATACCGGATCGTTCTATCGCCTTGCATCTTCGGCATTTGCAGCGTCAGTTGCAAAGATAACAAATACAGGGCTAGGCAGGCGATCATCGAACCTGATAGCGACATTTTCGCCAAAATACCACCGCAAACAGATCCTAGCAAAATAGCCATGATTGTATAACCTTCCATGCGCGCATTAGCTCTAAGCAGTTCATGATCGGAATGGGTAAGCGCAGGCAAAATACCGTATTTGGCCGGTGAATACACCGCGGCGCCGATGCCGACGATCCCATAACTGACAGCCGGGTCCACATGAAGGAACATCGCGATAATACCGATGCTTTTGATGGCATTTCCAACGAGAAGTACGCGGGATTTGGAGTGCTTATCAGCTATCGCACCGACAAAAGGCGCCAAAACGACGAAGGCAACTAGAAAAGAAGCTTGAACAACACCGATGTAATAGTCAGGAAAAGCATTCATCTTAATAATCGCCAACGTAATGAAGAGAATCATATTATCGGCAAAAGCGGAAAGAAATTGGGTCAAATTGAGCGTCTGAAGCGGTTTCATTTTCATATCATTTCTCTCCCTTAGGATGCATGATGCTCCTCTAGCGCAATTCGCTTAATGGTTACGTAATCTACTTTCCCACTGCCCAAAAGCGGCAATTTCTCTACATATCGCAGCTCCGAAGGCATATAAATCCCCGGATGCCCCTTCTGTTTCATCCATTCTTTTAGAGACTGCAGCTGCATGTCCGGACTATTGTGGTATACCACAATCCGCTCTCCTTTTCGTGCATCCGGAACAGCAACGGCTGCGCACACGGCTTGATGCGATAAGCTTGGCAGCACGAGTTCTTCGACCATAGGCAGCGACACTTTTTCCCCGCCAATCTTGGCAAAAGACTGCAGCCTCCCCTGAATCGACAAGTAGCCTTCGTCATCGATTTGCACAATATCGCCGCAGTTGTACCATTCCGGGCAAGGGACAAAGCCCTGTCCATGAATCAAATATCCTTTCATCACATTAGGACCTTTGACAAGCAAATTGCCGCCAAGCTCGATGCCATCCACTTTCTCGATTCGAACCTGAATACCTGGCAGCACACGGCCTACGGTTCCTTTTTTAACATGCATAGGTGTATTAAGCGAAATGACAGGCGCTGTCTCCGTGGTGCCGTAACCTTCCATAATCCGAATGCCGAATTTATCGATCCAGGTTTGACGGACTTCCTCTTTCAGCTTCTCGGCGCCAGCCACGACATATTTCAACGCATAGGCAAAATCATAAGCATGTGCCGTTCTCGCGTAAGCCGATAGAAACGTTGACGTACCGAATAAAATGGTAATATTGCGATCGTACACTATCTCTGGAATAACTTTATAATGCAGTGGATTGGGGTACATGACCACTTTCATGCCTGAAAGTACCGGCAGCATCGTCCCGGCTGTTAAGCCGAAAGAATGAAACATGGGCATCGCCCCAAGAAGGATATCCGCTGCATTGAAAGCAATCACAGCTTTGGCCTGCTGAAGATTAGCAAAAATATTGCGGTGCGTCAGCACAACTCCCTTCGGTTTGCTTTCACTCCCGGATGTGAAGAGAACAACCTCATTCTCCCCATCCCCGACTGGACCTTGCACTTTCATCAAGAGATTACGAATTCCTACCCATTTATGTTGAAAAGTGATACTCTCTCTAACTTCTTCAAGATAGATAATCGAGTAAATTTCACTGGCACTGTTGATAAAATCGGATAACCCCGCCTTCTCGATAAAAGCCCGAGACGTAACAATCGTCTTCGCCGAAACGGTTTCACAAGCATCCAGCATGGCGTGTTTTCCTGCGGTATAATTCAGAATCGCCGGTGTAATGCCTAAGCGGAATAAGGAAAATAAAGTCACGACATGCGCCGCCGCATTCGGCAATAGGACAGCTGTTCGCTTCTGGTTACCAAGCAGCTCCTTCAAACGCTCCGCCATCGTATAGGTGCTTAATAGCAGTTTGCGGTAACTTATCGACGTATCTGATAGGATGTCTTCACAAATGATTTTGGAAAAGCCATGCTGCTTGGCTGCTATGAGCATTTCATTGAATAAATTAAGCTCCGGTTTCATCCGACTGTCCACCAAATGACTCTGCATTCGGCTGCCGATGAACTCTGTTGCCCGTTCCTTCTGAACTCTTCTCGTCAGCTTTTCATTCACAGGCACTTGAAAAGACTCTCCAATCGTGATGGTTACAGCCGGGAACCAAATCTGCTTCATTTTGCCACGAAGATACGATAATTTGGAATGCTCCAGTCCGTTAATCGCAATCGGCACCATGTGAGCCTGGGATCTTGACGCAATATAGCCAATGCCGCCGTACAACTTCATCATGCTGCCTGTGGTCGATATGCGCCCCTCCGGAAAAATGACAAGCGGCGTACCGCTCTGCACCGTTTTTAGCATTTTCCGTACGGAGTAAGGGTTGAGTGGATCTACTGGAATATGCATACGGAAATGGAGCGGCCAAGCAAAACGTTTGGCCATTCGTGTATTCACGACAAAGGCCACTTCTTCGGGCAGAATCAACGCTAGCAGAACAGCATCCAACAATGAGACATGGTTAGGTATGAGCACTGTTTTATCTGTCAAATCAAGCCGCTGCATCCCCTTCACTTTTACGCGAAAACTAGCTAGTAGAACAGGGCGCAAGATTGGAAGCAGAAGCTTTAACAGTACAATAAACAACCATTTGATCATGGTGACTCCTCCTAAGCGTTCGCATGGCAAATCTGAGAAAACCTTGGTACAACGTATTAAGCATCCATTGATTTATTGGGCTTCTCTTAATACCAGGTCATAATCCCATTGTATGCATTTGCTGCGATTCTGATAGTACTAACTTTACCTAGTACTACTCGCCAATCACCTGATGGATCGTACTGCAGCGACCTTTTGTTGCCCCCCCTCCCCCACATAAAGCTTATTAAAAAAGGACCACAGCATCCATATGCAGCGGTCCCTTTAGCGACTTATTTAATTCGAAACTTCACTCGTTAATGCTAGTGTATTCCCCTCGGTGTCCCGGAAGAACGCCATCCAAATATTCAAATGTTCCATTTTTGCAACGACATGTGGTTCGCTGATAAAGGTAACCCCTCGCTCGATGAATGCTTCATACACCTGCCTCATGTCTTCCACCTTATAATAGATGACCGATCCTGGATGACTGAATTCAGGTTTCTCAGGAAGGCTGAGCATCAAACGAATGCCATTGCAATCAAAAAAAGCCATTTGCCCAGTTTGAAACATAAATTTCATGCCCAAGGTGTCGCGATAAAAAGTAATAGCTCTTTCCATATCAACAACATTGACAGAAATTTGTGCTATTTGAGATAAGATGTTTGCGTTCATACGATTCCCCTTCCAAACCGAGATACCCATATTCTACCATACTCGTAAAAGGTGTGATAGAACATCCATCTGCACGTCCGTGCGCCTACCGCTTATTCGCCTTTTAATAAAGCATTAAGCTTCCTTGGAAAATCCGTAATAATGCCCGTAACACCAGCATCGATCATCTTCTGAAAATCCCTTTCAACGTTCACTGTCCATGGATACGTGGCTAATCCTGCTTCTGCCACCGATACCCCATCTTCTTTTTCAAAATGATGATGTTGAGGGTGCAGAGAGTGTACCTCAACCCCGATTAGCTGGGCATAAGCCGCATGGTCAATCAGGTTGGCGCCATACAGCAGTCCAACTTTCACTTCAGGCTCGGCCAACTTGATCCGCTTAATCACTTTGTGGTCGAAGGAGGAAATAACAACGTCTTCCATCCTGCCGCTTTCACGCAAAAAGGCGATCAGCGCCTTCTCCATTCGTCCTTCATACGCATGCTTCACTTCCACATTGATGAGGAAACCACGTGGCACAAGCTCAAAAACCTCTCGTAGTAACGGCACTCTTTCCCCAATGAAATCTTCGGAAAACCATGAACCGGCATCCAGCTCTTTGATTTCATCCCAGTTTTTTTCGCAAATTAGGCCAGAACCATTCGTCGTGCGATCCAGTGTACCGTCATGACAAACGACAATTTCGCCGTCTTTCGTCAGGTGGACATCCAATTCAATGCCTTCCGCCCCTTGCTCAAAAGCTAAAGCGAAAGATCTTAACGTATTCTCCGGTGCATCCCCGGCTGCTCCTCTATGGCCTATTACAAGTGGTTGTTTGTTCATTATACGTAACACTCTCCTAACCTCATTAACTGCTTACCCTCAAATTATAGTAGAGCAGCTCCGCTTTTGCCCAGTAAATCTTCGTAAATATTATGTAAACATAGGCATGAAATTAACAAATCATTTAAACCTATTTAACATTGGTCAAATAACAGGGCGTTAACCTAATAGAGATCGAACTAGCCTAATAATCTTTATGGAGGTCAATGCATGAGTACGCTGGACCAGGATTTAACCTTAACAAATGTTCCAAAAAAAATAACAACACGTGCTGAACTCCCCCGTCGTTCTATGTTCTTCTCGAAGTGGGCAGAGACGCTGCTTGGTTATATTTTCTTATTTCCTTCATTGCTGCTTTTCGGTGTGTTTCTGTTCTACCCTTTGATTCAAACCTTTTATCTCAGCATGCATGAGACCGATCCCAGAGGCAGGGTGGCTTCCTTCGTCGGCTTCGACAACTTTACGGCTATCTTCACGTCGGAGAAGTTCTACAAAAGCTTGGAGGTCACAGGTTTATTCACCATTCTGACGGTACCGACCAGCATCGCCCTTGCGCTTCTGCTCGCAGCTCTCACACACAATCAGCTAAAAGGGATGCGATTTTTCCAATTTATTTTCTCGCTGCCTGTCGTTCTGTCTGTGGGAACATCCTCTGTCATCTGGATGATGCTATTTCATCCTAGCGTCGGCATGCTTAACTACCTGCTGCAGCTTGTAGGTTTAGAGCCTGTGGCTTGGCTAACGGATCCTCGGTGGGCACTGCTTTCCGTCTCCTTGATGACCGTATGGATGAATCTTGGCTTTAATTACATTGTCCTGTTTAGCGGACTTCAGGGCATTCCCGATGAAATCTACGATAGCGCAAAAATCGACGGATCCGGGCCTATTCGAACGTTTGTGCAAATCATTTTACCCCTGCTTTCACCGACAGTGTTCTTCGTCACGATTGTATCAATTATCGGCGCTTTCCAATCTTTCGGACAGATTCACATTCTGACCAAAGGCGGTCCGATCAACTCGACGGATGTACTCGTTTATAACTTGTATCAAGATGCTTTCATTAACTTCCGGTTCGGAACTGGAAGCGCGCAGGCCCTTGTTCTGTTCACAATCATCCTGATTTTCACCTTTGTGCAATTCAAAGTGTTCGAAAGGAATGTGCATTATCAATGAACCGTCCCTTACAAAAAACAGCCGTTTATGTTCTGTTGGCGATTGCAGCCGCACTTGTGCTGTATCCAATCTTTTACACATTTTCCGCTACATTCATGACGCCAGATGAAGCTTCTGCTTATCCGCCGCGTTTCTTGCCAAGCGGTTTCTATGTGGGCAGTATTCTAGCGGTCTTTCAACTTGTTCCGATCGCCAAATTTATTACAAACAGCTTTATCGTTTCACTAATCATCATGATTGGGCAGCTGATGACCTCCTCAATGGCAGCTTATGCCTTTGCCAATATCCGGTTTAAAGGAAAAGCTTTCATCTTCTCCTTGTTCATGGCGACGATGATGATTCCTTGGGAAGTCACGATCATACCGAATTATTTGACGGTCAAAAAATGGGATTGGCTCGATAGCCTGCAGGGCCTAACGGTTCCTTTCCTGGCAACAGCTTTCGGCACCTTCCTGCTGCGCCAATTTTTCCTGCAGCTGCCCAAAGAATTGTTCGAAGCGGCGCGTATCGACGGATGTGGTCACATTCGCATCTTTTTCCGAATCGTGCTGCCTTTGGGAAGACCTGCGCTTGCTACATTAGCTGTCTACGCCTTCCTGAATGCGTGGAACATGTACCTATGGCCGCTGCTCATTACGAACAGTGAAGCAATGCGAACTGCACAAATCGGCATCGCTATGCTGCAATTTGAAGAATTAACTGTGTGGAACCTCGTTTTGGCAGGTGTCACCATCGTCCTCTTGCCATCGCTTATTTTGCTCATCCTTGGTTTAAAGCAGCTCGTACGCGGACTAACCGCGGGGGCTGTGAAAGGTTAATCTTGTTGGCCAATCTACTCGGCTAGTACGCTGAGTCAGGTTTCCATAAATAAAAATATAGTTAAAAAAGGGAGAGAAACAAATCAATGAAATCCGTAAACATAAGAACTTCCGTTCTCGCAATGACAGCACTCACGATGGTGCTGACTAGCGCATGCGGCAAAGCCGAAGTAACGCCAGCTAGCAGTTCAGCACCTGCAAGTTCAACTGCCGCTTCAGCAGCTCCAACCAAAGCCGCAGAGCCGGTCAAAGTCATCTGGTGGCACTCCATGAGCGGTGAACTTGGCAAAGCTGTTGACAAACTGGTTGCAGACTTCAATGCTTCCCAGAAAAATGTGCAAGTTGAAGCTGTTTTCCAAGGGACTTACGATGAAAGCTTGAACAAAATGAAAGCTTCCATGGATACAAAAAGCGGCCCATCCCTCATTCAAGTTTACGAGATCGGTTCGCGTTTCATGATCGATTCCAAGGCGATTACACCGGTTCAAAAATTCGTTGATGCCGATAAATTCGACCTTTCCCAACTTGAAGAAAACATTTTGAATTACTACAAAGTTGACGATAAATTGAATTCTATGCCTTTTAACACATCCAACCCAATCCTTTACTACAACAAAGATATGTTCAAAGCCGCTGGTCTAGATCCGGAGAAGCCGCCAACAACGTATGAAGAAATAACAAAAGCCGCGCAAGCGCTGAGCAAAGACGGTAAAGCCGGCGGATCCTTCGCGATTTACGGTTGGTTCATGGAGCAGTTTTTCGCTGGACAAGGCGCTGAATTCTTGAACAACGGAAACGGTCGTACAGCCGCAGCTACGGAAACTCTTCTTAACAATGAAGCAGGCGTTAAAACGTTGACTTGGTGGAAGGACATGGTCGATAACAAATCCCTTATGAACCTTGGCCGTAAAACCGATGATACGAAAAAAGCTTTCCTAGCTGGACAAATTGCAATGACACTTGATTCTACAGCTTCTTTACGTGGTATTGTTACTGGTGCAGAAGGCAAATTCCAAGTTGGAACAAGCGTTATGCCTAAACCAGCTGATGCCAAAGACGGCGGTGTTGTTGTTGGGGGCGCAAGTCTCTATATCTTGAACAACAAGTCCGAGGCTGAGCAAAAAGGCGCATGGGAATTCATCAAATTCTTGACGAATCCGCAAACGCAAGCATGGTGGAACGTGAACACAGGATACTTCCCAATTACGAAAAAAGCTTATGATGAGCAAATTCTAAAAGATAATTTAGCGAAATTCCCGCAATTCCAAACCGCAATCGACCAACTGCACAACACAAAAGCGAACAAAGCAACGCAAGGCGCGGTCATGGGTGTATTCCCTGAAGCACGTCAACTCGTTGAAACAGCTATCGAAGAAGCACTTACAGGTAAAAAATCACCAAAAGATGCCTTGGATGCAGCTTCAAAAACCATCGCAGAGAAACTAGCCGCTTATAACAAAACAGTAAAATAAAGCATTGACCTTTTCAAACAAGAAGCATATACTTTTATTCAACTTCTATATTCGATCGTGCCTATGATGAGAATCCAACTCGGAGGCGTTATCGCCAAGCATGCTTGTTGGATGTAAAGTCATGCTAAGTTAACCGGCACCGCCCGTTACCGCGGAACCAAGTGGAGAAACATGCACGTCATGTTTCTTAAATTGGGTGGCACCGCGAGCAAACGCTCCTCGTCCCAATCGGATGAGGAGCGTTTTTTGTTGTCCAAAATACGGTTACGGGAGGCAATCACATGAACCAAACAAAACGCAGGTACAATTTCAATCCAGGTCCGGCCGCACTGCCTTTAGGCGTTCTGAAAGAAGCTCAGGAGCAATTTGTCGACTATGAGGGGAAAGGAATTTCTCTACTGGAAATGTCGCATAGAAGCCGGACAGTCGAGGAGTTGAATCACGAAACGCAGCTCCTCCTGCTTTCCCTGCTGGATTTGCCCAAAGGATATGAAGTGCTCTTCATGGGCGGTGGGGCTAGCACGCAATTCGCTCTTCTTCCGATGAATTTCTTAAGCCGCCAGCTAACAGCTAGCTACGCCTTAACAGGCAGCTTTGCAGAAAAAGCCTATAAGGAAGCGACGTATCTTGGCCGTACCCATGTCGTAGCAAGCTCCAAAGAACAAGGTTATCGCAGCATTCCTGCCTGGGAAGCACAGGATCTCAGCCCAGATGCTGCCTATGTGCATATCACGATGAACAATACCATTGAAGGATCGCGTTATGCAAAGATACCCGAAGTCGGCAGCATCCCTCTCGTTGGCGATATGACCAGCGAAATCCTGAGCCGCAAGTTGGATCTCACGAAGTTCTCCATGATCTATGCCGGCGCACAAAAAAACCTTGGACCTGCGGGTGTCACCGTGGTCTTGATCCGCGAAAGCTGGCTGGAGCAAGCTTCAGGCGAGATTCCGGAAATCATGCGCTACAGCACATTTGCCAAGAACAAATCCCTGTTCAACACGCCACCTGTCCACGCTATTTATATGACGAATTTGGTGCTCAAATGGACGCAAAAGCAAGGCGGCGTGGAACAATTAGAACGCAATAATCTTGCAAAAGCCGACCTCCTTTATGAGGTCATCGATGCAAGCGGCGGCTTTTATCAAGGCATCATTGACGCGAAAGACCGTTCCCCCATCAATATCACTTGGCGTATGGCTAATAGTGAGCTTGAACGCCGTTTCATCGCGGAATCCGAGAACCTTGGCTTTGAGGGCTTGGCTGGACACCGCAGCGTTGGCGGTCTGCGCGCCTCCGCCTACAACGCTGTCCCTCTCGAAGCCTGCCAAGCTTTAGCAGAGTTCATGCTTGATTTTGCCCGTAGAAACGGGTAAACAAATAAAAGAGTCCCGTAGAGCGGCTTGCGCCATGCTCTCGGGACTTTTTATCTAAAGGTATTGGAAACCGCTCTGATGATGCTTATTTACCAAGTTGGTGAATCGGGTGTCCAAGCGCACCTTCAGCTGCATCCATGATCATTTCTGTCAATGTTGGATGTGCGTGGATCGTGAGCGCGATATCTTCCAGGTTAGCTCCCATCTCAACAGCAAGAGCAAGCTCTCCAATCAAGTTCGATGCTTCTGGACCAACAATTTGACCACCAAGCAGTTGGCCTGTTTCTTTGTCGCCGACAAGTTTCACGAAACCTTGACCTGCATTCAAAGAGTTAGCGCGGCCGTTAGCTGCGTAAGGGAATTTCCCGATCGTTACGTTGATGCCCTGAGCTTTTGCTTCCGTTTCGCTCAAGCCTACACCGGCAATTTCCGGATCGGAGAACACAACAGCCGGCATCGCTTTGTAGTCTACGATGCTGGAATGCCCTGCAATCGCTTCTGCCGCCACTTTTGCTTCATAAGAAGCTTTGTGAGCCAGGGAAAGACCAGGCACAACATCACCAATCGCAAAGATATGCGGAATGCTGGTTCTACCTTGGTTATCAACTTCAATCAAACCACGGTCCGTCATTTTCAAGTTGATCAGATCAAGACCAAGCTCGCCGTCTGTGTTCGGACGACGACCGACAGTTACAAGCACGTAATCAGCAGTAACTTGTTTCTCTTCGCCTTTCACTGTGAACGTTACGGTTACGTCGTTCTCTGTTTTCGTGCAGGATTGCGCCAGCGCTTCTGTATGAACTTCAACGCCAACTTTCTCCAGGTTGCGTGCTACAAGCTTCGTTAGATCTTTCTCGAAGCCTGGCAGTACGTGATCTGAACCTTCCAGCACCGTTACTTTCGTACCGAACTTCGCATACGTTTGGCCAAGCTCGATTCCGATGTAGCCGCCGCCGATCACGATCATGCTTTTCGGAACTTCAGGCAAGTTCAAAGCTTCTGTGGAAGAAATGATTCTTCCGCCAAAAGGGAATGCTTTCAGCTCAATCGGACGGGAACCCGTCGCGATAATACAGTGCTTGAAGCGGTAACGCGGAGCTTCTGCATCATTGAACACACGTGCTTCGTGCTCATTGATGAACATCACTTCGCCTTGGAACGTTTGGATTTTGTTGCCTTTGAGCAGCGCGCCAACGCCGCCCGTTTGTTTAGCAACAATGCTGTTTTTCCAAGCTTGTACCTTTGCAAAGTCCACTTTCACGTTCTCTACAGAGATACCCATGCTGTCAGCGTGCTGCGCATGCTCATATGTGTGAGCAGCGGAGATCAACGCTTTGGAAGGGATACAGCCGCGGTTCAAGCAGACGCCGCCCCATTCCGATTTATCTACAATAAGGACGCTTTGACCAAGTTGAGCCGCGCGAATGGCAGCTACGTAACCACCTGGTCCTGCACCGATAACTAGCAAGTCAATATCTAGAGAAGCATCTCCTACTACCATGTTGTTACACCTCCAAGACGAGAAGCTCTGGATCAGCCAGGAGCTGTTTGATGTAGTTCAAGAAGCTTTGTGCTGTCGCTCCGTCAACGATACGGTGATCGAAGCTCAAGGAAAGAGCCATCACCGATGCGGCAACGATTTGACCGTTTTTCACGACAGGTTTTTCAGTAATGCGGCCAGCACCTAGGATCGCAACTTCAGGGAAGTTGATAACCGGTGTGAAGAACATACCGCCTACGGAACCAATGTTTGTGATGGAGATTGTGCCGCCCTTCATCTCGTTCGGAGTCAACTTGCCATCGCGTCCGCGAGTAGCCAAGTCTTTGATGGAAGAGGCAATCGACCAAACATTTTTGCGGTCTGCATCATGGATAACAGGAACGAGCAAGCCGTTTTCTGTATCTGTTGCGATACCGATGTTGTAGTACTTTTTGTAGACGATTTCTTGCTTTTCTTCGTCGATCATCGCGTTCAACGCCGGGAATTGACGGCAAGCCGCTACCAGTGCTTTCACGATGAAAGGAAGGTAAGTCAATTTCACGCCTTTTTTCTCAGCAAGAGGCTTCGTACGCTCACGCAGAGCGACTAACGCGCTCACGTCGATTTCGTCCATCAGTGTCACGTGCGGTGCCGTGTACACGGATTTCACCATCGCGTTCGCGATCACTTTCCGGATTCCTTTGAACGGAACCCGCTCTTCTACGCGATCGCCCACAGCAACCTGCGTGCTAGCCGCAGGTGCTGCGCTGCCAGCTGCTTCCGCTGCAGCTGGTGCTGCTGCCGGAGCCGCGGCGTTGCCGGCTCCTGTAAAGCCGAGCACGTCCTCGCGTGTTACGCGGCCGTGCTTGCCTGTAGGCGTCACCTCTGCGAGTGTGATGCCTTTTTCTCTTGCAAGCTTGCGCACGCTAGGCGTCGCAAGCACTTCGCGGCCGCCAGCGCTTGGCGCTGCTGGCGCAGCAGCTACTGCCGGTGCTGCTGCAGGAGCCTCTGCTACGGCTACCGCTGTAGCAGCAGGTGCCGCTGCGGAAGCAGGCGCAGCGTTGTTGGAGATGCTGTGATGCATGGACTCAGCCGGCATCTCGCCTGTTACTTCGATTGTCATCACGAGCTCGCCAATCGTACAGATTTGGCCGTCTTTGACTGCGACGCTAACGACTTTACCTTCTACCGGACAAGGAACTTCAACAACAGCTTTGTCGTTTTGTACTTCCATAAGAATGGTTTCGTCAGTTACGGTGTCACCCGCTTTAACGAGCATCTTAACGATTTCGCCTTCATGTATGCCTTCTCCAAGCTCTGGGAACTTGTATTCAAACAATGCCACGTGTACTACCTCCTGTTACCTTCGACTATGAATTAAAATTCGAGTACTTGTTTAATACCGGCAATAACACTTGCTGGGCTAGGCAACCAAGCATCTTCGATTTGTGCGAACGGATAAACGGTATCCGGAGGCGCAATACGCAGAACTGGAGCTTCCAAGTGCAGGATTGCTTTTTCATTAATTTGAGCAATAACCTCTGCGGCTACTCCAGAAGTTTTTTGTGCTTCTTGTACGATAATCGCACGGTTCGTTTTCTTGATCGAAGCGACAATCGTCTCGATATCAAGCGGAAGCAGTGTACGAAGGTCGATGACTTCAACTTTCACACCTTGCGTTTTTTCGATCTCTTCAGCCGCTTTAACGGATGTATGAACCATTGCTCCGTAAGTAATGATCGTTACGTCAGAACCTTCACGAACTACGTTCGCTTTACCAAGTTCAATCGTGTACTCGCCTTCTGGTACTTCTGCGCGGAATGCGCGGTATAAGTTCAGATGCTCCATGAAGAAGACAGGGTCATTATCGCGAATCGCGGAAATGAGCAAGCCCTTCGCATCGTAAGGGTTGGAAGGAACAACAACTTTAATCCCCGGAGTTTGCACCAAAAGACCTTCCAGTGCATCCGTGTGAAGCTCAGCTGCTTTAACGCCGCCGCCGTAAGGCGTACGGAATACGATTGGCGAGTTGTAACGGCCGCCGGAACGGTAACGCATACGAGCTGCTTGCACGCAAATTTGGTCAAGCGCTTCGTAAATAAAACCTACGAATTGAATCTCAGCGATTGGACGGAAGCCTTGAACGCCAAGACCTACCGCAAGTCCGCCGATAGCAGACTCAGCAAGAGGCGTATCAAATACGCGGTCTTCGCCGAATTCTTTTTGTAAACCTTCTGTAGCACGGAATACGCCACCAACATGGCCAACGTCTTCGCCGAACAAAATTACATTTGGATCTCTTTCCAGTTCAACGCGCATTGCGTCTTTAATCGCTTGAATCATCGTCATTTGTGCCATGACTTCTCCGTGCCTCCTAAGAGTTTTTGCCAGATTTTATTTATACGCTTGTTTCTGTTCTTCGAGATGGGAAGGTGTAACTTCGAACATGGAGTCGATTAAGCCCGGAACTGTCATTTTCTCAGTTTCCTCAGCTTTTTTAATGTGCTCAGCAACAGTTGCCTTTGCTTCTTCTTTCACTTTAGCCTCTTCTTCTTCGCTCCATAGACCTTTTTTGGTCAGGAAAATACGCATGCGCGTAAGCGGATCTTTCGGCTCCCAATCGGATTCCTCGTCTTTGGTACGGTATTTCGTCGTATCATCTGCCAAGGAGTGCGGACGGTAACGGTATGTCAATGCTTCAATCAATGTAGCGCCTTCGCCTTTGCGGCCTCTTTCAGCAGCTTCAGACACAGCTTGAACAACAGCCAGAACGTCCATACCATCTACTTGCACGCCTTTGATACCTGCAGCAAGTGCTTTATGAGCAACTGAAAGTGCTCCTGTTTGTTTGGAGTAAGGCGTTGTGATCGCATAACCATTGTTTTGTACAAAATAAATGGCAGGCAGCTTGAATGCTCCTGCAAAGTTCAAACCTTCGTAGAAATCTCCTTCAGAGCTTCCTCCGTCCCCTGTGTACGTGATCGCTACACGAGGTTGGTTACGTTTTTTGAACGCCATCGCTACACCAGTTGCGTGCAGAATTTGTGCACCAATGATGATTTGCGGCATAAGAACGTGAACATCCTGCGGAATTTGACCGCCATGTTGGTGTCCGCGGGAGTACAGGAATGCTTGATAAAGCGGAAGTCCGTGCCATACGAGCTGCGGCATATCACGGTAACCCGGGCAAATAAAGTCATCTTTATTTAATGCAAATTCACTACCGATCATGGAAGCTTCTTGTCCGGATACCGGCGCATAGAAACCAAGACGTCCTTGACGACCGAGATTTACGGCTCTTTCGTCCCAAACACGTGTGAATACCATTCTTCTCATTAACTCTCTTAATTGGTCATCGCTAAGTTTAGGCATTTTGTCGGGATTTACAACTGTGCCGTCTGGAGCCAGTACTTGTAAAGGCTCAACCTTTTCTGTGGTCACTTCGTAATTTGCTTGGCTGACAAGTGGCTTACTCATACCATTTCACCTCTTATATGATTTTGATGCCTGCTAGCTACACTTCTGTTATAGTATTATTATAAACCTGTTTTTGTGAATTGTACACCGCTATCCTTATGATATATGACCTTTTTTCGTGGAAGCGAATAGTACAGTTTAGGAAAATATATAATACAGTTAACATGAAATTTACAACTGCTATAATACACCTTACCCAAACCATTTCCAACTTACGCTTCACATACCATTTTTCCCCACAAGGATATAAAGGAGAATACTCGATGTCTGATGACGCTCGCTATTACCAAAGAACGATTGTGAAAGATGAACTCACCTCGGTCCTGCTTCAAGAAACACGCCAACTTCGCGTTTATTTACCTCCCGGTTACAATGAATTGCTCTCCTATCCGGTTATCTATTGTCAAGATGGCGAGCAATTCTTCAATTTCGGACGCATTGCCACAACCATTACCCGCTGCATATTAGATGAGGACCTGGAGCCAGCTATTGTGGTAGGTGTGGATGTGAACGCGGCTAACCGCACATCCGAATACGCGCCGGAAGGTGAGCGTCATGACGCTTACTGCCGCTTTTTCGCCGAGGAGCTGCTCCCTTATATAGAAAGCCGCTATCCGGTACGAACGGAGCGCAGTGAACGCATTGTCGCAGGTGATTCTCTTGGAGGGACCGTTTCCTTGCATCTCGCCTTAGATTATCCTAGCCTTTTTTGCCGCGTTATATCCTTGTCTGGCGCATTTTTCGACATTACCCGGGAACGCCTTAAAGCGGTCGACGATTTATCTTGGCTTGAAATGTACATGTTGATCGGCTTGGATGAAACGGATGTCAAAACGGAGCGAGGAACCTTTGATTTCGTCAGAGAGAACCGTTTGGCCAAGGAAGATCTTGAAAGGAAAAATGCCGTGCTTCATTATATCGAGAAACCTGGCAAACATTTGTGGGGATTCTGGCAAGGGGAATTGAGCGCGGCGCTGCATTATTTTCTGGGGTAAAACTTCGCTACCCCGCTCTCCATCAGCTTCACATAAAAAAACGGTCTGACTTCGTCAATTGACGGAAGCGGGACCGTTTTTTTACTGCTTGATCGCATATCGAGCTTTCATCAGGTCCACCATGTCGCCGATTTGCCCGTCCGTCGGATACCCTGGGATTGTTTCAGGCGTCTTCACTTGCAGCCCTCTCGCTACCATCACTTCTACCAAGTTCGCAGTAAACTGCTCAGCTGTTAAAGGAATGTTCAAGCATTCCGCCAAACTCGCCATACTCCCCGGCGCCACGGCAGGGTACTCGCTTGGGTCTGCGGACTGCGCCGCGCGCTCGTAGAAGCCTCTAGCCAGCGCCGCTTTTGCTTCGCCTTCACCTTCGACGATAATAAAAGCTTGGACCGACAAAGCCAGCTGCTGCCTGCGTTGTGCGATCCCGCAGAACTTACGGCCGCCTACACTGAGGTCGAACTCTCCCGGGCAAAAGGACCCCATCACCTCACCTTGATCAATATGATCGGTAAGTTTGCTCATCACCTCACGGATCAGGCCCACCATAGCTTCAAAATCTTTGCGATGCTCCATATCCCCGGCTTCTTTCGGCAGCAGCAAAGAGACATTCACAACGCTTAGATCCAGCGGAACCGCTGCTCCTCCTGAATTTCTAACAGCCGTATCATACCCTTGGTCAAGCAACCATTGGTTAGCAAGTGCCGCTTCCGGGAGCCGGCTATCCCTCAGCCCCATAACAAAAGCTCGCGGGTGCCGCCAGATGTGGAGGATCGGAGGCGCCATTTTCCCAATTGACCGGCAAAGAAGTTCTTCCAGCGCAAAAGCATATAAAATTGATCTTGCGACCGTTTCCTGTGTTCGGTCAAGGATGACCATAGAAGAAGAAAGGGGTATATTCGTCATTTACATAATCTCCTGAGCCTGCTATTTATGTTCATCCTCCGAATTGTAAGCGAATCTAGCGTTAGCCGCAATGTAAAAATCGCTGCTTTTCGTCAAAAAACATCAAAATTTAGGATACATTTCGAAGGAATTCCAAGTTTTGTGTCGAATAAAAATCTGTGTCGAATAAAAAGTGGAACATCAAATTTTTGTTAAGTAGGCGAGATCTTTGAACATTTTTGACGATTTACTCCTGAATATCCTTGTTTTAACCGTCCCCATTGTTTTAACTCACATCTTTTGGCTCGAAAAACCCGGCTCTCTAGACAGTTACGATAAATATCGTCAGGTATTTCTTATATTTATCTGCACACTAGCCGCCATTTTTTGCGTGACCCATCCTTTTTTTAAACCCATAGGCAATCATTTCGATCTCCATATTATTCCTGTACTCATCGCTTTCTTATATGGCGGTATACGCTCAGGACTAGCGGTTTCCGGATTCATACTCGCCTATGTGTACATCATGAACGGCCCGAATTTCGTGTGGATCGTCACCTTATTAGCTCTTCTCATCCCCTTCATTGTAGCTTTCATTGCGCTGAGCAATTGGAAGCACCTAACCCCCAAAGTGATGTTTCCCACCCTGCTTGCTTTCATCAGCGCTCTAGCAACTTTCTGTATCACCCTGCTGTATAGAGTCGGTTCTTTTGACACCGTAGATCGTACCTTTTTGCTATATGGAATATTGTATTGTCTCGTTCACTTATTTACGATGTGGCTCATTACGTACTTAATTGCCCGAATCCGCGAAAATATCACATTGCGCCAAGAAATTCAGCGCTCTGAGAAGCTCAATGTCCTCAGTGAATTGGCGGCTTCAGTCGCCCATGAAATTCGTAACCCCATGACGGTAGCCAGGGGATTCATGCAAATCCTCAGTCAATCTCAGGTCACTGAAGAGAAGAAACATATATACACTGCCATGGTCATCGAAGAAATTGACCGCGCCCAAAGCATTATTACCGACTACTTGTCCTTTGCCAAACCCGAGGCTGAGAAGCTTGAACCGCTTAACTTATCTGACCTGTCATACAAACTGAGCAATCTGATACTTCCATATGCCGCAATGCGCGGGGTTGATGTCCAAATCGATATGAAATCCCCGTTAGTCATCCAAGCAAATGAAGAAAAAATCATGCAATGCCTGCTCAACCTGTCCAAAAACGGTATTGAGGCAATGACAAACGGAGGAGCACTGCAAATCATAGGCTTCAAACGAGGACCCCACATTATTCTGCAAATTAAAGATACAGGCATCGGTATGACAGCTGAACAGATCAACCGCCTTGGAACCCCTTTTTATTCCACCAAAAACAAAAGCACTGGACTCAGTATGATGGTCTCCTATCGCATCATTCGCACCTTAGGAGGACTCATTGAAGTTACGAGCGAGCCCAACCAAGGTACCTGTTTTACAATATCACTGCCGGCTGTTTGATTGGCTTGCCAGAATATCCATAATCCCTTTGAACAAAGGTATGGCCTTGTTGCTTTCCGTTGGATCCGTATTTTTGATAACAACAGATACTGCATACTTGGGAGAAGCCGCCGGGCCATATCCGATAAACCATTGATTCACCTTTTCCTGCTTGCCGACCATCGTTTGAGCCGTACCGGATTTCCCTGCGAGCTGCCACTTTGCATCCTTCAACCCTTGGCCGGTTCCTTCGGTCACGACTTCTCTCATCCAGCTCAAAAGCGTACGGCTTGTCGCGGCGGACACGTATCCCTCTTCATCCTTTCGCGTTTGCGGTTCAAATTTTTCCATCACGCGATCGGTCTGGTAGCGGATTTCTTGAACCACTCTCGGCGAGTAGCCTTTTCCATTATGCAGTAAAGTAACAATCATATTAGACGCCTGCAAAGGGGTCATCATCACGTCTCTTTGCCCGATGGCTGTCTGCATAAGAACACCTTCATCATCGTGCGGCGTATGAGCGCCAAAGAGCTGTCCAGTCTCTTCGCTATCTAATTGATGGAGAAGGATCTTCGTGTCCGTCTTCCCTGTCCATCCCACTTCATCCAGCACACCAAGCTTATGCGCGAAGCTTTCCAGTTGGCCAGCCGTTAAGCGCTGCATGACTTTGGCAAACACGATGTTGCAGGACTGAGCGAACCCTTGCTCCAAGGTTAAGGGACCATGTCCTTCTTTCCTCCAGCAGGTAAAACCGTACTTGCCAAGAGCTCCTTCACAAGTGAATGTCTCTTTGGGATTAACCACACCTAAATCCAGCGCAGCGGCTGCCACTACGGTTTTGAAAATAGAACCGGGAGCCGTTGCTTTAACCGCATAGTTGCTCCAGCTTTTACTTGCAAGATCCACGGATGTCGGATCATAGTTGGGTCTGCTCGCCATGGCGACGATATCGCCTTGTGCGACTTCCTGAACGACGGCAGCACCGTCCCGGATTTTCAATTTATCCATTAGCGCCTCAATTTGCTGTTGAACGTTTACATCAAGAGTCGTAACTAACTTAACGGGATAAAAAGCATTATTCGGCGCAATCATACGCGCATCCAGTCCGGTTAACGGCCTTTTGCCGGCATCCATAAAATAAGAGATCGATGTCTCCCCGATGCCGCGAAGCCAGAGATCGAAGGTCTTCTCAAGGCCCGCTCCGCCAATCTTCGTTGTTAGCGCGACCTTGCCTTTTTCCAGATCCGCGCCGTATAGGTTCATTACACGATCCGGATTTTGCCCAATGAAGCCGATCAACTGCCGCGCAGTCATCCCGCTCGGATAGCGATCTTCCATCTGCACCACCTTCACATTCGGCAAGTTAAGTGCTTCAATCTGCTCTTCCTGCCCATCCGTTAACGCGACAGGTTTGCCCCCACTGGCTTGACTCCACACTTGCGGCTCTTTCAGATCCTTGGTGAATACACGCCAAGACTCCGCATTCGTCTGCAAAATCCGGACAAGCTGATTTACCTGCTGCTGGCTTGCTTGAAGATCATTGTTGATGGGAAACACAACGAGGGATTTCACAATCTTTCCTGTCATCGGCTGCAAATTCCGATCCAATATTTCGCCTCGGCCGCTCTCCAGCACTAGCGCACGCTGTCTTTGAACGACTGAGTTTTTAAGCAAATTAACGCCGTGTGAACTGTAATTTTCCGTTGCTGCAATTTGTATCCAGAACAGCTTACCCGTTATGCCAATAAACAGGAGTACGATGGTAAGAAGAACAAGAAAAATACGGCGTTTTTCAAATGAAGATAATTGTTTGACCCTCATACATCTAACTCCTAACGATGTCATTCATCCTAATCTTAGATGTTATCAGTATCGTCACTCCTGCACGTAGACAAACCGTCGATGCACCTTCTTAAAAATAAAAAGAGCCCACCCTCTTAAACAGAGAGTGGACTTCGAATTGTATACAACTAGACTTCGAATTTGGATAACGTGTCGGTAAGTGATTTGGAAAGTAGATCCAGCTTGTCCGACAGCTTCACTAAGCCATCGCTGATGCTAAGCTGCTCGGAGCTCAAGGAAGCAACTTCCTCTGAAGTAGCAAGAGATTCCTCCGCTACCGCACTTACATTTGTCATAGCGTCCGAAAGCACGACTTGCGATTGTTCCAAGGTTGAGATCGAATCGCTGACCGTGCTGAGCTGCTCAATGAAGCCGCCCATGTGGTTCGTTACTTGTTTGAAAATAATATCGGCTTCTTTCACCGCCAGGATCTGTTCTTTGAAGATCGGCGTAGCTGTGGAAAGCACCTTCACCGTTTCATCGATTTCTTTCTGAATCGTTTCGGTGATTTGACCTACGACATCAATCGATTGACGGGATTGGTCTGCCAGCTTCCGAATCTCATCCGCAACAACCATGAAGCCTTTGCCCGCAGCTCCGGCACGCGCAGCTTCAATTGTCGCATTCAAGGACAAGATATTCGTTTGCTTCGTCATATTATTCAGAACATCCAGGATTTTACGAATCGAACGTGTGCTGTCTTTCAAGTTGTCGACTTTATCCACCATGGAACGGATCATTTCTTCCGTCAAGTTCGTCTTCGAAATGAGCTCGGACATATATTTCGTTCCTTGCTCACTGGAGCTCTGCACATCCGCTGCAGCTGTTCCCATCTCCAGGTTGGCTTCGATAACCTGTTTCATCTGGATACCGATATGATGCGTCAGCTCATTGCCTCTTTCGGACTCTGTCGCCAAACCTCCGGCACCGTTGGAGATTTCATCCGTAGCTACAGCAATTTCTCTAGCCGCAGTAGCCGTCACCTTGGAGGAGTTCGTTAACTCTTGTGCCGTTTCAAAAACCGCTTGCGCAGAGGTACTGGTTTGTTGCACCAACGTTGTAATCTGCTGCATCATCACATCGAAGCTTGCGCCCAACTGACCAATCTCATCTTGCGTTGTATAATTGGCACGCACGGTTAACTTGCCTTTAGCGCCTTGCTGCATCAAGTTGCGAAGATTAATCAGCGGTCGTCCAATCATTCTGGCAACGAATAATCCGATTAACACTGCCGCAATAGCCGCAAATAAAGCGATTAAGAGCGTGTAATTGAAAATCTTCTTAGCATCCTTCACAAGCGAGCTAACTGGAATATCCCCTACTAGATTCCAACCGGATAAAGTTGATTTGTAATAGGCTACCAAATGATCATCTTTTGTTACAAAAGAGCCATTTTCTTGATCCAATTGCTCTTTCGTTAACTGGATGGCTGCATCTTTTTCGAGCTCAGTAATATCTGCAGAGGCAATATTCTTATTCTCAGCATTCGTAATGACAACCTTGCTGTCATCTCCGAGAGACATGCCCGTAATTTCTTTATTCAAGAGATCTGTGCTAAGCTCCAGCATTAACACAGCAGTCGTGCTATTCGTTAATGTGTTTCTCATCAGACGGCCAATGGCAAATGTATTCGTGGAAGAGCTGGAATAACCTTTAACTTTACTATCCAACCACGCTACTTTTCCCCCATTGTCCACAATTTTCTTAAACCAATCGGTCGATCCTGAATTTTCGCTTAGCGTACTTCCACCAGAGCCCGTAATAACAATCAGCTTGCCGTCTGGCCGATAAAGATGAAGCGTTTTAATCGACTTGTTAGCGAAGGTCACCACATTTAATTTATCCGTTAATTGGCGAACAACTTCCAGTGATTCATACGAAGTAGGATCTAACGTAGGAACTTTCTCCAGAAGGTCCTGCAGCTCTTTGTTCAGCATAATTTGTAAAGATGTGTCTTCGAACGTCTGATAAAGGAAATCCAGCTTCTGGCCTGCTTGTGTGACTGTTTGCAAGGAGGATTCTGCCACTTTGTTCTTAATGACATTTTTGGACACGCTGTAAGAAATCATACCCACAATGAGAACGAAGAACAAAATGCTGATAAAAAACATTAAAAACAGCTTCATGCCTACGGACTTCACCGGATTTTCCAGCTTAACCTGCCTCATTTCTTTGAAAGCGACTGTGCCCATTTCCTTAGATGTCTTTCCTGCCGCTCCCGCCACGCGACCCCATGGCACATTTCGGAGTGTTTGCGCGACAGCTTTGTTTACAAATGCGAGAATACTTTGGAGTCTCTTCTTCATCTTTTCACCGCCATTAGTTTCTGTTCATTGTACCCGTACTTTCGTCCTAAAATGAAAAGGGTTACAATTCATGTTTTTTATTCAATTCGACAACATTTAACAATTTCCTTTAATATTCGCTCTAAACGAAAATAAAAAAAAGAAACTTTCTCCAATATAACCCAGTCTGGAGAAAGCTTCCATGGTACTATTTTCCTGTTTTCTTACGCATCATATCCCACTTATTTACAGGAAATTCTGTTTTTAGTTTAATGACTTGAAGCGGATGCCTTGCTGCATCCAGCTCCTGCCTCTCTTCATTCCAGATGACGCCAACCTTTTGTTTAAAATGCGTTCCTTCTGGTCCAAAGAATTCAATTTCCTGTCCTGGCTTGAAATGATTTCTTTGCTGAATCAGCGCAGTGCCCGTTGCCTCGTCATAAGACAGCACCAGACCGACAAAATCAAAGCCAACCACTTTATCCTCCGGTTCGAAAATATGATCTTCAGGACCGGGCGTATCGTAGAAGAAGCCCTCGTTCAAAGGACGGTTCGCCGCTTTATGGATCTCCTCCTGCCAAACAGGATTGAGTTTGAAGTGTTCCGGATCCTCAAAGTAAGCATCAATCGCCTGTCGGTACGCATTAACAACCGTCGCTACGTAATGAATGCTCTTCATTCTTCCTTCGATTTTGAAGCTGTCTACACCGGATTCAATCATATCGGCGATATGCTCGATCATGCTGAGATCCTTCGATCCCATCGTAAAGGCATCATCTTCATCGCCAAACAACGGCAAATCCGTCGCCAGTGGCGCTGATTCCGGCTGATCTTTGGCAAACAGATCATATTTCCAGCGGCATGATTGCGAACAGCCTCCTCGGTTGGAGTCACGATCCGTAAAGTGATTGGAAAGCACACATCTGCCAGAGTAGGAGCTGCACATCGCGCCATGAATGAAAGCTTCAATCTCAACATCGACATGCGCTTTAATTTGATCAATTTCTTCCATGCTGACTTCACGAGCCAGAACGACGCGTTCAATGCCTTGGTCTTTCCAGAACTTCACGGTTTGCCAGTTCATCACCGACTGCTGTGTACTCACATGAACTTCCAGCTTAGGCGCCACTCTTCGGCAGGTTTCCATAATTAGCGGGTCCGCTGCAATGATGGCTGAGATACCAACCTCTTGTAGACCTCGAAGGTACTCATCCAGCCCTTCAATGTCTTCGTTATGTGCATAAATGTTCGTTGCTACGAACACTTTGGCTCCGTACCCGTTCGCAAACTCAACTGCTTCACGCATTTCTTCAAGCGAAAAGTTGTCTGCACTGGAACGGAGACCATACTTCTGTCCGCCAATATATACCGCGTCAGCCCCGTAATGAATAGCAAATTTCAATTTTTCCAAATTGCCCGCAGGGGCAAGTAATTCCGGTTTATGCAGTCTAACACGCTTCCCTCTCGCACGTGCTTCTAATGCTGTCGTCATCTCGAAAACGCACCTTCTTCCATCTATCAATATACCTGTTCTTTATAGAAAAACCCGTACGACAATTCGCGTTCAGGGTCCTGCAATTCTGTTATCGCATCCAGCCATTCTTGCTGGAATTCAAATTCTTCCGGGTTTGCGGCATAAGCGTCAATAACAGCACGGTAGCTGCGAACAACCGTTTCGTTATACGCGGTCGATTTCAGATGACCTTCGATTTTGAAGCTATCGATCCCGCCGTCCATAAGCTCAGGCAAATTCTCCAGCATGCAAAAATCCTCAGAACTCATGATATGCGTACCATTACTATCCTCATACACAGGGTAACGCTGATCACGGCGCTCGTGCTCGATAAGGAACAGTCCGCGTTCAATGGAACGATCCTCCGTGGATGCATCTTTCCCTTGGTGTTCGATATAATTTTTCACTAGCTCTCGCTTAGAGTGATAAATATTGGTGATCCCATGCACTTGAACTTCAACCGCTAACTCCGTATTCTCTTTAAAAGCTAATACCTGCTCCATATTCAGCTCTCTAGCCAGTACAACGCGGGTTGCCCCCTGTCTGCCCCAATAATTCGCAGTTGCGAAATTGGTAGAAGTCATCTCCGCGTTCCAGTGCAGCGCTAGCGGCTTTGGTAACGTCCGCGCAGCCATGAGGACTGCAGGATCACCGAAAATAACACCATCCACGTTGCATGCCTGCAGCTTGCTTAAATAGTCTGACAGGCCCTCCAAGGAGTTGTTGTCAAAAATTTTGTTCACCGACACATACACCTTTGCCTGTTTCTCGTGCGCCCAAGCTACTGATTCTTCAATCTCCTCTAGCTTCACGTTTCCAGGCAAACGCATAGCGTAGCGCTCTTCTCCAATTATGACACTGTCCGCGCCAGCTTCAATCATTGTTTTCAATTCAGCGACATTGCCGCAGCTTATTACTAACTCTGGTTTTTTCACTTGCTTACCCTACCTTCTGTCAGCTTCCTAACGTGGTATTAATTCGCGGCCTTTTTACTTTCCGCAATATTTTTCTTGTGTTCTTCATAGGTCTCCGCAAACAAATGCCCTTTCGTGCCGTCTTTCTTTGTTACATAAAACAAGTACTTCGTTTCTTGCGGATAAATCGCTGCTTTCATCGAGGCGAGGCTCGGACTGGCAATTGGCCCCGGAGGCAGCCCTGTATTCAAGTACGTATTATAAGGGCTTTGTATTTGCAAATCCTTTTCCAACAACCGATCCTTGGACTTATCAAACAAATATTGCACCGTTGCATCAATTTGCAGGGGCATGTTCTGTTTCAACCTGTTTTGGATAACGCCGGAAACAAGAGCCCGCTCTTCATCCACAACAACCTCTCGCTCAATTAAAGAAGCGATCGTCAGCATCTGATGCACGCTAAGTCCACGTTCTTTGAGTTTATCCTTCCAGTCCGGCGGCAGCGTTGCAAGCTTCTTGTCCAATTGCTGCAGCGTTCGCTCAACGAACTCCTCTTCCGTCGAACCCTTCTTAAACTCGTACGTTTCCGGGAACAAATACCCTTCAAGCCGGTGCTTCAAATTCTTATTATCCGGAATGCCGCTCGCGGCGGTATCTTCCGTCAAGCCTGCAGGCGCATCTGCCAGCTTCAAGAACACATCTTTGTTCCATGGCGTCTGTTCACTTAATTTGGAAGCAATTTGATCAACGGTGTATCCCTCAGGAATCGTTATACGAATAACCTCTTCCTTTACCGTTTCCCCTTTATTCAGCTTTTCAATCATCTCATCAAAGGTTAAGCCGGGCTTCATGTCATATTCGCCGGCTTGAAACCTGGAGCCTTGCTTTTTAACTTTTAAATAATACGTAAAAATGGATGAGTTCTTAATAAGGCCCTTTGTTTCAAGCTCTTTCGCGATTTGTACAGATCCGGCGCCTGGGGGAATGGATACCCTCACTTCTTGCTCCGAGGCTTCAACCGGCTGCAGGCCGTTCGCAATATATAATCCTATACCGCTTGCTGTCCCGATAATAATAAGCAGAAACGTACCCACTATAAGAAGTGTTAGCTTCAGTTTCTTTGTTTTCGTCGTCTTCCCTGCGCTTTCTTGATCAAGCATGTTGTTCACGATGATCCTCCTAAACGTTATGCAGCAGCAAAAAAAACAAAACTTTGCTATCGCGAGCTCTCCAAGCAAACAAAAACGAGCGGATGCGCTCCGCTCGGTTGTTTGCTTCTTACAAGTCATCCTGATCTGGAAATACCATCTCATCGTAGAGCTCCGAAACAGTCTCGTATTCGTCGTCATCTTCGATGGTTTCCAGCTCGTATTCGCCGTCCGCATTCTGCGTCACCCGGAAAACCGCAACCTCGTCTTCCTTCTTGAGTTCATCGGATTGCAAAACCGCATACGTTCTATTGTCATAAACGAATTCTTTAAGAAGATGATAAACCGTTGATTCATTTTGCTCATCAAACAAAATAATATCATCCCCGTAAGCTTTGCGCAATACGTCAGAAAGCGTCGTACTCATGCTTCTTCTTCCTCATCGAATTCTGCCATTAATGTGTTAAATGTTTCTTCCACGATATTCCACTCTTCTTCATCATCGATGGTGAACAGCTTCAAGTCTTCGCCGTCATCATCTTCTTCATAACGGAAGGCATACACTTCGTCGGATTCTTCGTCTCCTCCGTCTGTAGGCACCACCATCATGTACTTCTTGTCAGAACCGTCCACTTCGAATTTCATGATAACCTCGAACTCTTCTTCGTTGCCTTCATCGTCCGGGATGTAAATGATTTCTGGTTCCTCTTCACGCAATTCTTCTTTGGACATGTTCATTCACCTCTTCATATTGGCATCCATATACCCTTGCAGGATGATTTGCGCGGCCATTTTATCAATGACCTGCTTCCGCTTCTTCCGGCTCACATCTGCTTCAAGCAGTGTGCGAGTCGCAGCAACGGTCGTTAGACGCTCATCCCACAAGTGTACGGGTACACTTAGTTTTTGTTCTAACTCTTTCGAAAACTCGATGGCCAATTCGCCACGAGGACCAATCGTGTTGTTCATATTTTTGGGTAAGCCAACGACAATTTGTGTAACACCGTACTGCTCGACAATTGCAACCAGCCGGTCAATGTCTTCTCCTGGCTTACGACGATGTATGACTTCCAGCGCTTGTGCGGTCCATCCCAACTCATCGCTCATCGCTACACCGATCGTTTTATCCCCGTAATCCAAGCCTATCCATCTCATGCGGTTCTCATTTCCTTCTATTTGTGTTGACCCAGATAAGCGCGAACCAACTCTTCAATCAGTTCGTCGCGTTCCCGTTTACGAATGAGGCTGCGCGCATTATTATGCCGTGGAATATAAGCAGGATCTCCGGAAAGCAAGTACCCGACAATCTGGTTGATCGGATTATACCCTTTTTCCTGAAGAGCATCGTACACCGCTAATAACACATCTTTGGGCGATGTCTCAATTTCTTCTGCTTTCACGTTGAACTTCATCGTTTTATCCATGGAACTCATCAGGAGCACCTCACTTTCCTTGTGATACCATTTGTAAAAATTTGAAAACTGTTCGTGTATACTGGTTTATATTCTCTATGGGTTTAAAAATTCCTGTCCCCCAAAAAAATAATTATGCAAATTGCGACAGAAGTCCCTCAACGCCGGAAAGTGCAGCCTGCAATTTGGAAGCGTCTTTACCGCCTGCTTGGGCCATATCCGGTCGGCCTCCACCGCTTCCGCCAACTGCTGCAGCTACTTCTTTAATAATTTTGCCGGCATGGAAACCTTTTGCAACAAGATCCGGTGTAACAGCTGCAACCAAATTGACTTTATCGTCAGCCACAGCGCCTAGAACGATAACAGCAGATCCCAGTTTCGTCTTCATTTCATCGACGATGTTACGAAGTGAATCCATATCCGCTGCGTTCACTTGAGCAGCTAGCACCGAAACACCGGCAGCTTGCTTCACTTGATCCGTTAAGGATCCCGCTTCAATGCGGCCAAGTTTGCCGCGCAGCGACTCGTTCTCACGTGCCAGCTCTTTCACTTGCTGCAGTGCCGCTTCTACACGTTTCGGAACGTCTTGAACGTTCGATTTGAGCATGCCTGCTGCTTCTTTGAGCAATTGCAGCTGCTGGTCAAGGTATTCATACGCGCTGCGGCCAGAAACTGCCTCGATCCGACGTACGCCGGATCCAATACCGGATTCGCTCACGATTTTGAATAGACCGATTTGGCCCGTGTTCTGAACGTGACAGCCGCCGCACAGCTCTAAGCTGTAATCGCCGACTTGCACGACGCGCACGATATCGCCGTACTTCTCGCCGAATAGTGCCATTGCTCCCATCGCTTTCGCATCAGCAATTGGTTTCAATGAAATTTCGACATTGATGTTATTCCAAATTTGACGGTTCACGCGCTGCTCAACATCCTGCAATTCTTCGCTGCTAATGCTGCCGAAATGTGAGAAGTCAAAACGCAAACGATCCGGTTCTACCAGGGAGCCTGCTTGGTTAACATGCGAGCCCAGAACTTCTTTCAGCGCTTTATGCAGTAAATGCGTAGCCGTATGATTCTTGATGATATCGCCGCGCTCAGCAGATGCTACGATAGCCTCTACCGTGTCGCCTCTGCGTAGAACGCCAGACTCCACTACGACTTTGTGAACATGCTGCCCATGAGGCGCTTTAATAACGTCTTCAACCTTCAGTGTAACTTGGCTGTTGCGAATGGTTCCGAAGTCGCTCACCTGGCCGCCGCTTTCTGCATAGAAAGGTGTGCGGTCCAGAATAACCTGGCAAGTCTCACCTACGCCAACGATGTCGACAAGCTCATTTTCATGAACAATAGCTTCAATATTAGCAGTAACTACCAATTCATTATATCCAACAAATTCGCTTTTAACCGTCAATTCGGACAGCGGGCCGCCTTGAACCTTCATTCCGCCTTCTTTTTGACTAGCTGCTCTTGCACGGTCACGCTGTTCCTGCATCGAAGCGTCGAACCCTTCACGATCAACCGTCAAGCCTTTTTCTGAAGCAAAATCCTCCGTCAAATCGAACGGGAAGCCATACGTATCATATAGTTTAAAGGCATCCGGTCCGCTGATTTGATTCGTACCGGCTTGACGCGTCTTTTCGACCATCTCCGCCAGGATGACCAAACCATCGCTTAACGTTTCATGGAAACGCTCTTCTTCGGTACGGATAACCTTCTCGATAAATTCACGTTTGTCTACAACCTCAGTATAGTAAACGCCCATGATTTCAGCGACGGTAGCAACCAGTTTGTACAGGAACGGTTTATCTTGGCCAAGCACTTTGCCGTAACGCACAGCACGGCGCAGCAAACGGCGGATCACATAACCGCGTCCTTCATTAGAAGGAAGTACGCCATCGCCAACAGAGAAGGCCACCGTACGAATGTGATCGGCGATTACTTTCAATGCCACATCGTGATCATCGTTTACATGATACTTCATACCTGTAAGCTCGCAGGTTTTATCGATAATCGGTTTGAACAGATCCGTGTCAAAGTTGGAATCTACGTCTTGCAGAATCGAAGCGAAGCGCTCCAGTCCTGCGCCTGTATCAATGTTTTTGTTAGGAAGCGGTGTGTAGCTGCCGTCCTTATTATGGTTGAACTGTGTGAATACAAGGTTCCACACTTCCAAGAAACGTTCGTTTTCTCCCCCAGGCCAGCACTCCGGATCGGATAAATCACCGTATTTGTCGCCACGGTCATAGAAAATTTCCGTACAAGGACCACATGGACCTTCGCCGATGTCCCAGAAATTATCTTCTTTGAGCTTGTAGATACGCTCTTCCGGGATACCGATTTGTTTGTGCCAAATCTCAAAAGCTTCTTCATCATCTTCGTGCACGGTAACGGAAATACGATTCGGATCAAAACCGATCCATTGCGGATCCGTCAAAAACTCCCATGCCCATGGAATGACTTCTTTCTTAAAGTAATCACCGATAGAGAAGTTCCCTAACATTTCGAAAAATGTATGGTGACGGCGCGTTTTCCCGACATTCTCAATATCGTTCGTACGAATACATTTCTGAGCATTCGTAATACGCGGATTTTCCGGAATTTCCCGTCCATCCAAATATGGTTTTAACGGCGCAATACCGGCGTTAATCCAGAGCAACGACGGATCATTATGCGGAACAAGCGAAGAGCTGGGCTCTACTTTATGCCCTTTACTTGCGAAGAACTGCAACCACTTGGAACGAATTTCACTTGCCTTCATCTCACTCAAGCCTCCATATTTACCTATAATGTTTGAAAACAAACAAAAAACGCCCCTGTAACATACAGGGACGAATCATCGCGGTACCACCCTGGTTATTGCGTTTCCCTCCTACCGAACCTGCGGCAGAGGAAATCAGGCAATCTCCTTGTGCGGATCTGTAACGGGTCCATCCGGTGGAGTTCATCCACACTCCGAAATTAGCTTTCAGCCATCCTAGCACCGAGAGGTTCTTCCAGCCGGATTCGCGCAAAAGCCGCTCACCGGAACCTCATCTCTGACAGTGGACTATGACTTACTTCAATTTCATCAACGCTTTTGCAGTAGATCTAGATAAGGCAAATTATAACTTTATGCCTGAACCGTGTCAATATTGATCCCTGTTCATGGAACCAGTTTGGAGTGGGCATCGTAAGTACATTACAATATCGTTCCAACAAACTCGTGAGGAAGTGATGCTAATGGATTTCTCAACACTTACGCTGCTAGGGCTAATTACACCTGTTTTTGTTCTCGTCATCTACATCATGGCCAAAACACTCATTAAGAAGGAAATTCCGGATAGCAGATATAATCCTTTCGATTATATAACAGGTCAAACCCGCGTTGAATTTCAAGAGCAAAAAGAGGAAAAAGAAGAAAATACTGATCAAGGAGACGACAAAGATAAAGGATTAAAATCATAGTTGACAATCGTTCTCAATGGCGATATACTAAATTCATTGATAATGATTTTCATTATCGAATGAAGTAACATAGAATCAACGTTTAATTCATTCCGTAGCCCATTCGATGGTTTACGTATGCCACACCCTTTAATATCCTCAACCCTCGTGCAAAACCCCTGTGTACCATGATCCCGCAAGTCATGATGCACGGGGGTTTTGTGCGTCTTTTTATGCGCTTAGCCCTATCCTTGGAAGCAGCTATGTCGTGGGTTTATGGACATAATGCAAGAAAACGTGCTGAATGATCACCTTCATGACCGCGAAGAAGGGCACCGCTAGGATGAGTCCCACTATACCCGCTACTTCCCCTCCGACCAATAACGCAAAGATAATAACGAGTGGATGCATATGCAGCTTTTTGCCTACCACTTGCGGCGAAATGACATTCCCCTCAAGAATTTGCACAGCTAAATTCACAATCGCGACGAACAGCACCATTTTTAGCGAAATCGTTGAAGCCATAATGATCGCCGGCGCGGCTCCAAAAAACGGCCCAAGGTAGGGAATAATATTGAAAACCGCCACAACACTGGCGAGTAAAAGCGCATATGGCATACCAATGAGCCAATACCCCAAATAGGCAAGCCCCCCGATAATAACGCAAACCAACAACTGGCCGCGAATATAATTCCCAAGCGCAGTATCGATATCGATGAGAAGCTTAACTGTTTTCTTGCGATGCTCCTTCGGTACGATGGCAAGCGCCGTCTTCTCGATGATTTGAAAATCTTTCATAATATAAAAAGCAACGAACGGCACGATAAAAGCGATAAACAGCATGGAAATCGTGCTTCCAATTTGATTCATGTAGTTCGATATCGCCATGGAAATGCTATTTTCCAACTTCGTTAACGAGTGGTTAAAGCCGTCTCGCACACTGTCCGGCAGCAGTCTGTTCTGGTTAAATCCGTCCACAATCGACTGCGCGCGAATTTCCATCTGCGGCATGTGCTCGTTCAACTCCGCAATTTGCGTCATAAATACGGGAGTCATATTCATGATAATGACCGTGAGCGAGGATATAAAAACACAATAAATCAACAGCACGGCAATCGTTCTCGGCACTTTGCGCTGGTTCAGCATGTTAACGACCGGGTTCAAGATATAGGAAATAATTACCGCGATGAAAAATGGCGCTAATATCGCTTTTAAAAAAGTGAATAAGCTTAGTAAAATCGGTTTTATCAACAGCAGCATATAGATACATGCCAGTGCCAAAAGCAAATACACCAGCCCTACAAACCATCGATTTCTCCAAAAACGTTCCATCCCGTTCACCCCAGTGATTCTAAATATGTCCACGCTCATACAGTATATGTACATGCTGGTCAAATTAACCTTGTAGACAAAAACAAAGAGACGCTACTTCACAAGCACAGGTGTGCCCATAAGTAACGTCTCCTGTTTGCTATTATGATTAATTTGCGTGTTCTTGGATCAATGGCATTTCTTCTTCAAAAAATAAATCATCCAGAGAACTTAGCGTTCCGTCTTCTTCTACTTGATACACGGACATTTTCTCTCCGTTGACGCTGAGTTCGATAAAGCAACCCCAGCAATAAAATTGGTGCGAACCGATTTTTCCAATATCTTTGGAATTACAGTTTGGACAACGCATCTTGCTCACCCTATTCTTCTTTGGATACGAAGAGTTCTTCTACTTCCTGAGAGCAATGTACAGGCACTATAATGGCATCTTCACCTTTGGTTGCCGAATCCGGCATGGGAAGCCATTTACGCCCTTCCTTTAAATCAGAAATAAACCCTTCGGACAATTCATAACCTACTATTTGTTTACCCCAATCTTGCGTTAAATAAACATCTTCCACCACGCCTAATTTGTCTCCGCCGACAGTAACGACAGGAAGACCTTTAATCGGGTGGCTTCCTTCCAGAAAAGCATGGCATTCAACTGCCTGCTCAAACTCGACTATGACATTTTCGTTCGGTATGGTAACGGCATCTTCACCTGCAGCGACAACTCCATCCCACGGTACGTACCGTAAGGAGGAAAACCACATCTTTGCTTCTAGAATAATGCCTCGTATGTTCCATTCAGGGTCAATCATCAAATCTTTCACTTGGCCTAATTGTTTACCGGAATCTACCGTCAGAACGGGAAGTCCGATCAAATCATGCGCTCTGCGCAAGGTGCTTTCCTCCTAGAACCACCCGGTACTAATTATTACGCAGCCGTTTGACAATGGTTGCAATTTTCTGGGCAGCTGTTTCAATTTGATCTTTAGAATTCCCCATTCCAAAGCTAAATCGAACGGCAGAGGCAGTAACATTTTCTGGGAGTTTCATTGCTTGTAGAACGTGAGACACTTCAAGTGAACCTGAGGTGCACGCAGAACCGCTTGCTGCAGCCACATCTTCCAGGTCAAGATTCATAAGCAGCGTCTCTGTGGATACGCCAGGAAAGCTGATGTTCAGAATATGTGGAACTTGTTGTTCGGCATGTCCATTTATCGTAAATTGATCACGGCCTATTTGCTGCTCCAAGCTAGCAATCATACACTGTCTAAGCTCTGCAGCTTGCTCGTAAAGGGTTTCCGTCTTAGGGAGAATCATCTCCATGGCCTTGGCAAACCCTGCTATGGCAGCTACATTCTCCGTTCCCGCGCGGCGTTTTCTTTCCTGCGCACCGCCAAATACATGAGGAACCAGCTTCGTATTCTTGGACACATACAATGCACCCACACCATTAGGACCATATATTTTATGAGCAGACAAGCTAAGCAAATCAACCGGCAGTTCATGAAGATTCAGCGGCAATTTACCTAAAGCTTGAACGGCATCAACATGAAAAGGAATATTCCGGCTTCGTGCTAACCGGCCAACTTCTGCAATCGGTTGAATCGTGCCTATTTCATTATTCACATACATGATAGAGATGAGAGCCGTATCGGGACGAATAGCCGACTCCACATCTTCGACTTGAATAAGACCAGTCGGACCTACTGGAAGATAAGTGACCTCGTAACCGAGGCTCTCCAGCCGCTCACAGGGATGCAGGACAGCATGGTGCTCAATCTCTGTCGTAATGATATGTTTCTTGCCATTATTGTTCGCATGGATGATCCCAAAGATCGCCATATTGTTGCTTTCAGTCCCGCCGCTCGTAAAGATGAGTTCACCGGGCAGACAGCAAAGTGACTTCGCCATCGCGTCGCGAAAGCGGTTCAGTGCTGTTCTCGTCGCTCTGCCGAAGCTATGCGTGCTGGAAGGATTGCCAAAATAAGCTGTATAAAAAGGAAGCATAGCTTCCATAACGTCGGGATGCACCGGCGTGGTCGCCGCGTGATCAAGATAAATTGGATTCATAAATCACCTTAAATGTAAAACATGTAATTGTCGTGCTGGCCTGCGTCTTCAAAGGAAATCAGGTTCGCAAGCGTTGTAGAATCAAGCACTTCCGCGATGCTGTCGCGGATACGGATCCATAAATCGCGCTTCGCCGGGTCATCTTCCTCCGTAAAGTCGACTGGACTAATCGGTCCTTCCAACACGCGAATCACTTCACCCGCTGTCACTTGATCAGCAGGCTTGGAGAGAATATATCCACCGTACGCTCCACGAATACTTTTGACCAATCCCGCGTTACGCAAAGGAGCAACTAGCTGCTCGAGATAATGCTCGGATAGCTGATGCTTTTCGGCAATACTTTTGAGTGAAGTCGGACCTTCACCAACTCGATTGGCCAACTCCATCATGATCGTTAGACCATAGCGGCCTTTTGTGGAAATTTTCAAAATTTACACCTCATTCAACATTTATGCCATCAAGGGGGCTAATTGATATTACGAGAAATTGTGAGTTGTTTACCTACTGCTTTGTCCACATTCAGACAGTATGCTCGTCCCTATCTAGGTAAACAGCGTTTCCATTTTTAACAAAAACATTCCTAAACATCCGTATATCGTATCTATGTTATCATAATTCCTTGTTCTGTGGGGGAAAAACAATGACATTCTCATGAAATATTTTAATTTTTAACTAGAGAGATGTATAATAGGAAGAGTTTCAAAGATAAACGACTAAGTCTCACAGGATAGAAAAGAGGAACACAAGCCATGAATAAAAAAACACGTGTCATTCTAGGTATGTCCGGGGGTGTCGATTCTTCTGTTGCCGCACTGCTCTTGAAAGAGCAAGGCTATGAAGTCATCGGCATTTTCATGAAAAACTGGGACGATACTGATGAGTTTGGCCATTGCACAGCCGAAGAAGATGCAGAGGATGTCCGAAGAGTATGCGACCAGCTCGGAATCCCTTTTTATACAGTTAATTTTGAAAAACAGTACTACGATAAGGTGTTCGCTTATTTCTTGGACGAGTACACCAAAGGTCGCACGCCGAATCCGGATGTGATGTGCAACAGAGAAATCAAATTCGGTGAGCTGCTCCAGAAAGTCATGGACTTAGGCGGCGACTATATCGCAACCGGCCACTATGCCCAAGTGAAAGAACAAGACGGCGAGTACGTGCTCCTGCGGGGCAATGACCCTGGCAAGGATCAAACTTACTTCCTCAACGTGCTTACCCAGCAGCAGCTGTCCAAAGCGATGTTCCCGATCGGCCACCTGCCGAAACCGGAAGTACGTAAAATTGCCGAAGC
The DNA here is from genome assembly GCF_009757995.1 of Paenibacillus anseongensis. NCBI lineage: Bacteria > Bacillati > Bacillota > Bacilli > Caryophanales > Paenibacillaceae > Paenibacillus > Paenibacillus anseongensis. The sequence goes on from NZ_WSEM01000008.1 coordinate 789,302, forward strand.
AGCCGGTCTTGCAACGGCAAAGAAAAAAGACAGCACGGGCATCTGCTTCATCGGAGAGCGCGATTTCAAAGAGTTCCTCAGCCAATACTTGCCTGCCAAACCCGGCAATATGGTTGATATCCGCAACGGCGAGGTTAAAGGCCGTCATGACGGGCTGATGTACTACACGCTAGGTCAAAGACAAGGTCTCGGCATTGGCGGTTCAGGCTCAGGCGAACCATGGTTCGTCGTGGATAAAAATTTGGAAACCAACGAATTGCTGGTGGTTCAAGGTGAGCAGTACCCTGGACTTTATTCCAAGGGGCTGACAGCGACTGATGTAAACTGGATTTCTCCGAAGAAACCTCAAGGCCCATTCGCTTGCACAGCCAAATTCCGTTACCGTCAGCCTGACCAAGGCGTCGTTCTGACTTTTCAAGAGGACGGAACTGTTGAAGTAGTTTTCGATTCGCCGCAGAAAGCTGTCACGCCTGGACAATCCGTTGTTTTTTATGACGGTGAGGTTTGTTTAGGTGGCGGTGTGATTGATAAAGTTCATAAATAATACAAGACAAAATAGATGGTTCGAGAAAGAAGGATGATCAGTTTGATTAAAATGAATGAGGCGGACTTGAAGGCTGCTACGTACGAGGATGTGACAAAAATCGTGAAAGAAGTCGGCATTCTACCTCTCTCTTCTTTCATACCGGATCATCCTTCACTTGAATCCATGACAACACAAGGACAATGGCATACCGGCTTGGAGACGGATCCTTGGCTTTGGCGGGATCGTCTGCCAGGTGACGGACTTGCCGCCTATGGTCGTTTTTTCGCTAAGAAGCCTTTATTAATTTCGGCGGACCTTTTCCCTTTGGTAAAAAATCTGTTGGAAGACCCCTACTCTGTGGAAGAACGCTATGAAGACGGGCTGCTTCCCAAATCAGCCGTCGAGCTGTTCCAAGCGGTTGAGGCAAACGAAGGCATTGATGTCAAAGTGCTCCGGGCTGTTACCGGAATGAAAGCCAAAGAGTCCAAAAGTGAATTTGACCGTGCGCTCATTGAGCTGCAGAGCAAAACGGATATTGTAATTGCAGGCATCAGCGAGCGTTTGACCGCCAATGGTACAAAAAATGGCTGGAACAGTACCTGCTATATGACAGCCCTGCATTGGATGGAACTTCATGGTTTAGCGGTGAATTCATTACCGACACCTGAAGCGAAAAAACAGTTTAGAGCTTATATTCAGGAGCGTTATAGCTCTAAGGCAGTTCAATACCTTGGGAAGATTTTTAAGTTATAAGTAAAAAAAGAAAAGGACCTCTTCTTCTTAGGAGGTTCTTTTTTTATCCCCTCAATCTGCAAAAAGTGCCCTAATTTACCTCAACGCCTGCTAGTATGCCGCCTCGCGCCTACGCGAACCCTATAGGCGAAAGGTGTGAGCGAATGAGTAAAATCTCAGCCGTGCTTCTCCTGCTTGGACTAAGCTGGTGCGGCACAGCACAAGCGAGCATGGAAGTTGACATCCTGGAAGCTATAGCCCGACAACCAGCTCCGTCTCAAGATCCTGACCCCCTCTATGCCAAATGGAGCCGAGTCGCCTTCCATGAAGCTGGCAAAGTATACACGTTGCTAGACTATAAGTATTTGGGCCATTCCCGTGTAGCGCCAGGGGTGGATCAGCAGCAATTTCGTTTCTGGGTTCGACATCAGGGCGTTGAATTCCCGCTGATCGTATCCATACGATATGACCCTGTGTCGGAAAAACTTTTTACCATTCAAATGGAACAAGAAAGAAGAGGGAACTTACAGATCCTATAGATCTGCAGGCTTCCCTCTTCTTTTGTGTTGATTCTGCCGCATCTTATCTTCCGTTCCCTGCTCACTGGCCGCAAAGATGATTTCATGTTTAATCTCATCCGGTAAATACTGCTGCTGCACATAATGCCCAGGATAATCATGCGGATACATATATCCTTTGTGCCCGAGCTTCTCCGCTCCTTTGTAGTGCGTATCGCGCAAATGAAGCGGCACATCCGCAGATTTAACGCGCTCCATCATCTGTTCCGCACGAGAGATCGCTATCGGGATGGAATTAGATTTAGGACTCTCAACAGCGAATAAAATTGCCTGGGAAATGACGTACTTCGATTCCGGCCAGCCAATCTTGTGGTACGCGTCCATAGCCGTCACAGACTGCACCATGGCCTGCGGGTTAGCCAGGCCGATGTCTTCGCTGCTGGCGACGATAAGCCGCCGCAGGAACGTCATAGGGTCCATGCCGAGCTTCTCGACGGCATACAAGAACCAGAACAACGCGGCGTCACTGGAGCCGCGTACGCTCTTGTGAAAGGCGGACAAGACGTCATACTGCGTCGACTCGTCCGCTTTCACGATAGGGCGGCGGATCGACTCTTCCGCCACCTCCAGCGTGATCCGAACCGTACCATCCGGTTCGGGGGAGGTCGTGAGCGCTGCCAGCTCCAGCGCGTTCAAAGAGCGGCGGATGTCGCCAACGGCCATCTGCGCTATGTGCTCCAGCGCCTCCTCGTCCACGTGGAGGCGCATGAAGCCGAGCCCCTTGTCGGGATCGGCGATGGCTCTTCGCATGGCGATGAGCGCATGCTCCGCCGTGAGGGGCTCGAGCTGAAACAGCGTCGAGCGCGACAGCAGAGCCCCGTTCACATGGTGAAACGGGTTCTCTGTGGTCGCCCCGATGAAGATGAGGATGCCCTGCTCTACGGCAGGGAGCAGCGCATCCTGGCGTGAGGTGTTGAAGCGGTGCACCTCGTCCAAGAACAAAATCGTCTTGCGGCCGTACATCGCTTTATTGGTCTTGGCGAGCTCAATAATCTCTCGCACATCTTTGACCGAAGCATCGACCGCATTCAGCTTCATGAACTCGCCTTTTGTCCGGTTCGCGATGATATTGGCGAGAGTTGTCTTCCCTGTGCCCGGCGGTCCATAGAGCAGGATGGAGCTCACCTGATCGGCTTCAATGGCTCTGCGCAGCAGCTTGCCTTTGCCGACAATTTGCTCTTGCCCGATGTACTCGTCCAGCGTTGTAGGCCGCATACGGTCAGCGAGCAGCTTGCCGGTCGGTTCTTGCGATGAGGCATATGTAAACAAGTCCATGTTGGTTATTCCTTTGCTTTGGGTTTAAATAGACTGTTTCCATTATACGCCTCATGGGGTGGACTGTCATGTCTTGTGTGAGGTGGCTGCTTGGCTAGGGCGCGATGAGAAGCTGTATTTCGTGCAGTAAGTTTAGTGCTGAGCTGGTGTTTAAGATGATGTACTGTAATGCCTACAGTTTAACAACTGGGAATTGCTTGGAAATTGGGCATTTTGTCAGAATTTGCTGCTTGTTGAGATTTCTGTGGGGGCTAACGGACTGAGGTACTCTATTGGCTGCTTTTGGGACAAATTTTACTTCTAACGGACTCACGAGTCGTTAAAAGCCTTGGAATTGCCTAAAACAGCAACAAAACCATTAAATAACGCCTCCTCAGTCCGTTAGCTCCTCAAATCTAGCTCATTTGGCTAGAATAGCGGCTCCTGAGTCCGTAAAAAGATGGCTACTGTCTAGATAACGTGAGGTGGGCGTGGAACTGGGGTCGAGGGGTTTGCATTTAGCACTTGCACTTGGAGTTGCACACGGCTCCCGAATGCAGCACCTCTCTGTTTCACAGCACCATGTCCTCCTTTTCCAAAACAAAAAGGGGCTACCTCAACAGATCATCCCTGACCTGTTAAGATAGCCCCTCATCCTTATTTCTTCGAACCGATCTCCAGCAGATCTTTCACGGCCACACTCACCATGATCAATCCTGCCACCGGAGGAACGAAAGCGTTGCTCGCCGGAGGCTGCTTCGCTTTGCGAATTTCTGGTGCATTCGCCGGTACGATTTGTTGTGTAACGTCTTCACGCGGCTTCATCGGCTCTTCGGTGGAGAAGACGACTTTTACGCCTTTTTTGATGCCTTCTTTGCGCAGCTTCTGGCGCACGACCCGAGCGATCGGATCCATGCTTGTTTTGGAAATATCCGCTACTTTGAACTGCGAAGGGTCCATTTTGTTAGCGGCGCCCATGCTGGAGACGATCGGAATCTTCCGCTCCAGGCACTGTTTGATCAGATGAATTTTATAGGAAATGGTGTCACTGGCATCGAGCATGTAGTCGATGTGATGAGCGAACACTTCCTCATAGGTTTCCTCTGTATAGAACATCCGCATGGAGATAACATCGCATTCCGGATTAATCAGTTTGATCCGATCGCGCATCAGATCAGCTTTGGGCTGCCCTACGGTCGTTGTAAGGGCATGGATCTGACGGTTAATATTCGTGATGTCGACAACGTCCTTGTCGATCAGAATAAGCCGTCCGACCCCTGTACGCGCCAATGCTTCTGCAGCAATGGAACCGACACCGCCGATGCCTAGAACGGCGACGGTGCTATTTTTCATAATATCTAAACCTTCAGGGCCAATGGCAAGTTCAGTCCGCGAAAATTGGTGAAGCATAGAAACACGTCCTCTTCTATGTTCTTAGGCTTTAGCAGGCTGCTTAAGCGCTAAGCGAATCGACAATTGATCAAGCTGTTTGTCATCTACTGTTCCCGGTGCATCCATCAACAGGTCCGTCGCGCTTGCTGTTTTCGGGAATGCAATCGTTTCTCTCAAGTTGGTACGGCCTGTGATCAGCATCACCAAACGGTCGAAACCGAAGGCGAAACCACCATGTGGAGGCGTTCCATATTCGAACGCATCGAGCAAGAAGCCGAATTTCTCCTGTGCTTCTTCACTTGAGAAACCAAGTGCTCCGAACATTTTCTCTTGCACGTCACGTTGGTAAATACGCATGGAACCGCCGCCTACTTCATAGCCGTTCAAAACAAGGTCATACGCTTGAGCTCGAATTTGACCTGGGTCCGTGTCAAAGAAGTGAATATCGTCTTCATTAGGACGCGTGAACGGATGGTGCTCTGCGACATAACGTTTGGCTTCTTCGTCGTATCCAAGCAGCGGGAAGTCTACGACCCATGCATACTTGAACTTGGAGTCGTCGATAAGTCCGAGTTGACGACCGATTTTCAGACGAAGGTTGCCTAGAACATCGGCTACGACTTTCTTTTTATCCGCGGAGAAAAGAAGTAGATCTCCTTCTTCAGCGCCTAGACGCTCAGTCAGAGCAGCAATTTCAGCTTCGTTAAAGAATTTCACGATAGGCCCTTTGAATTCGCCGTCTTTGACTTGAATCCAAGCTAAGCCCTTAGCCCCGTAACGCGCCGCGAATGGCAGCAGGTCATCGATCTCTTTACGGCTCCAAGTACCACAGCCTTTAGCATTCAGTGCTTTAACTTGGCCTCCGCCTTTAACCACATTCGCAAATACTTGAACGCCGGAAGTTTGAACGATATCCGATACATCTTCAAGCTCTAGCCCGAAACGCAGATCCGGTTTGTCTGAACCATATTTCGCCATCGCATCCGCATACGTAATACGTTGGAAAGGACGCGGAATTTCGACTTGTGCCGTCTCTCTCATCAAGTTCACAACAAGCTCTTCCAAAATATCCAGCAATTGATCTTGCGCCAGGAAGGAAGTCTCAATGTCGACTTGTGTAAATTCCGGTTGACGGTCTGCACGAAGGTCTTCGTCGCGGAAACAACGTGCGATTTGGTAGTACCGCTCCAGACCACTAACCATCAATAGCTGTTTGAAAATTTGTGGGGATTGCGGCAGCGCGAAAAATTCACCTGGGTGAACACGGCTTGGCACCAAATAATCACGAGCGCCTTCCGGTGTGCTTTTCGTCAAAATCGGTGTTTCCACTTCTACGAATCCTTGGTCATCCAAGAAATTGCGGAAAATTTTGGACGCTTTCGAGCGAAGCATTAACGTTCTTTGCATTTCCGGACGGCGAAGGTCCAAATAGCGGTATTTCAGACGAACAGCTTCATCCACTTCCACACCGTCTTCAATGAAGAATGGAGGTGTTTTGGCAGCGTTCATGATTTCGATTTCCGTTACTTGAATTTCAATTTCACCCGTCGGGATATTTTTATTAACCGTTTCGGCGTCACGCTCTACGATTTTCCCTTTTACAGCAAGCACATATTCATTACGTGCACGGTCAGCAATCGCTAGAGCATCCCCTGAGAAATCCGGGTTAAATACCGTCTGTACAAGCCCGCTGCGGTCGCGAAGATCAATAAATAGTACCCCGCCTAAGTCACGTCTTCTTTGTACCCACCCGTTTAGAATAACAGTCTGTCCTACCTGATCTTTCGTAAGCTGCCCGCAATGATGTGTTTTGAGCATCATAATGTTGTTGCCTCCTCATGAGTAATTAATCATTAAGTACTATCTATTCGAATAGTGTCTTTGCAGCATTTGAAGCAAGATCCACTAAACTTACAATGACTTGAGAACCTGTTTCCATCTGCTTCAGCGTAATTTCGCCGCGGGCTAACTCATCGTCTCCGAGAATTGCCACATACTTCGCTTGGAAACGGTCTGCTGATTTCATTTGCGCCTTCAATTTGCGCCCTTGGTAGTCCTTCTCGGCTTTGAGGCCTTGAACCCTTAACTGGTGCAGCAGCTTCGTGACTTCCTTCTCGGCAGGCTCGCCTAACCCGATCAGGTATACATCAAGCGGCTCTGGTTTCGGGATCTCAACACCCTGCGCCTGCAGCACAAGCAGAATGCGTTCCAGACCTAGCCCCAAACCTACGCCTGGTTGATCTGTGCCATGACCGCCAATTTGCTCAACGAGACCGTTGTAACGCCCGCCGCCGCCAATTGTATCGATAGCTCCAATGCCAGCTGCTTTGTACTCAAAAGCGGTGTGTGTGTAATAATCAAGCCCGCGTACCAGGCGAGGGTTCACCCGATAGGGAATGTCCATAGCGGTTAAGTGCTCGCGAACCTGTGCAAAGTGTGTCGAACATTCTTCGTCCAAATAATCCAGAATCTCAGGAGCGCCTACCGCGTACTTCTGATCGGTTTTGCAATCAAGAATGCGCATTGGGTTGCGATCATAACGGGACTGGCAATCTTTGCAGAGCAAGTGTTTCACAGGTGCAAAAAATTCCTGTAATTTCTCACGGTAAACCGTTCTAACGGATGGTGTGCCCACGGAGTTAATTTCAGCGGTTACATCTTTTAACCCAATTTCTTTGTAAAACGTGTACCCTAGTGCAATAACTTCGGCATCAATGCTTGGATCAACGGATCCGAAAGCTTCAATCCCGAACTGGTGGAACTGACGGTATCTTCCGGCTTGCGGCTGTTCATAGCGAAACATTGGTCCCACATAGAACAACTTCGTCAAATCTGGCACTCCATACAGCTTATTTTCTACATAAGCCCTAACAACGCCGGCTGTCCCTTCTGGACGCAAGGTCATGCTGCGATCGCCTTTATCCATAAAGGTGTACATTTCTTTCTCGACAATATCCGTCGTTTCTCCCACACCTCTGGAGAAAAGCTCCGTACTTTCGAAAATCGGCGAACGGATTTCTTTGTAGTTAAATCGTTGACATAAGTCCCTTGCTTTGCTTTCCAGGTACTGCCACTTCTCCACTTCGCCGGGAAGCAGGTCCTGCGTGCCTTTTGGCTTTTGAATGCTCATGTGTTCAACCTCCCTTTATCTGTCGCTCTTGGTTATATAACAAAAAAATCCCCCACCCCCGACGTTCGTCAGGGACGAGAGATTTGATTAACAAATTCACCCGTGGTACCACCCACATTCAGATCGTCTGTACTCGCGCCATAGGCACAATAAACAGAAATCTGCTCTTAACGGTTAACGCCCGCGAATACGCACTGCCACTACTAGACGGTCATAAATCGACATGTCGTTCCCAGCAGGTCCTCGGGGAGGTCTTTTCGTTCGCTCATCATAGGAAGCTCGCAGCCTAGACTTCCTTCTCTGATAATGTGGGGGCGAAATACTTTATCCCTTCAACGGATCACAAAGGTATTGAATTATTGTTTATTGTAAACATTGGCAGAAGTAAAGTCAAGAGATATACGTCCACTTGACTTAGCGCCGCCTTCATTTAATTAATGAGAGTCCGCCCATTTTTGCAACTCGTCCATAACAGGCTTAAGTCCTTTTCCTTTAGCTGTCAATTCATACTCAATACGAACCGGAGTTTCCGGGTACACGTGTCGGACAATGATCTCTGCAGCCTCAAGTTCTTTAAATCTCTCCGAAAGCATGCGATCGCTCATACTTGGGATAAGCACGGATATATCTTTAAACCGCTTCGGCCCCGTCAACAAGACATGTACGATGAGCCCCGTCCAACGCTTTCCCAGAAGTTCAAATGCATTTTCGAATTTCGGGCACAGTTGGTAGTCTTCCATATAAATCATCTCCTTATAAACAATTTTAACATAGTCGCTTGACAAAAGTAAGTGCTGCGTAATAATATACTAACATAAAGTAAGTAATTAAATAAAATTTATTTAAAGAGGAGTAGTTAGTCATGGCTTTAGGTCTTCTTCTTATTCGTTTGGTGTTAGGTTTAACAATAGCCGCGCACGGCACACAGAAAGTATTTGGATGGTTTGGTGGGTATGGACCAAAAGGCACAGGAGGCTTTTTCGATTCCATCGGCATTAAGCCCGGTGTCCTGATGGCCGTCGTTGCCGGTTTGTCGGAAATTGTAGGCGGCTTGCTCTTTGCTGCAGGACTTTGGACCCCGGTTGCGGCTGCACTTATTATCATTACTATGCTTGTTGCTATTATAAAGGTTCATAACAAAAGCTATTGGTCCACTTCTAATGGGTTCGAGTACAATTTGCTTTTGATTGTGGCGGCACTGGGCGTCGCGCTTATTGGTGCAGGCGACTATTCTCTGGATGCTTTATTATAAAAAATGAAGAACTGGGCTATCACCTTAAGTCAGAAATGACTTGATGGATGATAGCCCTTTTCTATTTCGATGGCGAAACATGAGCCTATCCTACAAAGAAAATAGCCTGCAGCACGAGTGGCGGCAGGCCTCTAGACAATATATAAATTAAAGGGGGTCGAGTTTTATTATATCCATGGTTGATTAACGCAGTATGAAATTTAAATTACAATTTCATTACAGTGTTTTCCCTGTATTTTCAATGATTTTCATTTTGCTCCCCTCGTATATTCAGCCTTTTTTACACATATACATTACAACAAGGCAAATGGCCTTGAATTTATCATCAGGAGGCTGTAACAATGACAACACAAAACGAGTTTCAAGAGGAACGGCAGGATCTAGTGGTGCTCTTCTCTGAGGAATCCGAAACCGAAGCTGAAGTTGAAGACGATGTAGCCGAAGAAGCTGAAGCAGCCGAAGAAGAGGCCATTGAGGATTCGGACGAAGCCGAAGAAGCTGAAGAAGCAGCTGAGGAAGAAGAAGTCGAAGCGGAAGAAGAAGCGGAAGTTGATGCCGACGAGGAAGCTGAAGTAGATAGTGATGATTCTGCCGAAGAAGATGCGGAAGAATCTGCGGAAGCCGAAGAGGATGCATCAGAAGCTGACTGAATTTTGTAAGCGCAGTCAAAACTTCCATTGGCTTCGAAAAAAAAGATAAGAGCCTTATCGCCACATGCAACTACGGCGTAATAAGGCTCTTATTTGTTATTTTTTAAGGTTTGCCGGTTAAACCAACCTTCAGATCTTTGATAAGCAAGTAAATATCACCGTTCGTTAACTTTTGATTGTCTGCTATTAGCTTCAATGAAGCATCGGTCAACAGCTTATTCTCTATTAGCTTTGCCTGCGCCTCTTTGGATGTAGCAGTCAATCCCAAAGCTTGTGTTATCGTATAAGTAGCCTGCTCAAGCGATAACGGGATTTTATCGGCATTCTCCATCTTCGCGATGGCCTGCGATACATCCCCTTTGAAGGCATCCGGCTTCATTTTCTTCGCGCCGCTCACGAGATTGACCATCCGTTTCGGATTCGCGGGGTCATCCAAGTGAAAATTGTTGTCGTACGCACCGGAAGCCAAGCCAAGCATAAGAGCGGATTTCAACCCCTCATAAGCTTTATGCTCCATAAAAGGCTGCGGCTTGAGTGTCATCGGATGAATCTCCATGCCTTGTTTGTTCAACTGCTCCTGCAGCTTCGCAATCACTTCTTTGGACGCCGATAGCTGGCGGAACGTCATCTTCTCCTGCTTCGCGAACATCGCTGCAGCTCCTGCGGCTTCCCCTTCGGCCATGCCTGTAGGCATAACGCGGGCACTTCCATGCGGCAGTGTATCGTAACTGGCCGCTCTACCTACTACAAGCAGTCCATCCACCTTCTGCGGCACTAGGCTGCGGAACGGGATCGCGTACTGCTTCGGTTTACACACTACGTTGCCGTTATCGGTCGGAGAGATCCTTTGAATATCCACTGGATAAGAACCGAATCCAATGCGGTCCCACTGATCATTGTTCGTACAAACGTCTACAATGTTGAGTCTGTATTCTCCCTGCATATGACGCGTTTCCCGAACATATAGCTCTGGTGCAGATCCATCTAGCTCAAGGCTTGCAAACTCAGGGAACGTTTTTTGCATATAAGATAAAATATTAGGCAGTTCTTTTTTCCCGATGTCAAAAGCTTCTTGAACAGCTTTCGGATCAAAGGTATCAACCCCGAAAATTTGCAAGGCATTAATAAGGACGGTATTGTCATTTTCCCTACCCATATTGAGCCCTCTCATCTTGGCTCTTTCTTTGTTAAGAGGTGGATATTTACTCATTTCCCCATAACCAAATACACTTACATCATTGACCCCTGTATCCGGATTATTATCCCCGTTCAGCCTTGTGGCCATCAGGTTCCAAACTTCCGGTGTTACGTTTTTCAAACGAAACGCAAGCGTCACGGCCATCTTGGAATTCGGATCCCCGATATCCTCGTGTCCGATCGTAAACGCCACTCCTGATGCCGCCGCGAAATCTCCATCCTGCGTCGCATCGATAACCGAAGCCGCCTTCACGACTTGCGTACTGCCATCTTCGAGTGTAATCGTAGCACCTTGCACAGCCTTTTTATCTTGAGAAAGGAGCGGATCAATCTTCTTCGTTTTGAGCAGCACATCAATTTTAGATTCATTTTTAACCAAATCATAGAACGCATTTGCGGCTGTATTCACATCGAAGGAATCCCCTTCAATTTTGGCATACCACTCGGAGAAGAAGCCCTTGTTGAAGACATCATCTTTTCCTAAAAGGTTCTTGTTTGGAGCATAGTTCATATCAATGGAGTTAATCCAGCCCAGTGTCATTAGCCCTCCCAGAATCTCACGATTCCGTCCATCCACCAGAAGGGTAGTTAACCCATTACGCGCAGCCGAAACAGCCGCAGCAACTCCCTCAGGATCGGTACCCACGACAATGACATCATACGCTTCTTTTGTTTTCTTTACGGATTTCACTTCTTCAATTTCTTGCTTCGCCTTCGTCTGTCCACCGCTTATGTGGTGTTTATATTGATAATACAAAGACGCCGCAGCCCCCAGCACCGCGAGCAGAATCAAGATTCCCATCAACCAAAGCCATCCTTTGGAAGCGGAATTGTTACGATTCGGATTTGCCATTAAAACGAAAGCACCCACCTTGTCCCCTGCTTTTCATACAGCTTACCGGTTGAAGGTTTGATAAGCTTTCTTGAGCAGTCGATTATTTTGTCAACCAAAAACATCACTTGTTAGTTTACCACATTTTAAAGGTGTAGAGAAATCCTGCCACATTGCCTCATCCTACAAATAAAGCCCCGCATTGCTGACGAGGCAGCGCGAGGCTTTACGATTAACGATATGATTTCTTGGGAATGCTTTTCATTTTCTCCTGATCGGATGTGAACTCTGCGCTAATTTCAACGTCGGCTAACGCCGGTGCCTGACTCATCCGCTCGGCAAGTGTTGTATGCAGCAGTTGCTGCTCTGGCGCCGTCATGGCTTTATGCTTGATCGATTGACGCATCTGGATGCTCCTAACTGCAAGAATATACAGTTTTAGTATATCCAGGCTGTCCGCATCTTATCCTTTGCGCAAAAAGCAACCCGATTATTTACTATCGATGATCAAAGTAACAGGTCCCCAATTCGTAAATGAAACATCCATCATTTCGCCAAATGCGCCCGTTTCCACTTGCAAGCCCTGAGCGCGAAGCAGCTCATTGAACTTATCATACAGCGGCTGTGCAATCTCAGGTCTAGCTGCTGACATGAAGTTGGGCCGTTTCCCTTTGCGGCAATCTCCATACAAAGTAAACTGGGAAACGGATAAAATTTGGCCGCCTGTCTCCAGCACGGATAGATTCATTTTACCGGTCTCATCTTCAAAAATGCGCAGTCCGGCTACTTTGTCCGCTATATATTTCGCATCCTGCTCCGTATCGTCGTGGGTGATGCCGACTAACAGCATCAGACCCTGCTCGATCTGTCCGACAGATGCGCCATTCACAGTTACTTCGGCGCGCTTGCACCGCTGAACAACTACTCTCATGGTTTCTCTAAATCTCCTCACGTTCGTTCACAGCCGCAAGCTTAGCTTTGCATAATGCGCTGAACGGAATAAACGTCTCTCACACGTTTGATCCTCTCGACAACGGATTGCAGATGATCGATATTTTTGATCAAAATGGTCATATGAACCGTTGCCATCTTGTTTTTATCTGATCGGCCTGAAACCGCTGAAATACTCGTTTTGCTTTCTGAAACAGCCTGAAGAACTTCGTTCAAGAAATCTCGACGGTCATGGCCTGTAATCTCAATTTCCACATTGAAATTGGATTCGATGGCTTCACACCAATCAACCTCAATGACCCGTTCCTCTTCCCCCATGCTTGTAGGAATATTCGTACAATCCGCCCGGTGCACGGACACGCCGCGCCCTCTTGTAATGTAGCCGATGATCAAATCACCGGGTACCGGATTACAACAGCGGGCAAAGCGCACAAGCAAGTTGTCCACGCCCTTCACCTTCACGCCGTTGGTTGGACGGCTTTTCCGTTCGGTTGCGCTTGGTGACTTAACTTCTTTAACCTCCGTAGTGAGCTGAAGCACCTGAGCTTCTTCGGCTTCCTTACGCAGCTTCTCTGTAAGCTTCGTACAAATTTGCGCGGCTGTAATCCCGCCAAACCCGACGGCAGACAGCATGTCTTCAATGTCGTTAAAATTGAACTTTTTCGCCGCTTCGAGCATTTTCTCATCACTCATCAGTGTCGGCGGATCAATGGCCAACCGCTTGAGCTCGCGCTCAATCATGGTTTTCCCTTTTTCGACGTTCTCTTCGCGCTTCTCTTTCTTGAACCACTGCTTAATTTTACTGCGGGCGTGGGACGATTGCGCGAGCTTGATCCAGTCCTGACTTGGTCCATAAGAATGTTTGGACGTCAGAATTTCAATGATATCCCCTGTTTTCAACTTGTGATCCAAGGGGACGATGCGGGAATTGACTTTGGCGCCAATTGTCCGATTTCCGACCTCCGTATGAATACGGTAAGCAAAATCCAAAGGCACGGAACCGGCCGGAAGCTCGATGACCTCGCCTTTTGGCGTAAACACAAAGACAAGATCGGAGAAAAAGTCCATCTTCATGGATTCCATAAACTCAGAAGCATCATTCGTTTCATGCTGAAGCTCCAAAATTTCACGGAACCAGCTCATCTTATCTTCAAACGTGCCTGATGGAACAACGGAGCCACCTTCTTTGTAGGCCCAGTGTGCAGCAATACCGAACTCGGACGTTCTATGCATTTCCCAAGTACGAATCTGAACCTCCAGAGGTTCCCCCTTGGGACCGATCACCGTTGTATGGAGAGACTGATACATATTCGGCTTAGGCATAGCGATATAATCTTTGAAACGTCCAGGCATCGGTTTCCACAAAGTATGAATAATACCCAAAGAAGCGTAGCAATCTTTGATGCCATCGACAATGACGCGCAGCGCCATGAGATCATAGATCTCATTGAACTGTTTGCCGCGGGAGCTCATTTTTTTATAAATACTATAGAGATGTTTGGGCCTTCCGGAGATATCTCCCTGGATTCCCATCTCATCCAGCTTTTCTTTGATACTGTGGATTACGTCTTCGATATATTGCTCACGCTCGGTTCGCTTCTTCTGCATCAGATTCACGATCCGGTAATACTGCTGAGGATTCAAATAACGGAGAGCGATATCCTCCATTTCCCACTTGATGGTGGAAATCCCGAGCCTATGTGCAATCGGACAGAAAATCTCCAGCGTTTCCTCCGCTATGCGGCGCTGGCTTTCCTCCGATTGGTACTTCAACGTGCGCATGTTGTGCAATCGATCCGCCAGTTTAATCAAAATAACGCGAATATCCTGCGCCATAGCGACAAACATTTTGCGGTAGTTCTCATTCTGCTGCTCTTCCTTGGACTTGAACTTAATCCGTTCGAGCTTCGTCAAGCCGTCAACAAGCATTGCGCAGGTTTTCCCGAATTTATCTAGAACAGTTTCGAGTGAAACTGTTGTATCTTCAACGACATCATGCAGAAGCGCCGCAATCACGGATGTGACGTCCATCTGCATGTTCACCAGTATATCTGCAACAGCGAGTGGATGCAGAATATAGGGCTCCCCCGATTTGCGCACTTGGCCATGATGGGCTTCATCCGCGAATTCATAGGCCTCCCGTATCCTCTGCAAATCATTCTCTTTCAGATAGGTGGCTGCCTTCTCTAACAGCTGCTCTATACCCATGCATCTACCCATTCCCTTTAGAGGTTGTTTAAAAAGCGAACTTTTCAAATGCTCATCTTTAGTCGATTTTTATTCATTATGCCTGCAAGGCAGGCTCCGCGTCAACTATGCCATGCTAACCTTTCGACAAAAAACATCATTTTGCCTAAAATCCTTTGAAATATTCCTTCCTTACGGCCTATATCTATGTACAAAAAAGAATCGAATATGACATTCGATTCTTCGCTTATTTTAATATTGAACTAAGGAAACCACATCTATACCATTAAACTTATTTCTGCCTTCCAAATAGGAAAGTTCAATTAAGAACGCCGCTCCAACAATATCTCCGCCAAGCTGTTGAATCAAATCGATCGAGGATTGAATCGTTCCGCCGGTTGCCAGCAGGTCATCGGCAATTAGAACTTTTTGACCAGGCTTAATGGCATCCTTGTGCATAGCTAGTTTATCTTTGCCATATTCCAAGGCATAATCCACTTCAATGGTCTCGCCTGGCAGCTTACCGCTTTTGCGAATCGGAATAAAACCTACGCCAAGCGCATAAGCCAGCGGAGCACCGATGACGAAGCCGCGAGCTTCTGGTCCCGCGATGACGTCAATTTCTTTCTCTTTAACCATTTCTTTCAATTGATCAATGGCTTCTTTGTAGACAGCACCGTTTTGAAGCAGTGTGGTGATATCTTTGAAACGGATTCCCGGTTGCGGGAAGTCTGGGATAACGCGAATGTACTCTTTGAAATTCATATAATTTCCTCCAATATGTGGTTTTCTTGCTTGATATGCTGGGCAATCCACTGCTCTAATTCTTTGGCTGAAGAATACATCACAACAGATTCAACTTCTTGACGATTCATTCTATGCTGATAAATGCGGGATGCCGTAAGATCTTTTTTTGCAGGTGATGCATGCAGTTTAACGAAAGCCCCTTGTCTTTCAATAAACGATAACTCCTCAAACACGGATAAAATGAATTGAATCATAGCTGGTGACAAGCCCGATCTTTTGCTGAATGAGGCCATTAGACGTGGATCCTGCACATTCAACGAGCCTTCTTTTTGTAATGTGCCGTACATCATCTTGAACATCTCACGAGAAGGCAAGGTGCTTCCACTGTCAGGTCCTAACTCTGCGAAAACCGGATAACAACGCATCATGCCAAGGGCTTGCTGTAACACACCTTGTAAGCTAACTAAACTCCTTGGGATCGTGTACAAAATGATGTCCTTCATATGAGCAAAATCCAGCTGACTGGCTGTTTGATTGCCTGGCCGTAATAAGCCGCTGTCTTGAACGACCCAGTAAGGGATTTCGTCGCCGATTTGGAAAGCCGTGGCAGCAAAAGCTTTCACATCTGTTTCATCGAAGAGCACGATACCAGGTACTTGATTCTTCGTGTTGCTTGTTGCCAGGTTATTTTGAAGCATATTCAGCTTGGCGCTTAATTGACCCGCTCCACGCCAATCAAAGAGCTGCATATGCGTGATCTTCAAATCCTGCATGACAATTTGCGGCTTGCGGACGCCGTTCCACTCATTGATGGACAGCTCGCCAAGGACATCGACCTTAGCCGCTTGAGTGATGAGTCCAGCCAGACTGCCTTTGCCGAATCCAACGGCTTCCACCGAGCAGCTTACTTCATCTTTGGCCTGAGAGAGCGCGAGCTTCAGATGCTGCTTCTCTTTGCCCATGGTCCGAATGTCGTCCAGCGATAGATCGGTGAACATGAACCTGGGCGCGGGATTGCCCATGCCAAATGGCGCAAGCTTCTCCAATCCTTCGATGCTGGCAATAGGGACATCAGGCAAGCTGCATACAGCGTCGGCCTTCAACAGCGGGATATAATCCTGCTCCGTCAATGTCGCAGCTGCAAGCTCATTCAGCTTTTGCGTGAAAGCCTCCAAATGGCCTCTGCTTAAACTCATTCCAGCTGCCGCTTGGTGGCCTCCATAGTGATCCAGCCACTCTTCACAGACGGTCAAAGCCTTGTGCAAATCAAAACCGGCAATGGAACGTGCTGAACCTTTGGCAATTCCTGTCTGCGGATCTATGCTGAGCACCAGGGTCGGACGGTAAAATTTATCCACGATTTTGGAGGCTACAATGCCGACAACGCCCACATTCCAGCCTTCCTTCGCAACGACGATCACTTTGTCCAGACCTTTGGCCTGCTGCTCCTCTGCGAGAACAAAGGCTTCTTTCACCATCTCTTCAACGATAAGCTGACGCTCTTTGTTCAGCATATCCAATTCAAAAGCAATTTGCTCCGCCTCGGTTTCATTGGACGTCGTCAACAATTTAACCGCGATATCCGCTGCTTCCAGTCTTCCGCTGGCATTGATTCTTGGTGCGAGCGAGAAGCCGATGTGACCTGCTGTCACTTCCTTGCGTTCAATGCCTGAGACGCCAATAAGTGAACGGAATCCCGCGTAAGCCGAATCCTGCATGCGCTGCAGACCTTGTTTGACAATTAAGCGATTCTCACCATTCAGCGGCATTAAATCCGCTACCGTGCCAAGCGCCGCAAATTCCAGCAGTTCCTCTGGCAGCCTATCCAGCAAAGCGTGTGCCAGCTTCAGAGCAACACCGACACCGGCAAGGTGCTTAAAAGGATAAGGACAGCCGGGCTTCTTAGGATTGATCACAGACAGAGCCTGTGGCAGGTGCTCCGGAGGCTCGTGGTGATCCGTCACGATGACATCTATGCCTAACTCCTCACAGTAGGCGATTTCCTGAACGGCACTAATGCCTGTGTCCACGGTAATTAACAGATCTACGCCTTGCTCTTTGGCCAAATCAATCGCTGAGCGATTCAGACCATAGCCTTCACGAATGCGATGTGGGATATACGTATCGAACCGGGCGCCCAAGCCTGTGAGCAAATGATGCATGAGCGAAGTGCTGCTAACGCCGTCTGCATCATAGTCCCCATATATGCGAATAAATTCGTTGTTCTGCAGTGCTTTCCGGATACGTTCAACAGCCGGGAGCATGCCGTCAAGCAAATAGGGATCATGATAATACTGAACTCCGCCGTGCATGAATTGTTCGGCTTCAGGTATCGTCCGAATGTCTCGGAGAACAAGCAGTCGGGCCACAAGCGGGTCGATCTGCAGCTCGCGCACAAAAGTTTCTATGAGCATTTCATCCGCATGGCCAATGCTCCATCTTGCCTTTGGTGCTAGCACTTGTGTGTCCTCCTTAGCGTTTTGCTGTGCAAAACTTTCTTCGTGCTTATTACAAAATCAATGAATAACGGACGGGAGCTCGCTGAGCTCTGAATCCGTAGAATGTTTGTAGGGATAGCCGGCATCATAAGGAGCCACGTGCACAAACACATCCGAAACATGATGGAATCTTTTCATCAGCTGCTGTTTGATCCTTTTGGAAACTTCATGCCCTTCCCAAACCGTTACCCTTGGATTCACGCTGATTTTGACCGTAACCACCACATAATGTCCGTGCTCTCTGGCTCTTAAGTCATCTACAGTGATTACACCTTTAATCAACTGCACAACGGCAATCAAATCATCAGCATCCTCTTGCTGTAGAACGTACTCTTGCTTCCTATGTAAAGCTTCCTTGACAAGCGAATATCCCATTTTCAAGATCATAAGAGAAATGATAATTCCTGTTATCGGATCCAAATAGGAAAGGAATGGGACCTGCAAAACGTTGGAGAGTGTTGCGCCGAATACCCCGATCAGAGCCACAATAGTAGAGTATATATCGGAACGGTGCCCTCTGCTATTAGCAATTAATTCCTGAGAGCCTATACGTTTGCCTAACCGGCTCACGTATTGATACATGATTTCTTTGACGACTAGCGAAAGTCCAAGCGCAGCGAGCGCGTAATTCTTGTCAGTATGTTCCTCGGCAGACCCTAAGGCATGAATCGCTGAAATCCCCATCTCGATTCCTATAATAAGAACGACAATAGCCAGCAGAATACTTGCAATAGACATATTCTTTTCTGGACTTTGGGCATCCAACTCCTCTGGAGGCTGCTGATCTGATCTCACCCGAATCAGTGCTGCGGATGAAGCTATGGCTCTTGATGCCGAATGTGCGGCATCCGCTAACAAGGCTGAGCTCTGCGCCATAATCCCAACAATACCTTTCAGACACGCTAGAGCTGCATTACCGGCGATGCCGCCCCATACCGCAAGCTCCGTTTTTTGAAAACGCTCGTCTTTCACGCTGACACTCCCCCTGAACGGATACAAAGGCCGCGCAACATTCACGCGGCCAGTTATTATGGTTATTACGCTGCAGCTTTCTTTTTAGAACTCCGTAACGATTTTCTTTTCAAGAGGTACCACAGAGAACAAGCAATAACGATGGAGGAGTAGGCACCGCTCGTTAATCCGACCAGCTTCGCAAGTGCGAACAGCTTGATGGACTCGCTTCCGAAGATGTACAAGCAGCCAGCGGCAATTAATACCACGAGAACGGTATTGATATTACGCGCCATCGTCTGCCAAATACTGTCGTTGACCAAGGCAACGAGGTCTTCGTCCGTTTTGAGCTTAGCGAATCTGAGATTTTCACGGATACGGTCAAAAATAACGATTTTATCATTGATGGAATAACCGATTGTCGTTAAAACCGCCGCCAGAAACGGAAGATTGACTTCCAGACGGAAAATCGCAAAAACCGCGATAACCATGAATGCGTCGTGAAGAATGGCAATAATCGCAGCAATCGCAAAACGCCATTCGAAACGGATACTAACATACACACAAATCAATACGCTGGCAATCGCTACCGCATATACGGCTTTCAACAGTAATTCTTTGGCCAACTGAGGATCTACGGTATTAATCTCTTTGGAAACATCAACGCCGTAAGCCGTTGCAAATGCTTTTTGAATTTTATTCACCGCGTCGTCGTTCAGCACGTCATCGAAACGGATTGAGACACGATCGCTGTTATTCCCGCCGATTGTCGGGTCCGCATGGTGCGATTTCACATCTCCGCTCGTTGACAGACCGTTCAGAATCTCATCGACTTTGGCTTTATCCAACTGCTTGCCTACGACCAGATCGATGTTCGTTCCTGCTTTGAAATCGACCCCGAAGTTCATCCCTGAGAATAGCATTACAGCTAATCCTATGATAAGAAGAACAATCGAAATACCAAAGAATTTATTACGAGATCTTACAAAATCAAACTTGTTCTTAGAGTCCACGGATGTCTGCCTCCTTCACGCCGAAATAACTTGGCTTTTTCAGCAAGTTGCCTCGAATGATCAGATGAAGCAGCCATCTGGAGAAAAGAACGTTGGTTAAGATACTGATGATAATACTTAACATTGTAATAACCGCGAATCCGCGGATAGCGCCGTTCCCTACATAGTAAAGAACAATACCGGCAATCAAGTTCGTAACGTTAGCGTCCATGATTGTACGGAAGGAATGCTTGGAGCCTGCTTTCAAAGAGGAAAGGATGCTCTTGCCCGCGCGAATTTCTTCGCGGATTCTCTCGTATGTAATAATGTTCGCGTCAACTGCCATACCTGCTCCCAGTACAAGAGCCGCAATACCTGGCAACGTTAAGGTTGCATTCATAAAGTCGAAGACCGCAAGAAGAACCCAAACGTATGTAATTAGCGTGAAAGCCGCAACAAGCCCCGGTGCACGATAGTACAGTACCATGAAAAGGAAAATCAGGATCGATGCAATCAGCCCAGCGCGCGCTGTTTGGTGCAAGGATGCTTGTCCTAGCGTCGCATCAACACGTTGAATATATTTTTCGGTTAACTTTAGCGGCATAGCCCCCAAGTTAATCATTTTCGCTACTTTAGTTGCTTCCGTTACACTTGTTTGTGTAATGATGGCAGAGTCGCTGTCGATCGGGAAATTAACGGATGCCGTCGATTGCACTTGATCGTCCAGATAGATGGACAATGTGCTGCCCACCAGCTTAGTCGTAACTTCCTTGAACTTCTCTCTGCTTTTCATTTTGATCTCTACGATCGGCTGTTTCGTATTCGGATCGTAGCTTAATTTCGCTGCGTTCTCCACGAAATCGGTACCATTCATGTAGACTGTCCCATCCGGACCTCTGAAGGTAAGAACAGATGGCTTGGACATCAAAGTTCTAACTTCTTCCTCGTTCTCCACGCCTGCCAGACGCACACGAATCCGATCTGTTCCTTCTGGGTAGACCTCAGGCTCTGCTACACCAAGGGAGTCAGCCCGTTTGGCAAGACTTTCCGCTGCTTGCGTAAGCGTTTCCTTCGTTAAAGGCTGCCCAGCTGTTAGTGGCTCCGCGGTGTACAATATTTCAAATCCGCCTTTTAAATCCAAACCAAGCTTGATTCGTTCTACAAGTCTAGGGCTTGTTGCTCCGATTGCGCCGAGAACAATTACAACCGTTAGAAAAAAGAACGATATTCTTTTCCAATCCAGCATCTCTTGCTTGTCTCCCTTCGATACTCAATATGCCTATTATATACAGGTCTGAAAATCGAGTCAATTTAAGTCGTTACATGAAAAAATAAGCCCTATTCTTAGAATTGGGCCCCTCTATACATGCTTATCGTCAGCCAGTTCATAAACTGGGTCGATTTCAGTGATAAGATGTCATTCACGATTTGATGAAGAGAAGGGACACCCGTTTTACGGTATTTGTCACTCACACAATCCCAGATCTCTTTTCCAGTGACATGTTCATAGCCAAGCAGCACAAACTCCTCCACTTTGCTCAAACAAAGATTCTCGATGAGCTCGCTCAATTCAAAATCGGAAAGTGCAACTTCCGCTTCTTCCTTGTCCGTATTATGGGGGGCTGACTCACCTTCCTCTATCTGTGCGCTTGCCTCGTCCTCAGGATGATGAGGAACTTGATCATTATCTTCTCCATTCATAGAGAGATCCTCCTAAGGTCAGTTTATCATGGTTAACTTGACATGTTATTCGATATTCACACCCCAATTTCCTGCTAGCTTTAACCTGTCCATAAAATGTTAGCATGAGCCTGACCAACTCTCGCATATCCATAAGGTAAGACAAGTATCGGAAGAGGGTATGGCATGACCAAGCAGTCATTTATCAGGGGCACGATGATTCTTTTGGCCGCAGGCATTTTGAACCGTATTCTCGGCTTCATCCCTAGAATTACTTTACCGCGTGTCATCGGCGCAGAAGGTATTGGCCTTTATCAAATGGGTTGGCCTTTCCTTTCCGTCATCTTGACGATCATAACGGGAGGCATACCTATTGCCATTGCCAAGCTGATTGCCGAGGCTGAAGCCGAGCATAATGAATCGAGAATTCGCAGCATTCTTCGAATTTCTTTAGTGATCACAATTGGCTTGAGCATCCTATTTACCATTGCTTGCGTCGCAGGAGCCTCTTGGATCACCTCCCATTTGTTAACCGATTCACGCGTTTATTACACCTTCTTATGCATGAGTCCAATGATCCCGATCATCGGGGTTTCCGCTGTTTACCGCGGATACTTTCAAGGCAGACAGAATATGATTCCCACGGCCACGTCACAGATCATGGAAACGCTGATTCGCATTGTGATGGTGCTTGTTTGCTCGTATGTCATGATCCCATACGGGATCGAATATGCCGCCGCCGGCGCCATGGTAGGCGTTCTTGCCGGTGAGATTGGCGGACTAGCCGTTCTGGCCATCCATTTCAGATACGATAAGAAATCATCACCGAAACTTCCTGTCGCTCAGATCGGTACGACGAAAACGAATGGCCGGTTGGCTAACTTGCGGCGGATATTACGCATTTCCATCCCGATTACGGGCAGCAAGTTAATTGGGGCAAGCTCTTATTTATTCGAATCTATTCTCATTGCGCAAAGTCTAGCCATTGCAGGCATTGCCACTTCTCTGGCCACAGCGCAGTATGGTGCGCTGCAAGGTATGATTATCCCTATCATTCTACTTCCGAGCGCACTGACGATGTCTTTATCGGTCTCGCTGGTTCCATCCTTAAGCGAAGCAGCTGCTCGCAAAGATATGAAAACGATCCATGCGCGCCTGCACCAATCCTTAAGGCTGGCTTTAGTCACGGGTGCTCCGTTCGCTGTCATCATGTTCGTCCTGGCCGAACCCATCTGCAGGTATATGTACAATCAACCCGATGTCGGTATCATGCTCAAAATGATGGCTCCAATTGCCCTATTCATCTATTTCCAGGCACCCCTGCAGTCGACTCTGCAAGCTTTGAACAAACCTGGATCCGCTTTGATCAATACCTTGATAGGCTCTACCGTCAAATTGATCCTCATTTATTGGCTGGCCAGCAAGCCGGAACTCGGCATTCAAGGAGCTGTTTTTGCGATCAATGTAAACATTGTGTTGGTTACGCTCCTACATTGGAACAGCGTTGTGCGTTTGTTGAAGTTTCGTATGGAGGGCAGTGATTTCGGCAAAATTGGAGCGGCTATGGTCCTCTCAGGTCTATGTTGTTACTTCATCATGTACATGCCATGGACTACCGTTGAATGGCTCCGTTTTGTATCTGCAACTCTCGTAGGGTTTATTGTTTATTTATTTTTGATTACGGTTTTCCGATTGATTCGTTTAAAGGACCTGACCCGGGTTCTGAACATGGGCAAAAAAATTATCCGCTAACCTATCTTTTGCGGTCAAGAAACATTCTGCCTCTGTGGTCAATGGAGCAGTAAAACACTTCTTTGAAATCGCGCGCTCCCTTGAATTGAAGCTGGTTTTTTAGCCAGAATCTCGTTTTGCCTATTTTCTCCAAATTATCGTCCTGTACTTTGCCATCCATAATGAGAGGCAGCGGTAAACCCTCATATCGAATCGTGCCTTTCAGGCCTTGTTCGTCAATCGCTGTCTCTTTCGCTTTCAAGCTTTTCTCCACTACGCTTAACTTCCCCGAGGGCTCAAGAACGGCAAACTCCACGTCTGCGACATTCATGATCTTATTTTGTCTGAGCTGCTGCATTAAGTCATCCAGGTTGTAACGGTGTTTCCTCATTTCTTCACGGTCGATCAATCCTTGTTTGATGATCACGCTAGGCTTCCCGTCAAATAGAATCCGGAGATTTCTATTTTTTAATGTGACATAGGCGATGATGATTTGGATCAGCACCAGTGTCGCCATCGGGACAATCCCATCCATGATTGGCTTCTTTACATCTTCAAGCACGAACACGGCAATCTCGGCAATCATAATCGAAATAACCAGATCAAACAGCGATAACTTCCCGATTTCCCGCTTCCCCATCAGACGGAGCATTAGAAAAACGACAAAGTAGATCAGCACGGTACGTAAAAAAATGGTCAGAATATCCATCGATAGCCTCCCTGATCTAAGCTTCTTGCCTGTTCTCGGAGTTCACTGGTATTCTGACCGCTCATGCACTTCATCATGCAGATTTTACGTATTCAATTGTTGGGAATTACAACAGAAATAACTTGAAATAAATCGTAGCTACGATGAATAAAACCAAGGAGATCGGCCCTGCAATCATGAAATAATTCCGGGGATTAAGCCCTCCTCCTTCTTGCTCCGCAAGTGCTGCCGCATACATGCTTGATATCGAACCGAAGAGTGTAACCCCGCTTCCAATTGCGGTTCCAATAATGATGGACCACCACAGAGGTTGAATGGATGTTTGAGAAAAACTCTGCATTTCTGTTCCTATATGTTCTATCACAGGAATCATCGCCGCAGTATATGGCACATAATCCACAACCGATGAACCAAACCCCGTCAACCATAACAAAAGCATGGATAAAAATGACATGGAACCTTGGCTCAATTCCAACCCTCTAACAGCGATGAATCCCGATATCCCGGCATACGTTAATCCGCCAACCATAATAAACAATCCTAGAAAAAACAACCCCTGTGTTTCGAGTACCCCACTCCAGAATGAACGGTAGTCTCTCTTTTTGAAAAGCTGAATGAGGTCCTGATAGTTAAGCGCGATTAGCGCTACGGCTCCGCCTGCAGCAATATAGGAGGCTTGCCACCCCAAAATACCTTGCAGTAAAAAAGCAAGCAGCGTTGCCCCGGCAATGGCGTTGCCCCCGATAAATTGGACGCGATCTTCCGTTAAGTATGTTTCGGGCTGCAAACTAAGTACCTCCCGCTTGTACGTTTCCGGAATAATCATTTTCCTTCCATAGAGAAACCAGATTGCTAGATAGACGATGGCCAACATGAGAACAACTAGCGGTCCGATTTTGATCAGCATCTCCCCTGTTGTTATGTGCTCAGCTGCACCTATCAACCTATTGGACCAATTGCCCATAAGCGTTGCTGCGCCACCGAGATTCGCCGATAACAAGACAGAAATCAAAAAAGGTACAGGCGACAGTTTCATCATCTTCGTCGTTTTGAGCAGGATCGGAACGATAACAGCGATGGCGAGCAAAGCGTTTAATAAGGCAGAACTTACAGCAGCCAGCACCGACAAACCTATTAATATCGTAAAAGGCTGTAAACGAAACACACGTATGATTTTGCTTGCGGCGAATGCGATAAGTCCTGTTTTCTGAAATAGACCGGCAATCACAAATAAACTAACAAGAAATAAAAGAACATGCCAATTAGCGTATGTTGTAAGCGCCTTTCCAATTGGAACAATGCCTAGCAAAAGCATCAGGATGGCTCCTCCAAGCGCTGTATACATACGGTCCCACTTCTCAATCAAGATACAAATATAAGCGGCAACAAAAATAATAAGAGCTGCAATAGCCTGCCACAGAGCGGGTCCTTGAGAAAATTCCGTCATAATTATTCACCTTCCCTTTGAACAGTCTGTACTAATTCTATGTGCTTGGCCATACAATGATGATAATGAAAAGAACGAATATAAGAAAGGATTGGTGCCTGTGAACCCCATGAAAACGGTCAGTCAGGTTCGAATAACATCACCTTTATTTTCCGGACTTGCCTATTCATTAAGCATGATGACAATTGGGACAATAGTAACATCATTATTTTTGCTGCTAACTAGCACACAAGAGAGTTCCTTGCATACGTTAACTACGATTATCCATGCTGCAGCACTGTTTATTGGAGGCTGGGTTTCAGGCAAAAGAGCCGGTAACCGCGGCTGGTACCACGGGGGACTCGTCGGATTCGTCTATTTTATCCTTATTTTCTTGGTTGGTTTTCTAGCTTTTGACGCAGGATTGAATCTTCAATCCCTGCAATTGCTCGGTATTTTATTTGCAGCAGGAGCACTTGGAGGCATCCTTGGCGTTAACACGACGAAATAAGACGTTTCCGTGAAAATTCACTATCCCCCTTTGATTGTGGTATACTATCATAGTTATATTCGCAATAATTTCCAATATTAGGGGGAAAACACCATGAGCCCGTTTCAGTCTATGACACATGCGACGGTCTATATAGTAATTACTGTCATCGTCTTTCTAATTGCCGCAACACGCAAAAATCCGTTCGTTATCGCTGGAAGCTTCGTTCAAGAAATATTTACATCCCGCAAGTATTTAATCCACTTCGCAGCACTCATCACAATCCTTTTTTTCAATAAACTTGAGATGTGGGTCGAGAAACGAATTGACTATAAAGCTGATTTTACCAAATCCATCTATAGCATAGAAGGAAACTTTGTTTCAGCGATTCAACATTTCTTCCACAATGATATATTGACCGTGATCAGCAGTTACTTCTATGTTGTGGTCTTTCCGTCCGTCATGATTACATCCATTGCCCTGTATACATTTCAGAAAAATTACAAACTATTCTACGCGATTTGTTACGCACTCATGTTCAACTATATGATAGCCATTCCGTTTTATCTGTTCTTTCCAGTTAACGAAGTCTGGTCGTTTCATCCCAATGTTAAGCTGCTTATTCTCGATGTATTCCCAACCTTCGAGCAGGACTATCGCCCGCTGTCGGGATTGGATAATTGCTTCCCTAGCCTGCATACGTCGATCTCCGTATCGATGGCCGTCATTGCTGTGAAGAGCCGCAATACATTCTGGAAAATTTTCGTTCCGATTTCCTCAGCTTTTATCATTTTCACGATTTTCTATCTCGGTATCCACTGGTTATCCGATATGTGTGCTGGTGTCGTGCTAGGTGTTGTAGCCGCAAGATTAGGACTGCGCATTTCCGAAGGACGCCTGGTTCTTGGCGAGCAAGCACTGCTTAAACGATCTTTCAAAAATAATGAGCTTTAAAAGCCAAACAAAAAGCGAGAGCCTGATGAAGGTTCTCGCTTTTTTATTTTATTCCTTTGCTGTTGTTTGTGAAACAGCATTGATGGCAGAACGATCAAAAGTCATTTTCGTTGCATCGTTGACACGAAGCACACAAATGTCGTCAGTGATCTCCATAATCGTGCCGTGAAGACCGCCAATCGTAACGACCTTATCTCCTTTTTTCAAAGAGCCGAGCATTTGATTGCGTGTTTTCTGTCTTTTTTGCTGTGGACGAATAAGTAAGAAATAGAGAACCACGAACATGAGCACTAACGGCCCGTATGTATACAAATATCCTACCGCGCCAGTATTCGCAGTTGTAGTTTCAGCCAATAGAAACATAGGTATCCTCCTTTCTTAAAATCCTCTTTCATTATCATTCAGCCCATAGGAGGCAAAGAATTCATCACGGAAATCGAGCAAGCGATCTTCCATAATGGCCCCTCTGACATCGCGCATAAGCTGTAGCAGAAAGTGAAGGTTATGAATCGTTGTCAATCTGATTCCAAAGGTTTCATCCGCTTTAATTAAATGACGAATATATGCTCTGCTGTAATTTGTGCAAGTATAACATGAACATTTGGGATCCAGTGGGCCAAAATCCGTTGCATGCTTCGCATTCCGAATCACAAGACGGCCTTCGCTTGTCATGCAAGTCCCATTTCGGGCGATCCTTGTAGGCAGTACGCAGTCGAACATGTCGATCCCGCGGATAGCGCCTTCAATTAAGGCATCGGGTGAACCCACACCCATCAGATAACGTGGTTTGTTAGCCGGCATCAACGGTGCTGTATAATCAAGCACTTCATACATCAAATGCTTAGGCTCTCCAACGCTCAATCCACCAATAGCATACCCCGGGAAATCCATGGAAGTCAACTGCTCCGCGCTCATTCTGCGAAGGTCCTCATGCATCCCGCCCTGGATAATGGCGAATAAACCTTGGTCTTCCGGACGGCTGTGACTTTTCAGGCAGCGCTCGGCCCAGCGTGTCGTACGTTCCAATGATTTCTTCACATAATCGTACTCTGCCGGGAACGGAGGGCATTCATCGAAGGCCATCATAATATCGGAACCAAGCGCGTTTTGGATTTCCATGGCTACTTCCGGCGAAAGAAACAGCTTATCACCATTCAAATGGGATTTAAACGTAACGCCCTCTTCCGTAATTTTGCGCATGTTGCTCAGGCTAAACACTTGGAACCCACCGCTATCCGTTAAAATAGGGCGATCCCAGTTCATGAATTTGTGCAATCCGCCTGCGGATTTCACGATCTCATGTCCAGGACGAATGAATAGATGATATGTATTGCTCAAAATAATTTGAGCATCCATCGTTTTCAACTCTTCCGGGCTCATCGTTTTTACCGTAGCCTGCGTGCCAACCGGCATGAAAGCCGGCGTTTCAATGACGCCATGCGGGGTGTGAACCCGACCCAAGCGGGCACCGGATTGTTTACAAGTTTTGATCGGTTCGTACGTTACTGCTGCTGCCATTACATCCACTTCCTATTCTAAGCTTCCTCTAGTCTTTGTTTCTATTTAGTAAATAAGCATTGCGTCTCCAAAGCTAAAAAAGCGATACTCTTCTCGGACAGCCTCTTCATAAGCTTGCATGATATGCGTCCTTCCAGCCAGAGCGCTAATCAGCATGAGCAGGGTTGATTTCGGCAAATGGAAATTCGTTAACAGAGCATCCACCACCCCGAATGTATATCCCGGATAAATAAAGATACTCGTCCATCCCTGCGAAGGCTGGATAACTAATGGCTTCCCAGCTTCCGCTCCTCCTTGCTCACGGCTGATACCTGCGGCGGTTTCCAGCGTTCGAGCAGATGTTGTTCCTACAGCAACAACACGTTTCCCGTTCGCTTTGGTTTCATTGATCGCCGCTGCGGTTTCAGCGGAAAGCACGTAATACTCCGCGTGCATTTGATGCTCTTCAATGGTGTCTACGGACACTGGACGGAATGTGCCTAATCCCACATGCAGCGTGACGAACGCTAGACGAACCCCCTTCGCTTGCAGCTTCTCCAAGTAAGCCTCCGTGAAATGAAGTCCTGCTGTTGGCGCCGCGGCCGAGCCCTCGTGTTTCGCATACACGGTTTGATAGCGTTCCCTCTCCGGCAGCTGTTCCTTAATATAAGGAGGCAGGGGCATCTCCCCTAATCGATCCAAAATTTCATTAAAAATGCCCTTATAGCTGAATTGAAGCACGCGTGCTCCCATCTCTCCAACTTCAACGACCTCCGCCGTCAGCAGCGGCTCTTCCTCCTGGTTCACTCCAAAAACGGCCACAGCCCCCATCTGCATGCGCTTCCCGGGCTTTACCAAGGCCTCCCAACGGTCCTCACCGAGCTGTTTCAAGAGCAATAGCTCAACCTTGGCTCCCGTGTCTTTCTTCATGCCAAAGAGCCGTGCTGGAATGACTCGTGTATCATTCATCACGAGCAAGTCCCCGGCTTCCAGATAATCAATTAGTTGTTCAAAAGTCTGGTGACCAATTGCTCCGGTCTGTTTATTCAGCGTAAGCAGTCTAGACGCCGTGCGATTAAGCAGCGGCGTCTGGGCAATCAATGATTCAGGTAATTCAAAGTCAAATGCTTGTACATCCATGAGTGTGTATTCATTCCTTAGTTATGTTGACTCCAGTATAATATGTCTGAAGTATTTTTTTATAATCATAGCCTTGTTCTGCAAAACCTCTTGCTCCCCATTGGGACATTCCTAATCCATGGCCATATCCTGTGCCGCGGAATACGAATTGTTTGCCTTGCGTTGGTGTTACCGAAGGTGTGTTCGGGGTTCCAACTGGATCCGTTGGTTTAGCCAACCCTGTGGTGCCTAATGCGGTCAAATCCGTTTTCTTGAGCGAGGTCGGCTGGGATTGATTACCGGAAAGCACGTAGACGGAGTCAGCGCTTGTAGTGCTCGTCCCGGCACTTCCGCCCCCCACGATCGCCAGATTCGCTCCTTGCGGGGTACTACCAGTATAACTTCCTGCTCCTTCAATTTCAAACAGGGTGCTGGGCAAGCCGCCAAGCACAGTGCGCAGGGCGTCAGGATATGGCACTTTAACTACAACGCCATTTGCTTTGAGCTCTGTAACCCTTCCAGACGGACCGCGTGCAGTTATCTCCAGGGATGTTAGTTCACCGTTGATTTGTACCCCTGCCGCTGTTAATTTACTCTTCATCTCACTCGGCGTATAAGGGCCTCTCATCCAAGAGTAGGCATTAGATTCTTTTTCCTGCCCTATGACGAGTACTTTTTCCTTAGCTGCAAGCTGATCAATAGAAGGATTCGCTGTATTGTCCACGTACGGCGCCAAACGGACATTGACATTTTGATCGGTAGACTCGTAGTAAGGGGTACCGTTCTTGTCTTTCTGGCCGGTATCCTTCAAGTACTCCGCGGAGACATAGCCCAGACGGCCATCCGTCAATTGAATGCGGTACCATGTTGCTTTGCCATTTTCCGCTCCTTGATCAGGGCTAGCCACGCTGCGCAAATAACCCACAGGATTTCCCCAAACCTCGGATGGATCTGCAGTTTTCCCACCGGAATTCGATGAGAATACAGGTGAAATCAACCCACTTTTATCCGAAATGACTTCATCTTTCGTGGCATCAACCGCTTGATTGCCTGCCGGGAACTCTTTTTGCATGCCGTAATAAGCTTGATCTAAGGTCGTATCCGTCACTTGAGCGATTTCGTATTTATTTCCCTGTTTAATGGCAAACGTGCGGGCCGCGACCGCTTGAGCCTTTAATGCCTCTGCTGGCCATCCGGAGCCAAGTTCCGCGCCTAAAACGCCATATAAGTAGGACTCCATCGGCACTTCATTTACCAATGCTAATTTATTCTGATATGTACTGATTTCCATGTCGCCACGATATTTGCGGTCTGCTTTTTCTTTTACAGTTATCGCTTCACCTTTGGAGTGAACCAACGTTTTTTGCTGACCAGCTCCTGCTGCGAAATGCGGGACAGGTGTAGTTCCATTCGTCGACGCGGTTACGTCTGATTTGCGAATAAGATAGGACGCCTTCGTATTGGCGGCTTGCAAAGGAATGGCAGGAACCGCAAGCATAGCGGCCTGTTTCACCGTTTCTAACTGAGCAGGACTCGCTTCGTTGCCAATCCATACACTATATGCCGGCTTACCTGTGGCATCATCTTGCAAGGCTACATCTGCTTGAATTCCAGCTCCAGCATAAACAGCCGCTTGCTGCAAAGCAGCAGCCTCTGACGCAAACGTACCCGCGCTTAAATGGAGCGGCCCTGTCACTGCAGGAGGGGCTTGCTTCGTGAATGAAGCCACTGTCACATCTTTTAGCGCTTGAGCTGAAGCGCTTTCTGCCGCTTCCATCGTAGGGAAGCTGCCGTAAAATACCTGAAACACCGTTTTCCCTTGTTTCACCCGGCTTAACACGTAACCATCCGCTGACATGGTGGCGAGCTTCGTACTTAATCCTTTTGCAGCAGCGAAGTCCGTCGTTTCCAGCATCATAACACTGTACTGATCCAAAGACATGCGGATGGTGCTGTCTTGTAGAGTAAGCCAGAGCTGTTCGGCGACTGCGGCTGAACTGCGCACACTGATATCCATTCCGCCAGTCGAGCTGAGTGTCGTAACCGGTTCTATTAATTTATATTTGGCAGAATCTATGAATAAGGCAACACGTACTTCATCCAAATGCGATATTCCCGCTGCATGTGCAGGGATCGTCAACACTGGAACTGTTCCAAACGTTAAAGCAGCCGTCGTAATCAAAGCTAGTGTTCTGGGGGCTAACAGCTTTTTTGTTCGTTTCATTCGACAATATTTCCTTTCTTTTGCAGCATTCTACTAAGTTAGACTCTAGCAAAGCGCAGAAGTTTTGTTTTTTAGTAGAATAAAATGGTAAACCATTAAGTTGCTGCTCAGGTGTCGCTCGTGCAGCCTCATTACGTAGCGGACTGAGGTGACGTTATTCACGGACTTTGTTGTTGTTTTGAGCATATTCATGCTCAATAGCGGCTCCTAAGTCCGTTAGATGTTAATTTTGCGCCAAATGTAGCAAATAGGGTCATCTCAGTCCGTTAGCCTGCGACTCGTGCTCCCAAAGGGGGAGCTGGTAGCTGGCGCTTGCAAGGAGTGAACGGTAGTAGGTGCATAGGAAGTAAGCAGTAGCTGGTGCACAGGGGGAAGCGGTAGCTGGTGACCGCTGGGGAAGTAAGCTTGTGGTCGAAATAAGCTCAACTGTCGAAGGAAAAACATCGCCAGTAGAGGCCAACTAGTTAAAGTGTCGTGAATCCCACCAGTAGGCGCTCAAGCGTAAGTCTCCTCATATCCACCAGACTCGACGGCAACAAGTAACGAAAAAAGGGAGCCTCCCGGCTCCCTCTCAAGTTCCTCATGACCGCTGTTCCGGCACCGGCAAGCCCAAATGATGGTACGCCTGCGGCGTAACGATTCGCCCTCTTGGCGTACGCTGCAAAAATCCAATTTGCAGCAAATACGGCTCGTAGACGTCTTCGATCGTCTGACTCTCTTCACCGATGGTGGCAGCGATCGTCTCCAGCCCTACAGGGCCGCCCTGGAAGCTTTGGATGATCGCCCTCAGCATCTTATGGTCGATCTCATCCAGACCCAGGTCATCGATCTGGATGCGCTTCAGCGCCTCTTTGGCGATGTCCAGGGTGATGATGCCATCGCCCTTCACCTGCGCGAAGTCGCGAACCCGCTTCAGCAAGCGGTTCGCGATACGCGGTGTGCCACGCGAGCGCATGCCGATCTCGCGCGCGGCTTCACCGACGATGCCGACCTGCAGGATGTCGGCCGTCCGGGAGACGATGTAGGTGAGTTCCTCCACCGTATAAAACTCCAGCCGGCTGACGACTCCGAAACGGTCGCGCAGCGGCGCAGACAACAAACCGACGCGCGTCGTCGCGCCGACCAGTGTAAACGCCGGCAAGTCCAGCCGCACCGAGCGTGCGCTCGGCCCCTTGCCGATGATAATATCAAGGGCAAAATCCTCCATCGCCGGATATAACACCTCTTCCACCGTACGGTGGAGGCGGTGAATTTCGTCGATGAACAGCACGTCGCCCTCCTGCAGGTTCGTCAGGATGGCAGCCAAATCGCCGGGCCGCTCAATGGCGGGGCCGGAGGTTGTTCGAATGTTCACGCCAAGCTCGTTGGCAATGATATTGGACAGGGTCGTCTTCCCGAGCCCCGGCGGTCCATAAAGCAGCACATGATCCAGCGCTTCCTTGCGCATTTTGGCGGCTTCGATATAAATCTTGAGGTTCTCCTTAGCCTGCTTCTGGCCGATATATTCAGCCAAATAACGGGGACGCAGACTGTACTCTATGACGTTGTCCTCCATCATCAAATTAGCCGATATAATCCGGTCATTATCCATGGTGATCCTCCTACGAGCTTTCCCTTGGAAAGCTTTCTTCATTGGCTAATACTTGCTACATCGTATACAAGGCTTGCAGGGCAAGCTTCATCAAAACATCTGTAGAATCCGAAGGATTTGCTTTGGGCTTCACTTGCAGCCATGCGCGGTCCACTTCCGCTTCCGTGTAACCAAGCGTCATCAGAGCCTCTTTCGCTTCCGTCCAAACTTGGCCGCCCTCCGTAATTTGAGCTGAACCCACAACGCTTAAAGCAACAGCAGCTTCAGGACTCGAGAACGTCACTGAACCTAATTTGTCCTTAAGGTCCAAAATAATCCGCTGCGCCGTCTTTTTGCCGATGCCTGGCAACTTCGTCAGGAAAGCCAAATTTTCTTGGCTAATTGCCAAAATAACAGCCTCCGGCCTTCCGCCCGCCGCAAGGATACCCAAAGCGACCTTAGGTCCAATCCCCGTCACATCCAGCAGCAAACGGAATAAAGCCTGCTCATCTCGCGAGACAAAACCGAATAGCAAATGAGCGTCTTCCCTCACGTGATAATGAATGAACATCGTAACTTCTTCATTATCCTTATGCGAAAGCGCATAGGGATTAGGACAAAATACTCGATAACCTACGCCGTTCACATCCAGCACAGCATACTCGCTCTCGCGCAGCGCCACTTTTCCTCGTAAGAAATCTATCATCTTTTTCTGACCTCATTTATTCTAGATTGCAAAGCAGAAGAATGTGCATGGCAAATAGCAATCGCCAGAGCATCAGCTACATCATCAGGCTTAGGCACCTGCGATAGTTTGAGTAATATTTTGACCATTTCCTGGACTTGCTTCTTCTCCGCATTCCCGTAGCCGACAACGGATTGTTTGACTTGAAGAGGCGTATATTCCGCTATGGGCAGACCTGCCTGAACACCCGCTAGAATCATGACACCGCGTGCTTGCCCTACGGTAAATGCCGTCGTTACATTTCGGTTAAAAAAAAGCTTCTCTATGGACATTGCGTCCGGTTTATACTTTTCTATCAATTGCGTTGTAGCGTCGTAGACATCCTTCAGTCTCAGACCCGGATCGGTATGTGCTTCCGTCTGAATTGAACCATATTGCACAGGAACAAGCTTGCTGCCAATTTTATCAATAAAGCCAAAACCTACAATCGCGATCCCCGGATCAATCCCCAGAATACGCACAGCATTTCTCTCCCATCTAAAAAAAGCGAACATATGTAGTCATTTCTCATTATAGCAGATAACAAAAAAAAGAGATAGACTCGGGATTTCCCCTTATCTACCTCACTTTTTTGCTCCATTATGGTCTTGTCATCGCTTTTTCTGTTTCTTCCACGGCATAATCGCTGAATGTTGATAATACGCTATTATACTCCTCCATATCAGAGATGCGAATGCCCTCGCGCAGCTTTTCCACCGTATCCGGGGGCAGGCTGCTTTCCAAATGCTTGATGTTTAGTTGGAAAAATGTCCGTATCACGTTATCTTTGGCAGGAGTGCCGTTAAACAACGAGAGATTGCTGCTGCCGTCGATGCCGAATACCGCTTTCTCTTTGCATGCAGGAGACAAATCTTCAATATTCTCGGTAAAAGTGACCTCTCCGCTAGGACTGACACTGAGCAGCCAGTTCGGATGTTTCATTTGCATATCAAGCAGCTGCTCTGAGGTTTGCTGGCCGAGTGTGCTCTTCTCTTCACCGCAAACGTAAGATTTAAGCAGGTAGCTTTCCCTGGTATCTGTAATCCGCTTCAGCGTTGCTTCCGCTTCTTTCAGACGCTCATCGTCTTCCGGCGTTAATTGAGCCATCGCAGCTTGAGTCGGAGAATGGTCTGTACCTGAAAAACCATCTGTTGCGTAGCCAATGAAGCAAACCGTACCTACAAGGAAGATCATCCCTAATGTCAACCAACTGCGTTTCCAGCGCAGCCTTCTTTTCCAATGCTTCAAAAAACGTTGTACATTCACTGGTATCCCCTTCTATTCTCTTTTTTCGTATTGTTTCCATTTGCATGAGACGCTATACATCATTTACCATAGGGAGAGTAGCATCAAACCAATCAAGACGGACGGTGAAGCTCTATCATGAAAGGTAAAAGACGAATCAAGCGTACAACACTCCTGATTATTGGAGTTGTCCTATTATGGGGAGCCGTTGCTATTTGGAATGAAGTACTCAAAATTGAAAAAAGCGTGCCTGCACCTCGCTCAACTTCAGCCTCATATCCGACCACTGACATGAAAAGTAACCAAACATCCATAAATTCGGCAAATAATGGGAATGTTTTGAGTATAAAATAACTATAAAATTTGACTGTTGCCACAGAAATGATATAGTCAGAAGTAGATGAAATATTCTCATACTTATTCATGAAAAACGATATATATCTGAAAAGGCTGCCAGCTGATTTTCTTCAAGAAAATGTGCTAAGCCTGATCTTTCGAAGACAGTTTTCTTTCGAAAACGCTAAGGAGGGGAAACACCATGAATGTCGCAGAACTTCAATTAATTCAATTATCCAGACGAGGCGATCGCAACGCTTTCGTTGAATTAGTCGAGTTATACCGGAATAAAATACAAAAGCTTGCATTCCGCATGCTTCATAACAGGCCTGATTCGGAGGATATCGTTCAGGAGACATTTATCCGCGTTTACTTGAATTTGAATCACTACGATGAAAGCCAGAACTTCTCTACCTGGATTTATCGGATCGGCAAAAATGTCGCGATTGATTTGTTGCGCAAAAAGCGGCCTGTTCAATCCCTAGATGCTGAGCTGAGTGATCACGACGATGATTACAGCTATTACAGTAAACTCGCAAGCCAGGATCAATCGCCGGAGCACGCTGTGCTGCAAACAGAAATCCAAGATCACATGCACACTTCCATTAATAAGTTGGCCGACAAATATAAAAGTGTCATTACGCTTTATTATTTGGAAGAACTTTCGCTTCAAGAAATTAGCACCAAGCTTAACTTGCCGATTACAACGGTAAAAACTCGTCTGCACCGCGGGCGGGAGCTGCTCCGCAAGAAATGGGGCATGAATTTCGTCGTTGGGCTTATGGTCTTCTTCACCATCGGAATGATTGCATAATGGTTCCGTCAGCTAAAATAATAAAAAGCCTCCCAATCCACGGACTGTGGACTTAGGAGGCTTTTTTGTTATTCAGAAATTAATCCAAGGAACATTGGGTCTGGATTCCTGCGACTCTAAAACTGCTCTTTGCTGACGTCTGACGAAGGCATTGAGCGCGTCTGTTCCGGTCAATTTCGCTTTTTTGGAAGCACCGCCGCTATGTTTGGCTTTCCCTGACTTGTTCGTACGAATATCGATTTCTACGACTTCATCTTTGTCGCTCTCTTTCGTAAGTTCATGCGTATGAACTTGCGGCATCATAGGCGACTCGAAAGGCGCTTGATAGTGAGCTCCGGCATAAGGGATTCCATATGGACCCGGTTGAAAAGCAAACGGATTATGTCCGGACTGCCCCATGTCAAAAGGAGATCCTTGCGGATATAAATCAGGCATGTAAGGCATATTCGGCATCGACGGCATTGTGTTCATGTCAGCCATGTTCGGCATCCATGGCATTGTGTGCATGTCAGCCTCATTCGGCATCGATGGCATTGTGTTCATGTCAGCCACGTTCGGCATCGATGGCATCGTGTTCATGTCAGCCACGTTCGGCATCCATGGCATCGTGTTCATGTCAGCCATGTTCGGCATCGATGGCATTGTGTTCATGTCAGCCATGTTCGGCATCGATGGCATTGTGTTCATGTCAGCCATGTACGGCATTGATGGCATGCCGTGATGGTAGCCATGATGCTGCCCTTCCCATGGATTTCCTAATGGGTTAGCAGCAAATCCTTCTGGTCCTGTCATCCATGGCTGCTCCATGATGGCAGGGCCCCCACAGCCGCACCCCTCGTTGCTGACAGGGAACGTGGGCATCTGAGTATGATGAGGCGCTTGTTCCCACGGCTGCTGTTGATACGGCATAAATGCCGGATGCGCCGCTGCTTCTTGCTGGTTCGCCTCTGGATAAGCGAATACTTCCGTCGCAGTAATATGAAACTGCTTGAAAGGATGAGTGGCTGGCTGCTCGTATGGTTCTTGCAGCGCAATATCCTCTGGCTCTCCACTTGGCACTTCAGGCATCAAAGTCTGCTCTGGGGCAGGCGCAGGAACAGTAGGCATTGGTTGCATTGGTTGCATTGGTTGCATTGGTTGCATTGGCATTGGCATTGGTTGCATTGCCTCTGGCATCGTTTCTTCCGGAGCCGGGATATATGGCGGCGGACTTGCATCGCTTGGAGTCGTCGGCTGTGCCTCCGGCATATGATCGAATGGCATCGTCGACGCTTTTGGAGGGGAATGATGTGCCGTGTCCGCAGCTCCATGATGCATTTTGGGAACAAAAACAACTTCCCCTGTCATAAGTACGTTGGGATTCTTCAGCTGCGGATTAGCCCCAATCATCGCCTGTAGAGGTACATCCCAGGCTTTTCCAAGCTTCCATAAGCTGTCTCCCTGTTGAACAATGTGCTTGTAAACGAACTCTGACGCAGGCGGATCGACCGGCTTCGGTTTGGAAGGGATCTTCACCTTCATGCCGATGTCCAGCACATTGGGGTCTGCAATTTGCGGGTTGAATGCAATGATCTGATCCAATGTACTATGATATTTTTTTGCGAGCTCGTACAGGGTATCTCCCTTTTTGACAATATGGATTTTCAACACCTTACCTCCTTTTTTCGTTAGAAAAAACTGGCTTTGGAAGCTTATTCACAAGCAATTTTTCATAAACCCTGCTAGCTAAGCCACCTACATATTCACAATGATATTACATCTTATGCACGTTTCTAGGCTTTTGCCCCTTTCGGACAAAAAAAATCCCCCGCGCTGGAGAGCCGGAGGATCTTAGAGTTAATTCGTATAGGGATAGCTAGGATAACAGCCTAATATGCGGACCTGACACCCAATCGCTTCAATTTCTTGAATCGCCGATGGGAGCAGAACGGAGTCCAAAGAGCCCGCTATATCAATGTAAAAATAATAAGTACCCAATTTTTTCTTCGTTGGCTTGGACTCAATTTTGGAAAGATTGATTCTCCGCCATGCGAAAGCAGAGAGCACCTGATGAAGTGCGCCCGGATAATCTTCCGGCAGCGTGACAAGAATTGTCGTCTTCATGTCCTCCGAGGATTTCAGCTCGGAAGCTTCCTTGCCGACCAGCAAGAAACGCGTCATGTTGTCTTTGTGGTCCTGGATTTCTTTTTGCAGCATAGGCACGCCATAGTTCGTAGAAGCAATTGCCGTTCCGATGGCCGCAACCGAAGGATCCTGAAGAGAAGAAACAATCCGTACTCCTTCTGCCGTTGAACTGACCTGTTCGAATTCCGCTCCGCTTAAATATTGCTTCATAAAACGGCTGCACTGTGCAGGCACGACGTGATGAGACAGCACCTTGCGGATATATCCAAATGGATTCGAATCATCCATTCTCCCCTCAGGAGCAGGGTACCCGATGAGATTCATATCGATGGGAAACACCCATTCCGCCCGAATCGGAAGATCTACTTCATGAACGAGCCAGTCCACATGCAGATGGACGGAGCCTTCAAGTGTATTTTCGATGGGGATAACGCCCAGATCCGTTTCACCGGACGATGTTGCGTTGAAGACTTCAGAAATTAACTTATAAGAAACGTAGGTAAAGTCCTCGCCCAAAAAATGGCGGGTAGCCTCTTCCGAAAAAGTGCTCGGTCCAAGAATCGCGACTCGCTTCATGCATGAACCTCCTTGTCTACGAAGGACTGGAGATCCCCATCGTTTTCCTGCAGCGCAGTCGTTGTTACACCTTCACGGCTTGGCTTTAACCACAACGTCTGTGCCTCGATACCTTCTTTAGCCAGCGTCTCCTTCAAAAACCCTTCCAACTCCGCCTTGCGGCTGCTTCGCTGGTCCACCAGCGCTAGCATGGTTGGCCCTGCTCCGCTTAGTGCAACCCCTAGCGCGCCGTGATTCTCGGCTTGCTCGAGCAGTGTCTTCATGCCAGGAATAAGAGGCGCGCGATACGGCTGATGCAGCGCGTCCTTCATGGCATGACGGATCATCCCCAGGTTGCCTGTGATTAGCGCGGCAACAAGCAGCGATGAGTGGCTGAGGTTGAACACCGCATCCTTCATGGCTACCTGCTTCGGCATAACGCCTCTCGCCTTCTCTGTAGCCAGTTGGAAGGCTGGGATCGCCACCAGCACCTCCAGGTTCGGGTCCGGCTCGATCCGGATGGATTCCGCCTTCTCTCCATCCCAGAACGCAACCACGATGCCGCCAAAAAGGCTTGCTCCTACATTGTCAGGATGCTTCTCCAGGCGGCTTGCAATTTGAAACAGCTCATATTCTGTGAGCTTATTGCCAATCAGTGCATTGGCTCCGGCCAGAGCGCCAACAATCGCCGACGCGCTGCTGCCCAGCCCGCGGGTTAGCGGAATATCGCTGTACATCGAGATAGACAGCTCCGGGTGGGAAACGCCCGCTTCTTGAAATACCATTTGTGCAACTTTATAAATGAGATTCGTCTTGTCCGTTGGAATCCCGTGCATTTGATCACCGATCAAATCAATCGTGGTTTGCTCCGAGATGGCCATATCAATCCAGGCATATAAATTCAAGGCCATCCCCAGTGAGTCAAAGCCAGGACCTAAGTTTGCCGTACTTGCCGGCACTTTCACTCTTACCTTTTGCACTGCCTTATAACTCATTTCGAAATTGCGCCTCTTTTCAATAGATTAGCCTTCAACGCGGTAGACGCTTTTGATGGCGTGGATAACGTCCATGGATTCAAACTGCTTCAGCACATTTTTCATGCTGGCTTGGTTGGCGTCATGCGTAATGATGATAATTTCAGCTTTCGGGTTGTGCTTGTTCGGATGCTGGAAGACGGACTCCAGGCTGACTTCATGCTCAGCAAAAATTTGCGTAATTTGCGCAAGTACACCAGCTTTATCTTCAACGTGCAAAAGAATGAAGTTTTTGCAAGCGATTTGCTCATCTGTTTTCAGCTTCTTCTCCTTGTAAGGGGCAAGCACCCTGCGTCCACTCACACCAAGCTTCAAGTTCTGGACAACGGCAACCAAATCCGCTACAACAGATGTTGCTGTAGGCAGCTCGCCTGCGCCGGCTCCGTAGAACATTGTCTCGCCAACCGCTTCGCCCGTCACGTACACGGCATTGAACACGCCATTTACGGAAGCAAGCGGATGAGAGCTCTTCACCATCGTAGGCTGAACGCTTACGGAGATATGCCCGTCATGATTTTCAGCAATACCAAGCAGCTTCACTTCGTATCCTAATTTCTTGCCGTATTGAATGTCTTCTTTTGTTACTTTAGAAATTCCTTTTGCTTCAACATCGCTAAGGCTAACATTGGCATGGAAGCCAAGTGTGGATAGAATCGTCATCTTGCGGGCAGCGTCAAGACCTTCAACGTCGGAAGTCGGGTCAGCCTCTGCATAACCAAGCGCTTGGGCTTCTTTCAGCACATCCGCGTAAGCAGCGCCTTCTTGGCTCATTTTGGTTAAAATATAGTTCGTTGTTCCGTTAACAATCCCCATGATCTTCGTAATACGGTCAGAGGAGAAGCCTTCTACGAGTGCACGAATGATCGGAATACCGCCGGCAACACTTGCTTCATAGAAAACGTCACAGCCGTGCTCAGCTGCTTTCGCCAAAATTTCAGCGCCATGCATCGCCATGAGATCCTTATTCGCCGTCACAATGTGCTTTCCGTTGCCCAGAGCCGTTAGAATATGATCTTTCGTAGCGGAAACGCCGCCCATCACTTCAACAACAACATCAATTTCGCTATCGCTGATGACGTCCCAGACATTCTCCGTCAGCTTGTCCGCGTCTACGGAAATGTTGCGAAGCTTTGATTTATCTTGCACCAAAATTTTGGCAATTTCGATCGCAGACCCTGTCTGACGGTGTAAATCCT
Source organism: Paenibacillus anseongensis (assembly GCF_009757995.1). Lineage (NCBI taxonomy): Bacteria > Bacillati > Bacillota > Bacilli > Caryophanales > Paenibacillaceae > Paenibacillus > Paenibacillus anseongensis. Next base: position 830,599 of record NZ_WSEM01000008.1, read on the forward strand.
CTTGATGTCCTTCAATAATACGTACGACACCTGTTCCTACTGTGCCTAGTCCCAGTAATCCTACCTTGATCGGTTTCATTTCGTTTGTCCTCCCGAATAGTAATATGTTTATCTTAACTGCCCTGACCGATAATCATGGCACGCTTAACTCCTTCTTGCGACTGCAGCCGGTCCAAAATCTGACGAATTTCTTCCCCCATCGTTGAGGTTTCAACAGAAATGACGACATTGGCCATCCCTTGCAGTGGAATCGTCTGATGAATCGTAAGCACATTCCCTTCCAAATTAGCGATAAGCGCAAGAACGCGGGACAAAATCCCCGACCGATGCTCCAAATCCATCGAAATCGTTACGATACGCTCTCTTTCCAGCTTATTTAGCGAATGAATGCCATCCTTGTACTTATAAAAAGCGCTGCGGCTGAGCCCAACCTGTTCCACGGCATCATGAATCGTCTTCACTTCACCCCGAGCGAGCAGCTCTTTGGCCTGCACTGTCTTCAGTACACCTTCTGGCAAAATATCTTCCCGGACTAAGTAGTACCTCTCAGGACCGGTGTGCTTGATCGTTTGTAGAAACTCTTTGCTTTCCGGCACGACCTTACCGTCCTCTCTAGAAAGACTATTGTTTACCTATAGAGGACATTATATCGAATCACGAGGTCTGAAGCAATAGGCAAATTGCTCTGAAACTACCTTCTTTGCAGGAGCTAGTTTACTTGTGCTAAGCTGAGTGTACTAGAAAAAGAAAGGGATCGCCACCATGATTACATTGCGTATGATGTCTACCGCTCTCCTATGGAACAGCCGGAATGAATTGCTTATGATGAAACGCTCTTTAACGCGCACACTGTCCCCTGGGCTGTGGGCCGCTATCGGGGGCCATTTAGAGCCAGATGAACTAAACAACCCGCGTGCCGCGTGCTTACGTGAAATATGGGAGGAAACTGGCATAGAACACGATGAAATCCAAGGACTTCGCTTGCAGTATATTTTACTGCGTCTAAATGGACAAGAAGTTCGGCAGCAGTTTTTCTACGTCGGCTCCACCGATGTGAATCCCCGTATCACCACCCCTGAAGGTGAGCTGCACTGGGTTCCGAAAGATCTTGTTCTAGAACGTCCTCTTCCATTTATTTTCCGCAATTTGCTGGAGCATTATTTAGTTGCTGGACCTACAACAACCCCCTGGATCGGTTCTGCTGGCGTAAGTGAACAAAGCAATTTACCTACCATTCATTGGCATCCATTTGTTGATCCTATGGAAGTATAAAAAAAAGCAGACTTCGATTTCGAAGTCTGCTTTTTGAATTTTAAAGTGCGCTGCCGCCATATAAGAAACGGTATTCCCAGTGACGATTTTCAAAGGAATCAATGCGAACTCCGCCGCTTTCCTTGGAATACGTCGATAAAATTTGCCCATTACCTAAGTAAATGGCCACGTGTGAGATCGTTTGTTTCGATTTATCGATACCGCTGTAATTCGACTTGCTTGTCCCTTTGTAATCCATGAAGAACATGAGATCGCCAGGTTTCAAATCATGCCAATCGGTTTTGGCGTTACCGAGTGATTTCACATAACTCCCTTGCCCTCTAGAGTCGCTTGGCAATTTCAACCCAATACCGTCCAAGAATGCTTGACGAACGAAGTCAGAGCAGTCAAACGTGTTGGTATTATCACGGCTAGAACCATATTCATAAGGTGTCCCTAAATATTTTTTGCCGGCCGCAATCACTTTTTGCGCTTTTTCGCTGGCGGATCCGCCGCTTGTACCACCGTTATTGTTTGAATCTCCCGGCGATGTTACGCCTGAAGTTTTAATGTACTTGGAATCCGTGCTTACATAACCTTCCTGGCCATCGGACGCTCTTACTTTGTACCAATAACTGTTCACTTTGGACAAGATGGTGACTTTCTCGCCTGCCTTCAAGTAACGAATACGAGCAGCATCCGTACTTGCACCTTGGCGGAAACTGACGGAGCTTACAATTTGTCCCGTTGAACCGCTGTTATTATCGGAACCATCCGGCGTTGTCACGCTAGACGTTTTTATGTATTTGGAATCGGTGCTTACATACCCTTCCTTGCCATCGGATGCTCTTACTTTGTACCAGTAGCTATTCACTTTGGACAGAATGGTTACTTTCTCGCCCGCCTTCAAATAGCGAATACGTGCAGCATCCGTACTTGCACCTTGGCGGAAACTGACGGAGCTTACGATTTGACCGGTTGTGGTCGTCGTAGCGGCCGAAGCTTCTTTGGCCATAGGAACGGTAACTGCGCCGAAAATAAGTGCTGGAACCAGCGCTAGGGTGAGTATTTGTTTTTTCATGTTGTATGCCTCCTTAGCGTTCTGCTTTTCACGTTGTTGTGCATCCACTTTCGTGATCTTGCTTGTGCCAGGTTGTCCGGCACCGAAAGCGTTGCCTCTTATATCATTTCGCAGGGGCAAGCTAGTTTCAGAGGGTAGAAATAAAAAAAAGACCATTTTTGCCGAATTAACCGCAGAATGGTCTTTTTATCCAATTTTTGAAGAGGAATCGTTGTGAGGATAGTCTTGCAATGTGAAACGATGACTCTGATCCACCCATTTCTGCATCACCTTCTGAGCTTCTCTCCTTTGCAACAAAGATTCCGCTAATTGAAAGCCTTCCTCATAACTTCCCACCTTATCGAACCACGTCAACCTCAATCCAGCATTAAAAATAACGTGATCCCGCTCCCGCTTCAGCTCTTCGGAATTCTCACCGCCGATAATACGGCGCAGCGACGTGAGCTGTTCAGCCTTGTCCATGGGCTGCAGGGGGCCGCTCAGAAAGCCGAATTTCTGCGGTTCCACCACGCGTGACTCGTCTCCCCAAGGGGTAACGATGCGGATTGTGCTGTTTTGGTAAATCGGCAAATCTTCAGAGCCCTCGATACCGTTCACCAGATAAATACTTTGTACGCCGGATCTCATAGAAATAGGAATGAGCGACTCCATCGTTTTCCGCTGATTGACGCCAATAATCATATTCATGGATTGTACAGGATTCATCACTTTCTCAATCATGTCGATGACCGTTCGCAGCCCTATCTGTTCACGAACCTGTTTCAACTTCCCAAGCGGTGGACAGAGTTGATCGGTATGCAGGAAGCCAATGTGCAAGTGAAACAACATGGTTTCCCAAGCTTTGGCCGATAAATCCATGGCAACGCCGAAGCTTTCCAAGATTTCTTGCATCGCTGTTCCCTGTCTTGACGGGAGAGAATCGCCTCCATGCAGCACTTGGGAGAAACCTACTGAGGCAAGCAAGAGACTAACAGGTAGTGTAACGGGAAAAAATTGACGCCCTTCCGTAGGGCCTGCACAATTAAGCGAATCCGCAAATGGATGATAAGGTTGGGCATAGCTGTGAAAAACGTCAATAAACGCCCTCATCTCTTCATCAGCTTCACCTTTCATACAAAGCGCCATCAAGAAAGCTGCACATTGCGCGTCGGTAGAATTTCCTCTGGCCATTTCATGCGCTGCTTCCAAAGCTTCTTCGTACGTGAGATCGCGCGTGGTTCCCTGCTGGCCCGAACCGATCGCTTGAATCCATCTTTTCATCGTTCATCCTCCTTCCTATTAGAGCTCCAGTTCTTGATTTAATGTCATGTTTAATAACATAAATATTGTTCGGATAAGGAAATCGTAATACTTTCCAATTTATATGTCAAGTATTGTGACATTAATCAAGAATCACACAAGGATAACCGACTTCGTCGTCCTTTTAGGACGAGCGCTTTTGTCAAGGTAGATGCGAAGCAAAAGTATTTCAATGAAATAGTGCCCAGTATTTCCTCGTTGAGGAGAAAGGAAGCGTTGGAGAAGTTAATTCCCCTCCGTAGTTTAGCTTGTTAAGAGCCCATAGGGAGCGAATTTTGGCGGTGGAGAACACCCAACGCCGCTAAAAATTCAGCGTTACTGAGACATTTGGCGGAGGGGGCATCCTCATAGGAGAGGTAAGCTGGCTGGCCACTTAGAGGAACTACAGGGCGCTATTCTAACAAATTAAGCCCGTTTCCTCGTTCAAGCGGAACTGCAGGGCCCTATTTTGCAGCCTAACCCCGATTTCTTCAAGAAAACGGACAAATAGAGGACCTCAGTTCCCCTCCACTTGAAGAGGAGCCTATTTCGATGAAATAGAGCCCTGTAGTTCCCCTCCAGGAGGAACTGCTGGAGCGATAACAGCGACTGTGATAGCTATGTTGTATTTTGCGCAACCATTTGTCCGTAAAGGGGCCTCACTTCGCCACTATCTTGCACTTAATACAACAATTGTTGCATTTAAACCGCTTACAATTCACCTTTTGCAACAAATGGTTGTATGATGTGCAACGAAAGACCGCAATCGCGGTCTAACCACACCATTACGTTGTATGTCATGCAACGTAGCTCTTCAACTTTGCTGCACAGCCGTCTTTACAACGAAAAATATTTGTTTGAGTAGATTCGATTCCATACATAGATTTTAACAAAAAAACACCCATCCCAAAGGATGAGTGTTCCTTTTAGCCTTTTTCATCAAACTCAAAATCAAAGTCACCGATCTGAATCGTCTGTCCATGCACAGCACCACGGCTGCGCAAATCTTGATCGATCCCCATGTTCCGCAAAATGCGGGCGAATCGCGCGACACCATCCTGCGTGCTAAAGTTCGTACGTTTAATCAACTTGTCAATCGAAGGACTTTCGATCACGAAGACATCGTTTACGCGACGAATTGTGTAATCATTCTCTTCTTGTTTTTCAAAGCGATACACCTTACGCTCTTCTTTCTCTGCCACGCCTTCCACTTCAGGAGCTTGCGGAATGCTCTCTACGATGTCAGAAATCTTATAGAGAAGCTCCTGCACGCCACCACGTGTTAAAGCCGAGATTGGATACACCTCAAACTCTTTGCCATCAGCTGCAAGCTGTTCCTTGAACAAAGCAAGATTGTCCTCGGACTCCGGCATGTCCATTTTATTAGCAACAACGATTTGCGGGCGCTGCTCCAATTTAGCGTTATAGAGCTTTATTTCCTCATTGATCATCAGGAAATCTTGATAAGGATCGCGTCCATCCGCTGCGGACATGTCCACGACATGCACGATAACTCGCGTCCGTTCCACGTGTCGCAGGAACTCATGCCCAAGGCCCACGCCTTCGTGCGCGCCTTCGATCAAACCGGGAAGGTCCGCCATAACGAAGCTGCGTCCGTCGCCGACATCGACAACCCCAAGATTCGGGGTAAGGGTTGTAAAGTGGTACGCTGCGATTTTGGGCTTCGCGGCAGAAACAACCGACAGCAGCGTAGATTTCCCTACGCTAGGGAAACCGACTAGGCCGACGTCCGCCATTACTTTCATCTCCAGCACAACCCAGCGCTCTACACCTTCCTCGCCGTTCTCGGCAATCTCCGGCGCTGTGATGCGCTGTGTGACGAAACGCGTGTTGCCCCGGCCGCCCCGGCCGCCTTTGGCCACAACGACTTCCTGGCCATGGCGCGTCAAGTCTGCGATGATTTCTTGCGTATCATCGTCAATCACGGTCGTGCCCGGCGGGATGCGAACGATCATGTCCTCTGCGTTAGCGCCGTGCATGGATTTATTGCGGCCTTTCTCGCCGCGATCCGCCTTAAAATGCTTCTGATAGCGGAAATCCATCAGGGTACGCAGACCCTCGTCGACGCGAAAAACCACATCGCCGCCATTGCCTCCGTCACCGCCGGCTGGGCCGCCTTCCGGTACGTATTTCTCGCGCCGAAATGCAACTAATCCATCGCCGCCGTCGCCGCCTTTTACAAAAACCTTCGCTTTATCTACAAACATTTCTACACCTCAACTAAGATGGGACTTTGGTCAATGAAAGCCCAAGATCCCTCTATTATGTAAGAAACGGCAGTCGTACCGTGATAACCGCTTCTTCCTCTTGCCAATCGCTATTCTCAAGTGAAGATGAATGGGCATGAGAGCGCAACATTTCCTTCACTGCGTTTTCTAACTGGTCCCTGCGATAAGGACCTTGATATACGAAATCAAGCAGTAAGCCATCTTCTTGAAGCTCGAATTCCAAGCTTAGTTTGCCGCTCTCATCGTCACTTGTTGCCGCATGCGCCTGCACGCATTCAGCCGTTTGCCTGACTAATCTCTCAATCAGTCCGCTTCGCAAAGGAAGCTGTCCCAAATTTATCTCTTCGTCTAAGGCAACTTCGAGCTCTAAGGACTTTGACTGCACTCGGAACAACAGCAAGTAAGCAATTAAAGAGGGGATACCCAGCTTGGATAGATTGCTTTCCTGCTGCATATTCATTTTTATTTTTTCCATATAAGGCTGTAAATTATCAAACTTCTTCAACTGAATATAACCAAATAAAATCTGGGTATCGTTCATCCAATCATGGCGCAATCGGTTGATGACCTGTATCAAATTTCTCTGAGCAAGCTCATCTCGCTCCCTAAGCTCTTGGTTCTGTTTCTCTTGAACGCTGCTTTCCTGCAATTTAAAAGCTGTGTAACCACTGATGACGACGATTAGGAGTAATGCCACCCTGACAATCCAGGGTTCTAGAAATAACATTCCCGTTAACCCAATGAGCACAAGTGCCAATAAATAAGCCTGTGCGCTGCTCACTCGTTTCATTCCTCGTCCGCTCCGTTCTCCCTGCTTTGTAACCGTTTATCCAGTATAGCATGGCCATCTTGCAAACGTCACCAAACAAATGAGAAAACCTCTGCCCTTGGCCATCCATAATGACTGACCGCGATTAGAGGTTATCTTCATATGAGGAAAAAATCCCTGACGGGCTTATCGCTCGCCAGGGATTCTCATTACGCTTCTAGAGCTGCAGCCACAGGAGCTACATCAACTGGGTATACACTCACTTTTTTGCGATCGCGGCCAAGACGCTCGAATTTCACTACGCCTGGTACTAAAGCGAAAAGTGTATCATCCGAACCAATACCCACGTTCGTTCCTGGGTGAATTTTCGTACCGCGTTGGCGATAGAGAATGCTTCCTGCAGTTACGGTTTGACCGTCTGCACGTTTAGCGCCAAGGCGCTTAGAGTGGGAGTCACGTCCGTTCTTTGTGGAACCTACACCCTTCTTGGAAGCGAAAAACTGGAGATCCAATTTCAACATGATGTTATCCTCCTTTGTTATAGATTGTTTTAATCGTTATATAGTCACCGTAATTGTCTGCAATGGTTTCTAGCATGACGACCATCGATTCCAGAATCACTTGAATCTGGCTCCATTTCTCCGGTACAGATCGTGCGCTGTCTGGAATCGTAATATCCATAAAGCCCCGTTCCATCTCGTGAATAGGAATGACTCCCGTTAAGGTTTCAATCGAATTATATGTACCGAACGTTACCGCCGATACTGCAGCACAGACTAAGTCTTTGCCTGGTACGTCAAATTCAGCATGGCCTTCCACTACAAAAGATACAATTTGAGGTGAATCCGGTACTAGACGCTTTATGGTCACGTAGATCATAAGCTCGCCTCTTACGCTTGGATTTTCTCAACTACAACTCTTGTGTATGGTTGACGATGACCTTGCTTTTTGTGGTAGTTCTTTTTCGGTTTGTACTTATACACGATAACTTTCGCGCCTTTGCCGTGTTTCTCCACTTTCGCGGAAACTGCAGCACCGGATACCAATGGAGCACCTACAACTACGCCGCTCTCTTTGGATACCATAAGCACACGATCAAAAGAAACAACTTCACCTTCAGCTGCGTTCAATTTCTCGATGTAAAGAACATCGCCCTCTTGAACTTTGTACTGTTTACCACCTGTTTCAATAATTGCGTACATTTTTCATGACCTCCTCATGTCTCAGACTCGCCTTGTCCAGGTGACGGTCCGGATGAATATCCAACCGTGCTTCAACCCGTTTCGTGCGGTTACAGCATGCCTAAACAACACACTCCGAGTATTATATCACAGAAACATTTTGATATGCAATGTTTTATTTGCGTTTTCGCGTCATTTCCAGCAAGCCTAGCTTCGTCCAGCCAACGATGATCGTTTTGGAACGATCCTTGCGCACAGCCTGCGTAATGTTCTCCATAACCGCCGCGCGGTTGACTTCCGAAATCATATCAATAAAATCAACGATAATAATGCCTCTAATATTCCGCAGGCGCAGAAGCCTTGGAATCTCACTTGCCGCTTCACGATTAATATCCGTGACTGTTTGCTCCAAATTAATCGATCCGGTATATCTGCCTGTGTTCACATCAATAACCGTCAGCGCTTCGGTCTGATCAATAATCAAGTAGCCGCCGCTTGGCAGCCATATCTTCCTTCTAAAACTCACATTCAACTCTTCCGTTACGCCAAAATGATCGAACAGCGGAGTCTTCCTGTCGTAGAAAGCGATTCGCCCCCGCCAACTCGGGTGCTGCTTGCGAAGCAGCTGTCTCATCTCTTCGAACACTTTGGAGTCATTAAGCCAAACTTCGTTCACTTCCGAAGTAATCACGTCACGGGCTAATCGCGGCAAGAGATCCAGATCTTGATAAAGCTGCGCAGGAGCCTCGGCGCCTTGTGCTTTGGATTGAATCATCTGCCACAATTCACGCAAATTTTGCAAATCGTCGCGGATCGCTTCTTCGCTTTGGCCAAGAGAACCCGTCCGAAGGATGACGCCTTCGCCAGGGAGCAAATTGCCTTCGGCCAGCTGCTTGAGGCGCTGTCTTTCAACTTCCAGGTCAATTTTACGGGAAATTGCAATGTAGTCGGCACCTGGCATATACACAATCCAGCGGCCAGGAATTGAAACATGCGTCGTTACTCTTGCGCCTTTGGTGCCTTGCGGGTCTTTGGATACTTGTACCATAAGCAATTGCCCAACTTCAGCAAGCTCCGTTATTGAGGGTTTAATCTTAGGTTGCTTGTCCAAATGGACAGGGAGGAGATCGTCTATATAAAGAAAGGCATTTTTCGCAAGTCCAATGTCGACAAATGCCGCCTGCATGCCGGGAAGTACGTTGACGATGCGACCCATGTAGATGCTGCCTGCTCTTTGGGAATCAAGCGGATACTGCGAATCATACTCAACAAGGCGACCTTCTTCCAGCAATGCCGCTTGTGTAAGCTCCGGTGCGCAGTGAATTATAAGTTGCTTCATACACGTTCACCTCACCAGTTATTTTACATGAAAAGATCGGAAACTGCACTCCCCGGTTTTTTTCCATCCAAATAACCGCTCACCAACTGCTGTTCAGGCAATATAGCTTGAATGCGTCCCGCCTCGTTGACAATGTAAATTAAATGGTATTTTTCCCGCATAAAAAGCTTCAACGTATCGGCCATTGTCCGATGTTTTGTTATGACAATCGGCTGCGCCAGAGTGCCGCGGCTCAGCAGCAAGCTTACCCGGCTCCCGCGGCCAATCAGAAAGCGAAAAAAGTGATACGGCAGCTGCCGGTACGCATACCAATTTGACACTAGCAGAAAAATGCCGATCACTAATATATTCAGCGGCAGCTGCCCGCTAATCAGCTGTAGAATTGCCATCACAATGATGCCAAGACTTAAGAACATGGATATCCAAACCGAATATAAAATCGTGTTATGGTACGACAATAAATACCCAAGTAAGGACTGCATCACTTTTCCGCCATCCAGCGGCATGACCGGAAGAAGGTTGAACAAACAGATCATGATGTTAGCTTCAATAAAGTAATCCCACCAACTCGCGGTCCCAACCTCCAGCCACTTCATAAGAAGCGCCAGAATAATCAACCATACATGCTGCAACGGCCCCGCTAAAGCCACCACGAGCTCCTCCCAGGTCGGTACACTTCCTAGCTCATCAACAACAAGCACACCGCCGAAAGGGAGCAATTGGACCTCCCGCACCCGCCAGCCGAAGCCGTTAGCAGCAGCTAGGTGACCGAGTTCATGAACGAGAACGATGCCGAATAAGGTAATCGCCTCAAGAAAATAGCCCGTCAAAGATGAGCCTATTAGAACAAGTGTAAATAAAGGGTGAAACCGATAGGTCGTTCCGGCCACTTTAATCAAAGGAGATCACATCCGTTGGGTTGACAGGGCGGCCATCTCTCGTAAACGCGACATAAAGTGTCCCTTTGGCCGGATCTTTCTTAGAGGCTTTGCCGACGAGTTCTCCTACCTTCATCCAATCTCCTGTTTCAACGCTAACCTCGCTTAAGCCCCCGTACAGGGACTGCATTCCTCCTGGATGGCGGATGATAACCGTTGTACCCGTTTCAGCCGATACCCCGGAGAAAACGACTTGTCCCGTGTCCAGCGCATAGACAGGCGCATACTCCGCCGTATTTAGCGTGACGCCAAGCTGATTGGTCCCATCGAACGGCTTGATGATACTTCCTTTTACAGGGGCATACAGGGTCCGCTTAGAGGTACTTACCTTTACGGCCTCGTCCCCTACACGATTAAAGCTCGGAATAAAGGACGGCGAACCACCGAATTGATTCGTATACCAAGTCGATAAGGCGTTAAAATCATAAGACTGTGTTAACGAAGCCGCAACGAACTGCTTGCCTTTATTCGCCCATGGCTGATTCAACTGAAACATGCCGTACAGAGAGGCAAAAAGCACACAGCTAACCAACAGCTTGACCGCTATTTTGCGTGGCGAAGGAGGCGCGAACAGCCCTCTCTCTCCATCTTCCGGTGGTCCGCCGCCGCTTAGCGTCTTGTCCATCAATATTTTTTGCTGCCAAGCATATTCGGGATCTTCCATACGCCTTTTCCAGTCCGCATCCACATAAAGCGGAAGTTCCACCTGCTGCTGCCGTGGCGGCACAGGCACATGTTCCATCGCTCTGGTTGCTCTCGCCGGACTCCCATTGACGTTCGCATGCTCCGATGATTCGCGCAAATGGCGAAGCCGTTCCAATCGCCTTTGTTTCACTTTATCTTTGACTTCCATGGAAGCCCCTCCCAAACGTTTTCCTCCCGGAAAACAATCTTCATATCGCTGTATTCGCAAATCTCGCATAGTACAGCCTATGAGAAGAAGGACAAGATTATGTGATAATCCGCAGGGAAACGCCTCCGATCGGACAGAAAAAAAGCCCCTGACTGTTCGCCAGGGACTTATCCTTTTTAAAACAATTCCGGTTCACGATCCTGATGGAGCTTAACGCTCATCACCAGGCCAAGCGACAGCATGTTGATCAAAAGCGAGGTTCCCCCGTAACTAACGAATGGCAGGGTGATTCCCGTTAATGGCATAATGCCGATCATCATGCCCACATTTTCAAAAATTTGAAAGACGAACATAGAGACAACGCCAACCACAATATAAGCTCCGCTAAGCTGAGTGCTTTGAATGGAAATCAGAATCATGCGGTAGATCAGCAAGAAATAGATGAGCAGCAGAACGGCAGAACCTCTGAAGCCGAATTCTTCCCCCACCACAACAAAGATGGAATCCGAATAAGCAAAAGGAATGAAGTTACTGTGGACAGAAGTTCCCTTTAGGTAGCCCTCGCCTTCCAGTCCCCCTGACCCGATTGCTCTGATCGCATTTTTCACTTGATAACTATCATCTTCCGTTACATCTTGCGGGTATAGGTAGGTGTCGATACGGTCCATCCAGTGGCTGAAGCCGTACGCTTTGAGTGTTTCAAACAAACTTGTATGGAATGTCTTATAAAGGGTGAGCAGCAGGAAACCCAGCCCTGCAAAGATAACGACGCTCAATAAAACATGCGTGTATTTGATGTTACCGATCCAAAGCATACCGAGCAGGATAATGACGAAAATAATCGCATTCCCCAAGTCCGGCTGGATCAAAACGAGAATAAACGGAAGCAGAACAGCCGCGCATACAGGGATCAGATCGTTTTTGATTTGCAGCAGCTCGCCGCCGCGTTTGGCCAGTAGCGCTGTCACGCAAATGATCAAAATCAGCTTCACAAGTTCCGCCGGTTGGAAGGTCAGGCCTCCCGGAAGTTCAAACCAGCCGCGCGCTCCGTGAATTTTTTTACCGAAAAAATAAACGGCCACCAAAGATACGATACCGATACCGTACAAGACAGGAGCAATCCGTATGAGTACACGATAATCAAAAAGGCTGCAGGCTAGAAAGGCAAGTAATCCAACGGCATAGAGAATAAGTATTTTGGATATCGAGATGACAATGGACGGATGATCCACGGACGCACTGTAGACCGTCATTGTGCTGATAACCATGAAAGCGAACAAAATAACAACAATAGGAATGTCGATGTTTTTCAGTTTTGCGAGCACAGCAAGATCATCCTATTCCGATAAACTTTTTCATACGTTTGACCCAGCCAGTCTTGTCTTCGAGCTGCATGAGAGGCACCGTGTCGCCCAAAATCCGGCGAGCCACGTTTCGATAAGCAATCGCAGCGCGGGACGATGGGTTCATCACGGTCGGCTCACCTGCATTGGCCGCCTTAATGACATGTTCGTCATCTGGCACAATGCCGAGCAGATCGATGGCTAGCACTGAGCAGATTTCGTCAATATCCAGCATCTCGCCTTTTTTCATCATCATCGGGCGAATTCGGTTAATGATGAGCTTCGGCGAAGAAATTTTCTCATTCTCCAGCAGTCCGATAATGCGATCGGCATCCCGTACAGCAGCGTTCTCCGGAGTCGTTACAACGATCGCTTTGTCAGCGCCCGCTACCGCATTTTTGAAGCCTTGCTCAATGCCTGCGGGGCAGTCTATGATGACGAATTCAAAGTCTTTTTTAAGATCAAGAATAATATCTTTCACTTGCTCCGGCGATACCGCATGCTTGTCCTTCGTCTGAGCAGCAGGCAGCAGATACAGTTCTTCGAAGCGCTTATCTTTGATTAAGGCTTGTGGTAAACGGCAGCGTCCTTCCGCAACATCCACAAGGTCATAAATGATTCGGTTCTCGAGTCCCATGACGACATCCAAATTGCGCAGGCCAATATCGGTGTCCACCATGCATACTTTTTTCCCTAAAAGCGCCAATGCTGTTCCAAGATTTGCTGAAGTCGTTGTTTTGCCAACGCCGCCTTTTCCCGAAGTAACAACGATTGCCTCTCCCATATGTTCTCACCCCACGCGCTATTTTCTATAACGTATATAAGTTTATAATTTCAAATTCGAATCAGGGGAAATCCGATGAAGCTGATGAAGCTTATCGATTTCCATTTTACCATCTTTCACATAAGCAAACTCCATAAAAGCTTCTTCAATGCCCCATTCATCCGGAGAACGACTAATAATTCCAGCGATCCGCAATTGGGTAGGACGCATATGAGAAGCGGCAATAATCGCTTTATCATCGCCGTCAATCCCGGCATGCGCCATTCCGCGAAGCGAGCCCATAATGTAAATGTTCCCGGTAGAGGTAATTGTTCCGCCTGGATTAACATCGCCTAAATAAAGTAAATCCCCCTCATGATGGAGGGTTTGTCCCGAACGAATCATGCCTCTTAGCGTTGACATTCTTGCAGCAGGTTCTACGACTACTTCCTTCCGAGGTTCGCTTTCGATCGATTGAATCAGCAGATTGCCCTTTTGCTTAATGACAGATCTGATTTCTTCTTTCTGCTCCTCGGTTGCTTCCCTGCTGCCTAATTTAACGTGCACATGAATAATCGGTCCGGTCAGTATTTGCTGATGGGTTTTCTCCAGCTTATGCTGCAGCTCTTTCAGCAAATCTTGCCACTCACATGCATCGTTTAGTAAAAAAACAAGGCCATCCTTGACCCCTTTTATCATCACATGGTGCTTAGCTACAGACATAATTGAATGACGACCTCCCAACCTATACATTTCGGCTCTTGTCGTGGATTCTCCTGCTAACCGCCTGGAAAATTAATCTTCGGTATTCGCAGGTACGATCCGCTTTCCTTCGAGCAGCTTGCGAATCGGTACGTAGCAAATCAAGGCGAAAAGCAAATTAAACAGCACGCTTGGGAGCATGTAATGGGTGAGAGCAAATTTCAACTCAATATCAATGAGCTTAAACAAATGGTTAATGCCAAAATCGATGAACTCAAACAACAGCAGACCGACGCCTATAATGAGCAGATTATAAAAGATGAGGTTAGGCTGCCTGCGCTGCGCCAGTCCCGCCAAATACCCGGTGAGTCCCATCCCGAAGGAATACACACCGAGCATCGCCCCATAATAGTTAAAATCATGCAGCAGACCGAACAAGAGCCCATAAATCAGTGCAGAATGTCGATGATGGAAAAGTCCGATGAACAAGATAAAGACCAGTGTAAAATGGGGGGTAACATGAACGCTGCTTTGCCACGCAGATGGGATCAGCCAAACCACAATGGAGCCTTGCAGGATAAACAAGCCTAATAGAATGAGCCACAGCAAATGTCGAGTCACGTAACGGCTCACCTCATTTCACTTCCGGAACTTCGACTACGAACACTTCGCGAATACGGTTAAACGAAGCTTTGGGCTTCACCATAACTTTGTAGGTGATTCCGAATTCCCCCGGACCGATGGAAGAGATCGTCCCTACTTCAATTCCCTTAGGGAATACTTGCCCCAAGCCTGATGTAATAATCGTATCCCCGACTTTCATGTCGTCCGCATGTTCCACCTTGTTCATCACGAGTTCCCCTGTATTGCTGTCATAAGACTCAATCATGCCGAACGGTTGGCTCGCATTGCCTTTCACAGTAACCGCTATCGCTTTGGAGTTGTTGTCGGAATCCGTAATCTCTTTCAACAGCTGCACATTGGAATGAAAGCCGAATACTTTACTCACTCTGCCAACTAATCCGTCGACCGTCATAACCGCCATGTTCTCTTTGATGCCGTCCTTGTCGCCTAAATTAATCGTCACTGTACTGTTGTACGGATCATTATCCACCGTAACAACCTCGGCAATCCGATACGTGTATGCGTTGGCTTGACGCTGTCGTTCTGTAAAGCCCAAGGCTTCCATCAGCCGTTTATTTTGCGATTCCAGGTCGTTCAGACGTTGTGTATCTCGCGCATACTGCGTCAAGGTCAGCTTCAGCGTCTTATTTTCTTCATAGATGACTCTAAGCTGCCGAATGTCTTCAAAGAAACCCGCTACCTGCGCAGCGGGCTTGTAGAAGAGTCCTTGCGTCCACGATACCGAGTCTTTGAGGAATTTCTCCGGCCACGTCATCGGTCCCCGGTTTCCCAGCGTTAATCCCATCAATATAAAGAAGCAGACTAAACCGAACATCAGGAAAATCAGCCTCTTGTTTCCCATGAATTTGAACAAAATGAGCACCTTCTAACGAATTCTTGACGAATATTAACGCTTATAGCGTGAACCTGAACCTGATTTATTTTTAAATAAATGAATATTTTCCAAGGCGCGGCCTGTCCCAATCGCTACGCAATCAAGCGGATTCTCTGCAACCAGAACGGGCATGCCGGTTTCTCTGGCAAGCAAGCGATCCAAGTTGCGCAGCAAACCACCACCGCCGGTTAACACAATCCCGCGATCCATAATATCCGCTGACAGTTCGGGCGGACACTTCTCTAACGTAACTTTCACAGCTTCAACGATCGCATTCACCGTATCCGTCAATGATTCTGTGATCTCATCAGAGGTTACGCTCATTGTCTTCGGCAAACCGGAAACAAGGTCACGTCCACGGATTTCGAGTGTTTCCGGCTGTTCCATTGGAAGTGCAGAACCAATCTCCATCTTGAGCGTTTCCGATGTGCGTTCCCCAATCATCAGATTGTATGTACGTTTAATGTATTGAATGATGGCCTCGTCCATTTCATCCCCGGCAATGCGAATGGAACGGCTCGTCACAATGCCCCCAAGCGAGATGACCGCTACTTCCGTGGTTCCCCCTCCGATATCGACAACCATGCTTCCCGTTGGTTCCCACACAGGAAGATCTGCGCCGATCGCTGCCGCAAACGGCTCTTCAATCGTATAGGCTTCACGCGCTCCGGCTTGTTTCGTTGCGTCTTCCACCGCACGTTTCTCTACGGCCGTGATGCCAGAAGGCACACAAACCATCACATTCGGGTGGCGTTGGAATAACCAGCGCTGTTTTTGAGCCTGTCTCAAAAAGTAGCGAATCATGGTTGACGTTGTTTCAAAATCAGCAATAACGCCATCTTTCATCGGGCGAATCGCACGAATGTTGCCCGGCGTGCGACCGATCATTTTTTTGGCTGCATCTCCAACAGCCTCGATTGTTTTCGTATCCGTACGTAGAGCAACCACCGATGGTTCTCTAACGATTATTCCTCTGCCTTTTACATAAACCAGTGTATTCGCTGTACCTAAATCAATTCCCAGATCTTTCGTAAAGCCTCCAAACATGGCAGTTACTCCTTTCCTATTGCCAACCTATTATATTACATAAAGCCTTCTTCCTTCAAACTTATGAATCTCTGATCACCTATGATAACATGATCCAACACTTCAATACCAATAATAGTTCCGGCTTCCACCAAACGGTGGGTTAGCTGTATATCTTCCGGGCTTGGAGTGGGGTCCCCGCTAGGATGATTATGTACACAAACAATAGACGCACTGCTTCTTTTTATGGCTGCACGGAAAACTTCGCGGGGATGGACGATGGACGCGTTCAAGCTGCCCATGGAGAGTGTTTCTTGCGCAAGCACATGATTTTTCGTATTCAAAAACAAACAAACGAAATGCTCCTTCTGCAAATATCGAAGCTCCTCGCTCATTAAATTCGCGATATCCTTCGGTGATCGAATCGTAATCCGCTCTGCGAATGTGCTTTTGGCAATTCGTCGACCGAGCTCGATGCCGGCTAGAATTTGCAGCGCTTTGGCATCACCAATGCCTTTGATTTGCGTAAGCTGATCCTTGCTCATATCCACCAGGCTGCGCAATCCTCCTGACTCGCTTAAGATGCGGCTTGCCAGACGAACCGCTGACTCCGAAACCGTTCCTGTTCGAAGAATAATCGCCAACAGCTCGGCGTGACTTAACGCCTCAGCTCCATATTGAAGCATTCGCTCTCTAGGTCTTTCTTCTGTCGGTACTTCACGAAGCATTAAACTTGTGACTTCCATCAATTCCCCTCTTTCCATCTGTAGGTTGTGTTACTTATCCGTATCCCATTCATCGCGACAAGGGTCTTAAAACGACACAAAGCCCCCGGATTATAAGATCCGAGGGCTTCTAGGATAACTGCTCATTATTCAATTCCGGGCATCCGTAAGCTTTGATTCGTTCCAGCATACCGCCGATGGTATAACCATCGAAGTATAATTCCATCTGCTTTTCGGCGTCTGCGAAAACGTTGCCCATCAATTTATCCATTTTGGATGAAATGATACAATCGTTATTCTTCTCATCGCCGGAACACCAGCTTGGTTTCAAAGAACCATGACACGTTAATCGGTAAATTTCACCAAGTGTCACATCATCCGGATTACGGCAGAGAATGAATCCGCCCCCGATGCCTTCTTTGGTTGAAACGTAACCTGCTTTTCGCAGAAAGCCCATAACTTTGCGTATACGAGCAGAATGTGTGGATACATTCGTAGCAATTTCTTCACTGGTTGCCATATGATCAGGCAAATTTGCAAGAAATACGAGACTGTGGACGGCTATTGTAAATTCGCTGTTCATGGCCAATCCTCCCTGAAGTTGCGATGTCATGTCGCTTACTGTCATTGTAACCGTTACAGATTGCACAGTCAATGTGTGAACGACTAGAAAGGAGAGATTACAGAACTTGGATATCGAAGGTTAACAGCAAATCACTAAGCAAGGAAAGCGGCAAGCCAACAACTGTAAAATAGTCCCCTTCAATGGATTCTACGATGGTTGCGCCAATCCCTTGAATCGCATAGGAGCCAGCTTTGTCCTTAGGCTCACCTGTCGCGATATATCGACGAATCTGCTCGTCTGACATAGCTTTCATTTTCACATTCGTTACGCTGTGCGAGACCACCTGTTTGCCTGTAGCTGCATCAATGCAAGCCACTCCGCTGTATACCTGATGCGTCGTGCCTTGCAGGCCTTTCAACATCCGGAAAGAGTCCTCTTCATCCACGGGCTTTCCAAGAACCTCATTGTGAAGCACAACGACCGTATCAGAACCCACGATGATCCCGTGTTTTTCACTGGACTCCAGCATCTCGCGAACCGTTGACGCCTTGCGTACAGATAGAACTTCTACTAGTTCTGAAGGCGTTATTTTTCCTTCTACGGTCTCATCTGCGTCGCTCACCCGAATGATATAGGGTAGTCCAAGTCCCTGAATCAATTCCTGCCTCCGCGGCGAGGATGAAGCAAGAATTAATCTTTGCTCTTGGTTTGGTGATTTATTCAACAGAAACAACTCCTAGCTTATGATAATGTCCGTATAGGATTCAATGCCGATTAAAGCTTGCGATACAGGAGGAAAGCACCCACTAATCCAAGAATACTGCACAAATTTAGTCTCACCAGAAGATGCAGCTCATATTTCACAACTTGCAGATCTGCCTTTGGATCCCAAGTAATCGAGGCCGATTTGGTTAAAAAAGATAGAGCAGGCACAGGAGTCAGCAGCTGGCCGACAATAATCCCGGTTATCAATCCGATGATTAAAAATATGACTAAGGTAAAAGTGCCTTTTTTCATCGCTGTCATCCTCTCTTCTATGTACAAGCCCTATTATACGGGCACACTCTAATTTTTTCCATGAAAAATGTAACCGAATGGTGATTCTTACCTGCTTACATCCTTAGCTGTTCCTAGTAAGATAGATTTTGGAGGTACTTCAACTTATGACTTTACTTAAAAGACTTGTTCTACTCACCTTTATACTTACGATAGCGTTTCCTTATCAAGCTTTTGCCTATAAAATCGTTCTTGATGCCGGACATGGCGGAAGCGATCCCGGTGCCTTGGGCTTGAACGGTTTGAAGGAGAAAGATGTCAATCTCGACATCACGCAAAAGCTGCGGGACGAGCTAACGAAGCGAGGTTACGAGGTCGTCCTGACAAGAACCGATGACACGTATTGGTCACTCGCGGAGCGCGTGAATTTCACGGATGCCTTGCAAGCGGATTTATTCGTATCCGTCCATGCCAATTCGCATCCGAACGGCACAACCAGAGGCAGTATGGTACTTTACTACGACAATGATTACCCCCAAGAAGATTATCCCGCAAGCGACAAAATGAAACAGTTGACACCCTACAGTAAAGATTTGGCCCAGCATGTTCTGGATTCCTTGGTTTCGGCAGCCGGCACGAAGAACTTAGGTTTAGTTCCAAGCGCGGTTTACGTAGCCAGAATGGGCAGCATTCCAAGTATTCTTGTGGAAACCGCTTTTCTAAACGAACCCAACGATGCAGCATTGCTTGCAAGCGACGCCGTTCGAGCGAAAATGGCCGTTGGGATTGCGAACGGCATTGCGGGCTATGCGCCTCCCTTATTCACAGATACCCTTGGGCATTGGGCAAGAGAGTCCATTATGCGCATGAAAAATAAAGGCATTATTGACGGAATAAACAATCAGTATCAACCGGATCGCGCTTTGAAAAGAGCGGAATTCCTCACTTTGATGGATCGGGCGTTTTCATTCGACAAACTCGCAGCCGCTTGTACGCCTAGTGGAACCGTCACCTCAGCGGTATATAGCTGCCAGACGGCTGACCAAACGTACAAAGACCTGCCTGCTTCTTACTGGGCAACCCCTGTTTTCGCCAAAGCGCAACAATTAAATTTGCTTCAAGGATATGCGGATGGAACGATTCGTCCTGAACAACCGATCACCCGTGGCGAAGTCGCTTATCTTTTCGACCGCCTCATTCAATTGTCTACAAAAAGCGGTGGGCAAAACCCGGCCCCTAAGGCAACTTTTGACGATGTGCCAGCGGATTTGTGGAGCGCCAAAGCCATTTATGCTTTGAAACAGAAGGTCATCATTAACGGAATCACAGATACTTCGTTCAAACCGGAGCAAACGATGACACGCGCAGAGATGGCTGCCCTGTTAGATCGTTACTTCACAAAATAAAAAAACAGGTGATCTTCAAAGCTCCAATGAGCTCTGAGGACACCTGTTTTTTTCAAGTTAAGAAACGCTTATTTTCTTCAGCAAATCTTTCTGTGCCAGAATGTACTGCATCATGGATGTTTGAGCTTGCCAGAGCATCGCCGTGGAAGGGCTTTTCTTGTACTCATCCATCGATTGCACGGCACTGTTCAAGGAGGAAGTCATCTTTTGGACGATAGGCTTGGCGTCATCGCTTAAGCCTTCATTTAGCGCCGTAGACAACGTAGTCAGCGATTGGTGAGAAGTGTGAATCGTTTGCAGCGAACTGTCTGAGAGCGCGCTAGGCTTTGTTTCAGCCAGATGAATAAGAGCCAATTCATTGATTGTGTTCACAAGCTTATTTGCTTCTGTTAGGAAAGCAGGCACTGAATCGGGCTTTTGGCCGCCCCAACGAATTCCTGTCACTGCCGGGATGTCTAAACTTTTGATATACACTTCTATCGTTTTATCCACGGTTTGGACTTGTTGTCTCAAGGCCGTGGCGTCGTCTTTGTTATTGGCAAATCCTACAAAAACCGTGGGCTTATCCGAACTGTCCAGGGCGGATGCCAAGCCTTTCTTCTTCAGCGTATCCTGGATGGCTTGGGCGCCCTGCATGGAGCTGAACACCCCATTTTGCAGGAATGTATAGGATTTAGCCGGAATTTGAACTGGTGTGACAGCGCCAGCCGTTACAGGCAAGCCAGCTGCTTGATCTGTGCCTGTTTTGGTAGCACCGCCCGGCGCTTTCGAAGGAACAGCCGCTACATTAGCGGAAGGAACAGCAATCGTAGTCTTGCCGGGCCCTGTGTCCGTCGGGGTGCGGTCAGATGGCGAGAACATCGAGAGGACAAAAAATCCGAAAGCGACTCCCGTCACGACAGCTCCTGCTACGGAGGTGGCAATACGAATCCAAGGCGCACCATTTGATTTAGCATATCTAGTGCCAACTTCCGGTTCGATATAAGGCCCCTTATGCGTCCAGCTCGACCATTCATCACGATTTTGCTCTGTTATCGGCTCTGGTCTTTGGACAGGAACCTCTGCCCTCACTTGCTGTTCCCGAATGGCCTGAGACTCGCGGATAATTCGCTCGACTCTTTCGCCTTCCGTCTCAATCTGGCTGTTCCAGCTGCCGAAATCCGTAGTAAACGTATTCAGCGCATGCGGTTCAAATAAGCTTTCTACTTGCTCTCTCTCAGCTTGTTGATAGGATGTTATCTCCTCTGAGTTTTGCCCGTCATTGGGAGAATTCGTTACAACCTTATACTCTTCCTGATAGAGTGGAATCACCTTTTCTTCAGGACCGGGTACTCGCGACGCTTTACGGTTCGATTCTGCCGGCTCCTTGGTGTCGAAACGATACGTGATTCTTGCTTTACTCATTCCATTCACTCCTCATAAAATGTATTTGGAAACGGACCCGCCGTCATCTTGTCCAAATCTTCTGTTACTAGATTATGATTGAGAGAATTGAAATATGTTTGGTTAAGCAAAAAAAGACCGCCTCCAGCCAATTGGCTTACAGCGATCTTTCCTCTAACCGTTCGTCTCGTATTTCTTGCGCAGTGACTTCGCTAAACCGTCGGCCGCTTTCCAAATATCCCCGGCACCCATCGTCAGCACCAAATCACCTGGCTGTACATGATCGATTAAATACCCAAGAACATCTTCCCTTGTGGCAATGTGCTGAACATTAGGATTGCTATTGCTCTTGATCAATTCAACTAGTTTAGCTGAATCTACTCCTTCAATCCGCTTCTCGCCCGCAGGAGAATAAATATCGGTGATAATCACCTCGTCCGCCTCATCAAAAGAGCGGCTGAATTGCTCAAATAGATAATAGGTACGCGTATAGCGTTGAGGTTGGAAAACGGCAATGATCCGTTTGCCTGTTGCCTTGGCAGCAGAGATCGTCGCTTGAATCTCAGTCGGATGATGCGCATAGTCATCAATGACCAGGATATTTTCTACTTCCCCGAGCACCTGGAATCTACGCTTCGCCCCCCGGAACTCTTGAATAGCCTCAGCAATCTTCTCAAAAGGCAGTCCCGCTTCCAGGCATGTGATCAATGTCGCCAATGCGTTATACACGTTGTGCTTCCCTGGTACAGATAAGCTAACCTGCCCAAGCAGCGCGCCTTTGTTGTGAACGTTAAACGTAACCTTCCGGTCGCCTAACGAAATATCGCTGGCTACATAGTCAGCGTCATTATCTATTCCATACGTGATGACTTCACTTTGAATGGCTGGAATCATCTCACGTAAAAACATATCATCTTGACAAACAATCGCTTTTCCGCCAGGTCTTACTTGGCTGAGGAATTGCTTATAAGCTTTCTTTAAATTCTCGAAGTCGCCATTATAGTTCTCTAAATGATCAGCTTCAATGTTATTTACTAGAGCAAGCGTAGGATGATATTGCAGGAACGTACCATCGCTTTCATCGGCTTCCGCTACAACGAATTCACCCTTGCCTGCTTTGGCATTGCTGCCCACATTCATGATTTCGCCGCCGATAATATAAGTCGGATCTATTCCGCAAATTTCCATAACCAAAGCGATCATTGAGGAGGTTGTCGTTTTGCCGTGTGCTCCTGCAACCGCAATGCCTTTGCGTTCGTTCATAAGTCTTGCCAGCATCTGTGAGCGGTGAATGACCGGAATGTTTAATTCCTCCGCCGCTTGCATCTCCACATTATCTTTGGATAAGGCTGTCGAATAAACAACCAAATCAGCACCTGATACATTGCGAGCTTCATGCCCTATGAAAACTTGCGCACCCTTCGCTTTTAACTTTTCCGTTAACTCTTGGTGTGCCAGGTCGGAACCGGAAATCCGGTAACCCATTTCAAGCATGACTTTGGCAATAGCACTCATGCCGTATCCGCCGATGCCTATAAAATGTACGTGTTCTGCTTGACTCACGCCGTTCTCACCATCCTTTTTCAGAATCGGTTTGATAGGTAATCCAAGAACGAACATCAGAGATTAAATACAGCGTGCCGGATACGACCGCCAGATCATCCTGCTCAGTTCTGCTTGTAAGGATTTCTAATGCCCGCTTCCAATCGCGCTCAACCACGATATCCACCTGACGGTCCATATCATGAAGAAGTTCACGTGCTAGCTCCGCGAGCATCTCGGCATCCCCTTTTTTATGAAAATCGGGTTCCGTAATAATAAGTGTATCCACCAATGGTAGTATATGCCTGAGGTAGCCCGTATGATTCTTTGTCGAAAGCATTCCCATCATGAGATTCAGCTTTCGGTAGCTATAGACGGTTTGAAGCGCAGCAGCAAGTGTCGCGGCACCTTCAGGATTATGCGCACCATCGAGCAATACACGAGGCTCGTTCGAAATCATCTCAAGCCGTCCAGGCCAGCGAGTCTCTTTCAGCCCTTTGTACAAATCCTCATCGTCCACAATGCATGCATAGTATTGACGAAGTACTTCCAGCGTCATCACGGCCACTGCGGCATTTTTCAGCTGATGTTCGCCATTCAGCGAAATCGGCACGCCCGGAATCGGCCGGAATTGACCCGTGAAATCAAAGGTCTGAAGATCCAATTGACTGGTCACATTCGCGTAATTGAATTGATCTCCAAGCGAGTAAAGCGTCGCTTTCTTGGCTTTCGCCGTTTGTTCGATAACGCTCCAGCCTTCATGAGGCTGGGCTGCTGTAATAATAGGAACACCAGCTTTAATGATTCCCGCTTTTTCAGCAGCTACTTTCTCGATGGTATCTCCCAGAATGTCCATATGGTCATGACCCACATTGGTAATGACGGTTACGACCGGATTCACGATATTCGTGCTATCCAGCCTTCCCCCCAAGCCTGTTTCCCATACGACGTAATCGGGATAAGCCACCTTGCCGAAGTACATAATAGCGAGCGCCGTAGAAATTTCAAACATCGACGGAGCCCCGAGTTCGGTTTCGGCAATCTCGTCAATCACCGGCTTCATGTCATTCACCAGTCTAAGCAGATCAGCATCTGGAATATCCTCACCGTTCACTTGGATACGATTCGTATACTTTTCCAAATACGGGGACGTGAACGTCCCCACATCATATCCGCATGCCCGCAAGACAGAAGTTAAATAAGCGCATGTAGAGCCCTTGCCATTCGTACCCGCCACATGAATGAATTTCAATCTGCGTTCAGGGTGACCGAGTTTCTCCATCAACATCTGCATCCGTTGGAGTCCCGGTTTGATACCGAGTTTCTCCATCCGCCCGACAATCCAAGAGATCGCTTCTTGCGCGCTTTGGAATGCAGCCGGATGGTTGTCTTTGAATTCGTTCATCGATCTCATCCTCATTTACTATATGAATCACCTTGTATACGTAACTAGGCAATCGTTGGTTTTATTGAAATTATCCCTTTAATTCCGCTAAACGAGCAATCACTTTATCCCGCTTATCCGCATAATCTGCAAGCTTAGCCTTTTCTTCCTCAATCACCTTCGCAGGCGCCTTGGCCACAAAGCCCTCATTGCCCAGCTTTTTCTCGATACGTTCAACTTCCCCGTGCAGAGTTTGCAGCTCTTTATCCAAACGCACGAGTTCTTGCGCGATATCGATCAGCCCTGCCAACGGCAAGAACAGCTCTGCTCCTGTGATGATTGCGGTCATCGCTTTCTCCGGTGCGCCCATTTCAGCGTCGATTTGCAGCAGGGATGTGTTGCAGAAACGCTTCAGGTACTCTTCGTTCCTTTGAAGAATACTTTGCGTCTCACTGCTTGCCGGTTTAACCAACAGCTCAACCTTTTTGCTCATCGGAACGTTAACCTCGGCCCGGATGTTACGAACGGAACGGATTGCATCCATCAGCAGCTCCATCTCGCGAACAGCATCCGGAGACTCGAACGCCGGGTTCTCAGTCGGCCAAGAAGCAAGCGTAATCGTTTCGCCTTCATGCGGCAAATGCTGCCAAATTTCTTCGGAGATGAACGGCATGAACGGATGAATAAGGCGCTGTGTACGATCCAGCACGTAAGCTAATACGGATTGCGTCTTCTTCTTCGCAGCTGCATCTGTGCCGTATAGGCTCAATTTACTGAACTCAATGTACCAATCACACAGGTCATCCCAGATGAAATTATACAGCAAGCGGCCGGTTTCACCGAATTCATAGCTGTCTATCAAGCGAGTTACATCGCGAACTGTTTCATTCAAACGATGCAGAATCCAGCGATCGGCTGTGCCAAGTTGGCCTGTCAGATCGATATCTTCAGCCTTAACGCCTTCGAGATTCATAAGCGCAAAACGGGATGCATTCCAGATCTTATTGGCAAAATTGCGAGCCTGCTCCACTCGCTCCCAACGGAAGCGGAGATCCTGTCCCGGCGTGCTGCTTGTAGAAATCATATAGCGCATAGCATCTGCGCCATATTTCTCAATCACCTCTAACGGATCTACACCGTTGCCAAGCGATTTGGACATCTTACGGCCTTCGGAGTCGCGTACAAGTCCGTGCATCAACACGTCTTTGAACGGAATTTGATCCGTAAATTCAAGGGCTGTGAAGATCATGCGAGCTACCCAGAAATAGATAATATCATAACCCGTTACTAGAACATTCGTAGGATAGTAACGTTTAAGGTCTTCTGTATCGTTCGGCCAGCCCAATGTGGAGAACGGCCATAGAGCCGAACTGAACCATGTATCAAGTACATCGTTATCTTGTTTGAGATTCGTGCTTTGGCAGTGTGTACATGCTGAAGCGTCCTCACGGGATACCGTAATTTGCCCGCAATCTGCACAGTGCCAAGCTGGAATGCGGTGACCCCACCATAGCTGACGGGAAATACACCAATCACGAACATTCTCAATCCAGTTCAAATAAATTTTCTCAAAGCGGTCTGGTACGAAGTTGACCCCTTTGCCTGATTTTTGCGCATCGATCGCTTGATCGGCAAGCGGCTGCATTTTTACGAACCACTGCGTGGACAAGTACGGCTCGATGACAGCCCCGCTGCGCTCACTGTGGCCTACTTGGTGAACATGCTCTTCGATTTTGATCAGAACGCCTTGTTCTTTCAGATCAGCAACGATTTGCTTGCGGCATTCGAACCGATCTTTGCCTTGGTAAGGGCCCGCATTCGCGTTCATCGTACCCGTTTCATCCATGACAAGAATTTGCGGCAGATCATGGCGTTTTCCTACTTCAAAATCGTTCGGGTCGTGAGCAGGCGTAATTTTCACAGCACCGCTTCCGAACTCTTTCTCAACATACTCATCAGCAATAACCGGAATCTCGCGGTTTACAATCGGAAGCAGCAATTTCTTGCCGATCAAATGCTGGTAGCGCTCATCCTTCGGATGTACAGCAACCGCCGTATCGCCAAGCATCGTCTCTGGACGCGTTGTAGCGACAACAATGGAATCCAGGCCGTCTGTCGTTTTGTAAGACAAATGGTAAAGCGCGCCTTGAACCTCTTTATATTCAACTTCAATGTCTGATAACGCCGTGCGAGCCGCAGGATCCCAGTTAATAATATAGTTTCCGCGGTAAATAAGCCCTTTTTCATACAAGCTGACGAAAACTTCACGAACGGCTTGGGACAACCCCTCATCCAGCGTGAAACGCTCACGGGAATAATCCAATGAAAAGCCCATTTTAGCCCACTGCTCGCGAATGGTGTTCGCATATTGCTCTTTCCATTCCCAAACTTTCTCCAGGAACTTCTCGCGTCCCAGATCATAGCGGGATTGGCCATCTTCGCGGAGCTTTTGTTCCACTTTCGTTTGTGTCGCAATGCCCGCATGGTCGGAACCAGGTAGCCAAAGCGTGTCATACCCTTGCATCCGCTTCGTACGAACCAAAATATCCTGAAGCGTGAAATCCAGCGCATGCCCGATATGCAGCATACCCGTTACGTTAGGCGGCGGAATCACAATGGTGTAGGTTTCCGCGTCCGGACGGCCGCCCGCTTTGAAAAACTCATTTTTAATCCAGTAATCGTACCACTTTCGCTCCGCTTCTTTGGGGTCGTACGTGGTAGGCATTTGCAATTGCTCTTTCGTTTCATTCGCTTCGGTCATAAGATTACCTCCATTACTGTTATCTCTGTTAAATAGGCTTTTGAGGCCTGTTATTAAGCTCGTCTGCTAGGTTAAATCAAACAAAAAAAGCCCTCCGCCCGCAAAGGACGAAAGGCTTGCTTCCGTGGTACCACCTTTATTCCGCGCAGCTTCAACATGAAGCGCGTGGCTCTCAAACAGATAACGGCTGCGGCCGGCAAATGCTAAGTGAGCTACTCCGCGGATCGCGGGCGCTTCCCGTCACATTCACAACTCCAGGGCGACTTCGTTCGGTTGCTTCCTATGGAACCTTTCAGCGTTGCAGTTCCACTCTCTGAAGGGCATTCCGCCTACTACTCCCTATCAACGTTTCCAATATTACTCAAAAGGATTACATCATATGATAACGAACATTTGAAATAGAGTCAATATATCATTCAAGTATTACCGTTTATGAGTAAAATATGCCGCTTTCAAAAAAGATGTTCCGCAACAAATGAAGAGCCCCCAGCCGTGAAAACGGCCAGAGGCTCTTGCCTATGTATCCAGCTTATTATCTAGGGAGGTAAATAACCTGCCCTACGGAAATCTCTTGATCGCCGAGCCTGTTCAGCAGCTGCAGCTCACGCGGGTTGAGCTGATAGCGCTTGGCAATCGTCTCTAACGTTTCTTCTTTTTGAACGATGCACATTTTCAACTTTCTGAACTCTTGCGAATTCGTCTGGTTTTGAAGAAACAGGCGCTTCCACTCAACGGCGTCTATCCGCGACTCCTCGGCGAGAGCAGCTTGCGCTTCCTCCTCAGCCCGCCTCTTGTCCGTAAGGTACGAGCCCGCTTTCGAGAGCAGCGACTTGAGACCGTACGGGTTGATATCGACAGCCTCATTGGCCTTCTTCCCGAACGCAACTTTGAGATCCTTTTTCTCCTCCGTAACAACCGTGCTGTCCGAATGGGGGCTCACCTTCAATTCCGTTTGCTCAATATCTACAACTGCCGAGCCGCCGTCCTCACAATCGTCTTCCTCAATCGACGAAGGCGATGACTGTATAAGCTCAGGAACGGGCTCTTCATTCACTGGCATTTGTGTAGGCGTTGGCATCTGTTGTTCTATTGGCTCCTGAACCTGGGGAGTCGGCTGCATATAAGGCATTGGAATCGGTTGAATCGACGGATTCTCTTGAATCGGCTGAGTCGGATAGTTGGCAGGCGGCGGCTCGTACCGTGGGAAATTAATCTCATGCACGAATGTAACTTCCTCTTCCTCCCGCCAGCTCTCAACCGGAGCCGAAACAATTTCGACGCCCTGAAGAGATAACACACCTGTCACATTCAAACTTCTCGCTGATAATAAATCAATGTCAAAATTCTCAATATCCACTTGAATGTCTTCTACACGATGAATGCGATTCAGAGGCAACGTGATCTCTACCGGAATCAAATGTTCAAGTAGTCGCGGTGCTCCCCCTTCTTCGCTGGCATAGTTGCCTGTAAGCAGCAAGTTTCCTTTAAGTATCGCCTGATTATCCAAAGTAAGCACCTGAATGTGAGGAACCAATTCTACATCATTCAACTCTTGTATCCCCGCCAAATCCTCCTGCAAATGAACACGCTCATAGATATCGAATCTCAGACCTGGTTGTTGTTCAGACACCGGATTAATCCTCCCTTCCATCAAACCCGGATGCCGAAGGCATTCTCGGATTGCTGGTCCATTTACTTGTTTGTCTTTCTAAGTATATGGGTGGTAAGGGCGAGGCATGACTACATTTTTGTTGTCGACTCGACTTTGTCCAGCAATTGCTGGAAATCAAGCGGGAGCGGTGCATGAACCTCAATCAGCTTTTGCGTAATAGGATGCTCGAACGTAAGCTTCTCCCCATGCAGGGCCTGGCGATGGAACAAACGGGAAGATCCCCCGTACAGGACGTCGCCAACAAGCGGATGCCCCAAGTGGCTTAGGTGTACCCGAATCTGATGCGTACGCCCTGTTTCCAATTCCAGTTCCACAAGCGCAGCATGGTTCAATTGGCGCGGCACTTGATAGTGCGTCACTGCTTGATCGCCGCCTGCTGTCACTCTGCGTTTGCCGGATTGATGCCTGTCTTTGCCGATTGGCGCGTCCACCGTTCCTTGCTTTCTTTTGAAAACTCCTTGGGCCAGAGCGACATAACGACGATCAATCCGCTTGTCGCGCATGGCTTCATCAAGCAGAACATGTGCCCATTCATTTTTGGCATATAAAACAGCGCCAGTCGTATCCTGGTCCAAACGATGGATATGCCGCACGGCGCAGGCTTGACCGGTCGATTCATAATAATAGGCTACGGCAGAAGCCAGCGTACCGCCTTGACCTGCTTCGGAAGGATGCACCGACATGCCTGCCGGCTTGTTAACAACAAGGCAGAAATCGTCCTCGAACAGGACGTCAACGTCATGGCGTTCAGCACGGAACGCTGCCTCTTCATTCGCAAACACATGAAGATTTACCTGATTGTCTTGCACACGGATACGCCCTTGGGAAGCCAATCGCAGAAAGTATTTGCGCGGAACCGGCAGCAAAGCAGCAATTTCATCAACGCTACCTGGCTTCAAGGGTTTCCATGTTTCACTCGGAAGTGGAAGTTCCAGCCATTCCCCGTTGCGTTTCCACACCGTCATGAACGTGTCCCTCTATGAAAAGAAATGACGATAGCAAGTAAAATCAGTAGAAACAAGAATGTCAAAGCCATTAAATCTATAGGAAAATCAAAAAAATAGTAACGTTTCATGGATCAATAACTCCTTATGGATACTGGATATGAATATTGGATGACGTACATTTTATTTTAACAATTACCAATATCAATTGCATGCAAAAATATGATAATATAAGTCTAGTATTGATTTTTTTCGACATTGAATCATCAAATAGAATACTAGAGCAGGAGAGGAACAACTTGGGTAGTTCAATTTTAGATCATTTTCGCAACTATAGTTGGTTGAAGCGCACTTTACTTGTTATAGCTGTATGTACATTCCTTACTTCAAGCTTTTTGTTTCTGACCCCGCCAGGGACATTCATTCGCGAGTATTTAGCCAAAACGGTCATTACCACGCAGCACCGGGATTGGGCCTGGATCTTCGTAGGCGCCCAGCGCAGAGACCAGATGGTTCTTGAAATGCAAAATTTAACCGAAGTTAACTCAGTAGAAAAACAAGACTTGCAAGCTGTTCAGTTCAATACGAACCGTTCCATAGAAAGCCTCGTGAAGGTTGAAGATATTTCCGGTCAATTCTGGAAAGGTAAAAAGATGTATGTTTACGATCCGCGTACGATTCGCGTTGTCGTTCCTGATAAGCAAGGCGAAGGCGAAAGAATCACCTCGATGGTTCAGCGCACAGGCGCTGTCGCAGGCGTCAACGGCGGAGGATTTAACGATCCGGACGGTTTAGGAAACGGATTTGCCCCAATTGGAGCTATTATGTCCGGTGGGGAAATTCTTTATACCGACCAAGAAGGCAGCATTCCACAGCATATTGTTGGGTTTACCAAAGAAGGTACGCTCATTATCGGTAAATATACGATTGACGATCTATTGAAGCTAGGCGTTACAGATGCGGTTTCATTCTATCCTCGTGTTATCGCAAATGGCAAACCGCTTATTACAAGCGGAGATGGCGGTTGGGGACGCGCTCCCCGTACGGCTGTAGGCCAAAAAGCAGACGGCACCGTTATTTTCATCGTCATCGACGGCCGTCAAACTCACAGTGTGGGTGCAACCCTGAAAGAAGTACAGGATATTTTCCTGGCAGACGGCGTAATTAATGCAGGCTTCTTGGATGGCGGAGCTTCTTCCGAGATGGTTTACAACGATGAGTTGATCACGAGTCCTTCCAGCCGTTATGGCGAGCGTCGCTTGCCGTCAGCCTTCCTTGTTTTCGATCATCCGGATGAAGTAAAAGTGAAAAATGTTTGGGCAGGACTGACCACCATCGATCCAGGCGGCGCTTACGATCACCCTGATTTCTTGAAAGAACAAGCTGAACTCAAAGCGCATCCGCCAAAAGCAACACCGAAACCAACAGCTACTCCGACACCGTCCCAAAAGCCTGAATCCAGCAGTGATTCAGTCAAAAATGGCGGGACGACACAAAACCCTTCAGAATCAAATAACGGTTCTGGCAAACCAAATTCGACGGGGAAACCGCAAACTTCACCGACGACAACACCAACATCAACACCAACGCCGACTCCACCAGCGTCATCAGCAACCCCGACGCCGACACCGGGAACAGGCGGCGGCACAACAGGTTCCGGAGGCTCCTCGACAGGAGCTTCCGCAACACCAAAACCGAGCGCGACACCGACGCCGAGCTCGAACGCTTCGCAGGGCCAGCAGCAGGGTAACAATAACGCTGCAAACCCTTCTCAGCCCGTGACTAGTCCTCCAGTGAAAACAGAATAGGTTGGACTACATAAGATCGCCAAAGAGGCTGTATCCGAAGTCATCAATCGTAGATGACTTAGATACAGCCTCTTTTGTTGTTCATGCTGGTCTTACAATCTTTTCAACGCTTCGCGATGAGCATCAATCGTCGCCGCGATATCTTCATCCGTATGCGCCGTGGATACGAACATCCCTTCAAACTGTGACGGCGCAACCGAAACGCCTAGATCAAGCAAATGGCCAAAGTAAGCATTGAATTTCGCCAGATCGGACGTTTTGGCCGTCTCATAATTCGTGACCTTCGTCTCGGTAAAGAACGGACAAATCATCGAGCCTACGCGATTAATCGTGCTTGCCACACCGAATTCAGCGGCATTGCGAGTAAATCCAGCTTCCAACATGGCGGATTTGCGTTCCAACTCCTCGTAGACATTCGGCTCGCCTAGTAGCGACAATGTGGCATACCCTGCTGCCATTGCCAGTGGGTTTCCGGACAACGTGCCAGCTTGATAGATCGGACCAGCCGGAGCCATTTGCTCCATGATGTCCAGACGGCCTCCATAAGCGCCTACAGGAAGTCCGCCGCCTATTACTTTACCAAGACACGTTAAGTCCGGTGTAACGCCGTACAGGCCTTGTGCGCAGTTCTTGTGCACGCGGAAGCCCGTCATCACTTCATCGAAGATAAGCAACGAACCGTATTGCTTCGTAATTTCACGTAGTCCTTCCAAGAACCCCGGTGCTGGAGGGACTACGCCCATATTGCCAGCAATCGGTTCAACGATCAGAGCGGCAATTTCTTCACCGAACTTCTCAAACACTAATTGCACAGAAGCCAGATCATTATAAGGCACTGTAATGGTGTTACTTGCCACACTGCTAGGGACACCCGGACTATCAGGCAAGCCCAGCGTAGCTACACCGGAACCTGCTTTGATCAGCAGCGCATCCGCGTGACCATGATAGCTTCCTTCGAACTTAACGATCTTGTCGCGTTTCGTATAACCGCGAGCCAATCGCAATGCGCTCATCGTCGCTTCTGTACCGGAGTTTACCATTCGAACCATGTCAATTGACGGCACACGATCAATGACCAGCTGCGCCATCTGAGTCTCCAGAAGCGTCGGAGCGCCAAAACTTGTCCCCTTCTCAGCAGTCGCTTTAATCGCTTCCAGCACCGCAGGATGAGCATGTCCAACGATAAGCGGTCCCCAAGAACCTACATAGTCAATAAACGTGTTGCCGTCGATATCCGTAACGCGGGATCCAACACCTTTCTCCATGAACAACGGTGTGAGTCCCACCGATTTAAAGGCGCGAACAGGACTGTTGACGCCACCGGGAATGACCTTCTTGGATTCTTGAAAAGCGGCTGCAGAGCGCGTGTCGATTCTGCTCGAATTTTCCATAATTTAATACCCCCCGTTAAACTTTCTATGCTAAAATATTGACATTATACCTATAAAAAGGCGGTACCTGACATGCTTGATTATATTAAAAAAGTCCCTTTATTCGCTCGGCTCAATGAAAATCAGCAGAACGCGCTGGCACAGATTTGCATAAGACGCTCTTACAAAGGGAATACCGTCCTTTTTTCCGAAAAAGAAATCGGCAACGTGTTTTATATGGTTGTCAGCGGATCCGTTAAAATCTTCACAACCGGCAGCTCCGGTGAGGAGAAAATACTGTCCATCTGCAAATCCGGCGAGAGCTTCGGCGAGCTGTCTCTGATCGACGGCAAGCCGCGGTCAGCTTCGGCGCAAACCTTGGAAAACTGTGTGCTGCTTTCCATGACAGCGCAAAACTTCCTCGAGCTGCTGCGTAACCATTTTGATATCACGTTAGTCATTATGCAAGAACTTAGCAACCGGCTGCGCGATACGAATCAGCAGGTTTATGATTTAACCTTTTTAGACGCCAGAACTCGGGTAATCAAAAGCTTAATTACATTGGCTAACAAACATGGCATTCGCTCAGAGAACAAGATCACCATCAAGCTCGTGCTCAATTTCGATGAAATTTCGCAGCTTGCCGGTGTGCAAAAAGGGATCCTCATGCAAGTGATTCGCGATCTAGAGGAAAAACAAATCTTGGCCATCTCCCCTTCCGACTTCAAGTTGGATCTGGCCAAGCTGCGCTAGATGGAGGCGGAGGTTACAGCCGGCTCCTTAGCGGATTGATGTATGATACGGTCTGCAAGCTGCCAGGCAGCCTCTTTCCCCTGCCTGATGCAGTCAGGAAGACCAACGCCATGGAAACCTGCCCCTGTCACCAGAACCTGTGGCATTGCGGCATTCAGCTCTTCACGGAAGCGCGCAATCTGCTCCAGATGTCCTACCGGGTATTGGGGCATTGAATGGTTGAGACGCGTTACTTCCGTAAACAGCGGCTCAGCCGTTAAACCGAGCAAGTTACGCAGATCATGGCGTGCTTTGCTGATCAACTGCTCATCAGACCACGCAGGCCATTCCTGCTCGCCTGAACGGCCGATGTAGCAGCGCAGCAGCACTTTGCCCTCTGGCGCCGTGTGCAGCCACTTGGCGGAGGTTAACGTGCACGCGGTGATCGTGCTGCCCTCATTTCGCGGAACTAGAAAACCCGAGGCGTCCAGTTCAAACGGAATATCTTTCCGATCAAATGCCATGATGACATTCGCTACGGAAATATAATCAATTTTCTTCAATTCGCTTGCTGGAGGGAAGTGACCCAATATTTGGGCAGCCTGATAAGTCGGTGACGTTACAATCACGCCATCGACAATTTCGCTGCTACCGTCTTCAAATAAGACCTCTGTCTGCTGTCCTGCCTGACGAATAGAAGCAACACCTAACCCCGTTCGCAAGTCCGCTGACTCCAGTGCTGCCACTAAGCCCGAGACAAGCGTTTGGAGCCCTTTCTTGAACGTGACGAAAACCGAACTACGAATCGCTGCAGGCAAATGTGCCGTTTCTTCCGGGACGTTTTTGCGGCTCGCCATCATGCCGAGGATCAAGCTCCGATGTTTCTGCTCCATCGTTCGAAATTGAGGAAACGTCGATTTCAAACTGAGATTGAACGTATCTCCCGCATAAATCCCCGCTAACAGCGGTTCTACAATTCGCTCCAAGACTTCCTTACCTAATCGGCGTTCCAAAAAATGTCCCAAAGACTCATCGTTCGTTATTTCACGCTTAGGTAAAACCAGATCTAAGGCTGCCCGCACTTTGCCTAGCGGAGAGATAAGACCTGTTTTCATGAACGGGGTCATTTGTGTGGGAATCCCAAGCACTAATCCAGGAGGCATCCGATGCAGCTTCCCTTGACGCACAATATACGTCTTTTTGGCCTTCGGATTCGTACCTGTAAGCTCCTGTTCAAGTCCAAGATCATACGCCAGATCAATAATAGGCCGCTTCCGGGCAAGAAAGGAGTCGGGCCCCTTTTCAATAACGAAGCCCTCTTTCTCGATCGTGCGAATTTTCCCGCCAAATGCAGCCGACTTCTCCACCACAGAAATACGAAATGGCCTGCCTTCCGCTTCCAAACGTTTCTTCAGATAAAACGCAGCGCTAAGTCCTGTAATTCCCCCGCCAACGATCATGTAGTGAGGTGTAGGGGTACTCATGACTGTTTACTTTCTTCCTGCCATTTGGTGTAAACAACATCACTAAGTGTTTGCATATATAACGGGTCCGTATTAAGCGATTCCGTTCTTTCTAAATGCAAGCCCAGCTCCTTAGCCAAAGCTTGCGCTTCAATATCAATGTCATAAAGAACTTCCAAATGATCGGATACGAAACCGATTGGGCAGAGCAGAACGCTCTTCACGCCTTCTTCTTTCTGAATTTGCTTGAGAACGTCCAAGATGTCAGGTCCCAGCCATGGCATGGCCGTTTGGCCTGCACTTTGCCAACCGAATTGCCAGTTGGTCAACTGTACGCGTTCAGCGATAGCTTTGGAAGTCGCAAGCAATTGATCCGGGTATGGATCTTTCATTTCGAGAATTTTCTCAGGCAAACTATGTGCTGTAAAAATAACACGGATGTCACTCCGCTCCGCATCATTGAACTTCGTTAGCGCCTTTTCGACCCGAGTGCTCAGAGCATCAATCAATTTCGCATGAAGATGGTAATCCAGAACGAAGCTCATCTTAAGTCCAAGCTCCTCTGCCTTGTCCTTCGCTCTCTTCACATAACCGCCAACGCTCATCGTCGAGTAGTGAGGGGCCAGAACGACTCCTACAGCCTCTGTGATCCCGTCTTTGACCATTTGCTCCACACCATCTTCAACATAAGGCTGAGCGTGCTTCAAGCCTTGATAGCACACAAACTCAACTTCCGGATGTTCGGCGCGCAATGTGTCCTCAAGGCCTTTGACCTGCTTATTCGTATTTTCGCGCAGCGGGAAGAACCCGCCTACAATTGCTTCATAACGCGCAGTTAATTCGTGCAGCTGCTCAGGTGTAGGCGGATGTCCGCGTCTAATATGCGTGTAATACGCTTCCACCTGATCAAGACTTTCCGGTGTCCCGTAGGACATGACTAATACACCAACACGACGTTTTGTCATCCTAAACACCACTCTTTTCTGCTTGTTGAGTTAACACGGAATGCGAGTACGCATGAATGAATGCCGTCAAATCTTTGAGCTTTTCCAGCGACGCTTCCGGGAACAACCCATGTCCAAGGTTGAAAATATAACCTGGCTTCTTCATGCCCTCATCCATAATCTCTTTCGCCTGCTGCTCGATGACGTGCATAGGAGCCGTCAGGATATAAGGATCCAGGTTGCCTTGCACCGCGAAGCGCTCGCCTACCCGCTCACGTCCTACCGGAATCGGAATACGCCAGTCCAAACCAATGACATCCGCTTGCAGATTGTGCAAATAAGGAAGCAATTCGCCTGAGCTTACGCCTGGAAAATAGATTTTCGGCTCCTTCAAGTGAGACAGCTCCTTGAAAATCCGCTCCATTGTAGGTAATACATACACTTGAAAATCTGCAGGAGACAGCGCCCCTACCCAGCTATCGAATACTTGAACAGCCTTCGCACCTGCGGCAATATGGGATTTCAAATAAGTAATCACCATGTCGCCAAGTTTATCCATCAGCGCAAACCAAACGGCAGGCTCAGAGTACATAAGCTGCTTCGTACGAATATAGCTCTTGGATGGCTTCCCTTCAATCAAGTAGCTGGCAATCGTAAATGGCGCGCCGGCGAATGAAATCAGCGGAACTTCAAGCTCTTTGTCTAATATGCGGATCGTCTCAATGATATGGGACAAGTCTTTGTCCACATCAATAGGACGCAAACGTTCAACATCCTGCGCCGTCCGAACCGGTGTATGAATAACTGGACCAACATCCTTGACAATATCAAAATCGATCCCAAGTGAAGCAACGGGATTCATAATGTCTGAATATAAAATTGCCGCATCAACACCAAGCTTCTTAATGGGCATCATCGTAACTTCTGCAGCAAGCTCCGGCTGTTTGCAAATCTCGAGCAGAGTGAACTTTTCTTTAATTTTCCGATAATCCGGATCGTAACGACCGGCTTGGCGCATATACCATACCGGCAGTGTATCCACCTGTTCTTTCCGGCACGCTTTAATAAAATTGTCGTTGTAGCTCATGAGGCACCTTCCTCTGGTTTCCATCTATTCTCATTCATTATGCCCTAATTATACCCCTGTCACAACCGACGTAAGCTTACGTTTTGCGACAAATGTATGACAAAAGAACCACCCGCAACTAGGTGTGGCGGCGGTTCAATTTCCTCGGGAAACTGCTTGGCTGCGCCTTCTAGGGTGGATGGTTCCATCTTCTAAAATTAGCTGTTTTTCAAATAGCGGGCAATATCTTTGGCAAAGTACGTCAGGATAATATCAGCACCGGCGCGCTTAAAGCTCAGCATGGTTTCCATCACGATTGCCTCTTCATTAACCCATCCTTGCAGGGCAGCAGCCTTGATCATGGAGTACTCAGCACTCACATTGTAAGCCACGACCGGCAGGTCGAAATTATCTTTGAGCATACGAATGACGTCCATGTAAGCAAGAGCCGGCTTCACCATTAAGAAGTCAGCGCCTTCTACAACATCGCTTTCCGCTTCACGCAGCGCTTCTCTTCCGTTCGCAGGATCCATCTGATACGTTTTGCGGTCGCCGAATTGCGGTGTGGAATGTGCAGCGTCCCGGAACGGGCCGTAATACGCTGACGCATACTTCACCGAGTAGGCCATGATCGGTGTATTTTCGTAGCCTGCTTCATCCAAACCGGAACGAATCGCATGAACATAACCGTCCATCATATTCGATGGGGCGATAATATCAGCACCGGCTTTCGCTTGGGAAACCGCCGTTTTGACCAGAAGCTCAAGGGAGGAATCATTCGCAACGTCGGCTGCTCCTGTAATCGGATGATGATGAATGACACCGCAATGTCCCGTATCTGTAAACTGGCACAGACAAGTATCCGCAATAATGAGCAAGTTCGGGTTCAATTCTTTGATAAAACGAGTTGCTTGCTGCACGATACCTTCATCCATGTAAGCGGATGTGCCTTTTGCATCCTTGAAGTCGGGAACTCCGAACAGGAGAATGGCTTGGATACCAAGCGATGTAATTTCGTCAATTTCGGCTTTCAGCATGTCTAATGACAAATGGTAAACGCCAGGCATAGAAGCAATTTCGGACTTGACGTTCGTGCCATGGGTTACAAAAATAGGCTGTACCAGGTCATTGACCGTCACCTGATTTTCACGAACTAAATTACGAATAGCTGCATTACCGCGTAAGCGGCGATTACGAACAATGGGGAAACTCATGAGGATTCCGCCTCCTTTTTTAATGCCATTATTTAGGTTGAATCATGCTTTGAACAAGTGAAGCAACAGTGGCCTCTTCAGCCATATACGTAATCGGCAGTCCATATTGACGTACCGTTTCTGCGGTTTTGGGTCCGATACAGGCAATTTCAACACCTTGCAGCAGAGATAAAGGCTCTTCTATGCCAAGCTGCTTCAAGGCTTCAATCAAATTCGTAACGGTGGATGAGCTCGTAAAAGTAATAATATGAATGCTATGATTTTGCAGCAGATGAATGATTTCATCTCCGTCATCCGCTGTGAGCACATTCTCGTACACATCAACTTCCGTCACTTGCAAACCAAGCTCGCGCATCTTAGCAGGTAAATAATCACGTGCCAAATCGGCTGTTGGCAGTAGGACCTTCTGACCCGCTATCAGATCAGCCTGAATGGCCTCCAGCATGCCTTCACCCTGATATTTGCTTGGAAGTACGTCGGCGATAATGCCTCGCTCAGCAAGCGCCTCAGCCGTTCTGGGGCCAACTGCCGCAATGCGGGCATTGCCCATTCTACGAACATCGATCCTCCGCTCGCGCAACCGGTTGAAGAAAAACTCCACCCCGTTCACACTGGTCAATAAAATCCAATCGTAAGTATGCAGTTCATCTAAAGCCTCGTCCAATGCTTGCTGGGCTTCAGGACGACTTGGCGGCTGCAGCTTGATCACCGGGAACTCGACAGCTTCTCCACCCAGGTCATCGATCAGATCCACTAGCTCGCTGGCTTGGCTTCTGGCGCGTGTCACCAGAATTCGACGGCCAAACAACGGCTTCTTCTCAACCCAAGCTAGCTTCTCACGCAGCTTCACAACTTCACCGACAATAATGACAGCAGGCGATTTGAATTCAGCTGCTCTCACCTTCTCCGTAATGTCGGAGAGCGTGCCTGTGATGGTTGCCTGGTCAGCCCACGTGCCCCATCTGACCAATGCTACCGGCGTTTCCGGGGGCTTGCCGCAGCGTATTAATTCACGGCTGATCTGTTCGATATTCGCAACACCCATTAAGAAGACCATCGTACCGATTGCTTTGGCCAGATGCTCCCAGTCCAGACCGGAATACGTTTTATTGGGATACTCGTGACCCGTAATAATCGCGAAGGACGACGTGAAGTTGCGATGTGTTACGGGAATGCCCGCATAAGCCGGAACGGCAATGGAAGACGTAATGCCAGGAATGATGTCGTAAGTCACATCGTGCTCCGCAAGCAGCTCCGCTTCCTCCCCTACACGTCCGAAAACACTGGGATCGCCGCCCTTTAGACGCGTCACGACCTTGCCTTGCAAAGCCAAATCTACGAGTAAATGATTGATTTCTTCTTGCTTTAAAATATGTTTGTCCGGAAGCTTGCCGACAAAAATCAGCTCAGCATCCGGTCTGCGATGCTTGAGTAGACGGGGATTCGCCAAACGATCATAGACAATGACATCTGCTTTCTGAATGGCTTCCAAACCACGAACCGAGATCAGCTTCGGGTCGCCAGGACCCGCGCCAACGAGATAAACTCTTCCCTTGTTCAAGTGGCTCACTCCCTTACCTCAGCTAGGATACGTTCAGCGCCTTGTTCAATCAGCTTGCCTGCGATAAGTTCGCCAAGCGCTTCCGGATCACGCCCGGAAGCCGTTTCCTTCAGCATGGTCGCGCCATCCGGCGTTCCGACCATGCCTGTCAGCGTCAGCAGCGGTCCTTCAGACTCGCTGCCTTCTTCGCTTACGCTCGCGTAAGCGCCGAGCGGCACCTGGCAGCCTCCGTTGAGTCTGCCGAGGAATGCCCGCTCTGCCCGCACCGCGAGCGCAGTAGGCTCATGCTGGAACTTGCCCAGCAGGTCCATCACGAAAGCATCGCCGCCCCGGCACTCGATGCAGAGCGCCCCCTGCCCTACGGCAGGGAGGCACTCTTCGGGCGGCAAGTACGCGCTGATGCGATCCTGCCAGCCGATCCGGTGCAAACCGGCTGCGGCCAACATGATCGCATCGAAGTTCTCTTCATCGAGCTTGCGCAGCCTCGAATCAATGTTACCGCGGACCGACTCGATGCGGAGGTCCGGGCGAAGATGCTGCAGCTGGCTGGCACGGCGCAGCGAGCTGGTGCCTACAAGAGCGCCCTGCGGCAGCTCCTGTAGGGAGCCGTATCCGCGTGTGATAAGCGCATCGCGCGGATCCTCACGCTTCGGTATCGCTCCGACCACAAGCCCTTCAGGAAGCTCGAAGGGCATATCTTTCATGCTATGGACAGCGATGTCAATCTCGCCGTCCGTAAGCGCCTGTTCGATCTCCTTAACGAACAGCCCTTTGCCGCCTACTTTGGATAAGGTTACGTCCAAAATACGGTCGCCCTTCGTGACAATTTTCTTAATTTCAAATTGACAGTCAATCCCGTGCTCCGCAGCCAGTTGCTTTAAGAGCTCTACCGCCTGCCCCGTTTGGGTTAACGCTAGTGCGCTT
This sequence comes from Paenibacillus anseongensis, assembly GCF_009757995.1. Taxonomy (NCBI): domain Bacteria; kingdom Bacillati; phylum Bacillota; class Bacilli; order Caryophanales; family Paenibacillaceae; genus Paenibacillus; species Paenibacillus anseongensis. The sequence goes on from NZ_WSEM01000008.1 coordinate 871,351, forward strand.
TGTCTAGTACCTACAATAATGGTTCTCATCTCTACCCGCCTCCTAAACTCGCTGTCCGAAATCTGTAATCGTTGACCATGAAGGCCGGTCTGTATCCACTTGACCTGCTAATCCATTCGGCCAAGGTCCTCTCTCTATCGCCAAGTAAAGCTTGTCCTTCCAATTGTCGAACGAACCGTCGCGAATTTTCTCCAGCACGTCCCAGTCCAGCATTTCTTTGAACATGCGCTGTCTGGCTTGCTTGTCCGCTATTTGACTTTGAACGAGATGCCGTACTTCGCTGAGAAAATCAAGATAAATCTCGTATTCCTCACCGTAATTATTATCCAGCTCCCGGGCGATTTTACGTGCTGCCGAAGGACTTGCTCCCCCGGTTGAAACGGCAATCACCAGCTTCCCTCTTCGTACAACTGAAGGTTGTATATACGAGCTAAGCTCCGGCTGATCCACCACGTTGACCAACTTCCCGTGCACCGTTGCAAATTCATAGACTTGTGCGTTTACTTCAGCGCTGTTAGTTGCCGCAACTACCAATGTAAAAGGCATAAATTCTTCACTGGTCATCATAGACGGATGAAACGTCTGCCTGTGCAGGACTACTGCCGAATGATTCGCCAGTTCGGCTAATCTCTCCGTGAATTCCATGCTGATCATCGTCACACGGGCCCCAGCTTCGAGCAATGAGAAAACCTTACGTTCAGCAACAGGACCACCGCCAATTACCAAACATTGCTTTCCCGCGAGATTCACCATAATCGGGTACGGGTACTTCATGTTCAATAGCTCCATATCCAGTCGTGAAAACCGGAAACTAAGTTGGAAACAACAAAGTTAACCACGACAATGAAAAAAGCAGCCAGGTTCCAAGCAGCTAATTTGTAGCCGGAAATCCGCATCGACTTCTGTTGAAATAGATAGAACGCATAGGCGGCGAGCACAAAGAATGAATTAATCACCTTCGGATCATAGAGTAAATTGTGATTCCCCTCCAGGACAACCCAAACCACGCCAAGACTTAACGCCATCAGCAGCAAAGGAGCCCCGATAATGACGGAAAAATACGTATAATGCTCAATTTTCTCAAGCGAAGGCAATCGCATTACGGTTTGAGAAAACTTTTTAGCTTTTAACATATTGTGTAAAAACACATACATGCAAGAGAAGATTGCTGCAATGGAAAATGCCACGTAACTGCCGATCGCTAGGGAAATATGTATAAATAAGAGCTCATCGTTGACGTCCCAACCAGCTTTGATCGGCATGACATTCGGGTTTCCAAATATGTTTAAGGCGAGTATGGCGAAACCAAAAACGTTAACAAAAAACACGAATAATTCGATGCGGAAAAATCGGTTTACCAGCAAGGAAATTGAAACAATCAACCATGAGAACATAAATAGGACGTCTGTTCCGGCAAATGCCCATTCGGTTAAATGATTGTATAAATTAATTGCTAAATACGCGGTCTGCAGGACCCATACAAATAAAAGGAGCCCCGTCCCCATCCGTTTTGCACTTCGGTTCGCATTCGCGAAATCCGAAAAGTAAAACAATAGGCTCAGGGCATACATATAAATCATCGCATCAAACAACCAGCTACGAGTTACCATGGCACCTCTCCCAGGCGATTAGCGCCTTTATTCTCAAGATTTTGCCAGAATGTCAGCGGTTTGTAACCCGCGTACGGACAGTTTCTCTTCCAGAAGCTGTTTCGCTTCCTGCGCTTTCTGCCCGGCTTCCAGCTCTTGTGCTAATTGATTGGCTTGCTCTTGTTGTTCTAATGTCTCTTCCAGGGCAAATAATTTCGTGAAGAGGTCGAGTGCTTCTTCCCCATGGCGTTCTCCCGCCATTTCCTTAATACGCAGGATAGGGTCTCGCAGCACTTGGTTCACGATGCTTTTGGTTAATTTACGGATCACTTTAATTTCACGCTCATCGAGATCAGGCAGCTTATTCAGCATGCTCTCCATCGTCTCTTCGTGAATCTGGCTGGCTTTCGCCTGTAGAGCGTTAATCACCGGACTTACGCCAAGTGTCTTTGTCCACTGTTCAAACACACCGATTTCCGTTTCAATCATTGTCTCAATCTTGGCAGCTTCTTTCTTTCTCTCCTGCAAATGCTTATCAACGATATGCTCCAAGTCATCAATATCATACAGGAACACATTCGGCAGTTCGCTAATTTGTGGATCCAAATCACGAGGCACGGCAATATCCATCATGAACAGCGGGCGTGATTTTCTCTTTTGGACATAAGACTGAATATCATTTTTTGTTAAAACATAACCCGGAGCACCTGTCGAGGAGATAATAATATCCACCTCTGGCAAATACGAAGCCATTTTGTCCATGGTGCACGGAATACCGTTGAATTTATCCGCTAACTCGGCTGCACGCTCAAACGTACGGTTAACGACGATAACTTTGTTAGCCCCGTTCGCATACAAATGCTTAACCGTGAGCTCGCTCATCTTCCCGGCGCCGATAATCATAACGGTTTTATTGTTATATGTACCAAAAATCCGCTTACCGAGCTCCACAGCAGCATAAGAAACAGAAACCGGATTATTGCTAATGCCCGTTTCGGAATGCGCCTTTTTGGCTAAAGTAACGGATTGCTTAAACAACGTGTTGAAATAAGAACCCGTCGCTTTCATTTTTTGAGACGATAAAAAAGCTTCTTTGACCTGTCCTAGAATTTGGGTTTCCCCTATCACCATAGAATCTAAACCGCTGGTTACGCGGAATAAATGCTCAATCGCCTTCTCATTTTCATGCATATATAAATGTTTCTGAAACTGAGCCTTGGGAACTTGGAACCACCGCTCAATAAAATGTGTTAAATAATGATTGCACATCTGTGGTCGATCCACAACGGCGTAAATTTCCGTGCGATTGCAGGTGGCGACAATTACACATTCTAAGATGCTTTTTGTTTCTTTCAATTCCGCCAATGCGATCGGCAAATCTTGTTCGGAAAAAGCAAACTTCTCGCGAATTTCAACTGGAGCTGTTCGATAATTAAGACCAACTGTTACAATATGCAAGTGTACCACCTGCCCTTCTTTCATTTTCTATGAACATTATAGCACAGCAAACTATTCAATCCGACAAAATTTTTGAATAAATTATGAATGCTTCACTATGCTCGTTAGTTTTAACAGCATTCGGCTCGCCTATACCTGAATTGGCAAGAAGCCCATTTATTGAAGCAGTTTTTTGCGGAGAAAAGCCGTTAAATTGCTATCGAGCTCCGCCAGTTTCGTGTTTTGGGAAGACACAATATCTCCATTGGAGGCCATGATTTTCTCATATATCTCATACATGCTTTTATATTGCAGCCCGGCTTCTTTGAGCGTTTGCAGTTCATCAGGCTTTAGTGCCCGTTCACCGCCAATCTGGAGTCGCTGCAAGTACTGCGATAACTGTATCATACTGGACATGGGAGTGAGATAGGCCGATCCCCCTGCCGCCAGTACAAGACGTTCATGCGTATAGCCCGCAGAGTATAAAGCCTGCTGGCTCGCCGCCAGCTCATCTGTCGTTTTGCTTTGCGCGGCTTCCTCCAGGTAGCTCATTAAAAGTTCCATCTGAAATAACGAAACCTGATACAGCAGATGGGATGCGTCATGTTTTTCTTTATGATGGCCAAGCATTTGTGACAGCTGATAGATGGGCCAAATGATGAGAAACAGAACAATACAGTACAGGACTGCTTTTCTTGTTATTTTTCGTCTCACTGCGTTAACTCCCCGCTTCCCTTATTGGACATGTGCCGCAATAACATTGTATGGGAAGAAGGACAAACAAATAACCACGGATTTCTCCGTGGCCATCGTTATTGTTATGTGCAGAACCTTATTTCACAAGCTCTGCTAGCTTAATTTCAGGAGTTTCTACTTGCAATTCACCCATTCCGCGAACTAATTTCTTCGCATGGAATGTTTCTGGTTTCAATACGGATACCATAAAATCAATTGCTAATTGAGGGTCCACTGTCTCACCGCAAGTATAACAGTCAAGCGCGGCAAAACCTCTCTCAGGATAAGTGTGAATGGAGAGATGACTCTCGGACAACATAACAAGTACAGTTGCTCCTTGTGGTTCAAATTGCTTGGATTGTACAGATAGTACGGTTGCTCCGCATACCTCGGCAGCTTCTACCATCTGAGCCTGCAACCATTCTGCATTGTTCAGAAGTTCGAAATCTACCCCCCAAGTATCTACAGCAACGTGTCTTCCGAAAGTTGAGTATTCAGTTTCCATCTTTCGGTTCCCCCTTCCTAGGAATAAAATGTGTGTAAAAATTTCATCCGCTAGGACCTACGTCATTCACTTCCCGAGGGTATTATCTCTCGCAACATTCAATGTCCTGAGTGAATCCTGGTTCCTATATTGTTTCAACGAGAATAAAAATAACATCTATCGACGAGAAATGCAATAGTTTTTTTTGCCAAAGCCCTTCTCATCCGAGCACGCAATATCTAATCTATGTAGAAGGCGTTTAACTTGTTCATTCGGCTCAAAAAGTCGTAATTTGGACACAAAAAAGACCCTTAATCGGGTCTTCCATTTGCATGTATATGTGGTTGTTAAGCCTCCAAAATAAACAAACGATGTGTGAGCTCATTGAGGCGAGTGTCGATCTGCTGGTGTTCTCCTTGTTCCTGCACCATATTGCGCAAGTCTAGAAGATGATTAATTTGGTCGTAGATCATTTCGATCTCTTGTTCGACTTCTCTCTTTTGGAACATTTCTTGCATGAGGCCAATGGTATCTCGGAACTCATAAATGACCGTTATCAATTGCCCTTTAACTTCTTCAATCTTCACAACAGTACCGCGCTCATAGTAGTATACCATGGTATAGCTGGAATAAATTCGGTTTACCGTTGCGCTTCCTTTGAACTCTGATACAGCTTTTCGCATTAAATTAGCCAGTAAAGTATTACTTAATCTGCAGGATCCTGTACATTCATATAGGCCCGATTTCTTCTCAAATGATAGGACGATTTCTTGACCTGCACCATCTTGAAAAACAACTTCTTGATTGCCATTTTCCAAAACCTTCACTTGCAAAGTCACTTGATGGTCCACGAACATTTGAAAAAACCTGAACATCTCGGCTTCTGTTAACTGGAGGCAGGTCTTGACATATTCAGTCGCTAACCTTTGTGCCATAAAAATCCCTCGATTCTTTGTTTTCAAGCAATGAACAATTACCTTGTTTATTATTATACTACAAGCGGCATTAATATTCCTGCGTGCATTTCATGATAATCCGCCAAATATTCTGAAAAAACCAAGGAAATACGGAATGCCAGTAAATTTTCCCTAGAAAACCTCACTTTCCTGTATGCTTCTTCTTGATTTCCTCTCTCTTTTGGCATCTTACTCTCATATACACAAAAAACCGCCCTTTGAATCAGGACGGTTCTCGCTGGATTACTTCTTCGTTTGTTTCAATCGTTCCAGCCGGGGCTTCAGCTGCTTCCACTTCCGGCTCTCCATAAGCAATAGCTTGCTCCAGGATCCCCCACAGCTCGTCCTTCCCGAGCGTAAGCTCAGAAGAGAACATCAGAGGCTGAACGCCTTTATCCATTCCCAGTGTTTCTCGCACAATTTTAAGGTGTTTGGCCCATTGGCTTTTGGGAATCTTATCTGCTTTCGTTGCAACCACGAGAACAGGCACATCGTTATGTCTTAACCATTCATACATCGCTTGGTCATCCTTGGAAGGCGGATGTCTTAAATCCACCAACTGCATGACAAGACGCAACGTTTCGCGGTTCAATAAGTAATTCTCAATGAATTTTCCCCATTGTTCTCTTTTTGTTTTGGATACTTTGGCGTAACCATAACCGGGAAGATCAACAAAATATAAGTCCTGATTTACTTTATAATAGTTCAGTGTTTGGGTTTTACCCGGTTGGGAGCTGGTTCTTGCCAAGTTTTTGCGGGAGATCAAGCAGTTAATGAGCGAGGATTTCCCGACATTAGAACGCCCTGCCAGAGCAATCTCCGGCAAGGCATCCTCTGGATATTGGCTAGGTCCAACCGCACTGATGACAAACTCAGCTTGATTGACTTTCAAGAATGTTCAACTACTTTCTATGGTTATCCGACGTGAGCTGGCGGCCTATTCTTCACAAGTGCATGTTCGAGCACCTGATCCATATGGCTAACCGGTATAAAGGTCATCTCATCACGGACACTTTCTGGAATTTCAACGATATCTTTCTCATTATCCTGAGGCAGCAGAATGGTACGAATACCAGCACGATGTGCAGCGAGTGCCTTTTCTTTCAGTCCCCCGATTGGCAGCACGCGGCCGCGAAGTGTGATTTCGCCCGTCATTGCAACTGAGCGGGAAACCGGGATATTCGTCAAAGCCGAGATCAAGGCGGTTGCCATCGTTATCCCGGCGGAAGGACCGTCTTTGGGTATCGCACCCTCCGGAATGTGGATATGGATGTCATTCTTCTCGTGGAAGTCAGGTGCAATCCCAAGCACATCAGCGCGTGTTCGCGTATAGCTGAACGCTGCTTGTGCGGACTCCTTCATGACATCTCCGAGCTTACCTGTCAGCGTCAGCTTGCCTGTGCCTTGCATCACGGTCACTTCAATGACCAGCGTATCTCCGCCGACTTCCGTCCAGGCAAGCCCTGTGACCGCTCCGATCTGATCCTTCTCTTCCGCTACATTGTACCGGAACTTAACAGGACCCAAGTAGTCCTTCAGGTTCTCTTCCGTTACATGCACCGGCGTTGAAGGGTCGGACACGATTTTTTTGGCTGCCTTCCGGTTCATCCCGGCAACTTGCTGCTCTAGATTACGAACACCGGCTTCTCGTGTGTAATCACGGACGATTTTCATCAACGCTGCGTCATCAACGACAAGTTGATCTTCCTCTAAACCATGATCTCGCTTTTGCTTCGGCAGCAAATATTTCTTGGCTATCTGCATTTTCTCAATTTCCGTATAGCCCGGGATGTACAGAACCTCCATCCGATCTAACAAAGGACGCGGAATATTGTGCACAGCATTAGCGGTTGTGACGAACATGACGTTGGACAAGTCGAACGGAACTTCAATGAAATGATCACTAAAAGTGCTATTTTGCTCGGGATCCAGAACTTCCAACAGCGCTGATGCAGGATCACCGCGGAAATCCATGGCCATTTTATCGATTTCGTCTAATAAGAAAACGGGATTATTGGCTCCGGCATTTTTCATCCCCTGGATGATCCTGCCGGGCATAGCTCCAACATACGTGCGGCGATGGCCGCGGATCTCCGCTTCATCCCTGACACCGCCGAGCGAGATGCGGATAAATTGTCTGCCCATGGATCTTGCGATCGAGCGGGCGATGGACGTTTTACCGACCCCTGGCGGACCCACCAGACAAAGGATAGGACCTTTCAGCTTTTTGACCAGCTTCTGCACAGCCAAGTACTCCAGCACGCGTTCCTTCGGTTTCTCAAGCCCGAAATGATCCTCATTGAGAATGTCCTCGGCGAGGTTCAAATCAAGATCATCTACGGTCGATTTGGACCAAGGCAGCCCGAGCAGCCAATCAATGTAGTTGCGAATGACGCCGCCCTCTGCAGAGGTTGCCGGCATTTTCTCCAGACGGTCGATTTCTTTCTCGACCTTCTCACGCACCTTGTCAGGCAGCTCAGCTTCCGACAATTGACTCCGCAGCTCATCGACTTCGCCTGCGCGGCCTTCCTTATCGCCAAGTTCCTTCTGGATCGCTTTCATCTGCTCGCGAAGGTAGTATTCCTTCTGCGTTTTTTCCATCTGCTTTTTGACGCGTTGACTAATCTTGCGCTCCAGTTCAAGCACTTCTCGCTCATTGTTGAGAATATTCAGCATTTTCTCAAGCCGCTCACGCACATCCACGGTCTCCAAAATGTCTTGCTTATCCTTGATTTTGAGCGACAAATGACTGCAGATGACATCAGCTAAACGGCCTGGCTCATCGATATCGGATACAGCCGCGAGCGTCTCTGGTGTCACCTTTTTAGATAAATTGATATAATGCTCGAATTGGTTCAGGACGGTACGCATCAGCGCATCAATCTCTGGATCCGTTATTTCTTGCTCAGGCAGCTCTCTTGCCGTCACTTCGTAGTATTCATCATTCACGAGGTACTCTACAATCTCAGCACGCAACACGCCTTCTACCAAGACACGAATCGTTCCATTCGGCAGCTTCAGCATTTGCCGCACCTTAGCAATAGTCCCGATGCGATAAATATCTTCTTTGGAAGGCTCTTCAATGTTGATCTCAGATTGAGAGCAGAGGAGTATCATGCTGTCATCCACCATTGCCCGCTCTAATGCTTTAACCGACTTTTCCCGCCCTACATCCAGATGTAGAACCATGCTCGGATAAACCAGCAGTCCCCTTAGAGGCAATAGCGGCAATCTGCGCACCTTGATTTTTCCGGGTCCCATCCTCTGCACCTCCATATATAGGGAGCTCTGAGCCCTGCTCAAAGTCTCTCATTATTGTATTCATCCGTTGCCCTTTACATTTTATCAAAACTGCACAGAAAACACCAATTGGCACCTAACGCGGCATGTAAGGTAATTGCAGCTGAATTTAGGAATCAATCGTGTGCTGTGAATTCGCATGCAGAATCGGCAATGTCGATGAAGCAATTGTTCTTTCTGCGGCAAAAGGCAAAGGAATGACATTGTCATGAAGCTCAATTCCCAGTGCAGCACTCAAGACTTCCTCGATGGATTCCGCAGCAACGACCTCTACCCCTGGTAAATCAGCAAACATCTCCTGCCAATTTTCCTTCGGGATGATGACTTTGGTTGCTCCAGCTTGGAATGCGGCCTCCACTTTCGCGACTACACCGCCTACCGGTTTGACTTTCCCATGTATGCTCATTTCACCCGTCATGGCCAGTTTGTTATCGACAGGAATTCTGTGTATCGCAGATGCGATAGCTGTTGCCATTGAAATACCGGCAGAAGGCCCGTCAATCGGCACACCGCCGGGGAAGTTAATATGCAGATCATAATCGGAAGTGTTGAATCCGAGCTTGCGGAGGACTGTCAGCACGTTTTCTACAGAGCCGCGAGCCATGCTTTTTCGGCGAATTGTCCGTGATCCTCCTCCCATTTCTTCTTCATCCACCACACCTGTGATGTTGAATTTCCCTGTACCTGCGACGGCGATTGGAATAGCTGATACTTCAATCTCAAGCAAGGTACCCAAATTAGGACCATAAACAGCTAACCCGTTAACAAATCCAACTTGCGGTTGGGCAGGTACTTTGCGTTCAGGTCTGGGAGGGATTTGTGATGAATTTACAACCCATTCTATGTCGGAAGCCGTAATTTCATCTCTTTTATCCGATAAAGCGATACCGGCTGCAAGTTGAATAACGTTCACAGCTTCCCGGCCGTTCGTTGCATACTTCATGACAACCCCGACGGCAGCTTCGCATTTCTTAAAGCCGATCTTATCCAAAGCTTTGCGTGCAATCTCTCCAACTTCTTCCGGTAAAAGAGGGCGGAAAAAGATTTCCAGACACCGTGACCGAATAGCTGGTGGAATCTCGCTTGGCGTACGGGTCGTAGCCCCCACTAAACGGAAATCCGCAGGAAGGCCATTTTGAAATATATCATGGATATAACCTGGAATATTCGTATCTTCCGAGCTGTAATACGCGCTCTCAAGAAATACTTTACGGTCTTCCAGCACCTTTAATAATTTGTTCATTTGCGTTGGGTGCAATTCACCGATTTCATCGATGAACAGAATGCCCCCATGCGCCTTGGTCACTGCGCCTGGCTTCGGCTGCGGAATTCCCGCAACGCCCATTGCGCCTGCACCTTGATAAATTGGATCGTGAACAGAACCGATTAAGGGATCGGCAATCCCTCTCTCATCGAAGCGAGCTGTTGTCGCATCAATCTCCGTGAATTTAGAATCCGCCCGGAAAGGAGATTCCTGATTTTTCTTCGCTTCCTCCAACACGACGCGGGCAGCAGCTGTTTTACCGACACCCGGAGGCCCATAAATGAGAACATGCTGTGGATTAGCGCCGCACAGAGCGGCCTTCAAAGCCTTCAAGCCTTCCACTTGGCCAACAATATCCTGCATGGAGGAAGGTCTCGTTTTCTCCGATAACGGCTTTGTCAGTGATATGGATCTAAGCTTTCTGAGCTTCTCCAATTCTTTTCTGGATTCTCTATCGACAGCAGTCCGATTCGTCTGTTGGTTACGCAGTAAATTCCAGAAATACAGCCCGATAACAACCGCAAAAAACACTTGAATTACCATTAAAATAATACTTAGACTCATTGTCATGCCTCCTTAGTAAAACCTTAGCGATAACTTCCATTATTCCCGTGTAAAAGAAGGTTAATCCAATCCATGCAAACTTTTGATTGACGTATGTAAGCTCCCTTTATGAAGAAGGATAAGAGATGACCTTTCATGCAAAAGGATGTGGCATTTTGAAGCGCTTATTGACAATCGTCCTTCTTTTTCTGTGCCTCCTCGCAGCAGCAGGCTCTGATGCTTATGCTTTTGCAGGAAACCCCCTGCTCCCTTATGCCGATATCATTATTGATGTAGGCCACGGCGGTGTTGATTCCGGAGCTAAATACGGCAAATACCAAGAAAAAGATATGAACTTAGCAATCTCTAAAAAGACTTACAAACTACTTCAGAAAAAAGGCTACCGTGTCATTATCAACCGAACCGATGATTATGCCTTGAGCCAAGATAATAAATGGTCCTATGGAGGAAGACATCGCAAAGATTTGGCACAGCGATCCGGAATAGCCAACACGATTAAGCCTAAAATGATGCTCAGCATGCATATTAACTGGTCGGGCAAACCAAATCGGCGAGGACCTCTTGTTTTTCACCAAAATCGATCTGAAAGTATCCTGTTTGCCAATTTGCTGCAAAACTCGCTTAATCGTGTGTACGGCTCAAAGGAACTGCCTATTCTCGGAAAAAAATATTATGTGCTTCGAAACACCAAATACCCGGCCGTTATCGTGGAGTTCGGATTTATTTCAAATAAATCCGATCGCAAGCTGTTGAATAGCTCTCACCATCAAGCCAAACTCGCGGATGCCGTTGCCCGGGCTGTGGATGAATACTTTGGGATGGTCAATAATCCTACTATCTCGCGTTAAGATTCACCGTTTGTGAAAGAGGAACAAAGGTTGCTTCCTTTTGAATCGTTGGAATGGCCTCCTTGATGACTTGAGCTGTTTTCTTCCCAGGAGGGCCAACATGTCCAATGGCAATAACCAAATCTCTGTCTTTCACAAACTTCTTAAACTTTACCATCTGCTTGCTAATGTGGCTGTAGGTATAGAGGTCGTCAAAAAACAGCTGATTTTCCGAAAATGGAACGCCCTTCTGGCCCGCCAATTTCCCAATCAAGCTATGCGGTGTCGTGCGGCTGTCCAATAAAATAAGATTTTTCTCTTTACAGATATCAACGAGAATATTCATAACTCTTTCATCGGCTGTCGCTTTAGAGCCCATATGATTATTGATCCCTATCGCATAAGGGACATCCTCTATTGCCGCTACGATCCGCTTATGAATCTCATCACTGGATAAGTCCGTTGTAATGGCTCCCGGGCCAAGCCAACTCTTCTTACCTCGCACTGGCTCCATAGGCAGGTGCAGGATGACCTCATGGCCTTTGTCATGCGCTAGTTGAGCGTCTTGCTTGGTAGAGGGCAGAAATGGCATCACAGCTACAGTGAAAGGAATGGGCAAATTCAACATTTCCGTGGTGCCATCCATATTGTTGCCAAAGTCATCAATGACAATGGCTACCTTTTTCGTCTTTGATTCAGCAGCAGGCTGATTGGGGTTCAGGCTATCAGCAGCGCCTGAATGTACGGGCAGCAGGAACAGCGAAATCCCCATCGTAACTGCCAAGGAAATTCGACGTGTTGCAGCGTTCTTTTTTAACAAAATCATGGTCATTCTCCTTCATCCATAGTAAAACTTGCGCGAATTGAGCAAGCTTTCCAGTTCTCTCATTATGCTTCTCTTGCGCCCCAAATATGCGTGCGTTGAATAACAAAAAGCCGTCAAGATCCCTTACAAGGGTTCTTAACGGCTTTCCTTATGTTAAAGAAAAATTAGTGCTTACGACCAGGAATGACGCCTGTTTCTTCATAGGCTTTGACGATGATATCAATTTCTTTCTTCAACTCATCGAGCAGTTCTGCTTCCGGCACCTTACGAATCATTTCTCCATAGCGGAACAGCATGCCTTCACCACGAGCGCCTGCAATCCCGATATCTGCCTCACGAGCCTCTCCAGGACCGTTTACGGCACAACCTAAAACAGATACTTTAATTGGCACCTTAATCTTGGCAATGTAGTCCTCTACCTCGTTAGCGATCGAGAACAAGTCAATGTCAAGACGTCCGCAAGTCGGGCAGGATACCAGCGTTGCCGCGTTCGTAATTAACCCGAACGTTTTGAGAAGCTCACGCGCCACTTTAATCTCTTCAACCGGATCCGCACTAAGCGAAATACGAAGCGTGTTCCCGATGCCCATGTTGAGAAGCGTTCCAATACCCGCGGCACTTTTCACTGCGCCCGTAAAGAGCGTTCCCGCTTCCGTAATGCCAAGGTGAAGTGGGTAGTTAAAAGCTTTCGCAGCTTGTGAATAAGCGGCAATCGCCATCGGTACATCAGAAGCTTTGAGAGAGACGATGATATCTTGAAAATCTAATTCTTCTAGAATGTTGATATGAAATAAGGCACTTTCCACCATAGCTTCCGGCGTCGGATAACCATACTTCTCCAGAAGATGGTTCTCAAGCGAACCTGCATTCACACCGATTCGAATGGGAATCCCGCGCTCTTTACAAGCCTTAACTACCGCTTCAACCTTCTCGCGGCGACCGATATTGCCCGGGTTAATCCGCACTTTATCGATCCCGTTCTCAATTGCAGCAAGCGCTAGACGATGGTCAAAATGAATATCGGAAACTAGCGGAATATGGATCTGTTTCTTAATTTCTTTAATCGCTTCAGCGGCTTCCTTATTGTTCACGGTTACGCGAACCAATTGGCAGCCTGCTTCTTCCAGACGAAGAATTTCAGCAACAGTGGCTTTTACATCCGCTGTTTTCGTCGTACACATGCTTTGCATGATGACTTCATTGCTGCCGCCGATGGTCAAATCGCCTACTCGAACGGGCCGCGTATCTTTTCTATGGAACATTATGGTTTCTCTCCCCATGACACCAAACATCCTCCGCTCCAATTTCCTGTATAAGGAAACCGGATTGGAGGCTGTGTGTTCGTTAATGAAATTATGGGTTACGCACTTTCTTCTTTTTTCTTACCTGATGCTTGTGAACCGTCTTTCGATGTCAGCACAGGCGTTAGCTTGTTCTGAACAGTCTCCTTAGAAACTACACAAGAAGAGACATCGGTTCTTGAAGGGACTTCAAACATCACGTCAAGCATAATGCTTTCGATGATTGCTCTCAGACCGCGCGCGCCGGTATTCCGTTTAATCGCTTCTTTCGCAATGGCGTCAAGCGCCTCTGCGTCGAATTCGAGTGAAACGTTATCCATTTCGAGCATCTTCTGGTATTGTTTCACGAGCGCATTTTTCGGCTCGGAAAGAATACGAACCAGTGCTGCTTCATCCAGCGGCTCTAGGGTAGAGATAACCGGCAGACGGCCTACGAATTCCGGAATCAATCCGAATCTGAGCAGGTCTTCTGGAAGTACCATGGACAGGTACTCGCCCGGTTTCAAATCTACTTTAGCTCCGTCTGTGCTGAAGCCGATCACTTTTTTACCGATTCTGCGTTTAATAATTTGCTCCAGACCGTCAAAAGCTCCGCCGCAAATAAACAGAATGTTGGTTGTGTCGATTTGAATAAACTCTTGATGAGGGTGCTTACGTCCGCCTTGCGGAGGAACTGATGCAACCGTACCTTCAAGAATTTTGAGCAAAGCTTGCTGAACGCCTTCACCAGAAACGTCTCTAGTAATAGACGGGTTCTCGGATTTGCGTGCTACTTTATCGATCTCATCGATGTAGATAATGCCGCGTTCTGCTTTCTCCACATCGTAATCTGCAGCTTGAATCAGTTTGAGCAAAATGTTCTCAACGTCTTCCCCTACATAACCTGCTTCCGTCAATGAAGTTGCGTCCGCGATAGCGAAAGGAACATTCAAGATTTTGGCAAGCGTTTGTGCAAGAAGTGTTTTACCGCTTCCTGTTGGTCCTAGAAGAACGATGTTACTTTTTTGAAGCTCAACATCTTCCAGTTTATTTTGCGAATTGATACGCTTGTAGTGATTATAAACCGCTACAGCAAGTGATTTCTTCGCTTGTTCTTGCCCGATGACGTACTGGTCCAAAATGTTGCGGATTTCCTTCGGTTTCGGAACATCCTTCAGATCCAGTTCTTCTTCGTGGCCTAGTTCTTCTTCCACAATCTCCGTGCAAAGCTCTATACATTCATCACAAATGTAAACTCCCGGACCTGCAACAAGCTTGCGAACTTGGTCTTGGGATTTTCCACAAAAGGAACATTTGAGTTGGCCTTTTTCATCGTTAAATTTAAACATGGGATCACTCCTTTATTTCAAGTCGTTTCGAGTGATAACCTCGTCGATTAACCCGTATGCCTTCGCTTCTTCAGCGCTCATAAAGTTATCCCGGTCGGTGTCTCTTTCGATCTTTTCAAGCGGCTGTCCCGTACGATCCACATAAATCTGGTTGAGTTTTTGTTTCGTTTTGATAATCCAATCCGCGTGAATCTTAATATCGGTCGCTTGACCTCTTACACCGCCGAGCGGTTGGTGAATCATAACTTCAGCATTCGGCAGCGCGTATCGCTTGCCTTTGGCGCCCGCTGTTAACAGCAGGGAACCCATACTTGCAGCCATACCTACACAAATCGTAGATACATCCGGTTTAATAAATTGCATGGTATCGAAGATACCCATTCCAGCTGTTACAGATCCACCTGGTGAGTTGATATATAAGTGGATATCCTTTTCGGGATCCTGAGCAGATAAAAAAAGCAGCTGGGCAATGACCAAATTAGCCACATCATCATCAATGGCAGTCCCAATGAAAATAATGCGGTCCTTAAGTAGACGCGAGTAGATGTCGTAAGAGCGTTCCCCACGTGCCTCTTGTTCAACAACCATAGGAATAAGACTCATTGTACCAACTCCTTTTGTGGCCAAAGCCATGTTTTCCAAATTGGGATTCAGTAACAGTTTAACATGTTTGAGCAGCAAAGTCATTTTTTCAGAAGACTGCTATGTATTCAATGGATTTCTTATGTTTGTAGGCAGTTTGTGGCTAAAATAGGGTAAAAGAAAGGCACGTTGCTTACGTACGTGCCTTTACTTACCTTATTTATACTGCTGCGGAAACATGCTTGCTATTTTCAAGCAAGAAGTCAACCGTTTTTCTAATCACAAGATCATTGCTCAGACCATCTAGGCTGCCGTTAGAAGCAAACAGCTCACGAAGTTCTGCCGTTGATTTTTGGTAGGATGGTGCATATTTCTCAAGTTCCGCGTCAACTTCTTCGTCGGATACTGTGATGTTTTCTGCAGCTGCAATGGCTTCAAGAACAAGGTTGTTACGAACACGCTTCTCAGCATCTTCTCTCATTTGATCTTTCAGCACGCTCTCGTTTTGACCGGAGAACTGGAAGTAAATCTCAAGCGTCATGCCTTGGGAGCGAAGACGTCTTTCGAATTCTTTCACCATTACATCAAGTTCTGCTTCTACCATGGATGCTGGAATTTCAACATCAGCGTTAGCCGCAGCCTTATCAACAACAGCTGTTTCCAGAGCAGCTTCTGAATCTTTTGTTTTGCGCTCTTGAAGGCGAGTTTTCAATTCTTCTTTGTACTCAACAAGTGTGTCGAACTCGCTTACGTCTTTAGCGAACTCATCATCAAGTTCTGGCAAGTTTTTGCGTTTGATGTCGTGAATTTTCACTTTAAACACAGCCGCTTTGCCTTTCAGATCTTCGGAGTGGTAATCCTCAGGGAAAGAAACGTTAACATCTTTCTCTTCGCCTTTACCAAGTCCTACAAGCTGCTCCTCGAAACCTGGAATGAAGGAGTTGGAGCCAAGCTCAAGGGAGTACTTCTCTGCTTTTCCACCTTCGAATGCTTCGCCATCAACGAAACCTTCGAAATCAAGAACAACTACATCGCCGTTAGCTGCTTGTCCTTCTTCAAGAACAACCAATTCAGCATGACGTTGTTGCAGACGGGAAAGCTCGCTGTCCAGTTCTTCGTCCGTTACGTTAGCATCTACAGCTTCAACTTCGATGCCTTTGTAATCGCCAAGCGTTACTTCCGGTTTAACAGTAACCTTCGCTTTGAATTTAAGAACTTGTCCTTTGCCGAATTGCTCTACGTCTACTTCTGGACGATCAACAGGCTCGATTTTAACCTCTTCAATCGCTTGTACGTAAACTTCTGGCAAAATGATGTCTAGTGCATCTTGGTATAGGCTTTCTACACCAAATTTAGCTTCAAAGATTGAACGTGGCACTTTCCCTTTACGGAAACCTGGTACATTTACTTTCGCGGATACTTTTTTGAAAGCTTTATCCAATGCATCTGCGACGCGCTCTGCGCCAACTTCCACTTCAAGAACGCCTACGTTCTTCTCTATTTTTTCCCAACTTGCTTTCATTTTATGCTTTCCCCTTCCAAAAATGTACGATGACATATTTTCACGTTACGCTCATTATAACCATTCTATTATAACATATAACAAATTCATTTCAAGGCGACCTTTCGACCCTAAAACGGATCGGGGTTAAACTGCTTCACAAACGCCTGCAGCACGAGATGCGCCCGCTTCCATTGCAGCGCCATCGACCCTACAATCCCGTAATTATCTAGCAATTCCTCTCGGTTAACAGAACCAAATAATCGTTCTTGCAAAATCGCGTGCAAGGCGGATGCCCATACGTCAACGGCGCCTTCTTCGGCTTTCAGCAAGTCTGAATAGATGGCTGTTCCATAGGCATAGGCCAAAAATTCCTGCCAAGTTTGTTTGGCAAAATAAACAAAATCCGGCTGGCTTATTTCACTAATATCCCCGACTCTGCGAATCATATCACGAATTTGGGATGGAAAATCCTCCGGGCACAGCGGTGTCTCCTCGATCTGGACGGCAATCCTGTTCCCGTTTTTGGGAAACTCAATGAATCCTTGCTCCCCCATTTGCTTAAGCGCCTGCAGCGCCTTGAACTGGATATGCGGGTGCCGCGGCTTTTCGCTAAGCCATTCTTTGATAGCCGAGCCTATGCCGGGTTGATCGATAAAACCCAATTGTTCAAGACTGCTTACTTGCTGCTCCAAATTACCTTCTTTGAGCAAGTCCAGCAGCTTCAAGGCATATGCCCCATCATCTGACGACTTCTCATGTATGTATTGCCTTAATAAATCCTCTTCTTCCTCTAAATCCTCTTCCGATGGACTCGGCATAGGGAATAGCTCTTCTGGAAACATGGTTTGCAGCCAAATCCGCAATGCTTCCCACTGCTCGATCTTATCCGATTGCGCAGCTGGAAATTGAAGCAGAAATGTCAGCAGTTGAAGAGCATCGCTATACTGTTCGTTTTTTAGAAACCTGGTAAGTTCCTCTTCGTAATATTGCTCTGTTTTCGGGAAAAGAATAACGTTATTCATCGACAACTCGGTTATGTGGATCACCTCAGAAATCTTGGTCTGCTGGTGACAGTTTACTTGATTGTTCGGGTGATTGCAAAATAATTTTAAAACAAGTGTTGACTTCTCTTAAAAAGATATGATAATATAACTCTTGCTTCGCCAAACAGCTACACGCTGCTAGGTAAGAAGAGGTCCATGTCTCAGTAGCTCAGCTGGATAGAGCACACGCCTTCTAAGCGTGCGGTCGGGGGTTCGAATCCCTCCTGGGACGTATTGCAAGGAGAAAAGATCGCGAGAATTCGCGGTCTTTTTTTTGTTAGAGGGGTAAGCGAAGCTTCCCCCTCTATTTGTATGCAGCAATCCACTCAATGAAATTTGCTGCTATCTCTCTCTTGGCGCTCTTAACAAGCTAAACTACGGAGGAGAAGATAAATCCTCCAACGGTACTTTACGAAGAGAACTACAGGGCGCTATTTCATCGAAATATGCCCTTTTTCGCCGGAGAGGAGCTGTGGGCCTTTATTTGTCCGTTTTCTTAAAGAAAACGGGATGAGGCGGTCAAATAAGGCCCTGTAGTTCCGCTGAACGCTCATATAGGCTGAATTTGCTAGAATAGTGGCCCGTAGTTCCTCTAAATAGAAAAAGCCGCCAACCTTAGGTTGCGGCTTCTTGAAGCATTATTTTAAAATACAAATCCGTTCCTACATTCCTACACAGAAGGCCGATTCGGCTGATGATGGCCAGGCTCAGTTGAATCCAAATTAGACTGCACGCGTGAAGATTGCTTCGAATGATCGATCGTGCTTTGCGCTTTTTGTTTCATACTTTTTTTGCCCATGATGAATTCCCTCCTAGTAAGGTGAGCCCGTAGAGTGATCTCTACAGGCTCTTGTTAATGCCATTAGACTTTAGTGCTTCTTGTGAGGCAAGTTACTGCCTGGCTGACCGTCACCTTGTGTCCTGAAATTCTTCGCGGCTTTCCTCTGCTTGTCGTGCAGCTTGCTAATGAAATGACTATCCATGAGCATTCGCCTCCTGAAGAAAGAATGGCACTACCCCTTTAGAATGTCACGCAAGGTCAAGATTTAAACGCATGGCTAAATTTAGAAGAGCGCCTCTAGCTTCTGCATCTGTTTTGACTCTTTCATAAAGTTCCTCGAAATTACTGCGATTGGCAATGAATTCAGGCTCTGTTTTAATGGCGATTTGTGTCCAATTAATCAGCAAATTCTCCGCTTGTGTCAGTTCATTATAGGCACGGTGCAGGCCAACACGTTCAATGATATCTTCCAGTTCAGCCTGTCCGACTTCTTGGCCCGCCTCTTTCAAATCGGCAATCCGTTTATCCGCTTGATTACTAATTTGCAAAAAATGCTCTCTGGAGGCTAGATAATCGATTTGTGCTTTGGAATGTTTCTTTTTCATGGCCATCACCTTTACTGTTTAGTAATAATAATTCATTAATAATAACAGGCTTGGATTTAAAACACAAAATCTATCCGATGACATTTCTCGCTATTCTTGGACAGACATTATATATTCCCAATTTGCATACCCTTTATCATCATGCTCTCTTCATAAAGAAAGGAAGGAACGTCTATGTGCGGAATAACGGGTTGGATAGATTGGCGGAAAGACTTGACCGGGTACCCGTCCATTCTAGAAAATATGACGGAAACGCTCCATTTGCGTGGACCGGATGCTTCTGGCACCTGGATCTCACAGCACTGTGCCCTGGGCCATCGACGTCTTAGTGTAATGGATCCGGAAAACGGCGCTCAGCCCATGATCCGGAAACAAGGAGACTACACCTATACGATCGTATATAATGGCGAACTTTACAATGCCCCCGAGCTGAAGAAAGAGCTCGAACTGCGCGGACATCATTTTCGAACAACCTGCGATACCGAGGTGCTGCTTGTTGCCTTCATTGAATGGGGGCGGGCTTGTGTAGACCGTCTGAATGGTATCTTCGCCTTCGCAGCATGGAACGACCAGGAGCAATCCCTCTTTTTGGTCAGAGACCGGCTTGGCGTAAAGCCGCTTTTTTATTCTCATCAGAACAGCGTCCTTCTATTCGGTTCTGAGCCAAAAGCCATCCTCGCTCACCCTGACTTTCAGGCGGAAGTCGGCGCAGAAGGGTTGGCCGAGATCTTCGCAGTGGGTCCTGCGCGCACTCCGGGACATGGCATTTATCGCAATATGTCGGAGCTGAAACCGGGACAATGCGCTATTTTTGACCGCAATGGCCTATCCATCAGAACGTACTGGAAGCTGGAAAGCCAACCTCATCCGGATGATGTGGCAGCGACGGCGCTCCAGGTTCAACAACTGCTAAGCGACACCGCCCAGCGGCAGCTCGTCTCCGACGTACCGATTTGTACGTTGCTATCCGGAGGGCTTGACTCCAGCGCACTGACCTCACTTGCCGCGGAGCATTACAAAGAAAGCGGTAAAGGCGCTTTGCACACTTTTTCAGTCGATTACAAAGATAATGATAAGCACTTCAAAGCCAATCTCTTTCAACCAAACTCGGATGCACCTTGGATTAAGCGGATGACAGAGCATCTTGGTACCGAGCACCATTATATTGAGTTCGATACGCCTGAACTAGTGGAATCCCTGAAAACAGCCGTTTTTGCCCGGGATACGCCGGGAATGGCCGATGTTGACGGATCCCTTTATTTGTTTTGCCGGGAAATTAAAAAGGAAGCTACGGTCGCCATTTCGGGCGAAGCTGCGGATGAGATCTTTGGCGGATATCCTTGGTTTCACAACGAAGAAGCCCTCTCTGCCAATACGTTCCCTTGGTCATTGAAATTGCCTAACCGGGTCGATCTGCTGGCACCTGACTTAGTTGACTGGATTAAGCCAGTTGAATACGTCAGCAATCGCTATCAGCAGGCCTTAAGCGAAGTACCGCGGCTAGCGGGAGAAACGCAGCAGCAAAACCGGATGCGGGAAATGTCCTACCTCAACATCACCCGTTTCATGCCGACACTTCTCGACCGCAAAGACCGCATGAGCATGGCTGTCGGACTTGAGGTACGTGTTCCGTTCTGCGATCACCGACTTGTTGAGTATGTGTGGAATATTCCCTGGGAAATCAAAACATCCGGAGACCGAGAAAAAGGCATTTTACGAAAAGCACTCAAAGGCGTTCTGCCTGATGATGTCTTAACCCGCAAGAAAAGCCCGTATCCAAAGACACACAACCCTAATTATTTAACGGCTGTTCGCAAATGGGTGTTGGAAATTTTGGATGACCCCGGCTCACCGCTGCTGCCCTTCATTGATGTAAAAAAAATACGGGCACTCGCCAGCTCCGACACGAACGACTTCGATCTCCCATGGTTCGGCCAGTTGATGACGGGACCTCAGCTGTTCGCGTATTTGGCACAAGTGGATATGTGGTTGCGAAACTATAAAATATCAATTCGTTAATAGAAAAAGGCCTGCTGTCCACTGTTGATGTGGGAGCAGGTCTTTTCATTAGGATTCATTTTGATCAGGAAGCCTATCCAGGAATAATCGCAAAGCTTTAGCGCGGTGACTAATTTCATTCTTCTCTTCCACCGTCAGCTCCGCCATGGTTCTTCCCAGAGAAGGAATATAAAACAGCGGATCGTAGCCGAAGCCACTCTCGCCGCGTTGTTCCGCTATAATGTAACCCGGGCAAGAATCCTCGGCCTCAATGGTTTCATTCGCTACCGGATCAATAAGCGCAAGGGCACAAACAAACGCTGCCTCACTTAAAAACTTCGGATGTCCTGCTTCCTCAGGCAACCCATCAGCCGGCGCGGACTCGCTCAAAGCTTGGAGCAGTTTGTGATTGTTGGCTGCATCCGTTGCGTTTTCTCCGGCATATCTAGCCGAGTAAACACCAGGATCACCGCCGAGCGCCTTCACGCACAAGCCTGAGTCGTCTGCAAGGACGGGAACATGAAGATGCGCCGAAATAATCTGTGCTTTGATCCGCGCATTCTCTGCAAACGTCTTGCCGCTTTCGACGATTTCCGGAAGATCCGTATAATCTGCCAAGCTGCGGACCTTGTACCCTTTTGGGCCAAAAAGACTTTCAAACTCCTTGACTTTCCCCTCATTGCGGGTTGCAATCACAACAATATTACTTCGTAGCCGCATGTTGTACACCCCGAATACGATCCGCTATAGGGCCTAGCACTTTAGACTGCTCTTCAATCATCGTATGAATCCCTGATTCTGCAAGCGCAAGCAGCTCATCCAATTCCTTGCGTGAAAACGGAGAGTCCTCGCCCGTTCCTTGGATTTCTACAAATTGGCCTTGCCCCGTCATGACAACGTTCATATCCACCTTAGCCTGCGAATCCTCTTCATAGTTAAGATCCAGACGCGGTGTTTGGCCGATAACGCCAACAGAAACAGAAGCTAAAAAGTCGTTAATCGGAAACTTCGCCAAATTTTTATCCGTTGCCAGCTTGTTGATTGCGAACGCCATCGCTACGAATGCACCGGTAATCGAAGTGGTCCGAGTACCTCCGTCAGCTTGGATAACATCACAGTCCAGGGTGATGGATCTTTCGCCCAAAGCTTCCAAGTTAACGACGGAACGCAGCGCCCTGCCGATCAAACGCTGAATCTCCATCGTCCGTCCGCCAAGCTTGCCTTTGGCCGCCTCACGCTGATTTCTAACTTGCGTGGCGCGAGGGAGCATGGAATACTCCGCGGTCACCCAACCTTTGCCCTGTCCTTTCATAAAAGGCGGGACACGCTCTTCAACCGTTGCTGTGCAAATCACTTTCGTATCCCCGACCTCAATGAGCACCGAGCCTTCCGCATGTTTTATATAATGAGGGGTTATTTTCATAGGGCGCAATTCTTCATTTGTTCTTCCGCCAATTCGCATAAATCGTGTTCTCCTCCTGTCGCTTCCAAGGGAAGCTGAATACTCTTGCCCCATTGTAACAAAGTAGCCGGAGAAAAGCACCCTCATCAAGAACAATGATACCCGGCTGATCAAAAGGATGAGAAAACCTCTATGCAAGATTCCTTGCATAGAGGTCTATGAAGCGACGCAAGCTGTTTAGGACTTGGTCGAATTAATATGAGCAGGTCTCGCTACTGGCTTCGTATAGTTCTGAGTACTATCCGAAGATGTAAATTTCACAGCGCCATCCACTTTAATTTGAACTTGCTTAAAGCCTGTGTTCTCCGTCAAGGAAAGAATAACGGACTTCAGAGCATCTTCAGGCGCTTTCTGATCAGAGCCAAGCAGTTTATTCGAGAAGTCAACCGTAATCAAAGCGTCCGCCGGGCTAATGCTCTTCACTTCCGTTGCGGCGTTCAGAACGCTAGCCAGCCCTTTCTTCTGATCAGGCCCTTTGATCAGCTGATCTACAACGGCTTTAGCTACATTATCCGTTCTTTTGACGAGCCTTGTTACAGGTACATAATATTTGTAGTTTTGATCGTTTTGATTAAGGAAGTAAAGCGTAACCGGTGTGGATTGCCCGAATTCCGCGTCTTCTGCTTTCTCAAGGTTAATCCCCATCGAACGCGCCAGCGGAGTATCAAGCGGCGTCTTGCCTTTTGGCATCTCTTTGAGATCCTTACCTTCAACACGGAGTTGTACTTTTTCTACCGTTGGGAAATTCGTCAGATTCCAAGTGATTGCTTCTAATATTTTTCTTTCGTTTTGCTGATCATACGTGAGGAACTCTTTTGAAAAATCGACAATGGCGCGTTTATCTGAAGTTACATTTAAGGAGATGACTTTCGTCCCTTTTGGCAGCAAGGCCTGAAAGCCAGATGGGAGTAAACTGGAGACCGGACCGCCATCCACCATGTACTCCAGCGTCGTTTTCGCAACCGACACCGATTTCGGTAATCCCAGACTCAGCGGAGCGACGAAGCCTTTGGCATCCTTCACATACACCGTCATTTGGGATGAATTATCGTCGATCATATCGATCGTGACCGCAGCTGATGTCGTCTGAACGTCTGCTTCCGCACCCGTGGTCGGAGGTGCATCAATGTCAGCTTTCTTCCCAGTGCCCAGGACCGAACATCCTGTGGTCAGCAAGGCAATCACCCCCGCGATAGCGGCTGAACGAATCCAATGTTGATGTTTCATTTGCTTATTTCCTCCTTCGAGTTTTCGCAGAAGCCTCTTCTGAAGCGTCTGCCGCTTATTTACTTTTCGGCATGGCCTGTACATTGCTTTTTCGTATTATTATGTATACGGGGATTTGTCCGATTTATAACTACTTTTTGTCCACATGCTCAAAAAAGCAGTCCCGAAAAGCCTCCACCCTTTTTCTGCCCAGTCCATGCCTTTTCGGCATCTTAACGCGATATGCTATACTTGTAAAAATAGACAGATTTGATCTAACTGGAGGCGCACAGATGAGAACATTCCTCAAAGATAAAACGCTCATTTTCAACGAATTCCGGGATGAAGTATTCAGTCACTATCCGCAAGCCGTCATTGAAGAGGCTGTTGCCCGCCTGCTTGTGGAAATCAAAGGCATCAAAAAAATCCCTTACGAGACGATCACCACGACTTTATTAGGGGTTTTAAGCAAAACAGAAACTTACAATGTCATGACCACACTCATGGAGCTGCAAAAAAAGGTCAAACATGACTCCGAGCTGTTAGCGAGTATGAAAGACCCTGCCTACAACGTACATCGAACCATTGCCATGTCAATCTGTGGCTTGTATGGCAGCGGGGCAGCCTCCCTATTCGGTTTCATGGATTGTAAATTCCGTTTTTTCTTTCCGACCAAACGCCCTAAATCGTTTATTTCAAAAGGCATTTGCGCAATTGTCGCTTCTACGGCAAGTGTCATCATTTCCGAGAATGTAAAAGTCGATTATTCGCAGCGCAATCTCGCTCTGCTCGCTGAGAGAGGTGTCCAGCTAGAAGACATGGTGGAAATTCTGGATCAGCTTCAGCGTCCCTACAATCCCGACATGGAGCGCAGCCTATGCGAAGAGCATATTGTCGCTGTACTGCGCAAACAGCAGACCTTCCATGCGCTGCAGTTGGCGATTAAGATAGACACCGCCGTCGAAGCCGGCGAATTCAATCCGCAATATAATCATATTGTCGGGCAAGACGAAGGACTTTTCGGAGTAGATGAAAGTATCGCAACCGCTGTGCCTCTGATGTATGGAACAATTGCACTTACGAATTTTGGCTATTTGGACAAAGAGAAAATCGGGATCATTAAAGATTTGGACAGCGATCATTCCGAGGGGAAATGCAATACGTTTATTGACGATATGGTTTGCGGCATTGTGGCTGCTGCCTGCGGTCGGTTAGCGCATAATAATATTCCTACTTATAGTAAGCCTTTGAAGTAGGGGTGGCGCGGATGGCCGCGTGATGCGAATTCGCGGAATCGCCGAGGAGATGAAGACCGAGACTGACGCGCGGCGCGAGCTAGCGGAGATACCGAGGAGATGAAGGCGGATAGCTGTTTGAGCGAACGTGGAGTAGGATAAGGGAACCAGAGGGCGCTATTTACGGGAAATGAGCGATTTATGGATTTTAGCGGAACTGCAGGGCACTATTTGATCTCAAATCGCCAAATTTCAGCTAAAATCGGAAAAATAGCGGACCATAGTTCTCTCCAACTCGCGTAAAGCCGCCGCCAATGACAAAAAAAGCACATCAACATCCGCTCAACATGAGGATGTGATGTGCTTTTATTCATTTAGCGGTGATAGCTACGTAGCGCACCAGCTCCGCGGCAGGGTTGACCTGCTGTACGCGGCCCTCCGCTTCCAGCAAGATGAGGTGAGCGATCGTCTCCGACAACGCGAACCTCATCTGGTGCACGCTGAGCCGGTCGCCGAAGGTCGCGCGGCACACCTCATAAGCGCTAAGCGGCGCGCTTAGCTGACCCTCCATGAGCGCAAGCCGCTCATGATGATGGCGCACTAGCTCCTCGGTGCGTGCGCCAAAGCCGGACCAAGGCTCCCGGTGCCCCGGGTAAGCCATTTTGACCGGCAGCCTGCCGATCTCCTGCAGGCTGCGCAAGTACTCGCCGAGCGGGTTCTCTTCCACCTGCGGGAGGAAGGAAACGTTCGGCGATATTTGCGGCAGGACGTGGTCGCCGCAAAAGATCACCTCCGCCTCGGCATCGTAGAAGACCAGGTGACCCGCGGCATGGCCGGGGGTCTCCATAGCTTCGTACACGCGGTCCCCGAGGCGCACGGGGCCTTCACGCAGCAGCGTAACCTGCGGCTGCGGTGAAACCAAATCGACGAAGCTCACCATGTGCTTCGTCATCTCCGCGAGCCCGGCTTCCGGGAAGCCATGCCGGGCAAAAAGCTCCAGCAGCCGCGCCGACATCGGCTGCTCCGGCCCCCACAGGAGCTGCACTTGCGCGTAACCGGTCTCCGAGAGGAGAACCGGCGCGCCCGTGCGCTCCTGGAACCAACCCGCCATCCCGTAGTGGTCGGGATGGTGGTGGGTGAGCACGATCTGCTCGACGTGCTCAAAGTCGATCCCGCGCTCCTGCAGCACCTGCAGCCAGAGCGCTTCCGCATCCGGGGTATGCAGCCCCGGATCCATGACCGTGTACCCTTTGCTGCCGCGAATCAGGTAGGCATTCACCCATCGAAGTGGAAAAGGCAGCGGCACCTTCACTTGAGTAATTTCATCTGTATGTTCGGTTACGATGTTCATTTGCGAGTCGTCATCCTTCCTTATGCCCTACAAAAATCATCCGGCACGATGCATCAGCCTCATACGGATGACCGTCATAACTGCCGTATACATGATCTATATGTAAACCTGCTTTTTGCAGCATCGCCTCAAACGCCACTCGGTCGTACAACTTCACCTGTTCCAAATACTTCCGCTCCGGAGATCCCTCCTGCGATATCACAATTCGCTTGCGCACGCAGCCATCTTCAATAGCTCTCGTTTCGAGAATTTGAATGTCTCCCTCCATCCGCTGTGATTGCGGGACGAGATGAGTTTGAACATAAATCGGATTCAGGAAATCGATAATAAAACGACCGCCCTCTTTTAGAAGACGATGCATCTCATAAAACACCTTGGCATTCTGATCTTCCTCATCAAAATAGCCAAATGAAGTAAATAAATTCACAACTGCATCAAACTGACGCCCCAAGGGAACTTCCCGCATATCACCGCGCACCCATGTCACACGCTTCTGCTTATCCAATTCTGCCGCTTCCGTCAAAAGCACTTCAGACAAATCAACACCCGTGATTTCATAACCAAAATCAGCCAGTGCCAAGGAATGACGCCCCATCCCACAGCACAAATCCAACACCTCGGCCCCTTGCTCCAGGTCAAGCCAATCCATCATTTTTTTCACTTCATGATAAGCGCCTTGCATATCCCGATGCTTATATACTAATAAATAATCATTTCCAAAGCTTTCCTGATACCAAGCCATTTTATCACCTGCAATTTCTATTTATAATCGTTAGAAGTTTTAAAAAGAGTCCAATTTCTGCTGTACCCGGCGCAAGCTTTCTGCGGCTTCTTCCGTACTAAAGTTACCTGCTTCAAGCAACTTTTCTTCGGTATTCAGCAGTGTTTTATAAAAAGCAACACCTTCTCGCAGGAACTCCGATTGGTCCGGATGGTCCTCCATATAATGAAACAGCACGTCCTCCGCCTTCGCATAGTCGCCTTGTTTTTCATAATGGGCAAAAAGCAACCTCTTCATATCCTCCGGAACCATCCAGGCCTTGAGCCGATCCAAACTGGTTTGTATGCGAGCAGCCACTTCTACATTCTCATCATCCTTGGGACTAACTTCGGGAGAAAGAGACAAGTGCAGCAGTAAATCGAGAGATTTTACATAGGCATGGTACGCCTCGTCCATTTGTTCATGCTGCTTCAGCAGATCTCCGTGACCGACGAACATATCTCCAATGACCATCGCTTTCGCCGTATCCAAATTTCCATGATAGGAGAGCAGCTCCAGGATATCCTTGCTTGATAAAGCCATTAACGAACGAACATTGAGCCCGAGTAAATGCCGGCTGGCTTCGTCCAACAGCTGCTGGGCATCTGCCAGTGGAATATGTTCCTTATTAAAAAGAATGCGATGCAGGACCTGAGTCATCTGCTCAATCTGCCGCATAAAATAATCACGTTTGAACATAAGAAACCCTCCTGTGCCCAAATGATATACCTCGTTTCAGCTTACCACGCCTCGGATAGAAACTCAAAAGCGGAAGTCGCCTATTTTTGCATATACACCGCACCATTGGCAGCAGCCCTTCATAAACTAATTTTGACTGTATCCCTAAACCTTGTATTTCCCAATACCCGAGCAAGGAGGGGTGACACACATCCATGGCCAGCGACCACAAAAACAAATTTCTACTTACGAACCGCGAACGCGAAGTATTCGAACTATTAGTGCAGGACAAAACGACGAAAGATATCGCACAGCAGCTTTTTATCAGTGAAAAAACTGTGAGAAATCATATCTCCAATGTCATGCAAAAGCTGAACGTAAAGGGTCGTTCACAAGCGGTTGTAGAACTGATCAAGCTTGGGGAATTAAAGATCTGATTCCGTCAGCAAACGGATCCATGTAAGCCTTCGATGCCTCCTATTGGAGGATTCGAGGGCTTTTATGTTGTTCGCGCGCGCGTTAAAAAGTGAACGTTTTGTTAACCCAACATTTCGACAGTAAATGATCCTTAGCATGTACTATAGTAGTAACTAACAAGTACATTACACCTTTAGGGGGCTATTTCAATCCATGATCGAAATGATTACCGAGCAAAAAAATGTGTTTTCCTTGTCAGAACTCCTGAATGTGGAACCAGGCATTCTGTTTCGACTCTGCCAGTATATTGAGTCAAGGGGCCATCATTTCACGAAATCAGAAGAAGGCGCCTTCCAATTCAATGATAATGATATTGCTGTGATTTTAGCCCATTATTAATGGGCTTTTTTGTTGCCTTGCAAACCACAGTTCCCACGCAAAAAAAAGAAGCCCCATGCAGGGCTCCTTCTTCTCTCTTTTTCTAACCTCTTCCCTATTCTCCCACTGGTCCCTCTCCATCACTTTATCGTGATAGAAGTTACAACCTTATTCGCGCCTTTCAGCTGAATAAGCCGTCCTTCCTTAAATAACGCCAAATTGCCCGCAATATTCACACTGGAAGCAACTTGATACACGGTCGTCTGATCCTTGCCATTAATCGATTGCACGATAGAAATCGTGGCAAGCTCTCCTTGCGCATTAAGAGTCGTTCCTTTCAATTTCCCTTGCAGATCAAACGGCAAATTCTCGTCAACGCTTTTCGTTACTTCAATGTAAATGACTTTATTGTCAGAGGTGCGGATATCGACCTCGTCGCCTACTTTAAGGTCAATGGCTCTAACCTTCACGCCGCCACGATAGACGATGACATCCGGATGCAAAGTAAAAGCAGTTGTAACTCCCGATTTCGTGAGCTTCAGCTCGCTATTGGTAACAACAGCGCTAACGGTGCCGTTATTTGTGATAGGCTGCACCATTTTGGTCACTTCTATATAAATGACTTTGTTCTCGGAGGTGCGAACGTTGACTTCATCCCCAATTTTCAGCTCGGATAGTGCCACTTTCAAGCCATTGCGATACACAACGACATCCGGATGCAGCTTTATTTCAAAATTCACATTGTCTTTCTTGAGCTTTAGTACGTTGTTACTCACCGCTGCCGTGATCGTTCCGCTATTCGTAATTGCTTGTGCCGTTTGTGTTACTTCAATAAAAATAACTTTATTGTCCGAGGTCCGAACGTTCACCTCATCGCCGACCAACAGAGCGGTAGTCGCAACTTTGACGCCATTTCGATAAATAACGATGTCTGGATGCAGCGTATAGTTGGTTGTAACACCTGATTTGGTAAGCTTAAGGACATTGTTATTCACAACGGCTGTAACGGTACCGCTGCTGGATATCGGAACAACTGATTTGGTCACTTCAACATAGATGACTTTGTTATCCGAGGTGCGAATGTTAACTTCATCCCCGATTTTCAGCTCATAAGGACTCACTTTCACACCATTGCGGTAGGCCACAATATCCGGATGGAACTGCAAAGATGAGGTAACGCCCGATTTGGTAAGGGTCAATGTATTGTTGGCAACCGCTGCACTAACGGTTCCGCTGTTGATGATGGTTTGCACCGGTTTAGTTACTTCAATATATATAATTTGATTATTAAAAGTCCGCACACTCACTTCGTCTCCAGCCTGCAAAGTCGAAGGACTGATTTTCACTCCATTTTTGTAAATGTAAACGTCCGGATGCAAGGCATAGGTTGATGTCGTACCTGAGGTTGTCAATACTAAGGCGTTCCCGTTAACAACACTTTTTACAGTTCCTGTCAGTGTGTTATTTCCTTGATCAGGCAATTGACCACCTGTACGGTCAAGCAATGCAGCAAGCTGAGCCCGAGTAACCGGCTGATTCGGTCTGAACGTATTATCCTCGAAACCATCAACCAGGCCTTTTTCAATGGCCACAGCGATATAACCTACAGAACCTGCAGGAATCTGCTTCGCATCTTTGAACGGTAGGGTCGTGTTCATTTTTGCTTTGGCCTGAGCGTCCAGCTTCAGAGCTTTGACCAAAAGCGTCGTCGCCCATAACCGATCGCCTTCTTTTTGAGGCTGCACGGAGTCGTCATTTTCGGAAAACAGGTCATTTTCCAGTGCAACAGCTACATACCCTACCGCCCAGGCCGGAATTTGATTGGCATCTTTGAAATTGAGATGTGTGCTCATTTTCGCTGAAGATTCTGCTTGGCTGCGAAGCCCCATAAGTCGGACGGCTGCTGTTATCGCTTCAATACGTGAAACCGTGTTTTGCGGTTTAAAGGTACCATCCTCATACCCCTCAAATACACGCATGGATGCTAGACTCGCGATATAGCGTATGGCCCATTCCGCAGTTTTCAAATCGTTAAAAGTGAGGTGGATTTCGACCTTTCCGTCATCTTTCCGATTGCCGCTGCCGTTGCCATTGTCTTTAGCTAGAACAGCTGTGCTGCTCCCCATGATTGTTACGAAAGCAAGGCCAATCGCAATTACTTTTTTGAGCATCAAGCTTTACTCACACTCCTTCACCTTAGATAACCACACGTATCAGATTAATTCGTAAAATTGGTTATTTTTAGGAGGGTGCCCCTCTATTTTCCTTTCACATTCACTCACAACTTCCCCCTCACCCACGCGCATTGGCGAAAGCGCCTACATTATGCTATGTTGGAAGAAATTATGAACAAGGGAGCGAACGAAATGACGGCACATGCAGAGGGACCTCTGTCTCTTTTTCACCCGATTCTGAAGATGTGGTTTATTTCACGCTTCGGCGAGCCCACCGACGTACAGAAGCAGGCTTGGAAAGAGATAACTGCCAGCAAGCATACCCTCATCTCCTCCCCAACAGGTTCAGGTAAAACATTAGCAGCCTTACTGCCCTGTATGGATCGCATTGTGAAAATGAAACAGGCTGGCGGCGAGCCCTACGCCCCCGGTGTACGCGTACTGGTCGTTACGCCGCTAAAAGCGCTGAATAATGATATTCATGATCATTTGTTTCATTTTATGGCGGAGATCGAGGAGCTTGCCGCCTCATTTGAAAAGGACACCGCCTGGCACGGACTGCGTGTCGGCGTCCGCACCGGCGATACTACACAGAGCACGCGAGCTTCGATGTTGAAGCATCCGCCGGATCTGCTGGTGACCACGCCAGAGTCTCTCTATCTGCTGCTTACCTCGCCGCGCGCGAGAGAAATGCTCAAGAGTGTGGAGCAAGTCGTCATCGACGAGATTCACGATTTGGCAGCGGACAAGCGCGGCATGCATTTGTCATTGACGCTGGAAAGGCTGGATGTGTGGTGTGGGCGATCCGTTCAACGGATCGGTGTCTCTGCCACACAAAAGCCGATCGAACGCGTCGCACGCTATCTCGGCGGTTGGGAAGCCGGCGAACCGCGCCCTGTCGCGATTATTGAGAGCAAAGCCGAGAAGCATTACGCCCTGCAGGTGACGATGCCGGAGCCGGTACGAGCCGGAGCGGATAAAGAGGCCATCTGGACGCCTCTTGTAGAACGTGTGCTGCAGCTTATGGAAGGCTGCCGCACGGTGCTTATCTTCGCCAACAGCCGCAGGCTGTGCGAACGGTTAACCCTGCGCCTCAATGACCATGTCGGTCATGAGATCGCGCGAAGCCACCACGGCAGCGTAGCCCGCGAGATCCGGCTCGAAGTCGAGCGCCAGCTCAAAGCCGGCGAGCTTCGCTGCCTGGTCGCCACGTCGTCGCTGGAGCTCGGCATCGACGTCGGCCATGTCGATCTGGTCATCCAGATCGACTCGCCTTTCACCGCTGCCGCAGGCATCCAGCGGATCGGTCGCGCCGGCCACGCCGTCGGCAGCGTCAGCCGCGGCGTGCTGCTGGCGCGCAGCCGCAGCCTGCTGCCGGAGCTCGCCGTGCTCAGCCGGCGGATCGCCGCGCGCGACATCGAGGCCATCCGCATCCCGCGGGGCAGCCTCGATGTCCTGGCGCAGCAGCTCGTCGCGATGGCGGCGCTCGGCGACGAGCTGGATGTCGCGCTTCTGGCGCGCTTGCTCGCACAGAGCGACTCCTTCCGCGAGATGCCGCGGGAGCGCTGGCTCGCGATGCTGGAAGTGCTCGCGGGGTTATACCCCTTTGCGCGTCCGCTCATCGCATGGGACCGCGAAACCGGCCGCTTGGAACGCGTAGCGGCTTCGCAAATGGCCGCGCTGACAGGCGCGGGCACGATTCCACAGAGCACGGCTTATCCCGTGCATCATAACGAAACCGGCCTTCATTTAGGCGAGCTGGATGAAGAGTTCATTCACGAATCATCGATCGGCGACGTATTCCAGCTCGGTACGGCTTCGTGGCGCATCGTTCGCAAGCGTCCGGAGCGCATTTATGTGCAGGAAGCCGAGAACCGGTATAGCGAAATCCCCTTTTGGCGCGGAGAGACTGGCGGGAAATCCTATCAGCTCGGGGTTCAAACGGGATTGCTTTGGCGTGAGCTGCGGGATCGATTGAACGCGCAGTCTCATACAAAGGGAGATGTCGACGTCCAAGAATGGCTCATGGAGCAGTATTTTTTCGATACAGAAGCCAGTCATGCCCTGATTGGGCTCATTCGCAATCAAATTGCGGTCAATACGGTACCGACCGATCAAACGGTTGTTATTGAAACTTTTGCCGATGAACAGAACCAAACGCATTACGTGCTGCACAGTTTATTTGGACGGAAAGTAAACCGGACTTGGCTTATGGCGCTCGAGAAGCATTTGAACCAGAATGGACACCAGGCCATCTATACAAATGCCAAGGACAACGGCATCGAATTGATTTTTCCCAGCTATCAAGAAACGGTTACGCAGGCTATCATGTCCCTTTCTTATAATGAAGCGGAAC
The DNA here is from genome assembly GCF_009757995.1 of Paenibacillus anseongensis. Taxonomy (NCBI): domain Bacteria; kingdom Bacillati; phylum Bacillota; class Bacilli; order Caryophanales; family Paenibacillaceae; genus Paenibacillus; species Paenibacillus anseongensis. Next base: position 904,492 of record NZ_WSEM01000008.1, read on the forward strand.
AATTGGTTATCGGAGCTGTCGCGGAATCCGGCATGTTCGGTGCGGCTTTCCAACGGCTTGCGGAAACTTCCCTGCTGCTTTCCCGCAGTTTCACACGAATGCCCGCTTGGCTGAAAAGGCTTCGCGGCCAGGAGCTGATGAAAGAAGCACTACCCTACAAAGAGCGTTTTCCGCTCTTTCAAGAAGCCATGCGCGAATGCTTGGAAGAGCATGTGGATTTGGAGCATCTGAGAAGTATCCTGGACGGGATGCAAGCTGGTGAAATCCACTTTGCGGTTCATCGCAACCACTTCCCTTCACCGCTGGCGGCTCAATTTCAATCTGATTACGTCGCCCAAAAAATCTATGAATCCGATAGCTTATCTCAGGATTTGCAAGTCGAATTACTAGGCTTCAGCCGGCAGATGGCTGCCGATATTTTTGGCGCAGAGACCGTTCGTAACGCGATAAATCCTCAAGTCCTGGAAGACGAAGAAGCCAAACTTTCCTTGGCGGAAGAAGCATGGACGTCAGCTCAACAAGTCTTTCGTTATTTAAAAGAGCGCGGAGATGCCTCCGTCACCGAACTCGTCAAAGCTGGGTCTACCACTGACTCTTCAGCTCAGACATGGATAAAGGAACTGCTGGAGCAAGGCAAAACCTCAGCTATCTCCTTCACCGACGAGCCGCGTTATATATGCAGCGATGAAGTCACATTTTATACTTCGCTCACCTTAGATCCGCTCTCCAGAACATTCGTCTTCCAGAGGTATGCGGACGGGCGGCTGTCTTTCACCGCTGAGGAGCTCGCGGACCGCTACGAGCTGGAGATTGCGCAAATTGAAAGCTGGATCGAAGGAGCTATCGCTTCCCACTTATTAGAACCTGCACCTTTCGCAGATCCTGAAGTGGAATCGCTTTGGACAAGCAGCAAAGTCGCTTCCCGCTTAGTACGCCAATCTCTGCAGATTTTGAGACGCGAGAACTCAGCTATTCCTCCGCTCACCTATCTGATGCACATGCCGCTTATGCGCAAACTCATCGGGAGATCAGGCGTTCCCGGCATAGAGCAGCTGCGGGAAATAATCACGGATTTGCAGGGCTTCTTCCTGCCCGTCTCACTCTGGGAATCCGTTTTCTTCCCGACAAGGCAGTTATCCTACCGGAAACAGGACTTGGATATGTTATGTTCATCAGGTGAAGTTTTTTGGATAGGCCACAAGGAAGAGGGAGAAAAAGAAGGTCGCATCGCTTTCTTTCTGGCAGAAAGTTCCACACTTTTCGAACCCTGCCTTGCCAGCATGCACCATAGACCTGCCTCTTCTCCAGAACTGCTGAGCCTTATGGAAGCCAAAGGAGCTGTATTTCTCAGCAAGCTTGGTCTTGAAACTGGAAAAACCCCTTCCATTTTATTAGAAGAGTTGCTCCAGCTTGTCTGGGATGGTCAGGCGGCCAATGATCAGTTCGCGCCGCTGCGGCTTCATGCCACGGGCACTTCTACTTCGAAGAAAGGGGACAAATTCCAATCAGGACTTGGCCGTTGGTATGCCCTAAGCACACTGCATAATACGGCTTTTGATAGGCAATCCTCCGCCATGCAGTGGACGCATCATCTCTTAGAGCGTTATGGTCTTATTACCAAAGACCTCGTCTCTGCGCTTTGTCCCTATCCATGGGAGGCGATTCATACCGCCTTGCGTCAATTGGAAGAGTGGGGGCTTGTCGTCCGAGGGCTGTTCATCACCGATTTGCATGCTCTTCAATTCGCGACGAAAGACTTTATTCGTCTGCTGCACCAGCCAGTGGCACAAGGAACTGACCGGTCTTCTACTTTCACCCTAGTTAGCGCAGTAGATCCAGCCAATCCTTGTGGGCTGCTTGTTCCCTGGCCTGAAAAACCCGGTATTTCCTTCTCCCGCAAAACCGGCAATTACTTAGCTCTCAAAGGCAGCGAATGGTTGTATTGGATCGAAAACAACGGGAAACGCATCTACCAGCTCTCTGCACATAGCCATGATTTGGCGGAGACTGCCCACGAGCTCAAGCTCATGTTCCGGCAACTGCTGAAACAGCACCAACTGCGCAAAATCGTCATCGAGACATGGAACGGTGTCCGTATTTCCGATGCGCCTGAACAGGAAGCTTTGAAGCTTCTTGGCGCAGAAAAAGACCGCACCAGCTTCGTTCTTTGGCCAAGCCAATTAAGCTGATACGGTCATCTATGCACGTTCCACTTGTACAGCACATATTTTGAACTCCGGCATCCGGCTCGTTGGGTCGAGGGCATCGTTCGTCAGCACGTTGATCGAGTGTTCATCCCCCCAATGGAAGGGAACGAACACCGTACGAGGCTGGATGCCTTCGGTTACCTTCACTTCGAAAACAAGTGAACCCCGGCGGCTCGTTAACCGGATCTTGCTATCCATACCAAGTCCGATTCGCTTGGCGAGCCATGGATGTATTTCCGCAACGGGTACGGGAGCTTTCTTGTGCAGAGCTTCCGTCCGGCGCGTTTGTACGCCGCTCAAATAATGGTTCGCCAGACGCCCTGTAGTTAAGACGAAGGGATACTCGCTATCGATCGGCTCCGCCGGCATTTTCGGCTGAATGCCAAATAATTTGGCTTTACCATCGGGATGATGAAAATGATCGGCGAATAATTGCGGTGTTCCCGGGTGATCAGGTGCCGGACATGGCCAGAATATCCCTTTTTCCTCTTGGAGTTTCTGGTACGTGATGCCGCTGTAATCGGCCTTCCCACCTGCGGATGCAGCTGCCAATTCACGAAACACGTCTTCAATGCTTTCATATTGAAAGTACCTTCCGCGCCCCAGCGCTTCGGCCAAACCACAAATAATGTGGTAATCGAGCTTGCTGTTTCCTGGCAGCTCCATCGCTTGGGGACGATGGAACACACGCCCCTCCAGATTCGTCATCGTACCTTCCGCTTCTGCGAAGGAAGAACCTGGCAGCAGATAATGCGCGTAGCGCGCCGTTTCTGTTTCAAACATATCCACAACAACTAGCAAATCCAGCTTTTGCAGCGCCCGCTCCACCATACGGTTATTCGGACTTGAAACTAGCGGATTTGATCCAAGTACAATTAACGCCTTGATTTCACCCTCATCGACCTTCTTCAGAAGCTCGTAGGCGGAGACCCCTTTGCCTGGCAGCTCGCTGGAATCGATGCCCCATACTTTCGCAACATGCTCACGCGCAGCAGGATCTTCGATCAAGCGGTAACCGGGCAGTTGGTCGGCTTTTTGGCCATGCTCGCGACCGCCTTGGCCGTTTGCTTGGCCGGTAACGGCGCCATAACCGCAGCCTTTACGCCCTATTTTTCCCGTAACCAATGATAAATTAATATAATTCAGCGTATTCTCCACACCGTTGGATTGCTGTTCCAGTCCTCTTGCTGTCAAAACGATTCCCGTTTCCGCCTTGGCAAAGCCGCGAGCAATGGTTCGAATGACAGGCTCCAGAACACCTGTCAATTCCTCCACTCTTTCCGGCGTGTAAGATTTCACCGCTTCCTTTAAACTCTCAATGCCAGCTGTCCGCTCTTGAATGAAACGTTCGTCGACAAGCTTCTCTTCCAGCATGACATGCAGTAAACCATTAACAAACACAGAATCGAACCCGGGCTGCAAACGAACATGAATATCAGCGACCTTCGAAGTCATGGTATTGCGTGGATCAATCGTGACAATGACCGCACCTTTCTTTTTCGCTTCAAGCAGATACGGCATCATGGTCGGCTGACATTCTGCAATGTTGGTGCCCGCTAGAATAATATATTTGGCATTCGGAATTTCGGACAAAGGCATCGACATGCCTCGATCAATACCGAAAGCTTGGTTGGAAGCCGCCGCTGCGGAAGACATGCAGTAACGGCCATTGTAATCGATATATTTACTGCGTAAAGCAACTCGAGTGAACTTGCCCAACAAATAAGAAACCTCATTGGTTAAAGATCCGCCGCCGTATACGCCAATTGCATCTGCGCCAAATTCCGCTTGCAGGCTTTGGATGCGATTCGCAATGTCGGTATAGGCGTGGTCCCATGTCACCGTTTGCCAATACCCTGCTCCGCCAGCCGACTTTACCAAGGGCTCGAGAATGCGTTCTGTGTGAAACACATGATCCAAAGCATTTAAGCCCTTCTGGCACAAACGGCCTGTGGCAACCGGGAAGTTCTGGCTTGGTTTGGTAATGAGACCGGCTGTTTTGTCGCTTGTTACGATCTCTAGTCCGCACTGCATGCTGCAGAAGCAGCAATGGGAGGAAGGTTGATCTTTCGGTTTGGTCATACCAGAAACCCAATGAATATAAGGCCATTATGAATTTTGGTCGAATAGGTCCGCACGCATCCCGTATCCGGGGCTTGCACGAGCCCCGTCGAAAGATGGATTTTGCGATCATGCATCGGACAGAAGACGTGCTCGTCACAGACGATACCTTCCGCAAGCACGCCTGCTTTATGCGGACAACGATTTTGAATCGCCGTCAGTTTGCCGCTGTTCATCTTGAAGAGGGCTACTTCCTCCCCTTGATACCGAATCGTCTTGCCTGTATTTACCGACAAATCCTCATAAGATACGGCCTCAACCCAAATCATTTGCTCTTCTTGTGTCTTCATGGTCTTCTCCTCCTGAGTGATTTCATTTGGTAAGCTCGACGACTTCATAGAGATCGCGTTGAATTTTTTTGCTATCGATGGCTTGTTTCCAAGGGTCTTTCGTAACGGCCAACGCTTGATCAATCCTGGCGCATAGTTGTTTGCGCTCTTCCTCGTTTTCAACCACAGCACGAATATGCTCAATTCCCAAACGGTGTACCCATTCGCTTGTACGCTCGCCGTATTTCCCAGTTTCGCGATAATATTGCAGATAAGCTTCGGTATATTCAATAATGTCTTGTTCTGTTTTCACGGTTGTTAAAAGATCGCCGACGCGTACCTTCACACCGCCGTTACCTCCGGCATACAGCTCCCACCCGCCATCGACGGAGACGATGCCCAAATCCTTAATACCGGATTCCGCGCAGTTCCGGGGACATCCTGATACCGCGAGCTTCACTTTGGCCGGTGTATTTAAGCGCTCAAAACGCTTCTCCAGCTCGATGCCCACCGCCATGGAATCCCCTGTACCGAACCGGCAGAACGTGTCGCCGACGCATGTTTTGACCGTACGCAGGGCTTTACCGTAGGCATAACCGGAAGGCATATCCAGCGCTTCCCACATGGCCGTCAGATCTTCCTTTTTCACGCCTAGCAAATCTAGACGTTGCCCGCCCGTAAACTTCACAGTCGGAACATTGAACTGCTCCGCTACTTCGGCAATACGCTTCAATTCCGTCGGATTCGTGACGCCGCCATAAATCCGTGGAACAACGGAATACGTACCGTCCTTTTGAATATTCGCATGCATACGCTCGTTAACGAAGCGCGAAGTGCTATCGTCCTTATATGTTTCAGGGCTAATCATGCCCAGGTAGTAGTTAAGCGCAGGGCGGCATTTGGAGCAGCCCTCTTCATTTTTCCAACCGAGCACACTCATGACTTCACGTACATGCGACAATCCTTTTTCGCGAATCGCTTCGACAACCTCATCCCGTGTATGTGCTGTGCAAGAACAAATGGATTCTTTAACGGCATTTTTATCGTAGGAGGAGCCTAGCGTATAAGCTAACAAATCGCTGACAAGCGGTTTACATCCGCCGCAGGAACGGGAAGCTGTCGTGCAATTTTTCACCTCTTCAACTGAGGTCAAACCTTGATCTTTAATCGCAGAACAGATCGTTCCCTTCGTTACCCCGTTACACCCGCATATAATCGCGTCGTCTTTCATCTCGGCAACACCGGATGCTGCTCCGCCGCCGCTCGCTGTATCCGTCAAAATCGCTGTTTTGGCCATCCCGCTGATATCGGTTTCCTCACGAATCATTTGCATGAGCCGCGTGCCGTCTGACGTATCTCCAAAGAGTACAGCACCAACAATTTTGTTGTCCTTAATGACCACTTTTTTGTACACGCCAGTGAACTCGTCATGAATTCGAATCGCTTTGGTGCCTTCTTCATCCACAAATTTCCCGCCAGAGAATACGTCAACACCTGACACTTTCAGCTTCGTATAAAGAACTGAGCCTTCATAAGGGCCTGTTTCCACGCCTGCCAAATGCTTCGCTAACACAGCGCCTTGTTCGTAGAGCGGCGCAACCAGCCCGTAGGCAACGCCACGATGCATCGCACATTCCCCAACCGCATACACATTAGGAACACTTGTTTGCATATAATCATTTACAATAATACCGGGATTGCATTCCACGCCAGAATTTTTAGCAAGTTCTACATTTGGCCGAATCCCCACTGCCATGACGACCAGATCCGCATCCGTTATTGTGCCGTCCTTGAATTTCAAGCCGGTAACCCGTTTGTGGCCGACGATTTCTGCGGACTGCTTCGCCAGCAAGAAGTTAATGCCTTGTTCCTCCAGAGCTGCTTGCAGCATTTTGGATGCTGTGCGATCCAGCTGACGATCCATGATCGCGTCTGAGATATGAACGACATCCACTTTCATTCCTAAGTTGAGGAAACCTCTTGCAGCTTCCAATCCGAGCAAACCCCCGCCGATAACAACCGCCTTTTTATACTTTTTCGCGGATTCCATCATGATTTCACAATCACGGATGGTCCTGTAGGCCATGACCCCTTCTTTATCTGCACCAGGCATTGGAATCATAAAAGGATTGGACCCTGTTGCCAAAATTAATTTATCGTAAGGAACGGTTACACCTTTGTCACTCGTGACCGTTTGAGCTGCGGTATCGAGTGCCGTCACGGTTTGGTTGGTATAAAGCGTTATATGATTGTTTCTGTACCATTCATAAGGATGAATAACAATATCTTCAATGTTGGAATCCCCCGAAAGGACATAGGATAGCAAAATCCGATTATAGTTCGGATGAGGCTCACTCCCAAAAATAGTTACCTCATATTTATCCGGAGCAAGTTTAAGCAAATGTTCAACTGCATTAACACCGGCCATGCCATTTCCGACTAAAACCAACTTTTCTTTTTGAGTCATGGTCTCATCTTCCTCTCTACTGTGTCTATCTCTATATCCCATTTTGTTACAAATATCCCTTTAAAAAAGTCCACTCGGGAGCAGCGATCTACACGATACGGATACTCCCAGGTGGCAAATATGGGATATGGAGCTTAAGCAGCTCGGGTTGAACTGCCAAAGACGGCAAGTCGTAAACGTCTTTGCGCATACAGCCTGCAGGAGGGCGCAAGCTGCATGAGCAAACCCTCTACTTTCACTTGGAAGGAGCTGCTGATCCTGTTGCTAACTCCCCACAGGACCAGCAGTCTACCCATTACTTAAGCATGCACGCTATCAATGGCTGGTGGAGCTACTTTCACTTTACCGCCATCGCCAATCCAGCTGCGTTTCCATTGTCCTTGCACAGAGGCGATCAAAATCACGCAGCACACGGCAATTCCACTTAAAATAAGGAACCCTGGTGCAAAAGAACCTGTGGCCAATTTCACATTTCCGAGAATTTTAGGCAGGAAATATCCGCCCAAGCCGCCGGCAGCGCCGACAATACCCGTGACCACGCCGATCTCCGACTTGAAGCGTTGAGGCACAAGCTGGAAGACCGAACCGTTCCCCATGCCAAAAGCCATCATCGCGATGAATAACAAGACTGTTGTAACCGAAAGCGCCGGAAGCGTTGAAATCCCCGCCATCATTAATGCGACAACTCCATACAATCCCATCAGCATCCGAATGCCGCCTAATTTATCGGCTAACCAACCGCCTACTGGTCGGAAGAAACTACCGCCGATTACGCATAGGGTTGTAAAATCAGCAGCACGTACCGGCGAAAGACCATATTGTGTATTAAAGAAGATGGTTAAGTAGGTGGACATGCCGACGAAACCGCCGAACGTTACGCTATATAAAATACAGAACAACCAGGAATCCTTCTGTTTTAAAACTCTGCCATATTCAGCAACCGTCTTGGGTGCTGGTTTGTTCGGGCTGTTTTTAGCCAAAATACTGAAAACAACCAACGTGATCGCAATTGGAATCATGGCAATACCGAAAACAACATGCCAGTCGCCATAATGCTGAGCAATCCGGTTAGCGAAAAGCGTAGCGAAGATCGTCCCGCTGTTCCCTGCTCCGGCGATCCCCATCGCCAAACCTTGATATTGCGGTGGATACCAGGAGCTGGCTAACGGCAATGCGGCCGCAAAACTCGCTCCGGCAATACCGAGCATCAACGCTACGAAGTACATATCGCCCATCGTGTCAGCGAACTGCCATCCCCAGAATAATGGGATCAAGGTTAGCGTTAGTCCAATTTGTCCTGTAAGCTTAGGACCAATCTTATCGGTCAGTACGCCCAGCACCAGTCGAAGTACCGCTCCACCTAATGTAGGCAAGGCAACGAGGTTTGCTTTTTCAGCAGCATTCAAGTGGAAATCATTCGCGAGCACGACCGCCAGCGGCCCTAAAATCACCCATACCATGAAGCTCATGTCAAAATACAAGAATGAACTGAACAAAGACCCTTTGTGTCCCACTTGCAGAAAACTTTTCCGATCAACCATGTGCGTCCCTCTCCTTTTGAGGCTTTTCGCCTTCTCCTTTTTTCCTTATCCTGATTTCTCTCTGTCTGCACACCCATGGACAGAAAAGGCCGACAAACATACCCCTACATACATCGGGATGTTTGTCGGCCTCTTTGCCACTGCTGCCACATCTTCGTGAACAGCATGTTTCGTCGTATTTTGAAAAGTAAACATAAAAAGCCTATCCGGTTACGTATTTGTAAGGGGATAGGCGCCATTGCCTGCGTTAGAGGCACACCATTGTGCCGATTTCTAACTTGATTATAGTACGGCTTCACACCTATGTCAATAAACGTAACACAAAAAATATTTAGGCCCTCCATTCCACCTATTATATCGACAAAAATCAAATTCATATGCTATAGTAATGCCGTATAACCATTCAAACACCCAAGAAACCTCACATGAAGTTACCATAGAGTAAAAGCTAACAACGATGGAGGTATTCAAATGTTGCAATCATTTATACTGATCGACGAGTTGAAGCAAACTCGCTCAGCTACCTCCTCGCCATCCACAAACGAGATGAGCTATTCTAATCGTACACAAGCATCCATACCTGACGAGGTATTAAAGGACTTGGGCTTTCGCGTCTATACAGCATCCACAAGTAAAGAAGTTTCCTTCATCATTCCTAAAGTTGATGCTGTTCTATTAAGTGTAAGCCCCGATCAAGTGGAAACCTGGCGCAAACGCGTATTGGCTGAGCGCAGCCTCCCCCTCTTCTGGTGGTGTGATTCGCACACTTTTCCTTCTAATGAATGCAGAATGGATGCAGGTATAGATGGTTTAATCGGTTCAACGATGAGTCCGCTTGAAATTCACTGCGCTCTGCTTTTAGGCGTAAATCATTATTTTCATCGAACCGAATGGCAGCAGGAGCGCGAACAGCTTCTCTCCAAGCTGGAGGAGCGCAAATGGGTCGATCAAGCCAAGCGAATCTTATGCGAGATTAAAGGGATTTCCGAAGCGGAAGCCTACGACTTTTTGCGCAAACAAGCCATGAATGAGCGTAAACGTATGGTAGATGTCGCTACCTCCATCGTCAAGGTGTACCAATTACTACGAGATCAGAATCAAGGAGGCCGCAAACGATGATATCTTTACTAAAAGAAGTAGGACGCGGAAAGCGCGGAGCAAGAGATCTTTCGTATGAAGAGGCATCCCAAGCTGCAGAACTTATCCTAACCGGCGGCGCTACTCAGGCTCAAATGGGTGCATTTCTTGTCGCTGAACGTATTAAAATGGAATCGCCGGATGAGATTAAAGCCTTCATCCACGCGCTGCGTAAACGTACTTTTTCCTATCCGATACCTGGCAGCATGGACTGCGCAGGACCTTACGACGGCCGCACCCGCACGTTCATTGCGACTCTGCCGACCGCATTTGTGCTTGCAGCCTGCGGTCTCCCGACTACGCTGCACGGCAGCCCGAGCATGCCGCCCAAATGGGGCATCACGCTGACTGACGTGCTGGACGCACTTGGCGTACCGGCGCTAACCTCGTCGCGCGAGGCGCTGGTATCCGCAGCAGCGCGAACAGGATTCCTATTCGCGCCTACTGAAAGCTGGTGCGCACCGCTTGGCGAGCTGCGCGAGCTGCGCAAGGAGCTCGGCTTGCGGACTGTGTTTAACACCGCCGAGAAGCTGCTTCGTTTCACGGAAGCCCCATTCATGGCTGTCGGTGTGTTTCATGGTACGGTTTTCGAGAAAATAACGAATTTACTCATCGAACTGGGGATTACCAGCGGAATCGTTGTGCAAGGCATGGAAGGCTCGGAAGATCTATCCATCGAAAAACGTACGAGGACCTACGTGATTCAAAATGGCTCCAGTGAATTATTCATTGTAGATCCTGAAATCTATGAATTAATGGTTGAAGTGCCTGAAGTCGAATGGACAGCGCAGCTGCAAGGTGAAACGACGATGGCCGTTTTACGCGGAGAAGCTGAACTTCCTTACTTGAACATGGTGCTGCTGAACAGCGCTGTTCGCCTCTGGGTTTCCCAGAAAGCCGGCTCCATTGAAGAAGGCATCTACATGGCCCGTCATGCGATCGAGCAAGGAAAAGCACTTCAGACCTACACCGAGTGGACCGAAGCGATTAAGCCGGTGTCAGCAACTTAAGTTATATGCCCTCCGCAGAAATTTTCTGCGGAGTTTTTTTATTAGGCCATGACCGTTAAGCGCTCACTAGCCGAAACACGTGCTTGCCCAGCGGGGATCTTGCCGGGATAACCCGTATGCAGGCTGCCAATGATCCTCTCGTCAGGCTGTACCCAAAAAGCCCCTGCCCTTCGTTCAGGCAGAGGCTGACAGACCACTATTTACTTCCCGATAAACTGCTGGGTGAACATTTTACCGCACGGTCCTCCAGCGACAATACCGATACCAATGTGCGTGTAATCTTTGCTTAGAATATTTGCTTTGTGGCCAGGCGAATTCATCAGCGCCTCATGCGCAGCTTGCACTGATTGATTACAAGCGATATTTTCTCCTGCCGCATTATAGGTAATACCGAATTTCTCCATCATATCAAAAGGTGAGCCATATGTCGGTGAATCGTGAGAGAAATATTTGTTATCGACCATATCCTGGCTTTTGAGTCTTGCTGTCTTGGTCAGTTCAGGATCGGCGACTAGGGCAGCTAATCCCACAGCAGCCCGTTCCTTGTTCACCAAGTCCAACATTTGCTGCTCCTCTGCCGTCAGATCCGCACTCGGAGGAGCTTGGGGTGCCGGTGCAGGTGCTGGCTCAGGCTGGGAAGGTGGCGGTTCGGAACGCGGCGGGGCTGGGGTTGGCGGCGTCTGCTTCTTGGGAATTTTCAAATTTCCATAAGCCCATAGGATGGACTGGAGGGTTTGATCATCAACGTTTCCGGTAACCGGTAAGCCGTAACGGCTTTGAAAAGCTTTAACACCTGATTGTGTTTGATTACCATAGTAACCTGTGATGGGTCCGCTATAGTAACCCAGAGATTTCAGCATCCCTTGAACCGCATAAACATCCGGCCCCTTGGCCCCTTTTCCATAGGCAAAAGCGGTCGTTGAGGTAGAGCAGAACAAAGCGATACAGATAAGTATGATCCAGACATGCTTTTTCTTGCCATGAAACATGCGTTTACGTTCACTCCCTGTCGTCGTCAGTATCATTCGCCCGACACGGGCGACTGCCCTTAGAGTGACCTATTTTTTGGATTTTATCCATTGCATGAATAATTTTAATCAATACCAAAAGGTCGGATACCTGCGCTTCTTATCCAAATTGTTGACGATCAAAGCAATGAATACGATAAGCACAGATCCAATCAATACCGGCGTAAACAGAAAGGACCAACTGCTGCCGCTTAAAATAACGACCAAAGGGTCAGCCCCGGCAGGGGGATGCGTTGTTTTGGTCAGCATCATCAAGCCAATGGCCAACCCTACCGCTATCGCCATAACCCAAAAGCCTCGGCCAAACAGATGGAAAAAAATGAGTCCTACTAAGGTTGAAATCAAATGCCCTCCGATGATATTGCGCGGCTGAGACAGTGGTGCATCCCAAAGACCAAAAGCCAACACGCAGGTTGCACCAAATGGGGCCATGATCCAAGCATTCGCGGTCAAATCCGTTAGGAAAGCTAAAAGAGCTATGGCGATAAATCCCCCCATCGAGCCGATCAACGCATTCTTTGGAACGACTTTTAGTGGGCTTCTGTTTTGGGTTCTCATTTTCTGCCAAAATCCTGACTCGTTTTGGATATTCATTTTGTCCACCACCTTTTTCATTAAAGAACTAGTCAACTAGTTATATAATTTATTCTCCGACATGTCAACCGTTTCTTCCTTCTCTTATCACGCATTTTGTTGGATTTCGAACGAATAAGGGTTATAATATAACTAGTTAACTATGAAAAGAGGTTTTTTCACAGTGGAAGAAGATAAAAAATATATCCTTCAGGTTAATCCCCAATTAACCTTTAACGTAAATACACAAATCAAAGAACAACTGAAATGGTTAATCGGCATTGAACAAATGGAAGCCGGCGATATGCTGCCGACAGCCAGTCAATTGGCGGATGAGCTTGGCCTCAATCGAAATACGGTTAACTGGGTATACAACCAATTGCGTGACGAGGGGCTTGTGTCCATACAGAAGGGTCGCGGTACGCAGATCGCTGGCGGGTTCGAGACCAAACATCTCTTGGAAGAGCGGAAACCGATGCAGCAGCTTATGAATAATACGATGCGCGAGGCCGCGGCTATGGGATTTGATTTGCCATCCTTTTTCATCGCCGGTCTTGCCTACTCCTTGCTGCAGCCTCCCTCCCCTGCCCGCAAGCTGTGGATTTTGCTGGTGGAATGCCGAGGTCATGATTACCCTTTCTACCGGCAGGAAATCGAACGAGCAACCGATGGTGAAGTGGAGACTTTATTTCTGGGTGACAGTTCCCTTAATGAGGATGTCGTAAGAGAAGCCGTTATGCGTTCGGACGTCGTCATCACAACCTTGAATCATGCCGAGGAAACCAAAGCACTGTTTGCTCGCTATGACAGTAAAGTGATTGTGATCGGAGCAACGCTTGAGGCCTCACAGCTGCTTGAGATTGCCAAACTGCAGGAAGGCACACATGTCGCCTTTGTTTGTCTGGGTAGAACAGGCGGGGAATGGATGGCCAACCGGATTCGGGAAGCAGGGATTCATCAGCTTCATGTTGAGATTGCAGGCATGAACGAACCCGATCGTCTGAATGAGGCTCTTCAGCATTCGCACAAAATTTACGCATCTGCCGCCGTATTTTCTGAACTGAAGAAGCTGCACCCTGATAAAACACTGCTATTCCCTATGAAACTGGAACAAAGCAGCGAGAATTTATTGCATGAAATAGCCGTTCAAAAGAAATAAGAGTATTTGTTTTACATCGCTGCATAAACACTCCCCTGGGAGATTCATTAGCGGTGGAATAAGTAAAGAGGATGCCCCCTGCTTTTTCGCGGATTTTGGGACATCCTTTTCGTTTTTTTTCATGGTAAGCGGAACTAAAGGGCGCTATTTCTGCGATATCTGGTAATAAGAGGGGCGAACGGTCAGACCCCCTAATTCCGGAGAGTTGTTAGCGAAAGTAACGTTGCTCTTAGAAATC
>NZ_WSEM01000009.1:0-155929 GCF_009757995.1 Paenibacillus anseongensis
TCTCAAAATTAACCTACGTATACGCAAAGTGGCAGTCGGTTTCGTTCATTTTAACTATTTCTGCGAAATAGGCCACTTTGTGAGGGGAAGGGGAACTGAGGTCCCTTATTTCTATGTATTGGGCGGATAATCCACCAAATACATAGAAATAAGGCCCTGTAGTTCCCCGGAAAGCCGGGAACAGCACTGAGGGCACAAATAGTGCCCTCAGGTTCCGCTATATGCCATTGGGTGCAGCCTGGCAAGTTGGCGGGGGGGCTTGGCCGAGGCTGAGGCCAAGCTGAGGGGAACCGGACCTCTTATTTCCATGGATACTGTTTTATCCCACCAAAATCAGATGGAGTTGGATACTTCCAATATGTGTTAAGATATTAATGACACTCCAATTTCCAAATAGGAGCTAAGAGCATGAAGAAAAAAATAAGACAAATTATTGTTGGAGAAAAAGAATATGTATTTGTGATTAACAATCATTACAATCAAGGTGTAAGTGAAGTTTCTCTTTCAATATCGTTAAAGAAACTGAAGAACATGATCTGTTTATTCCACTTTTGTACTTGGGACGACCCAATTACGGGGAGCCCTCTTTTAGTTGGTTTCCCCTTAAGGAAGATTGGGACAGGCGATATTGAAAATTTCAATTTACATTACCCAAGAATAGTTAAGCATTTTATTCAGTATGGTCTGGAGAATGGTTGGAATGGGGCAAACAGAATAGTTTTCAATGATGGGCTAGAAATACTCAGTAAGTTTGGATATGACGTTATACCGCTAAAACCATGAGAAACATCTACTCCGCCGCGGTATCGGTGAGATAGAGTGTAAGAACATGGCTGCAGTGCAAGGAGATTTTACAAAAAATTTCCCCTATGTCGATTTCAGCAGTGTTTATTCGTTGTACTCTTAGAAGGACAAATTTTAGTGAATCAGTTAAAGGAGAGTTGGACAATGACAAGAACAATTTCTAAAGGACGGCTATGGACGGCGAGAGTGATGAGCGGAATAGCCATTTTATTTATGTTGCTTGACAGTATCATGAAATTATTTAAACCTTCATTTGTTGTTGATTCTGTCAATTCGCTTGGTTTCCAGGAACATCATATTTATGTGATGGGCATACTCGGACTTCTGTCAACCGTTCTTTATATGGTGCCACGTACAACGATTCTGGGTGCTATACTGTTGACCGGTTATTTTGGAGGCGTAATTGCGACTCAGGTTCGTCTAGATGCCCCGCTTTTCTCCACGATTCTTTTTCCTGTCTATCTGGCAGTATTGGTTTGGGGAGGTCTTTGGTTGAGGAATGAGCAAGTACGCAAAATTTTTTCTTTGCAACAGTAGTGTGAAGGGGGCAATTTATACGAAGTTAAGCTTAAATGGAAAATGCCCTATTCACAGATAAATGCTGCGCGGTTTTGATCTTTTTATAGCCGAATCTTTCATTATTCTTTTATTGAACTGCAGTAGTTTATTAAGAGAAGGAGTCTCATAATGACATTCCCTTATAATCGAAAGACCTATCAATCGAGGAGGAGAGGTATTAATGCAATCGCACGTACAATCGGGTAAGATCGTTCAGCATAATGCTCCTACTGTTACTGCCTCCAATTCATCGAGTACACTTGAAAACGTATCGGTAGGACGGCACCCAAAGGCGATGAGCCCGGCGCAGATGATGCACCTGCAGCGTACAATAGGCAACCGCTCGGTCGCTGAACTGTTTAAACAGCATTCGAAGGTAACCAAGGCTGTTGAGAAGCCGGATGAGACGATTGCCACTGCTGACTCGATTCAAGCGGCTCCTTCAGCCACTCAAGCGGATATTCAGCGCAAGGTTTACATTAAAAGAACGCTTTTTGGCGGCTACCGGAACAAAAGCAAATCGGGCCGCGGCAGCGAAGGCTCAGGCGAGCGTAACGTGAAAACGATGATGGAGGATAACAAGTCGCGCTATTTTAACAGCAAAAATGAGATGTCCCAGTATGCTGCAAATACCACAGAGAAAATTGGTTACGTCGAGAAGACGAGTACTTGGATTCGTATTCCGAATGAGTTGACGGTTATCGGGGAAAAACATACGGCCACCACATTGCATGATGTTGTCAAAGCTGTGGGAACTGACAAGTTCATGTATGAAGGATATACAGAACATCCTGCAGAAGCTGACGACAATCCTGAACTGCAAGCAAATATGCGTCAACGTGATGCAATCGGCGATGCGAAGTTTGGTGGCGTCGGCACCGGCCCGGGGACTAAATCGCATTATGCTGAAAGCTTTTATCCGAAAATCATTAGAGGCATGCAAGGTCTTAAAGTCAGACATGATTATCAGATTATGGGGTCGGAAGCGGAAAAGAATTTATTGGGTATGGCTATTCGGTTTGCCGCAAGTGCGGAGGAAGATTCTGGCCTCTATCAGACGTACTCAGCTCAGGAAGATTTGTGGAGAAACACCGCAACTAGCCTTGAAGGCGATAACAAGTCAGCAGCACCTTTGGTTGATGCAATGCTGACTGCGGGAAGCAGTAATCTGTTTACTACATTCGTGCAGGAATTGACGGAGTATGCCACAATGAAGATTCAAGAGGAGCAAGCTCGTGCATCGGCAGCGGACAAGAGCGCATTTGAAGCTAATTGGCATATGGCCAAGGTGGATTATGACGTTGAGGGGTCAGAAATCATGAAGGCGGAGAAGGCCCGTGATTTCTCCATGTTCCAGCATATTAAGAAAGCTAAGAGTGACGGTTATCTATTGTACGGACTAGGCGATTTGCATTTGAAGCGGATAAAAGAGCTGCTGGATGCCGAAGGCATCAAGTCGGTGGATATGAATACATTCATCAGTAATCAGGAAACGACTCACCCGCAGAGATAATGGTTTTTTATAAACAAAGGAGTAAGTGATTTAAAGGGATTAATGGAAACACACCGGAAGAATACGGGATACAAGCTGAAAGCGTTAACTTCATACCTATGGGGGATTCAGGCGCAGAATGAAAACGATTTGGAAATGATTCTTTATCATTGTATGAACCGTTGGGATAGTATTGAACCAAGGGTTGGGGCTGTGGAGGCTTGGATGGAGAAACGAATGCAGGCTGCCACGTGCAACCTCTTGTGGTACCTGGTAAGTGTGCTGCTAGGATAGTTTAGACCCTCAGTTCTTTGATGTGGGTCTTTTTCTTATGTTAAACGGGAGGATAGTTTATCACTTTGACGAATCTAGAATACGTAATTAATGAACCAACAAAAAGTAGGTGAATTATAATTTTAGAGAAGATGTATGCAAAGAACTTAATGGAATCGTTATTTTACCTTTTTATATTTATTAGGTCTGATCCAAAAAATCCTGTGCTTTATAATCTTTTAAAAAAGTATCAATCCTGGTTACATAAAGACTTGGTAATTAATTATCGTTCCATAAACAAGTTAATAAATGAATTAAAATTAGTTGAAGACCACCCGTATAAAACAAAAATTATCTCTATACTTAAGAAACTAAGATTATTTAGTGGAGCTACAAAAATTGAGAAGATTTATAAGAGCATTGAACCCATTAAGTACATATTAGAAAGTTTAATAAATGTAATGGATCAGGAAGAAACAGAAAAAATAAGGATTATGGCAAGTTCGGTACATAATTATCCATCATTCATTTTAGGTAATTATTACTGTAATTCAATTGATTTCTGGAATTTACACATTAGCTACTACAATAGAACATTTCAAAGTGACTTTATGAACGATTGGAAATATTTATTCATAGAGTATTACCCGAAGTACGATAAATGATTATCGGCAACGGGAAAGCCAGATCGGGGAACCATCCCTGAGTCTGTACCATTTAGGGAAAGAGGCTTAGGTTGATGAATACTGAAGAAAATGAGTTTTTAGCTTAAATAGGTGATTATAGGATACATGATAGTAAAATTGAGGGTATTTTCTGGGAAGACACCATTCTTTCGGTAACTTTAAAAGGTTATGAAGGAGGTACAATAGTAATAAAGTTCATTGGACTGCAAAGCGTTAATGCTAATAGACCTCTCGGAATGATACTTTATGCCATCAGTGAGTTGGTTAAGAACGCGCCATATCGTAAGTTTCGCTTTGCAAACTGGCGTGATGAAGATGATGCTTATCTTGAAATCATTTCGGAAGGCATAGAAATCCTGTATTCAATTAACGAGAACTATAGTTGAATATAGGTGATATGCTCATAGCATGTCATAAAAAGTATATTTGCCGTTGTCTAGCCTCTCCAAGAATCCAGATAATTAAGAAAAAGATTAGTGGAATAAACATAATAATTAAAAACAGATATATCCAAAACGCTGGTGTTCGAAATAACTCTACAATCGTCTCTATAAAGCTATTTTTAAAACGGTGTCGATCCACTCTTTTTAGCGAATCTAGTAAGAATTTACTAGAAAAATCTTGGTCATATTGTTTTAATTTTTCCCATAATAAATCATGTAATTCTTTGTTTCCTCCATAATTATCCATGTAAACACCACACCTATTCGCTGTAGAATTTTAACTTTCGCTATAATCAAATCATTATTCTTTTCCATTATAAGACTCGATTGATTGGATAAAGTTTCAACTTTTGGAAAAGTTTTTGGTGAGTCGCCTTAGCGATTAATCTCAACGCGCCAAGGACTTATGAAATTACTCTGGGTCGTGTGCCATCAAACAATCTTCACCAAAACGGTGAAGATTGTTTGACGTTACACAACCCAATATCTAAACATCTAAAAATTTTATCCATTTTTGCAATTTTGCTGGCTGCAAGAGTGACGAGGAGTCATTATAATGGGGGAAAGCCAATGTCTGTTATTGCGGGAAGAGGAAACAGCTATGATGAAGCATACCAATGTGCTCCAATACATCAATCAGCACTTCAAAGTGAAGCTAATATTGTCGCTTTCGGTTATTATTACAATTTGCTCGCTCGTCACCGGCTATATATCGTACAAAATGAATTTGAACTTGTTCGAAAGTGAGATCAGCAAGCAGTATCTGAAAACGAGCGAGCAAACGATTGAGCAGATCGGCTCCAAAATACAGGATATTTACCGCATCACGGACTTTGTGATTTTCAACTCTTATGTGGAACGAATTGTGCAAAATATGCACGCCGAACCGGCAGCCGGAGAAAGTGTCGAGTATCGCAATTTCATGCTGGAGCGGAACCTTGAGAATGTTCTGCTGCCGCTCAAGAATGAAACGACGCACATTCGTGCCGTCTACATCGTTGATTTGCAAGGCTACAACATGTATTTCAGCCAGGCGAACCCTTCCATTCAGCTTCAGTTTCCGGATTTTTACGAGCAGGTTAAAAAGGGGATGACCAATACTTCAGCAGAAATCGTCTGGCAGCGGATGAACATCCCGGATTTCTACGAGCCGACCGGGGAGAAGAGCAGTCTTGTCGCTGCGCGTTGGCTCAAGTCGACCGAGCAGCAGACGGTATACGGCATGCTGATCCTCATTATTGACGAACAATACTTCGGCAGTTTGTTAGATCCGCTCATGGCGGGACAAACAGCCGGGGCGTATATTTACGATAAATACGATCGACTGCTGTACAGCCGGGAACCCGAGGGCAGTCCCGTTTTCGATCCCGCCCCGGGTAAGGGGCCGGGCAGCTTCATCGAGCATCGCGACGGCAACGATTATTTGTTCGTGAAAAGCGTTTACGAACCCCGCTCGTTCAAGCTGGTTAGCGGCATTTCGCTCAACGATATTAAGGCTAAGGGGCGCAAGGTCTATCATCTGGCTCTTGCATTCGGGCTAGTTAGTATCGTGTTAATGGCGGTAAGCGTATCGTTCTTCAGCGGCAAAATGCTGAAACCACTACATGTGCTCGTGAGGGCGATGCAGCGGGTGCGCGAAGGCAACCTACGGACCGTCCTCCCACGTACGTCCAATGATGAGTTTGCTTTTCTCACCGACAGTTTTAACAAAATGGTCGCAGACATTCAGTCGCTCATTCAGGAGGTATACGTCAGCAAACTGAGTGAGCAGGAAGCCGAACTCAAGGCTTTGCAGGCACAGTTAAATCCACATTTTTTGCACAATGCGCTTAATTCGATTTATTGGAAAATCATGCTGCTCTACGACGACGAAGAAACAGCGGCGCTCGTCACCAGCTTGTCGGATCTACTACGCTATTCGCTCGCTCCCGTATCGACGTCGAGTACACTGCGAGACGAGCTTGCGCAAATCCGCAACTATATCAGGATTCAAGAAGCACGGCATGGCGATGAGTTGCATGTCAGTATCGAGGCTCCAGAGGAGCTCTTAAGCTGCCGTATGCAGCGGCTATTGCTGCAGCCCCTTGTCGAAAACGTATTTGTTCATGCGTTTATGGATCAGACGGCGAGCAAGCGGCTCGCGATTCGTGTCAGCAGACGGGAAACCGAGATTTGGGTTGAAATCGAAGATAACGGATACGGAATTTCTCCTGAAATGATCCATCAATTGCTCGACGACCGGACCTTGTATGACGAACGTGGTGAACGGGAGCGGCTCGGAGTGCGTAACGTGCTGCGACGTATTTACTTGGTGCACGGCGAGTCTTACGGAATGGATATTCGGCGGTTGAGGCAAGGGACGCTCATTCAAATCAAACTACCCTATGAAATGGAGTACACAGAGGAAAGGAGGATGGTTCCTGATGCGCATTCTGCTAGTTGAAGATGAACCTTTATTCCGCAAAGGCCTCGCCAAGATGATCGCAGGCAGCGAAGCGAGCTGGGAAGTTTGCGGTGAGGCGGAGAACGGCTTGGTGGCGGAGAGTCTCATCGCTGAGCTTCAACCTGATCTCGTCGTTACGGATATCCGGATGCCGGTCATGGACGGTTTGGAACTACTCCGAAGCACGAAGGCCGTCTTCCCGGACATCGAGTTCATTGTCATTACGGGGTTTCAAGATTTTCATTATGCGCAAACAGCGCTTCGCAGCGGGGCGCTCGATTTGCTCGTCAAGCCGTGCAGCAAACCTGATATGCATGAAGCCCTTGCTAAGGCGGATGAGTTTGTGCAAAAGAAGCAGATGGCCGCACGCAAGGAGGCGAGCGAGCATCAGCTCCGGCAGGAAAACGCGTTGCGCGCCGTGTTCCTGCGTTTTCCGTATCGCCAAGAAGCGGCTCCCGAGTTGGAAAGGGAGCTGCGCTGCAGCAGGTTGTTCGTGCTGCATGTTGCCGACTTCCTCCCTGAAGATCGTGGGTATATGAAGCGTGATGTGCCGCTTTTGCAATACGCAGTCCTTAACATTATGGGCGAGCTGCTTGATGTGTATGAGACCTTGGGCACGCTGTTGTTAATTGAAGCCGGACGTTTCGCCTTGCTTCTGCCTGCCGAAGCTAGCGCCGAAGAGGAGCGGCTTCTGGATGCAGCTTGCAGCACAGTGCGGCAATTGCTCGGTCTGACGGTCCTCGTTCATAATGCCGGCCACGTCCGCAGTCTCAGCGAGCTCGCCGACTTGTACGAGGCGGCACTGGCCGAGAGCACGCAGAGCCGTGTCTCTGCAGATCAGGGCGGCAAGCCGGAAGCTGCGCTGCCGGTCAACCGTGTCCGGCAGCAGCTCATTGGCGCTCAGGCAGCGGCATTAATCATGGCTGGGCAAGCGGAAGCGCTGCAGCAGTACTTGGATGAGCTGATAAAAGAAATGAGAGCTATGGACGCTGAAGCTCTGCCGATTGAGGCATTGTCGCTCAGCTTCGCCCTGCAGGACGTAGCACGTAAGCAGTTGGAGCGGGAGTATGAGGCTCGCGCTTTGACGGAGCGTATCGGAAAGCTGAACGAATGCCGCAGTGGAGATGAAGTGTGCGCTTGGATGAAGGCAGAGACGGAGCGGTTTATGCAGGATTATGTGGAATGGCAAAACCGTTACAGCTCTAACGCAGTGTTGCGGGCGGTCCGTTACATCGAAGAGCGCTATGCTGAGCAGCTTTCGTTACAGCAGGTCGCCTCGCACGTTCATTTGAACGCCGCTTATTTCAGTCATCTGTTTAAGAAAGAGACCGGCCGCAGCTTCGTCAATTTCCTAATTGACGTGCGTATGGACAAGGCGAAGCTGCTGCTGTCCAATACGAATCTGAACGTTACGGAAGTTTCGGGTAGAGTCGGGTACGATTTGCCCAATTATTTCGCTAAACTGTTCAAAATAAATACCGGCTTATCGCCAAAGGAATACCGCAAGCACATTACTATATAAGGGGGAGCGGAGATGCTGCATGTGCTGAAGCGTGCGGCCATGCCGCTGCTGGCGGCTGGTGCGCTAATTGTTGCCACAGCTGGTTGCTCGGCAAGCCCGAGCTATTACCGTGCCGAAGACGCGCCGAAAGCTTCGACGCCAGACAAAATTACGGTGACCATCTATGACCGTGGCAATATCCCGTCCAGCGAAGGGACGATCGAAAATAACAAAATAACAAAGTGGATCAACGAAACCGGAGAGGTGGAAGCGAGATTCGTGGCTGTTCCGCGATCTCAGTCGGAACAGAAGCTGAACGCGCTGTTCGCTTCAGGGGAAGCGCCGGACCTTATGTTGGAGTATGCGCCGCAAATAAAAAATACGTTGATCGACCGCAAACTGCTGCGACCGATCGACGACATGATTGAGAAGTACAGCACGACCTATAAGGAACTGTTGAGTAAGTATCCGGTACTGCGCAAAGCGGGTACTGGAGCGGATGGAAAGTTGTATCAGTTCGGGCGCATTAACGAGACAATTCCGACGCGAGGCATCTTCATACGAGCCGATTGGCTGAAGAAACTCCATTTGGCAGTCCCTACGACAACAGATGAGCTTTACGAAGTAGCCAAAGCGTTCACGGAGCAAGACCCCGACGGCAACGGTAAAAATGATACGTATGGTATTGCTTTACCCTATAACTCTGGTTATGTTCTAAGCGAAATGTTTGGCGTCACGTACCCAGACTTCGTCGTCAAGGACGGCGAGCTCGTGCACGGGTGGGATAATATTGAGGCATTAATAGCGTTCAAACGGAAGTTGTTCAGCGAAGGCCTGGTGGATCGGAACTTTTTGAGTGACAAGAACGGGGCACGGGCGAAGCAAGATTTTCTAAACAACCGAATTGGTATCTACATGGATCAATTTAATGTGCCGATCACCTTCTATACGGATACTTACGCGCCACTGAAGCGGAACGTGCCGAATGCCGAACTGACTGTCATCCCGTATCCGTCGACACCGGTGGGGAGGTTCAACTCGGTTTTCGTCAATCCGATTCAAATGACGGCAGTCGTCAATGCCGACACGAAGCATCCGGAAGCGGTGATGAAGTACGTCGACTTCGCATCCTCTGATAATTTTATGAAGACGATGTACTATGGGTTTGAAGGCGTCCACAGCAGGACCGAGCCGGGCAAATGCCCGGTTGTGACGGATCTGGACAAATGGAGGACGGAATTCAATTATGCCACCGGCGATTTTGCGATGTTAGCTTCACCGATCTTGGCCGGCAATTGCTATTACGCCACCGAGAAGCTGGATGTGCGCGATCCGCTTCAGCGCGAAGTCAAAAATATGTTTGAATTGAATTCGGAGTATGTCGATTTCTCCCTGCCAATCGCCGGCCCGACGAACGCCGAGCAAATGCCGCAGCTGCCCAAGGAGCTGCAGGCGATTTTGAATGCTACGAAAAATCAGGTGGATGTGGATACAGGCGATATCTGGATCAAAGCGATTGTAACGCCGGATTACACGCCGGAGCAGGCGAAACGGGATGCCATTGCAGCCTGGGAGCAGGCCGGAGGCAAACAAGTTGACGATTGGTATCGGGATTTTTACGCGCACGACAGAGACAGTATCATTTTGACGAAAGACATTTATAGCATTTTTAAGGAGCAGCGTGTCGCACAGGGAAAATAAATGAATTGGAATCAGAGCAGCAGCTCGGAAGCCTTCGCTTTCGGGCTGCTGCTCTTTTGTATCCCTTTCAAGCGAACTAAAGATTTTATCCAGATTCCCATAATTCCTAGATGTTGCGGGGGGACGTAAGTATTAAACTGGTCAAGACAAAACAAAAGTGGAGGTGATAGCTGTGCTTAGTTATTTGAACAAGAAGAAATATTTGTATTTGCTGCTGCTGCCTTGCGTCGTTTATTTCCTCGTATTCAACTACGTGCCGATGTACGGTGTACTGATGGCCTTCAAGGATTTTGATTTTTCGAAGGGGATTATCCATAGTCCATGGGTTGGGTTCGACAATTTCAAGTATATGTTCGGCCTTAGCGATTTTTACAAAGTGTTCTGGAACTCCTTTTATTTAGGTGTACTGCGGATTGTGTTTGGTTTCCCGCTGCCAATCATTTTGGCCTTGCTGCTAAACGAGATGCGCAATATGGCGTACCAGCGTCTGACGCAGACCATCATTTACCTCCCGCATTTCATCTCTTGGGTGGTGATCGGCGGTATTCTCGTTAACTTCCTGTCGCCGGCATGGGGGCTCGTCAACATTTTCCTGAAGCAGCTAGGTATCGATTCGGTATTTTTTCTCGCCGATCCGCATTATTTCCGCCCCGTCGTCGTGCTTAGCAGCATCTGGAAGGAATCCGGATGGGGCAGCATCATCTATTTGGCGGCAATCGCCGGCATTAACTCGGAGTTGTACGAATCAGCCAGCATCGACGGCGCGAGCCGGTTGCAAAAGATATGGTACGTGACGCTGCCAGGCATCAAGTCGACGATTGTCATTTTGCTGATCTTGCGGCTTGGGCAAGTGATGAACAACGGTTTTGAGCAAATATTCGTGCTGCAAAACCCAATGAACCTGAATGTGTCTGAAGTGTTTGAGACGTATGCGTATCGGGTCGGCATTCTCGGCGGAAGGTTCTCCTTCGGTACAACTGTCGGACTCTTCACGTCTGTGATCGGGCTCATCTTCCTGCTCGCCGGTAATCGTATCGCCAAGCTGCTGAAGGAGGACGGTATATGGTAATCCGTGCTGCAGGTCGACGAGGAGGGTGGTTATGATGAAAATCCGATCCATAGGGGACAAATCGTTCGATGCTGTCAATTATTTGTTCGTTACATTGTTCTCTCTAGCTTGTTTGTTCCCGTTTATTTATGTAGCTTCGTTCTCCGTTACGCCTTATTCCGAATACTTGGAAAATCCGATGAAGCTTATCCCGAGCCATATCGAGTTCGGCGCGTACAAGCAAATTTTGCACATGCCGCTGATGTGGACCGGTTACAGGAACACAATCTTAATTACGCTCATCGGCGTGGCGATAAACATCGTTTTGATGCTGGTCTCCGCTTATCCGCTATCCAAAACGGATCTGAAAGGCCGAAATGCTGTGCTTATGCTCATCACGTTCACGATGTTTTTTAACGGTGGGCTTATCCCGAACTTTTATCTGGTGAAATCGTTGCATCTGTACAACACGCTGTGGAGCTTGATTTTGCCCGGAGTACTCAGCGCTTACAACCTTATTTTGATGAAAAATTTCGTCGCCGCCATCCCGCCTAGCCTGGAGGAGGCAGCGTTCATCGACGGCGCCAACGAGCTGAAAGTGTTATCGCGAATTATCGTGCCCCTGTCGAAGCCGGCCATCGCTACGTTCGTCATTTTTCACGCGGTGACGCAGTGGAACACGTTTTTCCCAGCGGTTATGTATACGTCCAAGCGGGATTTGTGGCCGTTAATGCTGATTTTGCGCGATTTGGTCGTGGACGACGGTGGGCTCGCCAAGGATGCGATGGACGCCAGCAGCGCCGGCGTGACTGTTTTTACGATCAAGATGGCGATTATTATTTTCGCGTCGTTGCCGATTTTGCTCGTATATCCGTTCCTGCAGCGGTTTTTCATGCAAGGTCTGCTCGTCGGCTCCATTAAGGGGTAAGAGGGCGTGGATCGGCAATGTTTTTCGATTATAGCTGTATTCTCATGCAGTTGTAATATAACTTTCTACGAAGGAGTCTTGGAAAATGAAAATGAAGCATAAACGCAAAGTTAGCGCCTTCGTCAGCGTAGCGCTATTGGCGGCCATCGTCGCAGGTTGCGGATCGAACGTGGAAACGTCAAGCAGCAGCGGGGGCAAATCGTCTGGCACAAATGAGCCGGTCAGCATCAGTATGTTCAACAGGGTCAATGCGCAGATCGTCGTTGACAATAACCCGGTTATCGCCGAAGTGAACAAGTTGGCTAACGTCAAGCTTTCGGTGGAAGCACCACCGATCAACAATTACAACGACAAGTTGCAGGTTCTCATGGCTTCCGGTGATCTGCCGGATCTAGTCTACAATTGGGGCGGCGCCGATTCCAATATGGAAACGTGGATTAAGAACGGTTTGCTCACACCGCTCGACGACAAAATTGCTCAATATCCGAACCTGACGAAAAACATCACGAAAGAAATGTGGGACAGCGTCAAATCCGTAAACGACGGCAAAATCTACATTGTTCCACGTACGAACGTCGTCAATCACTGGGGTTATATGATTAACCAGACGTGGTTGGACAAGCTGAATTTGAAAGCGCCGACAACGATCGACGAGTTTACGAACGTGTGTAAGGCGTTTACGCTGGGTGATCCCGACGGCAACGGCAAGGCGGATACGTATTGTGTCAGCTTCTCCAACCCGACGCTAGGCGGTAATACGATTTGGAACTCGTCTAACTTCCTGACCTCGGCTTTCAACTTGCCGATCCAGAACGGATCGAAGGATACGGACGGCAATTACAAAATCCGAGAGAAAATGTCCGGGTACATCCCTTTCCTGACGTATATGAAACAATTGAACGACGATAAGCTGATCGATCCGGAGTTTCTGGTCAACAAAATTTACGTCGATCAGGATAAATTGAACCAAAACCGCGTTGGTATCAATTACGCTCATCAATATACCGTCATGGGCAACCTGTCCAAAGACAAGGATTCGGATAAAAAGTTTACGTATCATGCTGTTCTGAAAGATAGCAAAGGCGTAGCGAGCGATTGGGTGACACCGGCAACGTGGGGCGGATGGATGATCCCGAAATCGACGAAACACGTGGATGACGTCTTGAAGTTTTTAGACTGGGGGAATACGGCCGAAGCTAACACATTGTTCCAAATCGGGATCAAAGGCCTTACCTATGACAGTTACGATCCCGCAACGAAAAGTATATCGCGTACCGCCGACGAAACGACGAAATTGGCCAGCACGACAAGTACGTACATGACGCTCGCGAATGCCGTCAATGGTGAACCGGCACTCATCGAGAACGCCGATACCCCGGAACGGCTGAGTAAATACAAGGCGCAGTTTGACGATGCGATGAAGGAGATGACGGTCATCAACGTACCGGCTGTGCGGTCTCCGAAAATTTCGAATTTGAGCAAAACGATCCCTGATCTTATGAAGAAAAAGGACGATCAGGAGATGAAGTACATTCTCGGAACCATTTCATTGCAGCAATTCAAAGATTTCCTGGAAAAGGAATGGTATCCTGCCACTGCTGATGCTGAGAAAGAATACATCGACTATATGAACAAGTTGGGCAAATAAAAGCGACATTACAAAGGAGAATCTGCTATGTCTTTGAACACGAACCAAACCATTATCGGCCAGCTGCATTCCAGTCCGGTCATTCACCGTCATCCGGCTAATCCGTTGCTATCACCGAAGGATGTACCTTACGGCCCGGCGATGGTGTTTAATGCGGGTGTTGCCAAATACGAAGGGAAATACGTAATGGTGTTCCGCAATGATTACGGCAATGCCACAGCGGAAACCATCGAACCTGCCAGCACGACGAACCTGGGGCTGGCATATAGCGATGACGGTGTATATTGGAATGTGCAGCCGCAACCAGTCTGGTCCTGGAATGATGAAGAAGTCGTTCGCGTTTACGATCCGAGATTAACCGTTATCGATGGCAGATGTTATATGTGCTTTGCGGTTGATACGAAGCATGGAGTACGAGGCGGCATTGCCGTCACGGACGACTTCAACCGCTTTGACGTGCTCAGCATGTCCGTGCCGGATAACCGGAACATGGTGTTGTTTCCGGAACGAATCGGCGGCAAGTATGTTCGGTTGGAACGACCGTTCCCAGTATACGGGCGCGGCGGCGTTGACCGTTTTGACACGTGGCTGAGTGACTCGCCAGACCTGCGCTATTGGGGCAACTCCAAGCTCGTGCTGGGTGTGGAGGACGTGCCGTTTGCCAACGATAAAGTCGGCCCAGGTGCGCCGCCGATCAAGACCGCGAAGGGCTGGCTGACGACGTTCCATGCCGTGGATATCGACCGCGCGCGCGGCAAAAACGGCTGGGAGCCGACGTGGAAAAAACGCTATTCAGCCGGCATTATGCTTCTCGATCTCGATGACCCGAGCCGAATTGTGGGCATGAGTAGGACGCCGCTGCTTGCTCCGGAAGCGGAGTACGAGACATCCGGCGGGTTCCGCAACGATGTGATTTTCCCGGGCGGAATGATTTTGGAGCCTTCAGGCGAAGTGAAAATTTATTACGGTGCGGCAGATACGGTGGAATGCTTGGCGACCGCCGATGTGGATGATTTGCTCCGACTGTGCTTGTAGGCCAGTCTAACTAAATATATGGATGAACAAGGGTAGGTGTGGCGAAATGACTCTGAAGGAGCAAAAACTAGCTTTTGAAACGGCAAAAAAGATATATGAAAGTGCAACTTTGGTATTTCATGGCGTGGACGGTTTTGATGTCTACAATGTTTCTATTCCGTTCATCCGGGATGGAAAGCGCTATTTGTTCGGGCGGATAGAACGCCGTGAGGAATGGGCGCGCTCTTGGGTCCGCCTCTTTGAGGAGACGGGGCAGGATGAATGGGCTGTAGTGAAAGACAGCATGATCTATACGCTGGAAGATCCTTATGTTACTGAAATCGGTGAAGAGCTGGTCATGGGCGGAACTCATGTACAATATGAGCGTGGCAAGTACAGCACATTTTTCGGCTATTTCTTCCGGGGCACTGATCTGAACAATTTGTACTATTTCACTACCGGACCTAACAAAATGAAGGATATTCGTCTTGTTCCGCTGCAGGACGGCAAGATCGGCGTGTTCTCGCGCCCTCGCAGAGCAGATATGAGTGTCAAATATGGGAGTGAATCCATGATAGGCTTCACGATCATTGACAGACTGGAGGATCTGACCGCGGAAGTTATTGATGACGCACCGTACATTTACGGTATTTTTGGGAAAGGCGAATGGGGAGGTGTTAATCAGGCTTATCTGCTCGATAGCGGTAAAATTGGCGTCATTGGCCACATTTGCTACACGGATAAGGATGAGAACGGCGGGGAAGTAAAGGTGTACCTGAACATGGCCCTGGTCTTCGATCCAACCACCCGGGAGTCATCCAACCTTCATTTGATTGGAAGCCGTTCTTGCTATCCTCCGGGACCTGCCAAGATGCCGCAGTTGGTCGACTGCGTTTTTGCTTCTGGAATTGCCATGCGACCTGACGGCAAAGCCGATCTATACAGCGGCATTGGCGATTGCCACACGGGGCGTATTACGATTGACTATCCATTTGAGGGATATGGGCGTATTGTTTAGATGGGTTGAAAGTCTTAATTGCGGCTGATTGGGCAAGCTGGTATGCTTAGTTCAATCATTCGCTCTATAGCCTTCTATTAAAGCTAATTGGCGTTT
Organism: Paenibacillus anseongensis; assembly: GCF_009757995.1. Taxonomy (NCBI): domain Bacteria; kingdom Bacillati; phylum Bacillota; class Bacilli; order Caryophanales; family Paenibacillaceae; genus Paenibacillus; species Paenibacillus anseongensis. Next base: position 15,654 of record NZ_WSEM01000009.1, read on the forward strand.
TAGCTTTAATAGGAGGCTTTGTTAAAAGATAAGTAATGAATCGAATCTACTCAAACAAATATTTTTCGTTGTAAATATGGCTGTGCAGCAAAGTTGAAGGGCTACGTTGTATTACATACAACGGAATGGTGTGATCAGACCGCGATTGCGGTCTTTCGTTGCACATCATACAACCATTTGTTGCAAAAGGTGAATAGTAAGCGGTTTAAATGCAACAATCGTTGTATGAAGTGCAAGATAGAGGCGAAGTGAGGCCCCTTTACGGTCAGTTGGTTGCGCAAAATACAACATAGCTGTCACAGTCGCTGTTATCGCTCCAGCAGTTCCTCTCTGAGGGGAACTACAGGGAGCTATTTCATCGAAATAGGCTCCTCGTCACGTGGAGGGGAACTGACGTCCTCTATTTGTCCGTTTTCTTGAAGAAATCGGGGTTAGGCGGTCAAATAGGGCCCTGCAGTTCCGCTTGAACGCATAAACGGGCTTAATTTGTTAGAATAGCGCCCTGTAGTTCCTCCAAGTGGCCAGCCAGCCAGCTTACCTCTCCTATGAGGATGCCCCCTCCGCCAGATGTCTCGGTAACGCAAATTGGCAGTAATTCAGATGTTCCTATTTCACCGCAAATCGCCGAGCAAACGCCACGCACAACACCACACCCATATTGACCATAAAGACGGGCCATCCAATGGACTCGTGCAATAATAATGCGGATAATAAAAGACCAAAGAAAGGCTGAAGGAGCTGCAGCTGCCCGACAGCTGCAATTCCTCCTAGAGCAAGACCGCGATACCAAAAAACGAAACCGATGAGCATGCTGAATAAGGAGACGTAGGCGAGGCTCAGGATCGATGTAACACTGGTACTGGACCAAGAATCCGGCTTGAAATACAACGAGAGCAGTGCCATAACGGGAAGCGATAAGAAAAGCGCCCAAGAGATCACCTGCCATCCCCCTAATCTCCGTGAGAGTCTAGCCCCCTCCGCATAACCGTAACCACACGCGATAATAGACGCAAGCATGAGCCCGTCACCGATAAACGAAGATGAAGCTCCATTGATTAAAGCGAATCCGACCACAAGGGAGCTGCCCAAGACGGATAGCACCCAAAAGATCGGTCGTGGACGTTCACCACCTCGCCATACACCGAAAATCGCTGTCGATAGTGGCAGAAGCCCCACATAGATTATCGCATGCGAGGCCGTGACATATTGGAGCGCTAGGGCCGTCAGTAGGGGAAACCCTACGACCACACAGAGCGCTATTAACAATAGAGGAACGATGTCACTTTTGATAGGCCGTTGCTGCCTGAAAATGAGGAGTAACGCGCCCGCCAGCACACCAGCTATAGCGGCTCGACATACGGTGAGAAACAAAGGGTGGAAATCCATGACAGCCAAACGTGTTGCCGGCAAAGATCCACTGAAGATAAGTACGCCCAGCATTCCGCTAAACCAGCCATTTGTCGTTTTGTTCATTTTAAATCACCTCAAATAGATCTTTTACTTGGTGATTTGTATTATATTAGGTACAATGGACGGTGTACACTGAGGTTATTGTGGTTTGTATGGGTACAGATTATTGTTTGGAGGTGCATGTATGACAAGTAAAAAGGAATCCATCATACAGAGCATCCGCTCTGACATCGTGGGCGGTCTCATTAAACCTGGTCAAAAACTGCCGTCGATCCGGAAGCAGAGCGAGAAATATGATTGCAGCCTAAACACCATCATTAGCGTGTATCAGGAACTGGAAAACAAAAATCTGGTGTATTCCCGTCCGAAGAGCGGTTACTTTGTTGTTGCCCAAGAAGCGCTGCTTCCTTTGATTCAAACAAAACGAATCGATTTTGCCTCCGCTGCTCCAGATCCCTCATCGATCTCACAAAGTGACTTTCGTCAATGCATGAACAAAGCAATGGATCTATTTGAGGCTTCCATTTTTACCTATCCCGATCCGCAAGGTTTACTTTCGCTTCGCCAAGAGATTCTGAAACTGTTTCAACAGCAGCAGGTATTCGCCTCCGAACAGCAAATTTTTGTCTTCTCAGGCGCGCAGCAAGCTCTTCATCTTCTATCCGGGATGCCTTTTCCCAACGGAAAAACGAACATTCTGGTTGAGCAACCAACCTATTGGGGAATGTTGGCTGCATTAAAAGCCCAAAATCAAACGGTTATCGGCATCGAAAGAACGCCTGACGGGATGGACTGGGCAGCCTTGGAGCGCCATTTTCAAAACAATATGATCAAGTTCTTTTATACCATTCCGCGGTTTCATAATCCGTTAGGCACTTCCTATACGCAAGAAGAAAAACAGAGGCTAGCAGAGCTTGCCAAAGCCTACGACGTTTACATCGTTGAGGATGATTATCTGGCTGATCTGGAAACAAATTCGAAAGCAGATCCAATTCGTGCATATCATGGCGCTAGTCATGTGATTTATCTACGAAGCTTTTCCAAAGTGATGCTGCCTGGTTTAAGGCTTGCTGCGGCAGCGGTGCCGGATTCGTTAATTCCTTCGCTCCACTTGCATAAACAAACGGCGGATCTGAGCACCTCGGTTCTTTCTCAAGGTGTATTGGAGATTTACATGAAGTCCGGGATGTATGCGCATCATGCCAAGCAAATGAAATCCTTGTACCATCATCGCATAAAAACATTAGGGGAAATTGCAAAGCGATTATTGCCACGAGAATCTTTATATTCCGTAAAGTCTAGCGGAGGGGTTTTCGCTGCAATACGCTTTCCGGGCTCTCATACAGAAGAAATGGTCAGGCGGTTGGAGATTCGGGGAGTTGATGTGGTGCCATCCGATCAGCAGTATCTTTCTTCTTTTCCCAAAATGAACTTGCTGCGGCTTAGCATCATACGGACTGACGAACAGGATATGGAAGAGGGCATTCGCATCATTGCCGAAGAATTGGAGCGTGCCCAACCTACAAGCAGTTCCCCTAAGCCATTCGCATGGATTTAAGAACTTTTGAGAACTTTTGAGCACTTCATAAGAATTGAGGCGTAATAAACATGCAAATACGAGAGTTAAAAAAGAATGAACAACCGCCATTAGAGCTGCTATTGTTAGCGGATCCTTCACAGAAGCTTGTCGAAGGCTATCTACAAAGAGGGCAATGCTTCATTGGCTTATTGCATGATCAAATCGTAGGTGTCTATGTGTTGCTGCCAACAAGACCCGATACAATAGAATTAGTAAATATAGCCGTTGATGAAGGCCATCATGGCAAGGGCTACGGAAAACAGCTCGTGAAGCATGCCATACAAATTTCCACGGGACTCGGATTTAAAACCATGGAGGTAGGCACCGGAAATTCGAGTGTTGGTCAGCTGGCCCTTTATCAGAAATGCGGTTTTAGAATAACGGGCATAGACAAGGACTTTTTTATTAGACATTATGAGGAAGAAATTATTGAAAATGGGATACAAGTTATCGATATGATTCGGCTATCTCAAGATTTATAAAGGCTAGATGGCTCCATCTAGCCTGCTTCCTCCCTGGTGACCAACACTTTGTTCTCCCAGGCCCTGCTTTTCCAACGAAATAATAAGAGAAGCCCCCGCAAGCCTTCATCCATGATGAATACACCCCACATCCCTACGAGTCCGTACCCTAGACGAATGCCTACCCAATAGGTCAACGGGACACACAGTCCCATGATGACACCCACGCCAATAAGGAGAATGAATCGCGCATCACCGGCAGCCCGGAGGGCTTCACCTATCACAATGTTCAGACAGCGTATAGGCTCCAGTAGGAAACCAAACGTTAGCAAAAACGCCCCCAGTGTAATGATCTCGACGTTATCCGTAAACATACCGATCAGCTGCTTTCTGAACAAAACGGTTAAGGTGACCGCGGCAAGTGAAAGCAGTAAGCTGAGCAGCAAGCTGCGAAACAACTGCCTGTAAGCCTCCTCCTTTTCCCCGGCGCCGACCAGTCGGCCGATAATAATTTGAGTTCCCCGTCCAAGGGAGATGGCCAGCACCATAATGAATGTCATGATATTTTGGGTATAAATCCGGGTGGAAAGCATCTCAGCGCCAAGCTGCGTGATGAAATAGGTCGTCATCAGTTGGCTGATCGAATAGACGAGGGAGCCACCGGCTGTCGGAATCCCGATGGTCAATATTTTTTTCAGATCTGCAAATCTAGCTTTGTAGAAGTTGCTGAAGGATAAGTTCAATCGAACGATTTTCCTTAAAATGATGCTGTACACCAGGAGTCCAATGAATTGGCTGACGATTGCTGAGATCGCGACACCCGGCACGCCGAGTTTGGGAAAGCCGAAAGGACCGAAAACAAATAAAATACTGCCGGTCAAATTTATCAGGTTAACGCCTAAGCTGACCGCCATTGTATATCTTGTATACCCATGCACCTGTGTGATGGATGCAATGGTCAGATTAACGGCCTGAATAAATAAAGAGCCGCCCACGATTGAGAAGTAGATGCGGGCCTGCTCCAGTGCAGCTGGCTCCAACCCGAAGGGCTGCAGCAGCTGTCTACTGAAGCATACGATACACAGGCTGACCAGAAAGCCGAACAGGAAATTAAGCGCGATGGCTCCAGCGGCAAACTTCTTGACTTCTCTGTTTTTATTCGCGCCCAAACATTGTGAAATCACGATGGCTGAGCCGGTTGAGATGACTTGCAGCAGCAAAAATAAAAAAATAATGAGCTGATTGCTAACGCCAACCGCTGCAACGGCTTCATCCGAAATATGACTCACGATGAACGTATCCGAAGTTCGCATAAACACTTGCAAGGATGATTCAATAAATAAAGGCCACGTAATGGCAAATAGGCCTAGTTTTTTTGGAATAGTCATGGGTAAAAGAGCTCCTTCAATGCTGCGCAATTTGAATCTTCTCTTTATCTTGGGGGATGATGAAACCGTTTTCTTTGCAAAATGTGGGCAAATCATTGCTTATATTGACTCCGTAAAAGAAGAATATTACGTCTTAATGATTTATTAACATAATTCATAGTGGTATGATAATCGCAACCTTTTTGTAAAGTGAGGAATCCGACATGGTACAAATCGTTGTTGCTGAAGATGAACTATGGTTGCGCAGTGAGTTGGTTGAAATGATCGAACAAATCGGTGAAGGTTTTGAGATTGTCGGTGAAGCCATGGACGGCGAGGATGCTTGGAATATGATTCACGAGCTGTGGCCTGCAATTCTCGTGACGGACATCCGGATGCCGAGACGTGATGGTTTAGAGCTCATTCGTGATATAGAGGAGGCGGGGCTTCCGATCGTTTCCATAATTGTAAGTGGTTATGACGATTTTTCTTATGCCCAGCAAGCCGTGCGGTATGGCGTTTCGGAATATTTGCTGAAGCCGCTTATGAAGGAAGAACTCAAGGATGCGCTGCATCGGTCATTGAACCGGATGGCCATGTTTAAGGAGATGCAAGGATATCTCAAGCAAATCGTAAGCTTTCTTGAGCAGATGCATGAATGGGACGCGAAGAAACGGCTTGCGAAGCTGACGAGCATATTGAATGAAATTCGCAAGCTGCAATCGGCTCGCCCAGGAACACGTAGAACGATATTGGAGATTTTTGCGGGAAAATTAACGGAATTGATCAAGGGAGATAAGATGAGCTGCGAGTTGCCTGCTCGACCGGCTTGGGATCATCATGACGATATTTTGCGCTATTTTCAGAGCTTGCTGGAGACGTTGACCCTGCAGACCAATCAATCGGCAAATGCTGAAATACGAGCAGTCATCCGCAAAGCAACCGACTATATTGAAAGCCATTACATGCAGCAGCTGACATTGGTCAAAATAGCTCAGGTTGCGAATTTGAGCCCGTCTTACTTTGGTTATTTATTCAAGCAGCATACGAATCAATCATTCGTTAACTATCTGAACGGTGTCCGGATTCAGAAAGCGAAGGCGCTCCTGGTGGAGGATGACATTAAAGTTTATGAGGCCGCTGAGATGGTTGGCTTTATTTCACTTCCTTATTTCAATAGAGTGTTCAAGGCATTGACGGACATGACACCGAATGATTTTCGGAAAGGAATGGGTTTGTAACATGCTGCTAAAAACGAAAATGCATTCGATTAAAACACGTATGACGATTGGCTTTTTATTGCTCAACCTGCTGTCGTTGCTTGTTGTCCTGCTGATATCGAATCAAGGATTTCAAAAAGTGATAGAACGTGAATTTGTGGATGCATCCAATGACGCCGCTTCACGGTTCAGTTACCGAATGAATGATTATATCGAGCAAATCATTCAGACATCTGCGCCCATGCCTGCGAATGCGCAATTCCAAGCGTTTTTGCGCGGCCAGTCCCTATTGCCAGAGCAAACCGAAGCGATTGAGAAGGAGATGCGCAAGTTTACTGCGATGAACCACCCGGAAATCGTCGGTATGTTTCTGATGTCCACGAATAACCAGATGGTGTCGATGAACAGCTTTTTTTATTCCCAGTCGTCCTATTACTGGCGGGAGCCGTGGTTTTCGCTCGATTATGATCAACAGATCCAAATCATTCCTACTCATTTGACCAACTATCCGCAACAACCCAGATATGCGGTGATTTCTATTGTTAAACCCGTCTACGACACCGTGACGATGGATATTATCGGCAGGTTCGTAATTGATGTGATGCCCAAAAACATCAGTGCTTCCTTCGGAGACGTGCGGATCGGGGATACGGGTTACTTCTTTGTCGTATCGCCAGATGATACCATCATTTACCATCCGAATGACGAATGGCTTGGCATCCCTAGGGCTAATACGCCACTGTCCAGTCTTCAGCTGAATGAAGGGAACGAAACTTTTAATCAGAATTGGAATGGGCAAAATTGGCTGATATCCGTTAATAAAACGAATCGGATGAACTGGCACGTCGTTTCCATGGTTCCTAAAAGTGAGATGGAAGTGGGAGCTAAAGCTGTGGAGCGGTCGATTATTATCGCGTTTCTAGCCGTAGCCATCATTATTGTGACGATTATTCCGCTCATGACTAGCCGGTTTGTCAAGCCGGTTATTACCTTGCGAAATTTAATGGCGAAAGTGTCGACCGGTGATTTGAATGTTCGGGCGTACCTATCCAATCAGCAGGATGAAATGCAGAGTCTGAATGTGGGCTTCAATCACATGGTCTCTAGACTGGATCAATTGATGACGACGGTCACCAATCTTCAAATGAAAGAGATGAAGCTGGAGCTTAGGCAAAAAGAAGCCTTGATTCGGGCTTTGCAAAATCAAATAAATCCCCATTTGTTATACAACACGCTGGGGATTATCAAAAGTATGGCTTTTCTAGAAAATGTGCCACGTATTGAGACAATCTCGCGTAATTTAGCCGACGTTTATCGTTATACGGCAAGATTCGAAAACGAAGAGGTCACCCTTCACGACGAGCTGAAGATTATGGCGAAATATTTGGAAATCGTGAAGCTTCGTTTTCCTATGTCGTTTATCCGTACCATCTCGGTGAATGAGAAGTTTTATGATTGCTTGTGCATGAAGTTGACGTTGCAGCCAATTGTAGAAAATGCCGTCAAATATGCCATTGAACCCAATGGCGGAGAAGGGACGATCATCATCAATGCTTTTGAAGAAAGTGGAGATCTGATCTTGGAAATTGCGGATAATGGGAAAGGGATTCTCGAGGCTCAGTTAGAGGATATTCAAGATTTGCTGCGCAAGGAGTCTGAGAGTCCCAACGGCTTTCCTTCTGCCAGCGGCTCATTAGGTCTCTCTAACGTACATGCCCGGCTTGTTCTGCGATATGGCCGTAAGTACGGGATTCGAATTGATTCGTTTCCAGGACAAGGAACGGTTGTATCCATTCGATTGCCCTATCGTAGAATAGCAGAAACAGGATAGATTCGTGAAATTGGATAGGAAATCGTGAAAACGGATAAGGAGCGTTTTTCTCTTCTGCTCTATACTGAGGATGTAAAAACTTACTTGACGAGTATGAGGGGGAGCAAAGCATGAGGAAAATGTTGACGCTTTCAATGTCAATGATCGTAATAGCAGTAGGACTGGCAGGCTGCAGCACCAGCAATGGCACTGTAGGCAAAGAGGAGTCTGTTCAGCCAACGGCCAAACAGAATACGAATGTGGATGACGGCTCGGAGAAAATGGATATCACGATGCTCGTCAGCACAGCTGCCGGCGGTGGCTGGCCGGAGAACCACCCCATGATTAAGAAATTGAATGAAAAACTGAACATCAATTTGAAGTTCCAATGGGTGCCTGGGGATAACTATGAAGAGAAAATCAATGTAATGGCAGCCTCGAACGCATTTCCTGACATCTTCCAAATCTGGAATGCAACTTCGTACAATAAATGGCAGGAGAAAGGTGTCTTTCTCGATTTGAAACCATTGCTCTCGCAGTACCCGAACTTGACAAAAGAGATCCCGGAACACGATCTGCAAATGATGAATCCGAAGGATCATATCTATGGCTTGCCGATGTATGCGCCAAGCTTCCGAAGCAATTTATCGATTCGCAAAGATTGGTTGGATAAATTGAATTTAAAGATGCCTACAACGGTAGATGAGTTCTACGACGTGGGTAAAGCATTCGCTGACAGGGATCCGAACGGCAACGGGAAGAAAGATACGATTGGCTTCAGTATGACTGTTGGTGTCAACGGCGGCTTAGGCAACATTGATTACTTGAAAGGCGCCTTCGGACTGGCGAATAACTGGAAGACGGTAGACGGCAAGCTTGTACCGATGCAATCGCAAGCGAAGGAATGGAAAGATCTTGCCGGATTCCTGCGCAAAGCGTATGCGGAAGGCGTGTTGGATAAAGATTTTGCCGTAAATAAAGAACGAGATCCGTGGAACAAATTGGAGGCAAACACGAACGGGATGGCGGAGGTTAATCCGAATGAGCTGTATACAATTAGCCTGCCAAGTGTTCAAAAGCTCGACCCGAAAGCGGACATTGTTCAGCTTGCACCGCCGAAAGGACCGACAGGACTGCAATTTGCCAATACGGTGATCAGTACGACGAAGATTGTCGTGAATGCCAAAGTTGACTCGAAAAAGCAGCAGCGAATCTTGAAACTACTCGATTACATGCTGTCGGATGAAGGATATACGTTAATTAAGAACGGTATTGAAGGTGTGGATTACAAAAAAGAAGGCGATAAATTCACTGTACTTCCAGCCTTTACTACGAATCGTCCGCAAATATTGTCTACGTGGTTTATCCGTCGCTATGATCCGGGCATCCAGATTCGTCTATGGGACGACAAAGCTTATGCGGACAAGGTTCTTACCTGGTTTAAAAATACAGAACCCTACCGATACGATAATCCTGGGGCAGGTCTTGTCTCGGAAACGCAGACGAAAGTCGGCAGTGAACTGGAGAAAAAGTTTACGAATGCCATTGTCAAAGTGATTGTCGGTCAAGAGCCTGTAGAAAGCATCGATAAAGCGGTCGAGCAGTGGAAATCAGGCGGAGGTGACCAAATTACGAAAGAGATCAACGATATTTATGCAAAAATGAAGTAGATCTTCTACTGGGGAAACCACGGTTTCGTGGTTTCCTTCTTTGTTAAACAGAGTCTTATCCTTATGGAAGGGGGAGCGACAATGACGGCAACCAAGAAACTGCTCCGCCGTGGATTACCGCTTTATGCGATGATTGCACCGGGCGTGCTTTTTTTCATCCTATTTCGTTACTTACCCATGTTCGGCGTCGCCATTGCCTTTCAGGACTATGATCCATTTGATGGCTTCCTCCATAGTGATTGGGTCGGCTTAGAGCATTTCCGCCGCCTATTTACGGAGGCTGATTTTTGGTTCTTGATGCGCAATACGTTGATCATGAGTTCATTGAATTTATTTCTCTTTTTTCCGGCTCCAATCATTCTAGCGCTGCTGCTGAACGAAGTCAGATTGAAGGCCTACCGCCAATCGGTGCAGACCATTACGTATTTGCCTCATTTTCTGTCCTGGGTGGTCGTTGTCAGTATGACCGTAATCTTGTTCTCAACCCAAGACGGAGCGCTGAATAAGCTGCTCATTTCCTGGGGCTGGGAGCGGTTCGATCTGTTAACGAATCCCGAATATTTCCGCACCATGTATTTGATTCAAAATATTTGGAAAGAGACCGGCTGGAGTGCAATCATTTTTCTGGCGGCGCTTGCTTCTGTAGATCCGACTTTGTTCGAGGCGGCCGTCGTAGATGGCGCAAGCCGATGGAAGCAAATGCTGAATATTAGTCTTCCGGCGCTCAAATCCGTCATCTTCATCATGTTCATTTTACGGCTTGGGCAGGTGCTGGATATTGGCTTCGAACACGTGTTATTGCTGCAAAATCCGCTCAATATGGACGTTTCCGACGTTTTTGACACGTATGTATATCGGTCAGGTATCCTCTCGGCACAATTCAGCTTCACTACGGCAGTGGGGCTATTCAAATCAGCCATCGGTCTTGTGCTTGTGATTACGGCGAACGCGCTTGCGAAGCGCTTTGGGGAAGAGGGGGTATATTGATGGCTGCCAAAGGAACCGATCGGCTGTTTGTTTGGATCGTATACACTCTATTAGGGCTCGCATCGCTGCTTGTTATTGTGCCTTTCATTTATGTCGTGGTCGTTTCATTTGCTACAAAACATGAAGTGCTAGCAAGAGGTTTCTTCTTATTCCCAAAGGAATGGACGCTCAACTCCTACCAATTTCTGCTGCGAGAGCAAAATTTCATCACTTCTTTTAAAAATTCGCTCGTGATTACGATCATCGGAACGGCGATTAATATCACGATGACCAGCTTGATGGCATATGGCTTATCGAAGGTCTGGCTGCCAGGCCGTAAAACTATCAATTTTCTAGTGCTTGTCACCATGCTGTTTAGTGGCGGGATTATCCCGACCTACCTGGTCATCAAAGCGTTCGGACTATTGGACAGCTATAGCTCACTCTGGCTCTCGGGGGCGATTGCGCCGTTTCATTTGATTGTGATGAGGAGTTTTTTCCAAAACTTCCCGGCCGAACTGGAAGAATCATCGCGAATGGATGGCTGCGGGGAACTTCGTTTGTTCTGGCAGATCGTACTGCCGCTTTCGATGCCGGCGGTGGCGACGTTCACTCTATTTTATATGGTGCAAAATTGGAATACGTATTTCTCAGCGCTGCTGTATTTGAACGATACGCAGATGTGGCCGCTTCAAGTCTATTTAAGGCAAATGCTCATTGAATCCAGTGATTCCTCCATGATGCTTGTCGTTGAAGGCTTCGAGTACGGTCCACCGGTCAAAATGGCTGCTGTCGTCATCGTTGCGGCACCGATGCTGCTCGTCTACCCATTCATGCAAAAACATTTCAACCAAGGGATGCTGTTAGGTTCCGTCAAAGGCTGAATATAAATAGCTGCAAATCATGAACAAAAAACGATGAGGAGTTGGGGATCAAATGAGTAAGGAAAACCAAAATATCTTATTGATTTTGACCGATCAGCAACGTGTGGATACATTAAAGGCTTACGGCGGAAAGGTGTGCCAAACGCCCAATCTTGATCAGTTATCGGAAGATAGTATTGTATTTACGAATGCCTATACGAGCTGTCCGATTTGTACGCCGGCAAGATCCTCTTTGCAAACCGGGTATTACCCGTTTAATGTGGGCATGCAGGCGAACTCGTATGGATCGCATTGCTTGATCAGAGAGCTGCCGGATCATCCGGACCTGCTCAGCCGACAATTGCAGAAGCAAAATTACAGTGTTGGTTATACCGGGAAATGGCACCTGGGTCAAGGCAATGATTCCGCAGAAACGAAACATTACTTAAGTCAGGGCGAGCATGCCATTCAATTTCCGGAATTTAAATACGATATGCGTTCACTCCCGTCGGATGTAGGTTATGAAGCGGACGATTTCCCGGGTCATGGGATTGGCGGCTATCACTATAAACAGTTCAAGGATTACTTGGAAGAAAATAACCTCTCGTTCGAGACGAAAAATAAGTTATCCGGCAATTTCGATGTACATACCGCTGCGGAAGTGGTTTCACCTATTGAATCGACGGTGGAGTACTATTTGACAGAACGGGCTATTCATTACATGGATCGATTCCGTAAACGTTCGAAGCCGTTCTTTTTTGCGCTTAACTACTGGGGACCGCATGAGCCATATATGGCACCGACCAAGCATCTCGATCTGTACCGTGACATGGAACTGGAGCCTTGGCCTAATTTTTATGATGAGGGGCATAAGAAACCGTCGATCCATAAAGCGAAAAGCGCGAAATCGAAGGAATGGGAAGCTTTTGCTCCTTATGTGAAGCATTATTATGGCTTTATGAGCTCCATTGATGAGCAAATCGGTCGAATCCTCGCTTATTTAAAAGAGCATGATCTTTATGACAATACGACGATTATTTTTTCGGCGGATCATGGTGAATCACTGGGCATTCATGGTGGATTAAGCGATAAAGCCTTTTTCATGTATGTGGAAACATGCCGTATTCCTTTATTTGTAAAACCGGCAGGAGAAAGCATGCACCGTGAAGAAAATCACTTTGTTGGCACATGCGATCTGTATGCGACCATTCTTGAGTTGGCCGGTGTCGAGCGGGAAAAAGCGGAGAACCGGGATGGACGTTCGTTTGCGCCTATGCTACGAAATAACGCTGAGGCTTTGGTTTCTTGGCCGGATTGTGTGGTAACGGAATGTTCAGGACTAGAGAGTGTGATGTATACACAAAGAATGATTCGTTATGAAAAGATGAAGTATGTGTTTAATTGCGGTGACCTGGATGAGCTCTATGATTTAAGCGAGGACCCTTACGAATTGGAAAATCTGATTGATCATGCTGACTATGCGGAGAAACTACTTTTCCTTAGATTTAGGCTGGCGGAATGGATGGTTCAACATCGAGACGGTGCCTTGAAAATATTTAAGCGTATGCGGGATCTCCCTTAGAAACGTGAATGAAAGGCAAATTTGGGGAAAGCTGGTGCTGTATCATGCAGGCTATAAGACCGAATATCGTTTTTCTTATTTCAGACGATCATCGCGACGAGGCGATAGGTGCTTTCGGAAACACGGTTCTACAGACCCCCGTATTGGATGGATTAGCGAATAGCGGCGTCTCGTTCAGGAATACGCATATTTTTGGCGGATTAACGGGAGCTGTCTGTGCCCCAAGTCGGGCGTGCGTTAATACGGGAAAATCCATTTTTCACACCATGGTCGGACAGGAACTACACAAATGTGACCACTCAACAGACATTCGTTCCGACATCAAATTAATGCCGCAAACGCTGCGGGAATCGGGTTATTACACGCATGCGGTCGGCAAATGGCATAACGACAAAGCGAGTTTTGCGAGAAGCTTTGATGACGGTGACAAGCTGTTTTTCTACGGGATGAGCCCGCATACCCAAGTGCCTGTCCAAGACTTCGATCCAACGGGCTCCTATTCCAAGGAGCGGGAATATATCGAAGAAACGTTCTCGACACAACTATTTACGGATGCCGCCGTACAGTTTGTTGAAAGCTATGAGAATGAGAGCCCGTTCTATCTGTATGTGGCGTATACGGCACCTCATGATCCACGAACAGCGCCGGAGCCTTATGCTTCTATGTATCATCGGGACGATATTCCGCTGCCTGCTAACTTTAGCCAGGAACATCCTTTTGACAATGGAGAAATGTTCGTTCGCGATGAGAAGTTGGCTTCCCTACCTAGGGATGGGGAGGAAATTCGCCAGCATATTGCAGACTATTATGCGATGATCACTCACATGGATGCGGAGATCGGGCGGATCGTGGAAGCTCTGAAAGTGAAGGGCATCTATGAGAACACGCTTATCGTGTATACCGCAGATCATGGGTTAGCCCTTGGGCAACACGGTCTAATGGGGAAGCAGAATCTGTATGAACATAGCGTTCGAATTCCCCTCATCATGTCTGGGGCTGGCCTGCCGCAAGGCAGACAGATCACGGGACTTTCCAGTAATATCGATATTTTCCCGACGGTGGCTGCAATGACTGATGTGAAGCTTCCGGAAGGAACGGAGGGCCTTTCATTGCTCCCGCTCGTCTCAGAGGAAGGGGATTCCATCCGAGACGTTGTATGTTCGGTGTACAAAGATGTGCAGCGCATGGCGATGGATGGGGAGTGGAAGCTCATCCGTTACTACCGTTCGCCCCTTACGGGATTAGGAACCGATCGTGTACAGTTATTTAATCTGATTGACGACCCTTGGGAAACGACGGATTTATCCAACGATGCGATCGGCGAAGAACCGATGGAACGGCTTAATGCTGCACTCGAGGACTGGATGCGAGTGACAGGTGACTTTCTGGCCGGCAGCCCTAGTTCGCTAATTGATTAAAGCCCTAGTTCGGAGAGGCTCGGATAGTTATCCGGACGACGTCCCAAGGGCCAGTGATATTTCCGTTCAGCCTCGGTGATCGGCATATCATTAATGGAGGCGTAACGGCGCTGATTCAACCCTTTGGCGTTAAACTCCCAATTCTCATTCCCGTAAGAACGGTACCATTGGCCGCCGTCGTCATGCCATTCATAGGCGAAACGTACGGCGATGCGATTGCCGCTGTAGGACCAGAGTTCCTTAATGAGTCGATAGTCCAACTCTTTATTCCACTTTCTCGTGAGAAATTCGATGATCTCGGTTCTTCCTACAGGGAATTCGACTCGGTTCCGCCAGCGGCAGTCCTCGGTGTAGTCTAATGCAACCAGCTGAGGATTGCGTGTATTCCAGTCATCTTCGGCTTTGCGGACTTTAGCCGTTGCCGTTTCCAATGTAAATGGCGTTAAAAAAATTCGCATACAAGTGCTCCTTTGTAATATTCGCTTTTGATAAGCGAGGCATAGTCATATGTACCAGTATATGTGGTTGCAATATTGGTGTGTGATTCTAAACTTCTTATTCCTCTTCCGAGTGAAGGTGAATGGGAGGTTTTTTTTTAGTCCAAATAAGAGCCTGTAGGTCCCCTTCGGTGAAGAAATAGCCTTTTTTCAAAAATAGATGACTCCGGTTCTCCTTCAATCAAGAGTTAGCGGAAATCTTAATTCTCGCTAAGTTCCTTGTGATATAATGGGAGAAAAAATGGTAGGGAGCGGTTGGATGAAGCATTCATACTCGCCCGGCGAACTGAAACAGGAAATTATCAAGATCTATAATTCTATCAATCAGGAAATATTCGGAACCGGCATCAAATCGCAAAAGGTTGACATCTCCGGGGACAAGGTGTTTATTTTTGCCACGCACAAGCGTATACCGGCTTTGAAAATATTGGATGGTTCGAATCGGAGTTTGACCGCTAGCGTGGACATTCTGCTTATGGAAGCCAACAAGCGCATGCTCAAGCAGCAGATTGAGAGTAAGCTTGGCCTGGAGGTTAAGCTGGTGCTTAAGGATTATGACCCAGAAACGGAATTATCAGGTACTGTGATTTTGTTTAAAGAGCCTTTGGAATAGTTGTGTTATATAACATGACGTCAATTGGCGTTTTGAACGGAAGTTTTCAACTTTTCATTGACATGAACTTTATTTGTTGTTATATTTACTGACATAAACACTTTAAAAATATTTTTGTATACAATATGCAATTACCAAAGTATTTTTCGCAGATTTATGCTATGATGGCAGTGTAAGCGTTTTACAGGAGGGGGCATTAAGGGTCGAATCCTTGTGTGAACAAGAGATCAGATGCCATAGTGCTGCTCTTTACAAACCTATTTTCATGCAGGTGCTAAGGAGCTCCAATTTCTGGAGAGCTTTACGACCGCTACTAATGACACTATCGGATTCTTTAAGTCCGTATGCTCATAAGTAGCGGTTATTTGTTATTTGGCAAGTTAGAAAAAGCAGCAGGAGAAAGGAAGGGCGCAAATGAAGCAAATCCAAAAGCAAACGGATGTAGGACAAGTACTTGAGGCACTGAATACCATTTCTAGAGGAAGGATGGTGATGGATTGGAATGAGATTACTTCGGGAACGAACCCGTACGTTGTTATGAAAACCTCGAATATCCCGGGCAAAAGTGTTATTGAAATTCCTGGTCTCATTTTCGGCGACAAAAAGCAACCGGTCAAGAAAATCGGCGTGGGCATGACCCTGACCGAATCGGTGATCGAGCTAGCCTCAGCCATGAAGCTTGACCTCATTGTTGTACATCATCCCGTTGCAGACGCCGCTAGCTCAGGGGGAGTGCCATTCTCGGATTATTTGCCTTTATACAATTTGGCGCTGATTGAAATGCACGAAGCGTTCCACGGGCTGCATCCCGGCATGACATTTTTGCATGGTCATCGCAAATTGAAGACGGACATTGCCTTCGGCGGCGTTCCGGGCAACATTTTACATAAGGGAATAGCTTTGGATGGGATTAAGACGGCGGGGGACATCCTGGAACGTATCCATCGTTTGATGGGAAGAGAAATGGATGATGACATTCTAGAAGCAGAACGGGCGATTCGCGGAGAGCACTCCCTGCAAGAAGCGACGCTTGCGAATCCGGCACAGCTGCTAAGCGGCACGGTGAATAGTCCTGTAGAGCATGTCCTGCACTTTTTTCCGCATACCGGATTTTCCATGAGCAATCTGGAAACGGCCTTGGATATGTATCCGGAGACCGATACCATTATTGCGAGCATCAGCCGGGTGAGAGAGGATCATGCTTTTGTTGACCTGGCCAAACGGCGTGGGCTTAATTTTATCGTCGGCAATTCGCATTCCGTTGAACTTATGGAGAATGGGCTGCCACTCGCGTATGCCTTAGAAATGCTGCTCTCCGATGTTGAAGTGTTTTTACTCAGAGAGCGTATAACCGCTGTTCCCCTGAAGGACGTAGGACACAAGGTGTTGGTTGATTATGGGAAAGAAATGGCGGAGACACATTTGGTGACAAAACAGCCCCAGGCTGTACAATTCCTATAAATATTTTTGAAAGGATGATTGCTCATGCTAAAAATGAAGAAAACCGCCATTATTTTACTTGCCGCTATGCTCCTGACAGCTGCCACTGGATGTAGCTCGACAACGTCTTCGACAACTGCGCCCGCCACAGCAGCGGACAAGAAGAAGGAGGAAGCCCTGCAAACCGTCAAGTTTTCTGAGGTTATCCGTTCCGTTTTTTATGCGCCGCATTACATTGCTATGGAAAAAGGATTTTTTAAAGAGGAAGGGCTGAACGTGGATATGAATACCGCGCAAGGCTCGGATAAAGGAGCGGCTGCGCTGATCGCCGGCGTCGCCGATATTTCGCTTGTCGGGCCCGAGACTGCCATCTACATTTATAACCAAAAAGGGGATAAAACACTCAAAATCTTTCACCAACTCACGATGAAGGACGGCTCTTTTTTACTCTCGCGCAATAAGGTTGATAATTTCAAATGGAGCGACTTGGGAGGCAAGTCGGTGATTGGCTGGAGGCCTGGCAGTGCGCCGCAAATGGTGCTGAATACGAAATTGACACAAGAAAAGGTTGCTCAGACGGACGTTGTGACGAATATTGCCTCGACGGCCATGGCTGGAGCTTTCACAAGCGGCAAAGGGGATTACATTCAAGTCTTCGAGCCTATCGCGTCCAGCTTGGTGAAGGAAGGTAAAGCTCATTATGTTGCTTCGGTTGGACAAGATTTTGGTGCTTTCCCTGAAACTTCTTATGTGGCCACCTCCGATTACATAAAGAAAAACCCTGCCATTATCCAGAAATTCGTCAATGCGGTAGCCAAAGGTCGAGCGTGGATGCAAACTGCATCTTCGGACGATATTGCAAATGCATTAATGCCGTTTTTTGACGGGACGCCTAAAGATATAATCATTCAATCGGTTGAACGGTACATGAAGCAGGATACATGGCCGGCCGTGCCGGAATTGAATGCCCAGCAATTTGACACGCTGCAAAAGGTACTGATCGAGAACGGTGTGCTGAAACCCGAACAGAAAGTAGCTGACATCAACGCCGTTGTGGATATGAGCTTTGTGAAAAAAATCGGGAAGGCGGAATAGACAGATGGCGCAAATTGAATTGCAGGATGTTTGCCTCAGCTATTTTACTTTGAAGCAAGAGACCGAGGCGATACGCAAAATCAATATGTCGATTCAAGCGGGTGAGTTTATTAGCATTGTTGGCCCAAGCGGTTGCGGGAAGAGTACGATGCTCTCTCTGATCTCCGGCATGTATAGACCAACAAAAGGCAATGTGTTGATTGACGGGCAGGAAGTGATCGGCACTTCGCCCAAGGTGGGATATATGCTGCAGCATGATCATTTGTTTGAATGGCGCGATATTTTGAGCAACTTGCTCGTTGGCGCTGAGGTACGCAAGATGGATTTGCAGAAAGCGAGGCGGAAAGCCATGGAGCTTCTGGACCGCTACGGGTTGGGCGGCTTTGCCCATCATAGTCCGGCACAGCTCTCGGGCGGGATGCGCCAAAGAGTCGCCTTAATCCGTACGCTCGTGACGGAACCGGACATTTTGCTGCTCGATGAACCGTTTTCCGCTCTCGATTATCAAACGCGGATAACGCTTAACGATGAAATTTTCAAGATTATCAAAGATCAAGGGAAGACCGCCGTGCTTGTCACTCACGATATATCCGAGGCCATCAGTATGGGAGACCGGGTCATGGTCATGTCCAAGCGGCCGAGCACGATTTCATCTGTTTACAATATTGAGCTTGGTAAGGGAGAGACTTTGACTCCGTGGAACAAACGAGAAGCGGCCGGTTACAATGAATACTTTAATCAAATTTGGAGGGAGTTGGAAGGACATGTCGTCACTACCGGTTAGTGAGCCAAGTATAGGTTCAGAAACGAGAAAGGAACAATCGATTGCCTTGGTTGCGGAAATTCCGGAAAAGGCAGCGTCAGTTCAATACGCCCAATATCTTCGGGTACAAAAGCGCAGGCTGTGGGCGGTTCGCCTCTCCCAACTGTTGGTACTCATCCTGTTCCTGGGGCTGTGGGAACTTGCCGCCAATATGAAGTGGGTGGACTCCATGCTAACCAGCAAACCCTCGCAAATTGTCCACTCTTTTCAGGAGCTTGCCTTTCATGGTGATCTGTTGAAGCATACATGGACTACAGCTATTGAAACCTTTATCGGTATCGTCGTGTCCATGCTGTTCGGTACGCTCGTAGCAGTTGTGTTCTGGTGGTCAACCTTTGCTTCCAAGGTGTTGGAACCGTACGTCGTCGTATTGAACGCATTGCCAAAGGTTGCGCTTGGGCCTATCTTTTACATCTGGCTCGGAGATAAGTACTCGATTTACGGGATGGCCATGGCCATATCGGTCATCGTCACCATTATTATGGTGGAGAGCGGGTTCAAAGAGATTAGCAAAACAAAGCTTAAACTCATGGAATCCTTCGGTGCGTCCAAGGCACAGATGCTGCGGATGGTGCTGCTACCGGCAAGTATTCCTAACTTGATTGCAACACTAAAAGTCAATGTCGGTTTGACGCTGGTCGGCGTCATTATGGGAGAATTCCTGTCCTCTAAAGCGGGACTCGGTTATTTGATTATCTACGGCGGCCAAGTTTTCCAAATGAACATGGTCATGGTGAGCATTGCGATGTTGGCGCTTCTATCCATTGTTATGTACGGATTAGTGAATGTCATTGGACGATTTGCGAAGAAAAAGTACCACTTTGAAACGTAGTTTGTTAATCAATTTCGATAAGGCAAGAGATGCATAGCGTGAGGAGGCTTCGAGTGATAACTCGGAGCTTTTTTTGAAGGATAAGAATTTGAATCTACTCAAACAAATATTTTTCGATATAAAGACGGCTGAGCGGCAAAGTTGAAGGGCTACGTTGCATGACATACAACGTAATGCTGTGGTCAGACCGCGATTGCGGTCTTTCGTTGCACATTATACAACCATATGTTGCAAAAGGTGAATTGTAAGCGGTTTAAATGCAACAATCGTTGTATAAAGTGCAATATAGAGGCGAAGTGAGGCCCCTTTACGGCCAAATGGTTGCGCAAAATACAACATAGCTGTCACAGTCGCAGCGATCGCTCCAGCGGTTCCTCCCTGAGGGGAACTACAGGGCCCTATTTCATCGAAATAGGCTCCTCTTCACGTGGAGAAGAACTGACGTCCTCTATTTGTCCGTTTCCTTGAAGAAATCGGGATTAAGTAAGTCGCCAAATAGTGCCCTGGAGTTCCGCTTGAACGCGGAAACGGGCTTCATTTGTTAGAATAGCGCCTTGTAGTTCCTCTAGGTGGCCAACCAGCCTTAACAAGCTAAACTGCGGAGGGGAATTAACTCCTCCAATGATTCCTTTCGCATCTACCTTGAAAAACGCGCTCGTCCTAAAAGAGACGACGAAGTCGTTTATCCTTGTTTTATGGGGCGGGGATGCTGGAGGCGGGCGGAGTCTAGGTAGCTCCAGGTTAAAAAAGAGAGGCGCTGAACGCGTCCTCTCTCTGCAGTCGTGTATCTTTAATTATTGTTCGGCAGCGCTTTGACAGCTGCAACAGCATTGTTTGCGATTTCCGTTGCATCAATACGGGTAATGTCAGCTTTTGGATTGAAGGTGCCATCTGGATTTAATTTAACGATTTTAAGAGCGATCGCTGTTTGAATGGAACCTGAGTGCAAAATGTCGATCTGGTCATTGTCTTTAATATCAACTGGAACGACCTTGATCATAGGCAGTTTGCCGCTTGATTGAAGCGTCTGAACGAGCAGGTTCGTGAATGACTCACGCGTCATTTTGGAGTTCGGGTCAATCTTGATGTTAATGTCTGTATCCACGAGTCCAAGTGTTTCCGTGATCAGTCTTACGCCTTCCGTTGCAGTAATGGCTGCACCTGGATCTGAGTGTACTTGGTGAGATTTCAAATAGTCAACAACGTTAGTCGTAATTTCAGTTGCATCTGCACGGGTAATCTCAGCTTTCGGATTAAACTTGCCATCTGAATCTAACTGCACGGCACCAATGGCAATTGCTCTTTGGATAGCGCCTGTATTTAGAATGTCGATTTGGTCATTATCTTTAATATCAACTGGAACCACATTAATCATAGGCAGTTTACCGCTTGTTTGAAGTGTCTGCATGAGCAAGTTTGTGAATGACTCACGAGTCATTTTGGAGTTCGGGTCAATCTTGATTTGAATGTCTGTATCAACAAGTCCCAATGTTTCCGTGATCAGTTTCACACCTTCAGTTGCTGTAAGGGCTTCAGTTGGAGCTGCTGGCGCTTGGTGAGCTTTCAAATATTCGATGGCGTTGAAAATTTCTTCTGCTGCATCCGCGCGAGTGATTTCGGCTTTTGGATTCATTTTCCCATCTGCACTCAATTTGATCACTCCATAGTTAATTGCGCGCTGGATGGAGCCGGAATATTCAACGGTAATCTGATCGTTATCTTTAATATCTACAACAACCGGATTAATCAGCGGTAGCTTACCGTATGTTTCCATAGCGCGAATGAGCTGATGCGTGAACTGTTCGCGGGTTAAAGTTGCATTAGGATCTAAATCTTTTGGGAGCTCAACATTGTTGACGGCAGCCGTGATAAGCGCATTGGCATACCAAGAATCATTAGTAGCTTTCACAAAATAATCAGTTGCTTTTGGCTCTTTTACGAATTTCACCAAATCCAGATTGAGCTTGAATGCATTAACAAGCAATTGAACGCCTTGTGCTTCTGACATCGCGGCTTGTGGAGCAAACAACTCAGGCGTGATGCCGGATACGATACCGCTTTGTTGTAGGGACATGATTTTGTCCTTGGCTGCAACCTTATCCAAATCCGTAAAGCTTGGCGCTGCTGCGAAGCTTTGTCCTACAAGCGTTAAAGAGAAAACAGCAGTGGCTGCTGATAGAGTCATCGTTTTGAATATTTTTTTCATAAATTTCACCTCATAATAGTTTGTTTATTTCTTTCACAATCTCATAAACGGCGGGCTGAAAGAAAAGGTTGCAAACTTTTTTTGAAATTTTTGAACGACTCTCACAAGGTGATCTTGTTTTGTCGTACAAAAAAACTGGAAAGCCGCATGGGCTCGCCAGTTCGTTCACTTACTTCATGCCTGAAGTGGTGTAATTTTCTATAATGTGTCTTTGGAAAATGATGAAGATGACAATGATCGGAGCGACCATCAGGGTAGCGCCGGCCATCTGTAAAGCAAAGTTTTGATTGGATTGGCTTTTTAACAAAGAGAGGCCAACGGATAAAGTGTATAGCTTTTCATCGTTCGCGATGATCAAAGGCCAGAGGAAGCTGTTCCAGCCCGCGATGAAGGTCAGAATGCCCTGAACGGACAGAATCGGTTTCGAAATCGGCAGCACGATTTGCAAGAAGGTACGGAATTCACCTGCTCCTTCCATACGGCCGGCTTCGAGCAATTCATCCGGAATGGTGACCATGAATTGTCGGAACAAGAAGATGCCGAACGCGCCGACAAGGCCTGGCAAAACAATACCAATCATCGTGTTTGTCAAATGCATCGCATTAAGGATGAGATAAACCGGAATCATGGTTACCTGTCCGGGAATCATCATGGTCGCGAGCACGATGTAGAAGAGCGCTTTGCTCCCTTTGAAATGATATTTGGCAAATCCGAAGCCCGCCATAGCGTTCAGAAACATCCCGAAGAAGGAGAAAACAACGATACTGAGCGTATTCCCCAGATAGACACCGAAGTTCATGCTGACGAACAGCTTTTTCACATTAGCGAGGGTAAAAGCATTAGGCCACAGTGTAGGCGGGATGCTGAGCACTTCGCTTTCCGATTTGAAGGTAGACAAGACCATCCAAATAAATGGCAGCAGCATCGCGAGCCCGAATACAGTCAGAACAATACCGGCTAACCATTGGAGCAGCCGATCGTTCGATCCCGAACCTGCTGACGGGGTTGATGCAGATTTTGCGGACATGATTTATGCCCCCTTTCTCATTAAAGATCCGTGTCTTTGTTCTGGAAGCGGAATTGAATCAGTGTCACGATGATGATGGAGAAGAACAGAATGAATGATCCAGCTGCCGCATAACCGAAGTGGCTTAATTGGAAACCATTGCGATAAATGAACAGGGCGACGGAAGTCGTGCTGTCTAATGGACCGCCTTGGGTCATAATGAAAGGCTCCTCGAAAAATTGCAGCCAACCAATCATCGTCGTGATCGAAACGAAAAAGATGGCAAAACGCAGCATCGGGATCGTAATGTACCACATTTGCTGCAAACGGGTCGCCCCGTCTAGCTCCGCTGCTTCATAATTGGATTTCGGAATCCCTTGCAGACCGGCGATGAAAATAATCATATTGAGGCCAATGGCTCTCCACAACGCTAGTAATATCAGCGATATTTTCGCAACGATAGGGTGGGTCAACCAAGGAACAGGTCCTAGATGAACCAATTTGAGCAAGTAATTTAATAATCCGAATGTCGGATTGTACAGGTAGAACCATACGACAGCGACGGCAACAACGTTGGTCACGGAAGGTAAGTAATAGACGACTCGGAACGCTTTGAAAATACGGGAAGTTCCGAAATTAATAAGGATAGCGACGCCAAGTGAACAGAGGATAACCAGAGGAACCCCGATCACAACGTAGAACAACGTATTGTAAATCGCTTTTATAAAAATCGAGTCAGAAAGTACATCCTTGTAGTTTTGCAGGCCAATGAATTTGATGTTTGAATAATCGGCTAATCCGGCCAAATCCATATTCGTGAAGCTGATCACCAAGGCAATCAGGATCGGTATTACAGAGAATAGGGTTAATAAAATAAGTGTTGGAGCAATAAAGAAATAGGGCGCTCTTTTGGCGGCAGATCCCTTCATGACAAATCCTCTCCTTTCCGAGGGATGAAGTGCTTGCAGCATTGAACAGCTAACCGACAAAAGCCGGCTAGCTGTGTAGTAGATATATTGTTATTTGGAAAGGATGGATTCGGATTTTTTGTTGAAAGCATCCAATTCGGTTTGAACGTTAGCGCCGCCGCGATAAATATTTTCAAAAGTTTTCAAAAAGTTTTGAGCGATTTCTTCCCAAGATTTGATTAGAGGCATCGGCTCGGAAGCGTTCATTTGTTCCCCAATCACTTTGTAATTCGCATCGTTCGTTAGAGCAGGATCTTCCCAAGCTTTCTTCGTTGCCGGCAATGTGTTCGTTAGTTTCAACCACTCCAACTGTGTTTCAGGCTTGCTCATATAAGCCAAGAACTTGAGAGCTTCGTCTTTATGCTCTGTGTATTGGAAGACGGACAGATCCGAACCGCCTAAGGCAGAGATGTTGTTTTGTTTCTTAGGCAGAACCGCTGTTGCCCATTTATCCTTAATGTCAGGAGCTTGATCATTGATCAGTTTGATCATCCATGGTCCGCTGATGAACATTGGCGTAATCCCTTTTTGGAATGCCGGAACGATATCCATGCCAAGGTCTTTCGGTGCAGAGCCATTTTTGAAGAAGCTGTTCAAGTAATCAACTGCGCCAACGAATTCAGGTTGGTTGAAAAGAGGTTTGTTACCGTCCAGCAGTTTGGAACCGTTTTGACGTGCGAACATGAATTCTAAGGACTGTTCTTTTGGATCGATGCTAATTCCGTAGTTGCCGTTGCCGCGTGCAGCCAGTTTCGTAGCGGCGTCGGACAGCTCGTCCCAAGTTTTCGGTGCTTCGTTATAACCAACGGATTTTAAGAGATCAGTGCGGTAGTAAAGGACACGAGTATCGATATACCAAGGAACACCAACGACTGTGTCGCCTTGTTTGGTTGTGTTGACAGCCCCAGGATAGAAGTTTGCTTCAGCGAATTCGGGATATTTGCTCAGTTCCGGCTTCAAATCCATCAATGCTTTGGCGGAGGCGAACTCCGGAATCCAGGTAGTTCCCATTTGAAGGACGTCCGGTCCTTTCTTGGAGGCAACGGCTGTCAGCAATTTGTCGTGCGCCGTGTCCCAAGGCAGAGCTTGTACATTAACTTTGATAGTTGGATTTTCTTGCATGAATTTTTCTGCGATTTTCGGAAGCGATTTGGCTTCTTCCCCCATACCCCAAACATTCAATGTGACTTGTGAGCCGCCTGCTGCTGGACTTCCAGAGCTTTGCGGCGTGCTTTTCGAAGCACATCCTGTAAGAACTCCCGCTACCAACAAAGTGCCGGCCATTACTGTGGTGATTGATTTACGCATTTCCTTTTCCTCCCAGTTGTTCTTCGTTTGTTTAATAGGGTGCACGCTTATTCATGAAAATATTAGTTATATATATACATTTTTTAACCGGATACTTTCAGGAATAAAATCAGATTCCCTACTAAATAATAGAAATACAATACGTTATACTATAAACCTGCGAAACGTTTCGATTTACTATAAAAAATATCCCATATTCTCTCTTTTGGTCAATAGAAACGTTTCGATGTCATTATAAAACAACTTGATATCGTTTTCAACTAGTTATTTTTAAACAATAAAAACGTTTGGATTACTTAAAATAGTCTTCGTTAATAGGTTGACGCCATTTTTTATAGTGTTTATAATATGAATCGAAACGTTTCGATCTACTTTAAAACAGATTGAAATCAAATGAATGAGGCCAAAGGAGGCATCTTGATGACGGATCAAAAATTGAATGCCCTGCTTAAGGAGCTCACTTTGGAAGAAAAAATATCCCAACTGCTGCAGTTGGCCGCTCCTTTCTTCGAGGGATCGGGGTCCGAGGGACAGATAACCGGCCCTATGGCGGCAATGGGTATTAACGATGACATTGTAAAAAATACAGGCTCCGTACTGGGGTTGTCAGGCGCAATAGAAACGATCGGCGTACAAGAAGCTCATATGAAAAAGAACCGTTTGGGAATTCCGCTGCTTGTCATGGCGGATATTATCCACGGTTATAAAACGATATTCCCTGTTCCGCTGGCAATCGCGTGTTCGTGGGATTTGGAAGCGGCTGAACAAAGCGCGGCAATCGCTGCGGCGGAAGCGTCCGCTGCCGGCGTTCATGTTACGTTCTCCCCTATGGTTGATTTGGTGCGAGATCCCCGCTGGGGTCGTGTTATGGAAACGACGGGAGAAGATCCTTACCTGAACGGTGAGTTTGCAAGGGCTTTTGTCCGCGGCTATCAAGGAAAAGATTTGAAGAACGACCTGACTCGTCTTGCTGCCTGCGTGAAACATTTTGCCGCTTATGGAGCAGGGGAAGGCGGCCGCGACTACAATACGGTCGACATGTCGGAACGCCAACTGCGGGAGTATTACCTGCCTGCTTACAAAGCGGCACTGGATGAGGGTGCAGAGCTTGTCATGACGGCGTTCAACACGGTAGATGGCATCCCAGCCGCAGGTAACAAGCGTTTAATGCGCGATTTGCTGCGCAAAGAATGGGGCTTTGACGGTGTCGTTATCTCCGATTGGGGCGCAGTGAAGGAAATGATCCCGCATGGCGTGGCTGCCGATGAAACGGAAGCAGCTTGCAAAAGCCTGCTGGCGGGTGTCGATATTGAAATGATGACCACTTGTTATGAGGATCATTTGAAGCAGCTTGTGGAAAGCGGAGAAGTAGATGAAGCTTTGATCGACGAAGCTGTTCTGCGCATTCTAGAGCTGAAACAGAGGCTGGGATTGTTCGAGAATCCGTATCGGGGGGCGAATGTAGACCGCGAACGTGAAATTGTGATGAGCGCAGAGCACCGCCAGGCAGCACGTGATTTGGCTGTAAAGTCCTGCGTGCTTTTGAAAAACGAGTCCGTACTTCCGCTTAAAAAGGAACAAAACATCGCGTTAATCGGTCCTTTTGCCCAAAACGGAGATATCCTTGGCCCGTGGTCGTGGCTGGGTTCAAAAGACGATGCCGTTCAGTTGTTTGAAGGCTTGAAATCAAAAACGTCCCGCATCGTTACAGCTCAAGGCAGCGACATTGAAAGCATGACGGAAGAGCAATTAGAGGAAGCAGTAAAAGCGGCGCGAGAAACTGATGTGATCGTGCTGGCCCTCGGCGAGCACTCTGATATGAGCGGAGAAGCAGGCAGCCGGTCTAATATCCGCTTGCCGGATGCTCAACTGGAGCTGACGGCCAAGTTGAAAAGCCTCGGCAAGCCGATGGTGGCCGTGTTATTCAACGGCCGTCCGTTAGATCTTCACGGTGTGTACGACGTGGCGGATGCCGTGCTGGAAGCTTGGTACCCGGGAACGGAAGGTGGCGCGGCAATTGCGGATCTTCTATACGGGGATAGCCAACCATCGGGAAGGCTCACGATGTCGTTTCCTTTTTCCGTTGGCCAAGTTCCCGTCTATTACAACAACTTCAACACTGGACGCCCGCAGGGAGCTCCTGATGCTCAGGTGCGTTATGTTTCTCAATACCTGGACATTCCAAACGCGCCGCTTTATCCATTCGGCTACGGCTTGAGTTATACGACATTTGCTTATAGTGACGCTTCGATTTCATCAGATAGAATGGCTTTCGATCAGGCGCTTAAGGTGACGGTGAAAGTTGAAAATACGGGAGAAGTCGCCGGAGAGGAAGTCGTTCAGCTCTATGTGCGCGATCTGGCTGGCGAAGTGGTTCGACCGTTAAAAGAGTTAAAAGGATTCCGCAAAATTAAGCTGCAGCCTGGCGAAGCTCAGGAAGTCGCTTTCATCTTGACGGAGGAGCAGCTTCGCTACCATCATTCCGACTTGTCCTATACAAGCGATGCCGGGGAGTTTGCTGTTTTCGTTGGTCCCAATAGCCGGGATGTTTTACAGGCACTTTCATTTCGATTAACAAAGTAAAAAGTAAGCAAGTGGAAAGCGAGTGAACAACATGGCAGCTGCCGAACAGGCGGATTTTCAACTGAAGTCGGGCAATTTGCAATTTTCCTTCCTTAGCAACGGGGATATTCGCGAAGTGATGTATAAGAACATAATGATTAACCAATGGGTGGCCAATCCCGTTGATGGATCTCTAAATAACCTGTATTTACGCGTACATTCGGCGAATGGTATCAAAATTGTACCGCTAATGGGGGCTCGCTCGGTTAGCAAGGTGCAGTACTCGGCATCCAAAGTTTCTTGGCAAGGTTTCGCTGAAGGAATCCATTACGAATTAACGTTTCATCTGACACCTTATGACATGTGGTTTTGGGAAGTCCAGGTGAAGGGGGAAGACGCGGAAGTTGATGTCATATACAGTCAGGATGTTGGCCTCGCTGACAAAGGTGCCGTACGCAGCAACGAAGCTTATTTATCCCAATATATCGACCACGCGGTTTTTGAAAATGGTACAAACGGATATGCCGTCTGCTCCCGTCAAAATATGCCGCAACAAGGGGCATTCCCCTACTTGCAGCAAGGCGGTTTAACCAAGGTAGCAGGCTACTCGACCGATGGTTTCCAATTCTACGGGTTATCGTATAAGGAAACGAACGTACCTGAAGCGTTAGTCCAAAGCAGACTGGCGAACGAAGTGTACCAGTATGAATTCGCGTTTACGGCGCTGCAATCCGAACGTGTGAAAGTGAACGGTACGGCACGTTTTGTGTTCTACGGCTTGTTCAAACCTAATCATCCGGAGACACTTCAAGGATTGGAATATCAGTCTGAAATCACGCGTGCATGGGAAGAAGCTGGCGCTCAAAGCCATGTATTCAACCAGCAGCTCGATAAGGTGGCTTTATTCGGTCATATAGGTGAACCGTTGACCACACTGTCAATGAACCAAGCTGAGATCGAACGTTATTTCCCGAACAGACGCCAGGAAGAGTTTGACGGGGAGAAGCTGATAGCCTTTTTCACGGAAACCCATGAACACGTCATTCTAAAGGAAAAAGAGCTGCTCGTAGAGCGCCCGCACGGCCATATCCTCATGTCTGGTGATAATGCTCGCCTGAAGGAAGACGTCATGACGACTACTTCGTACATGTACGGCATCTTCAATTCGCAGGTGGTAGTAGGCAACACGTCGTTCAACAAAATGCTCACAAATGCACGGAATGCCTTGAATGTGATGAAAACTTCAGGACAACGCATGTATGTGGAGATTCAGGGCCAATACCGTCTGCTCACAATGCCGTCGATGTTTGAACTTGGTTTCAACTATGCGCGCTGGTATTACAAAATGGCGGACGATACGCTTGTTATCACGAATCTGACGACCGTTGATACGCCGGAAATCCATCTGCAAATTCGTTCCGAAAGCGGCAACAAGTATCGTTTCTTGGTAACGAATCAGATCACGATGAACAACAACGAATACGAATCGCCGTTTAGCTGCAAGCAAGAAGGGCAAACGTTGTCTTTCTACGCGTCTCCGGAGTCCGACAGCGCGAAGGTTTGGCCGCATCTGTGTTACCGGGTGCGCGTTGCTGGAGCGGATATGCAAGTTGGCAATGAAACGCTGATTGCGCAAAATGTTCAACCCCTAGCCGCTTCTACGGTCGTCATGGAGCTTGGCGCCAGCAGCGAATGGAGCCTAACCATTCAGGGGCTTTTGCGGGATGAAAATCTGCCTTTCACAGAAGTCAATGCTACTGCTGAGATTGCGCGTTACAGGGACTTTTTTGCGAGCGTAATGAACGGGTTCCATCTGTCGCAAAACGGCGAAGCCGCTGATAGCTTGGAAAAAGTCAATACACTAGCTTGGTGGTATACGCACAATATGCTGGTCCACTACTCCGTCCCTCACGGTTTGGAACAGTATGGGGGCGCTGCTTGGGGAACACGCGATGTGTGCCAAGGGCCGGCTGAATACTTCCTGGCTACACAAAAATATGGTGAAGTGCGCGATATTCTCAAAACCGTCTATGCTCATCAGTACGAAGACGACGGCAACTGGCCACAGTGGTTTATGTTCGACCGCTATGCGGCGATTCAGCAGGAAGAAAGCCACGGCGATATCATCGTGTGGCCGCTGAAAGTATTAAGTGATTATTTGGCGGCTACCAAAGATTTCGGTATTTTACAGGAGAAAGTTCCATATACGAAGCGGCATGTGTTCGAGTTTACGGAAGAGCCAGCAACGTTATTAGATCATGCCAAAAAAGAGATTGATTACATCAAGCATCACTTCCTTCATGGCACTCATCTATCCTCCTATGGCGATGGCGATTGGGATGACACACTTCAGCCCGCCAATGCGCAGCTAAAGAAATATATGATCAGCAGTTGGACGGTTGCTTTGACCTATCAGGTGTTCAATCAATTGTCCGCGGCGCTTCGCGAAGCTGATGAACAAATGGCGGCGGAGCTAAGGGATTTGGCAGGTGGCATTCAGGCTGATTTCAATAAATATATGCTGGGAACGGACGTCATCCCGGGCTTCTTGTACATGGAGGAGCCAGGTAAAGCGGAACTGATGCTGCATCCAACGGATAACAAGACGGGGATTCAATATCGCTTGCTCCCGATGACGCGCAGTATGATCGGTGAGCTTTTAACAGAAGAACAGGCCATTTCGCATTACAATCTTATTAAAAAAGAGCTGTACTATCCGGACGGTGTCCGCTTGATGAACCGCCCTGCCAACTATGTCGGCGGTATCAGCACGAACTTCAAACGGGCTGAGCAGGCGGCCAACTTCGGCCGGGAGATCGGTCTGCAGTACGTGCACGCTCACATCCGTTTTGTCGAGGCCATGGCCAAATTGGGCAAAGCCGATGAAGCTTGGAAGGGACTCGAAATGATTAATCCGGTCGGCATCCGCGGTGTTGTGCCGAATGCGGAACTACGTCAAAGCAATAGCTACTTCAGCAGCTCGGACGGGAAGTTCAACACGCGTTACGATGCTCAAGAGCGTTTCGGGGAATTGAAAGAAGGCTCCGTGCCGGTCAAAGGCGGATGGAGAATTTATTCCAGCGGTCCGGGAATTTATATGAACCAGCTCATCTCTAACGTCCTCGGTATTCGCATGGAAGGTAGCGATCTTGTCCTGGATCCAGTGCTTCCGCAAGAATTAGACGGGCTGCAGTTTGATTTTCAAGCAGCGGGACGTCCGGTGACGTTCATCTATCACTTGGAAAATCGTTCGGCAAGTTATGTGACGATTAACAAGAAAGCCGTGACTGCCGAAGCAACCGCCAACCGTTATCGCCAGGGTGGCCTCCGCATCAGCGCGCAGGATCTTCACACGCTTTTAAATGAAGAAACAAATGTGATTGATGTGTATCTGTAAGAAAAATCGGCGATCTTAAGGATCGCCTTTTTCCTTTTAAAAAGTGCTTTATGATATAGTAAGAAGAAAACGAAAGTGTAGATGTTAGGAGCGGTTTTTGTGATCAGCATTAAAGATGTTGCCAAAAAAGCGGGCGTTTCAATCTCGACCGTGTCCTATGCGCTCAACGGAAACCCCAAAGTGACGGAGGAAACGAGTGCAAGGATTTTGAAGATAGCCAGCGAGCTGAACTATGTTCCGAATGCCGCGGCAAGAACGTTGAAGAAACGGGTCTCCAAAATCATCGGTGTTTATTTGACGGATTTTAGCGGAGCTTTTTACGGGGAAATCTTGCAGGGGATGAAAGAGGTACTGAATAAACGAGGTTATGATCTGATTGTCTGCAGCGGCTCCTACTCTCACCGTTTGCTGCCGCAGCGTATGATTGACGGGGCTGTCGTTTTGGACCACTCGTTCGCAAGCGAAGAATTGCTGCAATTGGCGGACCGCGGACATAAATTGGTTGTGCTGGACCGTGAATTGAACCATCCGAACATCAATCATGTTCTTCTGGACAATAAAGCGGGGGCTACCTTGGCTATCGAGTATTTGATCGAAAGAGGCCATCGGAAACTGTATGTTGTAACGGGACCGAAGGATTCCTACGACTCCAGACAGCGGCTGCAGGCAACGAAACAATCCATTGAGCGGAATTCCGATCTGATTTATATCGAGATCGAGGGGAATTTCAATAAGGATTCCGGAGAACGAGCCGCCGAGCAAATTATGCTGGAATACCAAGAACCAGTTGCCGTTTTTTGCCTGAACGATGAAATGGCGATTGGCATGTACAATACGTTGGTGAAATCGGATTTCCGGATTGGCGAACACATCCACATCATCGGTTTCGACAACATCGAGCTGACACAATACACGCAGCCGCGCCTCGCGACGATTGATTACTCCAAACGCAAGTGGGGTGCATTGGCATCCGAGCAGCTGATTAAGCTGATTGGGGAAGAAAAAGTGGAGCATGAGCGGGTGTATGTGAGTCTGGTTAAGGGCGAGTCGGTTGGAAAAGGATGAGCCGAGCTTGTTTTCCATATGAAATAAAACAACAGCGGCTTTCTAGGACTTTATTCAAGTCTTGGTCTGCCGCTGTTTGGTTTTTGTGGTGAGGAATAGTGTTGCAAATTTATAAATAAATGGATTTTAGATGCGCCTATCGGTAAGATTGATTAGAGCCGATACGGGCGCTGGTCGTCCAAGGGTCTCTAGCACCATGCATGCTATTAAAAGCATTAACTGCGGCAGTGGCTACTTCAATATCTTGAGCACTTGTGCCTCCGCTTACACCGATGCCGCCGATGACTTTGTCGTTATGGATGAGAGGTATGCCTCCACCCAGAATGGTCACTCTACCATGATTGGTCGTGTTGATACCGAACGAAGGCGAGCCTGGGAGAGCTGATTGCGCAAGGTTGGCTGTCGGCATTTGCATGGCAACGCTAGTCCAAGCTTTCCCTTGCGAGATTTCGATCCCGGCAATTCGCGCGCCGTCCATACGATGGAAAGCGATCAGGTTCGCGCCTTCATCCACAATCGCGATATCGCTGTTCAGCCCCATTTGCCGGGCCTTCTGTTCGGCGACTTCCAATAAATATTTAGCCGTTTCTAACGTAAGTTTGTGCATCACATTCACTCCTCGGAATTTGGATACTCCGATATTGTATGGTCATTCCCCCAGAGGGGTGAATTCGATCATAGGAGGTCCCAATTCGTGATATGATGAGAAGATGAGTAAGTCTCATAAAATATGCAATTGCTTGAGACACTCGAGGGTGATCGTCTTAGCGGTCGTACCACTGCTATCCACGTTGGTGGCGAATACCCATGAGGCCTTATCCGTCTCCACATAGCCGATATACCATCCGAGTCCCATATCGGAAAGCCTTGTCCCTGTTTTACCATGAACGGTGTATGCGTCCTGTTCGTTATCGATCATAATGCGTTTGACCGTTTTCATCGTTTGCTCATGGAACGGCAGCGTTTCTTCCACGAGATTCTCTATGAATTGAACTTGCTCTTGTGCGGAGATCGTTAAGCTGCTATTCAACCAGAACTTATCGATGCCGCCACTAATATCTTGATTACCATACCCAATTCGATTGAGATTGCTTTGCATCCGTTCAGGACCAATGTCCCGAGCCATCGCTTGGTAATACCAGATAGCGGAATTTCGCATAGCGGAAGCTAACGTATGATCGCGATTCCAGATATCGAATTCCCGAACGATCCCGTCCCAGCGTTTGACTTCGTACTCATCCTCTACGGCATGTTCTTCCAAACCGATGAGTGCATTAGGAACTTTGAATGAGGATTCCGGTGTGAAACGCTGGGTGCTCCTCGGGAGATTATAGGTATACATGTTATCTGTTTTCAAATTTTTGATCACGATTGTACCTGATATTCCATGGAATAATTCTTCTACATGAAGTTCCTTGTTCCCGGGCTTGGCGCTAGCCGAACTCGCGATACTGGCGAAAGAGCCTGTACTTGTAAAAAGCAGGGTAATAAGCAGTAGAACGATAACCTTCATTTTATTCATTTTTTTCATCATGCTTCACTCCTCTTTGGTTTGAAATGGAAAGAATTCACTTTCTTCACGTTGAGTATACGAGGAATGGCATGAATTTTATATGCTAGTATTCTTGAATTGTACCCTTACAGTTGGGGAGAAGAGGGGATGAACCCTATGCTATATGAAGAGATTGTGGATCAGATGATGAAACACATTGAAGAAGGGACTTTGAAGCCGGGGAACAGGCTGCCTTCTATTCGTGCTTTAACGCAGGAATTCGCATGCAGCAAAAATACGGTTATGAAAGCTTATGGCGAGTTAGAGAAGCGGCATATCATCTATTCGGTGCCCCAGAGCGGCTATTACGTCGTGAAGGGTTATCGGAGACGGGAAACGTTGGAGGGAGTGCACGGCACAATTGACTTCCTATCGGCTGGACCTGATCGGCATGCGATGCCTTATCGGGATTTTCAACACTGTATCAATCAGGCTATTGAACGCTACAAAGAAGAGATGTTCACGTACTCGGACATTCAAGGGCTTGGATCGCTTCGCGTCCAGCTGGCCAAGCATTTGCAAGAGCTTCAGGTGTTCACAGTGCCTGATAAGATTTATGTCGTTTCCGGTTCGCAGCAAGCTCTGCATCTGCTTCTATCCCTGCCTTTTCCGAATGGCAAACGCCATATCTGTCTGGAGCAGCCCACGCACGCTGGGTTTATTGAAGCTATACGTCAGCATGGAAGCGAGACTTATGGCATAGAAGTAGGAAACGAGGGGATCGATCTAACGCGGTTGGAGCAGCTTTTCAAACATAACGATATCAAGTTGTTCTACACAGTGTCCAGATTTCACAATCCGACCGGCTACAGCCATACGAATGAAACAAAGCGAAAAATCGTCGAATTAGCGCAGCGATATGATGTGTATATCATTGAGGATGACTATATGGGCGACCTGGACTCGAATGCCAAGGCTGATCCGATGTTTGCCTACGATCCTTCCGGCAGAGTGATTTATGTCAAAAGCTTCTCGAAAGTGATGCTGCCCGGCCTCCGACTTGGCTTAGCCGTACTCCCTGATGCCTTGCGGGAAGATTATCTGCGAGCTAAGTTCGCCGCAGACATACATACGCCTATGCTGACGCAAGGCGCGCTTGAGATTTACCTTCAGAGCGGAATGTTCAGTGCCCACATTGAACGTATGAGGAAACTGTATAGCAAAAAGGCTGCGCTCTTGCAGCAAGCTTTCCGGAAGTGGCTGCCTGCTGTCGCCACCTATTCGGGTTCCTTATCCGGCTTCTATTCCACTATTGAATTGCCGGTGCCGATGAAAGCGAAGCAGCTTCAGGAATACCTGAAGCATCAGCATGTTTTAGTGGATCATGCAGAGCGCATGTATCTTCCTGATTTCGTCAAAGATAATGTGATTCGCCTCAGTATTTCTCAAGTGGATGAGGATTTGATTGAGCGAGGCGTTCAGATGATCGCAAAAGGGATAACTGAGCTGCTCAGCAGGCGGACGGAAGTGAAATTTGTGAGTGGAAATAAAAAAAGATGACCCCTATACCTATAGGAATCATCTATGCATGGTTGTTAATTATCCTTGTTCATGCTGTTGAACGGCTCGTGCTACCCGCTCTCCTAGTTCGGTAGAGGCATTGTAGAGATAGTTCAGAACAATGTTTTGCGTATTTTGGGATATACCGGACAGATCGCCAGAGAGATTAGCAACCAAGTGATCTTGCTGCACAGGAGAGAGTGAGTAATAATACTGGCCTGCTTGCGTAAAATCATCCTGTTTCGGGATGTCCGATCGCATAAGATGGCCTTCTACGTATCTCCCATTCCCGCTGGTTACCAACGAATCAGGGGACCAGTTGGCCTGGTGGTTAATAGGAACCTTACGGAAATCCGGCCCCATTCGCCGGCGCTGAGAATCCCAGTAAATATTGTTGCGTCCTTGCAGCAGCTTGTCGTCTGACATTTCGGCACCTTCCAATAAATTGGCGGGTGAAAAAGCTATTTTCTCCACTTGCTCCATGTAGTTATCCGGATTACGGTTCAGCACAAGGCGGCCAACTGGCTGCAGTGGATATTGCCGTTCATCCCAAACTTTGGTATCATCCAATGGATCAAATGGAAGAGCTGTTTCATCCGAGGGGTTCATCAGTTGTACGTAAAGTCCGTATTCAACCGTGTTTCCTGCTGCTAAATGATCGTATAAATCTTTGCCTGCAAAATCCGGATTCTCCGCTGCAAGCTGAGTGGCTTCGCGACTATCTATGTACTGCACGCCGGCAAAAGGAACCCAATGATATTTGACATACGTACGGGCGCCTGCTGCATTCTTCCAAACATAAGTGTTAACACTGTGTCCAGGGACGTGACGGAAACTTTTAAGCGTGCCGGCGTCGGAATAGAGCCAAAGAAGAAAATGCGTGGCCTCCGGTGATCTCGCTATGAAGCTCCATAACCGCTCGGGATCGATGAGATTATTTACCGGTGAGGGTAAGGAGGCTTTAATAAACTCAGGAAAGCGCATGGCATCGCGTACCGCAAAAACGGGGATGTGATTGCAGAGGAGATCAAAAACACCTTTTTCCGTATAAAACTTGGTGGAGAAGCCACGCACATTGCGGGAAGTGTCCGGGGTACCCTTGTTGCTGACAGCAAACGAGAACCTTACCGTGACAGGGACCTGCTGACCGGGACTTTGAAGAAAACAAAGCTGAGTGTATGCCGCCATGGAATGGACGGTCTGAAAGTATCCGAAAGCGCCGTATCCTTTGACGTGTACCGGCCTTTCAAGAATCTTTTCATGTATAAAAGTTTCCAATGTTTCATGCAGAACGCTGTCCTGTTCCAGTACGGGACCTCGGTCACCGACAGTTTGCGAATGATGGGTGGCCGGTTTAACAGTTGACCATTGTGTAGGGGAATGACCATGAAGCTGCTGATCATTTATCATAGGCTGCGATGGCTGGATGGAAGGTCTTCGGGGAAATTCCTTATTATCTTTCATCATTGTACCTCCTGTATCAAACCGTCAATTCTCCCTGATCTCTTATTATTTATGTTGAGCATCCCTGCACTTATGACAATACTTTATGGACGAAATCGCTTACGTAGCGGGAGATTGATCTTTGACAATTGTAGTTAAAAAGTTACAATGTGTATGTTTTGCTCTGGCTAAAAGGTTTACAAAAATCACATATTCGGCAGTAGGCTTAATGGGGGAACCGGATTTGTACAAACCATCCTGACCTGGATCAGGGGGGATAGAAGGTCTTTGACAGCACAAAATCGACATATTTACTAAAACGTCTGCTGAGTTTAATCTTCAATTTGTAAGCGCTAGCAGCTTTCAAAGATGACCATAAGGGAGGACATGCAATGTTGAAGAGAAAGAAGCAAGTCGTGGCGTCCGCACTCGCGTTAGCGGTATCACTGTCCGTATTGAGCGGTTGCGCAACTAAAAAAGAGAATGAAAGCGCCGCAAACGGAAGTGCAAGCTCGAAGGCAAGCTCAGTGAATAAAGAAGGGTATCCGATCGTGAAGAATCCACTGACTTTATCGATCATGGCTCCGGATATGGGGATTCAGAACTGGAAGGATATGCCGGTTATGCAAGAGATGGAGAAGCTTACGGGCATCAAGATCGATTACCGGAATGCTCCTCGTGATAGTTTTGATACGAAGAAAAACCTTGTTTTTGCAAGCGGCGATTACCCGGACATTTTCTTTGCGTCGAAACTGACACAAGCGGAAGAGCTGAACTACGGAAGCCAGGGCATCTTAATTCCTTTGGAGAAGCTAATCGATGAGTACGCTCCGAACATTAAGAAAGTGCTGGCTGATAAACCGGATATTCGGAAGTCAATCACAGCACCGGACGGACATATTTATTCGCTTCCACGCATTGAACCGTTTCAGCCGTGGTACCGAAATCCGATGTGGTACAACGGCAAGATGCTGAAGGAGCTCAATGTGACGAAGCTGCCGGAGACGACGGATGAGCTGTATGATTTGCTGAAGCGCGCCAGAGATGAAGATCCGAACAAAAATGGTAAAAAGGATGAAATTCCGTTGTCCTCTTCCTCAGGCATCAAGCTGAGAGATATCCGTACATGGCTTCTTGGCGCATTTGGAGCTTATGAGGAAGAATTGTATGTGGATGATAAAGGAAAAGTTCACTATACACCGGCTGAAGACGCTTATAAAGGCTATGTAACGTACCTCAACAAGCTCTGGGCCGACAATTTGCTGGATCACGAATCCTTCTCGCAGACGGATGACCAGAAGAAAGCGAAGATTAAAAACGATCAAGTGCTGCTGTTCTCCGACTGGCATGCTTACATGTCCCATGGCGGGAAGCCTAACACTGAGGACGTTATGTTCAGCCCGGTTCGCAGTGACAAGGTAAGCGCTCCGGCCATCGCGAGCAACAAAGGTTTCTCGACAGGCACGTTTGCGATCTCCAAATCCAATAAATCTCCGGAAGCGTCGATTCGTTGGGTAGATTATATGTACTCACCGGAAGGCCAAATGTTGTTCAATAAAGGGCCAGAGGGCATTTTGTGGAAATATACAGACAGCACTAAGAGCAAAATTGAGTACCTGCCAGTACCGAATGGTGAAGATAGAGAGACTTACCGTTCCAAGATTACACCTAACTTCGGTATCGCTTCACCGATGGTTGTACCGGATGAGCCTGTGAAGGACGATTTCACGAAATGGGTGGAAAATGAGTCCAAAACCAAACTGCTGGACCGTGGCGCACGCGTACCGTTCCCGGCATTATACTTGACGGAAGCGGAATCTGGCGAAGTTGCGGCACTGCGCTCCGATCTCACAACTTATGTTGCGCAGATGGAAGCGAAGTTTACTACTGGACAAGAATCGCTGGACGGATGGGACAAGTATGTACAAACCCTGAAGAAAATGGGGTCGGACCGATTCCAAGAGATTTATCAAAAAGCGTACGATCGTTGGAAAAACAGCTAGTGAATGACTGAAGAAATAGAGCGGGCGTAGAGGTGAAATTGACCTTTACGCCTTTTTTGCGTGAACCTTTAAATCTGAGGGGCGAGTTCTCCCGTTTGAACGAAAGAAGGGAACTATGAGCCGTTATTTTCCTGAAAAAGCAGTATTTCCATCTGGGATGGGAACTACGGGGTGCTATTTCGGCGATTTCACTCGATAAACGTGGCGTGGAGGCGAAATAAGATCCCTGTAGTTCCGCTCGGAGGGGAATCTGTTCATTTTTCACTAAATAGGGGACACTAGTTCCTTTAAGGAAATAGACATTATACGGATAGAAGTGGGCGTAGAGGTGAAGTTGACCTTTACGCCTTTTTTTTTGAATCTTTAAATTCTGAGGGGCGAGTTGTCCCGTTTGAACGAAAGAAAGGAACTACGAGCCGTTATTTTCCTGAAAAAGCAGTATTTCCATCTGGGAAGGGAACTACGAGACGCTATTTCGGCGATTTGACCTGGAAAACGTGGCGTGGAGGCCAAATAAGATCCCGTAGTTCCGCTCGGAGGGGAAACTGTTCATTTTTAGCTAAATAGGGGACACTAGTTCCTTTAAGGATAGCCTTAGCGGAATTTTCGCTGGTTAATGAAAGTTGTAATTGGCAGGTGCGGCGGAGGTTGGTTTTATGGTGAA
This sequence comes from Paenibacillus anseongensis, assembly GCF_009757995.1. Taxonomy (NCBI): domain Bacteria; kingdom Bacillati; phylum Bacillota; class Bacilli; order Caryophanales; family Paenibacillaceae; genus Paenibacillus; species Paenibacillus anseongensis. Next base: position 54,974 of record NZ_WSEM01000009.1, read on the forward strand.
TAGTGTGATGGGATGGAGCGTAGATGGTAGGTAATATTGAAATGTGATTGTAGAACCTGGTGCGTGTGAACGTGGACATTGGTGTTGGCGTGGGCGTGGGCATGAGTTGGGTATGGGTATGGGTATGTATGCGTGTACGTGTACGTGTACGTATATGTGATTGAGTTTGGGGAAAGTGTGAAATTGGGTTTGAGCACGGGTATGGTGATTTGCATGCGAATAGAAGGCGGTAGAGAGCCCGGAGGCGGCCGATATATGAGTAGTAGGGGACTAGAAGCATCAGGGCAATCCGAGACTACAGGGGACGCTTGTGAACACATTCAGCGCAACTAAAAAGCTCCCCGCAGCCGGTAAAGGCTAACGGGGAGCTTATTGCACAGCTAGACGAGTCCTTCGTCCATAGCCTTGCAAATGAGGGAAGCGAACAGACTGTTGGACCAAGCGAACCATGGTCTCGAGAAATTGGCAGGATCATCTGGATGGAATCCTTCGTGCATGTAGCCTGTGTCCGCATCCGTATTAATAAGCGTCTGGATAAGCTCCTTGATCTCGTCGGTATTGTTGGAAGTTAACGCTTGCACAGACAAGGCCATATGCCAGACGTAGCCGCCCGGCGTATGCGGGCTGCCGATGCCTTTGGCGTATTTACCTTCGAAATAATACGGATTATCGAAGCTAAGCGCGAACTTGCGCGTATTCTGGTAGATCGGATCGTCGATGCCGGTGTAACCGATGTAAGGGATGGTGATCAAGCCAGGTGTACCTGCATCATCCATCAGGCAGTAGTTGCCGTAACCGTCCGTTTCGTAGGCGTAAATTTTGCCGTATTTCGGATGGTCGACGATGCCGTAGGTTTGGATGCCGAAGTCGATCTCCTTCCGCAGTTTCTCTGCACGCGCAGCTAGGCGCGTATCGTTGTAGATATCCGCAGCGATTTCGATGATGTGGCCGAGAATTACGACGGCAAACATGTTGCCCGGAATGTTGTAGCCGTACAGGTTGGCATCGTCGCTCGGACGGAAAGCGGACCAGGTCATGCCGGTGTAGTTGGACGGAAGACCGCGCCCGTTATTTTGGAGCGTTTCTGTATGCTGCTTTGTTTGGCGGGTAAAATGATACAGTGACTTTTGATCATGATGCTGCTCGGTAATCATCAAGTTCACGATGGACGTCAACGCCTGGTAAACCGAATGGGTGAAAACTTCAGTAATTCCCGTTTCCTTCCAGTAAGAGTAAAGAAGCTGCACAGGGAAGCAAAGAGAATCGATCTCATATTTCCGCTCCCACATCCACGGGTTCAGGTCGCAATCGTCCGTGTCACGATAGTGCTTGTCACTTGCAGTTTCATTAAAAGCATTGGTGTAAGGATCAATGTTAATATAGAACATTTGACGCGCGATGAGACCGCTGATGATGCGTTGCAGATCCTTATCCTGCTTGGCGAAAGGAATGTAATGGCGAACTTGCTCCGTGGAGTCGCGCAGCCACATAGCTGGAATATCTCCTGTAAATACGAAGGTGGTGCCATCGTCAAGGAGTTTGGTCGTTGTTTCCAGCGTGTTCGGGAAGCAGTTTCTGAACAGCTTTTGCAGCTTGGGGTTGTGTGCCAGTTTAAAGTCGGCTTCGTTCAGAAATTCGGTAATGGAAGCGGGTAAATTCATGATGAATATTCCTCCTGTGGAATTAAGTTTAAGATTGTTTGTGCTGAAAAGCATAAGTGATAATTTCGCACTTGCCTGCAGAGGCACGGATTAGCCCGTCTTCGAGCTCGGCCGAATCGTGACGGCGCTCCAGAATGTCACTCTGGTAGCCTGCGGCGACCGGGAAGGAAGGCTTCAGCGTCAGCTGCTCCGCCTCGTTGGCGAGATTGTACAGTCGGACGATGACATCGTCATGGTCCAGGGACATCTTGAATGCTGACAAAGCAAGAGATGAGCCACTCCATTCCAACGCTTGATAACTAGTCGGCAGCGTGCCTTGCTGTTGTCCCATCGCAGTCGTGTGGAACCACGGCGATTGGAACTGGTACGCCGAGGCGAATGCGCCGGATTGGATCACATTGCCCTTATGCGGATAAATCGCAAATTCGACCGTATGATCGCCAAGACATTGGGCTTCCGGTGTCGGGAAAACGCCCCAATCGCCCAACTCGGACACACTGCGAAGCAAGGTGATCGCAATGGTGTTTTTACCGTCACGCAAGACCTCGTATTCGTTCAGCCCTTTATTGGCGATCATCAGGCCTTGTGAGCCATCCGATACACTGATGAAAGCATGTTGATGCTGGGCGTTGCTCGGATTGATCCACTCCTTGGCCGGCACTGTATCGCGTTCAGCAGCTTCAAAAATCGAATCGGCCAAATGCGTCGACGCTGTCAGTCCGGTAGGGAACAGCACCCGGAGGCGGTGGTCCTTGGCTTGGTTATTGTAGGAAGCCGATACCTGAACGCCTTTCCCGGACTGATCGAGGCTGATACGAGTGATCAGCTCGAATGGCACTAGCTCGCTTGAGCGCGAAGCCGCACGCTTGCGGAAAGGAACCATTTTCCGCTTCTCTTCTTCGAACAGCTCCGAAGCGGAAACTGGGATGAGCCAAGTATGCTTGATCTCATAGGTCACTCGATAAGGCTCATTTTCAACCAGTTTTACTTGAGCCGGCAAACCTTTGGTAGTCAAAGCAATATCTCCCTCAGGTTGACGGAAAACGTACTCGTTCCCGAGATCGCCGCAGTTTTCATATACGCCCATGCCTTCGTAGGTGAAACCTGTCTCTTTGTCGGTAATATCGTAAGAGCCGTCTGCGTGAATGCTAACCGCTATATGCGCATTAGCCATGCCGGAATCTGTCGCGTTTAACGGACTGTTTGCTGCCTCAGCTTGCGCTGTAGGTTCGTTAACCCAGGCCCACGTCTTGAGGCCTAACGCCGGAACCTGCTGCGCTTCGAAAGTCAGCGCGATTCTGCGTCCCATATAAGGCTGCCGGAATTTATCCTTCGGCAATTCGTAGCCAAAGTGCACGCCCAGATCCTCCGCATTGGCTGAAATAGCCTGGCCTTGGTCGTCCAGCAGCACGCCATTGTCCAAGTTCAATGGCAGTTGGGCCAGCCTCTCCGCAATGGCCGGCGGGTTCGGGCCTTCCTTGAAGTAGGATTTGGCGACGATCAGTTCAATACGGACAGTGCCCGTACGTTCCCAGCCAGTCATGTTGTAGATCGTAACAGGCAGGCTGTCTTTCGGCCAGGAAGCTACACTGGCTGTATCGATTTGTCCTGCCAACACCTGTAAGCTTTCGTCGATGATGGTCTCTGTCAAGTGCTTGCTCTTGTCGAAGCGCGTGATCATCTCTCGATGAACCTCGTCCACGCTGCATCCGCAGATGCTGTCATGCGGATGGTTCTGCATCAGCGTCTTCCATGCATGGGTGAGCAGCTGATGCGGGTAGGCTTTACCGGCTGCCAGATGAGCTAGCGTCGCCAGAGGCTCAGCGCCCTTCTCTAGCAGCGTCTGTCCAAGCTGGTTCAGCTGCTTGAGATAGACACGGGCCGATGCGGTATTGACCAGCGTGCCCCAGCCGTCGGTATGCTGACTGCGCAGCTCGCCTTGGATGGTTACCATGTCATCGGGCAGCTGCTTTTTGAGCGCATCGATATATTGCTCGAAACTAGAGTGAATGAAATCCACATCAGGGTAGAGTGCTTTGGCGGTGTCGATAGCTTCGCTAAGATCGCGTTGGATCGGCTGATGGTCACAGCCGTTCATGAACAGCAGCTCCGATGTAGACGCGTACTTCTGTGCATCGCCCAGTCGCTTGTCCCAGAACGCCTTAGCTGCTTCGGTTTCGACCGGAACCTCGTTGCCGTTGCTGTACCAGTTAGCGAACAGGATTCCGATAACTTTGGAGCCGTCCGGGGCCGACCAATACATCTCGGAATAGGGAGATTCATAACCGGAGCCGTGCGCGTCGATGACAACATTGTCGAAACCGGTTGGTTTTACACCGCGTCCGAACACAGCCGTATCAATGTCCGCTTGTTTGAGCAATTGTGGCGCTTGGCCCATGTTGCCAAAGGAATCAGGAAAGTATCCCAGTTTGGAGATGACGCCGTATTTGGCCGCATCCTGATGTCCGATCAGCAAATTTCGCACATTCGCTTCCGAACTGGTCAGGAATTCATCCTGCAGGACATACCAAGGGCCAATAATGATGCGGCCAGCTTTGATGTAGGCTTCCAATTGCTCTCTTTTTTCAGGATGAACCTGCAGATAGTCTTCGATAATAATCGTTTGTCCGTCCAGATGGAAATAACGGTACTCAGGGTCACGCTCCAGCGTGTCTAGCAGATCGTTCATCAGTTCGGTCAATAGATAGTGATGGCGCTCGTACGGCATATACCACTCTCGATCCCAGTGACTGTGTGAGATCAGATGAGCTGATTTTTTAGTCATAGAATGAAAACCCTCCTTTTATAAAGTAAAAATGGTGACCAAGTATCCGTGATTTTTATTTTACTTCGTAGACAGATTCACACATATCGTCGGGAATGACAATATGTATGATTTGCTCATGATAATTCCTTGCCTATCAAGGCTTAGAGGGGCTGAAGAATGACAATGCAGATTTCACATATTTACGAAAACCCGCGGTTTTTCTACACTTTAGAAGACGGATGTAAGCGTTAGCAGCAACCAACATACGAAGAAAGGAGAGGATAGAGGTAATGAGTACAATGAGTCAACAGACAGCAAGAAACACGAAGGTGTCAAGCAGCAGTTCACTGCTTTTGAGAATGAAGAAAAACTGGGAACTGTACTTATTTATCGCCCCGGCCTTTTTGTATTTCCTGATCTTCCAATACGGACCGATGTACGGGATTCAAATTGCCTTTAAAAATTTCACGCCATCCAAGGGGATCTTCGGGAGTGACTGGGTAGGATTCGCACATTTTGAGCGGTTTTTTCATTCCTATTACTTCTGGGATTTATTGTGGAATACGTTTAGCCTCAGTCTTTATGAGCTGGCGATCGGATTTCCGCTTCCCATTATATTGGCTCTTGCTTTTAATGAAGTGAAAAATGGTTTTTTCAAGAAAGGTGTCCAAACGATTACGTATGCACCGCATTTTATTTCTGTCGTGGTCATGGCGGGGATGGTGATTACCTTCCTGTCTCCATCAAGCGGAATCATCGTGAAGTTGATAGAGCTGTTCGGTATTCATGCTCCGGCTTTCTTGACGGACCCGGGCTGGTTCAAGACGGTGTATGTCTTCTCGGGGGTGTGGCAGAACACAGGTTGGGGGACGATTATCTACCTGGCGGCGCTGTCCGGCGTAGACCCGCAGCTGCATGAAGCGGCCATTGTGGATGGAGCGAGCCGGTTCAAACGCGTTCTTCATATTAATCTTCCGACAATTGTGCCGACGATTACCATTTTATTGATTTTGAATGTGGGCAATATTCTGGGCGTGGGTTATGAAAAAGTATTGTTGCTGCAAAACCCGCTGAACATAAATTCGTCCGACGTGATATCTACATTTGTCTATCGTACGGGGCTTGTCAGCGCGCAATACAGCTTCTCCACAGCCGTAGGCCTGTTCAACTCGCTGGTTAACGCGATTCTGCTGATTACTGTTAACAAAATTGCCAAGCGCACAAGTCAAACGAGCTTGTGGTAGACAAGAAGAAGGGAGGAGTCATCTATGGCTGTTGCCACTGCAGTTAAGGAGACGAAGGGTGACCGGATTTTTCTCATCATGAACTATGTGTTTTTAAGCTTGGCTTTGATCGTGGTGTTATACCCTGTGTTGTATATTATTAGCGCTTCGATGAGCGATCCCAAGTATGTAAGCACCGGTGAGATGTGGCTGTTTCCAAAGGGGCTTAATTTTAAAGGATATGGGCTTGTGTTCGATAATATAAAAATTTGGAACGGCTATGGCAATACACTTTTGTATACCTTTATCGGTACCTTGCTGAACCTGGTTGTAACGCTGCCTGCCGCCTATGCGCTTAGCCGGACGGACTTTGTCGGTCGCAAGTTTTTCATGGGGATGTTCCTGGTCACCATGTTCTTCAATGGCGGTCTCATTCCGACTTATTTATTGGTGAAAAACCTGGGACTGATGAACTCCATCGGAGCACTCATCTTGCCGGTAGCTGCTTCGGTGTGGAATATCATTGTTGCTCGCACGTTTTTCGAGTCCAGCATTCCCAAGGAGCTTCATGAGGCTGCTTATATGGATGGCTGTACGAACTTTAAGCTATTCGGGCTTATTATCATACCGTTATCTGCGCCAATTATTGCGGTGATGGCCCTGTTTTATGGCGTAAGCCATTGGAACAGTTATTTCCCTGCGTTAATTTACTTGAATGACGAGACGAAATATCCACTGCAAATGGTGCTTCGCCAAATTCTCGTCCTGCAAGAAATGACGGCGGAGACCACTGGCGCTGCGATTAGCGGCGATATGGCTATCGCGATGAATAACAAAGCAGAGATTGCTGCACTTGTAAAATATGTAGTGATCATCGTGTCCACCTTGCCGATTGTTGTGGTGTATCCTTTCTTGCAGCGTTATTTCGTACAAGGTGTCATGATCGGTTCCGTCAAAGGCTAGTTGCAATTTACCCCATATACCTAGGAGGCAATAAGTATGAAAATTACAAGACATCCTAATAACCCGATTGTCGTTCCGGGAGGCTACGAATGGCGCAAAGTGACGGTGTTCAATCCGGCTGTTATCATTGACAATGACAAATTCTACATGGTTGAGCGTACGGCGGGTTCCTTGACTCCGTGCAAAAACTTCCTGGGCCTTTTGGAAAGCGAAGACGGCGTGAATTTCACCCATGTGAAGGATGAACCTGTTCTGACGCCTGATGAGCTCGGATTCCCTTACGGAAGCGTTCAGGACCCGCGTGTTGTCAAAATTGACGGCACGTTCTACATGAACTATGCGCTGCGTCCGTGCGCCATGAATTACTACCCGACGAATCGCGGTGTTCCGGAGAGATCGTTCCCATCGTATCCAGACGGTTGGGGAGAGCAGGAAGTCCACTGGCGGACGCGCTCTTCCATCGCCAAGTCGACCAATTTGATCGACTGGGAATTTGTGGCTGACACGACTCCGCTGGAGATCAATGATCGCGACAACATTTTGTTCCCGGAGAAAATTAATGGCAAGTTCGTTATGCTGCGCCGTCCTGAGGAATATATAGGAGAAGAATACGGCACGGAAAAGGCAGCCATGTGGATTACGTATTCGGAAGACTTGATTCATTGGGAAGAGCCGAAGCTGCTGGCCAAAGGCGAGAATCCCGCATGGGAATCACGGAAAATCGGAGGCTCCACGCCGCCGGTAAGAACGGATAAGGGCTGGCTGGTGCTCTACCATGGTGTCGATGACGAGATTGTCTATCGCATGGGGGCGCTGCTGCTGGATCTGGAAAACCCGGAGAAAGTGATTGCCCGCACGAACAACTTCATCATGGAGCCGGAGACGTATTATGAGAAATTCGGTTACCAAATTCCGAATGTGATCTTCCCTACGGGGAATGTCGTGAAGGATGGACTGCTTTATATTTACTACGGGGTGACGGACACGGCTATTGCTTTGGCCACCGTGCCTCTGGACGAGCTGGTAGAGTATATACTTAACGAGCCTCAATAAATTTTAAAAAAACCAAGGAGCTAAGCGGCCTGTTTTCGCTTAGTTCTTTGGTTTTTTTATTTACTTTCCTAGTAAGATAGGCTGCCCTCGGTCATTTCATGACTTTAGGGCAGCCTTGTGTTGGGAGCAGGTTACTCCTGCTCTTTTTTGGCATATAGTTTTCGATATTGTCCCGGCGTATAGCCCGTTTCTTTCTTGAATTTACGGATAAAATTCGGTGCGTCCAAGTAGCCGACCTGCTCAATGATATCCTTTAGTGGTGCAGTTGTATGGACCAGCAGCCGAATGACCTCTTCCATTCTTCTTTGCCAAATATATTGCGTAAAGTTATGGCCTATTTTCTCTTTGAAGGTGCGGCTCAAATAGGAGATCGAAATGGAATATTTGAGAGCCACATGCTCGAGGCTGAGCGTGTAGTCAGCGAATTTCTGATCCACATATGCGACGATATCTTCAATTAAAGAAGGCTGCTCCGTTTCCGTATTCCGTTCGACCTGTTGGCAGATGCTGACGGCAAGGGAAGTTAATCGGTCTTCAAGCTCCTCCAGCGTTTCGAAAACGGAGAAGTTGTGAATGCCGGCGAACACTTCGCTGACCCCCAGCTCATGGGCTGTTTTCAGCAAGGAGTTCAACAGATCGAAGCAGATGCAGCGCAGTAATGCGGCAGGGACGGCGGCTTCCTTGATCTCAGCGATCAGATCAATAATTACCTGATTGGCTACCGTTTCGTTACCCTGCTTCAAGCTTTGCTCCAGCTTGAGCATCGACTTCTTCGGCAGCCAGTAGGCTTCGGACGAAGTCGAAGCAATCATATCCTGCAGCTGCTCAAAGTAAGTCACTCGTCCGTTAGAGCCCAGGATCCGATTATCGATCGCCGTAGCTGCTTCGATGAATGATTGGTTGATCGAGGCGAGGTCTGGATACGGCATTCCTACGCCGATGTACGGCATAATTTGAATGCTGTTGTTCATCATGATCTTAATCGCCTCGACAACATCCTCGATCCGCTTCTGGGCGGGCTCTTGAGCTTCCGCAGGGACGGAGACGAGCAAGGCCAGCTGGTCTTTTGCTGAAAATTCTACGCCGTAAACACGGGCTTGAAGACTCGGAAATTCCAATTCGTTGAACATTTCCTGCAGATGCTGCCGAATGTTCGAGGATTCCCCGCCCTCAAGATTGTCATCCCACGCGAGGATGAGGGAGACATACAATCCTTGCCCGTGCGGGTATTCCAGTCCGGCGCTCGCCACCATGCGTTCAATTTCCGGATCATCCGGCTTGCCGTGCTTGAACAACATCAGCAGGCACTGGTTGCGGACGAATGGCTCCTGGGTGTCGATGCGTGCGCTGTAATCATGAAGCGTTTGCTTAATCCAGTCCCATTCGTTCCGGGTCATGTCGTAATTGGAGCTCTTCATCTTGGTGAATTCGATCAAATCCCTAATTGGGTGGTACTGCCGCTTCGCTAAGATCACGGCTACGATAATGCCGAATAAAACGGTGATACAAAACACCAGGAGGAATAAGGTCTGGATATGGACCACTTTACTGAAAAATTGATGGCTTGGGATCGCAGTTACATAATTCCAATTGTTTTCCTTGGATCTTACCGAAACTACGGAATGCTCTACGCCATCGAGCTTCATGTTATGTATGCCGGGTTCTAGAGAGGCCAAGGACCCAACGGCCTGTTCCGGGAGTGCGTTTCCATGATTATTGGAAGTAAGCAGCTGTCCGTTCTGGTTGAAAATGTAGCTGCTGCCTGAAAAATTGTTGAGTATCATGTCCATAACGCCGGTCAGCTTCTCCTCACTGACCATATAAACGACTGTGGCCGTGGGATAGAGATCGTTCGGCTTGATCGGGAAAAGCATCGTCAGCATGGAGTCATTCCGCGAGTTAACGGTTACATTCTCGGCCGGGCGAATCATGGGCTGCTTGATTTTATTCAAATCACTATAGATCTGGTCGCTGGTCCAATTGCTATAGTGGTACCAGTCTCCAAATGCTACATGCACATTCGTTAAACCGCGATAGGAGTAAATATTCTCATCGTTATGGAAGTACAGAAACAAATCTTCCAGAATGCTGCTGTTCACTTTGTAATTGCCCAAGGTGTCGATAGCTTCCATCTCATAGTACGGATGATGCACCATGTAGGAGCTGAGCTGCTTGTCATAAGCAATGCGGCTTGTAATTTGCTGCAGTTCACTCATTCGTTCATCAATCGATAATTTGACTTGAATGAGTTGGTTGACGTTCGTCTGTTCAATTTCTCTGCGCAAATCATTGATTGCGTTTTCATAGATGAAAATCGTAACACCGGTCAAGGGAATGAGGAACATCAGTATGTAAGATAAGGCATATTTAAGTAGCAATTTTGATTTAAAGCTGTTCCAAGACATTCGGAAGCTGGACACAACGGATGACTTTAAGGATGATTTCGACATGAATGCGCTTCCTCTCCATACTAGACTAACATAGATCAACTAGAGGGTTTTAATTGTTTGCATCTCCTCATTATGGCTGAAAAATAAGCCGGTGTAAAGGAAGGAGAGACGACCTTTCTAGTAGGATATAAGTTTTTGTGGGACACGACTGACCCAAAAATAAAAAAAACAGCAGCGGCCATGGACGAAAACTAAGTCCTAGACTGCTGCTGTTTTTCTGATGAGAGTGAGAGAACAAGATCACCGTATCGCCTATTGAAGTAGTTGAGCCGCAAAATCCGGGTCTTCTATGAGCGGTCGGCCGATTGCAATCATATCAGCCAATTGATCTTGAATGATATGGTCTGCAAGACTGCGACTATTAATTAATCCGACAGCAATAACCGGTATTTTCAAATGTTGTTTAATAATGGCTGCATGGGGAACCTGATAAGCAGGATATATATGATTCGGTTGCGCAGAGACTAGACCACCCGTTGAAACGTGGACAGCATCAAGCTCTGATTCCAGTGGCTGTAACATTCGGGCTATGTCCTCAGGAAACAATCCACCTTTTACATAATCTGTGGCGGAAACCCGAACGGTAATCGGATAATTCTTGCCGACTTCTCCTCTGATAACCGTAAGTACATCCTTTAAGAACCGTGACCTGTTTTCAGGACTGCCTCCATAGGAGTCGATACGTTGGTTCGACAACGGTGATAGAAATTGATGGATCAAGAAACCGTGAGCAGCATGGATTTCAATTCCATCAAATCCGGCCATAACGCTACGTTTTGCAGCTAAACGATATTGTTCAGCAATTTGTTGGATATCAGCCAGTGAGATAGCTTCTGGTAACCCATAATTTTCATCATAGGCGATTGAACTTGGGGCCATTAGCTTTTTTGTAACCAACGGTGATGATTTTCTTCCCCCATGCGACAATTGTATAAATATGGGTGTTTGCTTAGCATGAACAGCCTCTGTTATTTTTTTTAGTGATTCAATGTGATGATCGGTGAAAATACCGATGTCGTTATTAAAAAGTCGCCCGCTGTCCGATACCGCTGTCGATTCCACGATGACTAATGAAACATGGTTAGCTCTGCGGCTATAAAATTCAATATGATGATTTGTAGCAAAGCCTTCCGGAGTTCCCGCATATTGCTGCAATGGTGCCATAATGAGTCTATTTTTTAAGTTTATTCCGCCAATTTGGATGGGTATATTCATTGTCATTTCTTCATCTCCCACGGTTTATTAATGACATTTTACTTTAGAAAATATATAATTCACATATAATAATCAAGGTATATTCATTATTTTAACTTAAATATTTATTTGTTTGATCATATACTCTTTATAAAATGAGGTGTTTCTTTTCATGGACCATATCGATTCCAAGATTTTGTCATTCATGCATGAAAACGCGAGGATCCCCATATCTGAAATAAGCCGAATGATTACAATGTCACAGCCTGCAGTCACAGAACGACTCCGGAAGCTTGAGGATCAAGGGATCATAACAGGCTACCGCACAGAGCTTTCCCCGCAGAAACTCGGTAAACTTACAACTTCTTTTGTTTTATTCCGAACCAATAGATGTAAGGATTTTCTAGCATTCAGCGAAAATTCTCCGGAAATTATTGATCTTTACAGAATCAGTGGCGAGTATAACTATTTGATGAAAGTATTAACGGAATCAACTTCATCTCTTGCCCAATTCCTGGATACCTGCAATGCTTTTGGATTTAGTATGCCTCTAATTGTTCTCGCTACGGAATTTGAAGACAGAAGTCTAATTGCATCGATACAAACATTGGAGTGAACATGCCGTCACGAAGACTCTATTCCTAAATTTACAAAGGGAATAGAGTCTTTCTTTTTTAAAAAAACAATGCCGATTATGACCGTTCTCATCAATAAGATGCCCGTTCTGACAACAGTGAATAACGAATTGTGTAAACATCGGTAACATCGGCAACAATTTCTTAAAGCATCTATAACTATCAGCAAACAATTGCTGGCTACAATAAGTGAAGTAAGGTGAACAAAAAGGCAGATAAGAGAGGAGATTCCAAGTGATAACGAAAGAAGCCGCTGCTTATGACAACAAGCCTATTCCAAAATCGCGGGAGCGTATCATCGTCAAGTCGCGTTCTCGGAGAAAAACCATAGAAGCGTGGACGGGATTGTGTTATGCCCTTCCGGCGCTGGCACTGTTATTGTTGTTTCGATATTGGCCGCTTCTGTTCGGCATGTGGATGAGTTTGTGGAAGTGGGGTTATGTGCCGGAGCGATTCGTAGGATTCGATAATTATATTCGTATTTTTACAGAAGACCTCGTTGTGCAAGACCCAACCGTCGGTTTACAGCTGGGCCCTGTCGGACAAGGCTTCATGGTTACCGTTTTTTACGCCATAGGCACGATTCCCTTGTCATTGCTGCTTTCATTTTTTGTTGCCTATGTCCTGTTTCATATAACAAAAGGCAGAACCTTGTTGCGCGTCCTTTTCTTCCTTCCGTATATCACTTCACAGGTTGCGGCGGCAATTGTATTTAAATGGATTTTCCATCCAAGCGTGGGCCTCGCGAATTGGGCTGTAAACAAGATGGGTGGAATGCCGCAGCAATGGCTGACAGATCCGGATCCTATTCTAATGAAGCTGATTCAGTCGCTTGGCGGGCACTGGCCATCTTCGATCCCAACGGCATTCGCAGGTCCGACTTGGGCGCTTGGTGTCATCATGTTGTTCACGATATGGGGCAGTCTGGGCTTTCAAATTGTTGTGTTCTTATCAGGGTTGACGCAAATTCCACATGATCTGACGGAGTCGGCCCGAATTGATGGGGCTAGGACGTGGCATACGATCCGTCATATTACGCTGCCACTGCTGTCGCCGACTTGGTTTTTACTCATCATTGTCTCTGTGATTGGCGCTTTCGAATCGTTTAACGCGTTTTATGTGTTCTCTGGTGGAGAAGGTGGGCCATTAGGTTCCACGATGTCACTGCCCTTGTATATTTTCAGAAGCTTCTATGTGTACGGTCAAGTTGGTTACGCATCGGCCGTCTCGATGGTATTATTCGTACTCTTGCTTGGATTAACTTGGCTGCAGCTGCGTTACGGCGAGAAAAAGGTTCATTATATGCATTAATGCAGGATGGAGGATGAAAAGAATGTTTGGCTCAGTAGGATCAAGCCGCTCTTCCCGAATAACATGGTTAATCGTGTGGATTTGCACGGTATTGTTAGCCTGCTGTGTGGTGTTCCCATTCGTATGGATGATTCTGACTTCGCTAAAAAGTGCGGAGGAAATTAATCGCATGCCGCCAACGTGGCTGCCGGATGTCTGGCACCTCAAGAACTATGCGGAAGCATGGTTAAAACCGGAATCCACCTTTCAGCGCTATTTTGTCAATACGGTGATCATCGCTGGTGTGGGCACGGCACTTCAATTACTCGTGTGTGTGCCGATTGCTTTTGCCATTACCCACTTTACATTTCGCGGTCGCAATCTCATCTTTATGCTCGTGGTGATCACCATGCTCATTCCCTTTGATGTGACCTTGGTTCCTAACTTCGTAACGATGCGGCATATACCTTTTGCCGGCGGTAACGATTGGGCGGGGAACGGGGGGCAAGGCTTCTATGACAGTTATATGGGCATGATGCTGCCGTTTTTGGCGGAGGCTTTTACCATATTTTTGTTAAGACAAGCTTTTCTATCTGTGCAAAAAGAGTACTGGGAAGCTGCTCAAGTGGACGGCATGTCGAGCGCTCGATATCTGTGGTCCGTACTGCTGCCACTCGTGCTGCCCTCCTTAATTACGACGGCATTACTTGCCTTTATTGGAAAATGGAACGGTGTCCTATGGCCATTGTTGATTACATCTAGTGAAGCGCTCAGGCCACTGCAAGTAGGTTTATTGTATTTCGTTAGTGAAGAAGGGCCAAATTATCATCATTTAATGGCGGCGGCTACTTTTACAATCGCTCCTATTGTCGTGCTGTACTTGGTCGCGCAGCATTGGTTTCATCAAGGGATTACTTCAGCTGGGCTCAAAGGATAAGCCAAAGCCCCAACACTTTAGAATTTTAAAAAACAACAAAGAAACACACTGGAGGAACATCAGATGGATTGGCTGCATGAGATTGAAGTCATCTTATTCGACTTGGATGGCACGCTTTATCAGGATGGCACGTTTTACAAACGGTATTTGGAATTGTTGTTTCAAGAGGGAGATTATGCGGCAAGTTTGGATGAGATTCTGGAAGAAATGGAGCGTTTGCTTGCAGGCCGGGATACAAGCCGTATAGGGGACTGGTATCATCCGAGCACGGATACTTGGACACGGGTAACTCCTGGGGATGTATCGGAATTATCACAGCAAAATTGGAACACGCCAGCTATTTATGCCGGCGACGCATGGAGCTTGGTTAGCATGTTTACCGTCAAGCACGGGATCGGCGAAGCCAAACGTCAGGAAGCTTTTCAGCAGGTGCGCAAGGAAATGCTTCAGGGCTCGTCGAGTTTCGAACGCCATGCAGGGTTATATGAGGCTATACGTCAGTTGAGTGGAGTTCGCTCGAAGCTGCTGCTCACGAATTCGCCGGAAAATACAGGTCGTGAATTTATTGCTGCACTCGGCGCAGGCGAATTGTTTACAGATATTAAGTACGGAGCGGGGAAACCGGCTGGCTTGGAACATTTCATGAGTGAGCTGATGGAACGAGAGGGGCTGCGGCCTGAACAAATTCTCTCGATCGGTGATCATGCTTGGAACGATTTGTACCCGGTGCGTAAGTTAGGTGGTCGCACAGCGTGGATATCCGCGTACTCATCGTCGGACCCGTCGCCGTGGGATGTACGACTGACAACGCTGGATGAGCTAGCATCCCTTTTAATGGATATTCAAGATAGCAAACTTAAACACGATTAAAGGAGGTAATGTGTATGAATCAGCAGCATCAGTTGGAGGAACGCATAACGTTTTATGGTGGGTTGACCACAATTGGCGGAGTTCATATCTTGTACAGCTGCGGAGACACGGGGATTGTATTTGATCTTGGTATGGCTCGCGCCTTCTTCAAAGGCGAAGTCAGCGTCCGTTCCGACTTTGGGATCCGAAGCAGCCTGCTGACACGGATGGCGCCGCCTGTATTGGGATTATACGATCCTGCTTTCCTGGGCGATGTTGGGGAAGCTGAACTTGCGCAAGTGTGGGGCAAAGACCACTTTCCTCAGGTAAATAACCTGCATGGTTTTGTAAGTCACATCCATCAAGATCATATGGCTTTGCTTCCTTCCTTGCGCGAAGGACTTCCTGTCTGGATGCATCGTGACGCTTATGCGGTGTATGAAGGTGTTGTAGCTGCAGGTGAGTATGAAGGCACGAAAGCAGATATTCGTCTCATTGAGGACGGACAGATCGTCGACTTTGGCTCTTTCCGCATGGAGTTCATCGAAGTGGATCATGATAGTCCAGGGGTTACGGGCTTCATTATTCACGGACCGCAGCACAAAATCGCATTCACGGCTGATTGGCGCCGCCATGGTCGGAATTCGCATCGCTTGGATCGGTTCATTGAACGCTGCCAAAGCGCTGGAGTTGATCTGCTCATTACCGAAGGCACAAGGATGCGTCCGGACACGTTGTTCCGCAAGCCGAAGGATCGGCTTGAAGTTGAAGTGGCTGTCGAGTGCCGCCGTGCGATGGAAGACACGGAGGGGTTGGTGTATGTTAACATTCTCGCTCGCAACGTGGAGCGTGTCGCTGATTTAATTATCCGCACCAAAGAAGCGGGCCGTCAGCTTGTGATGGACGAAAGTACAGCCGTTCTTTGGAAGGAGGCGTCCACGAGACTATCGGTGCTAGCCGGGCATCCAGCGCTTGATGTCGATCAGGATGTCATTCGACTTATGAGCACGCCGCAATGGTCCAAGGGGCCGCACCCATCCAAGGAGGTTGATCTTCCTTATGCGCCTATAACGTTGAATGAAATTACGGCCAATAAATCGTCGTATGCCGTCTATCTTACTTATCCGAACACACCACTTATAGCGGAAATGGAAACCTTCGGCTCACGCGCTTCGGCATCGATTTATGTTCATGCTGACGGTAATCCGTTGACCCCATCGGACGAAACGCTGCTGAAGTGGCTCACGGAATTTGGCGTTCAGTATCGCTATTGTGCAACAGGAGGCCATGCCTCCCCGCAGGAGATATCCGAATTAACTACGCGGATTTCCCCGAAATTAGTTGTTCCTTTGCACAGCTTACACCCGACATTGTTTAACAGCGGTGGCATAAGGAAGTATTGTCCGGCTCCTGGAGAAAGCTTTGAGCTTTCGGAACTCGTTGGTAAATAGATGCTTCATGCAACATACAAATCGAGGGAGTGATAACCATGAATTTGACGAAACGTTTTCCCGCTTGGAAAGCTTCGATGGCGAGCCTTTTGCTTCTCGCAACCATCGGTTGCGGAACACCGCAGCAAGCAGCGCCGGCCAGCACGCAAACGGATAAAAAAGAGGAATCTAAAGTAGCGCAAGGGATTGAGCTTGGGAAGAACGGGCCGATTACGATCGATTTCTGGCATATTCAAGCAACAATCTATGGCGATGCAATTAAAGAGATGGTCGCAGCTTTTAATAAAGAGTATGAAGGTAAAATTATTGTCAAAGAAGTGTTCCAGGGTTCGTATGACGATTTGAATAAAAAAGTGCGCGCTGCCCTGCAAGGCGGGGGCCTTCCGGCCGTAGCCATGTCCTATGAGAGCGATACGCTGGAATATATGAAAGCAGACAAAATTGTAGCGCTCGACGACTACATCAACGATCCGGTTAACGGATTGAAAAAGGCAGAGCTTGATGACATCATGCCAGGCGTATTGGCTCGTCAGCGAATCCCGGAATACAATGGGAAAACGATGAGCTGGCCGCACGGCAACTCCTCCATGGGCGTGTATTACAACATAGATCTGCTTAAGAAAGCAGGTTATGAGAAGCCGGCAGCCACCTGGCAGGAATTTGAAAAGATGGCGCTGGACATTACGGAGAAAACAGGTGTTCCTGCGCTGGTTATGGGGAACGCCAATAATGGTGGAACGTTCCGCACTTGGCTGCGCACATACGGCATTGATCCGATTAATCTCGATCAAAGCGGTGTGAACTACGATAATCCACAGGCATTGGAATTGGCTGGAATCATCAAAAATTTGGTGGATAAGAAAGCGATTCTGTTCGCACAGGACACGGAGCAGGAGTTTACGAACGGAAGAGCTGTGATGGAAATCGGTACGACAGCTCGTACAAGCTCCAAACTTGATTTGGTGAAAGATAAGTTCAAATGGGGCATTACGCTAATCCCGCAGGGGAAAAGTGGAAGCAAAGTGACGGAATTATACGGCGGCAATCAAGTCCTGTTCAAAACAACGCCAGAGAAACAGCTCGCAGGTTGGTTATTTATGAAGTATTTCGCTGAATCTAAAGCGCAATCGATTTATGCTGCCAAAACAGGTTATTTCCCAGCAACGCTATCCGCACAGAATACGGATTTATTGAAGAAAAATTACACAGATAACCCGCAGAAGAAGCAGGCTTTCGATGAAGTGTTCCCTTTTGCGCGAATCGATGTATCCAGTGCTGCGCGTAACAAGATGGATACGGCGGTTGGAGAAGCTTTGCAAGCGATGACTGCCGGTAAATTATCTCCGGCCGATGCGCTGAAGAAGGCGCAAGCTGATTCCACGAAAGCGCTCAAAGAATTCAAATAAGCTCAAAAACAATAGGTAATAGGCTTCCTGCGTAAGCGCCATTAGGGCTTATGGGGAAGCCTTGTTTTACTAACGTCAGGGGAGGTTACAGGTGTGAACTCAGTCCGTCGAAGAAATGAAATTATTATGGATGTGCGGCGTACCGGCAGCGTTTCTGTCGATGAATTAATGTTGGCCTATGGAGTCTCGGTGGAAACAATTCGCCGGGATTTACGTATTTTGGACGAAAAAGGCATTGTTCGCAGAACGTACGGCGGTGCGGTGAAAAGAGAGCAGACAACGTGGGACATGCCGTATTATGATCGCATGCAGCTGAATCTGGAACGTAAGGAGGCCATTGCTCGCGAAGCGGTACTCTTATTGGAGGATGGCGATAGTGTTTTCGTAGATGGCAATACGACCGGGCTTGTGCTATCGCGCTTGATTCCCGCTGATAAAAACCTGACGATCGTGACGAACTCGGCGATGGTTGCCTTGAATCTTGTTCAGAAGAAAGGAAAGCTGAGTGTCTATCTGGTCGGTGGCGAGGTGGGCGAAGATGGGATGACATTTGGCTATAAGCTGCACTGCGAGCTTCGTCAATATCGCTTCGACAAAGCGCTGTTTTCCTGCATGGGGTTTGGTACACAAGGCATTTATTATTCCAAATGGGAGCCTCTGCAAATTGCGCAGATGATGGTCGAGCAGAGTAATCACCTTATTCTCATGGCGGATTCTTCCAAAGCCAACCGCAGCGGATTTCTGTTTGGGATGGAGCTTAATCGGATTCAGACGTTAGTGACAGATGAAGGGACGCCGCACGATATGCGCGAGAGTCTGCGGGAAACGGTCCGTAACTTGATCGTTACCAGCGGTGATGATCAGAGTGAAAGGTAGAGGACTCCAGTTCACATTGAGTGGGCACGAATACAAAAGTTTCGTAAATACGTCCAACTCAAAAAGGACCGCCAGGCAATTAAGCCTGACGGTCCTTTCTTATTATTCGTATACTTCTAGCTCAAATAAGGAGTAGCCGTATTGCGTATTGCGTTGTGTGCCAGCAACTTTCACGTAACGTGCGTCAACAGGGGAGAAGAGAATGTTGTCTTTACCGCCGTCTCCGTACGTTGTCGAGGATACTGTTGTCCAGTTCTCGCCGTTCGTGGACACTTCAATGGTGTAAGCCTTCGCTGAAGCATTCTCCCAGTTCAGAAGAACGCGACCGATCTTGTAGGATTGCCCAAGATCAACGCAGATCCATTGCGAATCGCTGAATGGCGATTCCCAACGTGTGCTTTTGTTTCCATCCACAGCGAACTGCGCACTTTGAAGCGGCGTTTCGGAAGTGGTGACTTGTTTGTTAAGCGCAAGATTAGCTGCAGGAATAATAGCTTGCACAACTGTATCGTCGTCATAGCCAGTTGACCGCACCTTCACTTCGTAAGGGCGAGCTTCTGTGAACAAAGCAGCGTTAAGCGTAATTTTGCCTGCGGAGACTTTGTATTGATCAGCGCGAAGGGTAACGCCGCTCAGTTCAACTGCATTGATTGCGTTTCTCCAAGCGCTATTGTCCTCAAACGTGATGTCGATGGTTTGACCAAGAATGTTATCAGTCGTATCCGCCGATAATGCAGGTCCTGCAAGTGGAGCTTGATTCCCGGCATACACTTCGAATTCCCATAACGAGAAGCCGTATGGTGTTCCACGTTTGATTCCGTTCATCTTCACATATCTTGCACTCACTGGAGCAAATGTAAGATCGTCAACGTCCCCGTTGCCATTTTCTGTAGCGTATACCGTTGTCCATGTTTGTCCATCCAGGGAGACATCGATGGTGTAAGCTTTACCGTAAGCATTTTCCCAAGTTAGGACAACGTGATTAATCGTTTTTGGAGCTCCTAGATCAACGCTCATCCATTGGTTGTCTTCAAAAGCAGACTCCCAGCGGCGATCGAATCGGCCGTCGACGGCATCTGCGCTGGAACGGTGGTAGTCCGGCGATGAAGCGGTCGGTCTGTCGTAAGCGAGATTTAACGGATTAGGATTCGTCGGATTCGTTGGATTTGTAGGATTTGTTCCATGGCCTTGATCTGGGTCCGGATCTGTATTCGGATTCCCCGGAATGTCTTTCGCTGCGACGGTTTGCTGTACGGATGCTTCCGTGTACCCTTTCGCTTGAACCGAAATTCGATACGTTTTTGCATCTTTGAAAAGCGAAGCGTCTAAAGTGATTTTGCCTGCAGACAATGTGATTTGGCCGGAGCCAACCACTGTATCGTCAACTTTGACAGATTCAATCGTGCCTCTCCATGTAGCATCATCGTCGAAAGTGATGTCGATCGGCTGACCGACTTTCGCATCCGTTGTATCAGCTGACAATTCCGGCGCGCTTGGCAAGCTGGAAGCATTGCCGTACACTTCGAATTCCAAAAGCGAGAACCCGTAGGCTGTCGTCCGCTCGGTTCCATTCACTTTCACGTATCTTGCCTGTGTCGGCAAGAATCCGATATCGTTGATGCCTGGTTTGCCTGTTGTTGTCGCATAAACCGTTTTCCAGTCCTTACCGTCTGAAGAGACTTCAACCGTGTAGCTCTTGCCGGCCGCATTCTCCCAGTTCAGAAGCACACGGGAAATAGTGTTATCTGCGCCGAGGTCAACCGTTAGGTACTGCGGATCGCTGAAATCGGACTCCCATCTCGTAGCGGTGTTTCCGTCAACGGCATTTTTGCCGGGTTGTTTTGGATTCGCCGAGGTGAGTGTCGGTTTGCGCAAAGCAAGGTTGACGTTTGAGTTCGTCACAATCGTTTGCTGAACCGCTGTATTGGCAAAACCTTTAGCCTCAACGGAAATGTCGTAGCTGCCGGCTTCAGGGAACAAGGCGCCGTTCAGCGTGATTTTACCTGGTGAAACAACGTATTGTGTCGCAGATGCCGCCACGCCATTCACTTTCACGCCAAGGACTGCGTTTCTCCAATCTGCAAAGTCATCAAAGCCGATGTCGATCGACTGGCCTGCACGGTTCATGGTCGTATCCGCCGTCAGCTTCGGAGCGTCAAGATCGCCTGCCGGCGTACCGAACACTTCCATCTCCCATAGGGAGTAACCGTAGTTTGTTGTCCGCTCTGTGCCTTCTACTTTGACATATCGAGCATTCACGGCTGGGAATTTAATGTCGTCGATGCCTTCATGACCACGTGTGGTCGTGTATACCGTTTGCCAAGTTTGGCCGTCTACAGAAGTTTGAACGGTATAGCTTTTACCAGCTGCATTCTCCCAGTTCAAGCGGATATGACTGATTTTATACTCCGAGTTCAGGTTGACACCGATAAACTGCGGATCGCTGAAATCGGATTCCCAACGCGTGTCCGTCTTGCCGTCAACCGCGTAGGAGCCAGGGTTTTTCGCTTTATCCGACGTAAAGGTCGGTTTGTTCAGCGCTAGATTGACCGTTGAGTTCGTGATGACGACTTGCTGTGCGCTCGTATCCGGGTAGCCAGCAGATTGAACGGTAATCGTGTAGCTGCCTTCCACTGGGAACGTGTCGCTGTTCAAGGTGATTTTGCCGCCTTGCACACTATATTGCTTGGCATCAAGGGCTGCTCCATTGACAAGAACGGAGGAGATGGACTCGCGCCATTTCAGATGGTCGGCAAACGTAATGTCGATCGGTTGTCCAATCGTGTTTTGCGTTGTATCTGCCGCAAGCTGTGGAGGTGTGTTGCCATCCAAATCCGTCACTTTCGTCGGATCTACTTTCACAAGTGATTTCGGTCCAACTTTTGCGGAGCCAGTTACGCCGGCTGCATTGTGGAATGTCACCGTAACCGCTTCGTTCTTCGGATTCCAGATCAGTGCGGAGTATACCGAATCTTTCTTATAGATGGAAGCTCCTGTCCAGCCGCTTGCCCAAATGTCATTGGTGCGTGTTCCGAGAGTCGCCATGTTGTGAACGAACCAGTACGTGTTGAAAATTTCATTCTTTTGCGTATTCTCGGTCGTAAATTTATTAAGTACCGTTTGCGGCTCGCTTAAGGATTCGATTGGCCAAACGATGTGCTGCCATGCGTTTTCCGGGCCTTTGTTATCCTTGACAAGACCGTTATACAGGTCTGCAGCTTTCGCAGGATCGAATCCGTAGCTTGTCAGGTACTCGCCAGTCGGCAACCAGTGAATGCCGTAAATGTTGACAGGGTCGCCGCTGAAAAACGTTCCGAAGTTGTACGCGCTGCCGTACACTTGGCCAACGGATTTGTGAGCAAATCCAGGCAGCCAGTTGTCGTTGTCATAGTTGAACCAATATTGTTCAACAGCTTTCAATTCAGTCGTGAAACCGTAGACGGAGATATCACGGAACTCCTTGTTGCCGGACATCAGGCTCCACATGTATTCGCCAACCCAGCCGAACAATGACTCGCCGGCAGCTTCCTGATTGTTCCCGTTGTTGTTATCCCCGTAACCGCCGGCCCATGAATGGCCCTCGTACGGATCGAAGTTGCGCAGGAACGGATACATCGGATCGCTTTTCGACGGATTTGCATAGTCACGGATAAGGTGCTCGACCATCTCGCCGTAATTGTTTTTGAAGTCCTGATCGTAAGTGGCAAGTACAGCCGAAGCGAAGACGTAATAACCATAAGTAAAATGATGATCCGTCAGGCCAGTGTTAGCGCCGAATTCGCTGTTTTTGTAATACATCGTACCCCAAGTCGGGTCGTAGTACATGAAGTAATCCGGCTCTCCCTTGGTGTAGGTGTACCAGTCCGTCAAGATCGTTCTGAGACGCTCCAAGAACACGTTTTTGTACGCTTGGTCTCCGATTTGATCGGCGATCAGGACGCCCATTGCCAGTGGATGAAGCACTTTACCTTGCCAATAAGCATCACCTGACATGATGTTCTTGGAGGTTGCTTCGTCCAAATAGCTCAGCTGCTTAAGCAGTGTTTCACGTGAGTAAGTCGGATCTCCAGGCTCTGTAAATTGAGGAACCATACCGTTAAAACGGTCAACTGTGGTAAATGAATTCCCCTCATGAAGCTTCAATGTGCCACGAATGGACTCATAAGACAGTGAAGTCAGCGGAGAAGACGTTTGCTTCCATTGATGCGGGAGCAGGGCCATCAGCGTCGTTGGCTCCATGTCCGCACGCTTCTGATCAATTTCGACGTCGAAGCGGGTTGTGACTTCGGAGGTGTTTTCATCGAAGCCCGGAGTTACCGTTGTATTTTTAATGAAGGCATAGCCGTGTTTATAAAAATAGTTCAAGTCACTTGCAGCCGGCATAGAGGCTAGAGACAGGTAGTTCTGTCCGCTGCCGAGTCGAACTTTGATCTTGTTGCCGACTTTCATGAAGACGGAGCCTTGCGGTGCGAACAAGCCGTAGTGACGAGTCACGGGTTTGGATTGCGGTGAGCCATCCACGTTGTTAACGGTAAAACCGATGTGGTCTGCCGTCAACGTAGTGCCTTCACCTAAGAGAACCGGATTGCCGTTGTCGTCATAGAAGGTTGTGGAAACAGGGAAGTTCAATTCCGGTGTCGTTGGATCGCTGAATTCCGAGTACAGGTACGGCGAGCCTTTGACGAACGTCGTTTTCATTTTCTCCGTGTCGTTGTCGCTTAGCTGAACGGTTGCAGACCAGTCGCCATAGCCGGCTACTTTGTTCTTGATGTGCGATGGCGAGATGTTGCCTGCGTTCAAGTAGAAGTCAGGTGCGCCATCGGCTGCCTGCGAGTTGCCTGTGTCATTCACCCAACCCGCACCCGGGTTCAGGATACCGAGACCCATCGTCGTATATTTGGATTTGAGCGGAAGCGTGATAAGGCTGTCACTCAAGTTTTTAATAAGAACGGACTGCCACCAATCATTAGAAGGAATCGGACCTTTCACGTCATCTGTTTTATTAACAGGAGGACGGGGCTGCGGCATGTTGATATCGCTGCTCAAATAACTGCCTTTGCCTACTTCAACGGTCGATGCGGTAGGAAGGGAAGGAATGCTATAAGCCGGCTTTGGATCGCCTTCCACATAATCATACACGCTGAAATTGAACAGGGAGTAGCCGTAGCTCGTCGTGCGGGAGATCCCTTTCATACGAACGTAACGTCCACTGGCATAAACCTGCGTATCCATCCAGCCGTCTTGACCATTAATTTCACGGTAAATCGTTGTCCAGTTCTGGGCATTGTCGGAAACTTGCAGATCGTAGATACGACCGGCGGCATTTTCCCAGTTCAAGCGGATGCGGCCGATGTCATGTTTGCTGCCAAGGTCAACATAAATCCACTCATCGCTCGTGCTCGCAGAAGACCATCTTGTTGTCGCGTTGCCATCCACCGCATATTCAGGCAATAAAAGAGGCTTATCTTTGTCAGGCGCAGCGGTTGAAGAAGCCGTAACCGGTTTATTCAAAGCGACATCTTCGCCAAGTACGACAGGGAGCGGGTTGCTGCCGCCTGTGCCGTATACTTCAAACTCGTAGAGGGAAACGCCGTAGCCTCCGCTGCGCTCAAGTGACAGCATGCGGACGTAACGTCCTTCACCGGATAGGGCGATGGTGTCAACGCCGCCGTCTCCTTTGGTATCCGTGTAGATGTCTTTCCAGTTCGTTTCGTCGTCAGACACTTGGATCTTGTACGACTTCGAGTAGGCATTTTCCCAGCGGAGGACAGCTTTGTCGATCTTGGCTTTGGAACCAAGGTCAACATAGATCCACTGCTCGCCGGCGCTGAACGCACTTCCCCAACGGGAGTCGGTATTGCCGTCAAACGCTTTGTCCGCCGTTAAGCCACCTTCGGTTGACGAGGCGTAGGCTGCACCTTCATAAGTCAGAAGGTGGGACGTTTCGCCATTCGCAGCCGATGCTGGGGCGGGCATACCGCTCCAGGACCCAAGAAGCACAGAAAGAGCGAGCGCTGATGATGCGGTTTGGGTCAATTTCTTGCGTATTCTTTTCTTGGGTGAACTCATTCCTTCATATTCCTCCTTTTTTCGACCGATAGGGCTTACTAGCTTGAATGTTGTGAACTGACAAAAAGAAACAACATTCTTCATTATTTTGGAAATTTAATTTCCAACGCGATTATATCTTCTGTCGAATCCTGTTTACAATAAGCGGAAATTCCTAGTCAATTTTTGGGATTAGGCCTGTATGCCTATGTGAAAAAAATGAATCTAGGTCATTTTTTGTCCGCCGGTCGAATAAAAAAGGGTTCGTCTATCATGATGTCAGGTTTAGACTCAATCAGGAAGCGCTCCTGTATGTTCATTCATTTAAAAAATTAATTGGTCATAGGGACCTAAGCTTATATGACCAACGTAATAGGTCTCAAAATGTTTTCTTAATAAAATATTTACAATTGATTCGGATTTAAAACAAATACTGTTTTATTCACTAGAATTAGTGAGCAGGCAGAGGACATATTTACATATTATTCAAAGTGAGATAACACTTACTTGATTATGTCTTGTTACGATGACCATATAAATAAGTCAAATTATTTTACTAATTACTGGCTTTCGCTAATAAATGAGAGGAGGAACCACCACATTGTCACTGAAATCATGGAAAACGAATATTGCCGGTTATTTGCTGCTGGCGCCGTCCCTGCTGGTTATTGCTATTTTCGTCCTTATCCCTGTCCTCTATAGCGCAGGTTTGAGTTTGTACTCATGGGACATGCTGCGCCCGACGCCAACCTTTGTAGGCGTGGATAATTACCAGAGGTTGTTTACCAACGAAGAGTTTTATCATTCATTGAAGATCACCTTTCTTTTTGCAGCTATGACGGTGCCGTTATCGATGTTGATCGCATTGATTTTTGCTTTGCTACTTGATCAGGGTTCCAAAAAGCTGATGATCACGTACCGATCGATGTTTTTCGCTCCTATGGTTACTTCCACCGTCGCAATCTCGGTCGTTTGGATGTTCATATTCCATCCGGATTATGGCCTGGCGAACGCGATAATAGAAAGTTTTGGTTTCAAACCGCTCCGTTGGCTTAATGATACGAACACATCTCTGATGTCGCTAGCGATCATGTCGATTTGGAAGACGCTGGGCTACAATGTCATTATTTTGTTAGCCGGTTTACAGAATACGGATTCCAGCGTGCTGGAGGCAGCGAAAGTTGATGGTGCAAATAAGTGGCAAATAGTTACGAGAATCCGCATACCGCTGTTGACTCCATCGCTCTTTCTATTATTAATTCTGCTAACGATTGAGCAATTCCAGACATTTACTCAAGTCAACGTTATGACAAAAGGCGGTCCTGCAAAGAGTACGGAGTTAGTGGTGGTGCAGCTTTATCACTATGCCTTTGAGCTGTTCCAAATGGGATACGCTTCGGCGATTTCGATGGTCATTTTTGCGATTGTTTTGCTGCTTGTTGTTCTGCAAATGATCGTGGTCGGCCGAAAGGTACACTATCAATAAAATCCGTTATTTTAGAAAGGTATGAGGCAAGATGCGTATATCCAAGCCAGTTACAGTCGGACAAAAAGCAACACTGAAACCCGTGGGTGGGAAAACGACGACAGCAAGACGCGCTGAAAGATTCCGTTCGCTAAGCAAACTGCCGATGGATCTATGGTTGAAGCATGTGGTACTGCTGGCAGGTGGGTTATTTATGATGCTGCCCTTCATTTGGATGTTTCTATCTTCTGTCAAATCAACGGAAGAAATTTTCTCAGGAAGCTTATTCGCTTTGCCAAAGATATGGCACTGGGAGCATTATGGGCAAGCCTGGAAAAAGGCTCCTTTCGACCGCTTTTTTATAAACAGTTTGGTGATGTCTGCCGGTATTGTAGCGGGTCAACTGATGACCAGCTCGATGGCTGCGTATGTCTTCTCCTGGGTTCCAATCCGTGGAAGAAAACTGTTGTTTCTTCTGGTTGTCTCTTCAACGATCGTCCCGTTCGAATCTACGATGATTCCATCCTATTTGGTCATTAAGGAACTGGGGTGGATCAACAGCTATGCTGGACTTATCGTGCCAAGCACAGCGAGTGTGTTCGGGATATTTTTACTGAGGCAGTTTTTTCTAACCATTCCCAAAGACTTGATGGATGCTTCACGGATCGACGGGTGCGGGCACTTTCGAACCTTGATACAGATCGTTCTTCCGATGTCCAAAACGGTGCTGGCAACACTCAGTCTCTTTGCCTTCTTGCATGCCTGGAACAGCTACCTGTGGCCTTTACTCATCACGAATACGGCGAATATGCGAACCGTGCAAGTTGGGCTGCGCTATATGATTGATGCGGAACAGGGAACGGATTGGCCAAGTTTGATGGCGGCATCGACGTTTATCATCCTGCCGGTTCTGCTGTTCTTCCTGGTCAGCCAAAAATATTTTGTCAGGGGGGTGATGAACGCCGGTGTGAAATAAGATTTGCAAGAGGATGACGATAAACCAAATTCAAATAAAAAAACAAGATAGGTGGAGGAACCATTTTATGAAAAAAACCATGATTGTCTTGCTCTCGTTATCCGTGTTGGGATTGACGGCGTGTGGAGCAGCTAACCAACCGGCTGGGAATACTGACGCAGGGAAAACGGCGGAAAAGCCGAGTCAAACGACTCAAGCTGAACAAAAACCGGTTACACTGAGTGTATGGACAACCAATAAAGACTTACTCGCCGACCAAGTCAAAGCTTTTGAAGCGAAATATCCTACGATTAAAATTAAAGCTGAATTCATGGGTGGCTATGATGAAATGGCTCAAAAAGTCATGGCTGCTGTTGTATCCAACACTTTGCCCAATGTGGTTCAGCTAGGCCAACGGCATGGCATTCCGCAAATGGCTGACAGCGGGAAGCTGATTCCGATTGAACAGTTCATGAGTGAGCAGGAGAAAACGGACGTATATCCCGCCTTTTGGGATCGATTCCGATATAAGGACAAGCTTTGGACTATCCCGTACAACAGCAGTACGCCTATGCTCTATTACAACAAAACACTGTTCGACCAAGCGGGTCTGAAGGCGCCAAACACATGGGATGAGCTTGTAAAAGCAGCGCAAACGTTGACCAAAGATACAAATGGCGACGGTAAAGTGGATGTATGGGGCTTTAATACAGCGGCTGATTCTCCTTGGTATGTTCAACCGATGACGTGGAATCGCGGAGGAAGTATCGTGGATAAGGCGGGGAAAGTTACGGTAAACAGCAAGGAAGCGGTAGAGGTGTTGAAATCGTTCCAGGACTTGGTTCATGTGCAAAAAGCCATGGCGCCAAATCAGCATAACACGGCGGAACAGGATTTCAGTGCCGGTAAATTGGCGATGATTTATAAATCCGGTTCTGCTTTGGCGGGCACTCAAAAAGAAGTGGGTCAAAAGTTTGAAATCGGTGTAGCTTACCTTCCGATGATCAAGGACCGCAACGTGCCGATTGGCGGAAACAGCTTGGGGATTTTTAAGTCCGATCCAGATGTGGAAAAAGCGTCCTGGACATTCGTCTCCTTTTTGACGAATACGGAAAATGCGGCAGCGACCAGCATCTCGACGGGGTATGCGCCAATTAAAAAATCGGCAACAGAAACAGAAGCTTTCAAGAAGAAAATGAGCGAAGATCCGAACTTTAAAATTATTATGGATCAAAATCAATTCTTGCGCGGTCAAGGCATCCATCCGGCGGATTCGCTGATTTGGTCGGGGCTCGTTACAGCGCTTGAAACCGTGGAAGGCGACGCCAAGGCTGATCCGCAAAAAGTGCTCGACAAGCTGCAAGCCGACGTAGACAGCTTTATGAAAAGCTACAAATAACAGAGAGTGAGGAGTGTTCACAATGTTCATGAATTTAGCCCACCGAGGTGCTTCGGAATATGCGCCTGAAAATACATTAGCTGCTTTCTACAAGGGGCTTGAGCAAGGCGCGAACGGGATTGAAACAGACTTGAAACAATCGAAAGACGGCGTCATTATTTTATTTCACGATAATGAGTTAGACCGTACGACGGACGGTCATGGTCTTCCGTCATCCTATACGTGGAAAGAGCTTCAGGAGTTGGATGCCGGCTCATGGTTCTCCCCCGCCTACGCGGGAGAGAGACTCGTCTCCTTTGAGCAATTTCTTCATTATTTTGGTAGAAAAAAGGCTTTGTTTGCCTTAGAATTAAAGGATCCTAACATCGAGCAGCCTGTTTTGGAGCTGATTAGAAAGTATGATGTACAGCATCAATCGACGATAACTTCCTTTCGATATGAGAATTTGCAAGCTGCACGAGCTGTCGACCCCTCGATCCGACTCGGACATTTAATCCGTAAGATTGATGAGGAAGCAATTGCCCGTTTGAAAGAAATTGGCGCTGTGCAAATTTGCCCTTGCGCGGATGGGCTTGAGCAAGAGGATGTACGGCTTGCGAAGGCACATGGTTTTGAAGTCAGAGCGTGGGGCGCTTTTACCCCTGAATTGATGAATCATGCTCTGCAATGCGGCGTTGACGGTATGACCATCAACTTCCCGGATCAGTTAACAGCAGCAATCAGCAGCGCATCGGCGAACAATTAGAGAAGCATGGAGGAATCGGCTTGAAAGAAGATTACAACAGTTTTCGTTGGATGAAACTTCAGAATAAAAAGAAGGTGCTTGAGCTCCTCCATCAGGAAAAGCTGATTTCACGCATCGACATTGCGCGAAGGGCTAACCTGCAGAAGATGACCGTTACGAATATTGTGAATGAGCTGCTGGCCGAAGAACTTGTCATAGAAGAAGATGTTTTAGCTATTTCCGGGGTCGGGCGCAAGCCCGTCCTTCTTCGTTTAAATCGAGAAAAGCTGTATGCCGTCGGTATTGAGGTAACCAAAAGTTATATCATTGGTTTAGTGATGAGCTATAACCGGGAGATCGTTTATCAAGAGAAGGTGTATCTCGTGGGCACATCGGCTAGTGATGTTACGCCTTGCCAAGGGGATGCCTTAACGAAACGTCTTGAAAAGCTGATTGATGCATTGCTGGAGCGGGTTCCAGCTTTCGCTCGCAATCTGGGGATTTGTGTGGGTATCCAGGGCATTATTGATTCGCAAAAAGGGGAGGTCGTTCATTCACCGTATCTGGGTTGGTTTCAGTTCGGGATTAAAGAGCATCTCACGCGGCGATATGCGATTCCTGTGTATATTGACAATAATGTGCGCGCTTTTGCCCGGGGAGAAGTATGGATGAGGACCGAAGAGCAGCTGCGGCATGCCCTGTGTATTTACTTGGATGAAGGCATCGGCTCTGCACTGGTGATGAATGGCGAGATTTATACAGGTGATGGTTATTATGCAGGCGAAATTGGACATATGAAGATTGGTTGGGGCGGTCCCTTATGTTTTTGCGGGCAGCGGGGATGTCTGGAAGCCTATGTTTCCGTCCAAAAGATCAGGGAGGAGCTCGGCAGGCCCGTAGGAACTTTCACCGATATCATGCAGCTGCTGGAAGAAGGTCATCCGCAAGCGAAGATGTTATTCGAGCAGGTGGGACGACACCTCGGGTTCATGCTTGGCAATACGCTTAATTTGCTTAATCCTACGGTGATCATTCTTGGTGGAGAGCTCGTTACGGCAGCCGGTTGGTTTAAAGAATCCATGGTCCAAGCCATTGAAGAAATAACGATTCGTCCAACTCGCGATACGCCAATTATTTATAGTGATTATAATCAAAATAATTGCAGCATGGGAGCTGCTGCGCTCGTTTTTCACCATTGGATATTTCATAGTGGGTGAAGTAATGATATAGCAATTGTTCGAATAAGTTTCTACTAGGCTTCAAATTTCAAAGGAGTGATAGAATGGAAACTTTCGACATTGTTATGATCGGCAGCGGGCACAATGCTTTAATAACGGCTGCCTACTTAACTCGTGCTGGTCGCAGCGTACTAGTTTTAGAGAAAAACGATCGCCCGGGCGGCTTCGTGCGGACCGAGGAACTCACCCTGCCAGGATTCAAGCATGATGTGTATGCGGCGGCGCATCCTCTTTTTACAACAGGGCCGGCTTATGCTGAGCTGAGGGAGGATTTGGAAGCTCGCGGGTTACGATATGTGAATACGGACTTGCCGACTGGAGTTTCTATGGAGGATGGGCGCACGGCCGTATTGTCACGCTCCTTCGAGGAGCTTATCGCAGAGGTGGAGCGTTTGGCTCCTGGAGACGGCGCTGCTCTGGGCGGCATCTTCGAACAGTTAAACCCGCACGTCAACGACGTGTTCGGTTTATTCAGCATGGATCTTTCCAGCCAGGAGGCTGCGCCTATCCTGAAACGGCTGCTCCATGATGAGAATAGTTCAGGCTATTCAGCGTTTGCCGGGCAGTTGTTCGGGACAGCCCGACAGGCGGTGAATTCGCTGAAATCTCCAGTGACGCGGGCCATGCTGGCCTCATGGGTCACCCATCTGGGCCGCACGCCGGATGAAGTCGGAAGCGGCATTTGGGTTCCACTCACGGCCATGGCCTTGATGGGCGGCGGTATGCCAACCCCGGCAGGGGGCAGCGAGCAATTGGTTCAGGCGTTGGTACAGTTGATCAAGGATCAAGGCGGAGAGATTGTAACGGACACGCTGGCCGAGCGTATCATAGTAGAGAATGGCCGAGCTGTCGGCGTGCGAACCGCGGAAGGCAGGACATACATAGCGAAGCAAGCGATTGTGGCATCGACTACGCCGGATCAACTCTATCTCTCGCTGCTGGCTGAGAGTGATGCACCTCCGGCGCTGCGCAGCCAAGCGAAGCAATTTCGGTACGGCCGCGGATGCGTACAGATTCATCTGGCCCTTAGCGAGCCGCCGCGTTGGCCGGATGCCCGCTTTGATCGTGTAGGACAGCCTCATCTGACAGATGGGCTGGATGGATTTACGTTAGCGATTGCCCAGGGGATGGCTGATCTGCTTCCGGCGAAACCAACCTTTACCGTCGATTGTTCCACGAATCTTGATCCAACGCGCGCGCCTGCTGGCAAAGCGATCATGCGGATTCAAGTGCTTGAAGTGCCGACTCGTCCACGAGGGGATGCCGCCGGCCTGATCGATGTTGGAGATGGCAGCTGGACACAGGACCTCACGGAGCGTTTTACAGAACGTGTATTGCAGGTTGTTAGCAAGCACATTCCGAATATACCGAGCGCGATCATTGGCAAATATGTTGTAACACCAGACGTTATCGCCCGATTCAATCCGAACGCCGGCCCGGGAGATCCATACGGCGGCGCGCACGATCTGGCGCAAAGCTATCTGCTCCGTCCTTTGCCGGGACAGCCAAGCCACCAGACGGTGATTCCGAATGTGTATATGCTTGGTGCTGCGACTTGGCCAGGCCATGGGGTGAATGGAGGCTCGGGTTATATCGTAGCTCAGCAGCTATTAGCTCGGTTATAATTTTACATAGAAAGGAGCTGCCTGTTGGCAGCTCCTTTGTGTTTTTGGGGAACTCAAGCCCCCTTATTTGCTTTTACGTTCCGTCAAGAAATACAGGAAAGCAATGAAAGTCAGTGCCACCCCGATGCATGCACTCGATACCCAGCCGCCATGCGCATAGGCTAAACCGCCTAAAAATGAGCCCACCGCTCCGCCGATGAAGAAAATGGCCATGAATAATCCATTGAATCTTCCTCTGGCTTCATTCCCCAGTGAAAAAATAATTCGCTGGCTGGCCACCAGATTGCCGGAAACCGCCATATCAAGGGTAACTGCGACGACGAAAAGCAGGATGAGCGAAAAAAGTGAACCGTTGTGAAACACGACAATAAGCAGAAAGGACAAGATCGCAGTTACAATTGCGCCTATGGTAATCACTTTGGTAAGGCCTTTGTCCGCCAATCTTCCGGCAATAGGAGCAGCGATAGCTCCCGCCACACCAACAAGGGCGAATAAAGCGATGCCTTGTTGGGACATACCATATTCATCCGCCAATCGGAGAGGTACGGTCGTCCAAAAGAGGCTGAACGATCCGAAGAGGCAGGCTTGGTAAAAAGCGCGTCGTCTCAAAATCGGGTTCTTTTTGAACAGTTCAATTAATGAAGCCACGAGCTGCGTGTACGTTAAGGTGCTTTCGGGGCTCCTTTTTGGCAGCACTCTAGCCAGTGAAAGAGCTAGAAGAGCCATGACGACGGCGGATAACACGAAAATGGTGCGCCAGCCCCAAATGCCGGCGATCAGGCTGGAAATCGGCCTTGCGAGCATGATGCCGAGTAAAAGGCCGCTCATGACGTTGCCGACGACTCGGCCGCGCTGCTGGTCGCTAGATAAATATGCGGCAAGTGGGACAAGGATTTGCGCAACCACGGATCCGGATCCGATCAGCAAGGCGGCTGTCAGGAACAGGACGGATTCCGAGGAAACCGCGGCCAGGATCAAGGCAAGAACTACGATGGCAAGAGATGTCACGATCAATCGGCGATTCTCTATTTTGTCACTCAGCGGAACGATGAACAACAAGCCGGCTACGTAGCCGATTTGCGTTAAAGTTACGATCAACCCGGCTGCTCCTGAAGGCAGACCAAGTGCTGCGCTGATGGGACCCACAAGGGTTTGGGAATAATAAAGGTTGGCTACAATAAGGCCGCATGCGGCTGCCAGAACAACCATCATTGTTGTGGAGATCTCGTTTTGCGGTTTTGAAATGGACTTGCTCATAGGAAAATGTTCCCCCTCTACAACAATGAATTTGCATTAAGTGAACGTTTCGTCTACTTAATAGGTATCACTATATACTGAACGAAGCGTTTTGTAAATACGCTAAATTTCATATATACTGATGGCAAAGGATAGAAAGGGGTCAGTTGAATGGCTCAAAAAGGTCGACCGAGAGATGTAAAGCTTCAACATGTGATATTGACTGTAGCTTATGAGCTGCTATTGGAAGGTGGATTTGAAGAAGTAACCATCGATAAAATTGCTGAAAAAGCAGGCGTGAGCAAGGCAACCATCTATAAATGGTGGCCAAATAAAGCCGCTGTCGTGGCTGAAGGTTTTTTTGAAGCTGCGGCCAGCCGCCTGCCTGTCCCGGATACAGGCTCTGTTCTGAAAGACATTACGCAACATGCCGTAAATTTATCTTTGTTCATGGAAAGCAAAGAAGGTAGAGTGATCTCGGAGTTAATCGGCCAAGGACAGATGGACTCTGCATTAATTCAGGTTTTCCGAGAATACTATGTAAAGCCTCGACGTTCAGAGTCCGCTATGATTCTGAGAAGAGGGATTGACCGTGATGAGTTAGGAGAAGAACTGGATGTAGAGTCCAGCATCGATTTGATCTATGGACCCTTGTTTTACCGCTTGTTAGTTAGCGGGGAGCCATTAACAGAGGATAAAGTGAAGCAAATGATTTATACCGTTTTCAATGGATTGATTTCCACGGGCAAGGCAAAGATAAATGTATTGGATTTATAGATTATGGATAATTCCAAAGTCTGAACAAAACGAAAGACGCCGGGGAAGGTGCCCGGCGTCTTATCTTGTTAATTCAAGTATGAGTGCGCTCTCCGTTATCCTTAACCTTGAGCTGCATCCGTGTTCATGTAGTTGATTGCCCACATATGGCCGTCCAAGTCCTCGAAGGCCCAATGATACATGAATCCATAATCCTCAGGTTCTTCGTACGATTTCCCACCCAAGGAAACCGCAATATTCACGATTTCATCCACCTTTTCTCGGCTCTCGAAGGCCAATGCGATCGTCATTTGCGCATACTTTTCCGTATCAACGGTTTCCTTCTGCGTGAGCGACTTTAAAATTTCTTTGGTGAGCAGCATGACCTGCAGGTTCTCGCCGATCACGATGGCTACCGAATTCTCATTCTCGGGGAATTGCGGGTTGAGCTCGAATCCGAGTCCTGTGAAGAAAGCCTTCGATTGTTCTACGTTGTTTACGGGCAGATTGAAGCTCGTGAATGTGGACACTAATGCCATTTTTAAACACCTCATCGTCAAATTGGATTGTTGTCATGAGAGCCTTCGTTTATTTAGTAAACCCAGTATATCAATGAACTTCTCAACATACCAGAGTTACACATAAGCTAGATTCTGTTTGTCGATCTTAATGAACTTCCTATCGACTTCACTCCGTCGCCCGAGGATGAAGCTGTAGCCTAGTCTGACTGCTAATGCGATCCTCCCCTAATTGACGGGAACTACGGTCCGTTATTTTGCCGTAAAAGCACACTTTCCACGAGGAAGTGGAACTGTGGGGCGCTATTTTGCTGATTTCTGCTGTGTAACGTGGTATCGCGGACAATTAAGACCCTGTAGTTCCGCTCGGACAGGATACAGCCCGTTTTTCTCGAAATAGGGGACTCCAGTTCCCTTTAGAGTGGTGATGGGGGCAAAACTGCCGATGTGCATGCAAGCTAACTGGAGTGTCGTGGAAAAACTTTCCTGAAAGTTTTTATATGGAGCTTTATGTGGTTCGTGCCTTTCTGCGAACAGTGGCGCGCGATGTGACATTTTCTGCACTTAAAAAAAGACTGAAAAAATGTATACGCTTTAATTTTAAAGTGTGATAGTTTACATAACATAGGAGAAATAAAATTTCAGAAAAGTATTTACAAATTGAAATAAAACTCATTATAATGAGGATTATAAGTCAGCTTTATTAACATAAAATTGAGATATCGAAAAAACTGTTGAGGATGTTGCCTATGTTAAAAGGTGGATTAGTGAGCATAGAAGCTGCTATGGCAAGCTTGACGCCGAGTGAGCGCAAAGTTGCACAGTATATTTTGGAACATCCGCAAGAGGTTGTTAGCCTTTCGGTACAGAAATTGGCGGAGTTCGCCGGTGTTAGTGAAGCGACAATTATACGGCTTTCCCGCTCGCTTCATTTTAAAGGGTTTCAGGAACTTAAGATGCGAGTCGCCGGGGATTTGTCGCAGACGTCATTACCGACAGAAGCTTATCAGGAAATTAATGCGAACAGTTCAGTAGGGGAACTCATTAAATCAGTCACAACAAACAATATTGTTTCAATTCAAGATACACTAACCGTTCTTTCGCCAGAAAGTGTAGAGAAAGCTATACAAACGCTAAGCGCTGCGAGGAAAATTGGTGTGTTTGGTGTAGGCGCCTCAGGGGTCATTGCGGAGGATTTCAAGCAAAAGCTTTCACGGATTAACCGGTGGTGCGAGATTGGTACGGGGTTCGATGCCCAAGCTACGATTGCGGCCAACTTGCTTCCGGGTGATGTGGTTTTTGGTATTTCCTACACGGGTCAAACGGAAGATATGATTCGTTCACTCGCTGTAGCCAAGAAAAATGGCGCAGTTGTCATTACATTGACTAGATTCGGAGCTAATCCGGTGGCGGAGCTCGCTGATATCCAGCTGTTTATTAGTACCTTGGAGAAAAGTATTCGCAGCGGAGCGATGGCATCAAGAATTGCTCAGCTGAATGTCATAGATATTTTGTATGTAGGAATCGCGGGTTGTCACTACGAGGAAAGTGTGAAATCGCTGGATATGACTCGGCAAGCAGTTAGTGTGGGGAAACGTATCGGATAACGGTTTGGTCCTCTTGTGGTTTTGGAGGTTAAACATAGATATGAAAAATTAAAGGGAGGCTTTTTTATGAAACGTTTATTCAGTGGGGCAGTTTTAACGATGGTCGCAGCATCCTCCATGCTTGTAGCATGCAGCAGTAACACCGCAACGCCAAGTGCAACTTCCGGTACAGCAAGTACTGCACCAACAACAACAACAGCAGCGCCACAGGATAAAGTAAAGCTGACAATGGGTAGCTGGCGTACAGAAGATACAGAAGCTTACGCAAAGATCATTGCAGAGTTCAAAAAGAAAAACCCGAACATTGATATCGAGTTTAAACCGACCAAGAATACAGAGTATAACACAGCTCTGAATACAGCTCTACAAAGTGGGAATGGTCCTGATATTATTCATCTTCGTCCTTATGCGGCAGGTGCAGCTTTGGCGGATGCGGGCTACTTGGAGCCGTTGACGAATGTTAAAGGCATGGATGTTTTCTCGAAAGACACCTTGCTCGCTGCTACGGGATCCGACGGGAAAGTATACGGGGTTCCAACTGTTTTCAGCTCAACGCAAGTGTTCTACAACAAGAAAATCTTCCAAAAATATAATCTTCAAGAACCTAAGACATGGGATGAGCTTGTAAAAACAGCAGATACATTGAAGAAAAATAAAGTAACGCCATTCGCGTTTGGTTCTAAAGAAGGCTGGATTCTTTCGCTGACGGAAGGAACGCTTGGACCTTCTGTTTACGGCACGGATTTCATGAAGAAAATTCTTAGCGGTGCTGCGAACTTCAAAAGTCCGGAATATGTGGCTTCCATTAAAATGATGAAAGATTTAACGCCTTATTTCCCGGATAACTATGTAGGAATCGGCATGGACGACATGAGAAATATGTTTGTTACGGAGCAAGCAGCCATGATGGTAATGGGAGATTGGGAATATGCCGTTATGAAAAAAACGAATCCTGATCTACAAATGGATGTATTCCCGGTTCCGCCAGTGAAGGCAGATGGCAAGCAAACGGTAACGACTTGGGTGGACGGTTCATTCTCCGTTAATGCCAAATCCGCTCATAAACAGGAAGCTCTGAAGTTCATGGAGTTTTTGACGTCCAAAGAGTTTGGAGCACTTGCTGTGAATGAATTGCAGAAACCAAGCACGATTCCAGGTGTGCCGGCAAATGATCCATTGGTAGCTAAAATTGCCAAAAATGCCGATTCGATCTCCACACCATATGCTGCAGTCGTTTACTTTAATGCAGGTAACCCGACAACGAAAGCGACATTGGAAAACTCCATCCAAGGAATGTATTTGAACAAATTAACACCGGAGCAAGTGACAGAGGAAGTTCAAAAGAGTGCAGATTCCTGGTTTAAACCAAAGAAATAAGTAAAGTAAAGGTGTGGGGGACATGAATAACTTGGCCAAAACGTCCGGGTGGAAAAAGGGAGCAGTTCATCTGTTCCCGGTCCCTGCCCTTGCAGTGTATATCCTGTTCGTTATTTACCCGATTCTATCCGCGTTTGGTTACAGCTTTTTTGATTGGAAAGGCCTCGTTCGCGGAGAATTCATTGGTCTAGGCAATTTCGTAAGTTTGTTTACGAAGGAGCCGTTTAATCATCTGTTTTGGAACGCCTTTGGCCATAATCTTTATTATTTTGCTGTAGAGATGGCTGTACAGAACGTACTTGCCTTTGTACTTGCTTATCTGGTTTATAGTAAAGTTAAAGGTTCTAATTTCTTGAAAATGGCCTACTTCTTACCGAGATTGCTGTCTGTCATCGTGGTGGGTTTCTTGTGGAAGCTCATGTTGAACCCGAATAATGGTGTCGTGAATGTTATGCTCAAAAAGATCGGCCTTGTTTCATGGGCAAAGCCTTGGCTTGGGGATCCGGCTACGGCGCTTACCTCGATTACAATCGTCAATAGTTGGTTTGGCGTTGGTTTCTCGATGTTAATCTTCCTTGCCGGTTTACATGCAATTTCTACGGAAGTTATTGAAGCGGCTAGGATGGATGGCGTTAAGGGGTTTCGTTTAATCCGCTCGATGATCCTTCCTATGATGAGTCAGTCGCTAATCATTATTACGGTTTTCACGTTTATCCATGCTTTCGAAGCCTTCGAGTTAATTTATGCGATGGAAGGCTCACAAGGTGAACCCTACAACTCGACGGACACGTTGGCTGTATTCTTTTATCGCATTGCATTTGGCGGCTCGTCCGGCGGAGATTCGGTGGCGCTTGGTCTTGGTTCCGCATTGGCTGTTGTGTTATTTTTCATTATTGCAACGATTTCCGCTTTGTTCCTGTACTTCACCAGGAACCAGTCGGCTCAGCATTAAGACAGGAGGCGGACCATGAAAACCAACAAATCAGTTCGGGGACTCCAATATGCTGCGGCGTATTTGGGGGCACTGGTCAGTTTGTATCCGATTTTTCTGATGCTGACCTCCTCGTTAAAAACGAATATTCAAATTTTGAAAAATCCGATGTCACTGCCAACGTCCATCTCGTTTGCGGCCTACAGTAAATTAGTGCATCAAATACCGTTTTTCAGCTATTTTTGGAATAGTCTTGTAGTTAGTGTTGTGTCAGTGGTTCTCATTTTGTTATTTGGGGTTATGGTTTCCTTCTATATTGCCAGATATCCGTTCCGCTGGAATGGAGCCTTGTTTTTTTTCTTTCTCTTGGGCATGATGATACCCATCAAACTCGGGATTGTACCTTTGTTTCTTCTAATGAAGAAACTCTCGATGCTGAACAGCATTTGGTCGTTGGTTAGCGTGTATACGGCGATCGGATTGCCGCTAGCCATTCTGATCTTAACGGGCTTCTTCAGAACGCTGCCGAAGGAGTTGGAAGAGGCGGCACGCATCGATGGTTCGTCTGATTTTGGTGTGATGTGGCATGTTTTACTGCCTTTAATTCGGCCAGCGCTCGGGACGGTCATGATTATGAATTTCATCATGGCATGGAATGATTTCTTTTTCCCGCTAATTTTCATACAGGATGATGCGAAGAAGACAATTCCGGTCGGTATGCTCTCCTTGTTCGGGCAGTACTCGACAGACTTAAGTATGCTGTTCGCTGGACTAACCCTGGCGTCTGTGCCAATGATGGTTATTTTCTTCTTGGCTTCCAAACAGTTTATGGAAGGCATGACGGCTGGAGCAGTTAAGTAATTTCATGTTGAGAAAATCACAAAAAGAACCTCCATATCCACGATACTAGTGGATATGGAGGTTTTTTTACTTGCAATAATTAGTTATTCACTACGGGGCCTGCCGTAACGATTTCCTGCAAACGCGCCTGCAGATTGTCGGTGCAAACACCACCATGGAAAGCGATGATTGCGTTAAGGTCCAACTCTTGGAGCTTTGCAATGGATGCGAGCGCTGTTTCCTGATCCGGTGTATAGGTCGGGTTATAGGATTGCAGAACGCCATCCTTCGCTGTTAGAGCATCACCAGCGATCAGGGTTTTGCTCGGGATATGATAATAGGAGGTATGATCCGGCGTGTGACCTGGCGTATAGACGACACGAATGCCGCCAACAAACGGTAAAATATCGCCGTCTTTAAGGGCTACGTCGACTTTGACGGGTGGAGCGAGCTTTTTGCTCTTTACGAGCGGGATCTCCCCGGCTAGATAAGGCACGGCGGTTTCGTGAGCCAGCACTTGAACCTGGTCTCCGAAAGCTTCCACCAGCGCCGGCAGGCTGCCGATATGATCCATGTCTTGGTGGGTAATGATAATTTTGGTCAACTTCTCGAAAGGAATGGACAATTCCTGGAACGCGGCACGAATCAGCTCTAGTTGGCCGGGAATGCCTGTATCAAAGAGAATGACGTCTTGATCGTCCCATAGGATAGTAGGGATGAAGGAGTTGCTGTTGTTTGCTACACTTAGCTGAATAGTTGTAATGCCTGAGCCCAATTGAACCAATTCGAACACCGCCTAATTAAGATTGTATACTCTCTTATTATTCCTCTATTGCTGTAGAAAAACAAGTTCTGCGTAGAGGGATAAAAGAGAGCAGGCGAAGGAGGGGACTAGGCGTCCCCTCCCTGTTCGTTTTGTTTATTTCGATAACAAACGGTACAATACCTGCGCTGCTTCAGCTCGCGTTGCAAAGCCTTGAGGCTCGAATTGGCCTTCGGAGCGGCCTTGTATCAAACCTAGAGCTGCTGCTGCTTTTACATCGGCTAGGACCCATTGTCCGATGGCGGCTTCGTCCGAGAAAGAGGGCGCTGCTGCCGGATCGGTTTTACCGTGCAGAAGGCTGTAAGACCGCATTAGTATGGCCGTCATTTCTTCGCGCGAGACCAAAGCATTCGGCTCGAACTTATCGATTTCTCTGCCATTCACAATGCCGGCTTGTACGGCAGCGGCAACCTCAGGGGCGAACCAGTCGGATGATTGCACATCCTGGAATGAGGTGGTTGAATTGGTCATCTTCAATTTCAAGGCTCTTGCCATAAGTGCCGTAAATTGTGCGCGTGTGACCTTGCTCTCGGGTTCGAAGTTTTGTTCACTTGTACCGCTAATAATAAGTTTAGAGGCTAATTCTTGAATGACATCCGCCGCCCAGTGGGATTGTGGAACATCAGCGAAAGATTTAGATACTTCCAGAACGGTGTATTTGCTGAAATGAGAGATGTCGGAGCTTAAATCACCACTAAAGTAAGTTCCTCCTACGCGCTCCAGCCCTCCATTATCAGAGATGTAATACACGCTGCTCAGTTTCGGATTTACAGCAGAATCGAGTTTGAATTGAATTTGAACAGGTTGTTCGAAACTGGTAACGCTCAAGGTTTGGCCTGCTTTAGTCGTCACATACAGCTTAATGTTGTAGATCAAACTGCCTAGTTTCACGCTCGCGCCTAGTTGATTCGTAGCCTGACTAAGTACCCCTTCGCCAACCGTTGGCTCGTTATCCGGTTCGATGGCTAACGTGATTTTACTGTCGGAGCGTTCCAGCTCATTGACAAGATTGATCAGTTGGGTGAACACTTCCGCTGGCAATTCCAGTTTGAGCTTCTCCGCTTGAATCTCAAGCTTTTTATCGCCTAGCAACTCGGCGGTGTTAGAAGGTAAAAGGATCTGCTGAGCACCCGTTGGCAGGGAGATGGCAATCTTCTCTGTTCCGCTGGTCTGTAGTTGTTCCGGTTTCACGGAAACAACATTTGGTTCTGCTGGGGTTGAGACCGTCGGTGCCGGATAGCTTCCTAATGTCGGCCTTTCTCGGCTATCTACCAGGATAGTTGCTTTGGCATTCGGCGTAAGCAGCTTCTCTTCCTTGAGAGAGCTGGTGCTGATCTTAACTTGTTTTAGCGTTAGATCTACAGTGCCGGTACCTACTGCCCTGAAAGTTAAGGTACCGAGTTTGACAGAGCCGCTCAGACCGGTTAATGATCCTGTTTTCGTATAAACGAGCTGCACGTGTGTGCCGCCTTCCCGCACAATCTTGATTGGAAGTGCAAAGCCGTTCAGATCGGTAAATTTTTGCGTAGTATCCGGTTGAAGGATGGACCCGTCATAATACAGGTTAAGCTCATAAGCGAATAGATCGTTTAAGGAATCGCCTTGGATGTCTACCTTTACTGTTTGATTTTGCAGTAAGGAGTTTGTTGAAGTTGTTACAGAAAATACAGGGTCGACGGAGGCTGCCGCAACCTGCGGAAGCCAAAGTCCAACAGCTAAACATAAAGATAAAGTAAGCCCGAGCAGCATGCGTGCCATATCTATGTCCCGACCTTTCATCGAAAATTGCTTACGGTGTTAATACGAGCTTGGACTCCTCCTCGTTTGTTAGGGCAGGGGTGGATGCCGGCATCGTACGAACGTGGGTTGCTTGTTCAAAGGAGTATGCCAGTTTAATCAAAGTTCCTTCGTCGTATTCTCTCCCCAGGAGTTCAATTCCGAATGGAACTTGGTTGTTGTAGCCTGCCGGGAAGCTGATAGCGGGGAACCCGGAATAAGGGCTTAACCGGTTCGCATTCCCTGATGTTGTTGCATACATGATGGCATCTAATGAATTTTCACCTAATACTTGAGTTAGCGATTGTTGTGTGAGTTTTGTGCGTTCCCAAAGATCTTTATAGTAGTTGAGTGTTTCCAATGTCGTCACGTTATCGCGCTGAATCATTGAACTTTTTTGGCTTTGTAAAATGTCGTTGGATGCAATGATTTCTGTCAGTGTCTTGTAGGGAGCGTTCGCGCCGAGAGTAGCCAAGTAATCATTTAGATCAAACTTAAATTCCGTACCGCTCAAGCTGGCGTAGCCGAGGATTTTGGATTGGTTCGGTATGATTACGTTGTCGATGACGGTTGCGCCAAGCTCTTTCATTTTGTCAATGGCCGCATTGAAAGCAGCGTCGTTCCCGGTTGACAGTGAGCGTATGACGCCGATTCTCGCTCCTTTTAAACCGTCCTTATCCAAATAATCGGTGTAGCTCTTCGGAATATTACCGGTTGATAGAGCGGTGACAAGGTCGTTCGGATCATATCCGCTTACAACATCAAGTGCAATCGCAGCATCGGCTACGGACCGAGCCATTGGACCACCGACATCCTGAGAGTGGGCGAGAGGAATAATGCCTTCACGGCTCGTCAACCCGATTGTAGGACGAATACCTACGAGTGCGTTGCGCGAGGAGGGAATTCGAATAGAGCCGCCTGTATCTGTTCCGAGGCCGATCGTGCCGAAGTTTGCCGCAAGAGCCGCACCGGTACCGCCGCTTGATCCGCCGGGGTTCGTGGTCAGATCATACGGGTTTTTGGTCTGTCCGCCAAGCGAACTGAGTGTTGTCGTTCCAAAGGCGAATTCATGGAGATTAGATTTTGCGAGTATAATTGCGCCTGCATTCTTCAGCTTTTTAATCATATACGCATCGGTCGAGGTGTTGTTTGCTTTTAGACAAATACATCCGGCTGTTGTTGGCATGCCAATTGTATTGAAGTTGTCCTTCACAATAACGGGGATTCCATGAAGCGGGCCTCTAGGTCCTTTTTCGCTGCGCTCTTTGTCTAAAGCTGCTGCTTCTTCGAGTGCCTTCGGATTAACGTTAAGAATGGCTTTGATTTCAGGCCCTTTTTGATCATAGGCATCGATACGTGCCAAATATTTCGTAACAAGCTGGACGGCTGTCAGTTTACCGGCATTCATCGCATTTTGAATATCCATCACCGATGCTTCCATCAGCTCGAATTGCTTTGTATCATACAATACCTTTTTGCCTAATAAGCCTAGATCCGTCAGATCAATCGATCCGTTTTGGTTGAAATCGGCGCCAGCCGCCTTGGACCATGAAGCGTGAGTAGATGTAATACCGTAATAAGGAGCGAGTAAAGCTAAATCACCGATATCAAGCGCACCATTACCATTTAGGTCTCCGGTAACTTGGTTCGTTTGCAAGCTGAGGCTGCCAAAACGTGTTGCTTGGATTATGCCTGTATCTGCAAGGCCAAGCTCAGCGCTCACCTTAATATCCTGTACGCCGCCATTTGCTTTTGCTTTGAATTTAAGGCGGATCAGT
The DNA here is from genome assembly GCF_009757995.1 of Paenibacillus anseongensis. Taxonomy (NCBI): domain Bacteria; kingdom Bacillati; phylum Bacillota; class Bacilli; order Caryophanales; family Paenibacillaceae; genus Paenibacillus; species Paenibacillus anseongensis. The sequence goes on from NZ_WSEM01000009.1 coordinate 98,825, forward strand.
GTTTTATTATTGACGGCTGACTCGCTAATGCTGGCAGTGACGACTGTTGCCTTACCTAGCTCTGCATTTTGTCCAACGATAGTAGTTGAACTGTCTACGGCTTGTACATCGATGAAATCAACTCGGGCAGGATTAAACTCGATGATAAACTTCTGGGCAGTCACTTTACCGCTAACTCCGGTTAACGCTACATCAACATCGAATAACGCTCCGCTGATTGTCGTTGAAGGGCCTGTCAGAAGGACGGATTCCGACCCTGGTGGCAAAACGACAACATTGGGTGCTGTTTGATATACAGTTTCTGTTACTGTAGACGAACTGTTCGGCGAATCGACGCTGGAGATCGAGGTTTCTGCGGCAGCGTTCATTGCTCCTATAGGCAACGTAGCTGCAATAAGGGCTGTGGAAAGTACCTTCGAAATAGAGCTTCTGGATAATAAGGATTTCATGAAGACGCCTCCAATAACGATTACGAATTTATTGAACGTGGGTAATTCTGAGCTAATGAGGAACTTAATCTTTTTGTCGTAGGGGAAATCATGCTGTTGTTCAGTTGCTAGTTTGATAGAAATGATAAATTAACCTGAGACCAATAACTTGAAGGGGATAATAAAGTGAATTTTATGTTAGATAATATCACCTCTACTTGGTTATTTTCACTTATGGACATCATTCTATTACATCATTTGTTAATGAACAAGGTAGATTTTACCAAGAAAGCGCATGCAAACATTCTAAAATTTTTAAAAATGTAAATTACGGTGCGATTCTTAAGTTTATAAGTTAACTTTTATGACATATGTCTAAATATGTAATTTTATCGTTGGACTTATTTTGAAGTGCTTGCTATTAATATTGTTGGGCGTTGCAAAAGGCAATTGAAGGTTATTTTGTGTAATGTCTGTGTTATGTATTTGATATAGGCTTAGAAGAATAGTGTTTAATTTCTCTGTTATTCTATCAAAGTCTATTCTTAAAAACATAGATAAACGAGTGAAAAATCTCGTAAAACAATGATATTTTAATATGTATGCGTTTTTATGGTTATGTAATGTATTTGATAAATAATATAACATTAAATACGATTGGGGTGTGTTTAAGCGTTTAAATCAAAAAATACCTAACATGGAGGTTTTCTTACGTGACATTTATTCATGAAAGTAAACTCAGCAAAAAGGTCCTCATCCCGTTCCTTGTCTTGGCTCTCTTTAGTATGATGTTGGTATTTATGAATCCGACCTCTGCGAGTGCGGCTGCGGCGATCCCTCCGCTATCAGACAGCAGAAATCCCCAGCTGCCTAACGTTATCGTAATCGCAACCGGCGGTACGCTTGCAGGTAAAGCAACGGATGCAACGAGTTTTCAAACTTATCAAGCAGGAACGTATCTGATGTCGGACTTGGTAAACCAATTGCCGAATAAAGATAAAATCGCTAATGTGAACACCTATCAATTTGGAAATAAAGGGTCAGGCAGCTATTCCATAGGTGACTTGTACGATCTGTCGCTTGCTGTGGATCAAGCGTTAGAAGTTTATGATGGCGTGGTTGTCACTTCCGGGACGGACACGATGGAAGAAATCGCGTATTTTCTTGACCTCACGGTTAGAAGTGAAAAGCCGGTTGTCGTTACTGGGGCTATGAGACCTTGGGATGTTATCGGAACGGACGGTCCAGCGAACCTGTACAACGCCATTAAGCTTGCAGGCAGTGGAAAAACGAAATCATTTGGTACTGTCCTTATGCTGAATGACACCATTCAAGCAGCGAGAGAAGTGACCAAAACGAACGCTCACCGTATGGATACCTTTGAAACGCCTATCCTCGGCGCACTTGGTTATATCGATGAGACGAATATTAGTATTTATCGTGCTACGGCTAGAGCGCTTAAAGCAGGAGAAACGGATTGGGCGACCCCTTTTGACTTGAAGACAATTACGAAGGACAAGCTCCCTGCCGTAGAGATTGCTTATGCTTATCAGGATGCTGGAGGCGGCGCGATTAACGGTCTGGTGGCCGATGGCGTCAAAGGGATTGTGACGGCAGGAACAGGTGCGGGCGGCATTTCATCGAAGATGAGCGCAGCGCGCAGCAATGCCATCAAACAAGGTGTTATTTTCGTCACGACAACACGGACAGGTTCAGGTACTATGTATCCTAGCTCGAGTAACGGCATCATCGCTGGGGATAGCTTGAACGCACAGCATGCTCGAATTATGCTTCTGCTTTCTATGGCTTTTTCCAGTGATTTTAACGTGATTAAAGGTTGGTTTGGCACTTATGGTACGCAAGATGTGGAAGAGGCATCCTAATTCACCTGGAGGTAAGGTTTAATGAATGATATGGATCATCCGAATCTCAAAAGAAGCCTAATCCCGCTCTATTTCATGTCTCTGATGCTCCTGTTGGCTGTATTGTTCAACCATCCGTCACATGCAGGTGCGGCGGAACCTTCGGGGACGGCTTTCCCGATCCCTCCGCTATCCGACAACAGAGACACTGGGCTGCCTAACGTTGTTGTGATCGCAACCGGTGGAACGTTGGCGGGTAAAGCAAGAGATGCAACGAGTTTTCAAACCTATCAAGCAGGTACTTACTTGATGTCCGATCTTGTAAACCAACTGCCGAATAAAAACAAAATTGCCAATGTGAACACGTATCAATTTGGCAATAAAGGTTCAGGCAGTTATTCGATGGGGGATTTGTACGACCTCTCACTTGCGGTAGATCAAGCATTGGAAGTTTATGATGGTGTGGTCGTTACTACTGGCACGGATACCATGGAGGAAATCGCGTATTTTCTTGACCTCACGGTAAGAAGCGAAAAACCGGTCGTTGTTACTGGCGCAATGAGACCCTGGGACGTCATCGGAACAGATGGTCCAGCGAATTTGTACAATGCCATTAAACTTGCAGGCAGCGGTAAAACGAAATCGTTCGGCACCGTGGTTATGCTGAACGACATCATCCAAGCAGCAAGAGATGTAACCAAGACGAACGCACAACGCATGGATACGTTTGAAACACCGATTCTAGGTGCACTTGGATATATTGATGAGACCAACATTCGTATTTATCGCACCACTGCGAAGCGGTTTAAAGCAGGTCGGGCGGACTGGGCGACCCCATTCGACTTGAAGAAAATCACGAAGGATAAACTCCCGGCAGTCGAAATCGTTTATGGCTACCAAGACAGCTCGGCCGGTGCGATTAAGGGATTTGTCGCGGAGGGGGCGAAGGGAATCGTGACCGCCGGTACAGGCGCGGGCGGCATTTCGTCGAAGATGAGCACGGCGCGCAGTAATGCCATCAAGCAAGGTGTTATTTTCGTCACCACAACAAGAACGGGCTCGGGCACAATGTACCCAGGCGGCGGTAACGGTATTATCGCTGGAGACAGTTTGAATCCGCAGCATGCCAGAATCATGCTTTTGTTGTCCTTGGCTTTTTCCAATGATTTTAATACGATCAAGAACTGGTTTGGAACTGTCGGAACGCAGGCCATTCAACTCAAGACACAAGCGCCTGATATTGAGGCTCCGGTATGGCCGCAGGGCAGCGCCCTTCAGGTTACGAATATTGGACAAAATAGCCTGACTCTCAGTTGGCCGGAAGCTTCGGATGATATTGGCGTGAAGCAATACCGAATTTATGAGACGGGAAGCGGCACCGTGGTCGGAAACGTCTACGCTTCAGTGACGAATGGCGTGTATGCTTCGGTTACTGATACTGTCTACTCCTCAGTTACAGGAAGTGTCTATTATTCTTTCAACCTCAGTACTTTAACAGCAGGTACGACCTATACATTTAGTGTTACAGCGATAGATGCTGCGGGTAATGAGAGTATTGGGCTTAGCAAGACGATTCAGACTAACTCACCAAGAAGTTCGTCAGATTCAACAGGTTCGTCAAACTCGGGTTCAGTTTCTCCTGTTGTGCCTGTCAAGCTAGATGTGACGGTTCCAGCAGGCGGTACGCGCAGTGTAAGTTGGAAGGATGCCATTTGGATAACCATACCTGAGGGAGCGACGGGTCAAGAGCTTCATCTAACAGCTGAAGCATTGCAAAATGTAGATGGGTTAGTCAGCGATAGTCGTAAGCTGCTTAGTTCTGTTTTTGAGATTTTGAAAAACTTCACGAAGAACTTCGATAAGCCGATAAGTATTTCGCTCCTGTTTGATCCGGCCAAGTTAGGTCAAGATCAGCGACCATCTGTTTTTTATTACGATGAAACGAAAAAGTGGTGGATTGAAATCGGCGGAACTGTCGTGGATAACAAAATAACAGTGGAAGTAGATCACTTTACGAAGTTTGCAGTGTTCGCAGTGGACAAACCGAAGAGCCCGGGAAGTGCGGAAGTTTCCTTCTCGGATATAGCTGGACACTGGGCGGAACTGGACATCAAGCAAGCTGTAACGCAGAAAATCATCAGTGGCTATGCAGACGGGACGTTCAAACCGGACAATTCGGTTACGAGGGCCGAGTTTACAGTCATGCTGATGAACGCGCTGAAGGTTGACAAAAAGGGCACGGCGCCTGCGTTCACAGATCAGCAGCAGATCCCTGCGTGGGCTGAAATGGCGGTTGCTCAAGCGGTAGATTTGGGAATCATTCACGGCTATGAGGATCAGACTTTCCGGCCGGATGGCTTAATTTCCCGCGTGGAAATGGCGGCGATGATTTCGGCAGCTTTGGGTACGACGCCGGCAGCGCAAGCGGCAACCAGCTTTGCCGATGACGAAGAGATCCCGGCATGGGCGAAAGGTCATGTAGAGAGTATTCGCCTACTAGGCATTATCGACGGACGCAGCGGTAATCTGTTTGAGCCGGCGGATACAGCTACGCGGGCGGAAGCGGTTAAGGTGCTCATGAAAATGATGCAGCGGAAATAAGGGGAAGGCCACCTTCGGGTGGTCTTTTTTTTGGCGATGGGAACAGTGATCCTCTATTTTGCTGAAAAGGTACACTTTCGGCCTGGGAGGGGAACTACGGTCCGCTAATGTGACGATTTCACCTGAAAAACGGGTGATGGAGGCGAAATAAGACCCTGCAGTTCCTCACAGAGAGCGAAATGCTCGATATCTTCCAATTAGCGAACTCCAGTTCCCTTGAGCAAAGCTTAAGCGGTGTTCATGTCATTCTACAACAACGGCACGTTGAGCTGCCTTTGACCGCGGTTTGCGGGTTCTCTCAATCCATATCGTGAAAACGAGGAGAGCAAGAAGACCCAAGACAATGAAGAGAGGAAGCCAGCTTTTTGCAAATCGACCTGCCTCCATCATCACCAGCATCGCAATTGTTGGCAGCAGAGGCTCGCCGTAGGCTTTCCACCAGTTAAGCGTAAACTTTTCATAATAATAAAATCCGATCATTGTCAGAGCAGACACGGCCCAACCTCCGGTATAAATCCAAACGGCAAGCACAGGGCTGCTGGCGGCAACCATAGGGACTAAAATGACAACGAAAATTCCGGCGGCAATCATCACCCAGAAGGTGGATTTCGTTTTGCCGATACCTGCCATAATACTGCCTCCTAAACGGCCGACAGAAGAGAAGAGGACGCCTAGCGCCATTAGACGAATGTATGTAGCGGAATCCCCTGTCGAATAGTCCGAACCAAATAAAAATCCATTGATTTGACTCGGATATAAACAAATGATTGCGGTCAACGGATAAAGCAAAATGTTATTATAGCGGATACAATTCGTACCGCGATTCTTGCTCTCCTGGGCATCCTGTGCGTTCTCTGCGACAAAGGGGAGGGTGACGATCATGAACGCCCATGTGATGATTCCAATGAAGCCGGTAATTCGGAAACCATTTGCTAAATAACCTACGGCTAATACAGAGCTTGATCCTACCATCATGACGAGAAAAGGCTGTTGGAAAGCTTTTGCGATATTCCCAGCCCAGGTTGGTAGTCCGTACGAAAGCATGGTTTTGACCTCCTGAATCGGAAGCGGACCGAACCATAGGGGTTTATGCACACGTTCAACTTTGATGCAAATAATAAAGGCCGTCAGGAATGCTCCTACGCCCATCCAAAGTGAAATGTTTTCCAGCAAGCTCATACTGCCGCGCGGCAAAAGTACGCCTAGCACTGTGCCGGTGGTGGATAGTGCCGTCGTAATCACCATAAAGAAGGCTTGCGTTCCGAAATCGCGGTTCCCGGAGAAGGATGCAACGCCGATGTTTAGAATGGAGTTGAAAATAAACATGATCGAACTCAGCAGCAATGCGCCTCGAAGCTCTGGTAAATGATAGTAGTTCGCCAAAAGTGGAGCTAGAGCTAAGAGTAGCAATCCGATAATCAAGCTAAAAAGGAAGCTCCCTGTCAAAGCGACGCGCAAATTGGTTTGAACCGCTTCCAGTGGTTTGCGCGAAAACGCATAGATTAAGGAAGAGTTGAAGCCGAAATTGAGAAATAGTGCGATCATTCCGAAAATTTGCAGCAACAGATTGACCTCGCCAAACCGATCTGGGTCACCTAACTCCCGGGCGAGTACGATACTTCCCACGGTTTGCAGCATTTGATTGATAAAAAGTCCGAGACCGATGATAGACACGTTTCGAAGTAAAAAACGTTGTGTATCAGATAAATTGAATCGCTGTGTTCGCATGGGGACTTCCCCTTTTCCGTGGATTAGGTCGGACGCTTATGATATCCAAAGCGTATCAAACACCTTCGTGTATGACAAACCAAGGATTTGAAGGAAAACGGAGAAAAATAAAGATAATCATTGCTTATGTGGGGTTGTTAATTCCTGTGAGAGAAATATGTGGGAAAATCCAATTATTCATCTTGACACACCTATATCCATGAAATACTATGTAATAAACATTAATAAACATTATTTTAATATTAATGAACATTATCATTCATTAACGAGCAAAAAATGAGGGGGGGACGTCTATTGTTATCACATGATTCGATTTGGCACATTTCCGATATGTCGCTTACTTTTCGCATGATTTTATCTGTGGTACTCGGAGGGCTTATTGGTCTGGAGAGGGAATGGAGCAATCATGCAGCTGGACTGCGAACTCATATTCTTGTATGTGTCGGTTCAACAACTATCATGCTGTTGTCTATTTACGGGTTTAATGATTTCATCATTGAACCGAATGTCAGGGTTGATCCTGCTCGTTTGGCTGCACAAGTGATAAGCGGAATCGGCTTTCTTGGTGCGGGAGCCATTATGCGCACGGGCGCGACCGTTTCCGGCTTGACTACGGCGGCCTCGATTTGGGTAGTAGCCGCAATCGGGCTATCGGTAGGGGCAGGATTTTATTATGTATCTATTTTGGCAGCCATTCTTGTCTTGTTTTGTCTATTTGTTTTGAATCATTGGGAGAAGTACCTCCTACGGAAACGCCGACACAAAGAATTTATTCTCTGTGTATCGAGTAATCCTGAAAGTTTAAATCTTGTTTTCAATAAGCTGACCGAACTCAAAATACACATTAGGACTATGCAGATGGTTCCGCGCATGGAAATAGCGGAAGCTAATGCTTACAACGGTGAGGTTTCATTAGGCATTTCAATTAAAGTGCAAAACGATAAGTCGTTGACGGATATTTTGAAAACGCTTATCTCCCTTCCGGACGTTCTGGGTGTAGAGCCAAGTGCTCAGCATGAACATTCTGGTGGAAGCGGTAGCGAACATGTAGTTAAATCCTTGCACTCTTAGGGGAGTAAAGTCATTCATATCGTAGTAAAGAAAGCGTAGAAGCAGTGGCTCTTCCTATTTGGAAGGTAGCGGCCAGGCGGCTATGCTTATTTGTTTTGTTTAACAGTAATTAAACATAATCAAGCAAATTATCTGCTAATATTTATGAAAAATTCGTATTGACGAAAGTGAAATTCGGATAGTATACTCAAAACAATCAATAATGAGCAGTAATAAACATTTTATTGCATTAAAATATGAGCAGGAAGGAGAAGAAGGGATTTATGCTGTAATTCGGCATAGAACGGAAGCAGCATATGCGGGTCTGATTGGATTTATTTAAATGTAGTTTACAACCGCAGAAGTCATTAGATAGAAATGGGAGGAATCATAGATGGAACAAGCAAAACTCGTACAGAATCGTATTCAATCGCGTGCATATCGATTAGTAAAGCCTCATGAGGTAATTGAGACGGTTCTTGAAAAACAAGTGCAAGATTGGGATGTTGTCGTAGAGCCGACCCTGGGCAGCGTGTGTCATGCGGATTTACGCTATTTTAGTGGGCAACGGCGAGCAGAAGCGTTGGAAAAAAAGCTTCCTATGGCACTTATTCATGAAGGAATTGGCATCGTAAAGTCAAGTGGTACACCGGCAGTCAAAACGGGCCAACGAGTTGTTATTGTACCGAACATTCAAGGTTATATGCTGGATGGAACAGATCCGATGAACTGTTGTGAGTCATGCAGAAGCGGCAAGGGCGTAAATTATTGCACACGGGGGCGTTTTCTGGGAAGTGGAACCGACGGCATTGCTCAGAGCAGATTGGTATTTCCAGCAGCAAGTGCAATCCCGATTCCAGATGAAGTGCCGGATGAAATTGCCGTACTGACAGAGCTAAGCTCCGTTTCCTATCAAGCACTCCATCATGTTGCTGATGCACTTAAGAGTGCACAGGTAGTTGTATTCGGAGACGGTCCGGTCGGATATTTGGCAGCTGCCATGCTTCATCATGTTTATGGTGTAAGTCAAGACCGCCTCACTGTATTCGGTGCTGTCCCGGAGAAGCTGGCACAATTTGAATTTGCCACCCGCAGACTGGTGCAGGACTATGATTTTTCCAAAGGTGAAAAGTATGATGTCGCTTTGGAATGCACGGGTGGTAAGTTCTCAGAAAGTGCGATAAATCAAGCTATTGAGGTGTTAAATCCAGGCGGACATCTCATTCTGATGGGAGTAACGGAAGATCGGGTGCCCATTAATACGAGGGACGTTCTTGAGAAAGGAATCACAATGAGAGGAAGCAGTCGTAGTTCTATTGATGATTTCATTCCTGTGTTGGAAGCTATGAAAGATTTGCAATGCCAGGAAACCTTAAGGAAGCTGCTTCCGGATGAACGGACACAGATTCAATCCGCAGCAGATTTCGCACATGTTATGGAATTTGCTGAATCCAACAGAGGGTGGAAGAAGATTCTGCTAAATTTCAAATGGTGATGTTTCAGTAATGACAAAAATAATGAATTGAAGTAAACTTATCTAAGCAAAAAGAAAGCGTTTACCAAAAGAAATAAACATTAATAAGCATCAATATCTTTTATATTAACGGAAGGAGGATCCATTTGAACAAACAGAGACTTTGGGGCAAGTTTCGCCCGTATGTCATGATTGCGCCTGCCATGGCCGGTATCCTTGTTTTTGTCATTTACCCTATTCTGTACCTGATTTATTTAAGCTTCTTTAAATATAACATGCTGAATAAGGCAAAGAGCAGGTTCATTGGTCTGGATAATTTTATTGAAATCTTCACGAGAGAAGACTTTTACAAATCACTATGGAATACGTGCTTGTACACGATTGGAGTTGTCGTTCTGACCTTGGCATTATCCTTGATCATAGCCGTTTGGCTAAGCAACAACAGCAAATTCAATTCCTTGATTCAAGTCGGTATCTTTACACCTCATATTATTTCAATCGTATCGATTGCGCTCGTATGGCTTTGGATGATGGAGCCAAGTGTCGGTTATCTCAATTACATGTTGAAAGCGCTCGGTTTACCACCGTCCCAATGGTTGCAAAGCTCTAGAACGGCTTTGGTTTCTGTCATTCTCGTTTCGGTATGGCACAGCATCGGCTATTACACGCTAATTATCATCGCAGCCATCCGAGGAATTTCTAAAGAGATTCTTGAAGCAGCGGCTATTGATAATGCCAGTAAGTTTAGGGTGCTGTTTTCAATAACGATTCCCATGATTTCGCCACAGCTATTTTTTATCCTTATCATTATGACCATCGGTTCGTTCAAAGTTTTTGATACGGTGAGAATCATGACGGGAGGCGGTCCCAATAAAGCAACCAATACGCTTGTTTACTACATTTATGAATTCCGTACGACGAATATCGGTTATGCTTCAGCGACGGGCGTAGTACTGATGGCGGCAATCGGGCTGTTGACCGTGCTGTACTTCCGATTACTGTCCAAAAAAGTCCATTATTCTTAATGGCAAACTAGAGGATGAAAAAGGAGAGTACAATTGGCCATGAAGCGAACCGTCAGCTTTATTTTCAAAATCGCGCTTCTACTTGTTTTTATATTCCCGTTTCTGTGGATGATATCGACGTCATTGCAGTCTTATGATGAGATTATGACGTTCCCGCCAACGATGGTTCCAGCTATGCCGCAGTGGAAAAATTTCACGGATGCTATGGGTACGGGGCCATTTTTAACCTATACAAGGAATTCCGTCATCGTGACGCTTTCCGTTATCGTTCTGCAAGTGATTGTGATGATCCCAGCTGCTTACGCTTTTGCCAAGTACAATTTTTATGGAAAAGGAATCCTGTTCGGCATGGTGCTGTTGGCGTTTATGATTCCCGGCCAGGTTACCTTCATTCCTGTTTATTTGATGCTGGCGGATTGGGGCTTAATCAAGTCGCTGCTGCCGCAAATTATTCCGTTTATGTCCAATGCATTCGGCATCTTCCTGCTGCGCCAATATTTTATGCAAACTCCGGAAGAAATCATAGAGGCTGCCAGAATAGATAACGCGAGCGAGTTCAGAATCATGTGGAATATCCTGACTCCAATGGCTATGCCTGCCTTGGCAACGGTTGTCCTCTTCAGCTTTGTCAGCCATTGGAACGATTATTTCTGGCCTTTAGTGATGACCGATTCGACACCTGTTCGGCCTCTTACCATAGGTATTTCGATGCTGAAGGAAACGGAAGGCGTGAACAATTGGAATATTCTTATGGCGGCCAATGTGGTGTTGGTTATTCCCATTTTGATTGTGTATGCATTCTGCTCGAAATACATTGTTAAAGCTTTTGTATACTCAGGAATTAAATAAACTAAAACAATCTAATCCTATTAATGGAGGGGTAAATACATGAAGAAAAAAGTTGGCAATATGATGGTCGCTGCAGTCGTATTAACGGGTTTGCTAGCAGGCTGTTCATCAAATGGAAGCGGCGTTGAAGGAACAACGGCTCCAGCATCGACTTCGGCTGCGACGGCCAAGGCCTCTGGCGAGCCGGCAAAAGGCAAGGCTACGGTTCAATTTTGGCACTCTCTCGGGGGAAAAACCGGTGAGTATATGACAGCAATGATTGACCGATTCAATGCTTCCCATCCTAATATTGAAGTGGTTGGAACGTTTCAAGGCAATTATGATGAAACCGCTACCAAATTGCAGCAGTCGATTGCAGCCAATACCGCACCCGACGTAACGATGCTTGAACGCGCATATGTTGAGCAGTTCGCAGACGCTGAGGTATTGCAAGATCTTAACGCTTATATGAAAAGTTCGAAGCTGAGCGCAGATGATTTCGTTCCTGGTTTGATGGGGCATTCTACGTTTAATAACAAATTGGTATCCTTGCCTTTAAACCGTTCCACGCCGATTTTCTATATCAATAAGGATATGCTGGATGAAAAAGGACTTGCGGTTCCGACAACTTGGGACGAACTGAACAAAGTTGCCAACGCGTTGGTGATTAAGGAAGGAAGCGAATACAAGCGTTATGGACTTACCATGGTTCACGATTCGTGGTACCCGATTGCCTTGATTGCGCAAGCAGGCGGTAAGTTTTTCAATGAAAAAGCAACTTCAGTTGATTTTATTGATAACGGAATTGGGGACAAAGTGTTTAGCTACTTGAAGGATATGCAAAAGTCTGGCGCTTTGTACTACCCACCTTCACAAAACTCCGGCAGCATTGTCAATCAGATGTTCACAGACGGTAAAGTCGGGATGATGTTCCAATCGACAGGTGTCATGGGATCGCTTTCCAACCTTAAGTTTAAAATGGTAACCGCTTTCATGCCGAAAGATAAAGTGAATGCTGAGCCTACAGGCGGCGCTAATATTGCCATGACTACCGGATCCAAGCAAAAGGACGCAGCATGGGAGTTCATTAATTGGGTGGAGACTGATCCGCAAGGCGGCTTACAGTTCATAATCGATACGGGTTACCTGCCTTTCACCAAGAAAATGGTCGAAACGAAGCAAATTCAGGATCTATGGACGAAAGAGCCGAATCGCAAGGTCGCTTACGATCAGCTTCAATTTGCCGTTGATACCAATAAAAGCGTCGTTTGGCCGGAAGTTATGAAGGAGTTTCATTCCGTTATGCAGGCAATCATGTATGACAGCAAAGATATCAAATCGTCATTGGATGGATTTAAAAAGGAAACGGAACGAATTTTGAAGTCCAAATAAAATAATGTGGAGGAATGGCGACAATGTCCTTAACTGACAAGAACTTAGGGAGCAAGGCTATTCAATGGCAAGCGCACCAAAACTCGAATTCGGAAGTACCCGAGAATACGATGGCAGCGATGAATTACGCATGGAATCTCGGGGGAATACCCGAGATTGATATCCGGCAAACGGCAGATGGCATCATTATCGGTATACATGACGCAACGCCGAAACGAACACTGTCCGTACCCGAAGCGGATCAAGACAAGCTGATCTCTGAACTTACTTTTGATCAGATTCAGCAATGGGATGCAGGTGTGAAATTCGGCGAGCAGTTCCGTAATGAGAAGGTTCCTTCACTTAAGCAGATATTGGCTGTTTTGTCCGAGCATTCCGACCGTCAGCTCTATCTGGACTTTAAACAGGTAGATTTGGAAGCATTGGCTGCGCTGATTCAAGAATATGGCGTAGCCCGGCAGATTATTTTTGCCCACAATAATCATGAGAATTGTAAAACCGTTAAACGGTTAGTTCCCGAGGTTAGAACCATGCTGTGGATTCCTGCGCGTTTCCCAGAAACAGCGGTGGAAACATTCACACATATTCGTCAAACAGGGTTTGACTCCCTCAATATGGTTCAGCTTCACCTGCCAGATGCCGAGGAAAAGCAGTCGTGGCGTTACAAACTGCAGAAGACTTTTATTCAAGAGGCTCTGCAGTATCTAGGAGAAGCGGGGATGGAATTGGAAGTGCTGCCGTATAAATTTGATCAGGAAGACTTATTCGAATTGCTGAACATGGGAATTCGGCGATATGCAGTTGACGAGCCAAGTATATTTGTTGAGCTATTGAATCGCTATTTTGATTAGGGAAGAGAGGTCAAATTCGATGAGAGCTAAAAGGTGTATGGTGTTGATTGCAGGAGTCGTGCTCACCTGTGTGCTTGGGTCATCCATGCCTACGGCGAGTGCAAAGCAGCCTTCATGGCATTCAAAAGTGTTTGATTTGTCCGCACAGCCGACGGAGCTGGTTCGTGATAAAGCGTTGCAAAATGGCACCGTTCTGCAATCATTTGCTTTTGATAACGTAAATAAGCATATCTATACCGTGCAGTTGATGGCAGGCGGGCTTATGCTTCCGGGAGAACCGACTGCCGTCAGCGGGGCCAATCGCAGTTTGAACGGAGATTTGGCTTTGACTGAACTGGATCTTGAGGGAAACAAGTTAGGTTACATGTACTTGAAAGGTTTCGGTCATGGTGTTCAAATCGGAGTTGAAACGGAAGACGGAAATCCTTATATTTGGTCGGAAACAGACTCCGTTGCAGAGGGGAAAGATGGTTGGGGAACCGTCATCACAAGATTCAAGTTTGAGAATGGAAAGATTTTAACTCACGAGTCGCCGGAGCTTCAGAAACATAAGCTCATCGAAGGGGCGGATCGCACAACGGTAAATATTGATGCGGCTAACGACTTGTTAACAATGCGTTATCGGAAAGATGGTGTTTTCCACTTCGGTGTGTATGAATTGGAAAGTGTTAAGCAGCACCAGTATGACGCTATTGCGGATGTTGTGCAGCCAAGTGTAGGAACATTTCAAGGCTTCGCCTCTTACGGGCAATATCTCTATTTGCTGGAGGGGAGTTCTTACGGCACAAGCGGTTCGGTTGAACCGACAGGCAATACGTACATTACTACTGTGAATTTTGATACAGGAGAAATAGTCGACAAGCAGCTGATTACGGCAGGGAGTTCTTTATCTTTTAGAGAACCGGAAGGCTTAGCTGTACGAATTCCCGATGTTAAACACCCTCAAAAAGCGGAGCTTGGTGTAGGGTTTGCCTCCGACTTCACCCCTTTGCGCTTGGCAAATGTGTACACGTACAATCGGATGCTACCTGAGGTGGCTATTAAAAATCGCAATAAATAGATTTTACTTGACCGAATAAACAGCATATACTAATCTAAAAGCAAAAATAAGCGAATATACTCTTATCTGAGCATAATATTAGCAAAGTTTGCACATAAGAGGGGTGCCTCGTGTTAGCGGCAGAACGAAAATTTAGGATAGTCGAATATGTAAAAATACATCGTGTTGCAACAATCGCTGAATTAGCCCAAGAATTCAACGTTCATGAAGCTACCATTCGAAGGGACCTGGAGGAAATTGAACAAAAGGGACTTGCAAAGAGGACACACGGTGGGGTGACAATCGATCAATGGACGCATAATGAACCTTCGTTTAATGAAAGAGTTGTCCAACAGTTCGATCAAAAAGACAGGATTGGCAAGATGGCCGCAAGCATGGTGGAAGACGGAGAGCACATCATTATTGACTCCGGAACTACAACGCTGCATATTGCCAAAAACCTGGTTCAACGATCAAACATTACAGTGGTCACCAATGACATGAATATTGCTACAGAGCTGCGTGATGCACCGGGCATCAAGGTCATTGTAACCGGCGGCGATCTTTATCCTTCCAGCTATATGTTAAACGGTATGTTCACGGATCATGTTCTGGGTTCCCTCCATGTTCAGAAGGCATTTATCGGGATTCCTGTCATTCATCCCAAGTACGGTCTCATGCATCCGGAGGCCCAGCTGGTTCCGACCAAAAAAGGCATGATAAATGCGGCTGAAAAGATAATTGTTGTAGCGGATGACAGTAAAATAGGTAAGGTATCACTACATACCGTAGCTCCTTGCACATCCATTAATACACTGATTACAGGCAGCAACGTATCGGAAAATGTGGTACGGCAATTCCGCGACAGTGGAATGGATGTTATCATGGTGTGATCGATGAGTGCGGAGAACGGCAAAGTTTAAGAGAGTTCAACGAGGATACCCGTGGGGTGTCCTTTTTGTAATTACTCTTTTATATGAAAGGGAACTGTGTTCCGCTAATATGCTGAAAAGCTGGCATATGGCTAGTTAGAGGGAACTATGATCCGCTATTCAGCCATTTTGGCAGAGATAGGCCAATTTGAAGGGCAATAGGACCCTGTAGTTCCGTTTGGAACGTAACTGGAGTCTATTTAGCACAAATAGCGCCTTATAGTTCCCCTATCGGTGACGGTGACTGGTCTAGCTTCGACAACGGCGTTTGCCGTGTGCATCTTTCCTGTTACAATAATACAAGAGGGTAGAGGGGAGCAAGTTCATGAAACTGGTCTGTTTCGGAGACAGTATAACTTCAAGGACAGAAGGTTACGATCGTCCGCTATTGACCATAAAGCTTGCCTCTAAACTCGGCGAAGAATGGGAAGTCATTAACGCTGGCGTGCCTGGCAATAATACATTTGATGCGATCGAGAGAATTCAAAGTGATGTCTTATCTCATAGCCCGGATCTCGTGACGGTACTATTTGGCGCAAATGATGCTGCACATCATAAGAGGGTTCAATTGCTAGATTATAAAAGGAATCTCACTGATATTGTTACTATTCTTTCACCAGCCAAAGTCATTCTAATTAGCCCGGCACCCGTAGATGAGAAGTTACAGCATGCTCGAACAAATCTTGTGCTTAAGGAATATGCAGAGGCCGTTAAAGAAGTGAGTGAAGCAACGGGAAGTCAGTTTATCGATTTTTTCGCAAAAATGATATGGGTTCGCCATTTATCCGAACTATTAAAAGGGCAAAGAAATGACGGCCTACATTTCGGCGAACTAGGATATGAGTATTTATCCGATGAAATAAAAAAGGAAGTGTTGATCTATGAACGTAGAAACGGTCATGCGAGAACTTGAACTTCTGGGTAAGGAACGAACCAAGAAAATTTACGTCTCCAACGGTGCGCACGAGCCACTATTTGGCGTAGCTACCGGTGAAATGAAGCCCATTGCCAAGAAAATTAAGCTCAATCAACCTTTGGCTGAGGAGCTTTACAATACTGGAAACTACGATGCGATGTATTTTGCCGGCGTTATTGCTGACCCAAAGGCAATGACGGAAGCGGATTTTGACCGTTGGATAGATGCAGCATATTTTTATATGGTGTCTGATTATGTGGTTGCTGTAACTTTGGCAGAAACAGATATCGCTGAGCAAGTTGCCGATAAATGGATCCATAGCGGTGAAGAGTTGAAAATGTCGGCAGGCTGGAGTTGTTACTGCTGGCTCTTGGGTAACCGACGGGACAGCGAATTTGATGAAAGTAAACTTGCCGCTATGCTCGAAAGGGTGAAAAATACGATTCATGATGCGCCCGAACGAACGAAATATGCGATGAATAATTTCATCTACACAGTAGGAGTATCCTATTTGCCGCTTCATGATAAGGCTGTTGAAACCGCAGAAGCCGTTGGTCCAGTTGAAGTCGAACGCAATAAGAGGCTGATCGCTTCCGATCGTATTCAAAAGGAAGTGGAAAAAGGGAGAATCGGTTTCAAACGCAAATATGTAAGGTGTTAAATTTCATTGTCGGAATTTGTAGATTTGTGTTAGGATGAACATCAGGTTCTTTATATGAGACTTGGATAAGGATAGAAGAATAGGAGATCATTTTTATTATGACCAGCAAGAACAATCAGCATGCGTTTAGATTAGCATTGCTGCTCGGTTTATTTTCGACACTCGGGCCTTTTACCATTGATATGTATTTACCCGCGTTCCCGGAAATTGTAAAGCAATTTGGTACAACGGCTTCCCTTGTACAACTCAGTTTGACCGCTTGTTTACTCGGTCTGGGCATCGGCCAACTCGTGATGGGTTCTCTGAGTGATGTCTATGGCAGACGAAACCCGTTGCTTATCTCAATGGCCTTTTACGTCGTCGCTTCATTAGCTTGTGCGTTTTCGCCTAATATCGGAGTGTTGATTGCATTCCGTTTCGTGCAGGGTTTCTCCGCATCCGCGGGTATTGTTATTTCCCGGGCAATTGCACGTGATTTGTACAGCGGCCACGAACTCACCAAGTTTTTCTCCCTGCTGCTGCTAGTCGGTAATTTGGGACCGCTCGTAGCACCGGTTACCGGTAGCGGAATACTATCTTTCACGACGTGGATCGGCGTATTTATCGCACTCGCGATACTGGGATTGTACCTATTGACGATGACAAAATGGAAGCTGCAAGAGACTTTGCCATCCGATCGCCGCAGGCCTAGCAATTTTATGGAACAGTTAAAGAACTATGGTTCGCTCCTGCGAGATCGCCAGTTTGTCGGCTACATGCTGGCACAGGGCATTATGATCGCGGGCGTGTTCGCTTACGTGTCGGGAACGCCTTTTATCTATCAAAATATTTACGGCGCTTCGCCGACGGTATTTGCTCTTTTGTTCGGATCCAACGGCATTAGCTTAATCATCGGCTCCCAAGTGGTGGGGCGGATGTCGCATCGCGTCTCTGAACAGGCCTTTCTGTTGTTCGGTCTGTGGGTGGCCTTTTTTGCCAGCCTTACAGTTTTAGTAGTAGCCATCGTTCATGGGCCGCTTTTCGCTTTAGTAATTCCGCTATTTTTCTTTGTGGCTGCAATCGGTATAACGTCAACGGCAGCTTTTCCGCTTGCGATGGAGAGCCAAAGTCAAAATGCGGGCAGCGCTGCTGCATTGCTTGGTGTCATTCCCTTTTTACTCGGGGCTGTTGTTTCCCCGCTGGTCGGTATCGCGGGTGAGAATACGGCTGTGCCGCTAGGCGTCATTATTTTGTTGACGAGCGCCGCTGCGATGTTCGCGTACTTCATTCTCGTAAGAAGAGGCTCACGCGGAGTCGCTCAACGATAACTAAATCAAAAAGCCTCTAGAAGCACTTAACTTGTGCATTCTAGAGGCTTTTTCGATTTGCCGACTTATTTCTCCCACAGCTCGATCAGCCGACCTTCCGGATCTTCGATCCAAGCAAACTTGCCATAGTCACCGACCTCTTTGTTCTTCGCTAAAGGTACACCGATTTGTTCAAGATGTTGAATCATCTCGTCCAGATCGTAGACTTGGAAATTTAACATGACTTGCTGTTCTTTTGGAAAATAGCCGCTATCCTCGGTAAAGAAAGAAAAGATCGTTTCATTGCCGGATTGAGGTTGTATGATCGTCCCGTTCCAATCTCCGATTTCAATCTTCAGCACATCACTGTACCATTTTTTTATAACCTCAACATTTTTAGTTCTCCAAAATATGCCTCCGAAACCTTTGATCATCGTAATTTACTCCTGTCTATCTTCTTATTTTTGGCCATCCGATTACAGTAGATATTCGAGATGTACAGGTAAGTTCCTTTTTCCCGTGGGGTTGTCCAATAGTATTGTTTTCTAAAGAGCAGGAGCTAATGCTTGAAATTATCACCGAGGACAGCCTTCGCGTCTTCAGCATATTTTCAGTTAACTTTCATATGCCTATCAGCCCAACTTAAGTCTCATTTCAGGTTCGCGTCCTATACTTCAACTATCAACATTAATTCAATTAACTAGCACTCGAAAGGTGGTAATCACATGAATGAAGATATGAAAGATATGAACGATATGAATGATATCAATGATATGATCGAAGTAAAGGGTATAAAGGTTGATAACAAAATAGGAAATCCTAAATTTAAATCCATGTTTGCAGCTTTTATGGCTGGCGCGGTCGTTATTGGCGGTTTGATGTTCACATCGGATAAGTTGAATTTGTTTGGATTTGATACTGCGTCCACGCCATCAGGCATCGCTGCAACGGCTAATTCAAATGCAGCCAATGTCCAAACGGCGTCATTATCCCCAACAGGGAATAATAGCGTATCTGCCATTGCAAAATCCGCGAGTCCGGCAATTGTCAAAATTGAGACGAAAGTAAAGCAGACGAATACGGGGCAAAACAGAAGAAACCCATTCCAACAAGGCACTCAAAGTGGGGATACCATTGAAAATGGGATTGGATCGGGCTTTATCTTTGACTCGAATGGATATATTTTAACTAATGAGCATGTCATTGACGGCGCGGACGAAATTAGCGTTTACGTACAAGGTTACGATACACCTTTTACAGCAAAACTTCTAGGAAGCAGTTATGATCTAGACTTGGCAGTGCTTCAGATTCAAGGAGATAAAGAATTTCCGGCATTAAAAATAGGCAGTTCCGACAATACGGAAGTAGGCGATTGGCTTGTTGCGATCGGCAACCCGTATGACTTTGATTACTCCGTAACGACAGGTGTCCTAAGCGCCAAAGAGCGTGAGATCAGCATTGATGATACCCAAGGGACTAGAAACTATAAGCATTTATTACAAACCGATACAGCGATCAATCCTGGGAACTCTGGCGGTCCGCTTTTAAATTTGAATGGGGAAGTTATCGGGATTAATACAGCTGTGAACTCTGAAGCGCAAGGCATCGGTTTTGCCATTCCCTCAAGCACGTTCAGTTCAGTTGTGGATAAGCTGAAAAATAATGAAACGATCCCCAAAGAGCCAGCACCCTACATTGGTGTAGCGCTGCAAAATATTACGGATGATATGCTGTCAGATTTAAAAATCAACAGCACAAAAGGTGCCGTAGTAGCTGAAGTAGAGCATGGTACGCCAGCATTTGAAGGGGGCATTCGTCAATATGACGTTATTTTAAGTATAAATGGTAAAGCATCTTCCAGCACGGAGGACATTACCAAAGCTGTGCAAGCCGCGTCTGTTGGCGATGAACTGAAAATAACCATTTCTCGCGACGGGCAAGAGAAGGATGTTACCGTTAAAGTTGGTGATAAAAACGCAGCAACCAGTTATCAAAGCTAATAAAATGGAGACCCCCAGCAACCGCTGAGGGTCTCTTTCTACGTTTACCAGGGAATTGAAAACCTGTGACGCGAACTTTTCCAATTCAACGTACCTGTGAATACGAGTGCCGCGAAATAGAGAAGCAAGGAACAAACGATAGAAGTAGTTACGCACCAAACCTGCGGCATGCCATGGCTCATTACATATTGATAGATCCAGTGTCCGGATATCGCCATCATCATCATACTGATCCCAACTTTGACATAGGGACGAATGTTCCAATAGAACCCGATGGAGTTGGAAATGGAAAAGAAGTTCAGCACCGTCTGCATCACAATGCCGATACCGATGCCATAAGCCACACCGATAATGCCCAGCTGGCTGCCTAAAATGTAGATCGTGACAGCCTTGAATGCGGTGGCTATTACATAATTCCACAGCGTAGCCTGCGCGCGGCCGAGTCCGAGCAGAATCGCATGAAGGGGAGCATCGAAATAATGCAGGAAAAACATTGGCGCCAGTATTTTCAGCAGCAATCCTGCCTCGGGAGCATGATAGACAAGCGTCGTTAGCGGAGTCGCCCACTCGTACAGGATCACGGTTGCCGGAGCGCCGATTAGAAGCCCCAAGTTCAAAGCCTGATTCATCCTCTCATGGATAAGCAGGCTGTTCTTATTCGCCGCTGCCTCGCCAATCGCAGGTATAAGTGCGGTTGACAAGGATTGCGTGATAAAGCTTGGCATGAACAGCAGTGGAAACGCATAGCCAGCCAGCATGCCGAACTGCTTGGTGGCCAGCGCCGTACCGACGCCGGCGAGCGCTAGGCTCGTTGTGATAAGAAGAGGCTGGAAGGTGCTGTACAACGAGTGAATAATGCCGTGACCGGTGGTCGGTAGTCCGATCTGCAGCAGCTCGCCGAGTGTGCTTTTTCCTTGCTTTAGGTGGTTTGCCCAAGTTTCGCCAGGCGTCCTGGATTCGCCGAACAGCTTGTAGCTTGTCACCAGGAAGAGGAGGCTGACGGCTTCGCTGATGACAGAAGCAGCCATTGCTCCTGCGGCGGCATAAGCGACGCCGTAAGGCAGGAGCAAGTGGACAAGCGCTAACACGCAGGCGATTTGAACGGTATGCTCCAGCACATCGGAGGCTGCGATCGTCTTCATCCGCTGCATGCCGCGGAAATATCCTTTTAATACCGCGGAGACGGCTACAATCGGCGCAATCGGCGTAATGGCGAGCATCGCGAAATAAGCACGTTGGTCGCTTAGGAGAATGGATGCGATCCACTCGGATCCAAGCAGCGTTATGGTCGTGAGCGCTACGCTCAAGAAGCCCGTGACGGCAAGTGAGACATGCAGAATGCGTCTTACTTTCATTCGTTCGCCGCGGGCGGAGGCCTCTGCGACCAACTTCGAAATGGCTACCGGCAAGCCCAACTCCGTAATCGTAATGACGAGCGGGACGAGCGGATGGGCCATCATCAAGATGCCGATACCCTCTGCGCCCAGTACACGCGCGATATACATACCGCTGATAAAACCGAGAATACGGTTGATGAAAGCAGCGACAGACAATACCAGCGTACCTCTCATGAACGAATGCCCATGTTGTGACATGACTTGTGTCCTCCTGTTTCTGTTTATCGAATATTTAAATGTATTCAAAAATTGGAAAAGCATGCGAACAAGCCGGTTTTGATGTCATTTTTGCGGATGGATGGGCCGTATGGAGTGAAAGTTGATTGGGAGGAAGGGCATTTGTCATGGGTATAGATGAAGTGGAATACGTTTAGTAAAGACGATAATACAATCGGGAGGCTGAGCGTATGGCTGTATCCTATATGGATTTCACTTCTCCAAACGTCCAATATTTCTACGATCTGAAGAATAATCGTACATTCACTAAGGATGCGAACAATTTCATTAACACGCTTGGTATTCAGCAATTGAATACGCTGGGTAATGTTTCATTGCTCGACATCTATTTATCCAAAGCGAATGTGGTCGAACCGCATGTTCATCAGAACGCAACGGAGCTGGTCTATTGCATTCGAGGCGCAGCGGTTGTGTCCCTCCTGAATCCGTTCACCAAAATGGTGCTTACCTACAACATTACTCCAGGTCAGGTAGCGAATATTCCGCAAGGGTGGTTCCACTGGGAAATGGCAACCGAAGACGATACGCATCTGCTCGCAATCTTCGATGCGCCGGTACCGGAATTCATCGCGGTATCCGACTTCCTCAGACTGGCTCCGAGAAACATGCTTGCTCATACGTATTGCTTGGATCAAGCGCAGATCACGCAGGCGTTAGCTCCGATCCAGGGCACTGTCACGATCGGGCCGCCGGCCGATTGCTCGCATCAACGCGAGGTGCGGCCTGATACTTACCCACCGCAAGCGGAGCCGCATCCGCAAGCTTCTTATACGGGATATGTGTCGCGGCCATCACCTTTCCCGGGCATTGGTAACGGCTATCGGTAGGGGTGGCTGGGTCTTCTATGCAAATGAAGAACCGCAATTCATTAATTGCGGTTCTTTGGGGCATTCACTTCAGGGAACTAGAGGGCGCTATTTCGAAGAAAAAGCAGAATTTCCGTGAGTAGAGGAACTACGTTCCTCTATTTTGCCAATTTTGCTGTGAAACCAGGCCATTGACGAGAAATAAGAGCCTGTAGTTCCGCCTAATTAGGAAATAGCTCGTTTTCTGCAAAATAGAGGCCTCCAGTTCCTTTACGTGGCTTGAGGTGTTGGCAATCGAAGTGATCACACTCACATATTTGATTGACAGAATTTATTTTTTTAAGGAGTATAAAGGTAAGACGGAAAAGATTGAAAGGTGACTCAATGGCCCATACAGAAAACGACTTAGCAGTAAAACTGGATAACACGACAGGAATGATGCCGCCTATAGAGGAAAAGGTTAAGCCTTATGGTTTTGGTGGCTGGCTTTACTTGGTAGCTTTAGGCCTCTTATTAACTTTCGGGAGCTCCTTCTACTATTTGCTGGATACGCTATTCCCTGTTTACCAAAGTGGACGGTTGTCGCAATTGTATGAGGAAAACTGGAAATATGCTTTAATTATCATTTATGAGACTGCCTTGAATTTATTTTATGTGGTTTTTCCAGTCATCATTGGTTATTGCATCTTGAAAAAAAAGAAGCTATTGAAATATATGGTGATATATTTTTATTTGATTAACTTTGCTGCTAATGTTGGCTATTATTTTATTTCAAACTCCATTGAGGAAATGGCGACTCACGAACTAATGGGGGAACAAGGCAGAAATATTGTTAAATCATTCGTTACTTGTTTAATCTGGATCCCTTACTTTATTAATTCAAAACGAGTGAAAAATACATATACGAACTAAAAAGAAAGGCAGCCCATCAATCAGATGGGCTGCCTTTTCTCCATTCCCTTACCATTTTATCCCTCGAATAAGTCGAATGATCTCTTCCTGCTCCTTACCGCTAATCAGCCATGTCCGGATTTCGTTGATGATTCTATCCCTATTCGTATAACCTTTAGCCAGCCCATTTAATCTTGCAGCCAAGGTTGCGTTGGTCAGTGCCTCCTCAGTTGGAAAAAGAGTGCTCAACTTGTCGATGGCATCGGGATAGCGTTTCAAATAATATTTCTGATGCCTGTCCTCAGCAGGGTAAAAGCCCTTAAAAGGAGCAACCTCAGTGTCCGGCGTACCCTTTCCTTGTTCCTCGCTGTTCGCCATGACCTTACGAATGATATCCAACTGTGAGGGGTCGCGATATAAGACCAAAGATCGGTACTGCCGGCCTTTGTAATCATTTATATTTACCGGATTATGGTTGCTCCAGAACACATGCAGGATGGCTTCCAAACTCACGATGCTGGAATCGAAGTCCATTTCGACGGTCTCGGAGTGGTCCCCAAGCTGCCGATAGGTGGGGTTCTCTGTCGTTCCTCCGGCAAAACCCACACGTGTTCTCGTGATGCCGGCCAGCTGCCCGAACAAAGCATCCGGGCTCCAGAAGCACCCCATCCCCAGGGTTACCGTTTGGTCGTTGCCATTATTCATCATGTTCATCTCCTTATTGCGACTGTACTTGCTCTGTACCGCTTCTCGCTCTAAGAAACATGCGGAGGGACAATAGAAGCATCAGCACGCTGATGATCACGCACCCGATAATCAAACTGTGAAAGTGCGCAGTCGTGATTTGCGTGCTGAAAACCGTTCCGAGCAAGCTCGAAGATAATATGGTTCCCATAAAACGAGAAGTCATGAACATACCCGAGGCAATGCCGGTCTCTGCCGTCGTAACGTAAGAATACAGGGCTGTTTGCAGTCCGAGATTCTGAAACCCGTTGCTGATGCCAAGCACAGATAAGCAGATAAAAATCCAAACCGCAGTGGAGCTATCATGAATCGTTAACAGCATGGAGGTTCCAGCCACAACGAATAGCGTACCGACGAGCAGCGGAGTTCGCGAACCGGAACGGTCAATCCACCTGCCCACAAGGGGGGTGACGAGAATGCCGAAGCCTGAAATGGACAGCATGATTAATCCTACTTCTTGCCCATTGTAATGCCGCACCTGCTGCAAATACGAAGGGATCCCAAACATAATTGAATAGAACACAATATTGACTAAAATGAATTGCAAATAAACGAAGCAAACATCGACATTCCGTTTTAGAAACAGGACATCAATAAACGGCTGCTTTCGCTTGGCTTCATACCAGTAAAAGCCTACGCTGAGCACCAGACTAAGCAGGAGCAGCAGCCAGTTGACCCCGGATTTGAACGATAGGAAAAAGAACAGCCAGCTAAAAATCAGCGCAGTAAAAAAGACGATGCCTGTTATGTCCAAAGAACCTGCACCTGATTGCTTCCGTGGTGCATCCTTAGGCATCATTCGAAGAGAGAGTACGAATGATACGACGATAAACGGAAAATTAATGAGAAAAATAGACGGCCAGTCGCTATATTGGATCAAAAATCCTCCGAGCGATGGACCTAGAGCCGCCGAGGTGGAGGAGAACACCGACATGACACTTAGCGCTCTCGCCTGATTCGTCGTGATGACCGAGCGGATGATGCCCATGCCATTGGGGAATAGGGCGGAGCTGCCGATCGCTTGAATGACACGAAACGTCATCAGCCAGCCAAAGCTCGTTGAAAGTGGCGCCAGCATGGAGGAGACGGTGATGAGGGCGAGTCCGAGCATGAAGATTTTTTTGCGGCCGAATAAATCGCCGACCTTCCCCATGACAGGCTGTGCGACCGCACTAGCCACATAGTAGGTTGCAATGAGCCAGGAAATCGAGGCATACGTGACATGAAACTCCTCCTGCAGCCTGGAAAAAGCGACAGAAATCATGGTTGTGTTCAAAGGGTTAAGCAGCGTCCCCAAAGCTACAGCTGTTATGAGCCATAGATGGCCGGTTTTGTTTGATTTGGCGGTATTTGACAAGAAGATGAACTCCTTTCTAATGAGGCTTCAATCAACTTAAGTATTTTTTCAATGTCCATATGTGTTTAAAAGGAGATATACGATTGTGAATAATTGTATAAGTAGGCCCGATCCAAGATATATTTTTGATCCTTGTTTGTTAGCGAGATAGGCTCTGTTTTTTCAATTAGATCTTGTAAAGCGGACTCAATCAACTCTTTTCTCACGGGGCCCCATGCCGCTTGTTTTAGCTGCGTATAGTCCATACTTTCGGTCAAAGTCAGCCCTTTTATCCGCTGGAAAAGAGCAACCCATGTAGTCAAATCGCACTTCAGGCTTCCAGAAGGGATTGCAAATTCCTTGATGCCAACAGCTCCCGTATCCGTGGAGATTGCAAGAAGTCCATAGATCGTATCGACTCCGTCCCCAAGCTGCAGCTTAGCGATAAGTTCGTGGTCATATCGAAAACATTCTATTCGGGTAATCTTGACTGTTGCTTGCAGGAAAGCGATTTGAAGAGGGGGGCGATCCTGGCAAGACTGGGCGGTTTCAATTGTCGTCATTCTCTCATTCATTGTGATTGACATCTTGTCACATCCTTAAACAAGTGTAATAGCTCGAAAAAGCAAAAATGACCTTCTCCGGAAACAGAGAAAGGTCATAGGAATTCAAAGTCATCGCCTCGCTCTTATCTCCCAGATTCGCTAGCCTAACACAGCGTCTCCGCAAGAATTAGCACCGTGCATTCCTTTGTTAACAAAGGTTTGTCGGTTGCCGGGTATCATCGGGCTAGTCCCTCCACCTACTCTTGATAAGAAAAATCAACCTATTCGATTACGTTCAATATTACTACAAAGCACTCTGTTGTCAAGAATAAAATTCAAGTCAAATATTTACAAAATTAATAAATGAAATAGTTAATCAATTTAATACAAGCTAACTATGATGATGATAGATGACATCAAATTTTAGTGAAAGAAGGAGCGATCTTTATGAAGCTAGTCGTAATGGGAGATTTGCATTATCACGAAATTGATGAAGCAATTCCAGGTTGGTTGGAAGCACGTAATGGATTCTATGAAACTTTACTGGGACGTTTTTTGGAATTGGAAGGTGACGCTCATATTTCACTGGGAGATTTGACGAATTACGGGCATTCCTCGGAGCTTCGCGAAGTCTATGCTTTGCTGCGACAAAGTGATAGAACGTTCTACCATGCTTTGGGCAACCATGATCTATATGCTCAAACAAGAAGGGAAGTTCTCGAAATAACGGGACAACCTCGCTATCACGCTGTTGAAAATGAGAAAGCCATCCTTGTATTCCTGGATACCGCTAAAGAAATGGATTTTGAGGACTGGGGAGGCTGGGTTGACGTAGAGCAATTGGCATGGTTTGAAGAGGTCATAACGGCATCGGGGACGAAACCTGTCTTAGTTTTTGCTCATCATCCGGTACATAACACGACAACCAATTCCGATAAAGATAAAGGTTCCATTCACCCAAGCATCGATATGTGGAAGATCCTAAGCAAGAAAGAAGGCGTAGGGATCTATTTTAACGGGCATACGCACATTGATTCTATTGTTAAGCAAAATAATTGGACGTTTGTTCAACTATCTGCTTGTCTTGATCAGCATGGTCTGCGAATTGTGGACGTTGAGCAAGATGAAATTCGTATTTCGGCGATTGATTTTACGGATGCAGCCCTGATAGGGAATGTTGAGATGTTATATAACAATATGAAACATTTTAGACATAATGCCAGCGCACGTGGGACAGATTTAGAACGGGCGTGCATCATCTCTTTGCGAATAGAGGCGGAACAACGATAGTTTCTGATCAGAGGAGGTCTTGATGGATGAAAAAGCTTAAGCAGGATGAAGGCGGAATGTTTTTTGAAAGATTAAGCACGCACCGCATGGTGGCTTCCGTCAAGGAACCAAAACAAATCGAAATCGCCTTATCGCTTAAACACCAATTAAGCGGCGTATTTCTCTTAACAGGTCATATCGGCGTCATCAAAGGTTATGTAGATTTGTTCAATAAACACCAGCTGCCTGTTTTTCTGCACTTGGAGAAAATAGGCGGTTTAAGTACCGACTCTTATGGTATGGACTACTTGGCCAAAGTAATTAAACCAACCGGCATTATTACGACGAAAACGAATGTTGTAAAAACAGCGAAAAAAATGGGCTTGCTGGCCATTCAACGCTTCTTCCTGGTTGATACGGAAGGCGTGGAGAACATTTTCAAAAGTCTTGCTCAAGTGGAGCCGGACATCATTGAAGTCATGCCGGCACGAATTCCGCAAATGATCGGAGAGATTAAGAAGTTCACGACCCTTCCTATTATTACAGGCGGTTTGGTGTACGAACGAAGCCAGGTTATGGATGGCTTTAAACACGGTGCAACGGCGGTATCTGCCTCGAAATCGGATTTATGGCGAGAGATCTATACCACAGAAGAAAACATCATTCGGAATATTGGTTAATGGAATAATTTTCATAATATTAATAACTACTTAACACTCATTTAATACTCGGCGATTATGATGAAGCCAGACAAGTAAATAGTTGTAGGTTGGAGTAGTGGAGAAGCCTGATTAGCGGCCGACTTGAAGTCGGCGGTTGATTTAGGCTTCTTTCTTTTTGGATTCATACTAAAAAATTGGGAGGAACTACAAATGTTTAAGAAAAAATTCGTATCGATTCTTGCGGTAAGTTCAGTCATTATGCTTTCAGCATGCGGAACAGGCGGTGCGGGAGACAAGGCTGCTTTAGGTTCAGCCAATACGGCTTCTTCTCCACAAGGAAAAATCGTCATTAAATATTGGACGGCTAACGGTGGGAAAATTGAAGAAGCCAAACAAAACCTGGTAAAAAAGTTTAATGAGTCACAGAACAAAATTGAAGTTCAGCAAGCAAACCAAGGCAACTACGATGATCTTCATGCGAAAGTGCAAGCGGCATTCGCAGCTGGGAACGCACCTGCCGTTTTTGACCTCGAGATTGCCTCTACTGGGATTTTCGCCCGCTCAGGCATGCTTGTAGATTTGACTCCTCTTGCAGCAAGGGATGAGGCACAAGTTAATATTAAGGATTTTAACCCTGGTCTTATGGGGAATGCGTATATCGATGGCAAGCTGTATGGGATTCCATTTATGAGAAGCACCCCGATCTTTTACAAAAATGTCACGATGCTAAAAGATGCCGGTTTGGACCCTGCCGGTCCGAAAAACTGGAAGGAACTAGAGGAATATTCCCGCGTTCTGAAAGCAAAAGGGAAGACACCGATGACGATGGCCGTTGGCGTTTGGGAATATGAGGCGCTCGTTGCTCAAAGCGGTGGTAAGGTATTAAGCGAGGACGGGAAAAAAGCTGCTTTCAACTCCCCAGAAGGCGTTGCACCTGTAGAGTTTTGGAAGAAGATGTCCGATGACGGTTTGATCAAGTTTACGGTAGGAAAGACAGCAGGTGCTGACGCTGAGAAAGATTGGACCAACCAAATTTCCGCTTTTAAAATCGGATCTACCGCAGGCGTTTCAGCAAGCTTAGAGGTTGCGAAAGGAAATAACTTCGTAATGGCAACCGACTTTATGCCTGCTAATAAATCGTATGGAGTTCCAACAGGCGGATGCCAATTGGCCATCACGTCCAAGCAGAATGATGCTGAAAAAGAAGCGACTTGGGAGTTTGTGAAGTTCATGACATCCAAAGAAAACACGATCTATCAGCATAAATATGTGGGATACCTGCCAAACCGTCTATCTGCTTTGCAAAGCGATGAGCTGCAAAATTACTATAAAGAGTTCCCGCAATACAAAGTAGCTTCCGATCAATTACAGTATGCCGTCATGCGTCCGAACGCGAATGCCTACGCTGAAGTTTCAAAAACGATCATTGATGCTATGACGAAAGCCATCCTTGAAAAAGATGTCAAACCGCAAGATGCCATGAACGAGGCTGCGGAAAAAGCAAATAAATTGTTAAGCAAGTAATCCTGGTAAGGAGATGAACGTATGGCCAAGATCCAACTAGTCAATATTGGAAAAAAATATAAAGACGATACGATTATCAGCGGTCTGAATCTGACGATCAAAGATGGGTCATTTACCGTGCTGGTCGGCCCATCCGGCTGCGGCAAATCAACCACGTTGCGCATGATTGCAGGACTTGAAAAACAGACCGAAGGACAAATCTGGATTGGCGACAAATGTGTAAATGATACGCAGCCTGGGCTAAGGGATGTCGCCATGGTTTTCCAAAACTATGCATTATATCCGACCATGACCGTACGTGAAAACATCGAGTTCGGGCTTAAGAACAGAAAAGTACCCAAAATGGAGCGGGAAACCTTGATCCGCGATATCTGTGAAATCGTGGCGTTAACGCCTCATCTGGACAAAAAGCCGCAAAACTTATCCGGGGGGCAGCGCCAGAGGGTGGCGTTAGCCCGGGCGATGGTCAAGAAACCGAAGGTATTTATTTTGGATGAGCCGCTCTCCAATCTGGACGCCAAGCTGCGCAACCAGATGAGAACGGAGTTGATTCAGCTTCATAAAAGGTTGGGCAGCACATTTGTTTACGTAACCCACGATCAAGTGGAGGCCATGTCGATGGGCGATGAGATCGTCGTTATGAATAAAGGAGTTATTCAGCAGTCGGATTCGCCTTTGAAGCTTTATAACGATCCGGTGAATGTTTTCACAGCGCAGTTTATCGGTACTCCGGCTATGAATATTTTTGATTATGGCCATGTCCAAGGGTTAAAGGTAGAGGCAGCTTCGGAGATCGGGTATATCGGCTTCCGGGCTGAACATGTGGTGATGTCTCCGAAGGATTGCACAGACGGGTTTGTTATGGAAGGTGAAATTATTACCAGAGAAAGCCTGGGAGCGGAAAATATTTATCAGATCGATTCACACATGGGGACGTTTTTCGTCAAAACCTTCCTTACCGCTTTGGAAACGAATGATCATATTAACGTATTGATTCCTTATGATCAGCTTTACTATTTTGACTTAGAGGGCCAAAGAATTCGCGACATATCCAGACATGTCCAACGTGAGAAAATCCTTGTTGCTGGCGGCGGTGTTTAATATGACCATATGGGGAAAACTGCGTCCGTACGCCATGGTGGCTCCAGCCATTACTGTGTTTTCGTTGTTTTTTATCTATCCGATCCTTTATATGATGTACCTGAGTGTGTTTGATTGGAATTTTATTAGCCCTAACAAGAACTTTGTCGGGATGCAGAACTTTACGGATCTCTTAACGGAAAAAGAATTTATACAAGTAATAAACAACACGTCCATCTATACCATTTTAACGGTTACGTTCATTATTGGACTTTCCTTAATTTTGGCGCTTTGGCTGAATAAAACGGGTGTATTTCAAAGCTTTGTGCAAGGAGCGATCTTTAGTCCGCATATCGTTTCTTGGGTATCAATTTCCATGATCTGGGCATGGGTGATGGACCCGCAGTATGGTTTATTAAACTGGTTTATCGGTTTATTCGGCTTTGCCAAGCTCGCCTGGCTCTCCTCGCAAAAGACATCTCTGATTTCGTTAGTTATCGTCGCCGTCTGGAAGGGGCTTGGCTACAATACCTTGGTATTTATCGCCGGATTGCAAAGCATTCCGAAGGACATCTACGAAGCGGCAGCACTGGATCGATCCAAACCTTGGACGACTTTTTACAAGTTGATCCTTCCGATGCTTTCGCCTACCATCTTTTTCCTCGTGATCATCAATATGATTGGATCTTTTCAGGTATTCGAGACGATCGCGATCATGACGCAAGGTGGGCCGGTTAACACAACGAATACCCTTGTTTATTACATATACGAATACGGTTTCCGGTTCTTTAAAATTGGTTACGCCTCTGCGGCGGGAGTCATCCTGTTGTTCATTGTCGGCGTGTTAACCATCATCTACTTTAAACTGATGTCCAAACGCGTACATTATCAATAAAAGGAAGTGACTCCATTGAAAGCTGAACAGATCATGGAAGCGGATCGCACGTTGTTATATGTAAACAGCAAAGAAGAAATTGCATCAAAAATACTTCAATATATAACCCGTGCTATAAGCGTGATTGGCATGATTGCGTTAGTCCTTATTTTTGCAATGCCATTCATATGGATGCTCTCTACTTCTCTTAAAACGCTGCCTGAAACGATGATTTTTCCGCCGAATTGGATCCCAAAACAGTTCATTTGGAGCAATTACGCCAAAGCTTGGGGATCAGGCCCGTTCTTGCACTATATTTCGAACAGTATCATCATCTCGATCAGTATTCTCGTTTTGCAGATGCTTACCATTATTCCGGCGGCTTATGCCTTTGCACGTTATAAGTTTAAAGCGTCGGGCATTTTGTTCGGCATGGTGATGGTTACCTTAATGATCCCGTCGCAATTAATTTTCTTGCCTGTTTATTTGCAGTTGAGTGCATGGAAGCTGTTGAATACGCATCTTGCGCTTATTCTTCCCTTCGCATCCAGCGCCTTCGGCATATTCCTCTTGCGGCAATCGTTTAAACAAGTGCAGGAAGAATTGATTGAAGCAGCGCGGCTCGACAGTGCCAAAGAGTGGCAAATTATTATCAAATTAATGGTGCCTATGGCGAAGCC
This sequence comes from Paenibacillus anseongensis, assembly GCF_009757995.1. NCBI lineage: Bacteria > Bacillati > Bacillota > Bacilli > Caryophanales > Paenibacillaceae > Paenibacillus > Paenibacillus anseongensis. Next base: position 130,943 of record NZ_WSEM01000009.1, read on the forward strand.
GGTACTGGCGACCTTTGCTTTGTTCAGCTTTATCGCGCATTGGAACGATTATTTCTGGCCGCTTGTTATGACGACAGATGATGTTGCGCGGACGCTGCCACTAGGGATTGCCAAGATCCGGGAAGAAGAAGGGGTTGCGAATTGGAACGTGCTTATGGCGGGCAATATGATTCTGGTAACGCCGATTCTCATTGCCTTCTTTTTTGCACAAAGACATATTATTCGTGCTTTCGTTTATACCGGGGTCAAATAATCCGTTGAAAATTAAATAGGATGGCGAGGGAGGCGTGATCAATGGGATCATGCCTTTTTCTTTTGAAATCGATGAGCATGTGATTTTTATCACATACATCTCTTTTGCTAAAAGCTACAATAAAAGCATAAAAGAAAAAGGAGATGGTTCGGATGATGAAGTGGCTCAGAGAGAATAAGTACGCAGCAATGTTATTGACACTGGTTCGGTTGTATGTAGGGTGGGCATGGATGGTAGCCGGATGGCACAAAATAACCGGCGAAAAGGCATTTGACGCTACAGGCTATTTGAAAGGTGCCATCGCGAAGCCGGTTCTTGAGACAGGTACAACGGATTTAGTCTATGGCAACTTTGTAGCTTTCTTAAAAAACTTCGCGCTTCCACACGTTGGCATCTTCAATGTAGTCATTCCTTGGGGAGAATTATTGGTTGGTTTGGGGCTTCTGTTGGGGGCTCTGACAACAACAGCGATCTTCTTCGGACTAATCATGAACTTCATGTATATGTTCGCAGGAACAGTTAGCACGAATCCTTGGTTAGTGCTGCTTGGTTTCATTGTCTTTGCAGCTGGTGCCAATGCCGGGAAATTTGGGGTAGATCACTTGATCTTACCGTATCTGCACAAATGGTTCGATAAGATCGTTAACAGATTTCATTTCACATTTAAGCTCAGATAACATGAGGGTAGAATCAAATGAACAAATTCAGCAAAGCGCCTGTTCTTCCGCTCATAGATGGAGAGAAGATCAGGCGCTTTCATATAAATACCTTGGGAGGGATCAAACATGAAGGTTAATGTGGAAAGTCGCCCTATCGGACTCGCGTCTTCAAATCCAGCCAAGCTTGCTTATGCAACGGACCGTTTGGCCGATGAACATGAACAATTACGAAGACAATTACGGAGTCTCGAAGCGAGTGCCAAAGAAGTGAGCTGGATCGATGATACGGCCGAAGGCATGCACATTCTTCAGGATTTAAGACTGAAGGCAGCGCATTTCGAGGAGGAGCTGGAGCGGCATGCCGCGTGGGAAGAACAGGAGTTGTACCCTTTCCTGATCAACTACTTTCATAGTCAGCAAGCGCCTACGATTATGCCATCCTTTTGGGTTCTGGAAAAAGATCATCAATTGGGTGTTTCATTTCTTCATTCGTTCAAGGAGGCCGTTGTCGATATAACGCCTATTTTCAATAAAAAGCAGTTAACCGAAACGGCCTCATACCTCCTGCAGGCGTGCTTGATATTAAATGATCATCTCACCATGGAAGAACAGTTTGTTCTGCCTTTAACGGATAGGGTGCTGATGGATCTGGAATCCTTCTTTTCATAGGAGAAATGTGGCGAGGAGATTGGAGCTATTATAGGCTATTACATTCTGCATATTTCTAACGGACAGTTTTCACAATGACAAATATTTCGCAGATAGTCTACATTTTTAATAACAATTTGACCATTGCGATAGGTAATCGCATCTTCTTTCCTCATTTCGCTTAACATCCGGTTGACACCTTCGCGTGTAGAACCAATCATATCCGCCATTTCGGTGTTGCTAAGCTTATAATTGATCAAGGTATGCTCGCCTGAAGGAACTCCATAGGAGTTACTAAGTCTTATTAACAAAGAACAAAGCGCCCCGGGCTTCCCATACATCATTAAATCGCGAAATTTAGTTTCGGTCATCCGGTGCATGAGCCCCATCCATTTCATGAATTCAATAGCCAGATCACTGTGCTGCTGAACCAGGTCCTCCAGGTCCTTGCGCATAATGACCCCAACTTTGCAGTCGGCGGTAACTTCGGCACTGAAGTTTTGCACGGAATTCTGAAAGGGGTCTATTTGCCCGAATAAGTCACCCGTTTGATGCAAATGCAAGATGAGGTTTTTGCCTGTTTCTGATGTTTTGGTGATGCGGACTCCGCCTTGGAAGACGTAGAATAATCGGTCTGCCGGTTCACCTTCCCAGAACAGGTACTCGTCTTTTTTGGCCATCTTCATCTGCATAGCGTTTTTCAATCTATCTAAATTAGTCTCAGAGAAAAATTTCATCATAGTGGATCAGCTCCTCCACGGTTTTGGCTATCTTCATGATAGTCTTTTTTAACACTTTTGTTTATCAGGAGATTCACTGATTTATGAACGCATTTCCTGATACCGAAATCAGGGTTTTCCCTGACAGACAAGTAAGATGGAACCGTCTACAATGATAGTAGAAGCGATTTCGTACGGATTCATAAGGATTGGAAGTGGTATAATGGCAGCTGGTCAAGTGAACATCATGGATGATTTAACACGACTTCGAGATATGACGTCAAGTGATTTCGTCGCATTGGCTCCTTTCGTCGATCAACCAGCGCGTAGGCGTTGGATGTACATATTGGGAAACAAAAATGATCGCTGTCAGCAAATGGTCATCAAAATGGGGGAAGGGCTCGCGGGCGCAGCCTTGCGGCTGGGCAGATGGGTTAAACTCGATGCGGCCAATCCGAGAGCAGCGCAAGAAAGGCGCGAATGCCCCGTCATGCTTGCCGAGCAATTGCAGTCTGCTGCCGCATTCCCGCTCATCATGGGTCCTTCTACTTCTACGGGGATGAAGGGACTGCTTTTTATCGGAAGACGCACGGATCATGGCTATGAAGAAAACGAGATTAAAGCCATTCTGGAAAACCTCGAAAGGTTAGTGGCCTATATAGAGGGACCTTGGAAAGAAGCCTCGCGATGAATGGCGTTTCTGGATGAGGTTTTTTTTGCTATGATGGGAAAAGGAATGAAATGAAATGGAAGCTTAAACCGCGGAGTTGCCGCTGAAAGGGGGAAGCAAATGCTAAAGATTCTGGTTGTGGATGACCATGCCATCGTAAGATCGGGGCTTGTTATGCTGCTAAACGGCAAGCATGATATGGAAGTGGTCGGCGAAGCCGCCGCTGGTGAGGAAGGCATTCAGGCCGCCCAGATGCTTACGCCGGATGTCGTGTTAATGGATCTAAGCATGCCTCCAGGTATGGACGGGCTTACTGCGACTGAAAAATTAAAGCAATTGATGCCGGACATGGCGATTTTGATTCTTACAATGCATGATGACGATGAGTATTTGTTCAGGGCTATACATGTTGGTGCGTCCGGTTATATTTTGAAAAGCGCTCCTCATGAAGAGTTATTGACAGCCATTCGCTCCGTTGCGGCGGGAAATGCTTACTTATATCCGACGGCTACCAAAAGGCTGATGAACGAATATATGGAACGCATGAGAAGCGGGGAAAATTCCGGCCCGTATGAATCGCTTTCCGAGCGTGAAAAGGAAGTTCTAGCGCGCATTGCGAAAGGTTTTTCCAATAAAGAAATTGCTGAGCAATTGGTGATTAGTGTAAAGACGGTGGAATCTCATAAAAGCAATGTGATGGAAAAGTTAGGGTTAAAAACACGCCCGGAATTAGTGAAATATGCGGCTAAGAAGGGGCTGTTGAACTTTGAATAAAGAGCATATGCCGGAATCCGAGCTATTGCAGGACTTGAAACAATCCCTCAAGCAGCTATCTGATGTGAAGTTTGCTCTTGATGAGTCTTCCATCGTTGCTGGTACTGATGCCAGAGGCAAGATTCTTTATGTCAATGATAAGTTTTGTAAAATCTCGCAATACGCCAGGTCCGAACTCCTTGGCAAAGACCATCGGATTATTAATTCCGGTTATCATGATAAAGCGTTCATGGCGGATTTATGGGCAACGATTTCTGCAGGCAAAGTCTGGCACGGTGAAATCAAAAATAGAGCCAAAGACGGTACATTCTATTGGGTCGATACGACGATTGTCCCTTTTGTGGATGATCAAGGCCGGGCTTATCAATACTTAGCGATCCGTAATGAAGTAACGCAATTGAAGCGGGTAGAGGAAGAATTGCAGCTGATGATGTCACAGGTCATGCAGATTCAAGAGGAGGAACGCAGGAAATTCTCGCGAGAATTGCATGATGGCATTGGGCAAAGCCTGTTCTCTTTGTTGATCCAAATGGACCGGCTCATTGGAGACGAACCTGAATCCGAGATGGGGCATCTCCGGCAAAATGTCTCAGCGATCATCGAAGAGGTGCGCAGTCTGGCGTGGAAAATTCGGCCATCCGTTTTGGATGATCTAGGCGTTGTTCCTGCGATTCGCACGCATATCGAAAACTACACGGATCACTATGGCATTCGAGTGAAACTGGATAGCAATTTGCGAAAGCGATTAGGAGCCCTAGAGGAGACTACGATCTATAGGGTTATTCAGGAGGCTCTTACTAACATTGCGAAATATGCAGATGTGTCAGAGGCGAGTGTCCTTGTACATGAGAAGGAATCGGTTGTAGAAGTGGAGATCTCGGATAAGGGAAAAGGCTTCGAAAGAGGACGGAATTCTAAAGGTGTCGGCCTTTTTAGCATGGAGGAGAGAGCGAAAAGTATCGGAGGCAAACTGGATATTCTCTCTGAAATAGGCAAAGGCACGAGAGTGCGGTTAGTTGTTCCCCGTAAGGTTGATTGATTTAACTGTGGGGGAACTACAGTCCCTTATTTCTCGGAAAGGGCATGTTTTTTACGGGCGAGGGGAACTACAAGCCTCTATTTCGCTGGTTTCAGCTGAAAAACGAGCTATGGCGGAAAAATAAGACCTTGTAGTTCCGCTCAGATGGAAAAATGCTCGTTTTTCTCCGAATAGCGAACTCCAGTTCCCCTGCTTAGCCCGCCGGCCACGCACCAAGTGACTAATCTGCTCAGCATGACGGCCTCGCGTCAAGTGAGTAGACTGCTTAGCATGACGGCCTCGCGCCAAGTGACTAATTTGCTCAGCATGACTGCCTCGCGCCAAGTGACTAATCTGCTCAGCATGACGGCCTCGCGTCAAGTGAGAAATCAGCTCCGCAAGCCCGCCTCGCGTCAAGTAACCAATCCGCTCCGCAAGCCCGCCTGCGCCAAGTAACTAATCCGCTCCGCAAGCCCGCCTGCGCCAAGTAACCAATCAGCTCCGCATGCCCGCCTCGCACCAAGTAACCAATCAGCTCAGCCCGCTCGCCTCGCACCAAGTAACCAATCAGCTCAGCCTGCCCGCCTCGCACCAAGTAACCAATCAGCTCAGCCTGCCGCCTCGCACCAAGTAACCACTCAGCTCCGCAAGCCCGCCTTGCGCCACGGATCCTCGCACTTATGTTTATGTTGTACACTGTACAACATAAAACAGCTTTTAACCCCACCACCCCCATCTTCATTGTACAAAGTACAATGATTTCAACCCAAATAGCGCGAAAACTGCGCTATTCTGCCCGAATCGTTGTACAGAGTACAACGTAGAAGGCGGTAGCCGCCGATTCGAGGCCTCTATGCTGCACAAAGTGCAACATAGAGGAGGCCTTGGCCAATATTGGGGCTGTTAAAAGTGCCCTCAGAAACATCTCTCCAGCTAACTCTCTTTTTGATCGAATCGTCTATGATTATGGATGGAATCCCCCATTATTAATTTCAATAATTGGAGTATCTTTAATGAAAGTAGAAGCCCCTTCTTTGTTATCGCCTCGTACATATACTTCCGAATTTCATGAAAACGTTACCAAAACAACTAAGGTTTCGTGGGGTTTTGACCGCCGCCATGCGTCGGCGACACCGCCCAAGGTTTGAGACTGCTGCTCCACCTATATGCCATTCCTATTTTCTGTGAAGGGGGTGATGTTAGCCCGCTCATTGTCCAACTCGTAAGGAAAGATGTTCTTAGACTGGCCAATCGAAAATATGCCATGGAGGTGTCGATTCTCTTGCGTAAAAAGGGTAATCAGATTTCGCTAGTGTTAATCTTAGCTCTGTTTTTCAATGTGCTTATGATCTGCCCTGATAACGTTCCGACGGTATCAGCGGAAAGCGGAAGTTCTTCAGTCACGGATAATAATTATGAACCCGTTTCGGTTTTTGATAAAGACTTTACTACCACGCCTCTAGGATTAACAGGCTCCGATCTTGGATTCGATTACTCCTCCTATACGTCAGGCTCGGCTTCGGCCGTCATTGAAGCAGATCCCTTTACAGGGACTCGAGCTCTTCATCTGAAAGCAAATGGTATTGTTACGGATGGAGCATTAAGAAATGAATTTCAAATCAGCAAGACCTTCGGAGAGCCCTACACAGGAACAATTTCTACGGAAATTACGTTCATGCAAACCGGTACGAAAAAGGATGATCGCATCATTCAGTTTTTTCCATCATCCGGCACGACGTTCCTGGTTGGAGCAGGTGTGACGGCGAGTAAAGGTTTGGGCTACCTTTTATCGACAGCGCCATCAGGTTCCTTAGGTGCGTATGAGCTAGGAGAATGGCATACCATTCGCTTGGATTTTAATACAGTTTCCCAAAAATACAGCTTGTACTACGATGGGAATATTGTGCAAGCCCGCAATAATATGAACAAAAGTCTCCCCATCTATAATCTCAGGAGATTGGTTATTGCTGCGCCCGGCAGTTCCGGGGATCTTTGGATTCGAGGCGTTAGAGTGACTCATTCACCCTTCATGCCAGAGCCACCGGCACCAAAAATCGTTACTTCCGGATCGCGTAACTCGCGCGTCATGTGGACATCGGAACACTATGCCTATGCATCAAAGTACCGGCTTCGCATTAAGCTGAAAGGCGAGTCGGACTGGAGGCCGATTGGGAATGCAACAACCTTGTATAAAGATTACACGGGAACCAATCTTATTCCGGCTTCGGATATTAACGCCTATTACGACATTGCGAAATCCGCATCTACACCATTAGTAAATGGTCAACCGTATACGTTAGGTTTATCTGTTGTTACGCGCGATGAATCAGGTGTATACAACAATGGCGTGCCAAGAGATTTTGAAAGTAAAATAACGGAATTTGATGGTACACCTTATGCAACAACACCGCTCCCGACACCGGATACAAGCGTGGTTGGGGAACTCACGTCCTATGCGAATTATTATGGATATATGTGGAGGCTGCAAGCGGGTTCGACGATAGGAGACTATCCATTTGCAGATAATACCTTAATTCAGTTCTCAGAAATTCCTAGTAAATACGCAAGTATGGAACGAATCGTTACCTCGCACAAGGACGTGATGAGATACCCGTTGGGTGCTGATGGTGCCGTGCAAAATCAGATCATCGGCTTCAATGCAAAGGATAAAACGACCGTCTATGTGGCAATTGACAAAAATGCAATCCTGCCCGCATGGCTGACCGATTGGACCAACACCGGTGATGTGATGAAAATGACAGGTGCGACATCGGGATACACATTTAATATTTATAAAAAGAGTTTCGCCGCCGGTTCGTCCGTGCTGCTGGGTTATAACGATTACGCCAATTTTGATCTGTCCCAGAACGCCGGCTATTTTGCAATGGTAGAAAGAGCCACAACGGGATTGAAGCTTAATCCAGCGATGGAATGGGTCAACACATCAGCGTATGCATTAACTGGTTCAGTTAGCGAGAGTGTCTATTTATCGGTGTATCAAAATAAAACACCTATTACGCTTCCGAACAATGGATTTATTAACGGAGGGAACTTCGAACTGAATGTAAACCTGGTACCCGGTGCCAATTTATTTGAAGTTTATGCAAAACGTGATAAGTCAACGTTCTTCGATCGTGTCGATGCCACAATCAATCAGGACAGTATTATTCCCGATATTCGCATTGCAACGCCTCCTGCCACAGTTAGAGATGCCGTCTATACGCTTACAGGATCATTGAGTAAAGCAGCGAGATTTACCATTAAATTAAATGGTGAGAGTGTTGTCGATTCTGTTTATCAGCAAGCAGATGCGTTTTTCTCATATCCATTAACTTTACAAGAGGGAAATAACGTAATAGAAGTCTCTACCGTTGATTTAGCTGGTAATACCAATAAAGCCAGTTACACAATTGCTTACATATTCTGGGCAGGGCAAGGTACAATCCATGATTTGAACGGAAATCTTGTACATACGCTAGAGCCTTCAAAGGATATCTATGCCGAAAAGAAAGTCGTCAACACAACGGGGGCAGATAAACAGCTTACGTTATGGTTTGTTCTGTATAATGCCGACAATGCGATGATTGATTTTGCCTCTTCGGTTGCGGAGCTTAAGCCTGGAGAAACAAGGACTTTAGGCGCTGGATTTACGCTTCCGGCTGAAGTCACGAATTTGAAAGTAAAAGTATTCATCTGGGACAGCTCGACTAACATTGTCGGACAAAGCCCGCTCGCTGAGGAGCTCGTCGTGCAGTAATTATTGATTAGGAGGAAAGCATCATGAAGAAAGCCCTAACGTTAGGGATAAGCTTTTTACTCATGTTGAATGTTCTGCTATTTCCTGCAGTGACCGTTGTGAATGCTGCCGCATCGACATCCAGTAACCAAACCCAGGTGACAGCACCGATAGACGCAGCTGCGATTGCCAATGACGGCAGTGTTGAACTGTCGTGGTCCCCTGTATCCGGCGCAACGACATATGCTGTAAAAAGAAGTACGGAAAGCGGCGGCACTTTTACGACGTTAACCAGCTCTTTAACTGCGTCTTCGTATGTGGATACAAGCGTTACAAATGGCACTATTTACTACTATATGGTTACTGCGTTGAGCGCAAGCGGAGAGATTAACGCTAGCGAGGAAATTGTTGCAAATCCTGCTATGGTTTTGACTGTGGCTCAGAATGGAACCGGCGATTTCTCCAGTATTAAGTCTGCTCTGGAATCGATTCCCAGTAACAACACATCTCGTAAGATTATCTACATCAAAGAAGGTTCATATAACGAAAAAATTTCCGTTACTGTGCCTTATGTTGCTTTAATTGGCGCAGGTAAAGATAAAACGAAAATCTTTTATAACGACAATGAATTCACACCGACCTCGAGCGGCCCGACCTCAACTTTGGCGGCTTTAGATACGGCGACGCTTACAGTCGGAGGAACAAAGGATCGTACAGATGGCACAAGAGCTGCAGCGACCAATTTTTATGCAGCCAATTTAACCATTGAGAACTCCTCCGACGTTACGAAAGGCCGGGCATTGGCAGCACGTGTCATTGCAGATCAAGTTGTGTTTGAAAATGTCCGATTTGTCGGTTACCAAGACACACTTTACACAGGCGTCACCTATTACGACAAAACCAGCAGGCAATATTATCGCAATTGCGAGATCAAAGGTTCCGTTGACTTTATTTATGGACCGGCAACTGCGGCTGTTTTTGACCACTCTGACATTATAAGTATAAATGGTCCTTCGCGTTCCGGCGGGTACATCACAGCTGCAGCTACGCAAAATCCAACCGGCGATCTTCCCGGGATTGTATTTATGAACTCTCGTCTATTGAAAGACGCTACTACACAGGGGAAACATTATTTAGGCCGCCCATGGCAGGATCAACCAACGGTACGATTTATCAATACGTGGATGGATGATCATATTCACCCAGACGGTTGGACGGTGATGACGGATAATCTTACCTACCATTATTCCGAGTACAACAGCTCAGGACCTGGGGCCAGCCCATCCACGCGTAAGCTGCAGGATGATACTGATCCTAGCCATTTTGCCATGACAGCGGAACAGGCTAGCCAATTCACGACACCCTGGATATTTGGAGGATGGGACCCGAGCCAGAGGATCATTTATCCCAAACTGTTTGAATCCGTGGTGCCAATTGTAAATCCTGCACGGCCAGATGGAACTTTGGGCTCTTATACTAAACCAGTCCTCGTTTATATGGAAGTAAATAACGAGGCTCCTGCGGCGAATCGCGTGCAGTACCGTATCGATGGCGGGCAATGGGCATTTTATACCAAAGAATTCGCAGTAAGCGATACGGGCACACATAGGATTGAATATCGTTATGTTGACGCTTTAGGGACTCCAAGCACAAGTGCAATAACTTCTCTTAAAATAGATCCTGCTGAACAGGCAAGAGTACCGGCATTCCCTGGTGCTGAAGGCGGCGGGATGTATGTATCAGGCGGACGCGGTGGCTCCGTGTATGTGGTGAATAACCTGTTGGATTTTGCGGATGGCACGCCTGCTATCCTGGGTTCGTTTCGTGATGCGGTGAGTCAGCCGAACCGGATGATCATTTTTAGTGTTTCCGGTGTCATCCATTTGGCCAGACCTCTGACTATCGGTCAACCCAATCTTACGATTGCCGGTCAAACCGCCCCGGGCGACGGTATCGCCCTTAGCGGTTATGCGGTGAAAGTTGGCAGTGGAACAAGTACCGCTGGAGGCAATATTATTGTCAGATATATGCGATTCTGGGGCGGCGAAGTTGAACTGGATGATACGTTCAACATCACGGGAGATAACGTCATTGTCGATCACGTTTCAGGGAGTTGGAGTACGGATGAATTATTCTCTTCCGAGAATAACAAAAATTTTACGCTCCAATGGAGTTTCATCACAAACAGTTTAAACCACTCCATTCACACGAAAGGCCCTCATGGCTACGGTGGGATCTGGGGAGGATCGAATATTACATTTGCCCATAATTTAATTACGAACCATATTAACCGTAACGTTCGGTTTGCACGGGCGACGGATATCGTGAATTATCCCCAGAAGATTGACTACCGGAACAATGTGATCTATAACTGGGGTGGCAATACGGCATACGGCGGGGAAATGGCAACAGGGATTAATATGATCAACAATTACTATAAGCCAGGGCCTAACACGTATAGCGCCTTTAACCGAATTGTCGCGCCTTCGGCTGGCGATGCAGGTGGGGGAGCTTTTTATGTCAATGGAAACTATATAGTAGGCGATCCTGAAGTATCAGCTAATAACTTGGTGAAAAACGCGAATGGCTCTTATAAAGCAATTAACCCGGATTCAACATTTACGCTCAAAACGACGCCTTTCATCTACCCGGACGCGAATGATCTGGTTGGAGGACCGACAACGACGGATACGGCTGAAGCGGCCTATGAGAAAGTGCTGCAACATGGCGGAGCTTCGCTTCCGAAGCGGGATTCGCTTGATGCTCGTATCGTTGGTGAGGTAAAGAACGGAACCGGAAGAACCGTCAACAAGATTGCGTACGATGGTGGCTTACCGGAATTGTTGTCGGCCCCTGCACCAATTGATACAGATGGTGATGGAATGCCAGATGAATGGGAGCTAGCCAATGGATTAGATCCGAATGATAACGGTCTGGATGCTGCCGGAAATAAAATTTCAGGCAACGTCAACGGTAGTTTCGGGGATATCAACGGAAACGGTTATACCAATATTGAGGATTACATCAATTCATTGGCCGATGTACCTGTGCCACTGAATCCAACTGTTTCTATCGAGACACCGGTTATGCACCAAGCCTACCTCCTGAACGACCCGATCAACATTCGTGCAGCAGCAGCGGGTGCCAGCGGAAAATCGATAGCTAAGGTGATTTTTTATGATGCCGATAAGAAGATTAGTGAAGATGTAAGCGAACCTTTCGAGTTTACTTGGGAGAATGCTCCAGAAGGCCAGCATTACATATATGCAAGAGCAGTCGATAATAACGGGGTAACGACCTTGTCAGATCCTGTTATTACCTACGTGAATGGACCTGAAAACTTGGAGTCCTGGGTGTCTCAAGATATTGGCATTGTTAAAATTCCAGGAACCGCCAACCTAACCGGTAATGTGTACAAAGTGAAGGGTTCTGGGGAAATCAACATCAAAGGCACGACAGACTCATTCCATTATGCCTATAAACCGGTTAAAGGCAACTTTGAAATTTATGCGAATGTCGCCTATGAGTCGGAATACGATGATGATGTTAAGACCGGGTTTATGATGCGCGAGAGCCTAGAGCCATCATCGAAGGCAACCGGAGTATTCTTGTCTACGGATCCAACCGATGATTTTAGCGTCGATACGAGCGGTAGAAAGATTTCAGTCATAAACCGCAGTAAAACGGGGGGCGGGTATACCGAGCAGTTGCGAAGAAGTACAACCTTGAAAGCGCCATACTGGATCAAACTTGAACGTAAAGAAAACACAGTATCCGGTTACGTTTCGAAGGATGGCTTGGATTGGTCTTTGGTCGCTTCAAATGTTGTTGATTATGGGGAGACGGTTTATGTCGGCATGGCTGTGGACGGAGCAAAAACAACCACAAACATTGATTATTTAATGTCGGCCAGCTTTACGAACCTTCATTTGTCATCTTCGCCGCAGTTTACTCTTGATAATGCTGCAAGCGAAAGTGTTGAGATCCCGGACTATACCCTCTCGGGGACCGTCACAGATCGTGCGAAAATAGCTGTAAGCAATAACGGAGTCTCGGTTGTGGAGGCCGTATATACAGAAGCGGGTGAGCCTTTTTCTAAAAAAATCACCTTAAACGAAGGTGTTAACTCGATTGTCGTATCGGCATCGAATGAAGAGCTGTTCGGCAACGTTTCAAGCTCCAAATCGATTGTGGTTACTTATCATAAGGCCGCAGTCATATTTACACCTTCTGTCGATATCCCCAAAGTGGTTGATTCTCCAGCCTATTCATTATTAGGCAGCATTAATAGGGATGCGAACGTAACGGTCAAAGTCAACGGTACGGACGTTCTCAACAATGTTAGAACATTAAATAACGTGACGTTTACTGTTCCTATGACTTTGAAGGAAGGCATGAACCTAATTGAAGTAAAAAGTGTTGATGATTATCAAAACATTGGCTTGCAAACTTATCAAGTGAATTATGTGAAAAACTGGGGAGACCAGCTGTTTGGCGTGAAAGACTTATCTCTGACAGATCGTAGTGGGAATGCGGTATCCGGTCTCATTGGTTCCACCGATGTTGTAGTGAGCATGTCTGTTCAAAACAATTCGGCAATAGGTCAGAACGGTGTTCTTGTCCTTGGGTTGTTCGACCAGCAAAACCGGATGGTCCGGTATTCCTTTGTGTCAAGTTCGTTCTCCGCTGGTGAAGATAAACAAATGAAGGCCATTATGAGGGTACCTGATATTGTGATTGGCTACAAACTAAAAGCTTTTGTCTGGAATAACACATCCAGTCGAATCAGAATCTCAAACGAAATTATCATTCCTTAGAGTTGTTATTTTTATCATGCGATGGGAGATGTAGGGAGGGTTGTTAGTGGCATCCCTTTCTATGTCTTCTTATTCCGAGGAGGATTATGCTTGAAAAGTTTGCGAAATTGGACGATTGTAATACTCGCCGTTATGGTGTGTGCGGGCGCGATGATTTTGTCCGCAGTGGCTTCTCCGGTTGATGTTCGAGCAACGTATAATGAACAAGATGGCCGAGTGACGATATCCGGCCAATTAAGCTCGGAGGCAGGTAAGCTTGTTAGCTTGCAAGTAATCAATCCACTGAATCAGTTGGATTTATTAGACCAAACCGCAATTGGCGCAGATGGCTCATACCAATTCAGCTATGTTTTGAAGCAAAAAATAAATGGTACCTATTTTGTTAATGTTAACGTGGAGCAGTCAACTCAAGTGCTTGGTACAACGTTTGAGGTGAGTGTTATCTCGCCACCTACACCAACGCCAACACCATCTATACCGCCAACGCCAACACCAGATCCAACACCGGATTCAACGTCTTCTGATAGCGATGACTCATCAATTACTGCACCTCAGCCAAGCACTGGGCAACCTGTAGTAAAGTCTACCCCGCACGTTGTGGTGGATCAGACTGGTGCAATCGTTTCGGCTAAGTTGGATAAAGAAGCGGTGGACAAAGTTTTTTCAGCCGGCGATAGCCATTTGGTTGTTGAGATTCAACCTGTCAAAGGCGCCAGACAATATCAATTGTATGCACCGGCAAGTATGTTCTTAGCGGCAGCTGAGCAAAAAATGACGATTGTAACGGAGTTAGGATCGATAACGATCCCTAACGGACTGTTAAGCAATGTCGATATTCATTCAGCCACAGAACTCGGTTTTGTCATAGCTAGTGCTGACAGGAGCAGCATTCCGGACGAAATGAAAGGTCAAATCGGTCAACGACCCGTCCTTGAACTCAGCATCTTAGTCGACGGAAAACCAGTAAACTTTAATAATCCTAGTAAGTCAGTTGCCGTTACAATTCCATATCAACCTACGGAAGAAGAATTGAAAAATCCTGAGCACATTGTCGTATGGTATATCGATCATGCGGGTGAAGCTCGTGCCGTTCCAAGCGGGAAATATGAGGCTTCAACAGGGACAGTGACGTTTAAAACCACACATTTCAGTACATTTGCTGTAGGATATCAGCAGAAGAGTTTTGCCGACTTGAGTACGGTTGAGTGGGCGAGAAAGCCGATTGAAGTGATGGCTTCCAAGGGAATTATATCCGGCACCTCGGATACGTTATTTCAACCAGCAGTCAATATGAATCGCGCCGACTTCATGATTTTGTTAACGAAATCTTTCGATTTTAACGCTGATGTGACGACAAACTTCCGTGACGTACACCCCATTGACTACTACTATGAAGCGGTTGGAATCGCAAAACAGCTTGGATTAGCAGAAGGTCAAGAGGACGGGACATTTCATCCAAATGAACAAATTTCCAGGCAGGACATGATGGTGCTTCTTGCGAGAGCAATGGGCGCAGCAGGCATGCAGATTGCCAATGGTGCGCCAAGTGATCTTGAAGCTTTTAGCGACAAGTCGCATGTAGCTTCATACGCGGTAAATCATATTGCTGCATTGATGAAGAGCGGATTTGTGGAAGGCAGCGGAAGCATGCTGAATCCGACCGGCTATGCGACAAGAGCGGAAGCGGCTGTAATGCTCTATAGGATTTATAACAAACAACAAAATCAAAATGTGGTCCCAGATGCTCCGGATATTTATTTCGAGCGATGAGATCGAACATAGGGGAGGGTGCCGAGCAGATGCTGCTTGGCACTTTTTTCTGCGAAGGGGAACTACAATCCGCTATTTTCCACAATTTATATGATTTGCGCAAATGAAGGGAACGACAGTTCGCTATTTGGCTGATTCCACCCTGAAGACGCACAATAGACAAATAAGAGCCTGTAGTTCCGCTCAGAGAAGGAAACGGTCGGTTATTGCACGAATAGAGGACACCAGTTCCCTTGAGCCATCCTTTATCCGGAATTCAAATCATAATACAGCAACATTTTATCGTAATCTGGCAAAACATATAGCGTTTGGGTTTTGTTAAGCTATCCTTAAGGTATGACCAAAAAAACGATTATGACAAGGAGTCATTATGAAAACTCACAAAGCTGGGGAAAATAAGGAGCTCAAATTATGGTACCGGGAGCCTGCAAAACAATGGACGGAAGCATTGCCGATCGGGAACGGCCGCTTGGGTGGAATGGTTTTTGGCCAGGTCAAGGAGGAAAAAATTCAGCTAAATGAAGACTCCATCTGGTACGGCGGACCAAAAGAGGGAGAAAATATCGATGCGCTGCAGCAGCTCCCACATATTCGCAAACTGTTGTTTGACGGGGATGTGGAGAAGGCAACCTATCTGACCAGGATGTCTATGTTTTCTACGCCCAAATATTATAATCCGTATCAGCCTCTTGGAGAGATGAAGTTGTTTTTCACGGATTTGCAAGGGGATGTCCATGCTTATCTGCGTGAATTGGACTTGCAGACAGGGATAACTCGGGTAGCCTTTCATGTTGGCGAAACAACTTATAACAGAGAAATATTTACAAGCTATCCGGATCAGGTGATGGTGATTCATTTGACTTGCAGCAAGCCTGGCGGTCTAACCTTCTGTGTGAATTTAAATCGACGTCCTTATGAGGGAGATAGTTATGCACGGACCTCGGACAGCATTGTCATGAACGGGGAATGCGGCAGAGACGGTGTGGAGTTTAGCGGAGTGCTCAAAGCAAAATCTCCAGACGGCGTGATACAGACGTTTGGTGATTTTATTTCCGTGGAGGGCGCTTCGGAAGTAACGCTTTTGTTTGCAGCGGGCAGTACCTTCCGAGAGGCTGATCCCGAGACGGCCTGCTTGCAGCAGCTGGAGAAAGCAGGAGCTTACACATATTCGCAGCTAAAACAAAGACACATCGATGATTACCAAACGTTGTTTAACCGTGTTCAATTTAGCTTGTCAGCCTCGGATGAGGAGCAGCCATTGGCAACGGACGAACTCATGAAAGCTGTAGTGGAGGGGAATCCGAAGCATAGAAAGCGGCTTGCCGAGTTATACTTTCAGTATGGCCGCTATTTGACCATTGCGAGTTCCCGTCCTGGAAGTCTGCCATCCAACCTGCAAGGGATTTGGAATGATAGCTTCACGCCTCCGTGGGAGTCGAAATATACGATCAATATTAATACTCAAATGAATTATTGGCCGGTTGAGGTTTGCGGGTTATCGGAATGCCATGAACCGCTGTTTGATATGGTTGAAAGAATGCGTGTCAAAGGGAGAATAACGGCGAAGACGCTTTACGGCTGCAGAGGTTTCGTCGCCCATCACAATACGAATATATGGGCTGAAACTCGTCCTGAGGGCATCCTCGCAACAAGTGTCCTTTGGCCGATGGGTGCAGCGTGGCTCAGCCTCCATCTGTGGGAGCACTATGCTTACACAGGGAATACGGAATTCTTGCGTGAGCGGGCTTATCCTGTGTTGAAAGAGGCTGCGGAATTTTTCATGGATTATTTAACGGAAGCCCCAGATGGAACGTGGGTGACAGGTCCTTCTATTTCTCCGGAAAATAGTTTCATTTTGCCAAATGGGCTCCGAGGTACGCTATGCATGGGACCTTCGATGGACTCGCAGATCGTGCATGCCCTCTTCGAAGCTTGCATCAAAAGTAGTCATCTCTTGCAATGCGATGAAGTCTTCCGTAATGAACTGTCAGAACGGATGGGAAAACTTCCGCAGCCGCAAATCGGAGCGAATGGCCAGTTAATGGAATGGATGGAGGAATACGTGGAAGCTGAGCCTGGTCATCGGCACATATCTCATCTATTCGCGCTTCATCCTGGCAAACAGATTGACATTCATACAACGCCAGATCTGGCCGAAGCCGCAAAGTTGACGCTGCAAAGCAGGCTGGCCAACGGCGGCGGCCATACGGGATGGAGCTGCGCTTGGATCATTAACATGTTCGCACGGCTCGGAGATGGTGACTCTGCGCTTGCTTATGTGTTGAATCTGTTTGAGAAGTCTACGTATCCGAATTTATTTGACGCACATCCGCCATTCCAGATTGACGGGAATTTCGGAGCAACCGCAGGTATCGCCGAGATGCTGCTTCAGAGTCATATGGGTGAGCTCAATCTGCTGCCGGCTCTTCCTGGCGATTGGGCATCGGGTTCGATCAAAGGTTTGAGAGCACAAGGCGGGTATGTCGTAGATTTAGCTTGGGAAAAAGGGCAATTAAGCGAAGCGACGATTCAGGCATCGACGGATGGTCATTGTATAATTCGCACCTCATCGCCTGTCGTCGTTGTCTTGAACGATCAGGAAATCGCCCGTTCCAATGGGGAACAGACAACGAGCTTCAAGGTGCAGCAGGGCAGCGTTTATAGTGTGATTGCACAATAAGTGTTAACACAAACACAACACCATTGTTAAAAAACACATTCCTCATCAATCCAAGGAAGGGTAAGATGGAGATATCCAATTCCGTTGGATAATTACGATAAGAGAATGGGGCAGAAACGAATGAAAAAAGGGATGGTTATCGCATTAACCATGATTTTGACAGCTGGCGCGCTTTCGGGCTGCGGCGGCGGAGCAACAAATCCAAAGTCTGGCGAAACAGCCAAAAAAGATGAAGTTCAAAAGTTCTCCATGTCCATGACGACAAGCGGTTACAAATATGCGGAGCAAAGTGCAGATGTGAATAAGGAAAAATGGGTGAAAAAACTGGAGGAACTTACGAATGTAGATCTGGACCTTCGCATGATTCCTCTCAAGGATTTTGACCAAAAAATGTCCCTGATGTTTGCTTCCAACGATATTCCGGATCTTGTCCAAAATGTTGGGGGAGCTACGACCAAAGGGATGTCGGGATCTGTTGAAGCCGGGGTCTTCATGCCTTTGGACGATTTGTTGAAGCAGTATGCTCCAAACATCATGAAAGCGGTGCCAAAGGAAGCATGGCAAGAGACCAGTTTTAACGGTAAAATCTACGGTATTCCTTCGTGGCTTTCCAATCCTTCCCGCCGTGCGACTTTCATTAGAGCGGATCTGCTTGCAAAAACAGGACTGCCTGCACCGAAAACCGTGGATGAGTTCATGACCGTGATGAGAGCGCTGAAGGCCAATGGGATAGAGAACCCGTACCAAATGCGTGAAAACTTCAAATACGCAGATACGATTCTAGGAGCCTTCGACGTGCTGCCTGCTCAATTTGAAGTCAAGGGAGATCAAGTTGTACCGAAGTTTTTCGATGTGGAAAACATGACCAAAGCGCTTCAAACTTTTAAGACTATGTTTGATGAAGGCTTAATTCCAAAAGATTTCGCATCCATCAGCTCAACCGACTATAATAAGAATATCGAAGCTGGTAAGGTAGGCATGTGGTCAGCGAATGCCCAAAGCTTGTCCGGTTACCGTAACAAACTGAAGAACCTTGTGCCTGATGGGAAAATTGAGATTATCTCCTCCCCTCGCGGACCGGAAAACTTCGGCGGGCATTTGCTCTACTCCAGCATTAATACTTCTTATTACATTAATAATAAAGTGTCGAAGGAAAAAGCGATTCGGATTATTCAGTTCCTGGAATGGATGCTGACTCCGGAAGCTGAGAAATATTTCTCCTTCGGTATTGAAGGTGAAAATTATACAACAGAGAATGGCGCCATTAAATTTACGCCTCCAACAGAAACCTCTGCGATTGAGGAAGATCAATTCCGCGGTATGTTCTGGTTTGTACACGATGTAGTGTACAATAAAGCCAAGGAAGAAATGTCTGCGGACGGACGCGACATGATCAAGTACTTGGATACGATTGTTTCCAAAGAAGGTTTGGGTTCTATCCGGTTCGTACCGCAGCTTGAATCGTTCTCGAAATATCCGGATGTAGCGCCAGCAGGCGATGATGTAGGACCTAAATTAATTATTGACCATATGATTAAGATGATTTACGGCAAGGAACCGATCTCCGATTGGCCGAAAGTGATTGAGGAGTACAAAACAAAAGGCGGCAACGATATCCTGAAAGAAGCGACTGAGCGTTATAAGAGTGGCAATGGGGCTATCGTTTCCAACAATAAAAACTAAGTTCAGTTCACAGGAAAAAAGGATTTGTCCCCGCAATGGGTGGACAAGTCTCTTTTTTCTTAGGCGCATTTTTCGATAAACGTTAGAAGTGGAGGCGTTAACAACATGAGATTGTTAATTGTAGATGATGAACCGGTAATTCGCAGCGGCTTAATGATGATGGCCCAGAGCTATACCCACAAGTTTCAACAAATTGAAACCGCGGTGAATGGACTTGATGCTCTGGAGCAAATGACTCGGTTCGAACCGGACCTGCTTCTAACGGATATTCGAATGCCCAAAATGGATGGCTTAGAGCTTTGCCGCAACGTATACGAGAAATATCCGCATATTATGATGGTCGTTGTTTCGGGCTACAGTGATTTTGACTATGCGCAAAAGTGTCTGTCTTACGGGGTCAAGCACTATTTGCTGAAGCCGGTTACACCGCCGGATCTGCATGATGTCTTTGACATCATTATGAAATCGCAATCACAAGGGTATATCCCTGTGTCCCGCTATGTGGAATGGGTTGAACGAATAGAAAACAGCATTTGGCTGCTGCAGGAAGAAGAATTGCAGAAGATTATGGAGGAGTTGAAAGAAGATTGCTCCCACTTATCTGCGGCTCAGTTGAAAGGTCAGCTCCTGGATGCGGTCGTGCTGCTGCACAAGCAATTTCAAGAGAAAAATCGTGTGATCAGCGCGGATTTAACCGAAGATTTCCGCTCAACTTCCAAGGCGGAGCTATTTAAAGAATTTGAGGAACGACTGCAAACTGTTATGATGGATATTTTGGTTGTCCGCCGAGGCAATTTCAAGGACCCTATGGAGGAAGCCAAAACCTATATAGATAATCATTTGTCAGTGGATATTTCATTAAAAGAAGTTGCCGATATGGTCGGGATTACCCCGAACTATTTCAGCACCTTGTTCAAAAAAATGAGCAATGAAACCTTCGTCAGCTACCGGATTAATAAAAGAATGGAGAAAGCTCGTGAGCTGCTGGCAATTCCTCATAAACGAACAGTGGATATAGCGGCAGAAGTAGGCTACGATGATTACCCCCATTTTACAAAAACATTTAAGAAAGTCTTTGGTATTTCTCCCTCGGATTATCGGGAATCGTTGGGGATGAAATGAAAAAATTCAATTTATATCCGAAGCTATTTTTATCCTATTTCGTTGTCATTATGATTTCTTTGACGAGTGTCGGCGTGTTTTCATACTGGAGTTCTTCCAATGAGCTTGATCAAATTGTGGAGAAGCAGTTAACGCAGGTGGTAGGGAACGCAGCGCACCATACGGACCTGTATATTCGAAGTTATGAGCGGTCCATGGTTTCGTTATTGAGCAGCAACGATGTCAAACGGTTCGTTGACCTGCCAGAGGGGGAAACAGGCTATCCCTATTATGAGGCGAGAAAGTTTATTAAGGAACTTATCATTGAGCCGGCATTTGCGCGTAATCCAGAAATTTCCAATATTTATATGATTAGCTTTAATCAAAATGCGATGTATTTCTATAATGATTCCGTTGGGGGATCTTTCAATAAGGAAGAAGCTCAGCAACAGCTGGAATTTTTCAAAAGTAATACGAAACCGGATGGCAGCTTGAGTATATTGAATCACAGTATTCTGTCAGGACAACAAAATATAACGCTGGTCCGACAGATTCGTGGACTATCCTCAACGGAACCCAAAGGGATTCTTGTTGTGGAGCTACGGGCGGCTGAGCTTTCAGAATTGTGGAAAGGCATAGATTTGGGGGAAGACGGCTACTTTTTTATTACCGATGATAATGGCAAGTATGTGTATCAGCCGGATACGGACAAGACAGCCACGGAGCTGCCCGAAGCTATACGGAGTCAGGTGCTAGAGGCCGGTCCTCACGCTTTCATGGCGACAATTGACGATAAGCCGCAGATGTTCATGAGCCGCCGGTCCACCTACGGCGATTGGCGCCTGGTCGTTGCAATGTCGGTGAATGAGCTGCGCAAACCGAGTGATACGATTCGGACAACGACGATCGTTGTCGGCTGTTTTACGCTGGGCATCGCGCTATGGATCGCCTTCCGCTTCGGAAGATCGATCACAGGGCCGATTCGCATCTTGAGAAGTGCCATGCGTCAAACCGAGCAGGGGAACTGGGTCCAAATTCCGCTTCCGGAGCATCGGGATGAGATTGCGGAGCTGATGAGCCGATACAACTTGATGGTGACGCGCCTTTCAGAGCTGGTAGATAAGGTATACCAGGCCGAACTCAGCGATCAGAAGAGCCAGATGGAACGCCAGAAGGCAGAGCTGCAATCTTTGCAGCTGCAGATTAATCCTCATTTTTTATATAACACACTAGAAACGATTGTTTGCTATGCGGTCATAAGAGATTCGAAGGAAATCTATGAAATCGTCAAAGCGCTTGCGTATATGCTGCGTTATTCCGTGCAAACCAATCTGGAAGAGATAACCGTTTCCAATGAGTTAAAACATGTCATGTTCTATCTTGTCGTTCTGAAGCATCGCATCGGACGGGAATTCGAAGTAGATGTAAGCATTCATCCAGATTATTTATTGAATAGCATGGTTCGTTTAACCCTGCAGCCGTTGATTGAAAATGCTTTTCAGCATGCTTTTGCAGACGGTGTCGAGGACTATCATTATATTCGCATCGATGCCGGTGAGGATGAGGATAAGTTCTGGGTGAGCGTTGAAGATAATGGTCTTGGTATCAGCGAGGCCAGGCTGGACGAGTTACGCGAGAAACTGCACACAAACCAGCTTGCGGATAAGGAGAATGGTTCTTCAAAAGGGATCGGCGGTATCGGAATCATTAACGTCCACCGGCGTATTCAGATGGTCTACGGCGAGCAGTATGGCTTGCAGATCGAGAGCGAAGTGGAGAAGGGGACCAAACTTATCATGGTCATGCCTGCTTCAGCTCGGGGCAAAAATGGTTGAAATAACGCTATACGTAGAACTGGAATATCTTGTATGGACCTTGCCTGCGGCAAGGTTTTTTTTGTGTTCAGATTGTTGAAAAACACACCTAGAAACGAAGTTTCTCCATGGTTTGACTCTGGGGACCATAGTATGATGAGACCATCAAACATTCAGATGGACAGAAAGGAAAGACGACCATGGCTTCAAAGACAGATTCGGCAGGACAGACTGTATATACCTTTGCATCGAGAAAAGCGAAAAGAGCTTTTGTCATGAAACATTGGCCTTTATATGTCATTTCAATTCCGGGACTTATTTATTTTGTCATTTTTAAATATATTCCCTTGCTCGGTTCGACCATTGCGTTTCAAAACTACAACATTTTTAAAGGGATAGCCGGCAGTCCATGGGTTGGTTTGGAACACTTTAAAC
The DNA here is from genome assembly GCF_009757995.1 of Paenibacillus anseongensis. NCBI lineage: Bacteria > Bacillati > Bacillota > Bacilli > Caryophanales > Paenibacillaceae > Paenibacillus > Paenibacillus anseongensis. The sequence goes on from NZ_WSEM01000009.1 coordinate 153,720, forward strand.
GGATGTTCGCTTATGATGAATTCCTTACCATTTTAAAAAACACACTATTGATCGGCATGTACGATTTGCTTTTTGCGTTTCCCATACCAATTATACTCGCGCTGCTGTTAAATGAAATCCGGTTCAATGGGTATAAAAGATTGCTGCAGACGGTCATCTACATGCCGCATTTTCTATCCTGGGTCATTGTTGGCGGGATTGTGATTGGCATTTTGTCGCCGTCGACAGGCATTATCAATCACGTCTTAGGATTGTTCCATATTGAGCCTATTTATTTTCTTGGTGAAAACAGCTATATTCGTTCGATTCTGATTACCTCAGGGATATGGAAAGATAGCGGATGGGGCACGATCATCTATTTGGCTGCAATCGCGGGCATTAACCCGGACCTCTATGAAGCGGCTGAAATCGATGGGGCAGGCAAGTTCCGCCAGGTGATGTCGATTACGGTTCCTTCCATTTTGCCTACTATTACAATTTTGTTCTTATTGCATATCGGAAGCTTTCTGGATTTCGGGTTTGAAAGAGTCTATGTCTTCTTGAACTCGCTAAACAGTGAGAATGGTCAAATCCTGGATACTTACGTTTACCGCGCCGGTCTTATAGACCGTCAATACAGCTATACAACGGCAATCGGACTCTTCAAATCAGTCATTGGTTTATTGCTTATTATGCTTGGCAACACCCTGAGTAAAAGAACGACTGGAAACGGCTTGTACTAACATGCGTTCAGTCATAAGGAGGAATAGGGAACGTGATTTTAACAAAAGGACAGCGTGCATTTCAGCTATTTAATATGATTTTTCTGCTTGTCATCGGCCTTACGATGTTTCTTCCGATCTTGAATGTTATTTCACAGTCATTCAGCAATGCGGTTGCGATTAACAGTGGAAACGTAGGATTCTGGCCTGTAGGTTTTACACTCGAAAATTATCACATGATTCTGAAGGACCCATCGATCTGGATCTCATTCCGAAATAGTGTCATCATTACGGTTTTCGGCACATTGATTAATCTAATGGCAACGGCAAGCTTGGCCTATCCTTTGTCCCGAGCTGAATATATTTACAGAAAACCAGCGCTGTTACTGGTGCTGTTCACGATGATTTTCCATGCGCCGCTAATTCCTAATTATCTGCTGCTAAAAAATCTGCATATGCTCGACACGCTGTGGGTCTTGATCATTCCAGGCGCAATTAGTGCCTATAACTTGTTCGTCATGCGGTCATTCTTTATGACTCTTCCTGTGGAGATGTTTGATTCTGCTAAAATGGACGGCTGCGGCGAGTTCCGCATGATCTGGAGCGTCGTTCTCCCGTTGTCGAAGCCGGTCATGGCGACGATGGGCATCATGTACGCCGTCGGGAACTGGAATATGTATTCTCAAGCGATTTACTACATTACCAGCAGATCCCTGATTCCATTGCAGGTACGGCTCCGTGAAATTGTTATCACCGATAACATGGGGTCAGCCGACGTCTCATCGGAATTGCTGTTATCCATTTCACCGGAAGGGCTGAAAATGGCGGTGATCGTCATAGCGACGATTCCGATTATGCTGGTGTATCCATTCCTTCAAAAGCACTTTATTAAAGGGATGATGGTTGGCTCGATTAAATCTTAGTTTCTATATCTACTGGAAGTTACACGTATATTTATAGAAAAAGCCCCTGGCAGGGGCTTTTTTTAAAAGTATGGTATCGAATCTACTCAAACAAATATTTTTCGTTGTAAAGACGGCTGTGCAGCAAAGTTGAAGGGCTACGTTGCATGACATACAACGTAATGGTGTGGTCAGACTGCGATTGCGGTCTTTCCTTGCACAACATACAACCATTTGTTGCAAAAGGTGAATTGTAAGCGGTTTAAATGCAACAATTGTTGTATTGAGTGCAATATAGAAGCGAAGTGGGGCCCCTTTACGGCCAAATGGTTGCGCAAAATACAACATAGTTGTCACAGTCGTTGTTAATCGCTCCAGCGATTCCTCCCTGAGGGGAACTACAGGTCGCTATTTCATCGAAATAGGCTCCTCTTCATGTGGAGGGGAACTGACGTCCTCTATTTGTCGTTTTCTTAAAGAAATCGGGATTAGGCGGTCAAATAAGGCCCTGCAGTTCCGCTTGAACGCGAAAACGGGCTTAATTTGTTAGAATAGTTAAAATGAACGAAACCGACTGCCACTTTGCGTATACGTAGGTTAATTTTGA